>NZ_JBXANR010000001.1:206940-1096477 GCF_058801885.1 Herbaspirillum sp. GW822-FHT03A08 | reverse complement strand
TCGCGCCGTCGTATCAACGCTGAACACCAGATCGAAATCGTGGGTGAGAAGCTGCGCGCGATGATGCCGTGGATCAAGGCCAATAAATTGGTGGACCAGTCGAAGAACTAATACGACTCCGAACCGCGATCGTGGGCATCATCACAGGACACGCAAGTATGCGTGCCCTGGGCAGGACGGCGCAAAGCGGTGCTTTGCGAATTCCCGTCCAGCCTGCCGTGGATCAAAGCTAACAAGCTGGTGGACCAGTCGAAGAACTAATCCAAATCTTAGAACTGTCGTTCCAACGAAAGTTGGAACCCAGCGTCGTGTAGACGGTTGAGTGAGATGCTGACGCCACTGGGTCCCGGCGTTCGCTGGGACGACGGTAGTTGACTGATGATGAAGTTGGTTGTGACGTTGGTGATGACATAAGAAAAGGACGCCTTGGCGTCCTTTTTCATTTCGCGGTATGTTTACGGCCCGAGACCATCTCGGTTCCCGTTCCATCCACCAAGGAGACACCAGTGCAACTTATCGGCATGCTCGATTCCCCTTATGTCCGCCGCGCCGCGATTTCCCTGCAATTGCTTGGTCTGCCGTTCGAGCATCAATCGATTTCGGTGTTCAGCACCTTCGACCGCTTTCGTGAAATCAATCCTTTGGTGAAGGCGCCGTCGCTGATCTGCGACGATGGCATGGTGCTGATGGATTCGATATTGATTACGCAATATGCCGAAGCATTTCCACAGAAGAAGCGCAGTCTGCTGCCGACCGATCTGGGAGAGTTGCAGCGCGCCTTACGCATCATCGGTCTGGCGATGACAGCGTGTGAGAAGAGTGTGCAGATTGTCTACGAACACAAATTGCGTCCGGCCGAGAAATTGCACGAGCCGTGGCTGACACGCGTGTCCGGGCAATTGCTGGAAGCGTACAAAGCACTGGAAGAGGAGTTCACCAAGCGGCCACGTGCGGTGACCAGCGCGACCATCGATCAGGCTACGCTGACCACGGCGGTGGCCTGGTTCTTCAGTCAGCAACTGGTCGCCGACGTGGTGCCGGCGGACCATTACCCGGCGTTGACAGCCCTGTCGAAGGCCGCGGAATCATTGCCGGAATTCGCCGCCGCGCCGTATGGCGACGGCATCTGCCGTCTGCACTGAGTCAATTTACTCGGCCAGCAACTTTTCAATATCGGCCACCATGTCTTCCGGTTTGGTGGCCGGTGCGTAGCGTTTGAAGACGGTGCCGTTTTTGCGCACCAGGAATTTGGTGAAATTCCATTTGATCGCCTTGCTGCCCAACAGGCCCGGGGCTTCTGTCTTGATATACGTGAACAGCGGATCGGCCTTGTCGCCGTTGACGTCGATCTTGGCGAAGAGCGGAAAGCTGACGCCATAGTTCTTTTCGCAGAATGCGCCGATTTCTTCCGCCGTGCCAGGCTCCTGGCCGCCGAACTGGTTGCAGGGGAAGCCGAGGACCTCAACGCCTTTATCCTTGAATTCGCGGTAGATTTTTTCCAGTCCCTGGTACTGCGGCGTGAAGCCGCATTTGCTGGCGGTGTTGACGATCAGAACGACTTTGCCGCGATACCGGTCCAGTGCGCCTGGTGTGTTGTCGGGCAGGGCTGGCTGGAAGTCGTAGATGGTGGGCATGATGTCCTCTTCGCGGTAAATGAAATAATGACGCTCATGATAGCCCATGGGCAGCATATGGATCTCACGCATGCCTCAGGCGAATTGTTCCAGGTTTCTGGCAGCCATGCGCGCGGTCTCCGGCGCAATCAGCTCCTTGCGCAGCAATTCGGCCAGGCAGTGATCCAGCGTCTGCATCCCGGCACCCGCCGATGTCTGCATGACCGATATCATTTGCGCGACCTTGCCTTCGCGGATCAGGTTGCGGATGGCGGGCGTGCCGAGCATGATTTCGTGCGCAGCGATGCGGCTGTCGCCGGTTTGGGTTTTCAGCAAGACTTGCGAGACGACTGCGCTCAGCGACTCCGACAGCATGCTGCGCACCATTTCTTTTTCTTCTCCGGGGAATACATCGACGATGCGGTCGATGCTCTTGGCGGCGGATGATGTATGCAGCGTAGCCAGCACCAGATGGCCGGTTTCTGCCGCAGTCAGCGCCAGGCGGATAGTGTCGAGATCGCGCAGCTCGCCGACCAGGATGACGTCGGGATCCTCGCGCAAGGCCGAGCGCAGCGCGTTGGCGAAGGAGTGCGTGTGTGCGCCCACAGCACGCTGGTTGATCAGGCTCTTGTCAGACGCGTGAACAAATTCGATGGGATCCTCGATTGTCAGGATGTGCGCGGGGCGTTGCGCATTGATGTGCCGGATCATCGCCGCCAGCGTGGTCGACTTGCCCGAACCGGTCGGGCCGGTGACCAGGATCAGGCCTTGCCGGCGCAGCGCCAGTTCGCTCAGCACCGGCGGCGCACCGAGTTCCGCCAGGCTTGGGATGGCATGGGGAATGGTGCGGATGACCGCGGCCGGGCCACGCACCTGATGGAAGGCGTTGATGCGGAAGCGCGCCAGTCCGGTCATATCGATGGCGAAGTCGCATTCCAGGTCGCGCCGATAAGCAGCGGCCTGGGTCTGATCCATGATGGCGTCGAGCATGTTGCCGATATCTTGCGCCTGCAATGCGGGCAGATTGATGCGCCGTATATCGCCGCGTATGCGCAGCATGGGTGGCAAACCGGTGGAAAGATGCAGGTCGGAAGCGTGATTCTTGACCGAAAAGGCGAGCAGGTCGGGAATGTCCATTTATAATCTCTTGCAGAAAAACAGCGTTGTCCCTCCCTGAACCAAAGAATTATGTCGTCAATCGCAAAACAGTTGCAAGTTGTTAACTCTCGCATTGCCGTCGCTGCGCAAGCCGCCGGCCGCGATCCGCAAGAAATCCAGCTGTTGGCGGTGTCGAAGTTTTTTGATGTTTCCTCTGTATTGGACGCGGTGCGCGCCGGACAGGCCGCATTCGGGGAAAATTACGTCCAGGAAGCGCTCGACAAAATGGCCGCGTTGAAACTGGCGGCGCCCGAAGCCACGGTTGCATGGCACTTCATCGGCCCGATCCAGAGCAACAAGACACGCCAGATTGCAGAACATTTCGACTGGGTCCATTCGGTCGATCGCGAAAAAATCGCGCGCCGCCTGTCGGAGCAGCGTCCGCCTGAACTGCCGCCATTGAATATTTGCCTGCAAGTCAACATCAGCGCCGAAGACAGCAAGAGCGGTCTGTCGCCCGACGAGTTGCTGCCGGTGGCGCAGGCGGTCGCCGCGATGCCGGGCCTGCGCTTGCGCGGATTGATGGCGATCCCGGCCCCGACCGAAGTGGAAGAAGAGCAGCGCGCGGCGTTTCGGCGTTTGCGCGAATTGTCGGCTTTATTGACGGCCGGCGGTATTGCCTGCGATACGCTGTCGATGGGCATGTCCGCCGACATGGACGCGGCCATCGCCGAGGGCGCGACGATCGTGCGCGTCGGCACGGCGATTTTCGGGCAGCGTCAGACTAACTGAGTCAGTTTTATACAGAGCCATCCGCAGTTATCGATAGGAAAGTATATATGTTGAAGATAGGTTTCATTGGTGGCGGCAATATGGCCACCGCATTGATCGGCGGTCTCGCAGGCAAACTGACGGACGGCAAGAATATTCATGTTGTCGATCTCAATCCGGAATCGCTGCAAGCACTCAACCAGCGCTTCGGCGTCACCACGGCGCTGCAAGTGAGCGATACGCTGGCGCAATGCGACGTTATCGTACTGGCAGTCAAACCGCAGCAGATGCGCCAGGTGGCAGACAGTCTCAAGCCTTTCATCGGCGCACAACTGGTGCTGTCGATTGCTGCCGGCATTCGCAGCGCCGATCTGTCGCGCTGGCTTGGCAACCATCAGGCCATCGTGCGCGCCATGCCGAATACACCGGCGCTGATCGGCAAAGGCATCACCGGCATGGCTGCCATGGCAGGCGTCAGCGCTGAGCAGCGCGCCGCTGCAGATGCTATCCTGCGCGCCGCAGGTGCAACCGTGTGGCTCGACAGCGAAGACCTGATCGATCCGGTGACGGCGGTGTCGGGCAGCGGCCCGGCCTATGTGTTCTATTTCATGGAAGCCATGCAACAGGCTGCGCTGGAACTGGGGCTCACCGCCGAGCAAGGCGTCGAGCTGGCGAAGGCGACGTTTGCCGGTTCTGTCGAACTGGCGATCCGTTCGCCGGAACCGCTGTCGCTGTTGCGCGAACGCGTGACGTCGAAGGGCGGCACCACCTATGCTGCACTCACCAGCATGGAAAACAATGGGGTCAGGCAGCACATCATTACGGCCGTCAAAGCCGCCGCTGCAAGAGGGAAAGAATTGGGGGAGGAGTTTGGTAAGGATTAGTCTGAACGTGCGTCGATACAGTTGTGTTTTACTCGCAGTGCTGCTGACAGCCTGCGCAGGCGCCCCGCAAGCGGATGGCGATTTTTATACAGTCAGAAGAGGCGACACGCTGATCGGTCTCGGCCGCGCCTTCGGTCAGAACTATCACGACCTGGCTGCGTGGAACAAAATTTCCGACAAGGACGACATTGAGGTCGGCCAGGTCTTGCGCATCCGGCCGCCGCCGTCGGTGGCGCCGATTTCGCGCGCGCGTCCTGCGCGTCCGGCCGAGCCGGGCGCTGCAGCGTCAGTCCGCGAGCGCAGAGCCGCTGAGGCAAAAAAAGAAGCCGCTCCTGTAGCACCGGCAGCGCCGGCGCCTTCCGCCGCCGAAGCAGAGCGTCTGAACTGGATGTGGCCGGCGCAGGGGAAACTCACCCCGACTACCGATCGCAATCTGAAGGGCATCGATATCGTCGGTACCAGCAGCCAGCCTATCTGGGCTGCCGAAGCCGGCAAAGTGACGTATGCAGGGCGCGGTATTCGCGGCTACGGCAACATGATCATCATCCGCCACAGCCGGACTTTGCTGTCGGTCTATGCCCACAACAAATCGATCATGGTCAAGGAAGGCCAGACCGTCAATCGCGGTCAGCAGATCGCCGAGATGGGTGACACCGACAGCAGCACGGTCAAGCTGTATTTCGAAATCCGCAGCAACGGCAAGCCGATCAATCCGACGCCCCTGCTGCCGAAGCCGCACGGCTGATACCTGCTAAACCTGTTTGCGATCACGGCTTCATAGCCAGATCGCAAACAGGTTTAACGCAAGGCGTAATCCAGCGCCACACCGGCGAACATCGCCGCACCCAGCCAGTTGTTGTGCATGAATGCAGCAAAGCAACGGCTGCGGTCGCGGTCATGGATAAGGCGATAGTGATACACCGCGCAGCCGGCCGCGACCAGCATGCCCAGGCTGAACCAGGTGCGCAAACCGTATTGCCAGCCCACCGCCCAGAAAATCCCCAGCGCGGCGACATAGCACAGCATCACTGCCAGCACGTCAAAACGGCCGAAGGTGATGGCCGATGTTTTCATGCCGAGCTTGATGTCGTCATCGCGATCGACCATCGCGTATTCCGTATCGTAAGCAACTGCCCAGAAGATGTTGGCGACCAGCATCAGCCACGCCGCCAGCGGCACCGTATCCTGCACCGCCGCGAATCCCATCGGAATGCCGAACCCGAATGCAATGCCAAGGTAGGCCTGCGGAATCGCAAAAAAGCGTTTGAAGTAAGGATAGCTGCCGGCCACGATCAGCGCGGCGACCGACAATTGTTTGGTGAGTCCGTTGAGCGGCAGGATCAGCAGGAAAGAAATCAACGCCAATACCCCTGCTACCATCAGTGCTTCCCATGCCTTGATCTTGCCTGCCGTCAGCGGACGGTCGACGGTGCGTTTGACGTGCTTGTCGAAATCGCGGTCGGCATAGTCGTTGATGGCGCAACCGGCCGAGCGCATCAGGATCGTGCCTACCGTAAAGATGGCCAGGATATGCCAGTCAGGATGTCCGTCTGACGCCAGCCAGACTGCCATCAATGTCGGCCACAGCAGGAGCAGGATGCCGATGGGTTTATGCAGGCGGATCAATCGGAAGTAGAGATTCAGGCGCTGATTCAAGTGATTCATAAGTGATTCATGTCAGGCAGACAAGACGAAAGGCGTTCATTATAAATGGTGGATAAATAGTGGGTCGCGACGGCAAATATGCAGAAATTTCTGACTGCGCTGACAGAAATCGGGAGAACCTTTTTGCACAATTTTTTTCTCGCAATGAACGGATGTAACAACTACTATGAATTTTTGATCAAAAAAAGAAAAATTATTTGCGAACCGCGAAATTAGACGTTAATGTACGCCCGGTGTAACGAGACAGTCACAATGACTTGATAACATCGGTCACCTTTTTTCGGGAGGATTACCCTAATGAAACTGCATCTGAAAGCCTTTGCAGCTGCTGCTGTGATGGCGACAATGACAACTTCCGCTTATGCGGTTACAGAAATTTCGTGGTGGCATTCGATGACCGGCGCTTTGAGCGAACGCGTCAACACCATGGCAGACGAATTCAACAAGAGCCAGTCCGATTACAAAGTGGTCCCGGTGTACAAGGGTACTTATGATGAATCGATGGCAGCAGCGATTGCCGCTTACCGCGCAGGCAATGCTCCGGATATTCTGCAGATTTTTGAAGTCGGTACAGCGACCATGGTTTACTCCAAAGGCGCGATCAAACCGGTCTATGAAGTGATGCAGCAAGCAGGCGAAAAGTTTGACCAGAACGCCTACGTGCCAGCAGTCTCCGGTTACTACTCGACAGCGAAGGGCATGATGTCCTTCCCGTTCAACAGCTCGACCACGATCATGTTCTACAACAAGGACCTGTTCTCCAAGGCCGGTCTGGATCCGAACAAGCCGCCAGCCACATGGCAAGAGTTCGTCGGCATGGCTGCCAAGCTGAAGGCTAGCGGCGTGACTTGCCCTTACACCACCACTTGGCAATCGTGGGTACATCTGGAATCTTTCTCCGCATGGCACAACACCGAGACTGCTTCCAAGAGCAACGGTTTCGGCGGCCTCGACGCGCGTCTGAAGATCAATGGCCCACTGCAAGTGCGTCACATTGAAAACATGTCCAACTGGGCCAAGCAAGGCTACTTCGTCTATGCAGGCCGCAAGGATGAAGCCAACGCCAAGTTCAATGCCGGCGAATGCGCAATCATCACCGGTTCGTCGTCCGCTTACGCCGATATCCGCAAGAACGCCAAATTCAAGTTCGGCGCAGCGCCGTTGCCTTACTACAGCGACGTTGCCGGCGCACCGCAAAACACCGTCATCGGCGGCGCATCGTTGTGGGTCATGGGCGGCAAGAAAGCAGACGAGTACAAGGGCGTAGCGAAGTTCTTCACTTACCTGTCCAAGCCTGAAGTGCAAGCCAAGTGGCATCAGGAAACCGGCTACCTGCCAGTGACCAAGGCTGCTTACGAAATCACCCAGAAGTCCGGTTTCTATGACCGCAATCCAGGCACCGACGTCGCTGTGAAACAGATGATCGTCAAGACCACCGACAAATCGCGCGGCATCCGTCTGGGCAACTATGCACAGATCCGCACCGTGATCGACGAAGAACTGGAAAACGTCTGGACCGGCAAGAAGGCGCCGAAAGAAGCACTCGACAGCGCAGTCAAGCGCGGTGACGAATTGCTGGCACGCTTCGAAAAAGCCAATAAGTAAAACAGTCATCGAACCTGCATTCCGGCCTTGGCCGGAGTGCAGGTCTCAGAAATGACGATAGCAAGACACTCAGCCCCGGCCCGCGCCGGGGCGATGTATTTTTCAGCTGCTCAGTAAATTACTCGGCAATCTACCGATGCGGGATGTAAACGTTTTCAGGCATCCTTGACGTTCTGGCTTAACGTTCTGGTTTAACGTTCCTGTTACGCATCGCTTTTAGGGACATAAGCAATCGTGGAAAAACGCGCTCGCTTCACATCATCATGGCTGCCGTATGCGCTGGTCGCACCGCAGATCCTGATCACGATATTATTTTTCTTCTGGCCTGCGATGCAGGCCCTGTACCAGTCGGTGCTGTTGCAGGATGCTTTCGGCGGCTATTCCGAATTCGTCTGGTTCGACAACTTCGCCGCCCTGTTCGGCGACCCGACGTATCTGGCGGCCTTCCAGACCACGGCGATCTTCTCGGTGCTGGTGGCGGTGGGCGGCATGGTGCTGTCGCTGATCCTGGCTGTGTTCGCCGATCGCGTCGTCAAGGGCGCGGCGATCTACAAGACCTTCCTGATCTGGCCGTACGCCGTGTCGCCGGTGGTGGTGGGCGTGCTATGGATGTTCCTGCTGAGCCCGTCGCTGGGTCTCATCTCGCACGTGCTGGCCTGGCTCGGGATCAACTGGAACTACATGATCAACGGCAATCAGGCGATGACCCTGATTGTCATCGCCGCGATCTGGAAGCAGATCAGCTACAACTTCCTGTTCTTCCTCGCCGGTTTGCAATCGATTCCGAAATCGCTGATCGAAGCTGCCGCCATTGACGGCGCCGGTCCGGTCAAGCGCTTCTTCACGATCATCTTCCCGATGATTTCGCCGACGACCTTCTTCCTGATGGTGGTCAATATCGTGTACGCATTCTTCGACACGTTTGCGATTGTGGAAGCGACCACCCACGGCGGTCCGGGCAAGGATACCGAAATTCTGGTCTACAAGGTCTTCAGCGACGGCTTCAAGGGTGGTGACCTCGGCAGCGCTGCAGCGCAATCGGTGGTGCTGATGGTGATCGTGATCCTGCTGACTGTGGTTCAGTTCAAGTACGTGGAAAAGAAGGTGCAATATGCCTAAGCATTTCAACCTGACGGGAGCGCCAGCATGATTGAACGCCGCCCCATTCTCGACGCGGTCAGCCATCTGGTGCTGATCATCGGTGCGATCATCGTGATCTTTCCGCTGTATGTCGCCTTCATCGCCAGCACCCAGACCGCCGAGCAATCGGCCATGTCGCCGCTGTCGCTGATGCCCGGCACGGAGATGGTCGCCAATTACAAAACCGTCCTGACGCAAGGCGCTTCCGGCAATGTATCGTCACCGCCGGTGTCGCGCATGTTGTGGGTCAGCCTGGTGACGGCGCTGGTGATCGCGATCGGGAAGATTTCGATCTCCATGCTGTCGGCGTTTGCGATGGTCTACTTCCGTTTCAAAGGCCGCAATTTATTCTTCTGGATGATTTTTGTCACCCTGATGCTGCCGGTCGAGGTACGTATTACGCCGACCTATCAGGTGGTGTCGGACTTCGGCATGCTCAATAGTTATGCCGGCCTGACGGTGCCCCTGATCGCTTCGGCGACGGCGACTTTCCTGTTCCGGCAGTTCTTTCTGACGGTGCCGGACGAGTTGGCGGAGGCGGCGCGCATCGATGGCGCAGGGCCGCTGCGCTTCCTGAAGGACGTGTTGTGGCCGCTGTCGCGTACCAATGTGATTGCGCTGTTCGTGATCATGTTCATCTACGGCTGGAACCAGTATCTCTGGCCGCTGATGATCGCCACCGAGCAAACCATGTACCCGATCGGCATCGGCATCAAGACGCTGATTTCGGGCGGTGACTCGGCAGTGGAGTGGAATATGGTGATGGCAACGATGATCCTGGCAATGTTGCCGCCGGGGCTGGTCGTCGTGGTCATGCAAAAATGGTTTGTTAAAGGTCTGGTCGATTCCGAGAAATAACATGGCAAAAATTCATCTCAAGCAAGTCAAGAAGACCTACGGCAAGGCGCCGAAAGCAGTCGACGTCATCCACGGCATCGACATCGATATCGCCGATGGCGAATTCATCGTCATGGTCGGTCCGTCCGGCTGCGGCAAGTCGACATTGCTGCGCATGGTGGCGGGGCTGGAGGAAATCAGTTCCGGCGACATCATGATCGGCGACCGCGTGGTCAACAACCTGGAGCCGAAAGAGCGCGACATCGCGATGGTGTTCCAGAATTACGCGCTGTATCCGCACATGAGCGTGTACGAAAACATGGCTTACGGCCTCAAGATCCAGGGCTTGCCCAAGGCTGAGATCGACACCCGCGTACAGCGTGCGGCAGAGATCCTGGAACTGGGCGCGCTGCTGGACCGCACGCCGCGCCAGCTGTCGGGCGGTCAGCGCCAGCGTGTGGCGATGGGCCGCGCGATCGTGCGCAAGCCGGCGGTGTTCCTGTTCGACGAACCGCTGTCGAACCTGGACGCCAAGCTGCGCGTGCAAATGCGTTTGGAAATTCAGAAGCTGCACGCTTCGCTACGCACCACCAGCCTGTACGTGACGCATGACCAGGTCGAAGCGATGACGCTGGGCCAGCGCATGATCGTGATGAACAAAGGCCGCGCCGAACAGATCGGCACGCCGGCGGAAGTCTACGGCAAGCCGGCGACGACCTTCGTCGCCAGCTTCATCGGCTCGCCGCCGATGAACCTGTTGAATGGCAAGCTCAGCGACGATGGCGCACGTTTTACCTTTGACGACGGTTCGACGGTGGAACTGCCGGCATCGAAGAACATCGGCGGCGGCGCGCGCATCCTCGGCATCCGTCCTGAGCATCTGCAGCTGGGACGTCCCGGTCTGAACATGCAGGTGGAACTGGTGGAAGCGCTGGGTGCCGAGTTGCTGGTGCACACGCGTTGCGGCGGCCAGTCCATGGTGATCCGCTGCGCGGCGGGTACTGACGTGGCGATGGGGCAATCGGTCACGGCCGGTTTCGACGCGAACCTGTTGCACTGGTTCGATCCGCAGACGACGCACCGCATCGACTAAGCATCGAGCATCGATACTTCGCAATAAAAAAGCCGGCAGAATTTGCCGGCTTTTTTATTTCCTCTTGACCGCGTGTCAGCTTTCCAAAGCCACCACAATATCCAGCTCCACTGCGGCGTTGCGCGGCAATTGCGCGACGCCGACGCTGGTACGTGCATGGCGGCCCTGTTCCGGTCCGAACAACTCATAAATCAACGAGGACGCGCCATCGGCCACTGCGCTTTGCTGGCTGAAGTCCTCCGTGCTGTTGACGTAGACATTCAGGCGCAGGATCTTGTCGATGCGCCGGAGATCGCCGACGGTATCGCGCAAAGCAGCCAGTGCACGGATCAGCGCAGCGCGTGCCCCCATCTTTGCGTCGTCGATACTGACCTCGCGGCCCAGCTTGCCCGAGACCAGTACACGGTCGCCATCGCGCGGTAACTGACCGGCGATCCAGGCCAGTCCCTGATGCACAACGCCGGGCGCATATTGCGCGCCGGGAGCGGCCGAGGCGGGCAAGGTGATTGAGAGTTCGGCAAGACGTTGTTCCAGATTCATGTCGGTTCCTTGGTGAAGTGCGGGGCGGGTGCCAGCGTTGAGGTCTATAATAAATTTCCTTGTATCGCCAAGGCAAAGCATCTTTTCTCAGGCTGGCCTTAATTTTTTTCTTGTTACCTTGCTTACCTTTTTCGCTTCGTCACGATGACCGTTCGCAAACTGCCGTCACTTAATGCTCTGCGCGCCTTCGAGGCATCGGCGCGGCATCAGCGTTTTACGCTGGCGGGGGAAGAACTCAATGTCACGGCAGGCGCCGTCAGTCATCAGGTCAAGGCGCTGGAAGACGAGCTCGGCGTCATCCTGTTCGAGCGCTTGTCCAATCAGCTGCGGCTGACACCGGCCGGACAGCGCTATCTGGATGTCATCGGCGACGCTTTCGACCGCATCGAGAGCGGCACGCGCGGCTTGTACTCGCAGGCAGACCGCCGGCATCTGGCGATTTCCACTTCCCCCAATTTTGCCGCCAAATGGCTGGTGCCGCGCCTGGGCGAATTCACCGCGCAATATCCGGAAATGGAATTGCGGCTGGACCAGAGCGAGCGCCACATCAATTTCATCCGCGAAGAAATCGACGTCGCGATTCGCTACGGCGAAGGGCCGTGGCCCGGTCTGTCCTGTACGCGACTGGGCGATGAATTTTTACTCCCGGTATGCGCGCCTTCCCTGATGGCTTTCCGGTCGCTAAGCGAAATGGCTGTTGCCGGGCTCCTGCATGTGAACGACCGTCAGGCATGGACGGACTGGTTCGCAGAGCAAGGTGAACAAAGTGAGTCGGTTGCAGTCAGCGGCGGCATCATCTTCAATCAGGAAAGCGCTGCGGTCGATGCCGCCATGGCCGGCCAGGGCGTCGCCCTGGCGCGTTCTTCGCTGGTGGCGCATGCCTTGCAGCAGCAACGCCTGATCGTGCCGCTGGCGCAGAATCTGACGTTCAGGCAAGGCAGGCAGGCTTATTGGCTGGTGTATTCGCAAGAAGGCGAGATCGATGGCAACGTCGCCGCCTTTTCCAATTGGTTGTCGCAGTCGTTTGAAAAAGACCGGCTATTCTGGAAGGAGTTGACCGGAAAATAATTAGAACTCATTTCATCAATAGGCGTGAGTTCTGGTAATTAAAAAAGAGGAGACAAAGATGGACAAGAATCGCCGCAATTGGATCAAGGCCGGCGCATCGGCGGCAGTTGGCAGCATGTTGATGGGGCAGAATCTGGCGCAGGCCCAGACCGCGAACAGCGGCCAGCAATCGCTGGTGGTCACGCCGCTGGCCGGCAAAGTCGGCATGCGTCTGGCGACGGCACGGCTGGGCAGTTCCGGTGCGCCGACCGTCATTGCCGTGTTGGACGATGGCCGCGTGGTTGATCTGAAAAGCGAAGCGCAGCGCCAGAATGTGACGCTCGGGTTTGACGCGTCATCGATGCTGGCGCTGGTCGCCAGCGGCAATGCGGGATTCGCGCAGGTGAAAGCGGTGGTGGATCGTGCGGCTCAGCAATCCGGTTTGCCGAATGTCAGCCAGGCTGCACTGATGTCGCCGATTCCTCGTCCTGACCGCAACATTTATTGCGTCGGCTGGAACTACCTCGATCATTTTGAAGAGGGCAAGAACGCGCGCGCCGACAAGGCGGTGCAGAAGCTGCCCGATCATCCGGTGTTTTTCACCAAGGCCACACATACGATGAACGGCCCCTTCGATTCGATTCCGCACGATATCACCAACTCCAACACCACCGACTGGGAAGCCGAACTGGCGGTCGTCATCGGACAGCGCGGACGCAATATTCCGGAAGACAAGGCGATGGATTACGTTTTCGGCTATGCGGCCTACAACGACACCACCTCGCGCGAAGTCCAGCAGAAGCGCCACGGCGGGCAATGGTTCAAGGGCAAGAGCCTCGACGGACATGGACCGATGGGGCCCTGGATCGTCACTGCTGCCGGCGTTCAGCTCGATGATGTGCGCGTGATTTGCCGCGTCAATGGTGTGGAAAAGCAGAACGCCAGCTACAAGCAGATGTACTTTAAAATCCCGCGCATCATCGCCGAGCTGTCGCGCGGTATGACACTGGAACCGGGCGACATCATTGCGACCGGCACACCGTCGGGCGTCGGCTTTGCGCGCACGCCGCCGGAATTCCTGAAGCCGGGCGACCTGCTGGAAACTGAGATCACCGGCGTCGGCGTCATTCGCAATCCGATCAGGTCTGAGGTGTAGAAAGCAAAAGAGAAAGCGCATCACGTACAAAGGTCCGGCATCGTGATTGATGCCGGGCCTTTTTTGCTGTGCCATGGATCAGAGCTTCGCCGCCAGCGCTTCCAGCTGGTCTGCACACAGTCCCCAGCCTGCATGGAAGCCCATATTTTCATGGGCCTCGCGGTCGGCGCTGCTCCAGTGGCGCACGCGCGCGATGTAGCGGGTTTTGCCATCTTCGTCGGCGAAGCTCAGGACGACGGTGATGAATGGTTTTTCGGATGGTTCCCACGCGCTGGTATAAGCGTCGGTGAAGACCAGCTTCTCGTTTTGCACCACTTCCAGATAGACGCCTCGATTGGGAAACTCGCTGCCGTCCGGCCCGCGCATGACGATCAGCGTCGCGCCGCCGGGACGCACGTCGGTCTCGACCGTCGGCGTGGTCCAGGGCGCGGGAGCAAACCACTGCTGCAGCAGCGCGGGTTCGGTCCAGGCGCGATACACATTGGCGCGCGGTGCATTGAGCAATCGGTTCAGCACCAGTTCGCGCCCGGCAGGAAAGTTATCGTCAGTCTGGCTCATGATGGTCTCCATGGTTGGTTGGTTGGTTGGTTGGTTGGTGCGGGTGTTGATCGTTGTGTCGAGACTTGCGGCGATGCACTGCGGCAAGTTCGGGGGAGTGTGCCCGATGGGGCGCGGCGACCAGGCCTTTCTACTGTGGCAAATTGTTCCTGTTTCGCAGCGGCAAATTCTGCCGTGGCGTTTGCTCTGATTCCAGTCTGGGCACGATGTTCCCGTCATTCCTGTGCACGTTTCGATGCGGACATAAGGGATTCCCCTATATCGTCTATGCCTTCCGGTGCATAAAATCGTTTCAACATACTCAATAAGATGTCACCCTAAGACAACGATCGGTGCCCCACGCCGGAACAGGAAAAACGATGAACGCAAATATCGAGCAGTTCGCTTCCCATGTCTATCACGATCGCAACTTCAATTGCGATACGGCAAAAATTCTTCCCGGCGAATACTATTACACGCATCACGACATGATGATCGTGACGGTGCTGGGGTCCTGCGTGTCGGCCTGCATTCGTGACCGCGTCAGCGGCATCGGCGGAATGAACCACTTCATGCTGCCGGACGGCGGCAATGACGCCGACAGCCCGATCTCATCCTCGATGCGCTATGGCACTTACGCCATGGAAATTCTGATCAACGAAGTGCTGAAGGCCGGCGCCAAGCGCGAGAATCTGGAGTCGAAGGTGTTCGGCGGCGGCGCCGTGTTGCGCGGCTTCAATGCGATCAACGTGGGGGAGCGAAACGCCGCTTTCGTCAGAAGCTATCTGCGCACTGAAGGCATTCGCGTGGTGGCGGAAGACCTGAACGACATCTGGCCGCGCAAGGTGCATTACTTCCCGCGCTCGGGGAAGGTGCTGGTCAAGAAGTTGAAGTCTGCCGATCCGGCGTTGGAAATGAAAGAACGCGATTACGCCGGCAAACTGGCGAAGAAGCCAGTCGGCGGCGACATCGACTTGTTTTAAAAGCTACTCACGATCTCACTGCGAGACCATGATCCGTGAATTGCTAATCCTTGGGCGGTGCTCCGAATCCTCATGTACTAAAGTACACTCCGGTTCGTCCGCTCTGGTGGCCACCGGCTGATGGCCTCTCGCTACAGATCGCGCGCAGCTTTATTAGTATTTTTCTTCCACGAGCGGCACGCGCTGTGCCGGGTCGTAGAAGAACGTCTCTTCGGCGATCTGTTCGCCTTCCCAGCGCTGGTACGCCAGCTCTTCCATCCGCGTCACGGTGCCGTCCAGCCATTCAAAGCGGAAGATCCAGCGAATCACGGCCTTGTCGCCTTCGACGAAGACCGGCCGCACACACTTTGACTGCAGCGATTTCACGCGCGCCATGACCTTGCGTTCATTGGCGACGTGAGCATCACGGCCGAAGCGCGGCGGGTTGCCGTTTTCCTGCATGGTGGAGTCTTCGGCGTAGAACTCTTCCACTGCCTCAATGTGCGCATTCGCTTCGACGCGAGCGATGAATTTTTCCAGCGTGTCTTTGCTTGGCATCAGGGTCTCCTCAGTTTCCTTCGTTTTCCGGCAGTTCTTTACAAGGTTTATTTTGCCTGCAATACGGCTGCGCAGCGTGTCCGGATGTCGCTATTTTTATCTTGCTGCCACCAGCTGTCGGCTTGTTCCTGACCGGCCTTGCGCAACGCCAGGCGCATGCTTGCCGCTGGTTGCAGGTTCAGTTGCATGTTGTGTTCCTTCATGCGCGCATAGTTGTCCTGGATGCGGCTCTTGACGTTGGCCCAGCTGGCTTCGCTGGTGGTCCTGGCGGCTTGCGTCAGGATGTTTTGCTGGGCCGGCGTCAGCTTGTTCCAGGCATCGTTGTTGATGATGGTATAGCTCAGCGGAATCGCATAGCTGATCGCGGTGAAGTTGGGCAACTGGTCCCACAGGCGATTGCCGGCGCCGCCGTCGCCCGACGACAGCACGGCATTGAGTTCACCCGAGACCAGTTTCGGACCGACCGCCGAGAACGGCAGGTTGACGCTGTTGGCGCCGACGCGCTGGAACACGCCGCGGCTATTGTCGTCGTAGGTACGGATATTGAGCGCCTTGACTGCTTCCGCATCCGGCAGCGCCCGGGCCGACCAGATGCCCGACGGCGGCCATGGCGTGGCGTACAGCAGGCGCATATTCAATGCCGCCAGATGGCGTTCCAGCTCGGGTTGAGTACAGGTGAACAGCGACTGCGCCTGATCGAAATCATCCACCACGAAGGGCAGTGATGACAGCAGGAAGAAAGAATCGCTGCCACCCAGAATGCCCGCGAAGAGCGTGCCGATTTCAGCCTTGCCGCCGCTGACGGCGCTGACCTGATCCTTGCCCTTGTAGGGATTGGCGGCTTCCTGCAGCGTCGTTACGGCAATATCGCCGTTGGACAGTTGCTTGACGGCGGCGGCAAATTGCAAATCGGCGCTGGCTGTGATCGAGGTGGCCGGGTATTCGTTGATCAGATGCAGCGACGCGCTTTGCGCTGCCGCCGGGCCTGCCTGCAGCAGCAATGCCGAGATCGAAACAGCCAGGCTGCAACGTTTTGCCAAGATGGAAAAAGGCGCGGAAAGAGACATGGGAATTCCTTTGATTTTTCTTGTTAAGGGATCATGCTGCATGAGCAAGCGAAACGAGCCGGCAAAACGGTTACAGTACTGTCGGCCGTTCCAGCGCCAGCCAGCGCTGTACCGATGGCCGCTGCCATTGCTGCTGAGCATAGGCGATCAGCTTGGGAGGCAAGGCATCGCCGTGCAAGGCCAGACGATTGAGCATCACGGCGAGATCCGCATCGGCAATGCACCATTGTCCGAACAGATAATCCGCGTCTTCACTGAGCAAAGCATCTACGGCACTGATCAGTTTGTGCGCGGCAAATTGTGCCGCAGTCGACAAGGGGTCGTACTTCTTGCCAAGGAACACGGCTTCGGTAGGGCGTTCCTGGCGGATCGGTCCGAGGTCGCTGCGCAGCCATGCCTGGATTTCGCGGGCCTTGGCCTTTTGGCGCGGATCCTGCGGGTAGAGCGGCGCTGATCCGGGGAAGCGGTCTTCCAGGTATTCGTCGATTGCCGACGATTCCGACAAATGAAAATCGCCTTCGCACAGCGTCGGCACGCGATGAGTCATGGACAGTTGCGCGTATTCCGGCAAGTGATTGTGCTGCAGTGTCAGATCAACGGTGCGCAGTTCGAAGGGCAGGTTCTTCTCAGTCAGCGCGACGAAGGCGGACATCGCATACGGACTGAGGAATTGGGCATCAACGTACAGCGTGAAAGACGGCGAGTTCAAATCGATTCCTCCTGGAGGGGATGGCATGACAAATTACTGCGATTACTCGGAATGCACTTGCTCGCAGAAGCGCAGGCGATTGCCGAAGGGATCGGCGATTTGCATCTGACGGCCCCAAGGCAGGCTTTCCACACCCGGACGGGCGTAGGGATAATCCTTGGCGGTCAGTTCCTGATGAAACGTGTCGATGCCGTGCACGCGCGCAAAGATGGTGGTGCCCGGCGAAGCGTCGCCGTAATGTTCGCTCAGATGCAGGATCAATCCGGCCCGGCTGATCTGGAGATACAGCGGCGCACCCGGTTCAAAGCGGTGCTCCCAGTCGATCCGGAAGCCGAGGAAGCCGAGATAGAACTCCCTCGCTTTGTCTTCGGCAAAGATGCGAATGACCGGAATGGCGGGCATCAATTCTACGTTCGGTTGCACTTCAGATTGCACGCAGGAACTCCTTGTTGATAGCGGCTTCAGCCTTCGGTGACTTCTGCCTCATGCAGCATGTCGACGCCCGGCAAATTGCAGGACAGCACGGCTTTGCGCACGGTGTCGATGGCGGCCTGGCGCGTGAAGCTCTTGCGCCAGGCGATGACGACGCGGCGCGATGGAACCGGTTTGCTGAACGGTACATAGCGCACCATGCCGTCCTTGGAATTCATATCCGGCACCGAGGCTTGCGGCAGCACGGTGATGCCGATGCCGGACGACACCATATGGCGGATGGTTTCCAGCGAGGAGCCTTCGAAAGTGCGCGCGATGCCGTCGCCGGCGGTCGAGAAGCGCGACATTTCCGGACAGACTTCCAGCACCTGATCGCGGAAGCAATGGCCGTTGCCGAGCAGCAGCATGGTTTCGGTCTTCAGGTCCTGCGCAGTGATTTCCTTGCGGTCGGCCCATTTGTGATGCTTGGGCAGCGCGATGACGAATTCTTCGTCGTACAGCGGTTGCACGATCAGGCCGTGTTCGGGGAAAGGCAGCGCCATGATGGCGGCATCCAGTTCGCCCTGGCGCAGCAACTCGATCAGGCGGGTAGTGAAATTCTCCTGCAGGATCAGCGGCATCTGCGGCACGGTCTCGATCATGGTCTTGACCAGCGACGGCAGCAGATAGGGGCCGATGGTGTAGATGATGCCCAGGCGCAGCGGACCGGACAGCGGATCCTTGTTCTGGCTGGCGATTTCCTTGATGGCGGCGGTCTGTTCCAGCACGCGCTCGGCCTGCGCGACGATTTGCGCGCCCAGCGGCGTGACCGACACTTCAGTGCCGCCGCGTTCGAAGATGATGACGCCGAGTTCGTCTTCCAGTTTCTTGATCGCGACCGACAAGGTCGGCTGCGCCACGAAACAGGCTTCGGCAGCGTGGCCGAAATGCTTTTGGCGCGCGACGGCGACGATGTACTTGAGTTCGGTGAGTGTCATATGAACTTATGCGAGCTGATATGCGCAGACTATAGCTCATTTGCGGGTGGCATGCAGGGCAGCGCCCGCATGCTAGAGTTGCGCCCAATCGCAGAAAAAATCGCCGGATAGGCAGAACAGAACATGAGTAAAAAACAAGTAGGGATTCAGGCCGCGGCACTGGCTGCCGCGATGCTCTGCCTGTCGCTGCCGGCAGTGGCCGCCGGCGATGCGGTCGCCGGCAAGGCGGCATTTGCCAAATGCGCCAGTTGCCACCAGATCGGCCCGTCGGCGCGTGCCGGTTTCGGACCGCAGCTGAACGGTATCGTCGGCCGGCCGGCGGGGGCGACCAAGGACTATCGTTATTCGCCTGCGATGCAGAATTCACGCATTGTCTGGACCGAGGACAAGTTGCGCGCTTTCATGAAAGCGCCGGGTGATGTCGTTCCCGGCACCAAGATGCGGTTTTGGGGTATCGGCAATGAAAAGGATCTGGATAATCTGCTGGCGTATATGAAGACGTTTCCCTGATCCATTTAACGACTGCCATTTGCGTTATTTCCTTATATCTGCCCTGGTGCAGTCTGTGATCCGGGCTTGCTCCGATTCCATATGCACCCGTACGCCATTGATCTCGATGTCACGTTGTTGCGGCAATCGCCAGTTCAAGGTCCCTGATTCGGCGCTCTTCCGCAATTGATCGACACATCCCGGCAAGGCAAGCAGTTTGCCGATGAGTTGCCACTGGTCGTCGATATTTTTCTTGAAAAGGACCGGTCCGCTGCTACTTTCAAAAATTAGCAATTGCTCGGCAGCGGAAGGATCTGGTTTGACGACATAAGCATCGCACAGATAGCTCCGTTTGGTCATGCAAAAAGGCAGGCGGTAGTGCTCGTTGGAATTGCGCCAGTCTTGCGCAGCGAATTCTTTCGGCAGCTTGCGATCAACAGGATGCATGGCGATGTTCGCAGTCAGATCAGGCGCCGCCGCGACGAACTCGTCGGCTGCCCAGCGGTCTGTGCTTGTCAGCGCCAGGCGCGCTTTGTCCTGAATGGCTGCGGGATAGGTACGATTGTTTTGCTCGCTGATCCGCTTCAATTCCTGTACGCCATAACGCGCACCGTTAAAGCGCAGAAAGCGAAAGTCGAAACTGTCGGCGCCAGCCTTGCCTTGAGTCAGCCGATGTACCTGATCGGCGACGGCAATGCGTGCCGGATCTGCCGCCGGCGACAGCAACGCCAGAAAAATCACCAGGATGGCGAAGCTGGCCAGCACGTTGGTGGCCGAGATGCACTGAAGATTGTCGCGCATGCGAACTGCAGCAAGCGCATAACCGGTGGCGTACATTGCCGCAACCAGCGCGCATGTTGCACCGCTGATGCGGCTGACGGTCCAGCCGTATTCAGCTACGCGCAGTCCCAGCGAATACGTTGCCAGCAATACCAGCGGTACCGGCAACAGGCAGGCAATGCGTGTACAGACGGTGAAGAAGCGGTGGGTCTGTTTCGTCAGATGATCGCCGTCCTGATATACGGTGTTGATCAGTACAACCAACAGAGCCGTCGCACCCAGCAGCACATACGATGCGCGTCGGGTTTGCCACAATGGTTCCAGTCCGGTCGTCAGGATGCTCAGCAGAAATGCGCCAATCACAATCGTCGCCATCGGTAACAGCCACGACAACAAGGTCAGCAGCAGTCTGCGGATGCCTGCGACGATTTGCGGGCGGACGTCGCTCAGATGCAGGGCGAATGAAAACGCCAGCGTGGTGACGGGGATGTTGAACCAGCTCTTTTCGAGCAGCTTGCCGAGGAAAGTGAGTTTGATCAGCGAGAACAGGGCGTTGCCGGTTTCCAGCACCAGCCAGAACAAGCCGGTGAAAAGCGCTGCAAACATCAGTTGGACTAACAGTTTCCAGGCCATTTCAAAATAGCTGCGATAGCTGGCGATGCGTTTGCCGTCTGCGTCGCCGGCCAGCATCATGGCTTGCGCGATGAACAACCCCGCAATCGTCAGGAGAACTAGTCCCGGCGAGGGCAAGCTCTTTGATTCATCGGTTGATCCGTTATCGATATGCAGAGGCGGCAGGAGCGAGGACAGGTCAGCGCGCCAGGCGTCATAGACTCCCAGCCCGCAAAGGACAATGGCCAGCGTCGCCAGCCAGATCAATACATTGCGGCGCGCCAGATGGCCGATGCCTGATACTGCAATGATGGGCAAAAACACCGCCAGCATCAGTGCCGGGACAAACAGCATCGGATGTGCGGCAATCCCGGATTTTCCCGTCCAGCTTGAATAGAGACCATAAAGCAGCGCACCTTGCACAATGCCAATCCCGATGCGCAGGCGGCCGGACAGGATACTGACCGGGGATTGCAAGAGATCGTTGTCGTCTGCGGGCGCGGCGTTTTGCATGAGATCTCCGTTGAAAAACGCTACTGTCGGCGAAGTGGGGCGACTTGTAAATGCTTGAGCAGCACAGCGCGAAAGAAAACCTGCACTATCGTCAGACTTTGAGGAAATCTTCCTTGCCGCCCAGCCAGCGCTGCAAATGTGCGTCGACGATGGCGTCGTCATTTTGCAGTAGCGTCTGGGCCAGATTGCGCGCCTTTTCCACCAGCCATTGATCGGTTGCCAGATCGGCGAAGCGCAGCAGGGCTTCACCCGACTGGCGCGCGCCGAGGAATTCGCCGGGGCCGCGGATTTCGAGGTCGCGGCGGGCGATTTCAAAACCGTCGGCGGTTTCGCGCATGGTCATCAGGCGTTGCTTGGCGGTGCCGCCGAGCGGGCTCTGGTAGAGCAGGATGCAGGCGCTTGCAGCGGCGCCGCGACCGACGCGGCCGCGCAACTGGTGCAACTGCGACAGGCCGAAGCGTTCGGCATGTTCGATCACCATCAGCGACGCATTGGGTACGTCAACGCCGACTTCGATGACGGTGGTGGCGACCAGCACGTGGATTTCGCCGCGGCTGAAGGCATCCATCACATCTTGTTTTTCCGCTTGCTTGAGGCGGCCGTGAACCAGGCCGATGCGCAGGTCGGGCAGGGCTTCCGCCAGCATCGAATAGGTGTCGGTGGCGGTTTGCAATTGCAGCGCTTCAGACTCTTCGATCAGCGGGCAGACCCAGTAAACCTGGCGGCCTTCCAGTGCATTGGCGTGCACGCGCGCGATGACTTCTTCGCGGCGGTTCTGGTCGATGGTGCGTGTGACGATGGGCGTGCGGCCGGGCGGAAGTTCATCGATCACGGAGACTTCGAGGTCGGCGTAATAGGTCATCGCCAGCGTACGCGGGATCGGCGTGGCGGACATCATCAGCTGGTGTGGCACGGTTTGCGGCAGTGTCGCGATGTCGGCGTCGGCGTCCAGCGCTTTGTTGCGTAAGGCCAGCCGCTGGCCCACGCCGAAGCGATGCTGCTCGTCGACGATCACCAGGCCGAGCTTCTGGAACTGCACGTTGTCCTGGATCAGCGCGTGCGTGCCGATGACCAGGCGCGCCTCGCCGGATTCGATGAGGGCGTTGGCTTCGGCCTTTTCTTTTTTCTTGAGACTACCGGTAAGCCAGGCGACTTTGACGCCGAGCGGTTCCATCCATGCGGCGATCTTGCGGAAATGCTGGTCGGCCAGGATTTCGGTCGGTGCCATCAGCACCGCCTGGAAACCGCTGTCGATGGCTTGCGCAGCGGCCACGGCGGCAACCACCGTTTTGCCGCTGCCGACATCGCCTTGCAGCAGCCGCTGCATGGGAAAGGATTCCTGCAGGTCGTGGCGGATTTCTTCCAGCACGCGTTGCTGCGCGCCGGTCAGCTTGAACGGCAACTGCTTGATGAAGGCCTTGGAAATCTTGCCGATGGTCGGCAGCGCGCTGGCGTTGCGGGCGCGGCGTGCAGCCTGGGCGCGCTTCAACGACAGCTGCTGCGCCAGCAGTTCGTCGAACTTCATGCGGATCCAGGCAGGATGCGAGCGCTCTTCGAGCGCGTATTCGTCGACGTCGGTCGGCGGATTGTGCAGCAGCCGCACCGATGATTCGAAGCCGCCCAGCTTCAGTTCGTCCAGCATGGCGGGCGGTAGGGTGTCGCGCCAGTTGATGCGGCTCAGCGCGCCGGCGATGGCTTTGCGCAGATAAGCCTGAGACAGTCCTTCGCCGGCCGGGTAGACCGGCGTGAGCGCGATCGGCAGCGGTGCGCCTTCGAGTACGACTTTATACGTTGGGTGAACCATCTCGGCGCCGAAGAAGCCATGGCGCAATTCTCCGCGCACACGCACACGCACGCCTTCCGCCAATTGTTTAGCCTGGCTGCCGTAAAAATTGAGAAAGCGCATCACCAGCGGACCGCTGTCGTCGGCGATGGTGACCACCAGCTGGCGGCGCGGACGAAACTGGATGTCGCTCTTGCTGACTACACCTTCGACCTGCACCACTTGGGTGCCGCGCAGGCTGGCGTCGTGGATGCTCATGACCTGCGTCTCGTCCTCGTAGCGCAGCGGAAGATGCAGCGCCAGATCCATGTCCGAGCGCAGGCCCAGTTTGGCGAGCTTGTTTTGCGCTTTCTGGGCATTGCTCAAGGGGGGAGCGCTCTTCGCGGCTTTGGCCGGAGCCTTGCCTTCCTTGGTGCTGTCGGCGGAAGCTTTCTTCTTCGGTGCTGGCATGCAGAGAGGTTTCTATGTCGAGAAAGCGTAAAATAGAGGGTTCGGCGCTATTTTACTGTGTTTAATTACAGTATTGCTGCTTCTATCACTTATTTTCCATGTATTCACTTTCCGATTTCGATTTCGACTTGCCGCCTGAGTTGATCGCGCAGCTGCCGCTGGCCGAACGCAGCGCCTCCCGCCTGCTGCAGGTCGACGCGCAGTCAGGCAACCTCGCATTGACCGACCGTCGCTTCACCGATGTGGTCGACTTGCTGTCGCCCGGCGATTTGCTGGTTTTCAACAACACCCGTGTGCTGAAGGCGCGCTTCTTCGGCGTCAAGGAAACCGGCGGCAAGGTTGAGGTGCTGGTCGAGCGCGTGCTCGACAGCCGCAGCGTGCATGCGCAGGTGCGGGCGTCCAAGTCGCCGCCGGCAGGTACGCGCATTCGTCTGGCAGATATTTTCGACGTGGTCGTCGGCGAGCGTTACGGCGAGTTCTACACGCTGCAATTTCCATCGGATGTATTCGATTTGCTGGAGCAATACGGCAGCCTGCCGTTGCCGCCGTATATCGAACATGAAGCCGACGAGTTCGACGAGACGCGTTACCAGACCGTCTACGCCAAGGAGCCGGGTGCAGTGGCGGCGCCGACTGCCGGTCTGCATTTCGATGAAGCCTTGCTCGACAAGCTGAAAGCCAAAGGCGTCGATACCGCCTTCGTCACGCTGCATGTCGGCGCCGGCACCTTCCAGCCGGTGCGGGTGGAAAACCTGTCCGACCACAAGATGCACAGCGAGTGGTACACCATCGCGCAAGAGACGGTGGACAAGGTGCGCGCGGTGAAAGCGGCGGGCGGCAAGGTAGTCGCCGTCGGCACCACCAGCATGCGCGCGCTGGAGTCGGCATCGCAATCGGGCGCGCTGGAAGCCGGCAGCGCCGACACGAAGTTGTTCATCACGCCGGGCTATACCTTTAAAACCGTGGATCGCCTGATCACCAACTTCCACTTGCCCAAGTCGACGCTGCTGATGCTGGTCTCGGCTTTCGCCGGCTATGACAACATCCGCGCCGCTTACGCGCACGCCATCGCGCAACAATATCGTTTCTTCAGCTATGGCGACGCCATGCTATTAACTTGTGAATCCCATGCTTGAATTTACCCTGCTCAAAACCGACGGCAACGCCCGTCGCGGCCGCGTCAAACTGAACCACGGCGTGGTCGAAACGCCGATCTTCATGCCGGTCGGCACTTACGGTTCCGTCAAGGCCATGTCGCCGCTGGAACTCAAGGAGATCGATGCTCAGATTATCCTCGGCAACACCTTCCATCTATGGCTGCGTCCGGGTCTGGAGGTGATGGCCAAGTTCGGCGGCCTGCATGGTTTCATGGGCTGGGACAAACCGATTCTGACCGATTCCGGCGGCTTCCAGGTGTTCTCGCTGGGCGACATGCGCAAGATTACGGAAGAGGGCGTGCACTTCGCCTCGCCGATCAATGGCGACAAGCTGTTCCTGTCGCCGGAAGTGTCGATGCAAATCCAGCGTGTACTGAATTCCGATATCGTCATGCAGTTCGACGAATGCACGCCGTATGAAATCGACGGCCGTCCCGCCACCCAGGTGGAAGCGGCGCAGTCGATGCGCATGTCGCTGCGCTGGGCCAAGCGGTCCATGGATGAGTTCAAGGGTGGTGAAAATCCCAACGCACTGTTCGGCATCGTGCAGGGCGGCATGTTTGAAACTCTGCGCGATGAATCGCTGGCAGGCCTGAACGAACTGGGTTTTGACGGCATCGCCATCGGCGGCCTTTCGGTCGGCGAGCCGAAGGAAGACATGATGCGCGTGCTGGAACACATCGGCCCGCGCCTGCCGGCTGACAAGCCGCATTATCTGATGGGCGTCGGCACGCCGGAAGATCTGGTCGCCGGCGTAGCCAGCGGCGTGGACATGTTCGACTGTGTCATGCCGACCCGCAACGCGCGCAACGGCTGGTTGTTCACGCGTTTCGGCGACATCAAGATCAAGAACGCGCGCTACAAGGAAGACACAAAGCCGCTGGATGAGACTTGCGACTGCTACGCCTGCAAGAACTTTTCACGCGCCTATCTGCATCACCTGCACCGCACCGGCGAAATCCTCGGCGCGCGCCTGAACACCATTCACAACCTGCATTACTACCTGCAGATCATGAAGGAAATCCGTGCTGCCATCGACGATGGACAGTTCACGCAATTCATCGCAAAGTTCAAGGAAGACCGCGCACGCGGCGCCTGATCGCCGCTGCAGAATTTGGCAGTGTCCCAGCGAAAGCTGGGACCCAGTGTCGTGACGGACTCAGATACGACACTGGGTCCTGACTTTCGTCAGGACGACAGCAGCAGAATCAACTCGCGCTTACCAATTCCACACGGTGCCGTCGCGCAGTCGGCAAGTCGGCAGATAAGCGCGTTCGTAAGGGAATTTGAGCGCCGCCGCTTCATCGATGTCCACGCCCAGGCCCGGCGCGTCGGGCAACATCAGATAGCCCTTGTCGAAGTAATAGCCGTGCGGGAAGACCGCATCGGTTTCCGGCGTGTGGCGCATGTATTCCTGCACGCCGAAATTCGGCACCCACATGTTGAAATTGAGCGCTGCCGCCATGCTTACCGGCGACAGATCGGTCGCGCCGTGGCAGCCGGTATGCACCTGATACAGCGAGGCCAGATCGGCGATGCGGCGCAGGTGCGTGATGCCGCCGGCGTGGACTACGGTGGTGCGGATGTAGTCGATCAGCTGATTCTGGATCAGGTCCTTGCAATCCCAGATGGTGCTCATGATTTCACCGACGGCCAGCGGCGTGGTGGTGTGCTGGCGGATCAGCTTGAAGGCTTCCTGATTTTCGGCCGGGGTGGCGTCTTCCATCCAGAACAGCTTGAACGGTTCGAGCGCCTTGCCCAGTTGCGCCGCTTCAATCGGTTTGAGGCGGTGGTGGCAATCGTGCAGCAGATGATGATCGCTGCCGTATTTGACGCGCACCTTTTCAAACAGGTCGGGCGTGTGGCGCAGGTACAGCGGAGTATCCCAGATCTCTTCGTCAGGCAGGCCCTTGTCGGCCGGTTCGTAATACATGTTGCCCTTGCCGACGCCGTACGCCTTGTCCAGTCCCGGCACGCCGGACTGCACGCGGATCGCCTTGTAACCCATGTCGATGTAATGGCCGACCGCATCCAGCGCTTCGGCATGGTCGCGGCCGTTGGCGTGGCCGTAGACCATCACGCCTTCGCGGCTCTTGCCGCCCAGCAGTTGGTACACCGGCAGATTGGCGGCCTTGCCCTTGATATCCCACAGCGCCATGTCGACGGCGGCGATGGCGGTCATGGTGACCGGACCGCGGCGCCAGTAGCCGCCGCGATAGAGGTATTGCCAGGTGTCTTCGATGCGCGAGGCGTCGCGGCCGATCAGGCAAGGAATGATGTGATCTTCCAGATACGATTTGACGGCAAGTTCGCGTCCGTTCAGGGTGGCGTCACCGATACCGTAGATGCCCTGGTCGGTTTCTATTTTAAGGGTGACGAAGTTGCGGCCTGGACAGGTCACGATGACCTTGGCGCTGAGGATCTTCATGGATGCGATTTCCTTGTCTCGATGCGGAGCGGTCCGGTTTCGGATGACCTGGGCGCCCGCCTGTTCTGAATGAATTTTCAATGTGGTCTAACCAATATTGATTATGGCATTCCAATTTGACTGGCGCAATAGTCCTTGTAACAGGCTCTCCTGTAGGCTTTTGTTTTTAAGCCACAAACTGGTATGCGCAGAGATTGACATGGTTAGACCAAAATGAGAGTATCGCTGAAATTGGTAAGCCACTGTTTGCTTTGAACGCTGCTTTTCTATACAGTGGATAGACCAATTTAAAGCTAAAAAAGAGGGTTTTATGGCAGATCGTCAGATTCGATCATCAGCCTCAACTGTGGATACAGCAGCAACGAATTCAGCAAACAAGGCAGCAAAAGTAGCAAGAAAAGCAGTGCGTTCAGAATTGTTGGAACCGGCGTCAGCGCCGGAGCGGTCCTATCAGCGTCTGGCGGAACAGATTGCGGATCTGATCCTGCAAGGCGAGTTCAAGGCGGGCGAGCGCCTGCCGTCGGAGCGCAGCCTGGCGGACCGGTTCGAAATCAGCCGCACCTCGGTGCGCGAGGCGATCATCGCACTGGAAGTGCAGGGACTGGTGGAAGTGCGCGGCGGGTCGGGTATTTATGTCTGCGACGCGGCAACCAAGCCGGTGGGGTTCATCCCCGATGGTGGCGCCGGACCGTTCGAACTGTTGCGGGCACGCTGGGTGATCGAGTCGGAAGTGGCGGCATTGGCGGCGCAGAATCGCACCGACGCCGACATCGACAAGATCTACACGCAACTGGCG
This sequence comes from Herbaspirillum sp. GW822-FHT03A08, assembly GCF_058801885.1. Taxonomy (NCBI): domain Bacteria; kingdom Pseudomonadati; phylum Pseudomonadota; class Betaproteobacteria; order Burkholderiales; family Oxalobacteraceae; genus Herbaspirillum; species Herbaspirillum sp. GW822-FHT03A08. The sequence goes on along the minus strand of NZ_JBXANR010000001.1, from coordinate 1,068,778 downwards.
GCAATGGGGCGCAATTTCAACGACAAGCTGGCCAATGAAGCGGATGACCGGTTGTTCCACATCCGCATCGCCGAAGCCAGCGGTAACAGCGTGATGGCGCAAGTCGTCACGGCATTGTGGGATCAGTTGCGCGGCGTGTTGTGGAAGAAGCTGGAAGAGCATTTCCATACACCGCAGTTGCGCGAAGCTTCGCTGGAAGAACACCAGAAAGTTTTCGACGCGCTGGTGGCGCGCGATCCGGTCGCAGCACGCGATGCGATGCGCGAGCATCTTGAGCGCGTGATGAATGAATTCAAGAAGGCATGGCGTTAGGATTTTTTCCCGCGTCATGCTGAAAAAGAGCGTCCCGCAGAGGACGTCACACATGACGGAGACGGCAATGAAAACAATCGGCATCAGCACAACTCTGTGCATCCAGGCGTACATCCCGGTGTGCGCTTTCCCGCCCTTCACATAGGACGCGGCCTGAACTGATCAGCGCCGCGGCAGCGGCGTTCTCCCGTTATCACCACATGGCATGCAGCCGGTCGCTTCGTTGCGCGGCGCTGCGGCGGGGGCGTTGTTGCGTCTTCGATTTGTGCGTTTCAAAGATGTCAGTTGTCACACAAGGTTTTGAATCCGGTGTTGCCCCGCAGGGCCGGAATCAATTTAGGGCGGAGTCATACCAATACCGCAATCATCCGAGTAGAAGAAGAGGAGAAGAAATGAAACTACGACGCAGTTTGGCAATGGGAGGACTGGCAATTGTCGCGGCAGGCGCATCGGTGCAGGCATCTGCACAGAGCAGCGTGACGATCTACGGCGCGATCGACGATGCGCTGGTCTACACCAACAATCAAGGCGGTCTGCACAATCTGTATCTGCGCACCGGCAACCTGAACGCCAGCAAGATCGGCTTCAAGGGCGCGGAAGATCTGGGCGGCGGTTCGCAAGCCGTGTTTACACTGGAAAATGGTTTTGACGTCAATAACGGTGCTTTGAGCCAGGCCAACACCTTGTTTAACCGCCAGTCTTTCGTCGGTCTGGTCAATAACACCTACGGCAGCGTACTCATGGGGCGTCAGTACACGCCGTACTTCCAGTACGTCGGCGCCATCGGCCCGACCAGCGTGCTGACCGGCGCGACCGGCGCCCACCCTGGCGACGTTGATGGTCTGGATACCACCGTACGCATCAGCAATGCGGTCACGTACATCTCGCCGACTTTCGGCGGCGGTGCACAGATCAGCGCCTTGTACGGTTTCGGCGAAACGGCCGGTTCCACTTCTGTCGGCAACACCTACAGTCTGGCAGGCAAGTATGACGTCGGCCCATGGAATTTCGCACTGGGTTATCAACGTCTGAAGAATGGTTCCGGCCCTGCCACCGCCTGGAACTCGACGGCGTCCGGCAGCTTTGCTACTTCGGCAATCAACAACGGCTATGCGTCTTCCGACAACGTGGTGATGATCGCCGGCGCGATGCGCTACAACACCGGCAACTGGATGTTCGGCGCCAACTACGCCAACGCACAATACAAGCCAGGCAACGGCTCGCTGTTCTCGCAAAAAGCCACCTTCGATACGCTGGGTGTCATCACGACCTATCAGGCGACCCCGGCATGGATGCTGGCGGCAGGCTATAGCTACACCCGTGAGCGCGCCGCCAACGGCATCAACGATCCGGCCAAGTATCACCAGATCGCGCTGGAAGAAACCTACTCGCTGTCCAAGCGTTCGGCGTTCTATCTGCTGCAAGCGTACCAGCTGGCCCGCGGTCAGACGCTGGGTAAAGCCGGCGCAGGCAATATCGTCAACGCTGTCGCAGTGGTCGGCGATTCGCAAAACGGTTCGCCATCGTCAGGACGCAATCAGGCTGTGATCATGGCGGGTTTCCGTCATTTTTTCTAAATCAGTAAAACGTGTAAGACGCAAGTCAGCATCCCTGAAGCAGCTTGAGGTTAACATCCGGCCGGGCACCGCCCCGCCCGGATGTTTTTTTACGCAGCCTTGCCGGTTTTGCGCCATTCGCTGACGCGCGCCCGCAGCTCACGCCGGATCACCTTGCCGGTGGTCGTCATCGGCAATTCATCAACGAAGAAAATTTCACGCGGATATTCATGCGCGGCCAGGCGCACCTTGACGTGTTCCTGGATCTCGCGCTTGAGCTTGTCGTCGCCGGCGAATCCTTCATTGAGCACGATGATCGCGACCACGATTTCGGTACGCTGGGCGTCGGGCGAGCCGATCACCGCCACCATCTTCACCGCCGGATGCTGAAGGATGTTGTCTTCGATTTCGCCGGGGCCGATGCGGTAGCCGGCTGAGGTGATGACGTCGTCGTCGCGGCCGACGAAGCGGATGTAGCCGTCTTCATCCATGCAACCGGTGTCGCCGGTCAGCAGCCAGTCGCCGACGAACTTGTCCTGCGTGGCTTGCGGATTATTCCAGTACTGCAAAAACATCACGGGGTCGGGACGCTGCACGGCGATGTTGCCGTCGCTGCCGGGCGGCAGCACCTGGCCTTGCGCATCCACGATGGCAAGCGTGTGCCCGATGGCGGCGCGGCCGATGGCGCCGGGTTTGCAATCCATGATGGTGGCGCAGGACGACACCGTCATGTTGCACTCGGTCTGGCCGTAGAACTCGTTGATCGTCAGGCCGAAGGTCTTGCGGCCCCAGTCGAGCAATTCCGTGCCCAAGGACTCGCCGCCGCTGGCGACGGAACGCAGTTGATAGCGCCAACGCTTTTCCGGCTCGGCGACGGTGCGCATCATCTTCAATGCGGTCGGCGGCAGGAAGGTATTGCGCACGCCGTAGTCCTGCAGCAACTGAAAGGCCGCTTCGCCGGTGAATTTTTCAAAGCGATGCGCCACCAGCGGCACGCCGTGATGCCAGGCCGGCAGGAAGACGTCGAGCAATCCGCCGATCCACGCCCAGTCGGCCGGCGTCCACAGCAGGTCGCCTTCCAGCGTTTACCGGAATACAAAAAACAACACTAAAAATTGTCAATAGAATGATTTTTAATTTATTTCTTAATGGAAATTAATTGCCCGATTTTTCTATTTTAGCTACGTTCCTTATTTTTTTGTCAGTGTTTTGAGTGAGTGCTTGCTTTATTTCAGTCAATTTTTTTGATTGATTAGGTGCCGGGACTCTTTTCACTTTCTTCTTGGTGATTTTTGCCTTAGCGTGCTGGCTTGCCCAGATTTTTACAAACTCCTCCATCGAAATGCCTAGGCCGTCACACCAAAGTGACCATTCAGCGAAGTCAAGGCGCCGTTCAGCATTTTCTATTTTGCTAATGAAATTCTGGCGAACTCCCAATTTATCTGCCAAGTCACTTTGTCTTAGTCCAGCCTTTTCCCTCACTGCGCGAAGCAGCTCTAAGCCAATCTGATATCTCAAGGAATACTGTTTTTCATCCATCGGCGCTCCCTAATTTGCGCCGTTAGCATGAAGATGTTTTTCTTATATCCAAAATTAGGATGTCCTAAAATCGGATATACCAAGTTAGAATGCGTCTTGGTATAACATTTATTTAGAAAGAGCAGCGGTGAGTATTCGGAAGAAGGGCCTAATTCGTATAGGTTTTTAACAGTAGTAACATGAAATTCCGTCTCTAAATGAAACAGTACGGAGAAGTAGGATGTCTGCAACAGAGAGGGATATTCAACGTATGACACTAGAGGAATTTGAGATTCTTCTCGGCGAGCGTGTTAAACGCTACCGCATTAATAAGCTGCAGAAAGACCAGGAGACGCTTGCGGTCAATGCCGGAATCAGTACGAGGACACTTCGGAATCTTGAGACGGGGCAGGGAAGCTCGCTACGTACTGTTCTTGCCGTTATGTGGGCGATGGACTTGCTCCCTTCGCTAATTTCGGTAGTGCCAGATATGTCAATCCCAAGACAACTTGCTCGCCAACCAAAGCAACGACAGCGTGTGTACAGGCCTCGCAAAAAGAATCTATCAGATGGTTGAGACAAAGGAAATGTGTATCCGGAAGGAGCCTGAGAGCATTCATGATAGTCTTTATGGACGAAAACTCCATCGTCGACTTTAGCTCCATTAGAACTACACCATGAGCAATCTTATTTTGCAGCCAAAATCTTCTTTGAACGATGCTCCAGAAGAATCTGCGAGGCCGTTGATTTTTGAATACCAAATCGACGGCGAGCCCGAGTATGGCGTATCGGGAACGGGATTCTTATGTTTGGTTGACGACGAAATATTGTTTGTAACTGCTAGACATGCTGTGGACGTTGGACACGAGGAATTACGAATTCCTATTAGTCGAGGTTCTCAGGATGTCGTTGCCATAAATGAGCGATTTGATGTGAGGTTGCTCGACGGTGTTGATGCGGAATTTCTCGATATCACTTTTTTCACTCTCAAGACGTCTGCAACGCAAAAATATGACCTTCATAAAAGTGCTGTGCAGGTTCTTAGAGAAACGTCATTTGCGCAGATGTTAGAAATATGGGAGGCGAAGGGCCTCTCTCCAGTCAATATTCCGCTAACTGCCTACGGATACCCTAAATGTCATACGTATGTAGGTGAGACTATTTCAACCACTCTTCGTAACGGGCGAATGAAATTTCAAGGGCCATCGTCGTTACTAGGGAGTTATCAGGTTACTTGGGACACTGAATGGGTGGCTGAACCAGATGGCATGAGCGGTTCCCCGGTATTCATGCAAGGAGATTGGCTAAAAGAAGGCAAAGGCTCTAAGCATATTTTCGTTGGAATTATGACGAACTGCAGTAATGGCATCGGACATTTCTTGTCTGGCGACTATTTGGTGGAATTGGCCAAAAGGGCTCTCGCTCGATAGGATAGGGACCCAATAATTTCTGAGCACCAAACATACCTATTTACATGAGATTTGCTATCGGTTATTCCGATTTTTTATCGCTGTCGTGGGACATATTCTCGATTTGTGGGTTGAGCGCATCGATACTATTTGGCACGTCGAACTGCCCCTTGGCAACCCCTAAAAGAATGCCCGGCGTGCGACTCGTTCCTGATGTGATGCGCAGCAGCCTATTCGCCTGTGCGGTGGCATAGCCGCTATGTTTGCCACTAATTCGCACTCTTGACCGATATATTCGAAGTACGCTGATAGTGCCGGTGCCAAGTCCTTCACTGCGGTCGCCATTTGCCCCAACTCCCACCTAAGCTCGTCGAAGGAAATCTGAGCAGTCTGTGCGATTTTTGCTAGGTCAGGCGCATCAATCTCATCGGCAAGGAACTTGTTGCCACAGGCCATCGCCATTTGTGGAAGTAGCTTCTCTCCATAGACTCGAGTCGAGACTAGGTCGTAAAGCCGCGCCGGTATGAGCCTGATGGAAAGAGATATTTTTACCATGAGCATCGGAATTTCCAATTAACAGATTGAACAGCGCCCAACGAACGATATACATCTTTGCAGCACCACCATCGACAAACTCTGGCAATAGTCCGAATAGCTTCTCAAAACTAACGCCATGCCGCTTAGGGGGGAGGTCCGTGATGGCCAGAGGTGCATTCATACTTTAACCATCCGGGTAGTCCAAGCGCTTGGCAGCCGTCGATGACATGACGGCGCTCCACGCGTCCCGGTTGCAGAACGTCGGCGCCAGGAGCCCATCGCCTATCGAAGCGCTCAATGAGCAGTACCGGCTCCGGAGTCCGGCGGATATTCACTGGAGCCACTGGAAGGCCGACGGCTGCAGCCAGGGACATACAATAGTGCTCGTTCGCGACTAGGAAAGGTGTTCTCGAATTGCGTGTCTCCGGCTTAAGGATGTGCGTTGAAGTCAGCGAGCCAGACACGAGATAGAGCTCATTGTCATGAAGGACGACTTGCAGTTTGTCCTGAACGCCGGCGAGGCACTGATACCAAGCTCCGTCCCATTGAGCCAGAGGGACGCGGTCTCGGCAGCGAATTCGCTCAGTCAGCTCCTGGTCACTGACTTTCTTGTGGAATGCCTCCAGAGCGCTTGGCAAGGCTGAATTACTTCCATGGAATTGAAAGCTGGCGGCGCCGGCCGGCTCATGTCCGAAAATGTGCGCCAGCGTGTAGACGTTGGCTGGTGATAGCTTGTGATAGCCGCATGCCGCCACGCGTGCATCCCCCTCAGGAAGTATATTCACGATGAAGTTCGTGGTTTCCCTGGAAGTGATGCTTTCGCCGCTCAGCGCAAAATATGGAGATAAAGGAAAGGCGTCGTTTGCCAGTTGCCAATTCACATAGTAATAAAAGTCAAATTTGGAATCAAGAATGTCGCAACGGATGTTCCCGATTGCTTGGCCATAGCTGGCGACTAGCAGTTGGAGCGTGGAAGTCACAATCGATACCTACTCTTTGATGAAAACGTGACTACTCTTCGCCATAAGCGCGCCGAATTTTGTCTATTGCAATCTGAACGCCGGTTTTAACGACTGGCTCAGTGACTTCAAATGGATTCATTGAGCTGCCCAACCCAGCTACTGCCGGCTTTGGGATAAATACAACTTCGTAGCCCAGACCTTCAAGAAGTGCCATCAGCGTTGTGACCATATAGTCGTCCTCTCCGCTAAGCGCGCCAGCAATCGTGAGCGGTTCCAGTCCAGACCTTTCACAGAGTTCTTGTCCTGAAATTTGGTATTTTTCGATGGAATTGAGCAGAAAATCCGAGATGTCAGAAAGTGATTCCATACGTCGCTAACCGATTGACTGCGAGATGCCGGAATTACGCTCCCAAAAATCTAGCCCCGCATATTCTTCTGCCCCCTTCTGGTACGACCATGCAAACAGGTCTACAGCAATCGAAACATCTCCAATTGCGAAAAAAGAGGTCATTGCAGCCTGATAGTCCTCAATGGCGATGCCAGCAAAAGTCAGAGGCACGTATTTAACCTTGAACAGTGGAAAGTTGGCTGCCACGCGGCTCGTACGCCTGTTCCCGTGTATGAATGCTTGGAGGTAGGCGGTATGCAACCACAGGAAGAACGACGCTTCTATTGGATTAGTGATGGCTGCAGCCTTGGTACACATCAAATCCAGCAACTCATCCAGCTTTGCCACGTCATTGAGCGGTCGATACGTAGAGGCATCTACCTGTGTCATGACGCTCCTGATGGCCCCCAAATGGCACGATGGCAGAAGGCCAGCCATTGCATAGGTATGTGCTTGTCTGATGAAACTGCTGTGCAGGGGTGAATATGCGGCGTCAAGCCAAGCGTATCTGATGGCGTGTAGATTTTGCTTCAACATAACCACATTGTGCTCTCGGTCATAGTCAGTTTTATTGAATAGCGCGTTCGCATCTTCCACCGAAAGAGAGACGCCATCGAGGAGCGACGACGCCCAGGCGAATTTTCGAAAGAAATTCCATGCGGTGGCTCCGGCGCTTTCGGATGGCATGACCGAAGCTCGCTCTCGTCCCAGTTTGGCCAAGTCTGATGCCAAGCTACCAGGCATTAGACAACTGCTATTTGGCACATAGCATTCCAAGTCGCCGAGTCGGTATTCGGTCACAGGCCTCTGTTGCCAAGGTTCTTTCAGGTATAAAAACATTTCCTTCGCTTCGCGCGACCACGCAGGTGAATCGTGATTTTGTGTTGCGGCCTTACTCTGCTTCATTGGTCTATCCTTAAGTGCCCCTAATGCGGTCCAAATCGAATCCTGCATAGCGTTCTGCGGATTGACGATAAGCCCATGCGAATAGGTCCGCTGCTATCGAAATGTCTCCGAACTCGTAATAGCCAAGCATTGCCTTCGTATAAATCGCGCTGTCCAAATGGACGAACGTAAGGGGAGGCAGGTCCGCGCGTAGCAAGGGGATATTTAGAGCAGCACGGCTCGTGCGCTGATTGCCACCTTCAAATGCCTGTAGATAAGCCAAGTGAAGCCAAAGGAAAAATGCAGCCTCAATCGGATTCTTTATGGCGACCGCTTTCCGAATAACCAGGTCCATTATTTCGCTTAACTGCTCGGGGTCGCTTAGCGGTGTGTAAGTCGATTCATGAATTTTGACTTGGTGCCGGCGATAGGTGCCAGTTTCGTCAGATTTCAGCAATCCAAACATATGTTCTCCCTGGATGCGCTGAATAGCCTCGCTACTCAGCTCAAGACTGTAGTCGCCCCAGATGAGGGTATCGAATGCGACCCTGTGATTCACAATCATGCGAGTGTCGCTAGTATTAGGTTGCACGCCACTGGTGAAAAGTTCATAGGCATCGCATCGGCTATAGCGGTTGCCTTCCAGGCGTGCAGAGCCCCAGATGAAGTCCATCATGAATAGGCGATATAGCGAGTCCCGGTCTGTCCCCCGGCTGCGAACTGACGCAAGTCCGACCTCAAGAAGCTCTTGGCTCAATTCCAATGGAAGCAGGTGACTATGGTTTGGGCAGTAGCCGTCTACTCTTTGGCGGTCGTAGGTGACCGGTGGCCGAAAATCGAGGGATTTACTTAATCGTTCAAACAGCGCTTTCGACGTTGGCGACCACATCAAGTCACTTTGCCAGGAAGATTCTTCGCATAACAGACGAGCACCTTTTTTTAGACTCAATCGTATTATCGTCCGCAGACCTAAATCCACCGCCGCCCGCATGTCCTTCAATCCATAGGCGTTCATGACATCGACCACGAGTTCGTCGTCTATTTCAATGTTTGTGTACATGTGCTTCAGGCGTTACCAACAGTCTGGCGTATCTGGCTCAGCGTTCTCTCGGAGTTAACAGCGCGGCTTTTGAATTCTTCCGCTTTCTTTAGTAATCTCGCGATGCTGAGCCAGTAGGCGGCACCCAATTCGCCATCTTGTAGCTGCAATTCATGCAACTTTCGTAGGGCAATATCAAGGTCAATTTTCTCGTCATCCACTGACAATGGCACCTCGGATTGGTCTTGCTCGTGTGAATAGTCGCCAACCTGCACGCGTGACCTTGGTAGTACCAAAACAAAATAGAATCCGTCGTTCGAGATTGCTAAGACGCTTAGCTCCAGTCCCGTAGTCATCGCCTCAATTTGCGAAAGGTACGGGTCCACTGTGCCGTCTTCTATGGCAATTACGTGTTGCGGAAGTAAGTCTGCACGCGAAGCCAATTCTTCTTCGGTCCAACCTTTGTATTTGCGAACCTTTTTTAGGAAAGGAACGAGGTCAAAAAATGTCATGCGTTAGAGCATGCACGTCTTCTGAGAATGAAGGAAGCAATAACAATTTTTGGGACTTTTTATAAGCGGAATCATCGTTCCCGTAATCATCAAAAATTCAAATTACCGGAAAGCCTTTTCCCGTTATTGCGAAAATATGATGTGGCGTTTTTGCCACCAAATATTTTGACAGAGGGCACTGACATTTCAAGTGCAACAAAGCGTTTTTCGACGTTCAGTGTGACGTACAATTTAATCGGGCTGCGACTACCGCATGCGGTTCGCCATCACGGCTTTGAAAAAAGCGGAATACTCAATATTCGTAGTAAATGCCGAATACACATCAAACATTGTATGAACGAATTTACTGTGCAAGGTCCTGACACTCTTAGCGTGCTACTGCTGGCATATCGAAAGGAAGCACGGATGACCCAAAGCGAGGCTGCTAGGCGCCTCGGCATCAATCAGCAGGCGCTTTCTGCTCTGGAACGCAATCCGGGGGCGGTCAGCACTGAGAGGGTACTTAAGCTGTTGAACGTACTTGGTGTTGAAGTCGTCGTGCGCGCCAAGACGGAGAGACCAAAAGGCGTGTCGACATTTCCCGGTGGCCCTGCCTGGTAGGGCGATAAGCGCCTACCGATAGCTGTACCGATTCAACTGTGGTGCATCGAGAATCAGGTCGGAGACAAGGGTAAGTGGGTCAAGCCCATCTGCCTTGGCTCGTACCCATGCAAGCCAGTCCAAGTGCTCGGCCGTTAAATTTCCTTTTTGCAGCTCTTGCTGCTCGAATGCATCTGCAAATGCACGTAGTTTTTTTGCACGTTCCCAGTTTGTAGCGGACGCCTCTAGGTTCCTGAGGCGCTCAAGTTCTTCCTCTCGTCGTTTTGTGATGAGCTCGAATTTTTCCTTGGCGCGTTGATGTTCTAGTTGGCGCCGCTTGAGCTCTTGTTCGTTCGCATATTTATCTCGGGCGACCAATACAATCCCGAGCGCCAAGTCCGGTATTCGTTGCTCGAGCCGTGCTCGCGGAGTATCTTTCCAGGTCTTTGTTGGCCAGCGCCCAACTTCTAGCGTCAATATTCCAGAGGGCGTGAAATCGTAGTATGGAATATTGGGCGGCTTTGCATAAATGTTCGTGCGCACTTGGGCCGAGTATTTTTCGCGGGCCTTCTGTTCTTCGGGGGTTACTTCGTGCACAGTTCGCTTTACGCTCTCTTTGAGCAGAAACTCCACATCAACGCCGTTCTCCTTACAGCGCATCAGCGTCTTTCCGTCATTAGAATCGACTCTGACTTCGAAGCCTAATCTCTCCACCGCAGACAACAGCGCATCGCTAAGAAGCAGCGCACGGTTGAGTGCGGACTCCGTAACACTAATATTCAAAACCTCTCTTGGCGCTGACCGAACTCCACGTTCGCTCCAGCCTGTCTTCTGGTTTAATCTTTTTTTTGCAGCGAGAACTAGAAGATGGGATAGTTTCTGGGGTAACTCAGCCAACACGATTTTGCCTACCATTTCGCGCGGTTGGCTAGCCACCTCATTGACCAATTTCAAAGAAACGATACTTTCGTCTGCATCTTCGCAATAGATGCCTTTTCCAGCATCTAAATTTACAGTGCCAATCTTTTTTTGCATGTGAGTTTCTGTCCGATAGGAAAGGTGCATTTTCTCTGCAAATTACCCCTTCGAGAATCAAAATCGGTTTTTCCAGCTATTTCCGAAATATATAGCTTGCGCTCCTAGTTTAGGCGCGACTTTTCAGCGGAATTTACCTCCTGAGATGTAAGTCTAAAAGTGCATCTTCGTACGCGCCGCCAATCGCTCCGCGGTCACGTTGCGCTCCTCGTGTTTCATCCCTTCTTTGATTTCGGACTTGAAGTGGCCACCGCAGATGTAGGCATCGTACTCTAGTCCACAAATTGAGGCATACGGATTTCTTGCCTCTTCACTTGCAATTGATTTCTAGGTTAGTTGTAAATTTGTAATTGATTTTGCATTTGTGATATCGAGGGCTGACAGAACCATGGAATAGTAATGAAAGTGGGTTTGATTCAATATTCTATGAAAACCATCTTTTTGCATCAGAAAATTTGACCGTATGGCAAATATTTCAAGAAATATTGCACATTTTTGGCTAAAAATAATTACGCAAAATCCCGTAGAACGGTAAAGTTCAATTAAGTTGTAATCTCGACATTGGGCGTCGACGTGGGGACGTTGATGCAAATTCGCAAGGGGACCTTCGCTAATGACAGTGCATGTTGATGAGCATCAACCTGGTAAGCATTTCGAAAACTTATTGGGGCGTCGAAATGTTGACGCAAGGATAAAAAAATGTAGTGTCCACGAGGAGGGCTTGCCTACCGTCTCAGCGCATTTCTTATATCCCGCCTTCAAAGCGGGAAAGCCTTCCGTCTTGGAGCTGGTAAAAATGCTCATGAGGGAAATTACGGGATTTTGCGCGACGAAGCAACAGCGTCGTAGGGCCAAAGAGAAGGACGGGCTTAGTACGTACGATGCTCGCGAGACAGAAGACTTGGCTGACTGGGCAAAAGCTCTGTTCATCAAAGCCAAGGAGTCGAGTAGTCGCTCAGGGGAGGGGGGCGAACTCCTGCTTTACGTTTTCATTGAGCATTATCTGAAAGCGCCGTTAGTGTTGTCGAAGATGCGTCTTAAGACATCTCCTTCTATGCCGGTCCATGGGGCCGACGGCGTTCATGCGATGTGGGATAAAGACGGCGAGCGACTAACTATGTTTTTCGGAGAGTCTAAAATCCACGAGACTTTCGCAGGTGCGATGTCAGACGCAGCTGAATCTATAGGTTGGCTCGCCAAGAATACAAACGGGCGAATGGACAATGAGCTTCAACTCACTACTGGAAATATCGATTTGGATGGTTTCCCCGAAGAGCTGCGAGAGTACCTTCTACGTTTTCTTCATCCCTATGATACCGACGAAGGAAACCGCCGTAGCGACAGATTTGCAATTCTGATTGGCTATGACTATGTCGCCTACACAAAATTAGCAAAAAAGAGTCCAGAAGAAGCGGAAGAGTATTTCAAAGAGCTTTATCGTAAAAGCCTGAGTCAGAAGCTACGTACGGCACAATCTCACTTGGAAAAGCACGAGATTTCATTGGCTTCCGTCGATTTATTTTTCCTTCCTATGCCAGATGTACAGTCGTTCCGTGATGAATTTAATAGAGAGCTTCATGGGTAACTTCAATCTACAGTTGGCTCAGCGTGTAGCGAGCAACCAGCAATTTCAGATTGCCTACGAGATTCTGCAAAAGGAAAGTCTAGCGTCTCTTTCGGGGCGCAGTCCCAGCATTGACAACGGGGAGAGGAATAAACTGTTGCGCTCTGCTCTCATTCTGGCGCAGTCTGGAAGCAAGGAATATTCGACATTGTCTCAAGATATCGTATATGCCCTCGCAACGCTGCCCTTGGAGAGTAGTCAACGAGCCGTATGCGAACATATCTTGGCGATGTTGGGAAATTTTCCTGCGAGCGATTTCCTAAAAGGGAATGATGTTGCGCATAACAAGTTGCCTTGGAATCTCCAGCTTAGTGAGCAGGTGCGGAGAGACGAGAATTATGTCACGGTCCTCGGCAAAGACATTTTGCTGACTGACTTCCAGGCCGATGTATGGGATGAACTCAAACAGCAACAATTTCTGAGCATCGCGGCGCCCACATCCGCCGGCAAGTCTTTCCTGATTCAACTCTACTTGAAAGCAAAGCTTGATAAGTCGGACCGGTTGTTGGACATCGCGTATGTTGTTCCGACGCGTTCGCTTATTCATGAGGTGCAGGCGTCCTTAACCAAGGCGTTCAAGGATTTCGAGAATGCTCCGGTAATAAGTAGTGTTCCACGTGCAGACGAAAGATTGGCGCCGACTCAGTCGCGCATATTTGTGTTCACCCAGGAGCGACTGAGAACCGCTATGGACGAGACCGAGTTGGAGTTAGATTGTCTGATAGTGGACGAGGCACAGCAGATTGCAGATGGCTCGCGCGGCATGCTCTTACTATCGTGTCTCGAAGATGTAAATTCCCGCGCACCCGATGCACAAATTCTATTCATCACTCCAGGCTCCCGAAGCGGCGCTTCTATTGGCGCGCTTATGGGATTGGGTGAGCTCCCGTCTGTAGAGACTACACTGCGTCCAGTTCGACAGAATTTAATCTATGTGAATTTCAAGAGCGCTAAAAAAAAGCAGCATCTCCAGCTAACATTGCATCGCGAAAACCAAGAGCCCTTAGCCTTGGAGACAATCGAATTGGAGGGGGCGCCGGTTTCAAACGCCGGCGCGCGCTTTCTGACAGCAGTGATGAATCTAGGAGATGAGGGACAGAATCTTGTCTATGCATCCGGAAAGGCTGCCGCCGAAAGTATGGCGGAGGCAATAGCAGCAGCCTTAAATCGCCAAGGCGATGTTACTAAGCCGACCGACGCTCTCATTGAGCTCTCAGAGTTTGTTAAAAAACACGTTCATCCTCAATATGCACTTGTGGAGTCTATCAAGTCAGGTGTTGCTTATCACTACGGCAGTATGCCAACCACACTCACGAAGGCAATTGAAGAATATTTTTCCAACGGTGCTCTTAAATATTTGGTTTGCACATCGACTTTGCTGCAAGGAGTAAATCTACCTGCGCGAAACATCTTCATTCGCAATCCCAAGAAAGGAATGGGCAAGCCAATGGGGCCAGACGACTTCTGGAACTTGGCTGGGCGAGCGGGAAGACTGTCTAAGGACACCCATGGGAATGTGTTCCTGATTGAATACAAGAAATGGGATAGACAGCCAGTTGAAGAGCCAAGGCAGAAGGAGGTCACACCGTCTTTGAGTAAAGCTTTTACTACCTCGCACATAGAAGTAATCGAGTTCATACGCGACGAAGACCATGTTTCGGGTGTCAAAGATACTAACTTCGCAGAGAGCGTATTTGCACGGCTATTCATCGACGCAAAAGAAGGTCTGATGGAGCAGACGATTGAACGTGCCACCATGGGGATTGCATTGGAAAGCGCCGATGCAATAAGTGGTGCAATCAGAGAGCATCTGAGCAAAGTCACCCTGCCCCCTGAATTATTGAAGCGGAATGCATCTGTATCGCCTCTGCGACAGCAGGCAATGTTTGACGTTTTGTTAGCTGCGGTGAAAAAAGCGAGAACACGTCAGCTTGTGCCTCTTCATCCGCTGCAGTCTGGCGACGTCAAAGAACGTCTCGAGTTCATCATGGACTTGATTCACCGCCATTTGGAAGGCAAGGAAACTAATCAACAGAATTACTTTGGCTGGTTCGCATTAAGTTGGATGCGCGGGCAATCTTTAAGGGACATGATTGAAAAACAAATTCAATATGAGCGCAGAAAGGCAGAGAACGACGGGGTCGAGGAGCCGGAGCCGGGGAAAACAATTATCAAGGTGCTGGATGATGTGGAGACTAAACTGAGGTTTCACTACGTGCGCTACATAGGTTGCTACATTGACCTACTGAAGTATGCCGTCGAACTTGTGTCTCCAGACCGTGATTTTGACGTGCCAGCCATTCCGCTATTTTTGGAGCTCGGTGCATGCAGTGGAACGATGATTGGATGTATGGAGTTAGGACTATCTCGGATTGCGGCAAGGGAGCTAACAGACCTGCTCGGTAAAAATGACCTGGATGCTGTTGCGATTAAACAAAGGCTCAAAAATCTAAAGGGCGCGAGCTTAAGGTTGTCTCCCATTATCATTAGCGAGATTAAGCGAATCGGCTTAGAAACTGCTACTTTTTAGTGTGAGCGGGCGTATCGATATTTCCCGAAGGCCCGGCTTGGTAGACTTATGTCTGCTTTCATAGAATCACTCTGGCAATCATGTCGCCACCTGCTTGATGTCCTAAACATCATTTATCGAGCTACAATTTAATCGGGCTGTTGCAAGAGCATTTTGGAGAGGGCATAGTCGGCGGCGAGGGCCTTCACCTTGTCGGACAACGGATTCAACCGATGGTGCTCCGAACCGGTCGAAAGACTAGCTAACGAGAGGTTGCGGCTAACCCGTCCTTTTTATGACTATGTGATGGACTACTTAAAAAAAACCGACCAGCAGGTCGGCTTCAGTAATCTCGTTACTTCACAATTCCCCTATCACCAAAGCCCAAAGGCTCTATCTCCAAGGTAACCAATCTTTCTAAATGCGACTGCTTGCAGCGGAATGAATCCAAAGCTGTCTGTAACCAAGCACCATCCATACGCTCGAGCCATGTCATTCCTACGGCATCGCAGTCCTTAAGCGTTGCGTAATAGGCGTTCAAGTGCTCAGATGAGCGAGGATTTAGCATTACATCAACTGAGATTTCGTCGTGACCAATATCTCTAATCTTGACCCAAGCAATATCTCCGGTAGATAGGGGGAAATCAAAAGTGTAAGAATCGTCTTTGTCATGCGAAGGCCAACGATTGTCCCCGGGGCGAAGAGAAAACAGTCTGCGCTGCAGCGCTTCGTTGACTGCAGCGACCATGAGATTTCTCCAAGCCTTATCTCGCTTGGACTTGTACTCGATGTCAAATGAGCGCAAACATATTGTTTCGCGCATTTCAGGAACATCGTCTACTTCAAAGTAAAAGCCACTTTCGATTGCGTATCCCAGTGCATTGAGACGCTCGGTCAGTCGCTCTTCGTCAATGAAGAAAAACATCGGGTCACGACCTTGTACTTTAATTTCTTGAAGCAAGGCGGCATTCGTATTGAAGCCGAACGCATAAGCTAGGGCTTCCGAGAGATGAGCGGATTTGCACTCATCAAACCATTTGGTCAGGTCAGTTTTTACGGCCTTCACGGCCTGAGTAGTGAGTGGGATGCTCGGCATAGATACCTCAATCAGAATACGGCCGGCGTTCGTCGATTACGCACCGACCTCGGATTGAAGGTCAGAATATTCAGAAATGCTTCGCCTGTTTAACTCGACGACAAGTTTGGTCCAGGCAACCTGAGTGGAAGATTAGTCACTCACAATGTCGGTGTCAAGTAGCTTTGAGAGGTAATTCCGTCGCACGCCATATGGTTATCCCCCGCCTGTGGGGATAAGCCTGTGGATAACCCCACTGACGAGTTCTAAGGGGCTGTTGGGAGTTGACTCGAGCCTATATTGCTAAACTTTTAGGCAGAACATTTAGGCGAATTTCTTTTGATATGTATCGAAACGGCGCCCGCGATATCGGTATGGAACGTTCGTCCTAGAAGTCGCGCGCGGTTACCCAAACATTCTGCTAAGACATCTCAAAAAATGTAAAGCTATTTTCAAAAAGTTCATGCTTATGGTTTACATTAGAACTGTAGTTCGCCAATAACAAATATCAGATAGGGGAATTAACATGCGTAGACGGGCTTTCCTTACCGCCTTATCCGTAGGTTTAACCGCAGCTATGGCTTCCCGTGCTACGGTTATTCTTGGGCCTATATCAAAGGCTTTTGTAGCTAATCCTCAACACATTGCGCAGACGTGCCCCAATTGGTGCTGGGCTGCATCTGCAGCCATGATTTTTGCTGCGGGCGGTCACCCCATCAACCAGATGAATATCGTTCAAGCTACATATGGCAGTTTGGTATGTGCGACTGCGAATACGTTTAGCATCACTCAAGTGTTAAGCAAGCCCTGGGTCGATGCAAATGGCAAGTATTTTAGCCCTATCATTACTTCAGGGTATGACGCATTTGCTGGTGTTTTGCATATCAACAACGACTTCATTATTCAGGAGCTCACGAGCAATCGTCCCATCCTTTATTGCAACAAATCACATGCGATGGTCCTTGTTTCAGTTGATTTCGTTTCCACGCCAATGGGGCCAAAAATCCTCAGCGCAGGTGTACTCGACCCTTGGCCGCAAAGCCCGATATATCATCAGCTAACTCCTCAAGAATTATTTCCGGTGCATCAAGGCGGACAGATGACTTATTTAGCAAGCGTTATGGTTTGACCCATGGAGCAGGGTTACCAACATGGTTGACTTGCTAGCCCCTAGCCCCTTCCGCGAATGAAGCTAGTATGATTAGGAGAACGTGCTCACATGTTCTCGACCAAGTAGCTCAAGATATCCTTGGTACGTTGATATCCCGCCATCGTCAGTCGTCCCAGTCTTCTATGGTCGTCCGCCTCATCTTGACCAAGCGCTTATGGACAGGCTGGGCCCAAGAGAAGATTGAAGTAGAAAACCGATGTTTTTCGCCTAGGAACAATGCGCCGCACATGTACTTGACGCCCTGCCAGAAGGGCGGCTCGAAGTCCAGATGAAGCGGATACTCTGGCGGATATTTTCTACGCTCCATAAATGCCATAAATTTCAGCCCGATACTGAGAACTGTCAGCCCGAAACCGATACCGAAAGAGGTGACTAGCAACGCTGGAATATGGGGTTGGAATTTCAGTATTTCTTTCCAGTCATAAAGATAGTAGATGAGGCCCCCTGAGATGGGAGTGCCAATAATCATATTCGCCATCAAGAGAAGCATGAAAGCGGCGGCTAGCCGCTCTCCAATGCTGGCTTTCGAATAATGGTTGATGGTCAACGAATAATCGGGAGTGAAGAGCATCTGTCGTTCTTAAATTTTTAGCTGCCCTGCAAAGCGAAAATAATCGTAACCAATTTCCACATAAAAATGTTTTTCATATGGAAATTATAGAGAGTATTTTTAATAGACTGATGATTCTCTCTGGTAGGTGCGTGCATTGTCATTACTCGAGAAAAATGGCACATCTAAAGACTCAAACAGAAGGGAAATTCGAGGCGCTTTGGAAATGGATTTCATCTCAACCGGACCTCACCACTATTGACCTATCGAAAGTCCGTGAGAGAGCGGAAATGATGGGGCTACCGGTGCATTCCATCGTGATACAGAATGCAGGCACATTTCGTCATACACCGGCCATCGTGCTGTCTACAGGGGAACATACAGGTTGCTTTCCGCTTCATAAGATAGGAGCTGACCCCGAGTGGGCTACTAACCAGGAACATGCAAATCGTGAGGCCGCTCTATGGGAGAAGATGGAGTGGTTTTCTCCCCTGTGGGTGTCTCGAGGTGATATCGGGCCACTCTTGAAGGAGGCTTCGCACCGTAGCCGTGAGGACGCTCTTCGAAGCTTCGAATATCACATGTCGACTATCTATAACGTCCCTTTTCAGGCGGTTTGCATTGCGCAGCTTCTACCCAAGTCGCGCACGCTGTCAGAATTTGCGCCGTTAATTCGGGAAGCTTACCTTGGCTTTTATAGCGGAAGTCGGGCATCAAGCATTGCCGCGCTAATTCCAATTTTTGAAGGTGCCATTAAACGTATCGCCGGCGCCGGGGATGAGGCTAAAATACTGCACGAAATCGATAGGGTCGTGGACCGCGCTATTGCACTTGCTGCCAAAATTCATTTTTATGACCAATGGGTTCCTGGCCCTTACCTACAACTCGAATATTTGTTCAGCCAAGATGAGAGAGTTTTTATTTTTGAGACTTTCCGACGATGGTTGAAATCTTCGTTTTTCCAAGAGACCAAAAAGTATGACGGCCTAACTTGGTTGAACCGTCATCTCTTTGCTCATGGGATGTCGTCCAAATGGCAGGATGGAGCCAATTTTAGCCGGTTGGTCGTCGCGATTTCCACTCTTGGTGTAATCGAATCTTGGCACGACAATTCAAACCAGGTGTCACTATTCTTTCCATCTATGGATAAGGATGGTGAGCTTTTATGGCAGCAGGCCTTGTTGCGCGGTCATTTGCAGGCGACGTTGGCAGTACATGAAATCAAGAAATTCCATGAGGAGGGGCGCCTGGTCCCGGACTTGGCAACAGACGATGGCGTCACGCTTCGCGCAGCAATCTTAGCGGAAGACTGCATTAAGGATGTTGTCCGACCATTGAGAGATGCGGGATGGTCCGTGAACGTCGGGGAGCCTGATGAAAGGGCTCTGTATATCCTCGTTAGCGCAACGAGCGCTGAGGAAAAACTCGATGTGGCGCTCCTGTATTGTTGCGCTAGCGACGATGAGCTTTACAAAGAACTTTCATCAAAGGTCGATGCCATTGTGTACCGCGGTCCACCCTATAAGCAGGAGCAATTCGCCCGCGGCATGAGTATTCACGTCGGACCTGCGGCGGGATGGAAGCCACCTCGACCAAATAGGGAGCCAAGGAAAATGCGTGGCCCACGAGAGATACTCAAAAATTTGCGCAAGACGACTGGACAGCTGCTAGTCAAGGCTTGTTCCATATTCAAAAAAACACAACCATGACGTGGTCTTTCGTATGAATGCCGGTATGACTTGCGAGTCCTCAGTTTCTTCAGGCATCGAGATAGGTCTATCGCCTTCGTTCCTTCTTGCGGATTTCTTTCAGTCGTATGGCCGCGCGCTCCACGGTCACCTTCTGTTCCTTGTGCTTCATGCTCTTCCACTCCTTGATTTCAGATTTGGAGCGGCCACACCCAGTGCAGACATCGTGCTTTAGATAACAAAATGAGACACAAGGGCTTTTAACTTCTTTACTCACCTTGGATTCCTGGATGTTTCGATTGAGATATCCACAGACATGCTAGCGGAAGATAGTTTTTCAATAGTAGTACCAGAGTTTGCACAAAAATTAAGTGATTTTGACTCAGGCAAGTGAGAGTAAAGTCGCAGAGGAGGCACGTCGAATTATCCATAAGCTTTTCCATTCAAAGCAAGGATAACCAGACCCTGATAGCTCATGTAAAGAGCTGAGCAAGACATATACTGGCTCTCTAAGAAGGTGAGGCGACAGTGGCTGGATTGTCGAAATTGGGCGGAGTGACGTTGGCAATTCCTATAATGATTAAAAAATATGCGCAATCCGGACTTTGCGCAAAATGGGGGAAATGTGTTATCGCGAATTTTTTCGTATGCACCAAAATTTTTGACAGGTGGTGTCGATGCTAAAGCTGACAAAGAGGCCACGTCCTGGGCGGCGCAGAACCACACGCGCAGCTTGTATCGTTACGGCTTCATTGGGAGACAGCTGGTACGGGGAACCGAGAAACCTGTTCTCTTCGCACTAGCTGTTGCAGCAGTTTGTGGCGCTGTAGCGGGTGGAGCTGCAGCGCTGGCATGTTTCTATCACTGGAAGATTCCAGCGCCGACGAAGGGAGATTTTGATGTGCCGGCATTTATGGGCGTTGCTTGGACCGTTCAGGCTACGCTGCTGGCTTTGGTCTACCCAATCGTGCTTGCTTTTATCGCCTTGCTGTTGCAGAGAAAAGTCCATGCGACTTCGCTACTCAGGGTCTATTTTCTGGAGTCGGGAATTGTTCCCGCTGGAGCTAGTTCAGTTGGCCTTCTGATAGTCATGGGGGCTACTTACTACCTGTCCCCTTATTACCCGCCCAATCTCTTGGGGAATCCGTTTGCGTTTGTCATACTTTTCCATGCGATATGGCTGATGTTGAATATCGGGCTGACGGGGATGTTTCTCGGCCTGACAATTCGCTTTATCCAAGACGGACAACAACGAAATGCTTATGTGAAGGCGGCCGTCGATATTGCGCTCCGTGCGGAACTAAAGATGGCGTTGAAGCAGCATCTTTTAATAAAGGCGGCCCAAGATGATTGGAGGCTGCCAGGGATAGAGTCCGATGATAAGGCGCTGCCTTACGTATTCAACTTTGCGATATCCAGAGAGCCTGTTTCGGTGTCAAAAAAGCTGAAGGGGAATTCCTCATTGGACGATGTTCAGCTTAATCTCCTCCGTTACGTTGCTAAGCGATGGCATAAACGGGCACTAGCGGTAACGACCAGAGACCCGCAACGCAGAGCAGCCCTTTTGTTTCCTGCGCAGTTTGGTGACGTCCGTTCGGATAGCGTGCCATTGTGTATCATCGAAAACGGCCCCGCGTTAAAGCGTCACGAGCGTTGGTTGGTAAGGTTGGCGTATTCATATCGTTCGTCGTCTCAGAGTGGAAATGGTCTTTCAACCAAGGCGATGCTTGAGGAGTTTGGTGCGGACGTTCTCTTGGCCGCAGAACAGAGACGTTTCGACGCAGCGGAGAGCGGCATGAGACAGCTAGTCAAACTGCACAAGACGCTTCTACACGCATGCGCTGTTGAAATCGAAGGCCAATATCTCAGTGCTGCCACCATTGGTATCGCACCTGGTTCATTCCGCAATGAGAGTTTTGACCAAACGTGGCTGCAACCATACAGAGATTTAAGCCGGGTAGCTGTGAGCTATCTGGACGAAGACGAACGTCTCTTCAGATTTTTGTCGTACGTTTCTGGAAGCATCGCGAGCGAAGTATCACCAACGCCAGAACAGCTATCCATTAATGCTCAGCTTGTTGGAACTCACCTGTTTTATCACCTGGAAAAATGGTGGAAAAAGAAAATTGACGCAGCATTTTCTTTTGATAAGGAAAAATTCGTTGGACTACTCCCGGCGCCAGAGCGGGCTACATATGACCGCGCGCTGCTTGCATTCATAAGTCATTGGGGGAATCTCCGAATTTATCTTCCTAAAGAAAGTGAGAAAACCGATGCACAGAAATGGAGCGAAATACGGGGTAGGGCACTTGTCTACGCTCGTCACATAGAAAACAGCGCGACATTGTTCGTGAAGGCGATTTCTCGGCAAGATGAGACTGCCGCTGACCGCTTGTTGGACAGCTTTCTGAAATGGTGGGGAACGCGCGAAACGCATTTCGAGGTCAGAAATCTGCTGCTTAATGTGCGGTTCGCGGGAGCCAACATCGAGCTTGCGACCAAATCGTGGGAGGAAATGATAGAGGCGTTCAGAGATGGCGATTCTTCAATATCGGTTGATTTCGCCTCATCAGCTATGAGTATTGGCTTGAAGCGTTATTGGGAGGACGTTCGGCTCTTCCTAATTGCTTATTTACTCGAAAGCGCAGGTAAATCGCCTCTCGCAGGATGTCGTGAGTTGCGATATGTATCTACTCTACTTACCAGAACTCCGCAGTTTCGCGGAGGGAATGTTGGCGCAAGTTCATTAAATCAGCTCGATGAAATACTGAACGGAATTCTACGAACCTCATTTGCGTCTGTTCGTAGGGGCTCCAGAATAGATGCGTTCGCGGAGGAGCTATCGCATCTCGAGTCTGATGTTGAGGTAACTAGCTGGACGTATATGCGGTCAGGTGTGCCGAGCACTTATGAATCGATGACGCATGCCCATGCTGTATTACTCGTTGCTGCAGCAAAGATAAAGAGAAATCTCTTTTCGTCTTGTAAGACGTTTATAGAGGGTTACTGGGATGATGTAGATAAGCTGGCAGATATGGAGAAGTTTCTCGACACGCTGCGTCGTAAGATATTGTCTTCATCCTTTGTTGAAAATACCCCGGCCGTCATGCAGCTTCAAAATCTGCTCAATACTGATTTGAGAGTCAGGACGGCGCGTAGGGTGATTTCGACCGCTCTAAAAAACCTGAAGAAAACAGCGTTACGCGAGCGGAGTTTGGCTCTGCAGTCCCTCCCTCTGGACGATGTACGGGTAAATCGTATGCGTCACCAGTGTTCTGAGATTCTTTTTGATACTTCATTGCTACCGTCGGTCGTTAAGAGCCTTACCTTCTCTACCAAGGTGAATGCAGTCGCTATTTCAAGTGAGGACCACTGCTCGCGGAGACCACTACAAGCCAGGATTGGCTATGACGATAATTCGGATATCGCAGAGCAGGCCGCTAATACCATTCGCCACGATGTGTTCAAAGACTTGTTTGCGAAATTGATTGGGGACGCGGCTCTTAAATCATTTGGCCTGGATTTGGAAAATTATGATGTCGGTTGCGTCGAGAGCAAAAATTTTCTAATAGCGGTCGACACTGAATGTCAGCGGTTTCGTTCTAGGGGCGATGTTCCTTTGATTCTTTGCGGCCAATCGGCCGAGTCCTATCTCCTAGATGAAAGTGCTTGGTGGATGGGAACTTGCCCATTGCCAGCAGGATTCTCATTGAAGAGATTGGAGGACCCAGCAAGAAAAGACTTGCGTGGAACCTTCAATGACGTAGAGATTTTTGACTTTCCAACCCCGAATGGTGCTTGTTATGTCGTCGCGTCGTCAATGGTGAGGGGAATCGTTGTACAGGGACGCGATGCTAGTAGCGCCCTGACGATGGAGCTATCGGAGGAAGATGTCAATTTGCTGAAGATGAAGTTTACGCTGGTCGTCGGCTTTTCTCAGCGATAGTCGTCTTAGCTAGTCTACATTTTACTTCGGTAGCTTTTAATCTGAACCTGCAAGGTTAATATACCCTGTGGCGTACGCTTTTCTGACGACCTCCTACTTAGAAGAATTTAAGGTCAACATGGCCCACATTTACACCGAGACCATTTCTCTATTAGAGACCACTAAAACCTAGGGTTGCACGGAAGTTAAATAACGTATAGTTTCTCAGGTTACGGGAAATAACTAAAAAACACATGTATCAAACCGCATTCGCAGTCTTCGGCGGTACAAGTTTGCAGAACCTCCTATGCATGAGTTCTTCAAATCCCTAGAATTCAAAAATGCCGTGGAAACGGTACCAGGAGCTAAGGATTGCATTATCGGGGCATTCAAAAATTTGGTTTGAAAGATAAAGATTCAAAGTCTACAGAATCCGCAATTCAAGCTTAACCAAAAGTGTGGCTTTCAAATTCGATTCTAGGTAGCTGCAGAAGACCTTGCACGTGAAGCGGAAGCTACTTAAAAAATAAAGAATATGACAAAAAAAATCACCGGGGCCGAATACCCTCTCGCAAAAATTTTCAGTTCCGATTTCGATTATGTAATTCCGAGTTATCAACGGCCATATGCGTGGACTCCCACACAAGCTGGCGAGCTATTTTCTGACCTTTACGATTTTTATACAAAAGAAGACAAGGAAGATAGCTATTTCCTTGGAAGTATCGTTCTCATCAAGCAAGAGGACAAGCCCGCCGCCGAAGTAATTGACGGTCAGCAGCGTTTGACCACGTTGACCATTTTGTTAGCGTTGCTGACACACCGAGCAGCTGGGCCGATTAGGGATGCTTTTCATCGGTATCTCAGCGAGCCAGGTAATCCACTGGAAGGTCTTGCCCAGAAGCCACGCTTGACCTTGCGTGAGAGGGATACGGGTTTCTTTAAACGTTATATCCAAGAGGTTGCGTTTGACGAATTGGCATCTTTGGACCCAGCAAAACTGGAAAACGAATCGCAGCGGAATATTCGCGCAAACGCAATTCTTTTCCAACAAAAGCTTGACGCGGCCTTTGGTGCCAATGTCGAAGCGACTACACAGTTTGGAAGTTTCTTGGTCCAACGCTGCTTTTTAGTGGCGGTCTCAACACCTAGCCAACAGTCTGCTTTCCGTGTGTTTTCCGTTCTCAATAGTCGTGGCCTAGACCTGTTACCTACGGACATTATTAAGTCTAATGTCGTAGGCAAGGTAGCACCCGCTCGCCGAGATGAGTACAACGACATTTGGGAAGAGCTGGAAGTTGAAACGGGGCGTGATGGTTTTGCCGAGGTATTCGCTCACATCAGAATGATTTATGCGAAAGATAAGGCCCGCCGCGCATTGTTGGAGGAGTTCCGCGAGCGAGTCATTGATAAAGTGCCCTCAGCCGAAGAATTGGTGGATAAGGTCATTGAACCTTATGCACAAGCATATTTGGTCGCCAAGCATGCGCAATTCGTTTCCACTGAGAATGCTGCCGAAATCAATGCATTGCTAAAATGGCTGAACCGAATCGACAATTCTGATTGGCTTCCAAGCGCCATGAGTTTCTTGGCAAAGTATGACTCCAATACCGCTTACGTGAGATGGTTTGTCAAGCGCTTGGAACGCTTGGCAGCGTATATGCATGTGTGCGGTCTGGATGTTAACCAACGTATCGAGCGCTATGCGGCGGTTCTACGAGAGCTCGAGTCACCATCCACTCGGGAAGCTCCGTTGACTTCGGTTGAGTTGAATGAGGCCGAAAAGAAGAGATTCTTGAGGGAGCTAGACGGGAATGTTTACGAGCTTACAGCTCGGCGCCGAAATTATGTCATTTTGCGCTTGGATTCATTTCTGTCAGACGGGGCAGCTATTTATGACCCGTCGATTCTCACAATCGAGCATGTCTTACCTCAAACCGTTAAGACCGACTCCCCTTGGGCAACAAATTGGTCAACTATTATCGACCGTCTTAAGTGGGTGCATCGCATCGCTAATCTGGTGCCATTGAACCAACGGCGCAATTCTCAAGCACAAAACTACGACTTTGAACGCAAGAAGAAAGCGTACTTCACAGGAAAGAAAGCAGTATCGTCATACGCTTTGACTACGCAGGTACTGAACGTGCAGGAATGGACGCCGTCTGTGGTCGAACAGCGCCAAGCGGACTTACTTGATGTCCTGGCAACCGGCTGGAACCTGAAATAAGCATTGATTGAGATGTTTGAATTAAAAGAGCTTTCGTTGAAGGCTCTTTTTTGCTTCATCCAATGATGTAAAAAAGGATTCCGTAAGCTGTATCGTCTATCGACATTGTTAATATGGAGGACGCGTGGCGAGACTAGGATTTGACCGTAGAACAGGGCTGGTATATGAGGGAAGAGACGGCCCTATCTATCCCGTTTGGCCGACACCAGTTCTTGTTCAGGCCACATTGATTGAGAGCATTGGTGATATCCAAAAGGTGCCAGAAGACTTTGATAACTCTGCTTTTCATTTGATGTTTGTCGACCAATCGTTTGACCCAGCAAGTCGAATTCGTCGAGGACGTTTGTTCCAGAAATTCGGTAACATGGGCTGGGAAAGTGTACAAGTAGAGACACATCCGGCGCTCAACTCGGATATGCAACAAGTCTCCGACAGAACGGGACGCGTTAGTAAGGAATTGAGCATCTTCATAGAATGCACGAATCTGCTCCAGCAGCGAAACCGTGGCGAAGGCATGCAACTTGTCTTGGGTCAGCAGAGTAGCTATTCACTATGGCGAATTCTTCAAACCGAGCGCATCGCCACAAGCGATGTATTGGTTACTTTACGAGCTGAATCAGCATTCAGAATTATCCCGCAACTCGACAAGTCGAGAATTCATCCGGATTATCTTAAAGGTGTTGAGACTGCGCTGGAGCGTGTCCTCAACTCGGCGTACCGTGAGTTACCGCAATCAGTCGTGGACCAATGCCGCAATGCTGCAGTTATGGTCGTCTCGCGTTGGATGCAGGTCGAAACTGGCGCTACTACCCCTGTCGAGCAGGACTTGGGGCATTGGATTCGAGCCGTGAAAAACCATTTCGGCGACCACGAAATGATAGCCCTTCGTTCCGCGCTTGAATCGATAAACCGGTTGCATCCGAGAGGTAAAGACAACGAGGCAAACAAGTATCAGTTGCGCCAGGTGGAAGAATCAGATGCCGAATATGCTGTGCATACTTTAGGTTTCATTCTCCGTGAAATGAAGTGGGCAATTTAGCGAGCGTAGGTACCTATCTGCACTTGCTTTTCTTTAATAGGCGCACATCTTCAATTTCCATTCTCGCTATATTTTTTGGTAGGTTTCGGTCCATCGGTTGATGGCAATTGCGATACAACCTCTGTATCTGGCAGTTCGAGATAGCGTCTTTTCCCGCTGGTTCCGTGTGACCCTATCTATCAGGAGTGTGATGTTTTTGGATAGAAGCACAAAAACGATTTAAGGGGAATGCGCATGCGTACGTACTGCAACTTAGAAAGACAATTTGTCGAAAGAAAAACTTACGATACCGACGAAATTGTTCGTGCAAAAATCAATGGCACCCGAGTTGGATGGATTCAGTTGTTGGAGAATGCAGCTTCAATAGTTATTGCACCTGCGAATGTCGGCAAGACTACTGAGATGACACAGCAAGCTCTGGTCCTACGGCAAGACGGGCATAAATCATCTTTTCTAGCACTACGAAGGCTCGCATCTGTCGGAACTTTATTAGATGCCTTGGAAGGTGACAATCGAAAATCGTTTGTCGAATGGGCCGCATCCCGAGAAGACACGTTAACTCTATTCGTCGACTCTTTAGACGAGGCCGCCGCGCATGAGCGCGAAAACATTGATTACCTAATAGAGAAGGTAATAAAAGAGTTGGCGCTGGGGCGGGAGCGTGTGAAATGGGTGATATCAACGCGTCCAGCTATTCTTACTACAAGCCTCCTTCTAAAACTGTCGTCGTTATTAGGGACGCAACAGGCAACCCAGCAGCGCTCAGAAAAATTAGCTAATAGCAGCCTCAAAGAGATTTCAGGGGAAGATACTTCTCTCACAACTACGGTTGATGTGGCGGAGAGAGCGCGGCTGAAAGTATTCCAAATTATGGACCTGCGTCAAGACCAAGCTGTTCGCTACTTGGAAACGAAACGCCCAGATTTGAACGCAACCGCTCTCGTCGAAATGGCAAAAGAACGAGGACTTAGTGGGCTGTGCGTTAGCCCAGGTGGCTTAGACGTGTTGGCGAGAATAGACTTGCTCAATTCCCCACCAAATTCCTTGACCGATGTTTTCAATCGCGTTGCTTCAGAAGTAAGCCAACTACGCAGCGGTGACGACCGCCTCAAGGCGGTCGGCTACCCGACACCTGAAGCGCTTGAAGCTGCCGCAGAAAAAATCGCTTCAGCTTCCCAAATTTGTAGACTTCTCAACATTGAAATACCTGAGGAACGTTTTGAGGTGAATGAACTTGTGTTGTCTGCGCGGTTAATTGCCGCTCAGTCCTTGCACGAACGCGCAATAGAGCATCTTCTGTCGTCGCAACTATTCATTGATGATAGATATCACCAAGTGAAAATGTATCCTGACGAATTGGCTCCGTTTTTGGCTGCGAGGAGGCTCAACAAACTGGTCAATTCTTCCGAGCAGGCATTGCGCTTGTTAAGGAATTTTGTATGGTCCGCCGAAAGTGGCGAACAGGGTGTCTATAGGGAGTATTTAGTGATGCTCGGTTGGTTAGCAACATTAAATCATTATTGCAGGGAAGAGATACTTAAAATTGACCCACAGGTGCTGGCACTTTTTGGAGACCTACGAAATGAAAAAATACCTCTTGATGCAGCGGAGACCGCTCTACGAGAAAGCATACGCCGGATAGCGGAACAAGGCGACCGTCCAGGTCGAGGTTTTTATAACCTGACATCTGAGAACTACTGGGCGGCGGGACCCGCGCGATTAAGGGATGTTATTAGTTCTCTCTACGACAGCTATGGGGACAACTATTGGGCCCGAGAGGTCTTAATACAGATAGCTATCGCGAGCAAACTAGATGTTCTCCGTGCCAAAGTGTTGGCCCGGCATAAAAATCGATTCGAGAGCCTCATCAACGATGGCGACGACGTCTTGTATCTCATAACTCTTCAAAATAAGGCCGACGAAAAATCTCTTGCAGAAGCGCTTAAGAAAGTACCGGTTCGGGAAGGAATCGTTGGGATGGTTGTAAGCAGACTTGCATGGGAATACTTCAGTCCTTGGGACATTGCGGAGTTAGTGAGGAAGCTAGTGCTCGCTGACGACGGCATTTTTGGCATCAAATATGTTTTAGAAACTGGAGAATTGCTAAAAAAGGCAAGCGAAGTACAACGCTATGAATTAGGCAACCATCTCATATCCTATCTGATTGACGCAAGGACCAAAGCAACGAGCTCATATGACGAGTTAGGAAAAAATGAGGAGTTCTCGGAACTCGCAAGTAGAATTTTAGCGACAGTGATACATCTTGCTAGTGCTAGGACCGCTAAGGATGTCTGCCGGTTGTGCTTCGCACTTCAGTCTGCAATAGTTTCTCATCATCTGCCCAATCTGGACTTGCACGCGATTGCCGAGGCGTTCAAAAAAAATCCTGCAATACGCCGAGAATTTTTATGTTTTTTGATTAACGATTCCAGACTCGATGATGCAGCTGCACAACGTGCAATTTTTGGTTATGCAACGTTGTTCAAATTCAATGACGAAGACCTCGTATTGCTTAACAACAAAAGACTTGAATTGCTACTTGCCGCGCAAAACAAAGCCGTGGAAGAGGTTCAGAGGTCGATTCAAAAAATGACATTTAAGACACCACAAGTAGTCAAACGTGCTGTCTCCTCGAAAATTCAGAAGGACCTAGCGGCAAGAGAAGCTCAAATACGTTCGGGGGAGGATGTAAATGCGCTGCTTTGGGTTACGAACTGGCTGCTTGGAACCGCAGGCCATTCGAAGTACGGTGAAATAGATTTTTCTATATTTGTCAAAGCAGTAAAGACGCCGGTTGCCGAAGCAGTTCGAGCAGGCATGAGTAAAGTTTGGCGCGAAAGGTCTCCTCGATATGATGAGGAGGCCTTAAATTCGACATACCACGTTACGGTGCTGGGGTTACAGGCGCTTCATATTGAATTCGCAGAACGAGAGAATCTGAAAGGGCTTACGGAAAACGAAGTCCGACAGGCGTTGCGATATGCATCTTTTGAAATGAATGGTTACCCTAATTGGTATTGGAAGCTAGTCGAAACATATCCCAAATTCTCTTTGGATGAGCTTAAGAATGTTACAGATAGCTATGCAAAGGGTGCAACATCTGCCGCTCATGCAGAGCAACTGTTTTCGAATTTAGACGATGCCCCTACTTTCATAAGCGATGCGTTATTACCTCAAGCGTGGCATTACATAGAAACCAGGAAATCTTCTGATTCATATTTCCTCGAGCGAATCTTGCGGATATTCGAGAAGCATCCGAATATCCTCGAACCTTCTCGATTTGAGAAGATTGCGAAAAAGCGGTTGGAATCGATAATGTTGCCGGCAGACCTTGACGACAATATCAATGCCTTACAAGAAGATGCGGTCCTTTGGGCTTCCTATTGGCTCAAACTTTATCCAGAACGCTTTGTCGCTACTGTTGAAGAATGGGGGCCACGAGATTCAGAATTTATCTATGCTTTACTGGGAAGAATCGCCGCTTTTTTTGGGCGTGACTATGGAAGTGGTCTATACAAAATCGCAAAAGAAAGCGACGCGGGTGTTCTCGCGCTAGAGAAACTTTATCACTGGACCAAATGGGCTGTGCCAGAAGAAAAGGACATTTCACGACCTTCGGGAAAAGTGTATAGCCCGGGTCCGCGGGACAACGCTCAGACTACAAGAGTCAAATTGATAGACATTATCGCAAGTGCTACGTCACAGGCCTCCTATGATGTGCTTCGGCGGATAGGTGAGAATGCAGGCGGAGACCTTCAACAGTATCTGAAGAAGTTGATGTTCGATTTGCGAGAGCGGCAGTATTCCCGCAAGCCGATATTACAACGTGAATATGGCGATTTCGAAGGCAGCTTACAAGCCAATGTAAAAGACTCCATGGCATTCTCTATGGCGGTTCATTCTGACCTAGAACTGGTGAAATACGACATCGAACGCGGCGAGCACAGCTTGCGCTGCTTCTTTTCGGAAATTGATTTCGAGCGTGTGAATAGAAAAGGAGAAATGGGAGCGAAAGCAGGTCTTGCGCTGGAGGAGCATTTTCAAAAATTAATGGCTAGCGAATTGAATCATCACGCGAACGGCCGCTACTCGGTATCGGTCGAGTCCCAAACAGCTGAACGAAATCGCCGGGACATTCAGTGCAGCCGGAATGATTGGCGTGCGTCTATTGAAGTGAAGATGTCAGAGCGTTGGACTGTGCCTCAATATTTAGAGGCGCTAGAAGACCAGCTGGTCGGTCAGTACATGCGCAATCGCAATGCAAATACCGGATTCTTAGTATTGGTTCTACAAAAAAATAGAAAGTGGGAATGGAAGTCCGACAGTAAAAAAACAAAAATTGGTTTCGAAGAGGTTATTAATATTTTGCAAGAGGCAGCAATGGAAATACAACGGAAGAATCGCACATATTTCCTGCGAGTGGTCGGCATTGATGCCGTCAAACCTGAGAGTTTCAGAGACAAATAGGGCGAAGTCTGGGATGAACTCGAAGTTAGTACGGTAGAAGTCTAGCTACAGCAGATTACTCTGACTAAGCTATAACGAACGAAGCGAAAATATTCTCACTATAAGTAGCATCAAAGCCGCTCTCTTAATTAGCGCTACTAAGTTATCAAGCATTTTGGGTATTGGGTAGAACCGTTTGTCAACGGTTTCCCTCATTGAGGAAGTGCGGCGGAGCGAAGTTCGCAAGGCCGACTACGATGCTACTGGCATTCCCTTTTTCCAGCTGGGATGCCAATCTGATGGCAAGAGCGGGGCAATATACTTGTACGCAATTCTCCCTGTTTCAATCTGTTTTTCCTGTGCCTCTGATGCCAGTTCAGGAGTTCTCAAGCGCCGTTCAAATGCCTTGATGGCATTTGGGAAGTGCCTGTTTGAATATTCAATCTTCTTCGAAAAAATGGGCGTTCCTTCGGCCTTGTTGTTCGTGTGCTCGGTTACGGTCAAAGTCATGTGATTGAGTTCGCCGTTACGTTCATCGCCGCGGTGAACACGTTTTCCCATGAAGAAAGCAATTTTATGCGGTCCCCAGTCCGGTCGGGCAGGGGGCTTCTGATTGTTTCTTTCTGCCCCAGCTAGTACGTCGTGCCAGTGTTTGGAAATAATCTGCCGACCTTTTAGACAAAAGTGTTTTGATTGGACGATAGCGGTTTCCAAATCTGCCTCTTTAACGGAAAGGTGTTGTCCAATCAGTCCTTGGCTTTCTGTCCAATAAATCAGCGCAAAAGGCAAGTTGGATGGAATGACACCTTTGCACTTGTATCTACTTTCATCGACAAATTTCTTCACCATCCTTTCAAACAGACCCACACCGACGCTGATTCCGAGTCGTGCAGCCATTACCTCGCGGATGACTACCGCGTGGTCAACTAACATCTTGAGAATGTCTGTATTGAAGGGGGCGTTGGTGCGCGGTTCTGAAGAACTTAAACTGACCTTTGCTCTTAGTGAGCATTTGTCGTACCGCTCTTGGCTGTAAGTGATATCTAAGGCCGGCACATCAAGCTTGTAATGTTTTCCGAACGGCTGTGTAGGTGCTCGGTCGTTTTCGCCCCGAACCCTATCCAGTTCTCGGATTTCAATGGCATTTTTACATTCTGGACAAGTGGCTAGGTAAAGTGGCGTCTTCGGAGTGCTTTTTGTTTGAGTAGCCCAAGCCGGGCGCCGCTGAGTCTTTTCGAAATAGGTCTCTTCGGTGATGAAATCATGACTCAACGAGGATGGGCGGAGCGCGAAGATATCCATAGCGTAGTTTCTTTGAGGAAATCAAATAATACTGGATATCGGAATTGTTGTGTGGAGCTCGCCTTGGACGGCCGCCAATCCTCAGCAATCTTGGTTTTGACGTGAACCATCGGCATCTCATTTTATTTATTTTTTACGAGTCGATACGCTTACTTGGTCCGGTCTATTCTCGCGGAACAAACCAATATCGTGTGTGATTATATGGGTCTGGATTGCGTTCAATTTTCGGCGGAAGAGGGTCTCTGCTTCCATTCTTGAGGGCGCCTCCGTGTTGTACGAGCCGCAACCTGGATAGGAGTCGATATCGCTCATCGGTCAACGAAGATGCTGAATCAAACCACTGTTGCTCGATTGAGTTTATTGCTTCCACAAGCCGTTTTTCCTCCACAGTACGCTCCTCCTCCGAAATACAGGCGAAATAGAAGCAGACAGGATGGTCCAATGCGCAAGCCAATTCGGCGAACATACTTGCTTGGTATTCCTCTTTATAGTCCCAGTCGTTCCAGACTTGGTAAGCCAACCCACACATCTCAACGAATACAGCATCGTCAACCGTAGTTCGAAAACGAATCATAAAATTAGCAAACGCGGTAGAAGCAGGGTAGGAATGATGTAGCAGAGGTGTTTTCAGTATTGTTACCCAATGTCGCTTGTCGATTGCAGCTAGCTCATAAGCTAGAGAACACTCCAGCGATGGGTAACTGCCTGGATATTTAAGGAATGTCTTCATCCAGCCTGACCAAGCTTCGTCACTCGTCTGGGATACTTGGCGAAGTAAAGTACGCAGCAACGGCGTTTCATTATCGCTAGGGGGCGGGAGATACTGTGGACGAACATAGTTAACGACAGCGATAAATTTGAATCCCATATTTGGAACTGTCGTGGAGAAACTCAACGATTTTTCACCTAGCACCTCGCAAACCACAGCCGAGATATTAATGTCATTCTTGTGGGCGATGACCTCTGCGAGTGTTTCTGGATATGTCTTATGCAAGAGAACTACGCACGCATGAACATCCACAGGCGGGACGAATATGATGTTCCGGAAAATTGAAAATACCCGGTCAAAATCGTTTGTCATTGCGTATCCATAGATGTCGTCGTGCGCGTTGCGCATTTGTTTGTCTCGGAAGTGAGGCACAAACATGTATTCGGACAATATTTTTTTAAGTCCTTTGTGAACTTCTTTCGTAACGATTTTTGATGCCGTGTGTTCAAGTCCTTTTCCTTGGGCATCGAGCTTCAATGCAGCAACCACCAGAGCGCGCAATGCCTCAGAATTGGCGGTATTCTCTCGACCCCATTCTCTAATTCTCTGGAGCACCCATCCAATGCTGGATTCCCACGTTGCGAGACCAGGACCATCTTCACCGAGGCCCTGGAGCATCGGCTGCACAAAGGGGACTTCCTCGAGCAGAGCGTTTGATAGCAATTCAAAATCTATGGTATGCGTCGGATTGGTTTTTATTTCTTCTAGCAGTAACAGCAGCGATTCCGGAGCCTTTGGGATACCTATATCTACTCCTCGCGAGAATGCCCCGATTGCAAGTTCGTAAGCGCGCTCATTCATGATGTTTTCCATACCAAGTGGTCGACGCCATCCAGTGCATTCCAAAGGTCCAGGAATGCTTGCTGAATAAGCCCACCGTCCTGAACCTTCTGAAGGATATGGTGACTGCGGCCGAAGCTGTTGATAGATGTTCCTAAAGACCACGCGATTGCATTGCTATCCTTTGTAGGAAAAATCAGAAATCTGTCATGGAATTCCCAACCGGCGGAGCCTCGTCGAACACGATATTCAAGATTGAGACCAAATCCGTTGCCTTTGGCGCTTTCCAATCGGTCTCGCTGGACGGTCGCCCATGAAATATGGCCTTCGCTCTTAGGTTGGCTAGTCCTAATGGTATGACCTGCCGACAATGCTCTCATGTCGGCGTGTGAATGTGAATTGAAGAAGAGAGTTTGAAGTATGTCGTCAGCATCAAGAAAGGGGTCCCATAACCAAGCGCCTACATTTCCATGTTTCATAAGCAGCCAATGCAAGTCCTTGATAGCATCTTCCCGAGTAACTCCAGATTGCCCGCCGTATTGAACAAATTCTTTTCGCTCCTTCAACTGGTGGAGACTGTGGCTAAATATCCGCTGAGAACGCCAAGGCTCGCGAGGGTTGACGTGAATTGCTCCCCCAACGTATGAAGGAGTTGCCGGAGATACTGGTATCCAGGTGGACTCCAGTTCCCCTGTCTTTGAGGGAATGGAAAAGGTTCTTGCCTCACCACCAAAGGCAGAACTGTTGAAGCTCCAACCGAAAGTCGTGAAGAACGCTGTTTTTGCCGATGCGGCAAGTATGATGTCGTTGGCGTCATCCCAGACAACGAATCGAGCATTGCCTCCTAGGGAGCGAATATCGAATCTTGCCGCCTCAGTCTCGACCTTCTGTGAATCAAAGCCTTCGACGGTGGTGTCCTCGTATTTTTCACAGGAAATTCGCAGTGTCCTTGCGGTCGAAGAAGGATGCCAAACTGGTTGAATTACAAAAGCTCCATCGTTTTCATCGCTATGAGCTGCGATGCTCAAAGTAGTTACTGGTAACTGAATTAGTACGCTTCCCAATCGGTCAAAAAGGCTATCTATATTGATTTTGACATATGGATGGATGAGTGAGTCTAGCTCTTTTAAAAACGCTGGCTCTTCCAAAAGGAATTTGACGGTATCTTTGGTGCTGTCAGCGAGTTCAAGAACATGAGAGCCTGCCCAGAAATTATTCTTTAGCACTCGATTCCACGGATGAGGCGTAAGCCCGTCTGAAGGCACGAATTGCGGCGGAACAGCAATTAGTTTATTGACCTTGAGTTCTTGGCTTGCAAGAATCCACCCTTTACCATTCGCATAATCTTGAAGCGCATCGACTACACGCTGAGGCGGAATTCGATAACGCACTACTCCAAATTTCCACGGCGTATTAGCTAGCTTCAGGCGTTTTCCGTTGATGATAGTTGGCTTGCATTCGACAGGAGGAATTGCGGGCTCTGCAACCAAGATGCTGAGGAAATTGACGGGTTGCTTGTCGTGACCGTGATAGCCGACAATCTCGGTAACCTCAAAGCTTTGAAAAAAACCGATAAGTTCCGGGATTAAAAGTTTTTGTAGTTGTGAGATGTGATGATGAATGTCCCAGATTACTGGGGCTTCGCGTCTTAGCATAAGTGCATCATTCCTCAGAGTGGCCGGTCACGCGCCGCGTGTCGCGCTAATAATGGCCGATATGTATAGCGATAAATGAAGAACTGTCTATGGCTTTATACAAGAAACAAGACTAAACAGTCTTTTGTTCGCTTGTCTCAATTTCTTTAAGTGCACGCCGCATGATTTTTCCGGTGGCGGTAGTCGGTAGCGTGTCGACAAAAGCAATTTGCCGAGGATACTCATGCGCAGCTAGCTGGTTTCTGACATGTTCTTGAATATCAGCTGCCAGGCTTGGCCCAGGAGAATTTCCATCCTTTAGAACTACGAACGCTTTAACAATTTCCGTACGAATTTCATCTTTCACGCCAATGACTGCCGCAATCCGGACAGACGGGTGGCGCATGATGCATTCTTCAATTGGCGCTGGACCAATGCGATAACCTGCGCTGGTGATAACGTCGTCATCCCGCCCTAAGTATCTTATGTAGCCGTCTGCATCCATGTTGCCCAAGTCGCCCGTCAGCAGAAATTTTCCAGCGAATTTCTCTTTGGTAGCCTCTTCATTTTTCCAATAGCGTAGGAACATGACTGGGTCGGGAGCGCGAATCGCAATATTGCCTTCTGTCCCAGCAGAAACGATGTTCCCCTCGTCGTCGACAATCTGAACATCATGACCGGGAACCGCACGTCCCATACTTCCCGTGGCACTGAGGTACAACTTGGAGGAAGAAGAGACCACCATGTTGCATTCGGTCTGCCCATAAAATTCGTTAATCGTAACGCCAAGCGTTTCCTGGCCCCACGCTATGAGGTCGTCCCCTAGCGTTTCGCCGCCGCTGGCAACACTGCGCAATTGGAAAGTGTGAGCGCGGTACGGGCTACCGGCACCTCGAAGCATCTTCAGGGCGGTTGGGGGGAAGAAAACGTTTTTGATATCGTGTCGTGCCAGAAGGCTGAAAACCGCTTCTGCGTCGAATTTCTCGAGCCGGCGAGCGACCACGGGGACACCATGAAAGAGGGACGGGAGGAGGACATCCAGGAGGCCTCCAATCCACGCCCAGTCAGCTGGAGTCCAAAATTTATCGCCAGGTTGGGGAAATGTGTCGTGGGAGACTTCGACACCAGGTAAGTGGCCGAGCAAGACTCGATGGGCCTGGAGCGCTCCTTTCGCCTTGCCTGTGGTGCCAGATGTGTAAATTATGATAGCTGGGTCTTCGGCGAGGGTCTCGACAGGCCTAAAGACAGTGGAAGCTGCGTTGAGCTTGTCCCAGAAATCTGCGGTCTGAGGGAGAACGATGTCTGACTGGTCAACGCAATAAACGACCTTTAGCTCTGGTAGTGCATCTACTTTATGGACTTTCTCCATGCCCGAGCTATCGGTTACCAGCATTTTTGCTCCGCTATTCTCCAAGCGGTAACCAATCGCATCAGGGCCAAATAGGTAGAAGAGAGGGACTGTAATGGCACCCAGCTTATAGGCCGCTATGTGCGCTATTACCGTCTCGATGCGCTGAGGAAGATAGATTGCAATACGGTCCCCACGTCCTAGGCCGGAGTCGACTAAGGCGTTCGCAAACTGGTCGCTCAGAGTTTTCAATTGGTCGAAGGTATATTCTGTGACCACGCCTGTCGAGTCTTCGCAAATGATGGCCGGACGGCCTTTACCATCAGCCCATTTGTCGCAGACTTCAATGCCGATGTTAAAGAACGTGGGAATGTTCCATTTATAGTCGGCCTTCTCGTTTTTTCGATAGTGGTTGGACGTGATGATTTCACGAGCCTGGGTTCTGCTACTCATATGCTTGTCTCCTCTGTGAATTCTTGCTAGCGCCTACATTGGGCGCCAGATGGGTATATATGATAGTTCCGTTGTTCGAACCAAGTCGAAAGACTCTGAAACGAAAAAGCTGTGAGAGAAAATCAATTGCAATACCAAGTAACCCTGGATATGGAGGAACGAGATTCACTCCGTCTAAATAAGATAGTGCTGTTATTAGAATTCCTCATCACTTTCATCTTGAACGCCTTCCTGTTGCCCGGGCACATTGTGATTTAATTCTCGCAATGTTTTTGCTCCTGCCTTGATAATCTCTATAAACCCCTGCAAGTCTTCTTCTTTCAATACGTCTCCGAGCTTTAGTCTTCGAGCGGTCTCTCCCGTGATAGCTTCCAGCGACTCTATAAGTGAGCTCGCCTCATATAGTTTCATTCTGGTCGGGAGCGTTCCGTACTCTTCTTCCCATGCGTGATGCAGGTAATGCTCAAGTGATTCGACACTAGAGTGCCCCGTCCATTGCAAAATCTGCTGCACAATCGTTTTTTTCGTAAATACTTCGGTGATGAACGATACCTTGCTATCGAATTTTTTTGCTCGAAGTAATTGCCGGAAGAGACGCGTACAAAACCGATGTCTGAATGTGTGACAGCATATTTCCTCGTCCTCAATTCCGGCTTCTTTTGCAATCTTCTTTAGTTCGGAACCCATTGTGTCGGGCATGAGGGGTTTTCCCGTGCGCTCAGCAACGAATAGATAGTCGTGGTCGTTGGCTCGTCCAATAGTCTTGCGAATGATTGGCTGTCTATAGTGTTTTATAAACGACAAAATATCGTGAAGATTCGCCTCCAAAATTGGAAGGAAGCGGGTTGCATCTTTACGGCGTTTTTTTGCCGAGAAAAGTTTTAACTCCCCATGTTCGACTGCGTCAAGAATATCTTGGGTTTTGATGAATGAGATTTCAATGCGACGGCCGCCCGTAATCTCAAGAAGCCGTAGCATGATGTATCGCCGTCGCTTGCGATATTCCGACGCACTAAGTCTATGGTTTGCCTCGTGAAGTTCATCGATAGCCGTTGTAGATATCGGCTGACGTCGCCTTACACTGTTCCCCTCGGGAATACTTCGATGTGTCCAGCTGCTTACTGAGCTAACGATATTTCTCGAAGTACGGATTTGGTGTGTAACTAAATTTGCGCGAATACGACCGTTAGGGCCTATCAATTTCTGACCTTCAAAGCGTTTATCAAGATAGGCTATGAAGTTGAGAATAGTCGTGCATATCGCACGCAAATGATTCGGGCTGCGTTTGGACTTGTCTGGATTTTTAGGATGAATTTCTTCTTTGAGTCCATTGACGAACATCGTGAATCGGCTATCAGAAACTTGCATTAAGTCGATGCGGTTTGCATAACAAAACCTCACGAAAAGACTTAGATGCTTCGCCCACGTCCTAAGAGTGCCACCTTTATTTAAGATAGAAAGACCTTCATTCAGCCCGTTTAGTAAATAGAGGTTGACTAGCCAACAGATGGTGCCGTCAGGCCAGTACACCTGCGGTATGTTCGCGCCTGATATGGTCTTAACGCGTTGCTGAGTTAAATCCACGGCGGTAATAACCTTGCATAAAGGAGATGTGAGACGGACCATTGGGCTTTGCTTAGTCATTTTATGGTTCGTCACTATTCCGCGAATATTGCGACTTCAGAGTGTTGGTATCTTTGAATTTCAACATGAGCTCGGCGAGCACTTTCGAGAAAAAATCCCGTTGGCCAGAATGTGCTGCTGCGTTGAACGCAAACGCTAAAACTTCGTCCAGCCGTTGGCTCATAGTGAAAAGCTCGTCTGTGACCTGGGCTAGCAATTCTTTCGTTTGTATTAGCTCGTCCTTGTACCAAGCGAGAGTCTCCCGTTTCGGCTTTAGCTCTCGGGCCGCTTCTCCGGCTGTAAGCTTGTCTATTTTTAATTTTGTGGCCTTTCGAAGTGCGTTCAAAGATGCATATCCACCATCAAGTTCAGAGTCTGCAACTTGCTTGTGCGTATTCAAGGACATACCTGAAATCTTCTTCGCTTCGAATGAGAAGGTTGAGAATTTTCCTTGAGTTACTAGGGCCTGTGTCAATGCCTCCTTAAAATCGACTTCAACTGCGTCAGGGTCTTTGTAAAGCTCTTTGACTGCTATCTCAAGATTCTTAATTGAATCGTGAGGAGGTACGGTGCCTCGCGGTCGTCTCATATCATGCCTCGCAGACAGGGGGCTCTTTGTGGAAGACGCGATAGACTATTTTGTAGTCTTCCCCCAACGGGCCTTTGAAAAATTCAGGCTCTACTGTTGCCTCGCCACTCTTAATCAATTCTTCAATGTAATTAACAAGGATAGGCTCCTTAAGGATAGATAAATCTTTCAGTTTCACGGAAAAACGTTCGCAGACAAGATTTGCAAGTTCTTCTGCGGCGTCAACTCCAGATTTCACGAAATCTTTAGCAACTGTGGCTTTCACGCGTAATAAGACTTTTCCAGGAATAGCCTCGGTAACGTAGCGATAGGTCATGGATATGTTCGAATGTCCTAAGAAGTACCGCAGAACTTCCAAGCCTCCGAACGTACCTCGCCAGAAGAAAAGGAGCGCAAAATTGCGCCGCAATTGATGAAGTCGGACATAGTAACGGCGCCCTTGGTCGTCGAACATCGTTTCGGTGTAATCACAAAATCGATTCAGACAATGCCGAAGGTCCGTACCTTGAGAGCCAAACCAGGGGGGGCGTTTAAAATGTGGGGAAATGAGAGAGCCGAACAGGAATTGGCTAACACTGAAGCCCATTTGACTGAGTGATTCATGCAGACCCGCTAACAACAAAAGGGCCTCAGCGGCAATTGTTGGCATGGGTTTCATACGTCGGTTCCTGATTTCTCCCAGATTTTCTTTTCTCTGATTAATTCCTAGAAAATATTCTCTGCCATCCTTGATGACATCCTTCTTCATCAGTTCAGTAATTTCGGATGCTCTTCGTGCCATAAGCGAATTGGTAATAATGGCTATCGCGCCATACAGCACCTCTAGCATTTGAAAGAGACCTTCTCCTTTTCGAAAACGAGCGAAATAGTCTTCTTTGGAATCTGCTTTAATTTTCCAACCGACTACACCAAGCTGTTTTAATTTTTGGGGAATGGGTAAGGACAGAGGGGTAGGACGACTCCCAATTTTCGCTATCGCTAGGTAATAATCTACGAGCTCTTTCCCGTATTCCAAGAAAAATGCAATGGCATTTTTGAGTATCGTATTTGCCAACTCAAATGGCAATGTAGTGAAACGTAGGGACTGCTTCGTGCGCTCCGATGTAATTAATTTTCTGCTGTCTAGCGCCCGAAATTCGCTTTCGCGTATCAACTGAATGCTATGGTGGCTAGCGAGACGCATAGAATTCAGCGCATACAGGAATCCAGCTAGGTGGGCCTCGTGAGACCTATTGTCTTCATCATGGTTTGAAACAGGGACCGGAGTGCACTCTAAATGAAAGGAGCCATATTCGCCCACGTCCAAGCCATCAAGTATCAAGCCGTCAAATTTTAGGTTGCCTAAAACATGTTGCCCAATAGTGATTTCGAGCAGCCTCTTTCGCTGAACAAAATAGAGAATATGGGTCGGCGCCATCAGCGAATTTGAATTGTTACCCGCATAAAATCCATGGAGATATAGCCAGACACGCGCCCTTATTAGTTCATCGGAGGAAAGTTCTAGCTCCGTCACATTGTCAGAAGAAAATAATGAAAGATGTGTCTTTTTCAGTTCTTTAATTTGTGCATTCGAAACGCTAACTCGTTTCAAAAAGGATTGAATTGCTTCTATAGGTTTATAGATAAGAGCCTTAATCGAGGCATGTTGAGAAATGTCATCTACAAGATTCGATATGTCATTCGCGGTCACGGCACTGAAGCCGTTGCCGCCCAAATTGAAATGGTGGTCGCGAATTAGAAAATAATCAATGATTTGAAGGCAGTAACTAATACGGAGTCGAATGGTTTTGTTCGCCAGTACCACCCCACCTGTCAAAGCGGGATGCGTTTGGAAGCAAAGTAGTTGTTTGATACTTTTGAGTAGATTTTCGTTTTTTGGGCTGACAAGAGAACTGCCATCACTAAGACGTTTGTCGAAATCGATGTCAAAATTACCGACGCCCTCTAGGCGGCACGACCAAAAGTTATCCGTAAAGGGACAATCTCGCCATTTTGCGTCTTCAAACTCATTTTCAGCAATGAAATAGTCATTGATAAAACTGAGTTCCGGAGGGAGATTTTTATACACGAACAACTCCCGCATATCCGTCAGGAGCCATTGCTGCTTCAGCAGAAACTATTAGCTTTTTGATTTCGCGGTCTGTGTATTTGGCGCTCATAATGAAGGCTCGCAATTTTTCCCAGAATGAGGACCAGTAAATGGCTGTAGGTGTAGTTTTGTGGCCTTGCGTTTTTGCCTGGTTGACTGCCTCAGTTAGGGACGCAAGCATGGTAAACACCGCGAGGTCTGCGACTACAAGCAATTCATTCGGTGTTTTCTTTTGCTTCGGGTTACGTTTGGATTCGTCAAATTGCGGAATGAGCGCACTTACTACATGTGTCTTCAAAAAAGCGTCCATTTCTGCAGGGGTACTGAAGTGCACTGCTTGCTGCATGTATTTGGTGTCTCGCGTTGCCTCAACGATTTGCAAGTTCTGGAAGATGCGAATCCAACGATTCACAAAAAACTCCCAAAGTGCCGTGGGCAAGTAGTACCGAAGTGACGTGTCTTCTCTATTGCCAAGTTCTTCGGCCATCGCTTTGATGTCCATCGTTTTCAGAAACTTGAGGACGCCTCGTGTCGCTCTAATTTTTGAGATGGTCACTGTCTCTACTAACTCGCCTAGCTCCGATTTGAAGACATTCGAGAATTGTCGGAAAGGTGAGAACAAACTGGCATGACGAGAAAAAAACGCTGGGTTACCTAGAGGCTGACTTGTGTATATGACGAGATTTTGCCACCCTGCGATAGCATTTTTTTTCATGTATCGGCGTAAGGGGGCGCTTACCACAATCCACTTGCGTACATTGTCGGCCACTTCTCCTTGCAAGGTAACAGAAGTCCATCCGCCCTTTTTGTTGCGCTCTTTGAGCACTGATAAGACGATACCCCTATCTGTTTCGACGGCATTGATGCGCTTCCCATTTATATCAAGAAGTTTTGCATCCAATAGACCTGCCTCGGTAAATTGACCACTGTGAGATACGAGATATGCGATAAACGCCATCGCCTCTGGACGTTGAGGTATTCCAAGATACTCGGAGAGTTCTTTCTTGGATATCCTTGAACGAGCCGCAAGGTCAGGGTAAACCGGTGTGGGAACCTTGGAGGTGTTGGTGTATCCCCCGAATCTCTCTTGAAAATGCTTAATTGCGATAGGTATTCCTATCTCCGGTGTCCTGTCTGAAGTCGCCAGGTAGACCCTGTCTTCATCAAGGCGTTCTGTGACAGCCGCTGCAATTAGCTTTCCTGTTTCATACTTATCGAAAAATGCGTTCAGGTAATTGGTTAGCCATTTCTGAACAATCAGAAAATCCTCTTCGATTTGTACAAACAAATACTTTAATGCGTCTTCATCAGACAAGTGGAGTGGCACTTCTGTGAGAAGTTTGTTTGTTGATAAAGAAGATGTTCCATCCTCGGCAATTCGAACTTTCCGATGATTGATTAATGTCGTGTTTAGTAGGCTTGGTTTTCCGGCTGGGAAGACGCCTAAATGAGCTGCTATTACACCGTCTTCAGCTAAGGCGGACCAATAGTTCTCGTAGCGACGCCACAGTTTTTGGAGAGATGCGAGAGCCCCTTCTGGAGCGAGGCCTTCATGCTTTTGATATTTGAGAAAGTGAAACCCCATGAAATCTGCAGTTAGGAGATGCGTAAGGGTTGGGTCGCGTAGCTTTTCAACTGTTATCGGGGCAACTCGTGAAGTGTCACTGCAAATGAATCTGCAAAAGGTGTTTGCAAAATCTCTTAGGGCGCTATCGTACGCTTTAGAACTGGCAACTTTTTGCAAACTGTTGAGAAGTTTGCTACCGAATGCCTCTCCATGTATGGCATATACATTCTCCAGTAGCACTCGATAAGAAACATTGTTCTTGTCGGAGAGGAGGTGCGGCTTAAATTTTTTAATTTCTACTTCACAGAGTTCTAGTGCTTCGAAGGTCTCAATGTATTTTCTTTCGATTTCCTTCGCGGAGGATGGATGTTCTGGGAGCAGAGAGACAGGGCAATATTCTTGTGCACGTTCAAATAGCGAATGTAAACAGTACGCATGTGTTTGCCGGGTAGTTGTTGCACATTCAACAAAACGGGTAGAACCCATTGCTCCGCGAAAGTACGCTTGCAGTGTTTTAAAGCGCTTGGTCACGAAAAAAGACCGAGATGTAATCGGGGGCTCGTCAATCACTCGGAGCATGTAATCGAACAAGACGAGGGCACGAGTTAAACGCCACCTTGTGTCTGAGTTCGTGGAAAGCGCTGCAAGCAACACTTCTAAAGCGTTGCCTTTGATACGTTCAAAATTTCTTTCGGGAAACCTCCAATCCTCTGCGCTTATACGGACGGCGTGTTTATTGATAATTGTCAGGTTTGAATTTCCCGTATATTTCTTTCCGCCCACGATAACATCTCCTATTTGAAAGACTTATAGGTCGTTTGAGCATAATATGACAATTTACTGTAATCGGGTAAAGCGGGGGAAACAGATTATGTGAGAGCTCCACGCCCGGCAGATGGCCCAGCAGTACGCGATGCGCGTGCAAGGCGCCCTTGGGTTGGCCGGTGGTGCCGGAGGTATAGATGATCACGGCAGGATCGTCGGCTTTGGTTTTGACCGGCGTCAGGTCGCTGCTGGATTGCTTCAAGGCCTGATGCAAATCCACCGTGCCGTCGAAGGCGCCATCGATGGTGAGGATGGTTTCCAGCTCCGGCAGGCGGTCACGGATGCCGGCCAGCTTGGCGGCGCCGGCGGCGTTGGTGACGACCACGCGCGTGCCGCTGTTGTGCAGGCGGTATTCCAGCGCCTCGGCGCCGAACAGCGCAAACAGCGGGATCGCAATCACGCCGATCTTGTAGGCGGCGACGTGCGCCATCGCGGTTTCGGGCGCTTGCGGCAGCAGGATGCTGATACGGTCGCCGATTTTTACGCCATAGCTCAGAAACAGATTGGCGAGGCGGTCGGAGCTTTCCTTGATCTCGCCGAAGCTGTAGCGGCGGCTTGAACCATCGGCTGCGACGTGAATCAGAGCAAGCCTGCCCGGATCGGCTTCGGCCCATTTATCGCAGACAT
The DNA here is from genome assembly GCF_058801885.1 of Herbaspirillum sp. GW822-FHT03A08. Taxonomy (NCBI): domain Bacteria; kingdom Pseudomonadati; phylum Pseudomonadota; class Betaproteobacteria; order Burkholderiales; family Oxalobacteraceae; genus Herbaspirillum; species Herbaspirillum sp. GW822-FHT03A08. The sequence goes on along the minus strand of NZ_JBXANR010000001.1, from coordinate 1,024,189 downwards.
CAACGCCGATGTTGTAGTACTCGGGGATATTCCAGCGGAAGGCGTTGTTGATTTCCTGGTAAGGCCGGGCTTCGGTGGGCAGCATGGTGGAACGGGTCTCCTGAGGTGATTGGCAATTTCACGGCACGTGAACGGCGGCGGCGCCGCAATTCTTTGCTCTTGTTGGCTTGCTAATGTACCTCTGTACCCCCATATTGGCGATGCCGATATAACAAGTTTCCTCGCGGCAAGGCAGTTTTCTCCCGTTTTTCCAGCACTTTTTGGCCGCTTTTTCTTATTAACGGCGCTTTCCCCCGATTCGGCCCGTCCGGAATGGGGGTAAGCGCCCGGCGCAATGCTAAAATGCGGGGCTATTTTTTAAACAACCATTTGGAGCGACACGTGTTTATTACCGATGCAATTGCACAAACCACTGCTGCAGGCCCAGCCGGCCTGATGGGCAATCTGACCAGCTTCCTGCCCATCATCCTGATGTTCGTTGTGCTGTACTTCCTGATGATCCGTCCTCAGATGAAGCGTCAAAAAGAACAAAAGGCCATGATGGAAGCGCTCGGCAAGGGCGATGAAGTTGTGACTTCCGGCGGTTTGCTGGGTCGCATCGTGAAGGTAAGCGATGCTTACATCACCATTGAAGTTTCCGAAGGCAATGAAGTCGTCGTGCAAAAAGCAGCGGTCACTACATTGCTGCCTAAGGGCACTATCAAGGGACTGTAATCGGTCCGGCCGTATGGCTGACATGAGCGCATTCCGCCATCGGCGGGTGCGCTCATTCGCTTTTGCTGCAAACGAATCCATCCTGGATGTTCATCATCAACGCTGAATCAATATGAATCGTTATCCTCTCTGGAAGTACGTCCTAATCGTCATAGCCTTGCTGTTCGGCACGCTCTATACGCTGCCAAACTTCTTCGGCGAATCGCCTGCAGTGCAGATCAGCAGCGCCAAATCCACCATCAAGGTGGACAGCTCGGTCGCCGAGCGCGTGCAGCAGCTCCTGCAACAGGGCAGCCTTGCGCCAGAGAGCGTGGTTTTCGATAACAGCAGCACCGCGCCGTCCGTGCGCGCCCGGTTCGCCAGCACCGATACCCAGTTCAAGGCCAAGACCTTGCTGGAAAAAGGCCTGAATACCGATCCTGCCGATCCGACCTATATCGTCGCCTTCAACCTGTTGCCGAACACGCCGCAATGGTTGCAAAGCCTGCACGCCTTCCCGATGTACCTCGGTCTGGACTTGCGCGGCGGCGTGCACTTCCTGATGCAGGTCGACGTCAAGGCAGTGATGAACAAGCGTCTGCAAGGTTTGCAGTCGAGTGTGCGCAGCGTGCTGCGCGACAAGAACATCCGTCATAACGGCATCAACCGCAACGGCGACCAGATCGAAGTGCTGTTCCGCGATGCCGACACCCGCAACAAGGCGCGCAACGTGCTGGCCGGCGAAGTTTCCGAACTGGCATTGCAAGACGCCGGCGCCGGTGAAGACCTGAAGCTGATCGCCACGCTGCGTCCTGAAGCGCTGAAGCAGACACAGGAAGACGGCGTCAAGCAAAACATCTCGACCCTGTCCAAGCGCGTCAACGAACTGGGCGTGGCTGAACCGATCATCCAGCGCCAGGGCGCCGACCGTATCGTGGTCCAGCTGCCGGGCGTGCAGGACGTTTCCCGCGCCAAGGACATCATCGGCCGTACCGCCACGCTGGAAGTACGCATGGTCGACGATTCCGTGACCCGCGGCACGGAAGAGACTGCAACGATTCCTTTCGGCTCCGAACTGTTCAAGGTCGGCAAGGGCGCACCGGTCGTGCTGTTCAAGGATCCTGTCCTGACCGGCGACTACATCTCCAACGCCTCGGCCAGCTTTGATGAAAACCATCAACCGGCCGTCAGCATCGATCTGAATGGTGACGGCGGCCGCAAGATGCGCGACGCCACCCGTGAAAAGGTCGGCAAGGCGATGGCCATTGTCCTGTTTGAAAAAGGCAAGGGCGAAGTCCTGACCGTGGCGACCATCCGTTCCGAGCTGGGTTCGCGCTTCCAGATCACCGGCATGGGTTCGGCGGAAGCCTCGAGCGATCTGGCGCTGCTGCTGCGCGCAGGTTCGCTGGCTGCTCCGATGGAAATCATCGAAGAACGCACCATCGGCCCGCAACTCGGCGCAGAAAACATCCGCAAGGGTTTTGACGCGACGCTATACGGTTTCGCCGCCATGGCCGTGTTCATGATCGTGTACTACCAGTTGTTCGGCCTGTTCAGCGCGCTGGCGCTGTCGGTCAACGTGCTGCTGCTGATCGCCGTGCTGTCGACGCTGCAGGCGACGCTGACCCTGCCGGGTATCGCTGCGATTGCGCTAGCGCTGGGTATGGCGATTGACTCCAACGTGCTGATCAACGAACGCATCCGCGAAGAACTGCGCAACGGCAATTCGCCGCAGGCAGCGATCAGCATCGGTTTCGACCGTGCGTGGGCGACTATTCTCGACTCTAACGTGACGACGCTGATCGCCGGTCTGGCGCTGCTGATTTTCGGCTCGGGCGCGATTCGCGGTTTCGCGGTGGTGCACTGCCTGGGTATCCTGACGTCAATGTTCTCGGCGGTGTTCTTCTCGCGTGGCCTGGCTAACCTGTGGTACGGCCGCAAGAAGAAACTGACCAGCCTGGCGATCGGCCAGATCTGGAAGCCGGAAGGCAACAAGGCCGACGTGAAGTCGGACGTCAAAGTCAAATAAGCGCAGCGAACAGAATCCCGTGCGCCTTTGCCCGACAGACGGCAGAGGCGCAGAACTGAAAGGTATGTGATGGAATTTTTCCGCATCAAAAAAGATATCCCCTTCATGCGCCATGCGTTGATATTCAACGTCATCTCGGCGCTGACCTTCGTGCTGGCAGTGTTCTTCCTGCTGAGCAAAGGCTTGCACTTCTCGATCGAATTCACCGGCGGCACCGTGATGGAAGTCGCGTACACCAAGCCGGCCAACATCGAAAACATCCGCAAGTCGGTCGAAGGCCTGGGCTTTACCGACACGCAAGTGCAGAGCTTCGGCACGGCACAGGACGTGATGATCCGTCTGCCGGCGCAGCATGGCGTCAATTCCACGCAGCAAAGCGAAAAAGTCATCGCGGCACTGACGGCGCAAGACCCTGACGTCAAGCTGCAGCGCGTGGAATTCGTCGGCCCGCAGGTCGGCGATGAACTGGCGCACGACGGTCTGATGGCGCTGGGCATGGTGGTGATCGGCATCGTGATCTACCTGGCCTTCCGTTTTGAATGGAAATTTGCGGTCGCGGCCGTCATCGCCAACTTGCATGACGTGGTGATCATCCTCGGCTTCTTCGCCTTCTTCCAGTGGGAATTCTCGCTGACCGTGCTGGCTGCGGTACTGGCGGTGCTGGGCTACTCCGTCAATGAATCGGTGGTGGTGTTCGACCGGGTGCGCGAAGCTTTCCGCGATCGACGCTACGGCAAGCTGTCCGCGCCGGAAGTGTTGAACCACGCGATCACGAGCACGATTTCCCGGACCATCATCACCCACGGCAGCACCGAAATGATGGTCTTGTCGATGCTGATCTTCGGCGGCCCGACACTGCATTACTTCGCCGTTGCGCTGACCATCGGCATCTTGTTCGGTATTTATTCGTCGGTGTTCGTCGCCGCAGCGATCGCCATGTGGCTGGGCGTCAAGCGCGAAGACCTGATCAAGCCTGCTAAACCTAAAGACGAAACTGACGGTGCGGTGGTGTAAAAACCAGAAGCGGTTTAATCGTTAGAATTGTTGTCTTGCAGGCTGTTTCTCAGGAAACAGCCTGTTTTACTTTGTTATCCGGATAACTCCTATGTCCAACCTTCAACCTGTTGCTGCTACCAGCGACGCTGATATCGATTTCGACCGCCGTTTCGGCGGCATCGCCCGTCTGTATGGCGCACAAGGCCTGGCGCGCTTCCGGGCGGCACACGTGTGCGTGGTCGGTGTCGGTGGCGTCGGCTCGTGGATTGTCGAAGCGCTGGCGCGCAGCGCCATCGGCAAGATCACCATGATCGACCTCGACAACCTTGCGGAGTCCAACGTCAACCGCCAGATCCACGCATTGACCGATACGCTCGGCAAGGCCAAGGTCACGGCGCTGCATGAGCGCATTATGCAGATCAATCCGTATTGCGAAGTCACCGAGGTGGAAGACTTCCTCACGCCCGACAACGTTGGCGAGATGATCGGTGTCGGCCGTTTCGATTATGTGGTCGACGCCATCGACAACGTACGCGCCAAGGTCGCGCTGATCGCCTATTGCCGCGAACACAAGGTGCCGTTGCTGACCAGCGGCGGCGCCGGCGGCCAGATCGATCCGACCAGGATCGAGATCCGCGATCTGTGCCGCACAGAGCAGGAGCCTTTGCTGGCGAAGGTGCGTAAGCGCCTGCGCGCGTGGCACAAGTTTCCGCGCGGGACCAAGAACAAGTTTGGCATCGATGCGGTGTTCTCTACGGAGCCGTTGCGTTTTCCCGAGGGTGAGGTTTGCGAGGTGGATACCGATGATGCGGCTGACGGTTTGGATACCGTCGATGCGGACGGCCGTCGTCAGGAGGCTGGCGTTACCGGCTTGAATTGCGCCGGGTTTGGGTCGGCGATGGTGGTGACGGCTTCGTTTGGGTTGGTGGCGGCGGGGTTTGTGTTGAGGAAGATTGTTGAACGTCCTTGATGGCTCTTTATTCCAACTTCACGTTTTTTGGTAACTTTGCCTTTCTTTCTTCGGACTACCGTGGTTGCCGGGGGCGGCCCGGCAGCCGCTCACTTTCTTTGCTTCGCCAAAGAAAGTAAGCAAAGAAAGGCGACCGCGATTCTTCCCCCGTTCGGGGTTCCCGTTGGTGCCGCACTCAAATCGGGAAGGGAAACAAACTCGCTGCGCTCAGACAAGTTTCCCTTCTTTATCCGATTTGAGCACGTCACCAACGGCGACTCATAAGCGAAATTCTTTTTTCGGCTCGCTTAGCATTGCCTTGGGTGGCTCGGCTTCGGCATCGTGATGGCCTCCTCTCATCGCTTTTTTAGTGATAGCGGAGAACGAGGACCGTGGTTCCACCTCAGTACCCTGGCGATGCGTAGCGAGCCAGTCTGGAAGTCCGCTTGCGAGTAGCCGGTGGCGGCAGGTGCAAGTCGGATAAAGAGGGGAAACTTGTCTGAGCGCAGCGAGTTTGTTTCCCCTCCCGATTTGCGCCTGACGACGCCGGGCACCCCCGCAGGGGGCTACGAACCAGCGGTCGCTTCTTTTGCTTACTTTTCTTGGCGAGACAAGAAAAGTGAGTAGCTGCCGGGCTACCCCCGGCGAAGGGTTGATCGAAGAGAGAGCAGCATCAGCAACAACACACAGTAAGTGGGAACAAAACAAAAAAAAGCAGCCAATAAAAAATGCCGCCTGACTTCCACCAGGCGGCATTTTCGTTTTTAAAAACTACAACTAAACCATCAGAACCCCAGCGTACGTCCATCTGGATTACGTGGATCCGAATAGCCATAAAAAGCGCCATCCTTGATCTGGATAGTCTGCGTACGTCCCATCGAAGGCTGCACGCTGATCTTCTGACCCTTGTCCTGCAGGATCTTGATTGTATCGGCGCTGATGCCCTTTTCGATGCGCAGCTGATCCGGCGCCCACTGGTGATGGATGCGCGGTGTGATGGTTGCTTCGGCGACGTTCATGTCATGCTCGATCACGTTCAGGATGGTTTGCATCGTGGTCGTGATGATGCGGCTACCGCCCGGGCTGCCGGTGACCAGGAAAGGCTTGCCGTCTTTCAGCACGAAAGTCGGCGACATCGAGCTCAGCGGGCGCTTGCCTGGGCCGACGGCGTTGGCTTCGCCACCGATCAGGCCAAAGGCGTTCGGTACGCCCGGTTTGGCGGAGAAGTCATCCATCTCGTTGTTGAGCGTGATGCCGGTGCCGGTGGCGACGATGCCGCTGCCGAAGTTCAGGTTCAGCGTGTAGGTCGTGGCGACCAGATTGCCTTCCTTGTCGGCGACCGAGAAGTGCGTGGTCTGGTCGCTTTCATACGGTTGCGGCTTGCCCGGCTTGATTTCCGAGGAAGGCGTGGCGCGATCGGGATTGATCTTCTTCGCCAGTTCGTCCGCGTAGCCGCGCGAGGTCAGGCCCTTGACCGGCACCTTGTTGAAATCCGGGTCGCCCAGGTATTCCGCGCGGTCGGCGTAGGCCAGCTTCATCGCTTCGGCCATCAGGTGGATGGTCTGTGCGCTGTCGGCGCCGTATTGCTTCAGCGGATAGCGTTCCAGAATGTTCATCATCTGAATGATGTGGATACCGCCCGAGCTTGGCGGCGGCATCGACATGACCTGATAGCCGCGATAGTTTCCGACCACGGGTTCACGTTCGACGACCTTGTAGTTCTTCAGGTCGGCGGCGGTGATCAGGCCGTTGTGCTTGTCCATTTCAGCGACGATCTTTTGCCCGATCTCGCCTTCATAGAACACCGAAGGACCTTTCTTGCCGATCAGCTTGAGCGATTTGGCGAGGTCTTTCTGTACCAGTTTTTCACCGGCTTGCAGCGGACGTCCATCCTTGAAGAAGATCGCCTTGCTGGAGTCCCACTGACCGAGGTGGTCGCGTTCTGCAGCCAGGATCAGCGCCAGGCTTGGGCTGACCGGATAGCCTTTTTCCGCCAGCTTGACGGCAGGTGCGATGACGTCGGACAGTTTCATCGTGCCGTATTTTTGCAGCGCGTGGGTCAGGCCCGCGACCGTGCCGGGAACGCCGATGGCCAGATGGGTGTACAGCGAGCGGCCGGGGGCGACATTGCCCTTGTCGTCCAGATACATATCGCGGCTGGCTTTGGCAGGCGCCATTTCGCGGAAGTCGAGCGCGACGTTTTTGCCGGTCTTCGCATCGTGAATCATCATGAAGCCGCCACCGCCGATATTGCCTGCATTCGGCAGCACGACCGCCAGCGCAAAGCCGACTGCAACGCCGGCGTCAATTGCATTGCCTCCACGCTTGAGAATATCGAGGCCGACTTGCGTCGCCAGTTCCTGCTCGGAAGCGACCATGCCGTTCTTCGCCATCACCGGGCTGATGATGTCATAGGTCAGGTCGTACTTGACTACCGGTGCAGCAGCCGGAGCGGCAGTCTGGGCGTGGGCAGGCAGGAAGGCGAGGGAAGTACAGAGGGGCAGCAATGCCATGGTGGCCGGCTTGAGCAAGCCGTTGATTTTCCGCATGGGTGATTCTCCTGAGGTTGTCTGAGTCTAATTATGGTGATGCGTACTACGTGCTAAGCGCGCTTTTGCACCCGACGATTGTAGCCTCAGGAGATGTCGTGTCTATAGAATTTATTGATAAATTTTAGGTGCAATACAGCATGCGTCGCGCTCGCTTCATCAATCTGCTGTAGGAGAAGATGATTGATGAATTTGATTGATGAGCGGCGTGGGGCGAAGCCCCGCCCTCAGCGAACGTTCTAGGTACTTTCGCGTACGGCCAGTTGGAAGCCGAGATCGAGGCGCGCCTTTTCGACAGGCTCACCCTTGAGTTGACGGATCAGCAATTCCGCCGCCTTGTAGCCGATATCGTAGCGCGGCGTGATGATGGTGGTGATCGACGGCGTCGCGCAGGCGGCCCATGACAGATCGTTGAAGCCGGCAATCGCCATTTGCTGCGGCACCTTGATGCCGCGGCGCTGGCATTCGAACAGGGCGCCCAGCGCCAGATCGTCGTTGCAGCAAAAGACCGCATCGCAATCAGGGGAAATTTCGAGCACGCGCGCCAGCAGTTGCGCGCCCATGTCCACCGTGGTCGGCGTCGGCAACAAGACCTCGACGTTCGGATCCAGTCCTGCTTCGGATAGGCCCTTGCGGAAACCCTCGCGGCGTTTCATCATGCGCGGATCGAGCTGCGCCGCCAGAAAGGCAGGGCGCCGGTAGCCGCGTTCAATCAGATGCTGCGCCACCGCATAACCGGCCTTGGTCTGTGAAAATCCAACGGACATGTCGGCATTGCTTTTGCCGAGGTCGAACATGCGCACCGCAGGGATGTTATTGCTCACCAGTTGCTGACGCAGCAATTCATGCTGGTCCGAGCTGGACAGCAGAAAACCCGCCGGCGCATGCGCCAGATAGGTGGAGATCAGCCGGCTTTCCTTCTCTTTCGAGTAGCCGGTCTCGCCGATGAGGAACTGATAGCCCGCTTGCGAGAGATAGTCGCGAATGCCGCTGAGTGTTTCGATGAACACCGCATTGGTCAGCGACGGCACCAGCACGCCGATCACCTGCGACCGCGCGGAAGCCAGCGTACTGGCGGCCTGGTTGGGGATGTAGCCGAGTTTCCTGATGGCGGCGGCGATACGGTCGCGTGCTTCTTGCTGGACCAGTTCCGGCGTCTTCAGTGCGCGCGATACGGTCATCGGGCTGACCCTGGCTTCGCCGGCGACGTCGACGATAGTCACGCGGCCCGTGGCGCGGCTTCCTTTGACTGTTTTTACTGGTTTTTCGGCAGCGGCTTTTTTGCTCATGATGGGGCGTAATTTTCTGTTCCCGACATCATACCTGAGCACTCTTTCCCCAGACGATTTCATCGTTGCCACCACTCATGCTGCGCCGCCGCATCGCAGGCGTGGCGGTCTTCTCCGGCGACAGATATTCACACAAATGATTTGACACATAATTTTTGGTAGCGTTATCATCGCGGCCAATGTTAACGCTAACATCTGAAAATGTAGTCGGCACACAGACAGCGTTTAACAAAATATTTCTCTTAATAAACCTTATAAACACTACGCAGATAGTGGGCACGGCAGCCTGGATGCAGCACTGAGCAGCAAGGCGCGTCGTCGAGACAATGTAAAGACTCCGTAGTGGATGGCAGGCATGGTGTTGACGGCGTGGCAATGGCGGCTCTTGCATTCTGAATGCCCGTGCGCACTATCGACCCTGGAGACATCCTCATGTTCGGATTGAGTAACGAAGCAAGTCTGCTGTTGAACGCCTTCCTCGCCATTGTGGTGCTGATCATCATGATCACGCGCCTGCGCATTCACCCCTTTATCGCCCTGATCATCACGTCCGGTTTCCTCGGCCTGATTTCCGGCATGCCTTTGCCCAAGATCGTCAAGTCCTTCCAGGACGGCTTCGGCGGCGTGCTCGGCTTCGTCGGCATCGTGCTGGGCCTGGGCACCATGCTCGGCAAGATGATGGCCGAATCCGGCGGCGCCGATCAGATCGCGCAGACGCTGGTGCGCGCCTTCGGCAAGCAGCGCGTGCACTGGGCCATGATGATCGGCGCTTTCCTGGTCGGCATCCCGCTGTTCTTTGAAATCGGCTTCGTGCTGCTGATTCCGCTGGTCTTCATCGTCGCGCGCCGCTCCGGCGTGCCGCTGTTCAAGATCGGCATGCCGATGCTGGCCAGCCTGTCGGTGATGCACGGCCTGGTGCCGCCGCATCCGGGCCCGCTGCTGGCGATCGGCATCTTCGGCGCCGATATCGGCAAGACCATTTTCTACGGCCTCATCGTCGGCCTGCCGACCGTGATCATCGCCGGTCCGATGTTCGGCGCCTTCATCGCCAAGTATGTCGACATCAAGCCGTCCGACGAACTGATGGAGCAGCTGGCGCGTGAACCGCAAACCAAGGAACTGCCGGGCTTTGCCATTACTCTGATTACGGTGTTGTCGCCGGTTTTCCTGATGTTGCTGAAAACTTTCGTCGACGTCACCTTGCCGGAAGGCAGCGCCATGCGCGACCTGATGGATTTCATCGGCAACCCGATCGTGGCCTTGCTGGCGGCGCTGCTGCTGTCGCTGTACACTTTTGGCGTGGCGCGCGGTTTCACGCGCCAGCAAGTGTTGAAGTTCGTGGATCAAAGCCTGGCGCCGACCGCGGCCATCGTGCTGATTATCGGCGCAGGCGGCGGTTTCAAGCAGATGCTGGTCAATAGCGGCGTCGGTACGGCCATCGGTCAACTGGCCGTGCATGCGCAGATTTCGCCGTTGCTGCTGGCCTGGTTCGTGGCAGGCGTGATTCGCGTGGCGACCGGTTCGGCGACTGTTGCAACGATTACCGGCGCCGGCATCGTGGCGCCGCTGGTGACGCTGATCCCCGGCACCAACCGTGAACTGCTGGTGCTGGCTACCGGCGCCGGCTCGCTGATCCTGTCGCACGTCAACGATGCAGGCTTCTGGCTGGTCAAGGAATACTTCAACATGAGCGTCGGCGAAACATTCAAGACCTGGACGGCGATGGAGACCATCATCTCGGTGGTGGCGCTTGTCTTCATCATGTTGCTCAACTTAGTCGTGTAAACGCACCTGCGTTTTTCACGGCCGCAGTAAAAGGAAATACTCATGTCGCACTTCATGCTCGGCGTCGATATCGGCACCACCAGCACCAAAACTGTCGTGTTCACGTTGGACGGCCAGGTCGTTGCCCAGCATGCAGTCGAATACCCCTTGCTCTGCACCGTGCCGGGCATGGCGGAGCAGGATCCTTTGCAGATTTACGACGCCGTGCTGGCGTCCATCGGCCAGGCGGTGAAAGCAGCCAAGGCCAGTGCCGGCGAGATCGCGCTGGTGTCTTTCAGCGCGGCAATGCACAGCGTCATCGCGATCGACAAGGATGACCGCCCGATCACCAACAGCATCACCTGGGCCGACAACCGCGCCAGTCTGTGGGCGCGTCGCATCCGCGAAGAGCACGACGGCCAGGCCATCTATCAGCGTACCGGCACGCCCATTCATCCGATGTCGCCGCTGTGCAAGCTGATGTGGCTGCGTTACGACCATGCCGATATCTTCGCTCGCGCCGAACGTTTTGTCGGCGTGAAGGAATACGTGTTCTTCCGTCTGTTCGGCCGCTGGCTGGTGGACTACTCGATTGCTTCCGCGACCGGTCTGTTCAACCTGCAGGAACTGAACTGGGACAAGGGCGCGCTGGCCTTGCTCGGCATCGACGCCGCGCAATTGTCCGAGCCGGTGCCGACCACGCATCACATCGCCGGATTGCCGGTTGAAGTCGCCGCGCAGCTGGGACTGAACAGCGACACGCCGTTCGTCCTCGGCGCCAATGACGGCGTGCTGTCCAACCTCGGCGTCAACGCCATCCATCCGGGCCAGGTCGCGGTCACCATCGGCACCTCGGGTGCAATGCGCACCGTGATCGACCGGCCGATGACCGATCCCTCCGGCCGTACCTTCTGCTATGCGCTCACGCAAAAGCACTGGGTCGTCGGCGGCCCGGTCAATAATGGCGGCAATATTTTCCACTGGGTGCGCGATGAGCTGGCGACTGCCGAATCCGAAGCAGCGCGCAAGGCCGGTGTCGATCCTTACGACGCCTTGACCGACATCGCCGAAAAAGTATCGCCAGGCGCCGAAGGCCTGCTGTTCCATCCCTACATGGCGGGCGAACGCGCGCCGCTGTGGAATGCCGACCTGCGCGGCTCCTTCTTCGGCCTGGCCTTGCATCACCGCAAGGAACACATGATCCGCGCCGCGCTCGAAGGCGTGATCTTCAATCTCTATACCATCTTGCCGGCGGTCGAAGATCTGATCGGTCCGACTCAGCGCATGATGGCTACCGGCGGCTTTGCGCGCTCGGCCTTGTGGCGGCAGATGATGGCCGACATTTTCAATCGCGAAGTCGTGGTGCCGCAAAGCGTGGAATCCTCTTGCCTGGGCGCCGCCGTACTCGGCCTGTTTGCGCTGGGCATGATCCGTTCGCTGGATGTGATTTCCGACATGGTCGGTTCGACCAACCGTCATGTACCGATCGCGAAGAACGTCGCGATCTACGAACGCCTGCGTCCGATTTTCCTGTCGATTCCGAACAAGCTGGCTGACGAATACCGGGCGTTGTCGGAGTTCCAGCGCTTGAGCGTGAAGTAAATAATAGTACAGCAACAACACCACAGTACAACTCAAACAAGGAGACAGAATGACCGCAACATTACCCGCAGGTCTGCAAAGTTTTTCGCTGGCCGGCAAACTGGCATTGATCACCGGCTCCAGCGGCGGCATCGGTCTCGCGCTGGCGCGCGGCCTGGCGGCTGCGGGCGCATCCATCGTGCTCAACGGCCGCGATGCCGTCAAGCTGGCCAGCGTTGCGGCGAAGCTGCGCGAAGAGGGTTATACCATCCACGAGTCTTCATTCGACGCCACCTCGTCGGCATCGGTGGAAGCGGCGGTGGCGAAGATTGAAGCCGATATCGGCCCGATCGAGATCCTGTTCAACAACGCCGGCATTCAACGCCGCGCGCCGCTGGAAGACTTCAAGGAATCCGACTGGAACGACCTGATCAGCACCAACCTCAACAGCGTTTTCTTTACCGCCAAGGCAGTCGCCCAAGGCATGATCAAACGCGGCCGCGGCAAGATCATCAACGTCTGCTCGGTGCAGAGCGAACTGGGCCGTCCGAACATCGCACCGTACACTGCCACCAAAGGTGCGGTGAAAATGTTCACCAAGGGCATGGCGATCGACTGGGGCAAGTACGGCCTGCAAGTCAACGGCCTCGGTCCGGGCTACTTCAAGACCGAGATGAACATGGCGCTGGTCGCTGATGAAAAATTCTCCGAGTGGCTGATCGGCCGTACGCCGTCGCGCCGCTGGGGCGACGTCGAAGATCTGGTCGGCGCGGCGGTATTCCTTTCCAGCGACGCCTCGAAGTTCGTCAACGGTCACATCCTCTACGTCGATGGCGGCGTGACGGCAACCTTATAAAAAACAAGGACAACATCATGCAACAAGGCATCGTCATCCACGCGCCGCACGATCTGCGCGTACAGGAACTGGAAACGGCTGAACTGCAACCGCATCAGCTTAAAGTCAAGGTCAAAGCCGGCGGTATTTGCGGTTCAGATCTGCACTACTATCACAACGGCGGCTTCGGCACCGTGCGCATCAAGGAGCCGATGGTGCTCGGCCATGAAGTCTCAGGCGTGATCGCTGAAACCGGCTCCGCCATTGGCGACATCAAGCCGGGCACGCGCATTTCCATCAGCCCGAGCAATCCTTGCGGCCTGTGCAAATACTGCCAGGAAGGCAAACACAATCATTGCCTCGACATGCGCTTCTACGGCAGCGCCATGCGCATGCCGCACGTGCAGGGGGCTTTCCGCCAGGAGATCATCATCGAGCGTGCACAGGCGCACGCCGTCGCCGACCACGTCACCGACGGCGAAGCCGCCATGGCGGAGCCATTGTCGGTCGCGTTGCATGCGGTGTGCCGCGCCGGTCCTCTGTTCGGCAAGCGCGTACTGGTCACCGGCTGCGGTCCGATCGGTGCCTTGACGGTGATCGCTGCGCGTCGCGCAGGCGCCTTGCAGATCGTGGTCACCGACGTCGCCAAAATGCCGCTGGAAAGCGCGCTCAAAGTCGGCGCCGACCAGGCCATCAACGTCGTCCAGGACGCCGACGCGCTCAAGACCTTCACACAAGACAAGGGCACTTTCGACGTGCTGTTCGAAGCCAGCGGTAACGAGCAAGCCCTGCGCGGCGCGCTCGATACGTTGCGTCCCGGTGCGGTGATCGTGCAGGTCGGTCTGGGCGGCGACATCAACTTCCCGGCCAATCTGCTGGTCGGCAAGGAGCTGGAATGGCGCGGCGCATTCCGCTTCCATGAAGAGTTCGCGCTGGCGGTGGAGTTGATGAACAAGAAGCTGGTCGACGTCAAGCCGCTGATCTCGGCAACTTATCCGTTCGAGAAATCGGTGGAAGCGTTTGAGATTGCCGGCGACCGCTCGAAGATGATGAAGGTGCAATTGAGCTTCGATTAAGATTTCGGCAATTGTGTAGACCGAGGCCGCTCAGATGAGCGGCTTTTTTTATGCCTGCAGTGAGAAAAAGCGCAAATTCCCCGCGGCAATTCGGATGGATTGCACTACTTAAAAGATACTCATTAGCTTGTTGTAGACATGCATCACTAAGGGTTTTCCGCTATACCTCTACGGATATGACGTAAATATAATCCGCCCCATGTTCGACAGGGCGCCCTACACCTACAATTCCGGGGCAGCACCTTCCATTTACGGGTCGTCACCACACGATACCGCAGGCGTTCAATCGAACGATAAAAAGAAATCGAACATACCTACCTATCCATCCACATCAGGGGACTTCATGAAAAAACACGCACTCGCCCTGGCGGCTCTGGCTGCCTTGACGTCGACTATCGCCACTACCGCCCACGCCCAAAGCAGCGTCACCGTCTACGGCGTCATCGACACCAGCCTGACCTACACCAGCAAGGTCGGCGCCAACAACGGCAGCCGTTTCAGCATCGACTCCGGCGATCTGACCACATCACGCATCGGTTTCAAAGGTTCGGAAGATCTGGGCGGCGGTTTGTCGGCGATCTTCAATCTGGAAAACGGTTTCAACGCCGATAACGGCGGCCTTGGTACTGCCAACGTCCTGTTCGACCGCAAATCGGTGGTCGGCCTGAGCGGCGCCTTCGGTACCGTCACCATTGGGCGCCAGACCGATTACCTCGAAGATATCGGCTCCAAGTACACCTCGGTGCAGACCTTCGGCGGCAATGGCACCAAGGGCGGCCACTTCAACAATCTGGATCGCACAGCAGGCGGCGCGCGTACCGACAATTCAATTCGCTATGACACCGCTAACCTGAGCGGCTTCACCGGCAGCCTGTTCTACGGCTTCGGTGAAGTGGCAGGCAAGACCTCGGCAGGTCAGGCGTTCGGCTTTGCCGGCAACTACGCCAACGGTCCGTTCGGCATCGGCGCTGCTTACTACCAAAGCAAGCTGGCGGCGGATGCATTGCCGGCCCGTGCAGGCGACACCAACCTGAAGACCTTCACCATCGGCACCAGTTATCAGGCCGGTTCGGCCAAGTTGTACGCCGCCTGGTCACAGACCAAGCAGCCGGCTGCTGCCGCTGTTGCATCGACGGGGCTGGTGCAGATTATTACTGCGACCAAAGCCAACATCTTCGACGTCGGCGTGGACTATTCGATTACCGGCAATTTCCACCTGCTGGGCAGCGTGATCTATGACCGTGCCAACATCAACCGCGTGACCACCGGCAAGACCAGGGTCTCGACGACACAGTTGAACGTGGGTGTGGACTACTACCTGTCCAAGCGCACCGACGTCTATGCGCTGTACACCAATCAGCGCGCCAGCGACACCATCAATCCCGGTGTCGTGAACGCCGCGTACTCATCGTCGCCTGCCGACGACAGCTCGCAGAACGTGGTGCGTCTGGGTCTGCGCCACAAGTTCTAGTCGCATCTGGCAACTGCTGTAAAGATCTTGAGGACATAAGCAGCAATCGAGAATGGCAGGTACCGGGGCATCCGGTCCTGCCATTTTTCTTTGCCTGCTGTCTGTCGCTACTTGCGCTTGCTTGTGCTTATTTGCGCATACTTACTCTCATTTGCCGATGGTGATCCACTTGCCATATTTCGCCACCTGCGCCTCGTCGAAGTTGAAACCCAGCCCCGGCGTCTGATGCAGGATCACGTTGCCGTTGCGATGCTCCAGCTGGCGATCGATCAGGCGGCGGAAGTTCAGCACCTGGTCGTCCCAGAAGAATTCCACATAGCGCGCATTCGGCGTTGCCGCTACCAGCGGCGCGTGCACGTCATGGAACCAGTGCGGGCACATGATCTTGCCGTAACTGGCCGCCGTCGCTGCGATGCGTCGCCATTCGGTGATGCCGCCGCAGACCACTGCATCGGTCTGCAGAATCGCCGCGCCGTCCTTGTCCAGCAACTCCTTGTGATACCAGCGGCCATAGCCGATTTCGCCGGTGGCGATCGGCACGCGCGTGAGCCTGGCGAGCTTGGCGTGGCTGTCGATGTCGTCCGGCGAGAACGGTTCTTCGATGAAGTAGGGATCGTATTGTTCGATCCGGGTCACGTGCTGCAAGGCTTCGGTGACGTCGCCCCAGCCGTTGTTGATGTCGAGCATCAGTTCGATGTCCGGGCCGATGGCTTCACGCGCGGCACGCACGCGGGCTTCTTCTTCCTTGGGCGACAGGCGGCCGGATTTCATCTTCACCGCCTTGAAGCCCTTGTCGACATAGCTGGCCATTTCATCGCCCAGCATCTGCGGCGTCTTGCCGTCCAGGTAGTAGCCGCCGCTGGCGTAGGCCGGCACTTCATCCAGATGCACCGCACCCAGATATTTGTGCAGCGGCAGTTTGTGGGTGCGCGCATTGAGATCCCACAGCGCGGTATCGAGGATACTGAGTGCGCGCATGACGGTGCCGGCGCGTCCTTGCAGCAAGGCTTCCTGGTACATCGCCTGCCACAGGCCTTCGACGGCATAAGAATCCTTGCCGATCAGTACCGGCGCCAGCAATTGTTCGACTGCCGCGGTCAGGATCGCGCCGCCGGTGCTGCCGACGTAGCAAAAGCCGATGCCTTCGACGCCGTCGGTTGAGCGCACCCTGACCAGACCGTAGTGACGCGACGACACCGTGCGCGTGGCGAATGAGGTAACGCGGTCGAGAGGTACTTCGGCGAAGCAGACTGAGATGGATTGAATGATGGGCATGCTTGTTTCCTCCTGATTGATCAATGAATGAGTGCGCTGCACATCACGATCGGTGCAGCGTCGGGCACATTCTGATTGACGCCAATCGATGAAAACAGTACGTTCCGATATCTTGAAAAGATAATTATTCTATTGATCAGGCGAAGATCTGATGCCCGCTTAGCTGCCTGAGCTGCTTGAGCTGCCTGAACGGGCTTACCTAAAGGGAGGGACACCATGGATTCACGTTTTCTGCAAAGCTTCATCCACGTGGCCGAACTCGGCTCCATCGCCGAAGCCGCGCGCCGGCTTGACCTCACGCCCGCCGCCGTGGCGCAGCGCGTCAAGATGCTGGAGGAGGAGATGGGCATGAGCCTGATCCGCCGCTCCGGACGCACCGTGGCGCCGACCGAGGCGGGTGCGCGCATTCTCGAGCGCGGCCGCAAAGTCTTGCGCGACATCCGCGATCTGCGCGACGACCTCAACGACAGCTCCGACCTGTCCGGGCAACTGCGCCTGGGCGGTGCGCCGACCATGATGCTGGCGGTGCTGCCGGATCTGGTGTCGCAGTTTTTGAGCCGGCATCCGCAGGTGGACACTTATCTGGAGCCGGGCACTTCTGCCACGCTGTTTCGCAAAGTGGTCGACGGCGATCTGGATGCGGCATTGCTGATCCAGCCGCTGTTCGAGTTACCCAAGAGTTGCGGCTGGCACACCATGCGAGAGGAGCCGCTGGTGTTGCTGACACCCGCATCGATGAAGGTCACGGACGTGCACGCCACGCTGGAGAGCGAACCCTTCCTGCGCTACGACCGAGGTACCGTCGGCGGCCAGTTTGCCGATGCGTATCTGCGCCAGTACGGCATCCGCACGCGTCAGCGCTGCGAGCTCGACGGTCTCGATTCGATTGCGGCACTGGTCGACCGCGGCATCGGCGTGTCGCTGGTGCCGGCCTGGCTGGCGGCGCGCGGCAACAATCTGGCGCTCAGGCGCTGGCCTTTGCCGCATCGCTCATCCAAGCGCATTGTCGGCATGATCTGGACGCGCACCTCGGCGCGGACGCGGCTGGTGAGTTCTTTTCTTGAACTGGTCAAGAAGTGGAAAGAGGCCAAATAGGCCGCCGACGCGTGTCAATTGAAAAGATAAAAATTCTATTGATTGACGCAAGCAGAGCATAACTATTCTCCTGCCCTGATCGCGCAATACTGGTGGCCATCAGCAATGCGCTGTAGATCAGGAGACCAATGCTATGTCCACTTCACTTACCCCAAAGCTGCGCGGTGTGCTGTCGCCGGTGCTGACGCCTTTCGAGGCCGATGGCGCGCCGTCGTTGCCGCGCTTTATCGAACACTGCCGCACCTTGCTTAATCACGATGTCGGCCTGGCGATCTTCGGCACCAATTCCGAAGCGACCTCGATGAGTGTGAAAGAAAAGCGGGCCTTGCTCGACGCTATCCTTGCCGCAGGCATGCCGGCTGCACGCATGATGCCCGGCGTGGGCGCCTGCAATCTCGACGACACCGTTGACCTTGCGCGCCATGCGGTTGCGGCCGGTTGCGGCGGCGTGCTGATGTTGCCGCCGTTTTTTTACAAAGGCGTGAGCGAAGAGGGTTTGTTCCGTTCGTTTGCAGGGATGATCGATGCCGTCGGCGATGCGCGCTTGCGTGTCTATCTGTATCACATCCCGCCGGTAACGCAGGTCGGCATCAGCCTGTCGCTGATCGAGCGTTTGCTGAAATCCTTCCCCGGCATGGTGGCCGGCGTCAAAGACAGTTCCGGCGATTGGGACAACACGGCGGCCATGTTGAAGGAATTCAGCAAGGACGGTTTCGATGTATTCGCCGGCAGTGAAACCTGTCTCGTCGACACCATGCGTCATGGCGGGGCCGGCGTGATTTCCGCCACGGCCAACGTCAATCCGGGCGGCATCGCAGGTTTGCTGCGCGACTGGCAGCAGGACGATGCCGACGCCAGGCAGACGGCGTTGAACCAGGTGCGCGCCACCTTCGGCCAGTTTCCGATGATCGCGGCGATGAAGGCGGCCATGGCATCGGGACTTAACGATCCGGTGTGGAACAAACTGCGGGCACCGCTGGTGGAACTGGACCGTATTCAGCGCGAGACATTGCTGCGGCAACTTGATGCGCTGAGCTTCCAGCTTTATCGCGGACAGGTGGAGGAAGCTGCGGCAAATTGAATCAAGGCATCAGACATTCATATCGAACAGCATAAAAAAGAGCGGCGATGCGACTGCGTGAATGAAACACAGCGCCACCGTCGCCGACGATACAACAGGAGACAATATGCAACCCAACACCACGCTGGCTTCGGCCGCGCACAATGTATCGAATGCAGCATCGGCATCGCAAGATGCCGCCAATGCAGTATTCAAACGCGCCGCCTGGCGCTTCATCCCTCTGCTGTTCGTCAGCTACGTCGTGGCTTACCTCGACCGCGTCAACATCGGTTTTGCCAAGCTGCAAATGCTTAGCGATCTGCAGTTCAGCGACGCCGTGTATGGCCTCGGCGCGGGCTTGTTCTTCCTCGGCTATTTCCTGTTTGAAGTGCCGAGCAATCTGCTGCTGCACAAGCTCGGCGCGCGCCGTTGGATCGCGCGCATCATGATTACCTGGGGCGTGCTGTCGGCAGCGACCGCCTGGGTCGATTCGCCGATGATGTTCTATGTAATCCGCTTCTTGCTCGGCGTGGCGGAGGCAGGTTTTTTTCCTGGCGTCATCCTGTATCTGACCTACTGGTTTCCCTCGCATCGGCGCGGCCGCATGACGGCAATGTTCATGGCCGGCAATCCGGTGTCGGGCATCGTCGGCGCGCCGCTGTCGGGTTACATCATGTACGCCTTCGGCGGCACCATGGGCATGTCGGGCTGGCAATGGCTGTTCATCCTGGAAGCGATTCCGGCGGTGATCCTGAGTATCGTGATTTATTGTTATCTTGACGACCGTGTGGCTGATGTCAAATGGCTTAATGCCGAAGAAAAAAATCTCATCAAGAACGAGATCGATCTGGACGCACAGGTACGCACGCATAGTTCCGTTAAGAGCGTCATGCTGTCGCCGCGCGTCTGGCTGCTGTGCCTGATTCTGTTTGGCGTGATCATGGGCTCGTATGCGATCGGCTTCTGGCTGCCGAGCATCATTCGCAGCGCCGGTATTGCGGATCCTTTCCACATCGGTCTGCTGGCGATGATTCCTTACACTGCCGCGCTGATTTCCATGCTGCTGGCCAGCCGCAGCGCCGATCATTTCCGTGAACGCCGCTGGCATGTGATCGTACCGGTGCTGGTCGCCGCCATCGGTTTCAGCATCTGCGCCATGAGCGAGAACCAGATCGCACCGGCCCTCTCCGGTCTGAGCCTGGGCGCCATGGGCGTGGTGACGGCGGTGGCGATGTTCTGGGCGTTGCCGACGGCTTTCCTTGGGGGCGCCGGTGCGGCGGCGGGGATTGCGCTGATCAATTGCACCGGCAATCTGGCGGGCTTCGTCAGCCCCTCGGTGATCGGCTGGCTGAAGACGCAGACGCATTCGGTGTCGTCGGGATTGTTCTTCGTTGCCGCGATGCTGGCCTTGTCGGCGGTGCTGGTGCTGAGCTTCATTCCGGCCAAGGTGGTGAATCGTTAAATCCGGCTGGAGCTGAAATGAAAAAAGCCACGTTCCGGAGAACGTGGCTTTTTCTTGTTGCGGGTACGGCTGCTTGATTAGTGTTTCAATGCCGGCGCTTTCGCACCGCCCTTGCCGAACACCAGTTGCACCACAACCGCCACTGCAATGTTCAGGGCCAGCGCGATCAGACCGGTGTACATGGTGTACGCATCAGCGCCGATGTGGAAGGTGTGCACCGGCTTGATGCCGTCTGCATACGCCAGCCAGCTGCCGCCGATGATGCCGACTGCCCAGCCGGTCAGCAGCGCATTGGCGCCGAACCAGCCGATGAACAGACCGAACACCAGTGCCGGGAAGGTTTGCAGAATCCACACGCCGCCCAGCAACTGCAGATCAAGCGCAAACTTGGTCGGCAGGAACAGGATGAACACCAGCGCGCCGAACTTGACCACCAGCGACACCATCTTGGCGACCTTGGCTTCGCCTTCTGCCGACACGTTCGGATTCACGTACGGTTTCCAGAAGTTGCGGGTGAACAGGTTGGCTGCGCCGATCGACATCACTGCCGCCGGCACCAGGGCGCCGATGGCAATCGCTGCGAAGGCAAAGCCGCTGAACCAGCTTGGGAACATGGCGTTGAACAGCGCAGGAACGATGTCGTTGTTGGCTTCGACCTTGACGCCCGCTGCATAGGCCATGTAGCCCAGCAGCGCGATCAAGCCCAGCAGTACGGTGTACGCAGGCAGGAACACGGCATTCTTGCGGATCGTGTCGGCACTCTTGGCCGCGAAGATGCCGGTCAGAGTGTGCGGATACATGAAGGCCGCCATCGCAGAACCCAGCGCCAGTGTCGCAAACGGCAGGAACTGTGCAGGCTTCAGCGTCAGGCCGGTCATGCCGCCTTTGGCTGCAAACGCCTCGCGTGCCGAGTTGAACACGATGCCGTAGCCGCCGAGCTTCATCGGCACCAGCACCACCGCCACCAGCACCACGATGTAGATCATCAGGTCCTTGACGAAGGCGATCAGCGCAGGTGCGCGCAGGCCGGCCGAGTAGGTGTACAGCGCCAGGATCACGAAAGCCGCCAGCAGAGGCAGTTCACCGGTGACGCCGAGCGCCTTGATGACGACTTCCATGCCGATCAGTTGCAGCGCGATGTAAGGCATGGTCGCAACGACGCCGGTCAGAGCGATCGCCAGTTCCAGCTTGCGCGACTTGTAGCGGCCGAACACGACGTCGGCAGCGGTGACGTGACCGGCCTTGTGTGCAGCGTGCCACAGCTTCGGCATGATCAGGAACACGATCGGATAGACCAGGATGGTGTACGGCAGCGCGAAGAAGCCGTAAGCACCGACCGCATATACCAGCGCCGGCACCGCGATCACGGTATAGGCAGTGTAGAAGTCGCCGCCGACCAGGAACCAGGTAATCCAGGTGCCGAAGTTACGGCCGCCCAGACCCCATTCGTCGAGGTGAGCGCCCTTGTTTGCTTTGCCGCCGCTTTGCCAGCGCGAGGCCCAGAAGCCCATCACGGTGACCAGCGCAAAGAAGAAGATGAAGACGCTGAGTGCCGTCCAGTTGATGGAAGAGGAGTTCATTATTCGACTCCCTTCTTGAGACCGTCTTTATAGACGATCCAGATGATCAGCGCGGTGAGCGGAACCCACATGAACTGATACCAGTAGAAAAATGGAAAGCCAAACAGTGCGGGCAATTCGTCGTTGTAAAACGGGACCCACAATAGACCAATGAACGGCAACAGGAGTAAGAGCCGCATAGAAATTCTCCTCAAACTTTTGGTGGAAGGATTGTTATTAAAATTGCAGCGCAATTATAGTGAGAATCTCCCGGCTCTGTTTGCGGCGCGGCATTTTTCAGTGATTTGTCAGGCTCCGAAAGCCGCTATGGGCCTTGGTTTACCGGATTGAAAGATTTTTGACTTGCTTTTGCAATGCAATAAACGTCGCAGTATAAAGGGTTAAGAAAGATGTTGAAAATAAGTAATTCGCTTTTTTGTCAGTTAATAGTCAGCTTAAAAAATGCGTAAAAAGGCCGCCGGAAAAAGTCGGCGCCCGACTTATTCAGGTTGAACCGTTTCAGCTTTTGCTGCTGAGTACCGGCTTGTCATAAACGTGCAGGTTGCGCAGGCAGGTCTGCACTGCCTCCTCAAATGAATGCACCACCTCGTGCGTGCCTTCTATGGCGTTGTCCTGCAACTGCAATTGCTCAAACGGATTAGCGATCTGCAGCACCAGTTGTTTCACATGCGGCAGGCGCTGTTCCATCTGGATCAGCGCTGCTTCGATCTGCGCCTGTTCCTTTACCGGCTCGATACTGACCAGGCAGAACATGGCGACGATGCCGGGTTTGACATCGGCCGGCGGCGCCTCGCCCATTTCAGTCAGCGTGACGTGGCGGCCGTCGATGTTTTGCTTGCGCAGGATGCGCACCAGGATTTCCGCCGCCAGTTCGTCGCCGGCGGAACCCGCGCCGATGCCCAGCACGATGGTCCCGGCCGGCACGTCGAAAGAACCTTGCGTGCCGCCGATGATGGCTTCGCGGCGACGGCGCAACTGGCGTCCGATGTTGACGTCTTCCAGCATGGAGATGCGGGTGTATTGCCGCCACCACTTCGGATTTTCACCGAGCGCTTCGATGACGGAAGCGATGGCGGTGCCGACTTTCAGTTGTTCGCTCTTGCTGATCGCATTGGCGTCCAGATCCGCTCGCGCCAGATGCAGTGCCGGCACCACCACCGAGTCGCAATAGGCGGCAAAGGATTTACGTTTGAGGATCTGGCGCGCGCTGGCGATGATTTCCTGGGTGTCGCCGGAAAGGGCGCGCTGATAGAAATTCTGCGGCAAGGTGAGTGCAGGGATTTCGCCCAGCAGGATTTCAAACATGTTGAGCGCGCGGAAGTATCTGCCTGCGACCACCAGGCACAAGGTCAGCGGCGTCGACAGCACCAGTCCGACCGGCCCCCAGATCCAGCTCCAGAAGATCGCCGCAATCACCACCGACAGCGGCGACAGGCCGGTGGTGTGGCCGTACAGCTTGGGTTCGACCAGTTGCGCGAACACCACTTCGATGATCAGGAACAGCATCAGCGTCATCACCGCCAGCGACCAGCCCGGTGAAATCGCCGCCGCCAGCAAGGTCGCGCAGAAGGCCGCGATCCACACGCCGACATAAGGAATGAAGCGCAGGATCGCCGCCATCGCACCCCACAGCAAGGCTTGCGACAAACCGAGGATGCTCAGGCCTATCCACACCAGTACGCCGACGCCGATGTTGACGGCGAACTGCGATACAAAAAAGCGCGACAGGCGCTCGCCGGCGTCATTGACCGCAATCGTCGTGGCGCGCAGGTCATTGCCGCCGGCCAGGCGGATGAAGCGGTCGCGCAGCGCTTCGTGCTCCAGCAGGACAAAGATCAGCACTACGAAGACGATGCCGGCCGTTTCCAGCGGCGGCCATACCGAAGATGCAATGCGCGTCAGCAGTTGCAGCGGCTTTTGCGGCGGCGAATGGATTTCGACCGGGATCGGCGTGTTGCTGCCGGCGCGCAATGCCGGGGCGGTGCTTGCAGAGCCGGCTGCTCCGGGCTCTTTCTCATCGGACAGGTGATCGATCCAGCGTCCGGCCTGTCCGTTGAGTTCGCCGAGTTTTCCCAGTGTCAGTTGATCGAGCAGGCTGACCTTGCTGCGGATGGTGTCGGCATATTGCGGCAGGCTGCTGCCGATGCGCACCACCTGCACGCCGATGACCAGGCCGACGGCAGCCAGCGACAAGGCCAGCGTCACAACCGCGACGCCGACTGAGAGGGTCTGGCCCAGGCCGATCTGCCGCAGGCGATGGATGAAGGGCGTGATCAGCAGGCTCAGGATGATGGCGAGCGTGATCGGGATCAGCACGTCGCGTCCGAAATAGAGCAGCGCAAGGACAGTTGCTGTCGCGAGGATGCCTGCAACCTGATTGGATTGACGCCGTGGTTCTTGTAGACTCGACAAGGGAAAGACCTCAGGAATGATTAAAGTGACAAGATGGGGGAGGGCGATTGCCGCAGGTGACCGCGCGCCGGTGTTTTCCTTTCGCCAACTTTATCACGCGCAGCCAATTGCACGGCGGTCCATCGCGCTGGCGGCTGAACGGACATGATGAGAAATGAGCGGCGAGGAAAGCTCCCCGCTGGCCGGCTTTTCAAAATACTATGCTGCTGGGACCACTTTTCTATTTCAATCAGGAACCATGTCCGACACAGATAACCTTGCAACAGGCAAGCGAGCGCGGTTTTTTATTGCGGCCATGGCACTGGCGATTTTAGTTCTGGAACTGTGGGGCATTACCTACAGCCGCAAGGCGGAGGTCGAGGAAAGCACGGCCTCCATCTCCAACGTCACGCGCGCCCTGGCGCAGCATGCGGAAGACACGCTCAAAGAAGCCGACATCATCCTCGCCGACGTTCTTGAGCGATTGCCGCGCGACGGCGTATCGCCGGAAGGCGATCAGCGTACGCATCAGGCACTGCGCGCGCGACTCGCGTCCTTGTCGCAAATCGATGGCGTGTACGTGTTGGATCAGGATGGCTATCTGATTCTGACGTCGCAGGAAAAGCTGGACAAGGAATTGAACGGACGCGACCGCGCCTATTTTCTCTACCATCAGAATCACACCGATCTGGAAAGCCACCTCGACACGCCGATACAAAGCAGATCGACCGGGCGCTGGGGATTCACCATCAGCCGCCGCTATAACAAGCCCGACGGCAATTTTGGCGGCGTGGTGGTCGCCAACATCGACATGGGCTATCTCGAAAAATTCTATCGCACCTTCGACATCGGCAACGCCGGCGCGATCGTCCTCGTGCGCACCGACGGCATCATGCTGTATCGCCGTCCGATGCGTGACGAATTCGCCGGCAAGAACATGGCCGGAACGGCGCTGTTCCGCGAATACCAGTCCAATACCTTGTCCGGTTCTGCGCTGATCAAATCGTCTCAGGACGGCGTCACGCGCGTCAATGTCTATCGCAGCGTCGCCAGTTATCCGTTGTTTGTAGCAGTTGCGATGTCCGAGGATGAACTCCTGGCCGACTGGCGGCGGGAGTCGCTGCTGCATGGCGGCAGTGTTGCGCTATTGCTGATTGCCTTGCTGTATGCAGGCAACAAACTGATCACGCAAGTGAGCAATCGCTCCAGAGCGGAAACTGCCGCGTTAGACGCACAGGCCAAGGCCGAACGATTGAGCCAATCGCTGGAGCAACTCGCCCTGCAAGATGAAGTGACCGGCTTGCCGAATCGCCGTCAATTCGACGCACTGTTGAAGGGCGAGCTGAATCGCGCCAAGGACACGCAAGCCACAGTGTCGATCCTGATGCTGGATATCGATCATTTCAAAGTGTTCAGCCATCTGTACGGTCACACCAGCAGTGACGATTGCCTGCGCGCCATTGCCGTGGCCATCAACGCGAACTTGCGGCAGTCCGCTTACATCGCTGCGCGTTATGGTGAGGAGCAGTTCAGCGTCATCTTGCCGAACTGCACTCAGCCGTTGGCGGTCGGACTTGCCGAAAAACTGTGCGAGGCGATCCATGCCCTTGCGATTCCGCATTGGGAAAGCGACGAAGGTGTAGTGACCGTCTGCATCGGCGTGAGCTGCCTGGATTCGGTAGACGACAACGATCTGAGCGCCGACCTGATCCGTTCAGCCGGCCAGACACTGAGTACGGCGCAGCAACGCGGGCACAATCAGGTCGCCAGTTTTTCGTTGCCGAAAATCACGAACAAATAAGCAACACTCGATAGCGTCGAGATATCGCGCATTGTATCGCCAGCGCCTGCAGTTTTGTGTGTTCTCCGCATGCGTCCTCTCCTTGCGAGTACGCGCAGTCTTGTGTTTTCTCTTTTTTCTTCCCGACGTTTTGCGCTCTTCACATGCTGTTGCCGATGCTGATTTCCCCATGGGAAATTTCGCTGTAAGGGATTTTCTTATTGTTGCGATGTTGTGCTTCATGTAATGCTTGTCTCCAACGCTTGTATTGCGGATGGCATCGCATGGCGGAGTTGCCGGGCGGCAGTAGCGGGCCGGTAAGGGGATGGAAAAAATCGAACACAAGATGGCGTATTCTCCCGGCAGACAGGGACGCGTACGCTTGGACAATACGGTTGCGTTGCTGCAGGAAAAGATGAGTCATCTCAAGAAAATCAATGTCGCCGATCTCCGCCTGGGCATGTTTCTGCATGGTTTCGACGAAGCCTGGATCAAGAATCCGTTCTGGAAGAGCAAATTCCTCCTGCGCGACTATACCGATCTGCAGGCGGCCTGGACATCCGGTATCGAAACTTGCTGGATCGATATCAGCAAGGGTCGCGACGTCAGCGTGAAGGCAGCGGAGGAAGCCGTCGAACTGCCTGAAGTGCAAGCCGAACCGGAAACCACCAGCTTCGATGAAGAACTTGAACGCGCCGCCATTCTCTGCAAAAGCGCGCGCGCCGCAACGATCTCGATGTTCAACGAAGTTCGTCTGGGAAATGCCATCAACGTCGAAGGTTGCTTGCCGCTGGTGGCCGACATCGCTGCATCGGTATTGCGCAACCCCGGCGCGCTGATCAGTCTGGCGCGCCTCAAGACCAGCGACGATTACACCTATATGCATTCCGTCGCCGTCTGCGCGCTGATGGTGTCGCTCGGCCGCACGCTGGGGTTTAATGAAGAAGATTGCAGAGAAGCCGGTGTCGCCGGTTTGCTGCACGACATCGGCAAGGTGTTGACGCCGTCCGAAATCCTCAACAAGCCCAGCCGGCTGAGCGACGAAGAATTCACCATCATCAAACGCCATACGGTGCTGGGCCATGCTTTCCTGACGCGCGACCAGAGCATTCCCGAGGCGGCAGGCGAAGTGTGCCTGCATCATCATGAGCGCATCGACGGCAGCGGCTATCCGGACGGCGTAAGCGGCGGCAAGCTTTCGCTACTCGCCCGCATGGGCGCGGTGTGCGATGTCTATGAC
This sequence comes from Herbaspirillum sp. GW822-FHT03A08, assembly GCF_058801885.1. Lineage (NCBI taxonomy): Bacteria > Pseudomonadati > Pseudomonadota > Betaproteobacteria > Burkholderiales > Oxalobacteraceae > Herbaspirillum > Herbaspirillum sp. GW822-FHT03A08. The sequence continues at coordinate 997,074 of NZ_JBXANR010000001.1, read as the reverse complement.
GCCATTACTTCGAATCGCCCTTACAAGGAGGGCTGGGATCCGGCTGAGTCGCTGGCGCGCATGGCGTCGTGGAAGGGACATTTCGACCAGACTGTATTGTCGGCCTTCGTCAAAAGCCTGGGCATCTATCCTACCGGCGCGCTGGTCAAACTGAGTTCGGGGCGACTCGCGGTTGTCGTTGAGCAAACCAAGGCCTCGCTGACCAAGCCAGTTGTCAGAGTATTCTTTCGCGAAGAACCGCCGGGACCGATCGATGTGGAACTGGTGGACCTGTCCGATCCGCAAGTGAAAGACAGCATCGTCGGGAGGGAGTCGCGCGAGTGCTGGAATCTTCCGAGCCTGGAATCGCTCTGGGCCGGCCAACTGGCTGCACGCGATCATCTGGATCTGGACGTGGGGAAAGAGAAGCGCAAATAAAAACGCCGTCGGTGACACCGGCGGCGTTTTATTTTTTGCTGCAAACTCCGCGCTGTGTTGCGGAGTTTTTTACTTTTTATGCAGGCAGCGCAGGATAGTCGACATAGCCTTCCGCTCCGCCGCCGTACATGCCTTCTTCGCGCAGCGGGTTGAGCGGCTTGGATTCGCGCAGACGGCGCACCAGATCCGGATTGGCGATGAACAGGCGACCGAACGCCACTGCATCGGCCAGTTTGTCGCTCAGCACCGACTGCGCTTCGCTGCCGCTAAAGCCATTGTTGACCAGGAAGGTTCCAGGGAAACGGCTGCGCAGCGCAGCGTAGTCGAATGTCACGGCGCCGGCTGGCTGACGCGCGCCGCCGGTCTCGCCTTCGACCACGTGCAGGTAAGCCAGACCCAGCGGTGCGATCTGTTCCACCACATAGTTGTAGAGCGCTTGCGGCTGGCTGTCGAGCTTGGTGTCATTGAAGGTCGTCATCGGGCTCAGGCGAATGCCGGTGCGGCCGCCGCCGACTTCCTTGGCGACGGCTTGCATGACTTCGATCAGCAGGCGGGCGCGATTCTGAATACTGCCGCCGTACGGACCACTGCGGTCATTGACGCTGTCGCGCAGGAATTGCTCCAGCAGGTAAGTATTGGCGGCATGCACTTCGACGCCGTCGAAACCGGCATCGATCGCGTTGCGCGCAGCCTTGCGATAGTCCTCTACCAGACCTGGCAGTTCGTCGTCGCGCAGAGCACGCGGCGTCGATACGTCGGAGTAGCCGTCGGCGGTGAATGTCTTGGCGTTGGCGGCGCGGTTGGTCGACGACACCGGTGCTGCGCCGTCCGGCAGCAGCGAGCTGTGAGAGATGCGGCCGACGTGCCACAGTTGCAGCACGATCTTACCGCCGGCTGCGTGCACCGCATCGGTGACTTCGCGCCAGGCAGCGACTTGTTCCTGGGAATGGATACCCGGCGTGCCGATATAGCCTTGCGCCATCGGAGAGATCTGGGTGGCTTCCGCAATGATCAGGCCGGCGCTGGCGCGTTGGCGATAGTACTCAACGGTCATCGGACCCGGCTTCAGGCCTTCGATTGCGCGGCTGCGTGTCAGCGGCGCCATGACGATACGATTGGCGAGCGAGATGTCGCCCATTTTTACGGGATCGAATAAAGATGTCATGAATATATCCTTTTTGAAAATGAAAAAGACAGTGGGGGATCACTGTCTTTCAAACGGAAACCTGGAAATCAGGATCGCAGCATCGCGACTGAGTTCCATCATACCTTAAAATTAGACCGGTCGTCTAAAAGCAGATTCTTGCTTTTCGGCACTGCGACCTATGTGGAGACTGAGTCTGTCATTTCAACCCGGCGGAAGGCAACGATGGGGGGAACAGCGGAAGAGTGCAGGGGGAAGAAGAATAAAACCGGACAGACTGCGGCCTGTCCGGATTCATTTGAGTGGTACTTACCGCGCCGCGGACAGCATACGTTCGACATAACGCGCAATCAGATCGATTTCCAGATTGACCTTGCTGCCGACTTTCAGGTGCTTGAGTGTGGTGACCTGAATCGTGTGGGGGATCAGGTTGATGGAGAAGCGGCAGCCGCCGTCGACGTCTTCCACGCGGTTGACGGTGAGCGAGACGCCGTTGACGACGATCGAGCCTTTGTAGGCCAGGTACTTGCCGAGTGCCGCCGGGGCTTCGACGATCAGTTCCCAGGATTCGCCGACCGGTTCAAACTTGCGCACCACGCCAAGCCCGTCGACGTGGCCGGACACCAGGTGGCCGCCGAGGCGTTCTGCCAGGGTCAGGGCTTTTTCCAGGTTGACTTCACCAGGTGCATCGAGGCCGGCGGTGAGGTTGAGGCTTTCGCGCGAGACGTCGACGGTGAAGCCTGTGACAGTCTTCTCGACGACGGTCATGCAGGCGCCGTTGAGGGCAATCGAATCACCCAGCGCGACATCGTCCATCGGCAGCGGGCCGGCATCGATGTCGAGGCGTACGCCGGCGTCGGCGGTGTTGCCCAGAGGTTGAACGGAAGTGATTTTGCCGACAGCGGCGACGATGCCTGTAAACATAATGAAACCCAAATAAATTAACGGAACCGTGCAAGGATACGCAAATCTTCACCGATTTGCTTGATGTCGTGGAAGCGCAGCGGGATCTTGCCCGTAAGGTCGTCCAGCGCCGGCAGGTCGAACATGCCGCGGCCGTCGCCTAGCAGGGCGGGTGCGAAATACAGCAGCAGTTCGTCCACGCAGCCTTCGCGAATCAGGGAGCCGCTGAGCTTGGAGCCGGCCTCGATGTGGACTTCGTTGAGCTGGCGTTTACCCAGTTCGGCAATCATGCTGGGCAGGTCGACCTTGTTGCCGGCGTTGGGCAGGACAATGATTTCCGCTCCCTGATCTTCCAGTGCAGCAATTTTTGCGCGGTCTTCGCTGGCGGTGAATACCCAGGTGCCGCCGCCGGCCAGAATGTTGGCGGAAGGCGAGACGGTCAGCTTGCTGTCGATGACAATGCGACGCGGCTGGCGGGGCGTATCGACGGCGCGCACGCTCAGTTGAGGATTGTCATCCTTCACGGTGCCGATGCCGGTGACGATGGCGCAGGCGCGTGCGCGCCAGAAATGGCCATCGTCGCGCGCAGCTTGTCCCGTGATCCACTGGCTCTTGCCGTTGTGCAGGGCGGTCTTGCCGTCGAGGCTGGCGGCCGATTTCATGCGTATCCATGGCGTGCCGTGCCGCATGCGTTTGAAGAAGCCGATGTTCATTTCATAAGCGGCGTCCTGCATCAGGCCGGAGACCACGGCGATGCCGGCGGCCTGCAATTTTTCCAGACCTTTGCCGGCGACCAGCGGGTTGGGATCGGTCATGGCAGACACGACCTTGCCGAGACCAGCCTTGACCAGCGCATCGGCGCAGGGCGGCGTGCGGCCGAAGTGGCTGCATGGCTCCAGCGTCACGTAAGCCGTTGCGCCGCGCACATCGTTGCCGCGTTCCTGCGCATCTTTCATGGCCTGGATTTCGGCGTGGTTGCCGCCGGGCGGCTGGGTGAAGCCGGCGCCGATGATGCGGCGATTCTTGACGATCACGCAACCGACACGCGGATTGGGCGTGGTGGTGAACATGCCGAGTTCGGCCTGCGCCAGCGCCAACGTCATGGCTTGCTGGTCGTTATCGATGTCGATGGAATAGAGGGACTGGTCGGTGGACACGTTGGATGTAGGCGTTGTCTGTGTTGATGGTAATCGCTAATGGTTGTCGGGCGTGGCGCCGGCAGTGCTGCTGCCGCTGCTGGTACCGGTAAATCGGCAACTGGCGTCGTCCGCAGGATTGCACAGGCGGGCGCGTCCGGCGAGGGTGATGCGTACGACTCTTTCCTTGCCGTCGAGCGAAAACTGCCACGATCCCCACTGCGGCGTCAGCGCACTGAGGTTGCTGCGCGGTCTGCCGTTGCCATTGTAAGCGATGTAGGGATAAGACTTGTCGCTCAGCGTGGTAGCGACTTGCAAGCCTGTCGCGAGATCGTCGTGGCTATAGATCAGCTCGTCGCCGGCGTCGAATTGCGGATGGCCGTCGCCATTCTTATTGATGAATACCACCCAGCCGTTTTCCCAGCGCAGACCGTCGCGCGGCGCCAGATCGACGCGGGCGCTGCGCTGGAGGGCTTCGCTGCGCGCCAGATTCAGGGCAAAGAGGAACTGGCTCGACGCCGTGGCCACTTGGTGGCCTTGCAGGTAGGAGCGAAAGCTGGGAACACCGGCTGCCAGCAGGATGCCGACGATAGCGAGGACGACCAGCAGTTCGGGCAGGGTGAAGCCATTGGGACGAATTGAGCGTGTGAGCATGACGTGTTCCATCCTTTTACCAGCAGGCCGCAGGCGCTGATGCAGCCGGCAAGCCGGTCGCGCCTCTTTCACCACGACTGTTGAATGTCAGGGTGCCGCAGACTTCATCCTGAAAGCGGGTATCGACTTGCGGTCCGCCCGGTGCCGCCGACAACAGAACACAATGCTGGATGACGTCGCCGGAGCAGGCTGCCGCACTGATCTGGTAGCCGCTGCTGCCGGCTGTTCTGCCGGAATACCAGATGAACGCGCCCGTATTCGTATTGCCGGCGGTATATGCCTGATAGCTGTTGTAGCGAGAGAAGAAACGCTCTTGCTGCTGCATGGCTTGCATCAGCGCTGCGCGGGCTTCGGCCCGTTTTCCCTTGAGGATGACGTTTTTGTAAGACGGATAGGCGGCCAGCGAGAGGATGCCGACGATGCTGACGACGCACATCAGTTCGATCAGGGTAAAGCCGCGCAGATGCGATGCCATGTGGATGTTTGCTTTCATGGTGTGGTGCGGGAGATCTCCTGCCAGTTGCCGATTTCGCGCCAGCTCAGCCTGACGGGCTGCTTGTTCGTGCGTTCAGGATCGGTATCGATGGCGTAAATGGATTGCAAAACGACTCGCGTACTTTCGTGCATGCCGAAGCCGACGGCGGTGACGCGCAAGCCTTGCGGTGCGACCATGGCGTTGCGGGCTTTTCCGAGCGGGATCAGTTCGACCAGATAGCGCGGCGGGTGCGATGCGAGAGACGCTGCGCCGTAAGGAAATTGCTGTCCCGAATAGCGGCCGTATTCCACCCATGGCGCAGACACCAGTGCATCGGACATCGCCCACAGCGGCGTGTCGCCTGTCCGGCAGAGTCCCGCGAACGCACCCCTTTCATGGCAACTGCCGGCTAACTCGGGAAATGCATCGATCTGCCCGCGAGGACCGGAAACATCCAGCTCCGCATCGTGCAGGGCGGCTTCTGCCGCTTCAAAGGCGATCTGCCGGTCGCGATCGCTGCGCGAGGATTTTTCATTCATCAGCGACATGCGTGCTGCGGCCACGCCGAGCAGCATGACCGCGACCAGCATGACCAGGGCAATCAACAGGGACGCGCCTGACTGGCGATGGCGTCTCGTCATGGCGGCATGTTGCGCAGGTGAACCGTGGCCTGGAATAATCTGCGCATTCTGTGCGGCTGCCTGAGTTCCGTGATCGTGACGCCGGGATCGAGGCTGTTGCGATACGCCGGGCCAAAGAGTTCGTACATCGTTTCCGGCGCGTCATTGCCGCTGTTTTGTTCGCCGCGCACCAGCATGGCGATACGTACGGCAATCACCAGACGCCATTGCTGCACCGTCATTTGCGAGGCATTGCGATATTGCGTGACGGGGCCGTCAACGCTGTCGCCGATGCCGTACAGTACCTGAAAGGCTTCAACGCCGCGCGCAATAGCGGTGGAATTCCAACCATCGTTTTTGGTGAGGTACTTGCAGCGCAGCTCGGGCTCGCCCGCGCTGTCGGCCGCGACGTAGAAGATGCTCCAGCCGCGTTCGTCATCGGCAGCGGCGACCGAGGCAATTGCTGCTGCATTGGCCGGCGCAGCCACGGCGAACCCTGCGCAATTGAGAATGCTGCCGTCGGCCTTGTCCCCGATGCCGGAACCGAAATAGCGGGCTGCGAGCGCGTCGCTGCCGTAGTTGGCGGCGTTCGATTGCGGCGCCGTGAGCGCGCTCGTCTGGCTGCCGAGGCGGGCGTTGTCCAGGCCGCTGATGCCGGGTGAAAGTTGCGTCAGGTCGAGCGAAGTGAAATCGGTGAATACCGGGTGGTCGTAGGGCACGAAGTTGGCTTGCCGGATCGCGCGGCTGAGGACGTCAATCGCATAGCGTCCCGTGTCTTGCACCAGTGCGCCGTCGTGAACCGCAACGTAGCTGGACCTGGCTGCGTTGAGCAAGGCCAGCGAAGCGAGTGCGACGCCCATGCCGAGCGCCAGGGCGACCATCAGCTCGATCAGGCTCAGGCCGGTTTGTCGATGTTGAAGATGGGGATGCATTCAGATGGCGACGGCGATGGCGATATTCGGTACGGATTCCGGCTGGGGAGACGTACCCCCGTCGAATGTGGATTCTCTCGCCGACCAGCCAATCTTGATCACGATGGCGGCGTTGCCTGCCTGATCGCAAGACCACTGCAGTCTGTTCGCCAGCGCCGGATGACTGTCCCGGCAGACGACTGCTTTTGCTCGCGGCAACGCCTGCTGCAATTGCTGTTGCCAGGTTTGTACTTCCAGCGCAGCCATGGCGGTGGAAGCCGATGCCGAGACCGGAGTTGCCGCCGCCTCGTAGGAAAACAGATAAGGACTGTTGACCGACCGCGCCAGTTCAGGATCGGCGCGCATGAGCTCGGCCAGCGTGACGGCGAGCTGCGTCGCCGCAGTTTGATACCCGCTTTGCTGCGCCATGCGCAAGGCGTGCAATTGCATCGCGGCGACGCCGCTTGCACCCAGCGTCAGGATGACGATTGCGACCAGGACTTCGATGAGGGTGAAACCGCGTTCACGGGATTGTTTGCTGACTTCGTTCACATGGAATCGCATGGCGTGCTCATGCCAAAAGCCACGATTGTGAGGGAGTTTCAGCGGCGTGAAACGTGAAGCTGAACGTTACGAGTGCCGTAACGCGCAATTTCTCTGTTACCTAAAATTTTTGCTGATGCGTCTTGGCGATATTTCGCCTTGAATTTCGACAATGTCGATGTTCAAGGCGAAGAGCGCATCAGCATTACATCAGCAGGACTCAGAAACGCATCAGAAAGACGAATGCGGCTCTTTCAGAAACGCGGTCTCTTCAGCGGTGGAAGGTCGTCCGAGAATGGCATTGCGATGCGGGAAGCGGCCGAAGCGTTCGACGATGGCGTGATGCCGGTCGGCGAATTTCAGGTAGTTGTCCAGGCTGGCCTTGCAGGCAGGATCTTCCTTGACGCCCTGTTTGGCCAGCGCACGGAATAGTTGCACTGAATATTCCTGATCGTCGAGGTCTTCGGAATGCTCCAGCGGCATATAAAAAAACACGCGCTGCAGCAGCGACAGCTGCTGGTCGAAACCCTGTGCCAGCCCAAGATGGCAGCACTGCCGCGCCAGCGCATCGAAGGAGAATGCCTTGGCCGTATCGCGGTACATGTTGCGGGAGAACTGATCCAGCAGCAGGATCAGCGCCAGCATGCCTTGCGGCGTATCGGCCCAGTCGTCGCGCTGGTTGTCGGCAGCGGCCAGCAGATCGGCTTCAAAGCGCGACTTGATGTTTTGATCGACAGCGGCATCCTTGCCCCACCATAGCCCGGACTGACGGCCGGCGACGGTGGCGACAGCGGTGTCCGCGCCGCTGCCGTCGGCGCCGAACCAGAATGCCAGGATGGCATCGATATTTTCTGTTGTACTCATTCTGCCAGCACGCGGATACGCACGTCGCCCAGCGCCACGGTCTGGCCGGCGGTGATCTTGCAGGTTTTGCGCAGTTCCTGTCTGCCGTCGACTTTGACGTTGCCGTCGGCAACGATGGCTTTGCCGGCGCCGCCGCTGTCGCACAGTCCGACCAGCTTCAGCAACTGGTTGAGTTCGACGTAGGGGCCTTGCAGTTGGAATTCCAGGTGTTGCATATCAACCTTATAGTGGGTGCTTCAGTATCAATAACTGACTTCAATAAAAATCAAACGAGAGTTTTCTCCGCCTTGTGCAACCACACGGCGAGATTGTTCAGCAGGTCTTCCTGACTGAAGGAGCAGCTCTCTTCGGTGAACAGGCTGCCTGCTTCCAGGCGGCCGAGGAGATCTTCGGCGACTTCTTCGTAGCGTGGCGGCAGGCGCTTGAGCAAATCGCTCTGTGCGCGCCAGGCCGTGCAGAAAGCAGCGACATTGATGTCGCCGTCGCGCAGGGCGTTGAGTGCGTCGTGCAGGTTTTGGATGCTGGCGTTGCTCATGGCGAATGAAAGATCAAGAGTGTAGGGCGGAAACGACGAACAAGCCGATGACGCAGGCGTAGCCGACGCTCCAGGACAGCGAGCGCAAGCTCGGCAAGTCGTTCAGGTAAAGCGCTGTATAAATCAGGCGAGCGGCGATGAAAGCCATCGCCAGACCGTCGATCCATTGCTGTGCGGCGCCGGTTTGCTGCGCCACCAGCACGGCGGCGGCAAAGAAGGGCAGCGCTTCAAAATGATTACGGTGCGCATAGTCGGCGCGGCGGCGCAGGCCGGTTTGTTTGTCCAGCCAGGCGCGCGGTTCGGAATTGTCGAAATCCCTCTTGCCATACTTGGCGACCGCAACCGTCAGCATCGGCAGCAGGCCGGCGATCAGAATGCACCAGTAGGAAATATGCATGGCTGTCCCGTTCCTAGAGCGTTTTGGCTTCAAAGGTATTGCAGGCGCTGACCTTACCCTGCGTGATGCCGCGCTTGAACCAGTTTACGCGCTGCGCCGAGGTGCCGTGCGTGAAGGAGTCCGGCACCACTTCGCCGCGCGCCTGGCGTTGCAGCGCATCGTCGCCGATGGCGGAAGCGGCGTTGAGTGCACCTTCGATGTCGCCTTGTTCGATGATGTGGCGCGCTTCATTGGCATGGTAGGCCCAGACGCCGGCAAAACAATCTGCTTGCAGTTCCAGCCGCACCGACAGCGCGTTCGATTGTTTCTCCGACATGTTGCGGCGCGCCTTGTCGACCTTTTCGGAAATGCCGAGCAGGTTTTGCACGTGATGGCCGACTTCATGCGCGATCACATAGGCTTGCGCAAAATTGCCGGTGACGTTGAAGCGCTGCTGCATCAGCTTGTAGAAGCTCAGGTCGATATAGACCTTTTGATCGCCGGGGCAGTAGAACGGGCCAGTGGCCGTCTGGCCGGTGCCGCAAGCGGTCGGCGTGCTGCCGGAGAACAGCACCAGCTTGGGCCGCACATAGGTCGCGCCGCCGGCCTTGAAGATTTCGCCCCAGGTGTCTTCGGTATCGGCCAGCACAGTCGAGACGAAGCGCGCCATCTGGTCGTCCGGCGGCGGTTTGTGCGCCGGCGCGGAATGCTGCACGGGCGCGACTTGTCCGCCGCCGCCGCTGAGCATGTTGATCACCGTCAGCGGGTTGATGCCGAGGAAGTAGGACGCCACCAGCGCCACGGCAATGCCGCCCAGCCCGATCGAGCGCCCGCCGCCGAAGGAGAAACCGCCTCCGCCGCCACTATCGTCGCCACGGCGGTCTTCAACGTTGTCGCTTTCGCGATTGCCTTCCCATTTCATGATTGTTTCCTTGATTGCTGCAGATGTTCTGCTGAGTTTCTGCTGAATAAGCGAATTAAACGAGATTGTAATGGACCCCGGCCCCGCGAGATGGTTTCTGCGCGACCATATCGCCGCAAACAGGGACAAACAGGAACAAACAGGAAAAGAATGAATTTCTGCGGAGAAATGCGGTCATCAAGATAAGTGCGGCAGGATGCGGCAGCATCGCACGGTGATTTGCTGCAAAGGTTTTCACAATCGCAACTTCTGTGGGAATATCTCAATACGCTCGGTGCCTGGCACGCAGCGTTCTTACCGCATCCTCGTTTGCATCGTTCTTTGCATCATAAGCAGCGTGAAGCCTGCACCTTGTACTTTGCATGGGCAGTGTTGTCACGCAGATAACAGCAATTCCGAACGGGAGACTCTCATGATTTTGTGGCTCATTGTTTTCGTAGCGGGCGCCCTGGCATTGATGATGATGCGTGTCGGCGCTTGGACCTGGCTGGTGGCGGAACTGGCCTGGATATGGATAGGCGGCGTCACCGATCAGGCCAACGCCGCGGTCTGTGTGTTGCTGGCGATCATTTTGTGCGTCCCGACTTTGCTGATCGCCATCAAGTCGGTGCGGCAGACATTGATCACGCGGCCGGCGCTGGACGTGTTCCGCAAGATCTTGCCGAGCATGTCCGACACCGAGCGCGACGCCATCGAAGCCGGCACCGTCTGGTGGGATGCCGACCTGTTTTCCGGCAAGCCCGACTGGAACAAGCTCATGCAGCTGCCGCCGCCGACACTGACGGCGGAAGAGCAATCTTTTCTCGACAACGAAGTCACACAACTGTGCGCCATGGTCAGCGACTGGGATACCACGGTCGCCTGGCAGGATCTGCAGCCGGAAGCCTGGCAATTCGTCAAGGACAAGGGCTTCCTCGGCATGATCATTCCCAAGCAATACGGCGGCAAACAATTCTCCGCCTACATGCATTCGCAAGTGATCATGAAGCTGTCTTCGCGTTGTTCGGTCGCGGCGATTTCGGTGATGGTGCCCAACTCGCTCGGACCGGCCGAATTGCTGCTGCATTACGGCACCGAAGAACAGAAGAACCACTACCTGCCGCGCCTGGCGCGCGGCGAAGAAATCCCTTGCTTCGCCCTGACCAGCCCCTACGCCGGCTCCGATGCGGCGGCGATTCCCGATGTCGGCATCGTCTGCAAGGGCATGCATGAAGGCCGCGAAGTGCTGGGCTTCCGCGTCACCTGGAACAAGCGCTACATCACGCTGGCGCCGGTCGCCACGGTACTCGGCCTGGCGTTCCGCGCGCTCGATCCCGATCATCTTCTGGGCGGCAGTGCAGAGCCGGGCATTACCTGTGCGCTGATTCCGACCAGGCATCCGGGCGTCGTCACCGGTCGCCGCCACTGGCCGCTGAATGCCGTGTTCCAGAACGGCCCGACTTCGGGTGAGAATGTTTTCATTCCGCTCGACTGGGTGATCGGCGGGCAGGCACAGGTCGGTAAGGGATGGCGCATGCTGATGGAATGTCTCGCCGCCGGCCGCGCCATTTCGCTGCCGTCGTCCAGCGTCGGTTTCTCCAAGATGGCGGTGCGCGGCACCAGCGCTTATGCCGCCATGCGCCGGCAATTCAAGATCGCCATCGGCAAGTTCGAAGGCATCCAGGAAGCGCTGGCGCGCATGGGCGGCCATCTCTACATGATGGATGCCACACGCCGCATGTCTTCGCTGGCGGTCGACGCCGGCGAGAAGCCGTCGGTGATTTCAGCGATTTCCAAATACCACGTCACCGAACGCGGCCGCATCGTCGTCAACGACGGCATGGACGTCATCGGCGGCAAGGGAATCTGCATGGGACCGGGCAATTTCCTGGCGCGCGTGTATCAGCAGATTCCGATTGCCATCACGGTCGAAGGCGCCAACATTCTGACGCGCTGCCTGATCATTTTCGGACAGGGGGCGATCCGCTGCCATCCTTATGTACTCAAGGAAATGGCCGCCGCCAACGACACCGATCATGACCGCGCGCTGGAAGATTTCGACAAGGCCTTCTTCGGCCACCTGAGCTTCGTCGCGGCCAACATGGCGCGTTCGCTGGTGTTCGGCCTGAGCGCGGGTTTGCTGGCGGGAGCACCGGTGCAGGCCGCCGAAGAAACGCGCGTCTATTACCGCGCCGTGTCGCGGATGTCGGCCTGTTTCTCCTTGCTGACGGACGTATCGATGCTGGTGCTGGGCGGCTCGCTGAAATTCCGCGAACGCATTTCGGCGCGTCTGGGCGATGTGTTGTCGCAGCTGTATCTGATCTCCGCCACGCTCAAGCGCTACGAAGACGACGGCCGCCAGCGCAGCGACCTGCCTTACCTTGAATGGTCGGTGCAGGACGCCCTGTACCGCGCGCAGGAAGCGATGCTCGAAGTGCTCGACAACTTCCCCAATCCCTTTATCTCGGTGGCCTTGCGGATCTGGATGTTCCCGCTTGGTCTGTCGTATCGCAAACCGTCGGACAAGCTTGCGAGCGAAGTCGCCGTGGCCATGCAGACGCCGGGCGCATCGCGTGACCGTCTGGTGGCCGACGTCTATCAGCCCGATGCCGAAACTGATCCGCTGGGCAGCGGCGAGCGCGCCTTCAACCTGCTCCCGCAAGTACATGAAATCGAAACGCGCCTCAAGCCATCCATCAAGGAAGGCGTACTGCCGCCAATACCGCAAAGCCTGATCGAAATGCGGCGCTGGAATGCGCGCGCGATGGAGCAGGGGCTGATCAGCGCCGACGAGCGCGTGGTGCTGGACGACTTCGCACACTACGGCAACATCACTGTGCAGGTGGACGATTTCGGCGCCGATCTGGATATGGGCGAAGCATTGCAAAAAACACAAGAGCCGGTGCTGATCAGAAGCGCATAAAGAAGGCCAAAAACGGCGACGGCAATCCTGTGCTCTTCTTCTGCCGTCGTCCCGGCGAACGTTGGACTCAGTGCCGTAAAGACGGCCAATACGACGCTGGGTCCTGACGTCCGTCAGGAAGACGGTCATTTGATATTTGGGACAAGCAATGTCGATTGAAAGCTCAGCAATATTTTGCTGAGCTTCCGCTTGAGACGCTCTTTGTTCTGATTAACTTGACAGTGCGTTACGGCCGCCCATCTTTGTCCATGCGCCGCAAAGGCTTATAATGGCGGCCACGATCATCTGTCCGGCGTTGTATTCGATGTAGAAATGACGCCGCTTTAATTTGTTCTCTGTCTGAATCCGGTACTGCCATGACTACATCCAACAGCCTGTCCCCCAACTCGCAAACCGCTGCGCCCGCGTTCCGCTGGCTGAACCCATACCGCCCGACCAAATTCCGCGTCATCGTCGGTTTCGGCATCGCCGCCATCGTGCTGGCGCTGATCAATTTGTTCGTGCCGGGTGCGCTCGACGCCACTGCTTATCTGTCGAGCATCGCCGCCGGCGCCATCGCCTACGTGCTGGCCGAAGTGCTGCTGGTCACGATCGTCGTGGTCGGGCCGTTTGCCGGGTTTGTGTATGGTGTGATTGCGTTCTTTGCGCGCTGAGCAGATTGAATACGGCTGCATCAGATTGAAAAAGGCCGGTAGCGATACCGGCCTTTTTAATTGGTGACAGCTTCGCGCCGTATCAAGGCAGGCTGAACGGATATCCCATGATCTTTGTATCGAACAGGCGGAACAACACCTTGTCCTTTTCGATACCGGGATATTCTTGTCGGATCTCATCCAGATACTTGTTGAAATCTTCTCGCGTCTCGGGATAGAAGCGCCAGGGCATGGGCGCTTTGGCGCAATCGAGACTGAAGTGTCCGATGTAGACGATTTCTCCTGCTGCGACAGTAAAGCTGCCGCCCTTTGATTTGCCGTTTTCCAGCATGTTCTTGCGGTCGCCATAGAAGTTGCCGACATTGCTGACCGATTTGCCGAGCTTGATGCGGAATCCGGTAAGCAAATATTCACCTGGCTCGACGATGAAGGCGTAATTCCCGTAATTCTTCTTCGACGAAAAAATCGAGCCCTCCTTGATCATCACATCCCATTGCCCATCGGCGGATGTTTTCTGCACACCGTTTTTATCGAACGCCAGAAATTGCAGCTGCGCATTTTCATATCGGGCACAGCCCCAATGTCTGCTCCAGTCAGCAGACATCAGTACAACGCCCTTGGTCGCGGCTTGTTGCGCAAACACGGTTGCGTCGAACGGCGTGCTGGAGTCACTTGTCTCTTGTGTCCACCCCGGTGCGGCAATCAGGCTGCTCGCTGCGATCAGCAGCACATGAATACCGAGTTTGAACGAACCTGAAAAACGCTTCGCACTGAAAGCCTTCATTTGATTTCCCCAATCAATTTTTATATGGTCAGTGTGGGCAAACGGTTTTTTCAGACCGTCTGCAAAAGCCCGCCGATAAATGTACCATGCCGACTTGCCACGAGGAATCTTGTTCGCGATGGCGAAGACTTCCTGCAAGCGATGCCAAAATATGTATTCGCGGCAGCAAATAATTCATTGGAAAGCGCGCCTTAGCGGGCATACCATAGCCGCCTCCGCGCTGACTGCACATCGGCAGCACATTCTGTGGTTTAACAACAAGGACAACACATGCAAACACGCAAGCTCGCCAGCGATGGCCTTACCGTTCCTGAAGTCGGCCTGGGATGCTGGCAACTCGGCGGCGGCTGGGGTGGTCACTGGGACAACGACGTCGCCCAGCAAACGCTGGCGCAAGCCTACGCCACCGGCGTACGCTTTATCGATACCGCCGATGTCTACGGCGACGGCGCCAGTGAGCGGTCCATCGGCCAGTTTCTGAAATCGCATAAGGACCTCACCGTCGCCACCAAACTTGGACGCGGTGCGATTTATCCGGACGGCTACAGCCGCGATGCCGTGCGCACGGCGACACAACGTTCGCTGGAACGTCTCGGCGTCGACAAGCTCGATCTGACGCAACTGCATTGCGTGCCGCCGGCGGTGCTCAAGGACGGCAAGATTTTCGACTGGATGCGCGAGCTGCGCCAGGATGGATTGATCAGCCGTTTCGGCGCCAGCGTCGAGACGGTGGAAGAAGGTCTGCTCTGTCTGGAGCAGGAAGGCATGACTTCGCTGCAAGTCATCTTCAACATCTTCCGCCAGAAGCCGCTGGCGGAACTGTTGCCCAAGGCGAAGGAGAAGGGCGTCGGCATCATCGTGCGCCTGCCGCTCGCCAGTGGCCTGCTGAGTGGCAAGATGACGCGCGCCACCACCTTCAAGCCTGACGATCACCGCAACTTCAACCGCGACGGCCAGCAATTCAATGTCGGTGAAACTTTCGCAGGTCTTGAATTCACCACCGGTGTCGATCTGGCGCAAGAAATTGCCGGGCTGGTGCCGGCTGGCATGAACATGGCGCAGATGGCCTTGCGCTGGATCCTCGATCACGACGCCGTGTCGGTGATCATTCCTGGCGCCAGTTCGCCGGCGCAGGTATTGTCGAACGCCAGCGCATCGGCGCTGCCGCGTTTGCCAGCCGAGCTGCATGAGAAACTGGCGGCGCTGTATCGCGACAAGATTCACGCGGCGATTCGCGGCCCGTACTGAGTTATCAATGCATAAACAAAAAGCCCACGGCCGCAAAGCCGTGGGCTTTTTTGATGGAACGCGTGCTTACAGCTTGAACACGCTGACTACCTTCACCAGATTGTCGCCCTGCATTTGCATCGACTTCGATGCGGCGGCGGCTTCTTCCACCAGTGCGGCGTTCTGCTGCGTGACTTCGTCCATCTGCGTGATGGCGAGGTTGACCTGATCGATGCCTTCGCTTTGTTCGTGGCTGGCGACGGCGATTTCCTTGATTACTTCACTGACCTTGCGGATGCTGTCAACCACTTCGCCCATGGTCTTGCCGGCCTGGCCGACCAGATCCGAACCGGCGCGCACTTCCTGCACCGAGCCGTCGATCAGCGATTTGATTTCCTTGGCTGCGGCTGCAGAACGTTGCGCCAGGCTGCGCACTTCCGACGCCACCACGGCGAAGCCGCGGCCCTGTTCACCGGCACGCGCTGCTTCCACTGCGGCGTTCAGCGCCAGGATATTGGTCTGGAAGGCAATACCGTCGATGACGCTGATGATTTCCACAATCTTGTTCGACGAAGCATTGATCGAATCCATGGTCTTCACCACTTGCTGCACCACGTTGCCGCCTTGCTCGGCGACTTGAGAAGCTGATACCGCGAGTTCGCTGGCCTGTCTTGCATTGGAGGCGTTCTGCTTCACGGTTGAAGTGATCTCTTCCATCGCCGATGCGGTTTCTTCGAGCGAACTTGCCTGTTCTTCGGTGCGGTTCGACAGATCCATGTTGCCGTGAGCGATCTCGTCTACCGATTCCTTGATCGAGTCGGTGGCGTGGAGAATGCTGTTGACGGTGTCGACCATGCGGTCGCGCGTATAGGCGATCGACGACACCAGGCTGGCTTCGTCGCCCTTGCGTACGGCGATGACGCCGGTCAGGTCGCCTTCCGCGATCTTGCGCGCGATTTGCGACGCTTCGCTCGGCTCGCCGCCGATGGAGCGATAGATATTGCGCACCACCAGCATGGCAATGCCTGACATCACGGCGCCGAGGATCAGCAGCACGATGCCGGCCCGGATCAGTGCACGGTAAAAGTCGGCCTGGATGTCATCCTGATAAACGCTGGCGACAAAGTCCCAGTTCCACGGTTTGAAGCGTTTGACGAAGCCCATTTTGGAACTGGCTTTTTCTTCCTTGGGACGCGGCCACCAGTATTCGAGGAAGCCTTCGCCGGCCGGCGATGAGCCGGTGGCGGCGATCATCTTGTACAGCTCGTTGCCCTTGGCGTCCTTGAAGTCGTACATGTTCTTGCCGTTGAGTTTGGGGCTCATCGGATGCATGACCACTACCGAATCGGCGCCTACCAGGGTGATGTAGCCGCTGCCGGTATAGCGCTGGTCGGCGACGCGGGCGATCGCCATTTTCTTGGCGTCGTCCACCGGCATCTTGCCGTCGGCAGCTTGCTGCGCAAGCCCGCTGACGATGGAATAGGACATCTCCGTGATATCCACCAGGGCATGCTGGCGGTCGGCGATTTGCAGATTGCGGGTTTCGTAGATGTTCCAGAGCGATAGCGCGAAGAGCGCGACCCAGGAGAAAATCAGCGGAAGCCAGAGCTTCTGCTTCAAAGACAAATTGTTCACTGCGTGTTCCCCTTTTTAAGATGTCTTGCGACGAGCAAATGCTTCCCACACCAGGCGACGTTCACCGAAGATACCGGGTCGTACTTATGATGAAAAAATCTTAGCATGGCGCATGTTTTTGAAAGCGTCGAATTGACGGGTAAAGCCTCAGTCTTTTCCTAAAAAAAGCGGTATTGCCTTTCGGAAAGAAGGGCAATACCGCAAAGGGACGACTTGCTCAGAGAAAACTATTTATAACAATGCAAAGGCTTTATTGCTGTTTGCCGAAACCTCCGCCGCCCGGCGTGGCAATCACGAACACGTCACCCGGCTGCATCTCGGTGCTTGCGACGAAGCCCAGCTGTTCCTGCGTGCCGTCCTTGCGGATCACCATGTTGCGGCCGCACTGGCCGGGTTCGCCGCCGGCCGCGCCGAAGGGCGGGACGATACGGTTGTTCGACAGAATCGAGGCGGTCATTGCTTCCAGGAAGCGGATCTTGCGCACGCCGCCGTTGCCGCCGTGCCACTGGCCGGCGCCGCCCGAGTTCTCGCGGATCTCATAGCTTTCCAGACGGACCGGGTAACGCCACTCGAGGATTTCCGGATCGGTCAGGCGCGAGTTAGTCATGTGCGTCTGCACCACGTCGGTGCCGTTGAAACCCTGACCCGCGCCGGAGCCGCCCGAGATGGTTTCGTAGTACTGATATTCGCCGTTGCCGAAGGTGAAGTTATTCATCGTGCCCGGCGCCGAGGCCAGCACGCCGAGTGCGCCATAGAGTGCATTGGTGATGCAGCTCGAGGTTTCGACGTTGCCGGAGACGACTGCCGCCGGATAGCGCGGATTCAGCATCGAGCCTTCCGGGATGATCACATTGAGCGGTTTCAGGCAGCCGGCATTGAGCGGAATTTCATCGTCCACCAGCGTGCGGAACACATACAGCACCGCCGCCATGCAGATCGCACTCGGCGCGTTGAAGTTGTTGTTCAACTGCGGCGAGGTGCCGGTGAAGTCGATGTCTGCAGTGCGCTCGGCGTGGTTCACGCGGATCGCCACCTTGATCACCGCGCCGTTATCGAGCGGGTAATCATAGCTGCTGTCCTTGAGCAGCGTGATGACGCGGCGTACGGCTTCCTCGGCGTTGTCCTGCACGTGGCCCATGTAGGCTTGCACCACGTCCAGGCCGAAGTGATCCACCATCTTCAGCAGCTCGTCGACGCCCTTTTGGTTGGCGGCGATCTGCGCCTGCAGGTCGGCCAGGTTCTGCGCGATGTTGCGCGCAGGGTAGGGGCCGGAGCCGAGCAGGGTCACGGTTTCCTGTTCGAGGAAGCGTCCTGCGCGCACCAGCTGGAAGTTGTTGATCAGGATGCCTTCTTCTTCCACCACGGTGCTGTTGGCCGGCATGGAGCCGGGCGTGATGCCGCCGATGTCGGAGTGGTGCCCGCGCGAACCGACGTAGAACAGAATGTCCTTGCCATCCTTGTCGAAGGCCGGTGTGATCACGGTGATATCCGGCAAGTGCGTGCCGCCGTGGTAGGGATCGTTGAGCATGAAGACGTCGCCCGGCTGCATCTTGCCGGCGTTCTCGCGGATGATGGTGCGGATGCTTTCGCCCATGGAACCCAGATGCACCGGGATGTGCGGCGCGTTAGCGATCAGGTTGCCCTGTGCATCGAACAGCGCGCACGAGAAGTCCAGACGCTCCTTGATGTTGACCGAGAAGGCGGTGTTCTGCAGGCGCAAGCCCATCTGTTCGGCGATGCTCATGAACAGGTTGTTGAATACTTCCAGCATCACCGGATCGGCTGTGGTGCCGATGGCTTTGCGCTGCACGCGGGCCTGGTAGCGCTGCATCACCAGATGATTCAGCGGCGTGACTTCGGCCAGCCAGCCGGGTTCGATGATGTTGGTGGCGTTCTTTTCCGCAATGATTGCCGGGCCGTGCACGATGTCGCCGGGGCGCATGTCTTCGCGGCGGTACAGCGCGGTATCGTGCCATTGTCCGCCGGAGAACAGCTGCACGGTCTCGGTCGATTGCAACGCGCCGGCGCGTGGCGGCAGCTGTTCGGCTTTCTCTTCACGGTCGTTGGACACGCCGATCGCTTCCACCGAGATGGCTTCGATGATCATGCTCTTGTCCGGCATCAGGAAAGAGTAGCGCTTCTTGTAGGCGGACTCGAACTGCGCCACCATGCTCGCGATATCGCCGAAGGCCACCACGATCACCGAGTCGGTGCCGTCGTAGCGCAGGTGGGCGCGCTTGATGACGTCGATCTGTGCGGGAGTGACGCCTTGCGACAGCAGATCGTCGGCAGCTTGCGTCGCCAGTTTGTTCAGTTCCGTGTCGAGCTTGGCGATGGAGTAGCCGGTCAACGGCAATTCCATTGCCTGCTCGCGCATCGCAGTCTGATCCGCCAGACCCATGCCGTAAGCCGACAGCACGCCCGCAAACGGATGCGCGAAGACGCGCGTCATGCCCAGCGCATCCGCCACCAGACAAGCATGCTGGCCGCCGGCGCCGCCGAAGGTGGTCAAGGTGTAATCGGTGACGTCATGGCCGCGTTGCACCGAGATGAACTTGATCGCATTAGCCATATTGCCGACGGCGATATCGATGAAGCCCTCGGCGACTTCTTCCGGCGTGCGGCGGTTGCCGGTTTCTGCAAAGATGCGATCGGCCAGTTCGGTGAACTTCTGCACCACCGCCTCGCGGTCCAGCGCTTCATCGGCAGCCGGGCCGAACACCTTGGGGAAGTAGGCCGGCTGGATCTTGCCCAGCATGACGTTGCAATCGGTGACGGCCAACTGGCCGCCGCGGCGATAGCTGGCCGGGCCGGGATTGGCGCCTGCGCTGTCCGGGCCGACGCGATAGCGCGAACCGTCGAAGTGCAGGACGGAACCGCCACCCGCCGCCACCGTATGGATGCTCATCATCGGTGCGCGCATGCGCACGCCGGCCACCTGCGTTTCAAATTCACGCTCGAATTCGCCGGCATAGTGCGACACGTCCGTTGAGGTGCCCCCCATGTCGAAACCGATGATCTTGTCGAAGCCGGCCGTCTCCGCCGTGCGTACCATGCCGACGATGCCGCCGGCCGGGCCGGACAGGATCGAGTCCTTGCCCTGGAAACGATGCGCATCGGTCAATCCGCCGTTGCTTTGCATGAACAGCAGGCGCACGCCGTCCATCTCGCCGGCAACCTGGTCGACGTAGCGGCGCAGGATAGGTGAGAGATAAGCATCGACCACGGTGGTGTCGCCGCGCGAGACCAGTTTCATCATCGGGCTGACTTCATGCGACACCGAGACTTGCGTATAGCCGAGTTCGGCGGCGATCTCCGCCAGCTTTTCTTCATGCGCGGTAAAGCGGTAGCCGTGCATCAGCACGATGGCGACGGCGCGATAGCCTTCCTTATATAAGGCAGCCAATTCCTGACGCACCGACACCGTGTCGAGCGGCTGCACCACGTCGCCGTGCGCGCTCAGCCGTTCGTCGACTTCCACGACTTTTTCAAACAGCAGTTCCGGCAAGACGATGTTGCGGTCGAACAGGCGCGGGCGATTCTGATACGCGATGCGCAAGGCGTCGCGGAATCCTTTGGTGATAACGAGTACGGTCGGATCACCCTTGCGCTCCAGCAGTGCGTTGGTGGCGACGGTGGTGCCCATCTTTACTGCTTCCACCTGTTCCGGCGAAATTGCCTCTTCAGGTTTGAGTCCGAGCAGGCGCTTGATGCCGGCCACGGCCGCGTCCTTGTATTGCTCGGGATTTTCAGACAGGAGTTTGTGTGTCAGCAAGGTGCCGTCGGGCTGGCGCGCAACGATGTCGGTAAACGTGCCGCCGCGGTCAATCCAGAACTGCCAGCGTTGTTCCCCCAGTTTGGTCTGCTCTTGATTCATGGTGCATTGCCTTTCTTGAATGAACTTTCAGGTGCATTTTTGTTGATGAATTATCGACACTTTGCACATAAACCGTGCGATTAGGGTCGAACGTTTTGCTGAGGAAACATCGGGGAAACCCGTCAATTCCTCCTTAAAGCCTTACTGCGTCTGTGTTTTCGTCTGAAGTGGCGATCGCGCGGAAAATCTGGCACGCGCTTTGCTAATAACTCGTCAATGATTTGGCGATCATTTGTTGTTTTTAATATTAATAATTTATTGACATATTATCGATGAAACATATAGGATTCAACAAAAAAATAAAGGAGACAAAAAATGGACAAGAAACAAGCAAAAAAGAACGGATCGCAAACCAGCGCAGACACCGCCGCCATTTTTGAACGTGCCCTCGACGTCGGCAAAACGCTGACGAGCAGTAGTGCAAGAACGGGGAAAGAGCGGGGCAAGTTCGATGAATCCTGAGTCGGGAAGTCGATAGCAATCAGCAGTCAGGCAATACCAGTAGCGTCAGCAATACCGAAAAGAATCAGTAGCTTCAGCAGCGCCGTGCAATGTTGTGCCGGTCAGCCTTTGCAGGCGGCCGCGTCACATCCGTACCACGCGTAGTGAGCAGCGCAATCAAAGTCCAGCCGGCTTACCGGACTGGAGTGGATCAACACATCCTTCGCTTTTGCGATGGGCGTGAATTGGTAGAAAACCGGCAAAAAAAGCCGGCAGCAACTGTGGTGGTTTGGGTAGCTCCCGCTTTGGGCTTCATGTTCGGGCTTCATGCAGTGGGGGGAATTTTCAGATGTCATTCATCGATACAACAAGGAGCGTCTCATCATGTTAGGTCTCGTCTTCAAACACGCTAAATATCTCGCAAAAGCCGGTCTCGCCGTATCCTTCTGCATGGCCGCCTTTTCGGCGCAGGCGCAGCAGCAGGAAATCAAGATCGGCGTCATCTACCCGCTCAGCGGCGCCGCCGCATCGACCGGTGCAGAAATGAAAGACGCGCTGGAACTGGCCGCCGACATCATCAATAACGGTGCCAAGGGCGTGCCCAACCTGCCGTTCTCGGCGGGCGGCGGCCTGCCCAACCTGAAGGGCGCCAAGATCAAACTGGTCTTCGCCGATTCGCAAGGCAACCCGCAAGTGGGCGCGACCGAAGCGGAACGCCTGATCACGCAAGAGAAGGTGGTCGCCGTGGTCGGCGCCTATTTCAGCAACGTCACCGCCACCACCAGCCAAGTCGCGGAACGCTACAAGGTGCCTTACCTGAATCCGGAATCGTCGTCGGCATCGCTGACCCAGCGCGGCTTCAAGTGGTTCTTCCGCACCACGGCGCATGACGACCTGTTCGTCACCAACTTCTATGAATTCTTCAAGGAGCTGGAAGCCAAGAAGAACATCAAGATCAGCAAGCTCGGCGCTTTCAACGAAAACACGCTGTGGGGCAATGAAACCACCAAGCTCGAAACCAAGCTGTCCAAGGACCGCGGCTACGATCTGGTGAAGACCATCGTCTATCCCGCCAAGAGCACTCAGCTGACGTCCGAAGTGCAGTTGCTCAAAGCCGCTGCGCCGCAAGTCGTGCTGCAATCGTCCTATCTCGGCGATGCAATCCTGTCGATGAAGACCTACAAGGAACTGGGCTTCACGCCTGACATGATTCTGGCCAACGACGCCGGCTTCATCGATACGGAATTTGTGAAGACTCTGGGCAAGGACGCCGATTACATCATCACCCGCGACGTCTGGTCGCTCGATCTGGCCGGCAAGAATCCGCTGATCAAGCAAGTCAACGATCTGTTCAACGCCCGCTACAAGATCAACTTCACCGGCAACTCGTCGCGCACCTTCACCGGTCTGATGACGCTGGCTGATGCGATCAACCGCGCCGGTTCCACCGAGCCGGAAGCGATCCGCAAGGCGCTGTCGGAAACCAACATCCCCGGCAACAAACTGATCATGCCGTGGAAGGGCGTCAAGTTCGACGAGCACGGCCAGAACACGCTGAGCTCCGGCATCCTGCTGCAAATCATCAACGGCAAGTACTACACCGTATGGCCGTTCGACATGGCGACGCGCGACATCGTGTGGCCGATGCCGAAGTGGGATCAACGCAAGTAATTCCTTTGTAGTGTCGGCGGGCCGCCGCAACCAGAGCAACAGCGCAACGGCCCGCCATTCAGATTCAATCTTTATCGCAGGTATTTACGGCGCGTAAATATCGTTAAGGGGAAATTTATGTCTTGGGAAATTTTGGTGCAGACCCTGGCGTCCGGTTTGTTGATCGGACTGATTTATGCGCTCGTAGCGATTGGTCTCACGCTGATCTTCGGCGTCATGGACATCGTCAATTTCGCGCATGGCGAATTTCTGATGTTCGGCATGTATTCCAGCTTCTGGCTGTTCGCGCTGTATGCGCTGGATCCTATTTTTACCTTGCCGCTGACAGCCTTGTTCCTGTTTGCGCTGGGCACCGTGCTGTACAAGCTGGTGATCCGCAAGATCACCAATGCGCCGATGGTGTCGCAGATTTTCACCACCTTCGGGCTGATGATCCTGTTCCGCGGCATCGCGCAGTTTTTCTGGAAGGCTGACTTCCGCACCATCGAAAATTCCATGGTCGCCGGCCACGTCACGATCGGCGGCATCCAGATCGGCTCGCCGCAACTGACCGCCGGCCTCGGTGCGATCGTGGTCACCGGCGTGATCTATACGTTCCTGACCCGCACCAAACTCGGCGCGGCGCTGGAAGCGACGGCCGCCGACAAGGAAGCGGCCCAGCTCATGGGTATCGATTCGCAAAAAATGTTTGCCCTGGCCTGGGGTGTCGGCGCCGCCTGTGCCGGTGTGGCGGGCGCGTTGCTATCGACCTTCTTCCCGATCTTTCCGGAAGTCGGCGCCAACTTCATCCTGATCGCTTTCGTGGTGGTCAACCTCGGCGGCTTCGGCAGCGTGGTCGGCGCACTGATTGCGGGCGTGCTGGTCGGCGTGATCGAAGTGATGGGCGGTCTCTTTCTCGGACCGCAATACAAGATGGCGATCGTGCTGGTGCTGTTCCTGACGGTGCTGATGTTCCGTCCGCAAGGCTTGATGGGCAAGGCCTGAGCCCGACCATCCAATTATCCGGAGAGAAACCTCATGCTCAAAACTACTTCCAGCCTGCCGCTGACGCCAAGCGCGCTGGCCACTGGCTTCAACAAAGTCCATGCCCTGCTGGTCGCATTGCTCGTGCTGGCGCTGGCCTTGCCGCTGTATATCACCAGTCCGTCGCACCAGAACCTGGCGATCCTGATTCTGATGGCGGCGCAGATCGGCGTGTCCTGGAACATCGTCGGCGGCTATGCCGGCCAGGTGTCGCTCGGCCATGTCGCGTTCTACGGTATCGGCGCCTACACCTCGGCGATCCTGTTCTCGATCTACGGCATCAATCCGTGGATTGCCATGCTCGCCGGCGGCGTGCTCGCGGCGCTGGTCAGCCTGGTGATCGGCTGGTCCTGCTTCCGGCTCAAGGGCCACTACTTTGCGATGGCTACGATTGCCGTGGCGGAAATCATCCAGATCGTCTTCACCAACTGGGACTTTGCCGGCGCAGCCGTCGGCCTGACGATCCCGATGGGCGAGGGCGGCTGGGCCAGCATGATCTTTGCCGGCAAGGAACCGTACTACTACATCGCGCTGGGTCTGCTGCTGGTCACGCTGCTGGCCAACTTCATCATCGAGCGCAGTTTCCTCGGCTATTACTTCCGCGCTATCAAGGATGAGCCGGACGCCGCGCGCAGCCTCGGCGTGAGTTTGTCGCGCTACAAGCAGATCGCGTTCGCCGTCAGCAGTTTTTTCACGGCGATAGGCGGCAGTCTATATGCGCAGAAGGAGCTGTACATCGACCCGGCATCGGTGCTCGGCACCGGTATGTCGATCAAGATGGCGCTGGTCGCCATCCTCGGCGGCATCGGCACCCTGTTCGGCCCGCTGGTCGGCGCCGGTTTGCTGACTGCGATTGAAGAGGGCACGCGCACCATGTTCGGCGGCTCGGGCCGCGGCACCGACCTGATCATCTACGCCGCGCTGATCATCGTGATCGCGGTGTACTACCCGAACGGCATCCTCGGTTATCTGAAGAGCACGTTCGCACGCCGCAAAGCCGTCAAGGCGCAAGCTGAAAACGCCGCCAAGGAGGAATCCAAATGAGTCTGCTACGCGTAGAAAACGTCTATAAGAAATTCGGCGGCCTGACCGCCAACCAGGATATTTCCTTCACGGTCCAGGCCGGCGAAATCGTCGGCCTGATCGGCCCCAACGGCGCCGGCAAGACCACCATGTTCAACTGCATCGCAGGCTACTCGCCGCCGACCACGGGCGACATCTGGCTGGAGGACATGAAGATTTCCGGCATGACGCCGGAGCAGTGTGCGCGCGTCGGCATCGGCCGCACCTTTCAGGTGGCGCGCACCTTCACCAGCATGACCGCGCTGGAAAACGTGATGGTCGGCGTCTTCCTCAATGAGCGTGGCGTGGGCGCCGCCCGCCGCACCGCGCAGGCGCTGCTGGACTTCGTCAACCTCGGCCGCTTCGCCGACAAGCCGGCCGGCAGCATGACCATCAGCGAACAGCGCCGCCTGGCCGTGGCGCGCGCGCTGGCGGTCAAACCGAAACTGTTGCTGATGGACGAAGTCATGGCCGGTCTCAACCCGACTGAAGTGCGCGAGACCGTCGACGTGGTGCTGAAGATCCGCGACCAGGGCATTTCCTGCCTGATCGTGGAACACGTACTGGAAGGCATCATGCCGATCGCCAATCAGATCGTGGTGCTGGATTACGGCAAGAAAATTGCCGACGGTTCGCCGCAGGATGTATCCAACGATCCGCACGTGATCGCCGCCTATTTGGGAGATGAATAATGCTACAGGTGAGAAATCTGCGAGCCAGCTACGACGGCGTGCTGGCCCTGTCCAAAGTCGACATCGACGTCAAGCCGGGCAGCCTGGTGGCGCTGGTGGGCGGCAACGGCAACGGCAAGTCGACCACGCTGCGCGCGATTGCCGGTCTCAATAAAGTCGATGACGGCAGCATCGTGTTCGACAACGTCGACATCGGCAAGATCCCGCCCTTCGACCGTGTCGGCCTCGGCCTGTCGCTGGTGCCGGAAGGCCGACGCCTGTTCGGCCGCCTGACCGTGCAGCGCAATCTGGAGCTGGGCGCCTATACGCGCAGCGACAAGCACGAGATCGCCGAATCGATCGAAGACATGTACGCCACTTTCCCCATCATCAAGGAACGCCGCCATCAGCTGGCCGGCACCATGAGCGGCGGCGAACAGCAGATGCTGGCGATTGCGCGCGGTCTCATGGCCAAGCCGCGTCTGCTGTTGCTGGACGAACCGTCATGGGGCATCGCGCCCAAGTTCGTGACCAAGGTGCTCGACACCATTCAGCAGGTCAACGCCAAGGGCGTGTCGATCCTGCTGGTGGAACAGAACCTGCACAAGGCGCTGGCGATTGCGCATTACGGCTATGTGATCCAGACCGGCCGCATCGTGATGCAAGGCACCGGCGACGAGCTGCTGCATAACGAAGACATCAAGAAGGCTTACCTCGGAGGGCTGTGAGATGAGTGAGATGACGATGAACATGGCAATTTTCGACGACGCCTTGTCTGCCGCCGACGTGCGAGCGCTGTGCCGCAGCGGCGAGTTCGACGGGCCGACCGCAGGTTACGCCGACAATCACGTACAGGCTAACCTGATGATCGTGCCGAAGGAGTACGCCTTCGACTTCCTGCTGTTCTGTCAGCGCAATCCCAAGCCTTGTCCGCTGGTGGAAGTGCTGGAAGCCGGTGCATTCGAACCGCGTACTGCGCCTGGTGCTGATTTACGCACCGACCTGCCGGGCTATCGCCTCTTCGAAAACGGCGTGATGACCAGAGAAGTTTCCGACATCTCCGGATACTGGCGCGACGATCTGGTGAGCTTTCTGATCGGCTGCAGCTTTTCGTTCGAGAGTGCGCTGATCGAAGGCGGCATTCCCTTGCGCCACATCGAGCAGCAGCGCAACGTCGCCATGTACAGAACCAATATGCCCTGCGTGCCGGCCGGGCGCTTCACCGGCAATGCGGTGGTCAGCATGCGTCCGGTCAAGAGCCGCGATGTGGCAAAGGCGGTGGAAATCACGGCGCGGCTGCCGCAGGTGCACGGTGCACCGGTGCATATCGGCAATCCCCAAGCCATCGGCATCGCCGACCTGATGCGTCCCGATTTCGGCGACGCAGTCGAGATCATGGATGACGAACTGCCGGTGTTCTGGGCCTGCGGCGTGACGCCGCAGTATGTGGCGGAACTCAGCAAGCTGCCGTTCTGCATCACGCATGCGCCCGGCAAGATGTTCGTCACCGACCGGCTGAACGAATGATGTAGAGAAAAACGCAGCGGCGATCAGGCATTCGCTTGATCGTCTATCCATCCCAGCGGCGGGTTCGCCCGCCAGGAACCGAGGAATTTTATGTTGACGCATAAATCCCTGTTGGAAGCGTACGTCTATGCAAAAGACAAATGCTGTCCTTCACTGATTCACGACATCTACGAACCCAATGCAGTGCTGAGCATTTCGACCTCGGCCAATGCAGTGGCTTTCCCGCCGCTGGTGGTAGGTGCGGACGGCATCGCGCAGACGCTGGTCACCGATTTCGCCAAGCGCTTTACGCACTGCCGCACCTATTACGTGTGCGATCAGATTGAAGAGCAGGCGCAGGCGGGCAGCAGCCGCATCGAACAATTGCCGTGGCTGGTGCTGATGCGCGAAGAGGAAACTGCGTCGCTGCGTATCGGCCGCGGCTACTACAACTGGCAACTCAATCAGCACCCGGAAGAGCTCTGGCGCGCCAGCGAGATGCATATCCGCATCGATCACATGATGCTCATCGCCGACATCGCCGGCGACCTGTTGCAGACGCTGCAATCGTTTCTGCCGTATCCGTGGCTGCCGCCACGCTTGCTGGATTCGTCATTCGGCTTCATCGGCGAGAGCAATCCGTCGTTCGCATTTCTCAAGGAATTCAGGAGCAACAAGTTCGAGCTGCCGCGCGAACGGCTGTCGGCTTAGCTGGCGCATTTTTGCAGCACAGAAAAAGAATAGCGACGCGCAGAACGAGACATCGCTGCGTGTCCGGAGGTTCTCTTTGAACGCGACAAGACAACGGCCATTGTCGTCGCCGCAGGAGAGCAGGCGCATATCGGCAAAGAGGAAGGGCGCGCACAAAGCTTGGCCGGTAAGCGGTTTTTGGGTTTGACGCAATTTCATTTAATCGGGGAGTTTCAATGAAACATAAAGTCTTGGCTGCAGCGGCGCTTGCCGTAGTCGGCATCCAGGCAGTACCTGCACTGGCGCAATCGTCGGTCACGATCTACGGTCTGATCGATACCGGTCTGGTGGTCGAAGGCGGCGGCGCAGCAGGTCATGTCACCAAACTGACCAGCGGCATCAGCGGCGGTTCGCGCATCGGCTTCAAGGGTACGGAAGATCTGGGCGGCGGCATGTCTGCGCTGTTCCTGCTTGAAACCGGCTTTCAGAACGACACCGGCGCATTGGGTCAGGGCGGCTTGCTGTTCGGCCGTCAAAGCTATGTCGGCCTGGGCGGCGGTTTCGGTACGGTAACTGCCGGCCGCCAGTACACGCCGCAATACCTGGTGCTGTCGGCCGTCGATCCTTTCGGCACCGGCTACGCCGGCGACGCCGCCAACCTGATGCCGAATACCGGCAACGGCGCCAGCCGCATGGATAACACCATCAAGTACGCCTCGCCGAGCTTCGGCGGCGTGACCGGTGAACTGGCTTACGGCTTCGGCGAAACTGCCGGCAGCACCAAAGCCGCCAGCCAGATCGGTGCAGCCATCGGCTACGCCAACGGTCCGCTGTATGTCCGCCTGGGCTTCCACGGCCGCAACAACGACACGACCACCACTGAAACGGGATCGGGCCGCAGCACGCTGCTGGGCGCAACCTACAACTTCGGTCCGGTCAAGTTGCATGCCGCCTACGGTATCAACAAGGGTCTCAACAGCTCGCCGCTGCGCAACACGACCAACCCTTACGGCACCAGCGCCATCGTTGCATCCACCGACAGCGCCGACATGCTGGTCGGCGTGACCGTTCCGTTCGGCGTGCAGCATACCTTCCTGGCGTCTTACATCCACAAGGATGACAAGACCAAGCTGAACCAGGATGCGGATCAGTTCGCTGTGGGCTATCGCTATGCGATGTCCAAACGCACCGACCTGTACGCCATGTATGCCCACATCAAGAACAAGAACGGCGCGCCTTACACCGTCGGCAGTTCGATTGAAGCAGGTAGCGGCAACAGCGCCTGGAACCTGGGCATCCGCCACACGTTCTAGGCGTCTCTCCGGAGGCGGTGCTCAGGTGATGAATGCGTCCTGGAAAAACATTCATCTCCTGACGCTGCGTTCCGGGCCTGATTGCCGGCGGCTTTGAGATCTGTCTTCCGCACCCGGGCCGGTATCCCGGGTACGCGGATGGATTCTTTCTTGAGGAAAGTCGCCGGCCAGGTGAGTGCTGTGTGCTTGCGTCTCCGTATCTCTGTACTTGTGCATCGTGAAACATGAGGGGTAGCAAATGAAAAAACTGACTCACCTGAATATAGGACGGCGTCTGGGCCTCGGCTTCGGCATCGTCATCCTGCTGATGCTGGCGCTGACCGTGATCGGCGTATACCGCCTGAACCAGATCAACGGCAACATCCGCAGCATTGCCAACGATTCTTATCCGCGCACTGTGATGGCGAACACCGTCAAGGGAGCGCTCGACGAGACCGCACGCAGCATGCGCAACCTGCTGTTCATGAGTACCGTTGACGAGATCAAGGGCGAGCTGGACACCATTGCGCATGCCGGCAGCGTGATCGATGAGACCCTCATGCGCCTCGCAAAAGACACGAGTTCTGCGGAGGGCAAGCGCATGCTTGACGCCGTCAATGCTGCGCGCGGCCAATACACGCCGGCGCTGAATAATTTTCTGGCGGCGGTCAAGGACGGTCAGGTCGAGCAGGCGCGCGACCTGATCCTGCCGGAGATCGCTCCCTATCAGACGGCCTACTTCAAGGCGCTGGACAATCTGATCAGTTTTCAGGGGCGCGGCATGGAACAGGCCGGGCAAGAGGCCGAGCAGGTCTCCGGCGCAGCCAGCGTGCTGATGATCGCCATGGCAAGCATCGCCACCTTGCTGGCAGTGCTGGTCGGCTATTCGGTCATGCGCAGCATTACGCGTCCGCTCAATGCGGCTATCAATATTGCCGAGCGTGTCGCCGGCGGCGATTTATCGGTGCGTGTCGAAAGCACGGCGCAGGACGAAACCGGCAAGTTGCTGGCGGCGCTGCAAAACATGCGCGACGGCCTTGTCAGCGCCGTGACGCAGGTGCGTGACGGCTCCGATGCAATTTCAGTTGCCGCGCGCGAAATCGCCGACGGCAACGCCAACCTGTCGGCCCGCACCGAGCTGCAAGCCAGCACGCTGGAAGAAACCGCCAGTTCCATGCTGGAGCTGACCGATGCCGTCAACCACAACGCCGACAATGCGCGGCAGGCCAATCAACTGGTGCTCAACGCATCGCAGGTCGCGATGCAAGGCGGTGCAGTGGTCACGCAAGTCGTCAGCACGATGAAGGAGATCAAGGACAGCTCGCGCCAGATCGTCGAGATCATCAGCGTCATCGACGGCATCGCCTTTCAGACCAATATCCTGGCGCTGAACGCAGCAGTCGAAGCGGCGCGCGCCGGCGAACAGGGACGCGGCTTTGCGGTGGTGGCGGCGGAAGTGCGCGGACTGGCGCAACGCAGCGCTTCGGCAGCGAAAGAAATTGCCGGTCTGATTCAGAACTCGGTCAAGAAGGTCGACGCCGGCAGCGAGCTGGTCGATGCCGCCGGCAACACCATGCAAAACATCGTGCGCAGCGTGAAGCACGTGGCTGACATCATGGTCGAAATCTCCGCTGCGAGCGAAGAGCAGAGCGCCGGAATTCGCCAGATCAACGACGCCATCGAACAGATCGACGACATGACGCAACAGAACTCAGCGCTGGTGGAGCAGGCAGCCGCCGCTGCGCAAAGCATGCATGACCAGTCGGTTGCGCTGGGACGCGCTGTATCGATTTTTAAAACCGATCCGGGCAGCGACCCGGCAGCCGATGGCGCTGCACCGCTGGAATTGAAGACGCTGGAAATCCCCGAAACCGGCAGGCGTGGATTGCTGCGCATGGCATCGGCACGCCGCCTGCACGGCTGATGCGTATCCGATCCGTCCGCCATCGATCATCAACCGTTGTGAAACACAGACTGAACACATATTATGCCGACCGACAAAAAAAGCGTGAAGGCCAATTTCGCCCAGCCAGGCAACACCCGCAAGGTACCCATCGTGTCTTCACTGCACCTGGCCTCGGGAAGGAGCAAGGAATTGAGCGAATTCGAATTCGGCATGATCATCGCCGGCAATGCCTTCAACCGTTGGATAGTACGTTGCATCTCCGCCGCCGGCATGAAGGACATGACCCCTACCGACGTGCTGGTGCTGCATCACATCAATCACCGCGCGCGTGAAAAGAAGCTGGCCGACATCGCCTTCATTCTCAACATCGAGGACGCGCATATCGTCAACTATTCGCTCAAGAAACTGCATTCGCAGGGCCTCGTCAATACCGAACGGCGCGGCAAGGAAGTGCTGTATTCCACCAACGAGGCAGGGCAGGATCTGTGCAAGCGCTATTACGAAATCCGCGAGCGCCTGCTGGTGTCCGGTCTGACGGGCGACGACGCGGAGAGTTTCGAGCTGGCGGAACTGGCGCGCTTTCTGCGCATTCTTTCGGGCCTGTACGAACAGGCGGCGCGTTCGGCGACGTCGATGTAGATCAGCTCTTGAATCAGCTATTGATGCATTTCAGAATGCGCCGTGCCAGAGCGTCTATCGTCGCGTCGCTGTCGATATTGGTGAAACCCAGCAGCAGCGCCGGCGGTACGTGATGACTGACAGTGCGTTGCGACAAGGTGTGCGCATACATGCCGTCCTTGCGCATGGCATCCGCCAGCGGCTTGTCTGAGCGCCGTCCGCGCATACGCAGGATCAGATGCATGCCGCCGGGTTGCGGATCGACGCGCAGATATTTACCGAGCAGGCTGTCCAATCCTTCGGCAGCAATCTTGCGCCGTTCGCCATAGAGCTTGCGCATGCGTTGCACGTGACGGGCAAAATGTCCCTCGCCAATGAAGTCGGCGACGATGCTTTGCGTCAGCGCCGGGCTGCCGCTGAACATGGTCTGGCCGACGGTGGCGAAGCGTTCGATTTGCGATGCCGGCACGACCAGATAAGCGAGACGGATGCCGGGGAACAGTACTTTGCTGAAGGTGCCCGCATACAGTACACGGCCGTCGCGGTCCAGGCTCTGCAGCGCCGGCAGCGGGCGTCCGACATAACGGTACTCGCCGTCGTAGTCGTCTTCCACAATCCAGGCGTTGGCGCGCGAGGCCCAGTCGAGCAGGGCGAAGCGGCGCTGCAGCGACAGCGACACGCATAGCGGGCTTTGGTGCGCAGGCGTGACGATGGCCGCGCGCGCGCGCGACGCAGCCTGTACGCCAAAGGCAACCTGCAAGCCTTCGTCATCGACCGGCACCGGCACCGGCATCACTCCCGCATGCAGCAGCGCCTGGCTGGTCGGCAGATAGCCGGGGTCTTCGGTCCAGACTTTGTCGCCAGCCTTGAACAACGCGCCCGTGATCAGTTGCAGCGTCTCGCGATAACCGGAGGTGACAAACACCTGCTCAGGCGTGCACGCCACGCCGCGCGACAATTGCAGATAGGTGGCGATTTCGTTACGCAGCGCCGCCACGCCGGCATTGGGCGGATACGTCATGTCGCTCTGCGCTGTGGCGCGGATGGTGCGGGCCGCCAGCCGCGACCACAGCTTGCGCGGAAAGGCATCGAGCGCAGGCAGTCCCATCTGAAACGGCGGCGGCGGCTGTGCAGACAATCGGATAGTTGACGTTGCGGAAGCAGCAGGGTCATGGCGTAACGCAGGATCAGCTTGCCCGGCGTGCGCCGATGCCTGCCGCGTAACCTGCGCTCCCGGCTTCAATCCCAGCGTCACGATGGTGCCGGCCTGTCCGCGTGTTTCCACATAGCCTTCCGCGCTGAGCAGCGAATAGGCTGCCTCGATGGTGCCGCGCGCGACGCCAAGTTCTTCCGCCAATGCACGCGCCGAGGGAATGCGGTCGCCGGGCTTGAGCAACTGGTCAGCAATGGCATTGCGAAAGCGGGTGTAGATCTGCCGATAAAAAGGTTCGCCGGACGATAAGTGCAGGGGCGGCAGGGGCAACAGATCGCGTAGCTGGGATTTGATCATGGACTAGTCCATATGTTATTTCTTGGATCTGTGCATTATGCCATCGGATCGCTAAGATGCAGGCTCGATAGGTTTCAGTACAGAAGGAGAGCAAGCATGCAACAGAACCGGCCAGCCGCTGTTCAATCAGCAGACATAGGCGACCTCGCCTTGCGCCATGCCGATACGCAGGAGTCCTTGCGCGCCTGCTATGCGGTAATGCATCAGTTGCGGCCGCATCTGCAGGGCGAAGAGGATTTTCTTGAGCGCGTTGCCCGTCAGCAGACCCAGTCCTACCGTCTGCTTGCGGCATGGGACGGCGATCGGGCAGTCGCGCTGGCCGGTTACCGTTTTGAGGAAAATCTGGTCTATGGAAAATTTCTCTACGTCGACGATCTGGTCACCGCCGAAACCGCGCGCGGCAGCCGCTGGGGCGCGCGTTTGCTGGATGCACTGACAGTCGTGGCGGAGCAGGCGGGCTGCGTGCGGCTCGTTCTCGATACGGGATTGGGCAACGCGTTGGCACAGCGGTTCTATTTCCGTCAGGGATTGCTGACAAGTTCGATGCGCTTCGGCAAACCGATTATCCCAGCGAAGGCAAGCGCCTGAGCGCAGCATCCATCATCATTTTTAGAAGGAAAGTTTCATGAAATTGTTTCACGTTGACGCCAGCGCCAAGCGCGAATGGTCCAATTCGCGCGCGCTGTCGCGTCACTTTATCGATCTGCTGAAGCAGCAGCGTCCCGACGTTGAGGTTGACTACCTTGACGTGAGCGTGAATACACCGGCACACGTCGATGAACTTTTCACCATCGCCACCTACACGCCGGAAGCGGATCGCACGCCGGCCATGAAGCAAGCGCTGGAAGCTTCCGATGCCTTGTGCGCGCGCCTTCTGGCAGCAGACGCCTATGTGTTCGCCATGCCGATGTACAACTTCTCGAT
The DNA here is from genome assembly GCF_058801885.1 of Herbaspirillum sp. GW822-FHT03A08. Lineage (NCBI taxonomy): Bacteria > Pseudomonadati > Pseudomonadota > Betaproteobacteria > Burkholderiales > Oxalobacteraceae > Herbaspirillum > Herbaspirillum sp. GW822-FHT03A08. The sequence goes on along the minus strand of NZ_JBXANR010000001.1, from coordinate 963,182 downwards.
GCCTTCGTCTTTCAAGGCCTTCGTCGACAACATCGTGCGCACCAATCTGACTTACAAGATCGGCGATGACGGCAGCTACGTCGGCCAGATGGCGGACAAGGCATTGTTCATCACGACACGCGGCGCCGACCTGCGTCCCGGTACGCCGTTCAGCGCCATGGATGCATTGACGCCGGCGTTACGCGCCGCTTTCGGTTTCCTTGGGGTTGCCGCGCCGACCTTCGTCGATGCCCAGCCGCTGACGTTCAGCGCCGCCGAAGAACGCGAAGCTGCACTGGTGCGCGCCAAAGCGGAACTGGCGGCCATTGCCGGACAGTGGGCCGCAGTCTGAGGAAGTGACGCCGGGCGGGTGCCTGAATCAAGCGCCCGAGTTAAGCGCCTGAATTAAGCGCCTGAGTTGTGCGCGGGTTCCGTCTGCGTCGATGAAAAAAAGCGCGTCTGCTGCAGGCGCGCTTTTTTATCCGCAATGACTGGAACGACCCGCGGAAAACTAAGGTTTGGCGGGACGCGCCAGCCGACCCAGCGCCAGACGCAGTCCGCCGTGCAGCATGGTCGTCTCGGGCGAGTCGTGCAAGGCGGCCAGATATTTTTTTCTGAATTCGGGCTGGCTCGCATCGGCCGGGCCGATCAGGCCTTCCACTGCTTGTTTAAAGGCAGTGACGGAAGCGTCGTCGATGGGTTCTTTGTCGTCCAGCCGCTCGTCCAGCGCGACCATGAATTCCGAGAGAATGCGCAGCCACGCAAAATCAGGATGCATCGTCACCAGTTGCAGATGTTCGAAAGGGTTGCCGACATCGCCAAAACTCTTTGACTGATGATCGATCAGCTGCTTGTGCATTTTGCGCAGTTCCCTGGCGAGTTGCTGGAGCTGCGAACGGTTGCTGGTGTCGTCAGTGACGCTCATGTGGTCTTTCTGATGAAGGGTTTGGGGGGCGGGCAATGATACGCTGCTTGTGTCTGTGCTTCTGCCTGTGCTTGCCTGCGGCGGCTTGCTCTGGCGATCTGCAGCGGTTTTTCCAGCCTCGCTGCGTTGCCATCCGTATTCTATCCATGACCCGGCATTTGTGCATCCGGGCGATGATTTCGCCGCAAGGATGGGAACCGGAGGATTGGTGCGGCAGGATTGACGCCGGAGGCATTTCCGCCGATGCTGTCGCCCATGAATAAAAACCGACTCGAAGCATTCAGCGACGGCGTGATCGCCATCGCAATCACCATCATGGTGCTGGGCCTGCAAATGCCGCATGGCGCCGGCCTGGCGGATTTGCTCAAGCTGGTGCCGCAGCTGCTGAGCTATCTGCTCAGCTTTACCTACGTCGGCATCTACTGGGTCAACCATCATCACCTGCTGCAACCGGTCAGCCGCGTCAACGGCCGCATTCTGTGGGCCAATCTGCATCTGCTGTTCTGGCTGTCGCTGATTCCCTTTGTCACCAACTGGGTCGCCGAACACCATCGCGATCCGGTGCCGGTGGCTTCCTATGGTGCGGTGCTGCTGATGTGCTCGGTGGCGTTTCTGCTATTGCGGCGGGCATTGATCGCCAGCGAAGGCAGCGATTCGCGGCTGGCGAAAACAGCCGGAAACGGCCTGAAGAACTCCGCCTCGATTGTGCTGTACGGCTTGGCGATTCCTCTATCGGTCTGGAGCCCGCTCTCCGGTACGGCGATCTATGTCGTGCTGGCCGTACTCTGGTTCATTCCCGACCACCGGTTTGAAAATACGCCTTCTCGCCAGCCGTAAGCTATTCGCTTTCGATCTGCTGATGTACGGCAAGTATTTGCCTGCCGATCAGCCGCATTGCGCCTTGCCTTTTGACTAGTGTTTTGCACGTCCGGATGCGTCATTCTGTCCCCAGCAAGCTTAATTGGACAGATACCTTCTGGAGGCATGATGAAAACTACTGCAAAACGCCGGGAAATGACAATAGGAACGCGCCTGGGCATCGGCTTCTCGCTGGTGTTCCTGCTGATGATCGGACTGACCGTCCTGAGCATCATCGAAGTCAACGCCATCGAGAACCATCTGCGCACCATCAACGACGTCAATTCGGTCAAACAGGACTATGCCGTCGCCATGCGCAGCAGCATCCATGAACGCGCCATTGCTTTGCGCGACATGACGCTGGTGGATCAGGCCGGCTTGCCCGATGCATTGAGCGCCGTCACGCGTCTGGACGGTCAATACCGCGAATCGCAGGCGGCACTGGCGAGAGAGGTCAGCGACGGCAGGCACGCCGATACCGGCGAGCAAAATTTGTTCTCCGCCATCGACGCCGTCGAAGGACGCGCCATGCCGCTGGTGATGCAGGCCATTGCCATGCGCCAGGCGGGGCAGGCAGACCAGGCGCGCGAATTTCTGCTGAGCCGCGTCAAGCCTGAGTTCATCAACTGGCTGCAAGCCATCAACAATTTCGTTGCGGCCGAAGAGCACAAGAATCAGATCGAATCAGACAAGGCCAGACATCGCGCCGCCGGCTTTGAAGCCTTCATGGTGTTGCTGTGCCTGATCTCCATCGCCATCGGCACGATCGTGGCCATGCTGGTGGTTCGCCGTGTCAAACGCATCGTCGGCGCCGAGCCGTGGGAAGTGACGGCGCTGGCTCGTGCAGTCGACCGCGGTGAGCTTTATCGCCAGGCTGATGTCCCCGACACCGTATACGGCCGCGCCAGCATTATGGGTGCGTTGGCGGGCATGAGCCGTAATCTGAAGTCGACGGTGACGGAAGTGCGCCGCACCTCGGAGCAGGTCGCCGTGACCAGCCGGCAAATCGTACAAGGCAATCTGGATCTTTCCGAACGTACCGAGAACCAGGCCGGCTCCTTGCAGGTGACGGCATCCACCATGGAGCAACTGACCGCCACCGTGAAGAGCAATGCCGACAGCGCCGGTGAAGCCAATCGCCTGGCGGTGAGCGCCTCGACGATTGCAATCGAGGGCGGCGCCATTGTCGAGGAGGTGGTGCAGACCATGAATTCCATCGACGAATCGTCGCGCAAGATCGTCGACATTATCGGCGTCATCGACGGTATCGCGTTTCAGACCAATATCCTTGCCTTGAACGCCGCAGTGGAAGCGGCGCGCGCCGGTGAACTGGGCCGGGGCTTTGCAGTGGTCGCCACTGAGGTCAGAACGCTGGCGCAGCGCAGCTCGGCTGCTGCCAAAGAGATCAAGTCGCTTATCGACGACTCGGTGGCGAAGGTGGAACTGGGCAGCGAACTGGTCAAGCGCGCCGGCGTCACCATGAATGAAGTGGTCGGCAGCGTGCGCCACGTGACGGATGTTGTGGGCGAGATCAGCGCCGCCAGCGTCGAGCAAAGTGCAGGCATCGCCGAAGTCAATCGGGCAATCGCGCGCATCGACCTGGCGACACAGCAGAACGCCGCATTGGTGGAAGAGGCGACGGTCGCCGCCAACGCCTTGCGAGTGCAGGCCGATACCTTGAACCTCGCGGTCGGTTTCTTCAAGCTCGACGAATTCGAGGCCGAGACCATCATTGCGGAACAACAGATTGTGATGGTTCCGGCGGCGAGGAAGCCGAAGCAAGGTATGTCGATCCGCGCGCGCAGGCCGGCGCTGGGGATGCACGCGGTCGATATTTACTGATCAGACGGTATTCGCGCAGACATCAAGACATGAAAAGGTGGCACGCAAAGGAAGGACGCCGGAATGGCGTCCTTTTCCATTTGCGTGGCGATCTTGCATCCTCTGCCAGCGCCATCTGGCTACGCCTCGGGGCTATACCTTGGTATAGGAGGATCAATCCAAAGTGGCATGGAAATGCGATGAAGCGGCGACTAAGATGTGTTCAAGACAATTCAAGATCAGAAAAACAGGAGCATTGATGTCATGGATACCGCACCTCATTCCCGCCTTGTTCGCCTTGCTGCGGCACAAAGGAAGCATCCGTCCGGTCGCCCGGTCGCTGGTTCTTCAGATGTGGGATCAACTTTCGAACCAGCTTTCGATGCCGCGCTGGTCTTCGCGCAGCTGTTTGAGCAGCCGTCTGTCGGGCAAGCGTTGCCGCAACACGGATCTGCACAAGACGGCATCGCGCAGGAAAGATTGAAGCTGGCGCGTGATTTGCACGATGGATTTTTGCAGGACGTCACCGCCGGCTTGATGCAGTTGCGCGCAGCGCAGCGAGCGTTGCAGAAACAGGATCAATCGCAGACGGTGCCGGACAGCCACCTGGAACGCGCCATCCGGATCACGGAAGATACCGTCGCCGGCATGCGCCGGCGCGTCGGCGAGCTGCGGCAGTCGGCCTCCATTCAGACAACGCAGACTATGCCGCAGCCCCGTAACAGGCAGGAGCTGAGAGAGCTGTGCACCGCCTTGCACGTACGTCTGGTTCGCGCCTTGCAATACAGCGGCGTGGCGCTCGAATTTGATGCCGACGCCGGGGTGATGCTGCCGATGGAACGGGAGCCGTTGCATGAAGTGCTGCACATTGCCGGTGAGGCCGTCGCCAATGCGCTCAAGCATGGTTCGCCGGATCGCATCGTTTGCACGGTGCGTCATAGAGATGGCGTTGTGACGATTTCGATCACCGATAACGGCGGCGGTTTTCAGCCGGAGCAATCGGCGCGCGACAAACTTCCGTCCTTCGGCCTGGCGGGCATGAAAGAACGCGCCGCATTGCTATGTGGAAATCTGGATGTGGTCAGCACGGCTTCACTTGGTGTGACTGTCAGGCTGCAATTTCCGCATGCGCTTGTTGCGCATTGAACTGTTTGTGCATTGAACTACTGCATTTCCACCAGACCGTTATTTCTGATCGGAGCCATGATGACGAACCTCACTTCGCACGCAAACGCAAATGCAACTTCTGCTGAACCGATTTCCGTCCTGCTGGTCGACGATCATCCGATGATTCGTCTGGGCTTGCGCCAGATCATTGAGGACGAACCCTTGTTCCTGCTGGCCGGAGAAGCAGAGAACGGTGGCATCGCTGTCGAGAAATTCGAATTGCTGCGCCCCGATCTGGTGCTGATGGATCTGAACATGCCGGAAATGGACGGAATGGAAGCGATCCGCCGCATCCGCGCCATCTCACCCAAGGCGCACGTTGTGATACTGACTTCGCTCGATGGCGAAGAAGACATCTTCCGCGGACTGAAGGCCGGCGCGCGCGGCTATCTGCTCAAGGACGCACCAGCTGCGCAGATCGTCGAGTGCATTCTCACCGTCATGCGCGGCAACAAATACGTCAGTCCCTACATGGCGGGAAAGCTGGCCGCGCGTGTCGAGCATGACGCGCTTTCGGAACGTGAACTGGAGATTTTGCAGTGGCTGTCCGAGGGCAAGAGCAACAAGGAAATCGCCCGGCTGGCGCTGGTCACGGAAGGCACCGTGAAGTTTCACGTCAATAACATCTTGTACAAAATGTCGGCGGACACACGCACCGGCGCAGTGGTGAACGGCCTCAAGCGCGCGCTGATTACCTTGCACTGAACAGATGTCTGATGACACGCCCGGCTGCTTGTTTTCATCGAAAAGCGAGAGCGCCCCAGGCATGTTCTGCAATACAGTCTGGCGTCACGCGAGCGTCATCTGTACTCTTTCTGTCTTCATTTTTAAAGTACACAGTTTCCCTGAACTCCGCTTTGGATAAGGAATTGAGAGCGTAGAGACGTTGCGGTAAGGCGTTCTCATTCCTGCATAACTGTACTCCCCGTTCGTACGATGGTTTGTATGTCCATCGCATCGCGTCTTGCTTCTAGACTTGCTCCTGACAATGCAACCTGGAATGAAGACGTTCGCATCGAACATCTGTTCCCGGTTCATGCACGTCCATCGGGAGACTCAAATGAAGCCAGGCAATTTCTCTATTCGTGTTCGACTCGCAATGGCGTTCGCCTTTGTACTCTTCATGATGGCGGTGCTGATCGTCATCAGTCTTTTCCAGGTTCAGAGAATTTCCGCGATCCAGGAAAAGGTGATGGATGAGGACTGGGCCAAGCTGGATGCGATACAGACTGTTGATGGGGTGACTCGCTCCAATATGGGACGGGTCCTGTCTTTGTTCATCACTACCGATAAAGCCGAAATCGCGAAGATCAAAGGCGAAGTGATGAGCAATATTGCGATATCGCTCAAGGCGGTAGAGACGCTGGATCGCCTGGTCATGTCCGATGAGGGAAAGAAATATCTGGATGCAGTCAAGGAGGCCCGGCAGAAGTATGCGGCGTCCTATCTCGAGGTGTCGAAATTGCTCGATGCAGGCGACGATGCCGCGGCCGCATCATTGGCGCGCAGGCAGACCATGCCGTTGCTGGAGGCATTGCAGGCACAAATCAAGGTGCTGGTCGAGCATCAGCGCGATGTCGTCGCGAAGAGCCGGCTTGAGTCGCAACGCATCGTCAGTTCCGCCAGATTTGTGATGATTGCGCTGGGCGTCGCGACGCTGGTGCTGGCGACCCTGCTGGCGTGGTGGATCAGCCGCAGCATCACCCGTCCGCTGGCACGCGCCGTTGCTTTTGCGCGCACAGTCGCCGAGGGAGACCTGCGCCAGCAGATCATCGTGACCAATCGCGACGAGACCGGCCAGATGCTGCTGGCGCTTAAGGATATGAATGCCGGATTGGGCGACATCATTGCGCAGGTAGCGCAGGGCGCGCACGCCATCCTGCAGGCCTCGCAGGAAATCGCTCGCGGCAATATGGACCTGTCGGCGCGCACCGAAGCGCAAGCCAGTTCGCTGGAAGAAACGGCGTCGTCGCTGGAGCAACTTACCGGCGCCGTGCACCAGAATGCGGACCATGCTCGCGAGGTCAGCCAACTGGTCAGTTCCGCGGCCAATGCTGCGCACGAAGGCGGCCTGGCGGTCGGTCGCGTCATCGAGACGATGGCGGCCATCGACAAGACGTCCAGGCAAGTGGTCAACATCACGGCCATCATTGACGGCATCGCCTTCCAGACCAACATCCTGGCGCTCAATGCAGCGGTGGAAGCCGCACGTGCCGGCGAATCGGGACGCGGCTTCGCGGTTGTCGCCACCGAGGTCAGAAGCCTGGCGCAGCGCGCCGCCACGGCATCGCATGAGATCAAGGCGCTCATCGATGAATCCATGCAGCAGGTCGAGGCCGGCGGACGTCAGGTGGAAGACGCCGGGCGCACCATCGAAGACGTGGTCGCGCAGGTGCGTGGCATCAGCCGGACCATGGCCGATATTGCAATGGCGAGCAATGAGCAGAGTTCAGGTATCGACCAGATCAATCACGCCGTATCGGAAATGGATCAGGTCACTCAGCAGAACGCAGCGCTGGTGGAGCAAGCCGCTGCCGCTGCGGCGGCGTTGAGCGAACAGGCGACCGAGCTGGAACGCGTTGCCGGCCGCTTCAAGCTGGCGGAGGCCGTGGTCCGGCCCGCTCACCTATTTGCTCACTCATCTGCACATTTATCTGCACAGTTGCCGGCGCAGTCGCCAGCGCAATTGTCAACGCGATCCGTACCGCAGCCGTCGCTGCTGTTGCCGGAAAGCTTTGCCTGAGTTTGCATCAGGCCTTGGAGGCGTCATGCGTAAACATCTGTTCGATCATGTGGGTTTTAATCGCACCGTTCTGGAATGGGGCGCATTTGTGGCCGTGCTGGTCTTTGCCGCACTGCTGATTGCCAATTTCATCTGGTCCGAACGGCGGCTCATCACCACCGCCGAAACTTCGCGCATGCAGATGCAGACACGCATTATCGAAGAGAATCTGTCGCATCAGTTTCAGGGCGTGCGCAACGCGCTGGACAGTGCGAGGGACGCCATCGGCAACCCCAGTCATTGCGACGCCACCTGTCAGCAACTGTTGCTGCAGTCGCTCAAGCGCGCCATGCCGGGCGTACGCGCCATGGTGGTGATCAATGCCGACGGCAAGATACGCATGTCGGCGGATGACATGGGCGATCGCCATCTCGACGACCGCGATTTTCTGTCGCAGATCTCACGCATGTATTCACGCAACCTGATGTATCTGTCGCAACCCTATGAGAACACACCGGGCGTGTTCAACATCAAGCTGTCGGTACCGCTGCTGGATGCGGAGGGGCGCAATGCCGGCGTGATCAGCGCCATTCTCAATCCTGAATATTTCGACGCCGTGATGCGTTCCGCACTGTATGCGGAAGACATGAACAGCGCCATCACCGAAGAAGACGGCCGCCGCATACTCTTCGTACCGGCCAACCTGACCGAGATGCGTTCGCAGGCCATCAACGACGACGATTTTCTGGCGCGCCATCTGCGCAGCGGCGGCAGCACCAGCGTGTTGACCGGGCGCACCGCAAACGGCGAAAAGCGCATGGTGGTGCAACGCACCGTCACGCCGGGCGACATGGGACTCGACAAGACCCTGGTCATCAGCCTGACGCGCAACGTCGAGCGCCTGCATGCGGGATGGCATGACCTGGCTTTGTCCTATCTGTCGGCGTGGGGCACTTTCGCTTTGACAGGCGCACTGGTGCTGGCTTTCATCCAGCGTCGCCGCGGCATGGTGCACAGTCTCAAACGCATTCAGGAAGAACGCCAGGCGGAAGCTGCGGAACGCATGGAGCTGGCGCTGAGCAGCGTCAATCTCGGTCTGTGGGACTGGCACATCCCCAGCGACTGCCGCACTGTCGATGCACGCAGCAACGCTATCCTCGGTTACTCGGCGGAGAAGCAGCACAACGGCCCCGGCGAATGGCGCAAGCTGGTCAATCCGGAACATCGCGAGGCCTTGGATGAGGCATTGCGCCTGCATCTGATCGATAGTTCCAATTCCTTTGAGGCCGAGTATCAGATGCTGCATCGCGACGGCCAATGGGTCTGGATCCAGTGCCGCGGCAGGGTGGTGCAGCGTGACCAGCAGGGGCGTCCCTTGCGCATGGTCGGTACGCGCATGGATATCAGCGCGCGCAAGAAAGCAGAAGCAGACATTGCGCATCTGGCCTTCTACGATGGGCTGACCAATCTGCCCAACCGCCGCCTGCTGCTGGACCGGCTCGGGCATGCGGTCGCCAAAAGCGGCCGGGGCGGCTATCACGGCGCCGTCATCTTCGTCGACCTCGACAATTTCAAATCTCTCAACGACACCATGGGACATGATATGGGCGATCAGTTGCTGGGCATCGTCGCCCTGCGCCTGAAGCAGGTAACGCGCGAAGCCGACACGGTGGCGCGTCTGGGCGGCGATGAGTTCGTCATCTTGCTGGACGACCTGGGAACGACGCCGGAAGAGGCCGCCAACAATGCCGAGTTCGTCTGCCGCAAAGTGCTTTCGGCGCTCAATGCCGGTTATTCGCTGGGCGGCTACGAACTGCGCAGCACGCCCAGCATCGGCGTAGTGATGTTCGGCGCCGGCCTGCACACCGTCAACGATCTGCTGCGTCAGGCCGACATGGCGATGTACGAAGCCAAGGCGGCCGGCCGCAATACCTTCCGCTTCTTCAATCCCGGCATGCAGGAGGCGCTGGATGAAATCGCCATGCTGGAAAGCGATTTGCGTCATGCACTGACGCGCCGCGAATTGCTGCTGCATTACCAGCCCATTGTCGATGCGGAAGGACGGCTGAGCGGCGTCGAAGCGCTGATGCGCTGGGGCCATCCGTTGCGCGGGCTGGTGTTTCCCGGCACCTTCATCAGCCAGGCGGAGAAGTCCGGCATCATCGTCGAGTTCGGCGAGTGGGCGCTGGAAACGGCTTGCGAGCAATTGGTGCACTGGTCGAAGAGCTATGAAACCGAGCATCTGACAATCGCGGTCAATGTCAGCGCGCGGCAGTTCCGCCAGCCCGAATTTACTCAACGCATCCTGCAGATCATCGAGCGTACCGGCGCCAATCCGCGGCGGCTGAAACTGGAATTGACCGAGAGCATGCTGCTGACCGACATCGAAGATCTGATCGCCAAGATGAGCATGCTCAAGACGCACGGCGTGGGCTTTTCGCTCGACGATTTCGGTACCGGATATTCCTCGCTGAGCTATCTGAAGAAGCTGCCCATCGATCAGTTGAAGATCGACAGGTCCTTCGTGCAGGACATGCTGTTGACGCCGCACGCCTCATCGATCGTCAGGACCATCGTCAGTCTGGCGCAAAGCATGGGCTTGCAGGTGGTGGCGGAAGGGGTGGAGACCGCCGAGCAATGGGCGGCATTGAGGAAGATAGGATGCGGCAGCTTTCAGGGATATCTGTTCGCCAAGCCGGGACCCATCTCTGAATTGGGAAGCTGGTTCATCGCGTCGGAAGGGACGGCCCAGACCGGCGGCCGCATCCATCAATTGGCCTTGGTCAGTCCGATTGCCTGAGGCGGCAGCGTTGCATTGCGCGCGGCGGCGTCTGCAGCCTTCTTCGCTTCGATGAAGCGGGCCCGGTGAATTTCGGCCGATTCAATGACCGGTTCTTTTTCGTTCAGTTCTTTGGCAATCTCGCCGAGCGTGCGCACTGCCGTTTCCATGGTCTGGTTCCAGGCAAAGCTGTAGTTCAGACGCACGCAGTTGGTGAAGCCGCCGTCGAGAGAAAACATCGGACCCGGTGCGATGCTGATATCGAGCGCTTGCGCGCGGGAATATAGTTCCAGCGCATTGACGTGCGCCGGCAGCACGATCCACAGCAGATAGCCGCCGCCGGGCTGCGAAGTCGTGGTCCCTTCGGGGAAGAAGCGCTTGACTGCCGCAGTCATGATGCGGACTTGCTGTGCATAGGTCTTGCGCAGGCGGCGCAGATGAAAATCGTAGCCTTCGTTTTTCAGATATTCGGCGATGGCGATTTGCGGCAGAGACGGCGTGGTCACGGTGTTGAGGAACTTCAGATGCTCGATTTCCTGACGGTAGCGTCCAGTCAGCGTCCAGCCGATACGGTATTCGGCGGTCAGGCTTTTGGAGAACGAGCTGCAGTACAGCACCAGCCCCTGCGTGTCGAAGGCCTTGAGCGACTTGGGCCGTTGTTCGCCGAAATGCAACTCGCCGTAGACATCGTTTTCAATGATCGGCAAGCCATGTCGCGTCATCATCTCGACCAGCGCTTTTTTGCGCCGCTCCGGCATGTTGAAGCCGAGCGGGTTCTGGAAGTTGGGCATGACGATGCAGCCGACGATGCGGCGGTCGGTTGAGGCGATGATGGCGCTTTCCAGCGCGTTGACGTCGATGCCGGCTTCGGGATCGGTAGGGATCGGCACGGCCAGCATGCCTCTGCGTTCGATGGCGTGCAGCACGGCGTAATAGGTGGGCGACTCCACGGCGATGGCGTCGCCCGGTTTGCCGATGGCTTGCAGGCAGAGGTTGATGGCTTCGGTGGCGCCTTCGGTGATGATAATTTCAGCAGCGCTGATCGCCATGCCGGTTTCCAGATGGCGGCGCGCGATCTGGCGGATCAGTTCTTGATTGCCTGGCGGCAAGGCGCCCATGAGTTCCTGGCGCTCGCGGCGGCGATATAGTCCGCGCGCCAGCTGGCTGATTCTGGCCCAGGGAAACAAGGAGGGGTCGGGATAGGGTGAGCCCAGCGGCAAGGAGTTCTTGCTGTTGATCGAGCGCAGGTTCGACAGCGCCATCGCATAGGGCGGCATGGAAGCTGTGACGGGCGGTTCGCCGCTGACGTCCAGCGGAACGGTGTCTTGCGGCTTGCCGTCCTTGCGTGAGGCGGGATCTTTGCCATGCACCCGGACGAAATAACCGGACTGCGGACGGCTTTCGATGATGCCGCGGCTCTCCAGCAACAGGAAGGCGCGTATCACCGTGGAAATGCTGAGATTGTGCAACTGGCTCGTGCGGCGGACGGACGGAATCTTTTCGCCTTCCCGCATGAGGCCTTGTTCGATCTGCTGACTGATCGTGTCGGCAAGTGTTTCGTAGAGCGTCATCATGTTCTCCCCCTGGCGCAGGTGCACCAGCTTTTTTATGCTATGCCGCCGACTGTGCCACGCCAATCATACGTGGGTATGAACCGTGCTTTCCATGAAGAAATGGATACCGGTGCACCGATCCGCTTTGTGTGAAGCAGGCAGGGAAACTATATGCAGATCAGGCCGTTTTCCCCAGACGATACCGCGAGACAGCGCCGGCCGGCGTCTGTCGTTTCTCCGCTGCAGGCTCGTATAACCTGATGCCGCTTACTTATACTTTAGTGTAATACGCATGTTCTTACAATTCATCCGCGCTTATACTCGCACGCAGAGGTAGGTCTGAAAACAACAAACAGAACATCAATAACAGGGGCTGGCATGTTCATTTCCGCTCGATCACCGCTGCTGCCGATCAGTGCAGGCGTGTTGACGGTGGCGATCTTTGCAATCGATGCATTGACGCCGCTGGATATCGCCATTGCGGTGTTGTATGTCGTGGTTGTACTGCTGTCGGTTGCGGCATGGCCGCGGCGCGGCGTGGTGGCAATGACCGCTTTATGTATCGTTCTTACGCTGGTCGCTTACGCTACATCGCACGGCCTGACTACTTACGACGCAGCGTTGGCGCGTTGTCTTGTGAGTCTGGCGGCAATCGTCATCACCGCCTTCCTGGCGCTGAAAGGGCAGGCCGCCGCCAATGCCCTGATCCAGCGTGAAGAAGCCCTGCATCAGGCGCAGACGCAGCTGGCGCATACCAGCCGCGTGACCACGCTGGGTGAACTGGCGGCTTCCATCGCGCATGAAGTCAATCAGCCCCTGGCGGCGATCGCTACGCATGGCGAAGCCTGCCTGCGCTGGCTCAACCGGCCGCAGCCGGATCTGGATGAAGCGCGCATGGCGGTCGACGGCATGCTGCGCGATGCGCACCGCGCCAGCGAAATCATCCGCCGCATCCGCGCCATGGCGCGCAAGGCCGAACCATCTTATGTCGCGCTGAATCTCAACGAAGTGGCGCGCGAGAGCTGTGATCTGGTGCAGCGGGAGCTGGCGCGCACAGGTGTGCTGCTCAGCCTTGACCTGCAAGACGACCTGTCGCCGGTATGCGCCGACCGCGTGCAATTGCAGCAGGTGGTGATCAACTTGCTGATGAACAGCATCCAGGCCATGACCGAAGCGCATAGCAAAGAACGCTTGTTAAGCGTCAAGTCATTCTTGCGCCAGACGGAAGAGGGAACGAGTGTGGCGATGACGATATCCGACACCGGTCCGGGCTTTCCTGCTGCACATATCGGCCGCCTGTTTGAGGCTTTTTTCACCACCAAAAAGGATGGCATGGGGATGGGTTTGCCGATTTGCCGCTCCATCATTGAAGCGCACGGCGGACGGATTCAGGCGCAGAACAACGATGTATATGGTGCGACGATTTCGTTCCATTTGCCGGCTGCAGCGGAGGAGGTCATCCATGGCTAATCCGACAGCCGCCATGGCGGCGGTACCGATGGTTTATATCGTCGACGACGATGAGGCGCTGCGTGGCGCCTTGAGCAGCTTGTTGCGTTCAGTGGGCATGCAGGTGCAGGCATTTGCATCGGCCGCCGCCTTCTTGCAGCGGGCGGCGCTTGATGCGCCCAGTTGCCTGTTGCTGGATGTGCGGCTCCAAGGCATCAGCGGGCTGGACTTTCAGGCGGAGCTGCTCAAGTCCGGCAGCACCATGCCGGTCATCCTTATGACCGGGCATGGCGATATTCCCATGAGCGTACGGGCGATGAAAGCGGGGGCGGTCGATTTCCTGACCAAGCCGTTTCGCGAGCAGGACTTGCTCGACGCTGTCGGCGTTGCGCTGGACAAGGACCGCAAATCGCGCGAGTCGCGGCAAGCCAGTTCCGGTCTGGCGGCTCGCTACGCCAGCCTGACGCCGCGCGAGTCGGAGGTCATGAAGCTGGCGGCCAGCGGCTTGCTCAACAAACAGATCGCCGGTCAGCTCGGCACCAGCGAAATCACGGTCAAGATCCACCGCGGCAACGCCATGAAGAAAATGCAGGCCAAGTCCTTCGCCGATCTGGTGCGCATGGTGCAGGCGCTGGAGCCGCCGGTTTCCTGACGGTCGCCGCCCGAGCTGTCAGCGACGCCGCAGCCATCCGGCTCTGCGTCTATCCTGATGGAAGTCATGAATCCCTTTCACGGCCTGCTTTTGCGGGCCGTATCCTTCTTTTTCCTCTGTTTTTTCGGTCCTCTACTCATACCATCGTATGGTTATTTCGCGGCCGCATGTTTGTTACTCTGCATCCATGGATTCATAAACACTGCCTGCGGCCAGGATTGCAGGCGGCTGATGGCAACAAGGATACGGCGTGACAAAGATCAGCAAGATTGCAGTGGTAGATGACGACAGTTCGGTGCGCGATGCGTTGGTGGGTCTGGCACGTTCCCTCGGCCTGGAGGCGGCCGGCTTTTCATCTGCGGACGATTTTGTTGCCAGGGCAGCCTATGCGCAGATCGATTGCATCATCACGGATGTGCAGATGCCTGGCATGAGCGGGGTGGAGTTGCTGGAATTTCTCCGGAAAGAACAGTGCGCGGTGCCGGTCATTGTGGTGACCGCTTATCCGTCGCCGGCCACACGTGCACGTGCGATGGCGGCAGGTGCCGCACACTTTTTGAGCAAGCCTTTCAACGGCAACGAGATGGTCCGGTGTATTGAACAAGTGCTGGCGCCCTGAAGCGGGTTCGCCCACATGAATGGAGGGGAAAATGGAAAACCTGTTGTCGCAATCCTTCAAACCGAAGGCTAAACGAACGCCGGAACCGGCGCCGCCAAAGTCTGTCGCGATGCTTGTTGAAAAGCTGAAGACCAGCCTTTCCCAGTACTTGCCGGCTGGTCTGGCTTCACGTTTTTCTCCGGGATTCATGGATGATTTCAGGCAGCGCGTCAGCAAGCATGCGCGCTGGCCCATTTATACCTTGCTGCTGCTGGTGATCGGTTCGGGCATCGGCCTGTCGCTGGTGATGCAGACCACCGTCGAGAACATACGCAGCGCTGCGGCGCCGCTGGTGCAGTGGGAGCTTTCCTCGCAGAGCATGCATGACGTCAATGAGTTGTTGCGCGAAGGCGGCCTGGTCGACGGCAACATCAATCGCATCGCCCATCTGGTGCACTGGTTCAACATGCTGGCGCTGTTGACGGCGCTGTTCATGATGTATCACATCTGGGCGCGCTTCCGTTCCGAAGATGCGCTGGCGCATCAGGCGGCCCATGATCCGCTGACCGGACTCGGCCATCGCCGCGCATTGGAGCGTCGACTGCGTCGTCTGCGTGGCCGTACGCATGCTGTGGTGCTGGGCAGTATCGACCGCTTTGAACGCGTCATCGGCGCTTACGGCCATGAGTTTGCCGATCAGATGACCATGGATATCGCCAATCGTCTCAATGCCGCCGCCGCTGCGCATGACGGCGAAGTGTTCCGGCTAGACGGCGCCAATTTCGTGATCCTGTATCGCCACCCGGCGCACTCGCCGGCGTTCGGTGCGGCCTTGAAGGCCTTGCAGGCCGACATGAATTCGCCGTTCGTCTGCCGTGCGCATGAAGTGTTTTCCAGTCTCAGTCTGGGCGCGGTGGAATATCCGCGTCACGGCACCGAGCCCGCAACCCTGCTGCGCAACGCCGACGCCGCCTTGCAATCGGCGCGCGCCGCCGGCGGCAATCTGCTGGTCGCTTATTCCGAAGAACTTAATACCGAAGCCGAGCGTCGCGTGGATCTGGAATCGCAATTGATTCACGCGTTGCAACGCGACGAGCTTGAACTGCACTTCCAGCCGCAGCAGCGTCTGCGCGACGCCGAGTTGATCGGCTTCGAAGCGCTGGTGCGCTGGCGTCGCGGCGGCCAGTTGGTGCCGCCCGCAGAATTCATCCCGATTGCCGAAGAGTCCGGCCTGGTGATCGCCATCGGCGACTGGGTGCTGGAACGTGCCTGTGCGAAGATCCTGGCGTTGCGTGCACAGACCGGCAAGGATTTCGTCATTGCGGTCAACATCTCGCCGCGCCAGTTCTTGCATCCGGATTTCCTGCGCAAGATCGAACGCTTGCTGCAACAGACGCAAATCGATCCGGCTACGCTGGAACTGGAAATCACCGAAGGTGCGGTGATGGAACAAACCGAGAACGCCATCGCGTTGCTGCACAAATTGCGCGCACTCGGACTGAAGCTGTCGATTGACGACTTCGGCACCGGCTATTCGAGCCTGTCGTACCTGAAGCGCTTTCCTATCGACAAGCTCAAGATCGATCAGTCTTTCGTGCGCCAGCTGAAACCGCATTCGCAAGACTCCGCCATCGTGGAAGCGGTGATCGGTCTGGGGCATACGCTGGGGATCAACGTCATCGCCGAAGGCGTGGAAACCATCGACCAGCGCGAATGGCTCAAGCGCCTTTCCTGCGATGAGATCCAGGGCTATTACTATAGTCGTCCGCTGGCAGGCGAGCATGTGCTGCCGTTCGTGCAAAGCCAGTATCCCTATCAGTACCGGACTGCCTGAGTCAGCGACTGGTCAGGCTTCCGGCGCGCTTGCCCAAGAAGCGGGGTGCGTCATCTGCGGGATGTTGCAAGTACGGCAATAAAGATCAGGCAGCGGCTTTCATATTTGCAATAATATTTTGGTGTGAGCCCAAAATAACGCGATAATTCGGCTGATAGCCTGTCTGATTGCAGAAACATGAGCCGCCTGAAAAAAATAAAAGTCGAACAACTCGAACTGGGAATGTACTTCTGTGGTTTCGAAGCGTCCTGGATGGACCATCCTTTTTGGAGAAATCGCTTCCTCCTGAAAGACGCGGCGCATTTGCAGCAGGCGCAGGCGAGCGGGATTGCGGACTGCTGGATCGATATCGACCAGGGCAAGGACGTCCCCGAAGAGACGGCGGAAGATGACGCCGAAGAAAGCCCTGCCGACGAAGCGCCGGCGCTGCCTGTCCTGTCGATAGCCGAAGAAAACAAAGACGAGCCGACCGTCACGGTGACGATTGCCACCGCTTCCGATCCTTTTTTTGCGGAAGTCGAGCAGGCCCGCCTGCTGTGCGAAAGCGCCAAGGACACTGCCAAGGCCATGTTCACCGATGTGCGGCTGGGCCGCGTCATCGACATGGATCGCTGTCAGCATCTGGTCGATCAGGTCACCGCATCGATCTTGCGCGACAGCAGTGCATTGACCAGCATCGTGCGCCTGAAGATCGCTGACGATTACACCTACATGCATTCGGTTGCGGTGTGCACCCTGATGGTGGCGCTGGCCCGTACGCTGGGAATGGATGAGGTCGCCTGTAAAGAGGCGGGGCTGGCAGGCTTGCTGCATGACGTCGGCAAGGCCTTCATTCCGGTGGACATTTTGCACAAGCCGGGCAGCCTGACGCCGGCGGAGTTCGAAGTCGTCAAGCGCCATACGGTGCTCGGCCATGATCATCTGGTCAAGAATTCCAATATCCCCGACTATGCGACCGACGTCTGCATGCACCATCACGAAAAGATCGACGGCACCGGCTATCCGCATGGTCTGAGCGGCGCCGGGATTTCGCTGCTGGCGCGCATGACCTCGGTTTGCGATGTGTACGATGCGGTCACTTCGGAGCGGCCTTACAAGAAGGGCTGGGATCCCGCCGAGACGCTCACCAACATGGCGACCTGGACCGGTCATTTCGACAAGACCATCATGTCGGCCTTCGTCAAGACGCTGGGTATTTATCCGATCGGTTCCCTGCTGAAGATGGAATCCGGCCGTCTGGGGCTGGTGATCCGCCAGAGTTCGGTGGTCCTGACCAAGCCGGTGGTGAAGGCGTTCCGCTACAACAGCGAGGGTGAAATCATCGACTCCGAAGTCATCGATCTGTCCGACCCCGATGCGACAGACCGCATCAAACAGCGCGGCGGCGAAGAGTGGCTGAAATACAATGGTCTGGACAAGATGTGGACGCAGCCTTCACAGCCTAAATCCTGATTTTTCTCCTGATTTTTCTCCTGATTTCCTCCCTGACATAAGCGGCGAGCGTCATTGCGACGCGTCGCCGCTTTGCTTTCCCGACATGATCTGCGGCAGCTCGTCGACCAAGGCATCCACTGCGAGTCTGACCTTCAACGGCAGATGCGGCGTTTGCAGCCAGAGCGCAAAAACGTCGTAGGGATAGCCGGACTGCTCTGGCAAGACCTCCACCAGCATCCCCGCCTCGATACGCTCGCGCACGAGCCACGACGGCAGCCACCCCAGACCTGCACCGGTACTGACGGCATCGGCAATCGCCGCAAGATCGTCGAAGCGAAAGCGCGCCGGCGGCGTGATGTCGATGGACGACCCGTCCGTGCGAGGAAACTGCCACGGCGGCACCGGACCTGAGCGGCGATAAGCGACCGCGTGGTGATGCGCCAGATCTTCGATGGTCGCCGGTGTGCCGTAGGTATCGAGGTAGCCGGGTGACGCACAGACAATCATGCGTTGCCGCGCAATGCGGCGCGCCACCATGCCGGCGCTGTCGGCCAGCGGCCCGGTCCTGACGGCCAGGTCATAGCCATCCTCCGCCAGATCGGCAAAGCGGTCGCTCAGCGACAGATCCAGTTCCAACGCCGGATAACGCTGGGCGAAGGCGAGCAGGACCGGCATCGCACAATGGCGCCCGAAATGCACGGGCAGCGTTACGCGCAGCTTGCCGCGCGGCTCCGCCAGATGGTCGGCGGCGAGACCGTCGGCAGCGTCCGATTCCGCGAGGATCAGTTTGCAGCGCTCGTAGTAGGCCAGCCCGAAATCCGTCAGGCTCTGACGCCGTGTGGTGCGATTGATGAGCCGCACGCCAAGACGTTCTTCCAGAAAACGGATGTGCTTGCCGACCATCGGCGCCGACAGGCTGAGCGCGTCGGCTGCGGCGGCAAACGAGCCGAGATCGACGGCTTTGACGAAGACATGCATGCTGGTCAGTCGATCCATATTCAAAACCAATGGTTACTAGTGAAGCTCATTATCGCCCATTTATCGGTAATTTTTGGGTTGGTAGAGTACGTTCATAACTACTGGTTACGAGGTATTCATATGGCGAAGGTTGTTCGGTTTTATCAGCATGGCGGTCCGGAAGTATTGCTTGTCGAGGATGTGGAGCCGGCGGCACCCGGCGCAGGCGAGGTGCAGATCCGCGTGCAGGCGCTCGGGTTGAATCGCGCGGAAGCCTTGTTGCGGGCAGGGACGTATATCGAAACACCGGTATTTCCCTCCGGCCTCGGGCTGGAAGCCGCGGGTCTTGTCGTCGCCGTCGGTGACGGTGCGGCCGGCTTCAAACCGGGTGAGGCAGTGAGCATCATTCCGCCGGTATCGATGGTGCGCTCGCCGGCCTATGCGGAACTGATCAACGTCCCGGCCGGCAGGGTGGTCAGGAATCCCCCCTCGCTGAGCACCGAGCAGGCCGCCGCTGTGTGGATGCAATATCTCACCGCCTATGGCGCGTTGATCGGCGTTGCCGGGTTGAGTCGCGGCGATGTCGTGGTTATCACTGCCGCATCGAGTAGTGTCGGGCTGGCGGCGATCCAGATCGCCAATATGGTCGGTGCCGTTCCCGTGGCCGTTACGCGCACATCAGCCAAGAAGCAGGCGCTGCTGGACGCCGGGGCAGCCCACGTGGTGGCTTCGTCTGAAGAAGATCTGGCCGCGCGCCTGGCCGGGATCACACATGCACAGGGGGCTCGGGTGGTACTCGATCCGGTCGGCGGCCCGATTTTCGGTCCGTTGACCGAGGCTATGTCGCGCGGCGGCATGTTGATCGAGTACGGCGGCCTGAGCCGGGAGCCGACGCCGTTTCCCTTGGCTGCGGTGCTGAGCAAGACGCTGACGTTGCGCGGCTACCTTGTACACGAACTGATCGGCAATGCGGAGCACCTTGATATTGCGAAGCAATTCATCCTCGGCGGGCTGGCCTCCGGCGCGTTGCGACCAATCATTGCCAGGATTTTTACGATCGATCAGATCGTCGAGGCGCATCGCTATCTGGAAGGAAACGAACAGTTCGGCAAAATCGTTGTGACGATCTGATAACAAAATAAATTCCTTTCTACGTATTGACTTAGTAATTTCTAAGATATATCTTAGTAAATGTCTTAACGAAGAAAGGAAACATCATGTTTGGACGTTTTATCGGGGGCCATCATGGTCCCGCACATCATCGCCATGAGCGTCCGCATCACGGCGGCGGTCTGTTTGATGAGGGTGGCGGTCGCGGTCGCGGCGGCAGGGAAGGCGGACGCGGTCCGCGCATGTTTGAGCAGGGCAGCCTGCGTCTGGTGATTCTGCATCTGTTGCAGGACAAGTCGCGCCACGGCTATGAAGTCATCAAGGCCATCGAGCAATTGGTCGGCGGCGACTACAGTCCGAGCCCGGGTGTGATTTACCCGACGCTGACTTTGCTCGAAGAAATGGGATATGCCGCAGTGGAAGCGGAAAACGGCGGCAAGAAGCTGTATCGCGTGACCGCCGAAGGCGTGGACTTTCTGGATCAGAACAAGGAAGCGCTGGACCACGTACTCAAGCGTCTGGAGTTGAAACAACGCGCCAGCGGCGCCGGCACCGACACACCGGAACTGCGCCGCTCGATCCAGAATTTCAAAATGGCGCTGCATACGCGGCTGGCCAAGGGTGAACTCGATCAGCAGCAACTGCACGCCATCATCGACATCATCGATCGCGCCGCCGTGGCGATTGAACGCACATGATTGAAGATGATTCGACCTGCGCTCGTGATCGGCCGCAGTTGGCCGTCACCGGCGTCTTAATCGAAAAAATCCGAAAGGACTCGCAATGAGAGAACATCGCTATCGCATTACCGTGGAACATCTGGCGACGGCTTCCGAAGGCCAGACGCAGCATGCGCCGATGCAATTTGAAGCCGGCAATCACGACGATATTGTCGGCATCATCGACAAGATCCGCAGCAAGAATCAATTCGATGCGGATACCAGCGCTTCGCTGGCGCTGGGGATGAAGCTGTTCGGGGAGGTCATCCTGAAGAATCGCAAACATCCGCTTTTCGAAGACATTCAGTCGCCGCTGCGCGAATTTATCGGCAAGCTGAAATCGCTGCCTGCTCTGGACGCACCGCCGGCGACCAGTGATCGCGGCGACTCGCCGTCGCAATAAACCGGCTTCATGTCGCGACAGAGAACACTCCCAGCAAACCAGCCAGGCCGTGTTCTGCCGTTGAGCCTGCTTGATCAGGACCGTTCCGGCGCAATCATTTCTGCATAGTCATACAGCGCGCCGAGGATTTCTTCGCCGCGTTCATCCACGCTTTCGGACAACTGGTCAATCTGTTCGAACAGCTCGTCCAGCGTACGCGCACCGCCTTCGCCTTCAAACAGGCGCGCGGCACGGTGCTCTTCCCAGCGTTGTGCTTCTTCCGCCGACAGGCTGTCGGGGAAGTTGCGCGCGCGGTAGCGGAACAGCAGTTCCTCCAGCCTGACATCGTCAAAGGTGATGCGCGCCTGTGCCAATTGTTGCGGCGACAGCGCGCGCAGTTGCGTCAGTTGGCGGCGGTCGTTGTTGCCGACGAACCCGCCGTACAAATCTTCATCCACATCCGGCGCTGCTTCCTTCGGACGCTGGAACACCTTGGCCCAGACCGCCCCCATTTCTGGCAGGGCGGCAGCAGCGGCGGCGTTTTGCAATGCGGCGTCGATGTCGAGATTGAGTTCGGCGGCGCGCGCCGGCGTGAGTGTCTTCAGACTGGCGATCACCATCGGCGACTTGTTCAGATGGATGGTCTTGACCGGCAGGCGCGAGACGCCTTCCGGCAGATCGTCGGTCTTGCTGAACATGCGGGTGCGGATCGTGTCGACGTCCAGCCCGGCCAGTTCGCTCGGGTCGCGGCTCAGGTCCCAGGCGATTATTTCGTTCTTGTTGGTCGGATGCGTACCGAGCGGCCACATCACGGCGAGGCAACCTTGCGTAGCGGGGAACATGCCCGACACATGCAGGAAGGGCTTCGGCGTCGGCAAACCGATTTCAGCGGCGACGCGGTCTTTCTTGTGCAGGGCCAGACAGAAATCGAACAGGCGCGGTTGCTTTTCTTTGATCAGGCGCGCAAAGGCGATGGTCGCGCGCACGTCGGACAACGCATCGTGCGCCGCTTCGTGCGAGATGCCGTTTTCTTTGGTCAGGTGTTCCAGTTTGAAGCTGGGCGTGACGCCGTCTTCCTTTTTCGGCCATTCGATGCCTTCGGGGCGCAGCGCGTAGGTGGTGCGCACCACGTCCAGCAAATCCCAGCGGCCGCAATTGTTCTGCCACTCGCGTGCATAAGGATCGATCAGATTGCGCCAGAACATGAAGCGCGTGATCTCGTCGTCGAAGCGAATGGTGTTGTAGCCGACGCCGATGGTGCCTGGTTCGGACATGGCCTCTTCGATCCGTGCGGCGAACTGGTATTCGGGAATGCCGCGCTCAAGGCAATCTTGCGGCGTGATGTGCGTGATCAGGCAGGATTGCGGATCCGGCACGAAATCCGGCGCGGGTTTGCAATAGATCATGATCGGATCGCCGATCTCGTTGAGGTCGGCATCGGTGCGGATCGCGGCGAACTGCGCCGGACGATCGCGGCGTGCCTGTGCGCCGAAGGTTTCGTAGTCGTGCCAGAGGAAGGTGTGATTGGACATCGGGACAGTGAGGAGTCGGTGATTGCGGAGCAATGAATGAGCGGGCGCGGCCGGGGCCGGAACTTCCGCGATTTTAACCGACGATCACTGCCACGCGAAGATTGTCGCCGATCGCGTGGCGATTTGGGATGGCGATGCGAACGGGCTTACTGAACGATGCGCCGCTCATTCTTGTTGAGGATCGCCTGCAGGCTTTTTTGCAGGTCGCCCTGATGCATGCCGCTGTTGGCGGCGCTGCTGCCGTACTCGATGTTGTCGATGACCCAGCCGCGCGCATCGCGGGTGAGTACGATGCGGTCGGTGGATTTGAACGGCGACTGCAGTTTGGCGTCGCTGTAGATCACTTCCACGGAGCAGGTGCTGGTGCTTTCCTTGACTTCGCAGCCGAGCACGCGATAGGTCGAGGCGCCCTTGGGATGCGTGGTGAACAGGTCGCCGTCGACCAGCGGCGGGGTCTGGTTGTCGGTCTGCGCCAGATGCGCTTCCTCGGCGACGGAAACATCCTTGAGCAGGTCGAACAGCGGCACCGACAGGAAGTGGCGGAAGGTGATCAGTTCCTTGAGCGACAAGGCGCCGGCCGGACGGTTGGATTGATGCGTCTGATAGAAACTGTTGACCAGGTCCTTGGCCTCTTGTTCGCTGCTGGCGCTGCAGCCCGCCATCAGCAGGGCGGCTGCAAGAATCAGAGTATTGCCGAATTGCTTCACGATCTTTTTCTCCCTGGCCTTTTGTCTGCGACGCGGATGTCCGTGCCGGTTTCAGGCCCATTACTTGTTTTATTGCCGTATTGTTATCTGGTCACGCTGTCAGCGGCCCCGGATTAAAAATGACGGGTTGCTGCGAGGAAATGCAGCTGACATCATAAATCAAACTGCCGGCCTCATCACGCGCAGAGCAATACTGTGCAGGGATGAGCGCGTTGATGTCTATCGTACCGCAGCATGCCGGCGTCGCTGATGGAGAAATTATCGGAAGAAGGGGCGTATTTCTTCAATATGCGCGGCAGCTGCGGTGGTGAAGGAACGCGCTGTATCGCCAGCCGCAGTTGCGGTCTGGCGATGGAGTGGGAGTCTCAGTTGTAATCCTGAACGATGCTGCTAAGCGTATCGGTCAGGTATTCGCGCTGCGACGACTGGCCGTTGCCGAGAAACTCAATGTCGTCGATGCGCCATTGATTGTTTTCCTTGATCAGCAACAGCTTGTCTTTCCAGTTCTCGTCGCTGCCGCCATTGCTTCCGGCGTGGCGAAACTTGACCTGGCAGGAGGCGCGATTGTCTTCGCTTTCACAGCTGTCCAGCTTGAACGAGGTGGCGCCTTCAAACAAGGACGTGAACAAGTCGCCGTCTACCAGCGGAGGCACCGGGTCTTCGGCGGCGGCGTGGTATCTGACTTCGGTCTCCGACGCTTTGCTCAGCAGCGCGAACAAGGCTTGCGACAGGAAAGGCTGCAGCAGTTTGAGCTCGTCGGCATTGGGAATGCCGGGCGTATGCGTCTTCAGGTGCTGTTGGTAAAACCCGGAAATCACTCGCTCCTGCAAGTGCGTATCGTCCGGCGGCTCGCTGCACGCCGCGGCACAGGCGACGGTGAACAAGGCTGCGATGCGGGTAAAAATCTTCATGCAATAAGGTCCGGGTAAATCAGTGTTGTGCTGTGTTGTGTTGTATTGCGCGTGACCAGCAGATGATCATGCGCGGTCATGTCAGAGTGGCCTGTGCGTCATGCGTTCCACATCTTGTCCTAGTTGTTGTGTTGCCTTGAGGAATCATTGTTGCGGCAGGATAATGACCTGCTGCGATGACAGGACTGTGACAAGAGTGAATGGAGTGCTGTGCTGCCGGTAGCAAGCAGAGGCAGATCCGGGAAGACGCCGATGCGCTTCCCGATCTTGTCCGGCTTTAACTTGTCCCGGACTTATTTCGATTCGGTCAGCAGGGCGAAGTGCTCGACGTGCGGCGCGCTGGCAAAGAAAGGACCGACGATGCCGCGCCATTCAGTGAAGGCCGGCGATTCGCGGAAATCGACAGTGTGATTTTCCAGTGTCGCCCAGTGCACCATCAACAGATAACGTTCAGGCGCTTCCACACCTTTTTGCACCTTGTGGCCGAGATAGCCCTTGGCTTTGGAAATCGTCTGCACGATGCCGCGCTGGATGGCTTCGTCGAATTCAGCTTGTTTGCCTGGCTGGATGCGGATGTCGGCAAGTTCCAGAATCATTGTTGTCTCCGTATTGGGGTAGGGGTGATGAAGCGGGTCTCGATTATTACATTTTCCCGCAGGCATTGCGTGACTCGCCCTTGTAGCTCCCCGGGCAGGATGAAAAGGCTTCAAGCCAACCTGTACTTTGTTGCACAAATGACTATGCTGAAAGCAGCGGGGCCTGCTTCGCCGGCCATGCTTTTCATGGTGCGCGGCGGTAGGCGGAGCCTTGCGTGAGAAGACAAGGAGACCACCATGTTAGGCAGACAAAGGCTGTATTTCATGCTGCCGGATGTACCTAGTGCGCGCAGCATGCTCGACGAGCTCTTGCTGGCGCGTATCGAAATCCGGCACATTCATTTCTGGGCGCGCGACGGCGACTTGCCGGACGACATGCCTGACGCGACGTTCTTCCACAAGACCGACCTCACACACGGCGCCGAAATGGGTTTGTTAGTAGGCGGGCTGATGGGGATGGCCGGCGGCTTGTGGCTCGTACTGTTTCCACCTGAATGGGTGCAGCTCAGTTTGTTCGCAGTGCTGATCACCACGATTGCGGGAGCCGTGCTGGGCAGCTGGATGTCAGGCATGGCGGCGGCAGCGATTCCCAATTCGCGGCTGAAAAACTTTCATGCGGATATCGCCGGTGGAAAGGTGTTGTTGCTGGTCGATGTGCCGTTCAAACGGATCGAGGCGATTGAAGACCTGATCGAAAGCCGTCATCCCGAAGCCAGCTTCCGCGGTGTGGAACCGCATATTCCGGTTTTCCCCTGACAGTGGTTCACGTCAGCTGGCGCACCGCCTTGCCGGTGCGCTTTTTTTTGCGTTTGTATTTTGTGGATATCGGATTTCAACAATCGGGATATTCACGTCAGCCCGGCCAAATTGGGGCAGGCGACGCCCCATGTCGGGAAATCTGCACTGCGAAAAAGCAAGGCTCGCTGCCTGCGTAAATTTTTTATCCATTTAAGCTGTTTTTCGGTGGTTTCCACCCGGCAGACAATTGTTATTTTTGCCGCCTCTCAATACACTAGCTCCCGGTCATTCAATAACAAGATACGAGACGTGCTGCGGCCTTGATGGCCATGGCGGCGCGTTCCAATAACATCCGGAAGGAAACTCATGGCAGGTTCTTATTTTCCACAATGGCGCGTGCGCAGCAGCACCTCGGACGGACACGGTCAGGTCATCGCAACCGATGAGCGTCTGCCGATGCCGCAGACCGTTGCCATGGGCGTGCAGCACGTGGTCGCGATGTTCGGCTCTACCGTGCTGGCGCCCTTGCTGATGGGTTTCGATCCCAACCTGGCGATTCTGATGTCGGGTGTCGGCACCTTGCTGTTCTTCCTGCTGGTGGGCGGCCGCGTGCCAAGCTATCTGGGTTCCAGCTTCGCCTTCATTGGTCTGGTGATTGCCGTCACCGGCTATGGCGGACATGGTCCGAATACCAACCTGGGCGTCGCACTGGGCGGCATCGTTGCGTGCGGCGTGGTGTATACGCTGATCGGTTTTCTGGTGAGTGCCATCGGCACGCGCTGGATCGAAAGCCTGATGCCGCCGGTGGTCACCGGTTCGGTGGTCGCGGTGATCGGCCTGAACCTGGCTCCGATCGCCGTCAAGGGCGTGACCGGCAATAACTTCGACGCGTGGATGGCGCTGGGGACGGTGTTGTGCGTCGGCCTGGTTGCGGTGTTCACACGCGGCATGGTGCAGCGTCTGCTGATTCTGATCGGCTTGCTGCTGGCGTACGTGATTTACGCGATCCTGACCAACGGCGCCGGGCTGGGCAAACCGATTGATTTCAGCAGCGTCGCCAATGCGGCGTGGTTCGGTATTCCGACGTTTGCGTCGCCGGTGTTCAAGATGGATGCGATGGCCTTGCTGGCGCCGATCGCGGTCATCCTGGTGGCGGAGAACCTCGGCCACATCAAGGCGGTCAGCGCCATGACCGGCCAGAATCTGGACAAGTACATGGGACGCGCCTTCATCGGCGACGGCCTGGCGACGATTTTGTCGGGCAGCGTGGGCGGCACGGGCGTGACGACCTATGCAGAAAACATCGGCGTCATGGCGGTCACCAAGATTTACTCGACGCTGGTGTTCGTGGTGGCGGCGGTGATCGCGATCGTGCTGGGTTTCTCGCCGAAGTTTGGTGCAGTCATCCTGACCATCCCGGGCGCAGTGCTGGGCGGCGTGTCGATTGTGGTGTTCGGCCTGATCACCGTATCCGGTGCGCGCATCTGGGTAGAGAACAAGGTCGATTTCTCCAACAACACCAACCTGATCGTGGCGGCTGTCACGCTGGTGCTGGGCGCAGGCGACTTTACGCTGAAGCTGGGCGGTTTCGCACTGGGCGGCATCGGTACCGCCACCTTTGGCGCGATCATCCTGTATGCCTTGTTGAGAAAGCGCGGTTGATTGCACTGTCTGAACGACAAGTAAATGACTTGCCAAAAGACGCGGCCCGACGGTCGCGTTTTTTGCTATTGTTCTTGCGCGGCGCTGTCGGATACGTCATCAAGGGTTCATCTTGCGGTTTTAAACTGATTTAAGCGCGGAAACTTGCCAGATTTCCATTGAGCAATTTTTGCGGACTTACTATACTCACGTGTTGCAGTTGCATTGCGTCGAATCAGGCCCGGGAAGGGGACTGCGATGCATGGCAGTCAGTAATTTGCAGCGATTGCAACAACGCCGGCCGTCATCACTCAAAAAACAGGAATACGCCGTATGAATACCGCTCTCAAACATTCTCTGGCCTTGCTCTGCATCGCCGCCCCCCTGCTGTCCGGTTGCGATGCTGTCGCCGGCAAGAAGGACTATGCTTATTTCCGCCAGCATATCGACGAAGCCAAGTCGGTTGCTGACCAGTGCCAATTGAACGGCACTTCCGGTATGGAAAAGGCTAAAGTCGCACAGTGCGACGCAGCACGCGACGCCTACGCCAATCGCAATTACAACTACTGATGCTGCCAATCCGGCGGGCCGCCTGAACGCCTTTGCCGGTTTGCAACGGGCTTGTCACAAAACTGTCAAAGTCGGTCGGTAGAATCCGGCGTTTCCTTGTGGAGTACGCCGCGCCATGCATAATCCCCCAGAAACGCCTCAGGCTTTACATCTGCTCTACGAGCCAGCCGGGTTTATCTGTGCATTTCGTTTCGATGAAGGGCGCGCCACGCCGCTGAAGTGGCATGAAGTCCTGGCCGGCACAGTCGCCTCTCCTGCATTCAGCTGGCTGCACGTCAAGACTGCCGACGTCAAGGTGCGCCACTGGATGGAAACCAGCGACGAGATTCCCGAACATATCGCGGAATTCCTGCTCAGCAGCGACACCCACCCTTGTCTGCATACCACCGCCAATGGCGCCTACGGCACGCTGGCCGATCTCAAGATGGAAATCGGCGACACCGGCACCGAAAAAGGCGCGCTGCATTTTTTCCTCGACGGCAATCGCCTGCTGACGCTGCGCACGCAGCCGCTGTGCTCTACCAACATGCTGCGCCAGAAGGTGCTCGACGGTGCACTGTTCGATAATCCGATGGAATTGTTTGCCGAGCTGCTGCGCTGCCTGGCCGATGGCTTTGACGCGCGCGTTGCCTCGCTGAATGACAAGGTGGACGACATCGAAGAATCGGTGTTGTCGGATCGCCGTCCCGAAGACCGTGCCGAGCTCAGCGCGATCCGGCGTCAACTGGCGGAATTGCGCCGTCACATCACGCCGGAACGGCGCCTGCTGAATCAGCTCAATCGCCTGCGTCCGGCGTGGGTGCCGACTGCGGCGCTGGAAGAACTCAACCATGCGCTGGATGAACTCAATGAGTTGCACCTGACATTGGAGGCGCTGTATGAACGCGCCAAACTGCTGCAGGAAGAAATCGCCTCGCAGATGTCGGAACAGATGAACCGCAACCTGATGGCGCTGTCGATTCTGACTGCGTTGCTGATGCCTGCGACGCTTGTGTCGGGGATCTTCGGGATGAACGTCGCCGGCTTGCCGGGTTTGCATGACGAAGCTTCGTTCACCATGGTGATGTGGGTGATGATCGGCCTTGGCGTAGCGACGGTAGGCTTGCTGAAATGGCTGAAGATCTGGTGATCGCGGGTAATTTCGTCAAATAATATTCATCACATCCGAAGCCACGGCGGAAAACTGCACAAAGCGCGGCTATGCGCTTTGTGCGATCAAACCGACGCATTGCCGGCTGATGATTTCCGGATCAGCAATTCCCCTTTTTTGCTTGCCCCGGTGGGCAGTGATAGCGCGGTTCGTCGTCACGATCATGGTTGCGATGTTCGCGATATTGTTCTTCACCCCGGCGCCAGCCACCACGATGCAGCTCCCAGCCATGAGGTCCTTCGCGCCATTCGGGGCGGTTATACTCGTAACCGCGGCGCATGCGTTCCCAGTGTCCCTGCACCCATACATGGCGATGCCCATCCCAGTTCCAGTACCCGGGTGCCCATATATAACCGCTGCGCGGCGGAGGAGCTGCTTCATAGCGTGGCGCGGGAGGAGGTGTGCCAATGTTGATACTGACGCTGACCTGTGCCGCGACCTGGCCGGGCAAGAATGCCGTGAGACAACTGAAGGCGAGTGCGGAAGCGTAGAAAAAGCGTTTCATCTGATGACCTTTTTCGATTTTGAGAGAATCGGACTATACCGATAATTTGTTGTTCGCCAACGCCATGATGCATTTGATTACATTTGACTTCGCCGGTTCTTCAGGCGCAACGTGATCAGGCATTAGTGGCGACAAGTATGTTCCTCTTTATCTTCGCTCCTGATTTATTCGACTAAAAAAAATCCTTCCGCACATACCAGCGGAAGGATTTTTAATATTCCAAGCTCTATCTGAGCGCCCGCTGCATACAGCGGACGTTTTCTACAGGAAGATCAGTAGGTACCGATGTAATCGCCCTTGCCGATTTCCACGCCGTTGTGGCGGAAGATGTCGTACGCCGTGGTGACGTGGAAGAAGAAATGTTGCACGCCGTAGTGCAGCAGGTAGGCTTCGCCGGTGAAGCGTTTTTCTTTCGGCGTGCCTGGGCGCAGCACGATTTCACGGCCTTCGGCGCCTTCGAATTGTTCCGGCTTCAAGCCGTCGATGAACGCAATAGTCTTGTCCAGACGCGCTTGCAGGTCGGCGAAGCTGGCTTCGTTGTCTTCATACGGCGGCACCTCGACATTGGCCAGACGCGCAGGAACGCCCTTGGCGAAGTCGGCGGCGATCTGCACCTGGCGGGTCAGGTTCAGCATGTCCGGGAACAGACGGGCTTTGAGGAAAACGTCGGCGTCGATGCTTTTTGCAGTGGCGTGCGCTTCAGCCTTTTTGAGGATGTCTTTGAGCGCGTTCAGTGCTTGCTTGAAAACAGGGACGGAAGCGGCGTAGTAAGAGATGGTCATGATTTTCCTTTGGTGTATTTGCTGAGTACCGGTAAGCGCATGGTGCGCTTACGCAGGCGATGCAGTCGTGCTTTGAATTATGAGTATTTCTGAAATTCGCTTTTTTGAAACTCGATTTCCAGCGGGCGAAACTTGGAGTACAGCCACAGGCCGCAAGCGAACAGCGTGCCGAGGAAGCCGGTGAAGATCAGCGCCAGCATGATGCCGACGAAGGGCGAAGCGATCAGCCCCATCAGGCCGGTGAGGTGCTGGCCGTTCCAGACGATGGTTTCGGCGCCGAAGAAGGCGAACAGGCCCATCAGGATTGAGATCGGCACCATCGAAAACCCCGAAGCGATCGCCAGGATCTTGTAGACCGTGCCGAAGGAGAAGCGCTTGATTTCCATTGTTTCAAACATCATTGACCCGCATAAAAATGCCGGCGCTATTTTCAGTGCCGGCGTGAAGAATATTGTTGGAATAATTACTTTGCGACCCAGCTGTCTTTCAGCGTTACTGCACGGTTGAACACCGGTTTGCCTGCCGTCGAATCGACGCGGTCGGCGACGAAATAGCCGTGGCGTTCGAACTGATAAATCGCGCCCGCTTCGGCGGTCTTCAGCGTCGGCTCCAGGTAGGCAGTGATGACTTCCTTCGAGTTCGGATTCAAGGCCAGCTTGAAGTCTTTGCCGCCGGCGTCCGGATGGGCGTCGGTGAACAGACGATCGTACAGGCGCACTTCAGCTTCCAGCGCGTGATCGGCGCTGACCCAGTGCAGGTTGCCCTTGACCTTGTAGTTCGCGCTGCCGGGCGTGCCGCTCTTGCTGTCTTCAAAGTAGTTGCAATGCACGGCGATGACGTTGCCGTCAGCATCCTTGTCGCAGCCGGTGCACTCGACCACATAGCCGTAGCGCAGGCGCACCTTGTTGCCCGGGAAGAGGCGGAAGTAGCCCTTGGTCGGCACTTCCATGAAGTCTTCCTTCTCGATCCACAGGTTTTTTGTAATCGGGAACAGGCGGTGCTCGCTGTCATGCAGCGGATGTGCCGGCGGATAGACCGGTGCGCTGCACTCGACGCTTTGGCCTTCAGGGAAATTGTCGATGATCAGCTTCAGCGGACGCAACACGGCGACGGCGCGCGGTGCTTTCGGATCGAGGTCGTCGCGCAGCGCGCCTTCGAGGATGCTGTAGTCGATCCAGCTGTTGTTCTTGGAAGCGCCGGTGCGATCGCACATCAGGCGGATCGCTTCCGGCGTGTAGCCGCGACGGCGCAGGCCAACGATGGTCGGCATGCGCGGATCGTCCCAGCCACTGACGATTTTTTCATCTACCAGCTGTTTCAGCTTGCGCTTGCTGGTGATGATGTAGGTCAGATTCAGGCGCGCGAATTCGTATTGATGCGGCAATGGTTTCTTGAAGAAGCCTTCTTCGGCCAGGCGTTCAAGCACCCAGTCGTAGAACGGGCGCTGATCTTCGAACTCCAGTGTACAGATCGAATGGCTGATGTTTTCCAGCGCGTCTTCGATCGGATGTGCGTAGCTGTACATCGGGTACACGCACCACTTGTCGCCGGTGTTGTGGTGAGTGGCGTGGCGGATGCGGTAGATGGCCGGATCGCGCAAATTCATGTTGGGGCTGGCCATGTCGATCTTGGCGCGCAGGATCAGCGTGCCGTCGGCGTGCTTGCCGTCACGCATTTCTTCGAACAGGCGCAGCGATTCGTCGGCAGGGCGGTTGCGCCACGGCGAGTCGGTGCCTGGCTCGGTCAGCGTGCCGCGGGTTTCGCGCATCTGATCGGCGTTTTGTTCATCGACGTAAGCCAGACCCTTGCGGATCAGCGCTTGCGCGCCGGCGTACATGACGTCGAAGTAATTGCTGGCGTAGTACAGATGCGGTTGGCCGCTATGGTCCCAGTCGAAGCCCAGCCATTTGACCGAGTCGATGATGGTGTCGACGTACTCCTGGTCTTCCTTCTCCGGATTGGTGTCGTCGAAGCGCAGGTGGCAGCGGCCGTTGTAGTCGCGCGCCAGACCGAAGTTCAGGCAGATCGATTTGGCGTGGCCGATGTGCAGATAACCGTTGGGTTCGGGTGGAAAACGTGTCACTACCTGCGGCAAGGCCTGGCCCTGCTTGTCGCTGCGATCGGCATAGGTGCCGGAAGCGAGGTCGGCTTCGATGATGCCGCGCAGGAAATTGGTGGATGGTGCTGGCGTGTGACCGTTTTTCAGTTCGTTGCTCATGGATGCTTTGAGGGAGACATATTTATATAGACAGACATTTTACCGCAGCGCGCCGATATTGAACGGGTTTCCCGGCGGCTATGGAGGCAGGAAACGGGGGCGGAGGGCAGATTTGTCTAAATCGGGGCAGAAATAATTGATTACACCTGATACGGATGGGAATTACCTCGTTGTTCGCTTTGCGGGCAAGCTGTGCTTCATCGTCAAGTTTCCCAAGTCCAAGGAGGACGTCATGAAAAAACTGATTAAACTCGCCATCGCAGGCGTGCTGGTAGCCACCACTCTGTCTGCCTGCATCGTTGTGCCGGTCGGTCCGCCGCACGGTGGCTATTATCGCCACGATCCTTATTACGGCCGTTAATCACGACGCCGCCGTACCGGCAGGGACAACGCCAGGCAATGCGGCAGCTTATTCACAGCAGGGAGTCAATAATGAAAATGAGCATGAAAAATACATTGGTGGCATTGGCGATGGGTACATCGGCGTTTGCCGCTGCGGCGGCGCATGCCGAAGAACCCGGACGCCATCCTTTTTATGCGCACGCCAGGGCTGATCTGGATCAGGCGCGCTGGCTGATCGATCATCGTCCCGGCGATAATTGGCAAATGGGGCGTAGCGAGCAGATCGCCCTGCGGGAAATCGATCTGGCCGGGCGCGACGTGACGCAACTGGGCCTGGATGTCGGCAAGGATATGTTCCGGCCGGAACGCGCCGATGCGCATCCTGATCGCCGCGGCCGCCTGCACGATGCCGTCGCGACGCTGGAAAAGGCGCATCAGGACCTCGCCCGTGAAGAGGATGATCCGCGCGTGCGTGGCCTGCAGCGGGATGCCTTGCGCCATATCGACGTGGCGTTGCATGCGACGAAGGATGCAATCCGCGACGCCGGGTATTAGATTTTTTTACAAAACATCTGCAGCGCCCGCCGTGTGTCGACCGGCGGGCTTTCTTTTGTGCGGCTTCCGCGCGTTCTGCCGCAACGCCGTTTCATCCGCCGATCACAGCATTTCGTCGCATTCTGCTTGGCGTCGCAAGAAGGGCTGAAGATACTGGCCTCCTGTTTCTAACCGGAGAAATTCCATGTCAGTCAGCCTGTTTAAAACCTTGCATCTGCTCGGCGTTGTTCTCTTTCTCGGTAACATCATCGTCACCGCCTTCTGGAAAATCCTGGCCGACCGCACGCGCGAGCTGGCCGTGATCCGTTTTGCGGTGCGCGTCACCAACTGGGCCGACGTCGTTTTCACTTTTGGCGGCATCGTGTTGCTGGCGGCGGCCGGGCATGCGATGGCGGCGCCGGAAGGAGGAATGATGCAGGCTGCCTGGTTGCGCTGGGCCTATGGGTTGTTCGTGGTCACGGGCTTGCTCTGGGTCGGGGTCTTGATTCCGGTGCAAAGAGCGCAGGCACGTTTGCTGTATCCGCTGCCGCGCGAGGCGCAGATTCCGGCGCGCTATTGGCGGCTGTCGGCGATCTGGGCCGTGGCCGGTTCCGTCGCGACCTTGTTGCCGCTGGCGATTTTGTATCTGATGACAGTCAAGCCGCTGTGAGGCCGGTCTGTGGGGAGAGTTACATCTGCTTGAACAGATGCGCGAACAGGCGGCTGACGGCCAGCGTTTCCGGGCGTGAGCGCAGGCGCAGCGACAGTTTGCCGGCTTCATCGCGCTGCGCCGACTGCACCTGTGCGATGCGGACCACCGTACCGCGATGGATTTGCCAGAACTGGTCGGGATCGAGTTGCGGAATCAATTCCTTGAGGCTGGTGCGGATCAGGGATTCGCTGTCGGCAGTGACGACGTTGACGTACTTGTCGGTGGCTTCAAGATAAATCACTTCTTCAATCGGAATCAGTTTGATCTGATTGCCGACGGCGGCGCGTATCATGCGCAGCCGTTCCTGTGCTGCCGGCGCCGGCGCGAGGTTGGGTGCGATGCTGCGCAGCTGCTGCAGCATGCGTTCCATTTCCTCACTGATATTGCCTGCCTTGCCGCTTTGCGCCAGCCGGGCTTGGAGGCGTTCGACGGTTTTTGCCAGCCGTTCGTCGTTGACCGGTTTGAGCACATAGTCGATGGCGGCATGTTCGAAAGCCTGCACCGCGTAGTCGTCATAGGCCGTGACGAACACCAGCATTGGAAACGGGCGCTGATCCGGCCATTCTTCCGCCAGTTCACGCGCGGCTTCGAGCCCGCTTTTGCCGGGCATTTTGATATCGAAGAAGATGATGTCCGGCTGTGCCGCCAGCGCATGATCCACCGCTTCGATGCCGTTGGCGGCGACGCCGATGACCTCCAGTTCCGGCCACAGGCGTTGCAGGCTGGCGGACAAGGCGGCAGCCAGCAGGGCTTCGTCTTCGGCAATCAGGGCGCGGGCGGCAGGCGTGATCATCGCGGCATATTCTCTTATCGTCCCGGGTTGGGATCCAGCGCAGCCAGCGGAATGGTGATCTGCGCCACCGTGCCTTCAGGAATATTGTGCGTCAGTGTCAACTCGGCCAGCGGGCCGTACAGCGCATCGAGACGGGCGCGAATGTTTTCCAGGCCGAGGTGGATACTTTCCGGCTTGTTGTAACTGGTGGAGGTATTAAGTCCCATGCCGGTGTCGAATACGCTCACGATCAGCATGCCGTCATGGACATTGACGCGCACGGTGCAATCGCCGCCTTCCACCTTGGGTTCCAGGCCGTGGCGAATCGCGTTCTCGACCAGCGGCTGCAGCAGCATCGGGGCAATCGGTGTGGACTTGAGTTCATCCGGCAACTGCAGGCTGTAGGTCAGGCGTAAGCCCATGCGCAGCGACATCAGGCCGAGGTAGGCCTTGGTCAGTTCGAACTCCTGCCCTAGCGAGGTCTGGGTGCTGCGCGAGGTCGACAGCGTGGCGCGCAGGTAGTGGATCAGTTGATCCAGCATTTGCTGGGCGCGGATAGGTTCGGTGGAAATCAGGGTTTGCAGCGTCGCCAGTGTGTTGAACAGCATATGGGGCTCGATCTGCGCCTGCAGCATTTGCAATTGCGCCTGGACGGCCTGCTTTTCGATGATGACGTTGCGCGCTTCCAGCGCCGCCATTTTTTCGCGATTCCAGTAAAACAGCGTCGCGCCGACGCAGGCGAGCAAGATCAGGACGATAACGCCGATGGCGTTGTTGGCCTGGTTCGGCGTGAACGCCTGCACCGGGCGGCCGAGCAGAACGTTGGCGATCATATTGCCGATGAAGAATGACAGCGGCGCAAAAACCAGCAGCATGATGAAGAAGCCGGCCTTATTCGGTTCGTCCTTGCCCCACAAAAAAATACGGCCGCAATCGATCAGGACCATGGCGGTTGTGCCGATGCATATCGAAAATATGAGGTTCTCGGTAAAGCCGGCGCCGATATGCATGAGGTAGGTCACCACCACTGCACACAGCAGATTGATGAGCATGGTCGGCACCAGGCCGCGTAGCAGCTCCGGGACGATGAGGGGTAAGCGTGAAGCGATGGTTGTTGCGTTCGTGGTCATTGCCGGTGATTTCTCAATTCCTGTTCAATCATGCGTTGCTTCCATGCCGGAGGCAACTGCATGAATACTTTCAAGCCGTGAAATAGTAACCCGATTCCCCACCCCAGTAACGGCCCGGCCGCCCAGAACGGCGTGTGCGTGTGCAGCAGGTTCAGGGTGATCAGGCCGGTGTTGACCGTCAAATAGACCCCAAGATGGGCGAAGAAGCCGAGTTTACGCTCGACGCGCCGGGTAGCCTGGACCAGGGCTGGATCGGACGGCGACTGAGATGGAGACATGATGATTTCCTCGTTGCAGGCGTAACGACATGGTGTGCCATCCACATAGACGGAGACAGCAGTTTGCGATGAAGCGTCAAAATCGAAGGATGAAGTGCTGCGAAGCTGTGCGCCTCGGCATAGAATGGCGGCAATAAATTTTTGCACGGAGAAAAACATGTGGCCTTATCCGAAAGTTGCAGCACATCGCGGCGGCGGTACACTCGCGCCTGAAAACACGCTGGCGGCGTTCCGCTGCGGCATGGAGTATGGATTCAGGGCGGTCGAATTTGACGTCATGCTGACCAGCGACGAGCAAGCCATCCTGATGCACGATCCGGTGTTTGGCCGTACGCTGCCGGGTGAGGGCAAGATCGCAGAACACACGCTGCAGGATTTGCAGAAGCTGGATGCTGGTATCTGGCACAGTCCGAAATACGCCGGCGAGCCGGTCTGCACGCTGGCGCAGGTGCTGGAGTTTTGCCGCAGCAACGGCATCTGGATGAACATCGAAATCAAGCCGGCCGGTGAAGCCTATGCGGTACGCACCGGCGAAGTTGCCGGCGAGGCAGTAGCGCGTTTTTTTGCCGGTGAAATCGCGGCGCATGTGCCGGGGCAGAACGATCGCAGCTTGCCGCTATTTTCCTCGTTCTCTTTCGATGCGCTGATGGCGGCCAAGCGGACGGCACCGGATATCCCGCGCGGCTTCCTGGTCGACAAGATTCCTGCTGACTGGGAACAGCGCTTGCAGGCGCTGGATGCAGTGGCGCTGCATACCAGCCACAAGAATTTGACGCCGGAACTGGCGCGGGCAGTGAAACAAGGCGGATATGGTTTATTCTGCTACACCGTCAACGACCCGGCGCGTGCAGAAGAAATCCTGGGCTGGGGTGTGGATGGATTTTGCACGGATCGTATCGACCTGATCGGTCCGGCATAAAAAGATCATCGAAACACCGAAATAATCAAAAAGACGAAACATAGAGGGAAGCAGTAATCATGAAAACCAAGGGCATGCTTTGCATGCTGTCGGCTGCGGCCGCGATCACCATTGCCATCACCGGCAACGCCAGCGCACAACAGGGAAACACCCAGGGAAACAGCCAGCACAAATATACCGACGACGCCATCGTCCGTGATCTGAAGGCCGGCAAGCTGACCGTACGTGAAGCGCAAATCCTGCAGCAACGGAACGATCAGGCTGCGGCAAAAACGGCGCCTAAAGTAGTGGCTCCCGCAAGTGCACCAAAATCGACCGCCAAGAAGGCGTATGCCGCCAAGCCGGTAAAAACGGGTAAAACTGCGAAGGGCGCCAAGAAAAAAAGCAAGGTCCCTGTCAAGCATCTGACCAGTCCGCATGCCAAGCACGGCCAGACTGACCGTCACGCCGACACGAGCAAGGCCAAAGCCAAGTCGCATCACGCAGCGGTGAAGGGCGAGCCGGCCAAGCCAGGTAAGTCGGGCAAGCCGGTAAAGCTGAAGGACAAGGCGGAGAAAAACAAGACTGCCACCAAGAAGCCGGAGCCGGTCCGCAAAACTGCGGTGAAATACATCAGGTAATTCCTGAATAGACGGCGCGTGTGCAACGCTTAAAATGTGTCAACGCGAATCGAAAGCACAGCGTTAAACAGGCGCAAGTGGTCGTATGTCAGAACGGATTCGCCGAAATGACGTGGCGGATCTTGGATAACAAATCGTCAGCGCACTTGTAATGAACCAACTTAAGAGGAAAAAGATGAAACTGAATAAATTACTGGCAGCAGTCCTGGTCGCCGCTTTCGCAATGCCTGTTCTGGCTCAGAACGCTCCTGCAGCAGCTCCGGGCGCTCCGGCAGCAACTGCGCCGGCAGCAAAGCCAGCACACGCCAAGCACAAGAAACACGCTAAGAAGCACAAAAAGCACAAGAAACACGCCAAGAAGAGCAAGAACAGCAAGCTGTATCAAGGCGCCTGATTTACCGGAGGGGGTTTTAGCCAAGCAAGCCATGATGGGGCCAGGTCGGAAGGAAGCGAGGCCGGTCTGATTCAGGTTGCAGGTTGACATCACCATTAACCCGTTTGGAGCGATCCGAACGGGTTTTTTTACGTCCGTATTTGCGTTTGCACACCGAGACATGCAGCAGGCGCGTTGCAGACCATGATTGCGATAGGGCTTATCACGTATAATCATCGGTTCGCAACATCTTTTTTGCACCGTTTTCTTTACAGTCCTCGAACATGAACTCAGCCGAAATCCGCGACAAGTTTTTGAAATTCTTTGAATCCAAGGGACATACCGTCGTCCGTTCGTCCAGCCTCGTGCCGGGCAACGACCCGACCTTGTTATTTACCAATTCCGGCATGGTGCAGTTCAAGGACGTGTTCCTCGGCACCGACAAGCGCAACTACGTGCGCGCCACGTCCGTGCAGCGCTGCCTGCGCGCCGGCGGCAAGCACAATGACCTGGAAAACGTGGGTTACACCGCGCGTCACCATACTTTCTTTGAAATGCTGGGCAACTGGTCCTTCGGCGATTACTTCAAGCACGACTCGCTGGTCTGGGCCTGGGAGCTGCTGACCAAAGTCTACGGCCTGCCGGCTGAAAAACTGTGGGCGACCGTCTACGAAACCGACGACGAAGCCTACGATATCTGGCACAAGGTCATCGGCCTGCCGAAAGAGCGCATTGTGCGCATCGGCGACAACAAGGGCGCGCCTTATGCCTCCGACAACTTCTGGCAGATGGCAGACACCGGCCCTTGCGGTCCTTGCTCGGAAATCTTCTACGACCATGGCCCCGACGTCTGGGGTGGTCCTCCGGGCAGCCCTGAGCAGGATGGCGACCGCTACATCGAAATTTGGAACAACGTGTTCATGCAGTTCGATCGCCAGATCGATCCGAAGACCGGCGAAGCCACGCTGACACCGCTGCCGGCGCCGTGCGTCGACACCGGGATGGGGCTGGAGCGCCTGGCTGCGATTCTGCAGCACGTGCACAGCAACTACGAGATCGACCTGTTCCAGCGCCTGATCAAGGCCGCTGCACGCGAAACCAACATCACGGATCTGGAAAACAATTCGCTGAAGGTTATCGCCGATCACATCCGCGCGACTTCTTTCCTGATCGTCGACGGTGTGATTCCCGGCAATGAAGGCCGCGGCTATGTGCTGCGCCGTATCATCCGCCGCGCGCTGCGCCACGGGCACAAGCTGGGCCAGACCCAGCCGTTCTTCTACAAGCTGGTCAAGGATCTGGTCGCCGAGATGGGCGCTGCCTATCCGGAGTTGCCGGAAGCCGCATCGCGTGTCGAACAAGTCCTCAAGCAAGAAGAAGAGCGTTTCGGCGAGACGCTGGAACACGGCATGAAGATCCTCGAAGCAGCACTGGCCAAGAACGCCACCAAGCTCGATGGCGAGACGGCTTTCACGCTGTACGACACCTATGGCTTTCCGCTGGATCTGACTGCAGACATTTGCCGTGAGCGCAATGTCGAACTGGACGAAGCCGGTTTTGCGACCGCCATGGAACGCCAGAAATCGACGGCGCGCGCCGCCGGTAAATTCAAGATGGCTGCCGGTATTGAATACAGCGGCGACAAGACCAGGTTCGTCGGTTACGACGCATTGGCGCAGCAATCCAAGGTTGTTGCCCTGTACGTCGACGGTAGCGCCGTCACCAAGATCGAAGCCGGCCAGGATGCTATCGTCGTGCTGGATACGACACCGTTCTATGCTGAATCCGGCGGTCAGGCGGGTGACGCCGGCGTGCTGGAATCGTCGGGCGCACTGTTTGCCGTCGCCGATACGCAAAAGATCCAGCCGGAAGTATTCGGCCATCACGGCAGCCTGATCAAGGGTTCGCTGTCGGTGGGCGACACGCTGGAAGCCAAGGTTGATGCAAAGCAACGCGCGCAAACCATGCGCAACCACTCGGCAACCCATCTGATGCACAAAGCACTGCGCGAAGTATTGGGCAGCCACGTGGCGCAAAAGGGTTCGCTGGTCGATGCCGACAAGACGCGTTTCGACTTCAGCCACAATGCGCCGGTCACCCCCGAAGAAATCCGTCGTGTCGAAGAAATCGTCAATCGCGAAATCCTCGCCAATGCAGCTACCGAAGCGAAACTGATGGGCTTCGACGATGCCGTCAGCGCAGGTGCGATGGCCTTGTTTGGCGAGAAATACGGCGACGAAGTGCGCGTGCTGTCGATCGGCTCTTCGCGTGAACTGTGCGGCGGTACGCACGTGTCGCGCACCGGCGATATCGGCCTGTTCAAGATTGTGGCCGAAAGCGGCGTGGCGGCAGGTATCCGTCGTGTTGAAGCCGTTACCGGTGAAAACGCGCTGGCGCTGGTGCAATCGCTCAGCAACCGCGTCAACGAAGCTGCTGCGGCATTGAAGGCGCAGCCGGAAGAGTTGATTACGCGTATTGCCCAGGTGCAAGATCACGTCAAGTCGCTGGAAAAAGAGTTGACCGCATTGAAGTCCAAGCTGGCTGCTAATCAAGGCGACGAGTTGCTGACCCAAGCTGTCGACGTCAACGGCATCAAGGTGCTGGCTGCCACGCTGGAAGGCGCCGACGTCACTGCGCTGCGCGAGACCATGGACAAGCTGAAAGACAAGCTGAAAACCGCCGCCATCGTTCTGGCTTCGGTCAAGGACGGCAAGGTCAGCCTGATCGCGGGTGTGACTGCAGATGCAACAGCGAAGGTCAAGGCCGGCGATCTGGTCAACTTTGTTGCACAGCAGGTCGGCGGCAAGGGCGGCGGACGTCCTGACATGGCGCAAGCCGGCGGCACCGACCCGAGTGGTTTGCCCAAGGCGCTGGAAGGCGTCGCGGCATGGGTCGGCAGCAAGGCATAAGTTGTGAGCGATTTCAAGTTCTGTCCCGTCTGTGCTGCATCGCTGGTCATGCGCGCAGACGAACAAGAGGCGGGCAAGCTCCGGCTTGCCTGTCCCGAAGGCCATTGGACACATTGGGACAACCCTTTGCCGGTGCTGGCGGGCTTGGTTGAAATCGACGGCAAGATGTTGCTGGCGCGCAATGCGGCGTGGGCGGAAGGCCGGTTTGCCTTGATTACCGGCTTCATGGAGCGGGATGAAACTCCGGAACAAGGCATCGCGCGAGAAATCAAAGAAGAAACCAATCTCGATGCCAACCAAATTACCTTGATCGGCGTTTACGAGTTCATGCGCAAGAATGAATTGATCATTGCGTATCACGTCAAGGCGACGGGCGAGATCAAGCTGTCTCCGGAATTGCTGGAGTACCGCCTGGTGGCGCCGCCGGACTTGCGGCCTTGGCCGGCAGGAACGGGATACGCGGTGGCGGACTGGATGCGGCGTCACGACTTGCCGGTGCAGTTTGTCGAATTTGCAGGTTCATCCACTCCGCTAGTTTCTCCTGCACAACCTTAGTGCGCGAAATACAACAGAGTATGTTGCGACGCACCAACAAGGTTCATGTTGGAGTAGAATTCTCGAACGATCACTAGGAATTTTTGATTCACAGTATGGTTATTGAATTTCACAGAGAGCTGGATGCACGGGGCCTGAATTGCCCGCTGCCGATACTGAAGACCAAGAAGGCGTTGGCCGATATGTCGAGCGGCCAGGTATTGCGTGTGACAGCCACAGACACCGGTTCGGTGCGCGACTTCCAGGCTTTCGCCAAGCAGACAGGCAACGACCTGCTGTCGCAATCGCAAGAGAATCAGGAATTCATTTTCTTCATGAAGCGTAAATAATTTACGCATTGCCGAGGATGCATTTTTC
Source organism: Herbaspirillum sp. GW822-FHT03A08 (assembly GCF_058801885.1). NCBI lineage: Bacteria > Pseudomonadati > Pseudomonadota > Betaproteobacteria > Burkholderiales > Oxalobacteraceae > Herbaspirillum > Herbaspirillum sp. GW822-FHT03A08. The sequence continues at coordinate 921,392 of NZ_JBXANR010000001.1, read as the reverse complement.
GTTGTGTTGCAGATAACGAGGCAACCGGATCAAGTTGCAAAACAAGATACAAAAAACGCCCGCTGATGCGGGCGTTTTTATTGGTGCGCAATTGGCGTGCTTTCGTTTCAGTGAAAGCGGCTGCCGATCTCCGGATGGAAGCTCTCCGCACGTGCAATCGGCCAATACTTTTCATAAACCTGATAGCGGTAATTACCGGTGATCAGATCGCCCGGTTCCAGATATTTGAGCATCTCCGACAGCAGCTGGATTTCGTGATCGTTGATGCGATGGACGATGTGGAATGCCCTCAGCGCCGAGGTATGCGGCAAGCCCGCCGCCTGTACCAGTTCCTGCAGCGCATGCAGCGTGCTTTGATGGAAGCGATGTACGCGTTCCGCTTTGTCAGGTACGACCAGTGCGCGAGCGCGCGTCGCGTTCTGTGTCGCCACGCCGGTCGGGCAGCGATCGGTGTGGCAGCTTTGCGACTGGATGCAACCCAGGGCAAACATGAAGCCGCGTGCCGAGTTGCACCAGTCGGCGCCGATGGCCAGTGTGCGCGCCACGTCGAAAGCGGTGATGATCTTGCCGCTGGCGCCGATCTTGACGCGGTCGCGCATGCCGATGCCGACCAGTGTGTTGTGCACCATCAGCAAACCTTCCTGCAGTGGCATGCCGACGTGGTCGACGAATTCCAGCGGCGCGGCGCCGGTACCGCCTTCGGAACCATCGACGGTGATGAAGTCGGGGACGATATTGGTTTCCAGCATGGCCTTGGCGATGCCGAAGAATTCCCATGGATGGCCCACGCACAGTTTGATGCCGGTGGGTTTGCCGCCCGACAGTGTGCGCAGCTTGTCGATGAATTCCAGCAGGCCGATCGGTGTGGAGAACGAGGAGTGCACTGCCGGCGAGATGCAATCGATGCCCATCGGGATGCCGCGCGTGGCGGAAATCTCCGGTGTGATCTTGGCCGCCGGCAGCACGCCGCCGTGCCCCGGCTTGGCGCCTTGCGACAACTTCACCTCAATCATCTTCACTTGTGGCGCATTGGCTTGTGCGGCAAATTTTTCCTCGTCGAAACTGCCGTCCGGATGGCGGCAACCGAAGTAGCCCGAGGCGATCTGCCACACCAGGTCGCCGCCGAATTCGCGGTGATAAGCAGAGATCGAGCCCTCGCCGGTGTCGTGCGCAAAGTTGCCTTTCTTGGCGCCCTGATTGAGCGCGCGGATGGCGTTGGCCGACAGCGAGCCGAAGCTCATCGCCGAGACGTTGAAGACCGACATCGAATACGGTTGAGCAAGCCCGGCGCCGACAACCACGCGGAAGTCGTGGCTCGCAATCTTAGTGGGCGACAGAGAGTGGCCGATCCATTCGTAGCCGGCAACTTTGACATCCAGTTCGGTGCCGAAAGGGCGGCTGTCGACGTCGGCCTTGGCGCGTTGATAAACCACGCTGCGCTTCTTGCGCGTGAACGGTGCGCCGTCGTTTTCGCCTTCAAAGAAATATTGGCGGATTTCCGGACGGATCGATTCGAACATGAAACGGAAATGGCCCATCAGCGGATAGTTGCGCAGCACGGCATGGCGGCGCTGCACGATATCGCGCACGCCGATGATGCTGAACACCAGGGGCACGATGGCCCACCACCAGCTCACCATATGTCCCGACGCGAGGATGGCCAGCGCCAGCGTCAGGAAGATGACGAACCATAAAACCAGATAACGAGTTGCCCACATACCAGCATCCTTTTTGTTGTTTGTCAGGCGGTGATGGGATTCTACTGCCGCCGTTGCCCGTCTATAGGGCGAAAAGAGTGGTGTTTATTTCAATTCCGGTTGATTCGATTCTGCACTGTTGTAGTGCGGGCTTGCAGCGAGCCGGGCGGGTGGAATGAAGATTGCATTGCCACATGGATACATCTTCGCGCAAGCTTGTCTGGCAGCCGCCAAATCGTTGAGTGGCATTGTTATTGCTAGTTGTTAGCAAAAAAAGCACGCACCACTACCTGGGCACCTTGTAGTCCGTTTTTCTTCTTCCGAATCCCCTTTTTATTGCCATCAGGCATTGATTGCGTCGACCATTTATATGAAGATTGTTGCTTCCTCCATTCCGCCGGACCATGCCGCTGCAATTACTTCCATCGCCAGACCGCCGCGTTTGCTGGAGACCTTGCTGGCGAATCTGGACGGCATGGTGTATCGCTGCCGCGACGATGCAGAGTGGACGATGGAGTTTGTCAGTGAAGGCTGTCTTGAGCTGACCGGCTATCAACCGCAGGACTTGCTCTTTAATCACCGGATTTCTTACGACCGCATCACCCATCCTGAGGATCGAGATACGGTGCGTCAGACCATACAAGCTTGTTTGCTTGCCAAGAAGCGGTTTGAAATGGAGTACCGGATTATCCGTGCCGACGGCGAGGTGCGCTGGGTGTGGGAGCGCGGCGTCGGAATCTATAACGCGGCCGGCGCGCTGGATGCGCTTGAAGGCTACGTCCAGGACGTGACGGCGCGCAAGGAAGCCGACCAGGCTTTGCTGGAGGCGGAGCGGCGCTACCGCAGTATTTTTGAAAATGCCATCGAGGGCGTCTTTCAGTCGACCCCGGACGGCGGTTATATCGCGGTGAATCCCGCGCTGGCGCGTATTTATGGCTACAAGTCGCCGGAAGATCTCATCGTCAGCCTGCGCGACATCAAGCATCAGTTGTATGTCGAGCCGGAGCGCCGTACTGAATTCATGAAGATGATGGAACAGTTCGGCTCCGTCTCCAATTTTGAGTCGCGCGTGTACCGCCGTGACGGCGAGATCATCTGGATTTCCGAAAATGCCCGCGCCGTGCACGACGATGCCGGCACGCTGATGTTCTATGAAGGTACAGTCGAGGCGATCACCGAGCGAAAATTATACGAAGCGGAAATCCGCCATCAGGCTACGCACGATGCGCTGACCGGCTTGCCCAACCGCACGATGCTGCACAATCACCTTCAGCGCGCGGTGCAGAATTCGCGGCAGAAAGGTTCGCTGACGGCGGTCGTATTTGTCGACCTCGATCAGTTCAAGTTCATCAACGACAGTCTCGGCCACCAGGTCGGCGACGAATTGCTCAAGACTGTGGCGCAGCGCCTGGTGTCCTGCGTGCGCGAGACCGACATGGTGGCGCGGCAGGGCGGCGATGAGTTCGTGCTGGTGCTGCAGAACCAGCCGGACGAAAGCAACATCACCGAAGTCCTGCAGCGCATCCTGACCGCCGTGGCGCGGCCGTGGGTGGTGGGTGACCGCGAGTTTCACATTACCTGCAGCATCGGAGTGAGCCGCTGTCCGACCGACGGCCGCGATGTCGAAACCCTGCTCAAGAATGCTGACTCGGCCATGTACAAGGCCAAGGAGCTGGGGCGCAACAACTTCCAGTATTTTGCCGGCTGGATGGATGCTCAGGTCAGTAACCGGCTGGAGATGCTGGTCAGCCTGCGACGTGCGCTCGACCGTGATGAGTTCAAACTGTATTACCAGCCCAAGATCAGTCTGGCCAGCGGCCGCATCATCGGCGCCGAAGCATTGATACGATGGATTTCGCCGGATCAGGGACTGGTGCCGCCGGATCGTTTCATTCCGTTTGCGGAAGAGGCCGGCCTGATTGTTCCTATCGGCGAATGGGTGCTGCGCACGGCGTGTGCACAAAACAAGCTCTGGCAGGATGCCGGGCTCGTGCCGATTCCGGTGGCGGTCAACTTGTCGCCGCGGCAACTGGATCAGAACCTGCCGGAGTTCGTGCGCCAGGTTCTGGTGGAAAGCGGCCTCGCCGCAGCGTGGCTGGAGTTGGAGATCACGGAAAACGTCGTCATGCGGGACGCCGAAAAAACCGTTGCCACGTTGAATGCGCTCAAGCGGCTGGGCTTGCAGGTGTCGGTGGATGACTTCGGCACCGGTTATTCCAGTCTGAGCTATCTGCGCCGTTTCCCGGTAGATGCCTTGAAGATCGACAAGTCCTTTGTGCGCGACATTGCACGCGATACGGACAGTGCCGCGATCGTCAAGGCGGTGATCTCGCTCGGCCACATCCTGAATCTGCGAGTGATCGCGGAGGGCGTTGAAGATCAGGAACAATACGATTTTCTGCTGGAAAACGGCTGCGACGAAGTGCAGGGTTATCTGCTGGGCAAGCCGATGCCGGCGGAAGATTTTACGCGCCGTCTGGAGCAGGAAAAGAAGTCTCTGCCGTGATGCCGCAGGTTGTCGTCGCCGAAATGCCGTCGGGTGTGTCTCGCAGGCGACAGCGTGTAAATAATGTATGACACCCGCAACGAAGCGACATCCTGCCGGGGCTTTGTGCTAAACTCCGCGCAGTATATTTTGCATTTTGCCTCCGGCCACCCGAAAACTCAGCTCGGCGCCGCTTGCAAGGTCAAAAGTTGAAATGGTGCGAGAATCTGGGAACTCAAGATTCTGTGTTCGCAACCAAGCCTTATTTTCCCGCTCATCTTCAACCTCCTATAAACGAGCGCCGGGAAGCAGCACCAACAGCATCAAAGCAGTATTTCAGGTTCAAGAGCCTGACAGCACCGTTGGCGCTGCGATGAAACTCAACCCGTGCAGCCAGGCTTCGCTTCGTTTTGGTCGAGCCCCTAAACTTTTGTTAAACAGTCGCACAAGAGTCGTACATGAATACTATTGAGGCCAAGAAAGTCCTCGAAACAGCATTGCTATGTGCTCACGAGCCATTATCAATCAACGATTTGAAGAAGCTTTATGTATCCGGTGAGGATGTCGAAAGCGAAATGACGTCGGATGTCATCCTGCAGATGCTGGAAGAGCTGCGCGAAGACTGGATTGACAAGGGTGTTGAAGTTGTCAGTTTGTCGACAGGCTGGCGCTTTCAGAGTCGGGCCGAGATGAAGGTCTATCTGGATCGCCTGAATCCGGAAAAACCACCGAAGTACACCCGTGCAACCCTGGAAACACTTGCCATCATCGCTTATCGCCAGCCGGTAACCCGCGGCGACATCGAAGAAATCCGCGGCGTCACGGTGAGTTCGCAAACTGTGCGTTTGCTGGAGGACCGCGGCTGGATTGAAGCCATTGGTCATCGCGACGTGCCGGGGCGCCCGGCCTTGTTTGCCACGACCAAGCGTTTTCTGGATGACCTCGGATTGACCTCGCTGGATCAGTTGCCACCGTTGCGTACGGTCACCAAGGAAGGCGTTGTCGATCCGGGCGCGTTGCTCGAATTGCAGGCGTTGGAAGCCGAGATGCAGGCCAGTCTGATCGCTGACGGCGAAGCCGCTGAAGTGATCGATGCTGCTGAGGGCGATGCTGCTGTTGAAGCCGCGCACGTTGAGCCGGATGCTGAGAATACAGAATCGGTTGAACTTGCCGGCGCCGAAAGCGCCATAGCAACAATTGACGGCGAAATTGACAGCGTCACTGCCGCCGGCACGAAAACGAATGCGGAAGAAATTCCCGGGGAAGACATCGAGAACGACGTGGATGCGATTGCACCAAGCGTTGCCAACTACGAAGAAGTGCAGGCCGAAAGCCCTGCTTCTGCTGAAGAAATTCACACCAAGGACCCTGCCTCCGGCCACGCAAGTGACGCCGCGCCCGGTCTGAATAACCACGATTCAAATAATGAAACCATCTAGTTCCAACGATGAGAAGCAGGTAGACCTCTTTGGTGCTGCCGCCGACAATGCCGATACTGCTGCAGCCAAGCCGGCTGTGCGCAAGCGGACCAAAAAGGTAGTGGCTGAAGAGCCGGTTGCCGAAGCTGCGCCGGTCAAGAAGGCTGCTGTCAAAAAGACGGTAACGAAAAAAGCGGTTGCTGAGAAGGCTTTGGCCGATGTTGTTGCGCCCGCGCCTGAAGCAGCACCGGCAGTTGCATCGGCGGATGAGGTCGTCGCGCCGAAGAAGCGCGCTACCCGCGCCAAGAAGCCTGCGGTCGATGCTGTAGCAGAGGCTGCACCGGTATCTGCCCCTGTTCCCGCCGCTGCGCCGGAAGCGCCGAAGGTCATCGTCACCATCGGCGAAGAAGTTACTGCTGCACCTGTCTTGCTGGATGCGCCTGCTGACAATGCGCGCACCAAGCCTGCCCGACGCGGCGTGCGCGGTCCGCGTGCTTTGCGCAACAACCGGGCTGCACAGCGTGCCGCGGAAAGCAGCGAAGCCGCTCCTGCTCATCAGGCTGATGCCGATGTTGCTGCAGTTCACGGTGCCGGAGACGCCAATGCTCCGGTTCCTGTCGCCGATCAGGCGATGGCGGAATCGCGCCGTGATGGCCAGGGCCAGGATCGCAATCGTCAGCAAAAAGGCAAGAAGCCTTTTGTCAAAGGTGGCAAGCCGAAGGCGCCGCAACTGGGTTTGCGCTCGCATGACGCCGGCGATGATATTTTCTCGTTCGTCACTTCCGATGCTTACGACAAGGAAGACGGCGCCAAAGGCGGCGCTCGCAACGGACATCAGCTGCGCGGCAAGAATGGCCGCCGCGATCTGACTTCCGAGGACGATGCACCGAAGCTACATAAAGTACTGGCCGACTCCGGTCTCGGTTCGCGCCGCGACATGGAAGAACTGATCGTTGCCGGCCGCGTGTCGGTCAACGGCGAACCTGCGCATATCGGTCAGCGTATTTTGCCGACCGACCAGGTGCGTATTAACGGCAAGTTGCTGCAACGCAAAGTCAGCAAGAAGCCGCCGCGCGTGCTGGTCTATCACAAGCCGGCCGGTGAAATCGTCAGCCACAACGATCCGGAAGGCCGTCCGTCGGTTTTCGATCGTCTGCCGAACATGAAGGCTGCGAAATGGCTGGCTGTCGGCCGTCTCGACTTCAATACCGAAGGTCTGCTGTTGTTTACAACCTCCGGCGATCTGGCCAACCGTCTGATGCATCCGCGCTACAACATCGAGCGTGAATACGCCGTGCGTACGTTGGGCGAGCTGGAACAAGGCATGCGCCAGAAGCTGTTGCACGGTGTTGAGCTGGACGACGGCATGGCGCAATTCTCCAAGATCGCCGATGGCGGCGGTGAAGGCGTCAACAAATGGTACCGCGTGACGATCGGCGAAGGCCGTAATCGCGAAGTGCGCCGCATGTTTGAAGCCATCGGTTTGACGGTTTCGCGTCTGATCCGTACCCGCTACGGCATGATGATGTTGCCGCAGGGCCTCAAACGCGGTCGTTGGGAAGAATTGGAAGAAAACGCCGTGCGCGGCATGCTGGCGGCCTGCGGTCTGGAAAAAGCCGGCGGCGACGCTCCGGCCGGCAATGGCAAGGGACGTGGCAACGGCAATGCGAATGGCAATAATGGCAACAGCAACGGCCAGCCGCGCAGCAACGCCAACGCCAACCCAATGCAGCAGAAAGGTCCGCGCCGCGAACCATGGCAGGGACAAGGTCAAGGTCCTCGCCAAGGTCAAGGGCAAGGACAGGGCGGTCGTCCGCAACAGAACAAGCCGCGTCAGCCCGATCCTTTGCAGACTGCGCTGGGCTTCCCGGATGCCGGTCAGCGTCGCCATAATCGTCCGCAACGCAGCGGCGGCATGGCAGGCCAGGGACAAGGCATGGGTGCAGGCGGCATGCCGCGCCGTCGACGCGGGTAAGTCTTTGATTGCTCGGGAATTTCTTTTGTGAAATTTCGGGCTGTCTGGGGTATGTCCGGTAATCTTGAATTGCCGGACATACCGTAATCGGTTATAATGCGCAAGTTAACGGGGTAATTCACGGCAAATAATGATCGTGAAACTGCTTGCAGTTGAATAAACGATAAGAACGATGGGCAGATGCCCATTTTTTTTTTGCTGAACAAATTGACGTGTCTGCGCGGGTTGGCGAGATGCGCAGAAAAGAAGCGCGGAGAGATTTCCTTGCAATTGCTGGATTTGATTGAAACCACCCTGTCTGGGATGGGCTACGAACTGGTTGACCTCGAGAAGGCGGCGCGCGGACTTGTGCGCGTGTTTATCGATTTCCCGTTCGAAGACGCCGACAAGGGCCCGATCACAGTCGAGGATTGCGAAAAGGTCACGCATCAGTTGCTGCACGTCTTTACGGTCGAGAACGTCGATTACGAGCGACTGGAAGTGTCGTCGCCGGGGCTGGATCGCCCCCTCAAGAAGCTGAGCGACTATGTGCGTTTCGCCGATCAGGAGGCAATCATCAAGCTGCGCGTGCCGATGGCGAGCGCAGCCAATCGCAAGTCGTTTCAAGGCATCTTGCGCGCCCCTGAAGGCGAGAACTTAAAACTGGAATTTGAAGCAAACGATGGGTCGGCAGCGGTGTTGGATTTCACACTCGCCGATGTGGATAAGGCACGCCTGGTGCCGAAAGTGGATTTTAGGAGTCGCAAAGCATGAGTCGCGAAGTTTTGTTATTGGTCGATGCGCTGGCGCGCGAAAAGAACGTCGATAAAGATGTGGTCTTCGGAGCACTGGAGCATGCGCTCGCGCAAGCTACCAAGAAGCGCTACGAAGGCGAAGTCGACATCCGTGTGTCGATCGACCGCGAAAGCGGCGAATTTGAATCGTTCCGTCGCTGGCATGTGGTGCCGGACGAAGCCGGTCTGCAATTGCCCGACCAGGAAGTGTTGCACTTCGAAGCCAAAGAGCAGATTCCCGATATCGCCGTCGATGAATACATCGAAGAGCCGATTGAATCGGTCGAGTTTGGCCGCCGCTTCGCACAAGATACCAAGCAAGTCGTCCTGCAACGCATCCGCGACGCCGAGCGTGAGCAGATTCTGGCTGACTTCCTGGAGCGCGGCGATTCGCTGGTGACCGGCACGATCAAGCGCATGGAACGCGGCGATGCCATCGTCGAGTCCGGCAAGATCGAAGCACGCCTGCCGCGCGACCAGACGATTCCAAAAGAAAACCTGCGTATCGGCGACCGCGTCCGCGCTTATATCCTGCGTATCGACCGCAATGCACGCGGCCCGCAAGTGATCCTGTCGCGTACGGCTCCTGAATTCATCATGAAGCTGTTCGAACTGGAAGTCCCGGAAATCGAACAAGGCTCGCTGGAAATCAAATCGGCAGCACGTGACCCTGGCGTTCGCGCCAAGATCGCCGTCTTCACCAGCGACAAGCGCATCGATCCTATCGGTACCTGTGTCGGCATGCGCGGTTCGCGTGTGCAGGCTGTGACCGGTGAGTTGGGCGGCGAGCGCGTCGACATCGTGCTGTGGTCGGAAGACCCGGCGCAATTCGTGATCGGCGCACTGGCCCCGGCCAACGTCTCCTCGATCGTCGTGGATGAAGAAAAACACGCCATGGACGTCGTCGTCGACGAAGAAAATCTCGCCATCGCCATCGGCCGCGGCGGCCAGAACGTGCGTCTGGCGGCAGAGCTGACCAACTGGCAGATCAACATCATGACAGCGGAAGAATCGGCCGATAAGTCGGCGCAGGAAACTGCAGCGATTCGCATCCTGTTCATGGAAAAATTGGATGTCGATCAGGAAGTCGCTGACATCCTGGTGGAAGAAGGTTTCGCCAGTCTGGAAGAAATCGCTTACGTGCCGATCAACGAAATGCTCGAAATCGAGTCCTTCGACGAAGACACCGTCAACGAACTGCGCAACCGCGCACGCGATGCACTGGTGACTGAAGCGATTGCTTCCGAAGAAGGTCTGGAAGGCATGGACGAAGCGCTGATCAATTTCGAAGGAATGGATCGCGTTGTCGCCGGCAAGCTCGGCCTGGCCGGTGTCAAGACCGTGCCTGCCTTCGCTGCACTGGCGTACGACGAATTCGGCGCCATCCTGGCGTTGTCGGCCGAGCGTGCGCGCCAACTGATTGAAAATGAATTTGAAGATGTGACCGACGATGAAATGAAGCTCATCGATGCTAAATACGACGAGCGTGCCAAGGCATTGCAAGCCAAAGCATGGAGTACGGTGGAAGCGAAGCAATAAGCTTCCACGTACCCACATCATCTGCCGAGCCACATAGAAAAGAGGACTGAATGGCAAGTAACAACGTAGCCCAATTTGCCACCGAGCTGAAAATGCCGGCGGATTTGCTACTGACCCAGCTGCGATCTGCCGGAGTTGAAAAAAGCTCCGAGTCCGATCCTTTGTCAAAAGAAGACAAGGACCGTCTCCTGGAGCATCTGCGTCGCGTACGCGGAGCAGCTCCGGAAGGCGAAAAGAAGAAAATTACGCTGACCCGCAAAGAAACGACTGAAATCAAGCAAGCTGATTCCACCGGCAAGTCGCGCACGATTCAAGTGGAAGTGCGCAAGAAGCGCACCTTCATCAAGCGTGACGAGCCTGCTGCGGAAGAAGTCGCTGCTGCTCCGGCCGTTGCTCCTGCAACTGACCCGGCGGAAGTCGAGCGTCGTGCTGAAGAAGCGCGTCGTCACGCTGAGCTGATCGCCCGTCAGGAAGCTGATCTGCGTGAAAAGCAAGAGCGCCTGGCGCAACTCGAAGCTGAAAAGATCGAGCAAGCCAAGGCCGCCGAGCTGGAAGCGAAGAAAGCCCAGCAGGAAGCCAAGCAGGCTGCCGAAGAAGAAGCCAAGCAAGCGGCTGCAGAAGCTGCGGAAAAAGCCAAGACCAACGTTGACGCCAGCGCTGGTGCGCCTGCGCCTGCCAAGGCTGCGGAAGATACCGCTGCGGAAGAAAAGAAACGCGCTGCTGCCGAAGAAGCCAAGAAGAAGGCTGCACAGGTCGCCAAGGAAGCTACGGAGCGCGCTGCTGCGGCTGAACGCGCCCGTAAAGCGGTGGAAGACGAAGTTGCACAGATCAAGGCCATGATGAATGCGCCGCGTCGCGTGGTGAAGGCTCCAGAGCCAGCACCGGCGCCTGCTGCAACCAAGACATCCGAAGGCACCTTGCACAAGCCGGCTGATAAAAAGCCTGGCGAGAAAAAGGACGACAAGAAGGCACCGGTCGCTGTCGACAAGAAGTCGATCAAGTCGGCCAACGTCTCGTCGACTTGGCAAGATGACGCTGCGAAGAAGCGCGGCACCGGCATGAAGACACGCGGCAATACCGGCACTGGCGGCCGTGACGGCTGGCGCGCAGGTCCGAAGGGCCGCCGCAATTCGCATCATGACGACCATGAAAGCAATTTCCAGGCGCCGACTGAAGCGGTCATCAAGGACGTGCACGTTCCGGAAACCATCACTGTCGCTGAAATTGCGCACAAGATGTCGGTCAAGGCTTCTGAAGTCATCAAGCATCTGATGAAGCTGGGCCAGATGGTCACCATCAACCAGGTGCTGGACCAGGAAACCGCCATGATCGTGGTGGAAGAAATGGGCCATCGCGCGCATCCTGCCAAACTGGACGATCCTGAAGCCTTGTTGGAAGAAGGTGCAGAACATCCTGACGCCGAAATGTTGCCGCGCGCACCGGTCGTTACCGTCATGGGTCACGTTGACCACGGTAAAACCTCGCTGCTGGATTACATCCGCCGCGCCAAGGTTGCTTCCGGCGAAGCCGGCGGCATTACTCAGCATATCGGTGCATACCACGTGGAAACACCGCGCGGCATGATCACCTTCCTCGACACCCCGGGCCACGAAGCGTTTACCGCAATGCGTGCCCGTGGCGCCAAGGCGACCGACATCGTTATTCTGGTGGTGGCAGCCGACGACGGCGTGATGCCGCAAACCAAGGAAGCGATCGCTCACGCGAAGGCCGGTGGCGTGCCGCTGGTCGTGGCGATCAACAAGATCGACAAGCAGGGCGCCAATCTGGACCGCGTCAAGCAGGAACTGGTCGCTGAAGGCGTCGTGCCGGAAGAATACGGTGGCGAGTCGCCATTCATCTCCGTGTCTGCGAAGACCGGCGAAGGCATCGACTCCCTGCTGGAAAACGTCTTGCTGCAAGCCGAAGTGCTGGAGTTGAAAGCCGCTGTCGACGTCCCCGCCAAGGGGCTGGTCATCGAAGCCAAGCTCGACAAGGGCCGCGGTCCGGTGGCAACGATTCTGGTGCAGTCCGGTACGTTGAAGCGCGGCGACGTTGTGCTGGCAGGTTCGGCCTACGGCCGTGTCCGTGCGATGCTGGACGAAAGCGGCAAGAGCATTACTGAAGCCGGTCCGTCGATCCCTGTTGAAATCCAGGGTTTGACCGAAGTGCCGAGCGCCGGTGAAGAAGTGCTGGTCATGACGGATGAGCGCAAGGCGCGCGAAATCGGTCTGTTCCGCCAAGGTAAGTTCCGCGACGTCAAGCTGGCCAAGCAGCAAGCTGCGAAGCTGGAAAACATGTTTGAACAGATGGCCGAAGGCGAGGTCAAGAACCTGCCGATGATCATCAAGACCGACGTGCAAGGTTCGCAAGAAGCGCTGGTGCAATCGCTGCAAAAACTGTCCAACGCCGAAGTGCGTGTTCAGGTGGTGCATGCAGCAGTCGGTGGTATTTCCGAAAACGACGTCAACCTCGCGGTGGCATCGAAGGCGGTCATCATCGGCTTCAACACCCGTGCCGATGCATCTGCTCGCAAGCTGGCCGAAGCCAACGGCGTCGACATTCGTTACTACAACATCATTTACGATGCGGTAGACGAAGTGAAGGCGGCGATGTCGGGCATGCTGGCGCCGGAGAAGCGCGAACAGGCCCTGGGTCTGGTCGAGATTCGCCAGGTGTTCGTGGTCAGCAAGGTCGGTTCGATCGCAGGTTGCTACGTGCTCGAAGGTCTGGTCAAGCGCGGTTCTTCGGTGCGCCTGTTGCGCAACAACGTGGTGCTGTGGACCGGCGAACTGGATTCGCTCAAGCGCTTCAAGGACGACGTCAAGGAAGTCAAATCCGGCTTCGAGTGCGGTCTGTCGTTGAAGAACTACAATGATATCCAGGAAGGCGATCAGCTGGAGATTTTCGAAGTACAGGAAGTCGCACGTACTTTGTAATTCGCAAGCAAGAAGAAGGGCAGGCAATCCGGTATTGAACCGGATGCCTGCCCGGTTTCATTCAGGTTTCCAAAGAATTTCAACAAATGCAGTTCAATGCCGGCCACGTTTGACGTAGTGCAGCTATCGCGAGATAGTGCAGCGTCGGGCGAGTCGGCCGAGGTCAGTTTCTCAGCATGGCAAAACACAGCAAATCCATTCCAGGGCGCGGTCTGCGCGTCGCCGATCAGATTCAGCGCGATCTGTCGGAAATCATCGCATTCGAGTTGAAAGACCCGCGTGTGGGGATGGTCACGATCACCGAAGTGCAAGTGACGCCGGACTATGCGCATGCCAAGATTTTTTTCACGACCCTGAAGGACGACAAGCAGGCGATCCAGGACACGCTGACCGGTTTGTCCAAGGCTTCGGGTTTCCTGCGTGGTCAGCTGGGCCGTCGTCTGACTATTCATACGCTGCCTGATTTACATTTTGTGCACGATAACTCGACCGTGCGCGGCATTGAAATGTCGCGTCTGATCGACGAGGCCAATGCCACGCGTGCCAAGGATGCCGACGAAAACTGAGTTTTTCACGATGGCTTGATGCTTAGAATTTGAAGCACGCCATCGCCGCATCGATTGACGATTTCTCCGGATTTAACACCCATGGCGCATTCATCGCCTTCGCAACCTCGCCCTCCCAGGATTCCGCGCGTACCCGTACACGGCGTGCTGCTGTTGGACAAGCCGGTGGGCTGGTCGAGTAACGACGCATTGATCAAGGCCAAGCGCTTGCTGAACGCACTCAAGGCCGGACACACCGGTACGCTTGATCCGTTCGCGACCGGCTTATTGCCGCTGTGCTTCGGCGAGGCGACCAAGTTTTCGCAGGATTTGCTGGAAGCGGACAAGACGTATGAAGCCGTTGTCCATCTGGGTATCGTCACCAATACCGGCGACACGGAAGGCGAAGTGCTGAGCACCAAACCGGTTGATGTCAACGTTGAACAGATTGAATCGGCGTTGCAGCAGTTTCGCGGCGAGATTTCGCAAGTGCCGCCGATGCATTCGGCGCTCAAGCGCGACGGCAAGCCCTTGTACGAATATGCGCGCGCCGGCATCACGCTGGAACGCGAAGCGCGAAAGGTGACGATTCATCAGCTGGAATTGCTGGGTTACGAAGCGCCGTTCTTGCGAATTCGCGTGGTGTGCAGCAAGGGCACTTACATTCGCGTGCTTGGCGAAGATATCGGCGCGCTGCTTGGTTGTGGCGCCCATCTGAATCAGTTGCGGCGCACCGGCGTCGGCGCGTTGACGCTGGAGGGCAGCGTGACGCTTGACCAGTTCATCGCGCTGGAAGACGGCCAGCGCACCCAGGCCTTGCTGCCGGTAGACGGTTTGCTGACGACATTTCCGGCGGTGATGCTGACGGATGTGCTGACTGAGCGGTTTTTGCACGGACAGCGTCTGGCGCTTGGCAAGGAAGGCATTGCATTGCCCGCAGAATCAGGCCGGGCAAGGGTTTATCAGGAAAGTAACGGGCGCCTTCTGGGCACCGGTTTAATGCAGGAATTCGGCATACTGGCGCCGGAAAGGCTGATTTCGACCTTGTCGAACTAGTGGCTCGCAGCAGCAGTAATTGCGGTACTCGCCAGTTGGAATGAAAGTACAGCAACTCTTTGAAATTATTAGGCTTTTTAAGTTCGTGCGTCGCAACATGTTATAATGCGCGCCTCTCAGGATTCGGCAGACCAAACTAACTCAATCATGTCAAACAATAAACGCGCTATTCGCAACATCGCCATCATCGCCCACGTTGACCATGGCAAAACCACCCTCGTCGACCAATTGCTGCGCCAGTCCGGTACTTTCCGCGACAACCAGCAGGTCGATGCCCGCGTGATGGATTCGAACGATATCGAAAAAGAACGCGGCATTACCATTCTGTCGAAGAACTGCGCCGTTGAATACAAGGGTACGCACATCAACATCGTCGATACCCCAGGCCACGCCGACTTCGGCGGTGAAGTGGAGCGCGTGCTGTCGATGGTTGACAGCGTGCTGTTGCTGGTGGATGCACAAGAAGGTCCGATGCCGCAAACGCGCTTCGTGACACGTAAGGCGCTGGCGCTGGGTCTGAAGCCTATCGTCGTGGTCAACAAGATCGATCGCGAAAACGCCGATCCGCAAAAGGCCGTCAACGCCACGTTCGAACTGTTCGACAAGCTCGGCGCAACTGACGAGCAGCTGGATTTCCCAATTGTGTACGCCTCGGGTTTCAAGGGCTACGCCGGTCTGGAAGACACCGTCCGCGACGGCAACATGGAGCCGCTGTTCGACGCGATCCTGGAACACGTTCCTGCGCGTGAAGATGACCCGGACGGCCCGCTGCAACTGCAAATCACTTCGCTCGAATACTCCTCTTACGTCGGCAAGATCGGCGTTGGCCGTATCCTGCGCGGTCGCGTTCGCGGCCTGCAAGACGTGGTCTGGATGAACGGTCCCGACGACAAGCCAACCAAGGCGCGTATCAACCAGGTGCTGACTTTCCGAGGTCTGGAGCGTGTCCAGGTCGAAGAAGCGCTGGCCGGCGACATCGTCCTGATCAACGGTATCGAAGAAATCAGCATCGGTTCCACCATCTGTGCACCGGACGCGCCTGAAGGCCTGCCGATGCTCAAGATCGATGAACCGACCCTGACCATGAACTTCATGGTCAACAGCTCGCCTCTGGCCGGCCGCGAAGGCAAGTTCGTGACCACACGTCAGATCCGCGACCGTCTGGACCGCGAACTGAAATCCAACATGGCGCTGCGCGTCGTACAGGCAGAAAACGACGACTCGACCTACGAAGTGTCGGGCCGCGGCGAATTGCATCTGACGATTCTGATCGAAAACATGCGTCGCGAAGGCTACGAGCTGGCCGTGTCGCGTCCACGCGTGGTGTTCAAGATGGTCGATGGCGTGCGCCACGAGCCGTATGAAAACCTGACCGTTGACGTCGAAGAAACCAGCCAGGGCGGTGTCATGGAAGAACTGGGTCGTCGTCGCGGCGATCTGCAGAACATGGAACCGGACGGCAAGGGTCGTGTCCGTCTGGAGTACCGCATTCCGGCACGCGGCCTGATCGGCTTCCAGGGTGAATTCATGACGCTGACGCGCGGCACCGGCTTGATGAGCCACGTGTTTGACGATTACGCGCCAGTGGACAACAGCAAGGGCGAACTCGGCGGCCGTCGCAACGGCGTGCTGATTTCGCAAGACGACGGCGCTGCCGTTGCTTACGCGATCTGGAAACTGCAAGACCGCGGCCGTATGTTCGTCAGCCACAACGATCCGGTCTACGAAGGCATGATCATCGGTATTCACTCGCGCGACAACGATCTGGTCGTGAACCCGATCAAGGGCAAGCAACTGACCAACGTTCGTTCGTCGGGTACCGACGAAGCCGTTCGCCTGGTGCCGCCAATCGAAATGTCGCTGGAATACGCTGTTGAATTCATCGACGACGACGAATTGGTGGAAGTTACACCGAAGAGCATTCGCCTGCGCAAGCGCTTCCTGAAGGAACATGAGCGTAAGAAGGCATCCCGCGACGCGTAATGTAAGCGGCGTGACAGTCTGGGCGCAGTTTGCTGCGACTCACACTGGAAGGGCGGAGACAGGGCGTTTGGGTAGTTTGTGATGTGTTGATATTGGATTTGTGAATATCTGATATCAGCACAATAAAGCAGACATTCATGATGCAGTGCCATATAGTTACACCTGTCTCCTCCAATTTCCTCCTAAAGAATTGGATTTAAGCCCGCAACCGCAAGGTGAGCGGGTTTTTTTTTGCCTCGATGGTTTTTATGGCAATCTCTTGCAGGCAGGCGCTTACGCTGCCATGTTCGGATTGCCATTGTAGAAAAGTGATGTCATTTCCCTACAGTTTTTGCTGGATTTTTATTCGAGCACCGAAATTGTGCGATGCGAAATGACTAATGCTGGTTTGTGGTGCAGAATCACCCCCGCAGTATAAAAATCCTATCTCTCAAGAGGATAGAGGGGACACCAGCCCGCAACGTGAAAGCGTTGCGGGCTTTCTATTTGTAACTTGCTTGCAGGCTGCGAGGCCATGATCTGGCGTCGGGCGGTACTCCGAATCCTCGTGTACTGAAGTACATTCCAAGGGTTACGGAACTGAGGTCCGCTCCGGCCTGCAAGCAAGTTCGACCATGAACGTGGTGTGTAGCTTCCCGGCATGGCGTCGGGATCTCATTAGGAAAAGTGCATGTCTTACGGACCGAGAACAATCAGCGTGGCGCCCATGATGGACTGGACCGACCGGCACTGCCGCGTCTTCCATCGTCAGATCACGCGCCATACCTGGCTGTACACCGAAATGGTCACGACTGGGGCGCTGTTGTACGGCGACGTCGGGCGTCATCTCAATTTCAATGAAGAAGAGCATCCGGTTGCCCTGCAACTCGGCGGCAGCGAGCCGGCCGATCTGGCCAAAAGCGCGAAACTGGGCGAGCAATGGGGTTACGACGAGATCAACCTGAATTGCGGTTGTCCTTCCGAACGGGTGCAGAAGGGCGCTTTCGGCGCCTGCCTGATGGCCGAACCGACGCTGGTCGCCGATTGCGTCAAGGCCATGCGCGACGCCGTATCCATCGACGTTACCGTGAAGCATCGTATTGGTATCGATGACGTCGAGTCTTACGACTTCGTGCGCGATTTCGTCGGCAAGATCGCCGACGCCGGTAGCAAGACGTTCATCGTCCATGCCCGCAACGCCATCCTGAAAGGCCTGAGCCCGAAGGAGAACCGTGAAATCCCTCCACTCAAGTACGACTACGCGTATCGCCTCAAGCGCGACTTCCCGGCGCTGGAAATTCTGATCAACGGGGGCATCAAGACCGTGGCGGAGATCGACGAGCATCTCAAGCACGTGGATGGCGTCATGCTGGGGCGGGAGGCGTATCACAATCCTTTCCTCATGGCTGGTTTCGATACTCGCTATTACGCCGGACTCGATGGCGGGATTCAGGCCAGCCGCAATGATGTGATTGAGGCAATGATTGCTTATGCGCGCACTCAACTGGAGCTGCACGGCGACGGCGGCAAAGGTTTGCGTCTCAACAGCATCACGCGCCATATGCTCGGCCTGATGGCAGGCATGCCCGGCGCGCGCGCGTTCCGCCAGACCTTGTCGGACTCCAAGCGCCTGGCGCTGGGCAATCCGGCCTTGCTGATGGAAGCGTTGTCGCATACGCAACTGGTCACGCTGGAATAAGGCGCCAGCCTGCCTGATCAGACGTGAATCAGGCGTGAATGAAGCGGTAAGCCGACCGCAAATCCTTTAAAATACGGGGCTACTGAGGGAATTCTTTATGCCTATCGCAACAACAGAAGAAATCGTCGCCGAACTGCGCGCTGGTCGCATGGTCATCCTGGTCGACGAAGAAGATCGTGAAAATGAAGGCGACCTGGTGCTGGCCACTGATTTCGTCACGCCGGAAGCCATCAATTTCATGGTCAAGTATGCACGCGGCCTGGTGTGCCTGACCCTGACCGAAGAACATTGCGACCGTCTCGACCTGTCGATGATGTCGACCCGCAACGGCACCCAATTCGGCACCAATTTCACCGTGTCGATCGAAGCTGCGGAAGGCGTTACCACCGGCATTTCCGCCGCCGACCGCGCGCGCACGATTCAGGTGGCCGCCGCCAAAGATGCGACGCCTGCCGACATCGTGCAACCGGGACATATTTTCCCGCTGCGTGCGCAAAAGGGCGGGGTGCTCATGCGTGCCGGCCATACCGAGGCCGGTTGCGACCTGACTCAGATGGCAGGCCTGACGCCGGCTGCCGTGATTTGCGAAATCCTCAAGGACGACGGCACCATGGCGCGCCTGCCCGACTTGCTGGAATTTGCGGAAGAGCACAAACTGAAGATCGGCACCATTGCCGACCTGATCCATTATCGCAGCCAGCACGAAAGCATCATCGAGCGCGTGGCCGAGCGTGAGATGCACACCGTGCACGGCAGCTTCAAGGCCATCGCTTATCGCGACAAGCCAAGCGGCGGCGCCCATCTGGCGCTGGTGCATGGCGACATCCGTCCCGGCGAAGAGACGCTGGTGCGAGTGCATCAGCCGGTATCGATTCTGGATCTGCTGGAAACCGAAGCGACTACGCACTCGTGGAACATGGCCTCGGCCATGGCGGCGATCAAGGCGGCGCCAAGCGGCGTGGTGGTGCTGCTCAATTGCGAAGAGTCTGCCGACCAGATGTTTGCCCAGTTCGCCGCGCTCAATAGCGCCCCGTCGGCCAAGCCGACACGTGCTGATCGAATGGACCTGCGCACCTACGGTATCGGCGCGCAGATTCTGAAGGATCTGAACGTCTGCAAGATGAAGCTGTTGGCCAGCCCGCGCAAGATGCCGTCGATGACCGGTTTCAATCTGGAAGTCACCGGATATCGCGCCAAGCCGGAAGCCTGAAACAACAAAAGCAGCATAAACAGCACCGGCGGGCTGAGCATCAGATATACCGTTCCACGGTGATCGCTTGATCCGGTATTTGCAAGATGCGTGCACCGGCATTGCTGCAACACTATTCACACTCAACAGAAGCGCAAGTTTGCGTATAAGGAAAAGCCATGACTATAGGTACTTACGAATCGGATCTGAATGGCGAAGGCTTGCGTATCGGCATCGTGCAGGCGCGTTTCAATGAAGACGTCTGCCATGGTCTGCTGGCGGCTTGCCTGGCGGAGTTGAAGCATCTGGGCGTGCAAGATGAAGACATCCTGCACGTCAGCGTTCCCGGTGCGCTGGAGATTCCGCTGGCGCTGCA
The DNA here is from genome assembly GCF_058801885.1 of Herbaspirillum sp. GW822-FHT03A08. NCBI lineage: Bacteria > Pseudomonadati > Pseudomonadota > Betaproteobacteria > Burkholderiales > Oxalobacteraceae > Herbaspirillum > Herbaspirillum sp. GW822-FHT03A08. Next base: position 901,742 of record NZ_JBXANR010000001.1, on the reverse strand, counting down.
AAAGATGGCTGAGACCGATCAGTTTGACGCCTTGATCGCGCTGGGCGCAGTCATTCGCGGCGAGACCTATCACTTCGAGCTGGTATCCAACGAATCCGGCGCAGGCATCACACGCGTCGGTCTCGACGCCGGCATCCCGATTGCCAACGCGGTCCTGACCACGGAAAACGATGAGCAGGCTGAAGTGCGCATGGCAGTCAAGGGTGCGGACGCGGCCCGCGTCGCCGTTGAAATGGCTAACCTGGCGCTGGCGCTGGATGAACTGGCGCAAGTGTCGGAAGAAGAATAAGCACCTCGGAAACGGCGCTCGTTCTGCAGTACGGAAGCAGATGAACGAGCGGGACGATGCGCCTATCCATTTTGTATTTTGTATCGAACCGGTTTGATCTATTCACCATGACTAATAAAAATCTCCACGCCAATCCGAGCAAGAATCGCACGCCGCGTCACCGTGCGCGCGAGTTCGCATTGCAAGGCCTGTATCAATGGCTGCTCAACAACGAAGACGCCGGCGCTATTGAAGCGCACATCCGTGAAGCCCATGGTTTCGACAAGGCTGACGCTGAGCATTTCGACGTGCTGCTGTACGGTGCGATCAAGCAGGTCGCCGACCTGCGCGCCGGTCTGGCGCCGCTGATCGATCGTCCCATCACCGAACTCTCGCCGGTGGAACATGCCGCGCTGCTGATCGGCGCGTTCGAACTGAAGAACAACATTGAGATTCCCTACAAGGTCGTCATCAACGAAGCCGTTGAACTGACCAAGTCCTTCGGCGGTATCGATGGTCACAAATACGTTAACGGCGTGCTTGATCGTTTCGCTGCCAAAGTGCGCGAAACCGAAGTCGGCGCCGGTCGCCGCTAATCACCTGGCCGGTTTGTTTTGCGGATTCGCTTTGCAAATTTTTCACCGGCGGTTTTTCGATCCTGATTTTTCCGCCGTTGCCGCCGGCATGATCGCGGCGCGGCGAGTTCCGTTTTTCTACACATCCCCATGAGCTTTCACGATCTCGCGTCACGTCTGGACAACATCGCACCCTTTCATGTGATGGAGTTGGCCAAGATGGCTGCTGCCCTGGAACAACAGGGTCAGCACATCATCCACATGGGCATCGGCGAGCCCGACTTCACCGCTGCGCCCGCGGTTGTTGCCGCTGCGACACAAGCGATGATGGACGGCAAGATGCAATACACCTCGGCAACAGGTTTGCCGGCGTTACGAGAAGCGATCTCAGCGCATTATCGGCGGGTGTACGGGTTGGACATCGCGCCGACCCGAATTGTGGTCACAGCGGGCGCCTCAGCGGCCTTGTTGCTGGCCTGTGCCGCGCTGGTGGAAAAAGATACTGAAGTCCTGATGCCGGATCCTTCATATCCGTGCAATCGCCATTTCGTCGCCGCCTTTGAAGGCAAGGCCAAATTAATCGAGAGCGGACCGGAACATCGCTTTCAGTTGTCGGCAGGCATGGTGCAGAAACATTGGTCTGCAGCAACCAAAGGCGTCTTGCTGGCCTCTCCGTCGAATCCGACCGGCACCTCGATCCTGCCGGAAGAGTTGAGCAAGATCGTCGACGTCGTGCGCGAGAAAAAAGGCTTCACCATCGTCGATGAAATCTATCAGGGCTTGTCATACGAGGGCGCACCGTTCTCAGCCTTGTCGCTTGGCGAAGACATCATCGTCATTAACAGCTTCTCCAAATACTTCAACATGACCGGCTGGCGTCTCGGCTGGCTGGTGCTTCCTGAAAGCCTGGTGCCGCAAGTCGAAAAGCTCGCACAGAATTTATTCATCTGCGCATCGTCGATTGCACAGCACGCCGGCATCGCTTGCTTCGCGCCGGAATCGATCGCGCTGTATGAAGAGCGCAAAGCGGAATTCAAACGCCGCCGCGATTACATCGTGCCCCAACTCGAACGTCTCGGTTTCAAGGTGCCGGTGATGCCGGACGGCGCCTTCTATGTCTATGCGGATTGCAGTGCGCTGAGCGGCGATGCCGATCAGTTCACCATCGACATGCTCAACAAGGCCGGTGTGGTGCTGGTGCCGGGATTGGATTTCGGTCCGGCCACGGCGCATCGCTATATCCGTTTGTCGTATGCGACGTCGATGGAAAATTTGCAGGAAGCGGTTCGCCGTCTGGAAAAATATCTGGCCGAGCGATAAGCGTACTTGCAGGTGATTCACCGCAAATGCATCGCAAATAAAAAAGGAGCCCTGAGGCTCCTTTTTTCATGCCCGCTTGTTCAGCCGGCTCATGTCGTGTGAAGAAATGCGATGCTGAGAATTACAGTGCAGCGATTTCTTCCGATGCGTTCACGCCTGGCTTCTTCGGTGCCGCGGCAGCCATGTCGCCGACAGCGGTCGGCTTGGCTGGCGTCACTGCCGGCAGGGCAGGGCGCACGGCTGGCGCCGGCGCCTTGATCAGCGCGGTCGTGAAGATCGAGATGTTCTTGCCGACTGCGACTTCCTTCAGGTTCTGATATTCAGACAAGACCTTCAGGCCATAGCCGCCATCGTTCTCCATATCGGCTGCGCCAACGTAGCTCTTCAGGCCGGCTTCGACCGAACCGCCGCGGGTGACGTATTCCTTCAGGATCAGCGAGCCGACCTTGATGTTGGCAACTGGATTGAGCGCTGCCTTGACGCCGCCCAGTTCCTGGAACTTGTCGTGGTGAACCTTGGACATGACCTGCATCAGGCCTTGTGCGCCCATCGGGCTTTCCGCGAACGGATTGAAGCGCGATTCGATCGCCATCACTGCGAGGATCAGCAGCGGATCGAGCTTGATTTCACGTGCAGTCAGATACGCAGCCGACACCAGCATGTCGGTCGCATCGCCCGCAACGCGGTAACGCTTCGACAGCCAGTTGGTTACCAGTTTTTGCTGGCGCGGCGTACCGATGATCTTGCGTTCTTCATCGGTCATCGGAACCGCTGCTGCAGCGGCGACCGCTGCGGCTACAGGTGCTGCGGCAGTCAAGGCCGGCGCAGGCACGTCCATCAGATTTGCCAGCGATGGCGCTTCCGGTGCGACTTCTTCGGGTTGTTCATCCGAGAAAGGCGACAAAGCCATCAGCTTGTCGGCAAAATCCGGGTTGAAAAACATCATGCCCAAAACGAACAGGGCAGCGATACCGACCAAAGTCAGCGCGTAGTGCGCTGCGGTAAAAAAGCGACCGATTCTGCTTGGAATGGATTTCGCCCATTGCGCAGAATGGTCAACCATATCGGAGGCGGAGCTTAACTGCGCCTCGATGGGTTGGTTTAACATTGAACCTCCTGAATGTTGCAACTTACATAGGGCAAAGCCGGCCAAGAGTGAAAAACCGGATTACTGACTACATGCATCACAATCAAAACACTGCCGTCGCAAAGCGTTACGGCAAGCTACGGGTTGTTTGCGGTTACTGCAGGGCCGTCGGCTCCGGTGCAGTGCAATACAACCAAGTTCGGGGGAGAAGGCTGACGCCTTTTGATAACACTCCTTAAAAATGCCAGTGGGACCCCGTTCCCGTGAAACCTTGCGAGCTGATTCGGGTTCCTAACCCGGCTCCTTTAATCAAGGTGCGCGAATTGTAGAAGCCACTTTATATCAAGTCAATACTATTAAATCGATTTAATATAACTTTTAAGTCTTATTTTTGAGGGGGTATCCCTCCAAAAATCAATAGAATCAACCGTTTGCCCGGTCTACCTCATCTAAGGGCTGTACTCAAGAAAACCAGCGAAAAAAAATGAAATACACTGATTTACGCGATTTTATTTCGCAACTGCAACTTTCCGGAGAATTAAAACACGTCTCCGTACCCGTCTCTCCCTACCTCGAAATGACGGAAATTTGCGATCGCACCCTGCGCGCCTCCGGGCCGGCGCTGATTTTCGACAAGGTCGATGGTAAAAATATCCCGGTCCTGGCGAATCTTTTCGGTACGCCGCGCCGTGTGGCGCTCGGCATGGGCGCTGAAGATGTCAGCGAATTAAGACGCATCGGCCATTTGTTGGCGAAGCTGAAAGAACCCGAGCCGCCCAAGGGCTTTAAAGATGTCATGGGACTCGGCACGCTGGTCAAGTCGCTTTGGGACATGGCGCCCAAGGAGCGGAGTTCGGCCCCGTGCCAGGATATCGTCTGGGAAGGCAACGACGTCGACCTCGACCGCTTGCCTATCCAGCACTGCTGGCCCGGCGATGTGGCTCCTCTTATTACCTGGGGTCTGGTGATCACCAAAGGCCCTAATAAGAAGCGCCAGAATCTCGGCATCTATCGCCAGCAAGTCATCGGCCGCAACAAGGTCATCATGCGCTGGCTGGCGCATCGCGGCGGCGCGCTCGACTTCCGCGAGCACTGCATCGCCAACCCCGGCAAGCCTTATCCGATCGCCGTCGCTCTCGGCGCCGATCCCGCTACTATATTAGGAGCGGTCACACCGGTCCCGGACAGCCTGTCCGAATACCAGTTCGCCGGCCTGCTGCGCGGCAGCCGAACCGAACTGGTCAAAGCCATCGGCAGCGAGCTGCGCGTGCCGGCATCAGCCGAGATCGTACTGGAGGGGCATATCTATCCCGATGAGTCGCATCCCTCCGGCTACGAGCATGCGCTGGAAGGTCCGTACGGCGATCACACCGGTTACTATAATGAGCAGGACTGGTTCCCGGTCTTCACCATTGACCGCATCACCATGCGCCGCGATCCGATCTACCACTCCACCTACACCGGCAAACCGCCCGATGAGCCGGCTGTGCTAGGCGTTGCGCTCAATGAAGTGTTCATCCCGCTGCTGCAAAAGCAGTTCAGCGAAATCACCGACTTCTACCTGCCGCCGGAAGGCTGCAGCTATCGCATGGCGGTGGTGCAGATGAAGAAATCCTATGCCGGGCACGCCAAGCGCGTGATGTTCGGCGTATGGAGTTTCCTGCGCCAGTTCATGTATACCAAGTTCATCGTGGTGGTTGATGAAGACGTCGATATCCGCGACTGGAAAGAAGTGATCTGGGCCATCACCACGCGCGTCGATCCGGTACGCGACACGGTCATGGTCGACAACACGCCGATTGATTACCTCGACTTCGCCTCACCCGTCAGCGGCCTCGGCAGCAAGATGGGCATTGACGCCACCAACAAGTGGCCGGGTGAAACCAACCGCGAATGGGGCACCGTCATCACCATGACAGATGCGGTCAAGAAGCGTGTGGACAGTATCTGGGACGAACTCGGGATATAAATATCGGATGGCGTCGGAAGCAGTGCAGCTTGCGGGACATTGCAAGCTGCGCTTCATCAAAAAGTCAGTTGCGATCTTTGCGACTGCTGCAATTTATCCTGTCGCAGAGAACAGCGCTCGCGCCAGCGGCGCAGATGAGGTACAATTCCTGCCGGCGGGCCCCTGCGCATTGTGGCATGGTCAACCTGGTCAGGTCGGGAACGAAGCAGCCACAGCCATTTCCTGCAAGTGCCGCAGACAAGGCTCGCCTCTTCCTTCGAAGTTTTCTTCAGGAAGCATTCAACAAGTCGTGACGAATTCAATCCGTTACCGACAGTCCGGCTCTACCTTCTCTCAGCTATTTCAGTTCTGCAGGAAATCAATCAGCAATCAGCCTCAGGCCGCTTTGCCGCCGACAGTGAAGCCTATCGTCGTCATGCCGCCTCTGCTTGCTGCGAAGGCGGTGCCGCCATGCATCAGCGCAATCGCCTTGACGATGGCCAGGCCGAGTCCGTGGCCGTGGATGCCGTCGACTTCACGGCGTGCGGTGTCGACGCGATAGAAACGGTCAAACAGGCGCGGCAGATGGCGTTGCTCGATCGGCTCGCCGGGGTTGGAGACGGCGACCTGCACATCCTTGTTCTGCGCATCAATGGATATCTTGATGCGCGCGCCGGTGGGCGAATGCTGGATCGCATTCTGCAATAAATTGGTCAAGGCGCGACGGAACAGCGCTGTTTCTATCATTGACGTTGCGTCGATGTCGCCAGTGACTTCCACGCTCATTTCCATCTCGTCGAGCACGAATTCAAAGAACTCAATGGTCTTTTGCACCTCATCGGCAATTACCGTGTGTACCAGACTGGTAGCGGCTTCACCCTGATCGCAGCGGGCCAGGAACAGCATGTCGTTGATGATCGAGCGCAGCCGGTCCAGCTCTTCCAGGTTTGATTGCAGAACTGTTTCAAACTCGGGTGCGCTGCGTTCGCGCGACAGTGCAACCTGGGTTTCGCCGATCAGATTGGCCAGCGGCGTACGCAACTCGTGCGCAACGTCGGCATTGAAGGCTTCCAGCTGTTTATACGCATTTTCCATGCGGTCCAGCGCGCCGTTGAAAGCTTGCGCCAGGTCCGACAGCTCATCCGGCAGGGCAGAGATGGTCAGGCGCTCGGACAGGTTCTTCGGACTCAGCGTCTGCGCCTTGTCCGACATTTTCTTGAGTGGTTGCAAGCCGGTACGGGCAATCCAGTAACCGAACAGGATTACCAGAAAAACACCGATCAGCGACAAGCCGATCATCGCCGCAACGAAAGTGCGCAGCGTTTCAAAATAAGGTTCCGTATCCACGCCCACCGTGAGACGAATGGCGGGGCGGTCGAGATAGGCAGGCAGGATTTTGGTCAGCGTATGCAGTGGAAATTCTTTACCCTTGATGCGCAGCCTGCCGATATTCTTGGGGTCGTAGTCGAACTCGTGCAACTCGGCCAGATCCTTGCCATAGCTAAAGCGAGGGTCGTCGCTGAACACCCAGAAACGCACCTTGCCATCGGCCGGAGTCAGCGTATCGAGCTTGGCTTGCACGCGCGCCCAGCGGTCGACGGTACCGATGCGCGAGACCATGTATTCGATATCGTTGAAGGTGGTCACCAGGCCGTCGCGCTCATGACGCAGCAGCTCGTTCTTGACCACGGCATACAGCACGCCGCCGATCAGCGAGAAAATGATCAGCGCCGAAGCAGCAAACATCATCACCAGGCGCGTGATAATGGAATGCTTCATCCGTCTTCCTCTTCGTCATTGGCCTCATGTGCATCGTGTGCCGGCACCACCGCGCGCGGCTCAAGCACGTAGCCCATGCCGCGTATCGTATGCAGCAGCTTCTGTCCGAACGGTGCGTCGATCTTGGCGCGCAGGCGCTTGATGGCAACTTCCACCACGTTGGTGTTGCTGTCGAAGTTCATGTCCCACACCAGTTCGGCAATCGCCGTCTTAGACAGAATCTCGCCCTGGCGACGCGCCATGATTGCCAGCAGCGCAAATTCCTTGGCGGTCAGGTCGATGCGGACATTGTTGCGGAATGCCTTGCGGCTCAGCAGATCGATCTGCAGGTCGCCGATACGCAACTGCGCCGGTTCCTGCGAACGCCCGCGCCGCGTCAGCGCCTGCAGGCGCGCCAGCAGTTCGAGGAAGGAGAAGGGTTTGATCAGGTAATCGTCGGCGCCGTCGTGCAAGCCTTTGATGCGGTCTTCCACGCGGTCGCGCGCCGTCAGCATGATCACCGGCGTCTGCTTGACGGTGCGCAGCGAACGCAGCACCGAAAAGCCGTCCAGGCCGGGCAGCATCACATCCAGCACGATCACGTCGTAATCGTGCTGGATCGCCAGATGCTGGCCGTCGATGCCGTTGGCGGCCAGATCCACGGTGCACCCCTGCTCGGTCAGACCCTTGCAGAGGTACTCCGCCATCTTGTGCTCGTCTTCGACAATCAGAACTTTCATTCCTGCTCCTGGTACCGCGGTCATAGGCATGTGACTATTAGTGCGATTCTATTACAGGTGTGGAGCCTTTTTTGGCTGCCTTGCGTGCTGCGCGTGCTTCTTTCTTGTTCATGTACCAGTAGTGCGCGCGATCCAGATACAGATAGATCACCGGCGTCGTGAACAGCGTCAGCGCCTGCGACAGCACCAGGCCGCCGACCATTGCATAACCCAGCGGACGGCGCAGTTCGGAACCGGCGCCATGGCCCAGCATCAGCGGCAGACCGGACAGCAATGCGCACATGGTGGTCATCATGATCGGACGGAAGCGCAGCAAGCATGCCTGATAGATCGCTTCTTCCGGCTTCATGCCATGCTGGCGTTCCGCAGTCAGGGCGAAGTCGATCATCATGATGCCGTTCTTTTTCACGATACCGATCAGCAAGATAATGCCGATGAGGGCAATCACGCTGAGGTCGTAGCCGCCCGCCATCAGAATCAGCAGAGCGCCCACGCCGGCCGACGGCAGCGTCGACAGAATCGTCAGCGGATGGATGTAGCTCTCATACAGCAGACCCAGCACGATATACACAGCAATCAGCGCTGCTGCAATCAGGTAAGGCTGCGACGCCAGCGATTCGCCGAAAGCCTTGGCCGTACCCTGGAAGGCACCGGTCAGGGTGGTCGGCACGCCCATTTCCGCCTGCGCCTGATTGATGGCGTCGACCGCTTCACCCAGCGCTACGCCAGACGCCAGGTTGAAGGAAATCGTCACCGCCGGGAACTGGCTTTGGTGGCTGATCGACAGATACGCGGTCTTGGTCGTGTCGACCTTGATGAAGGTCGACAGCGGCACTTGCTGGCCGGTGATCGGCGAGGTCAGGTACAGCTTGTTGAACAGCGCCGGATCCTTCTGCAGCTCAGGCGTGACTTCCAGCACCACGTGGTAGCTGTTGATCTGCGTGAAGTACTGCGCCACCTGGCGTTGGCCGATCGCGTCGTAGATCGTCGCATCGATCAGCGACGGCGAGATGCCGAAGCTGGACGCGCGTGCACGGTCGATGGTGATGGTCGCCGTCGCCGCATTGTTCTGCTGATCGGACGCGACGTCGGTCAATTGCTTCATCTTGCGCAGGCGATCCACCACCTTCGGCGCCCAGGTGTTGAGCTCGTCCAAATTGGAATCGGTCAGCGTGTACTGATATTGCGTACGCGCCAGACGGCCGCCGACGTTGATGTCCTGGCTGGCCTGCATGAACAGGTTCACGCCCTGGATCTTGGCCACTTGCGGGCGCAGACGCGTGATGATCTCGCTGGCGTCGGCGGTGCGGCCTTCATCCTTCGGTTTCAGCGCAATGAAGAAGTTACCGGTATTGAAGGTCGTCGAACCGGCGCTCATTGCAAAACCGGTCACGTCGGGATCCTTGCGCACCACTTCGGCCACTTGCAGCAGACGGCGCTGCATGGCTTGTGAGGAAATATCCTGTGCCGATTCGGCAAAACCGACGATCACGCCGTTATCCTGTTGCGGGAAAAAACCTTTAGGAATGATCACGAACAGGAAGGCGGTGAACGCCACGGTGCCGATGAAAGTCAGCAGCGTGATGAACTGATGGCGCATCACGACATCGAGACCGCGCTTGTAGCCGTTCAGCAGAATGTCGAAGAAGCGCTCAAACAGCTGATACATCTTGCCATGTTGCTCGGCATGGCTGTTCTTGAGGAAGCGCGAGCACAGCATCGGCGTCAGCGTCAGCGAGATGATCACCGACACGCCGATGGTCAGCGTCACGGTCACGGCGAATTCGCGGAAGAGGCGGCCGACGATGCCGCCCATCAGCAGCAGCGGGATGAACACCGCCACCAGCGACACCGAGATCGAGATGATGGTGAAGCCGATTTCGCTGGAACCCTTCAACGCCGCTTCCATCGGCGACATGCCTTCTTCGACGTAGCGGTAAATATTTTCCAGCATCACGATCGCATCATCGACCACGAAGCCGACCGCAATCGTCAGCGCCATCAGCGACAGATTATCGAGACTGTAACCGACCAGGTACATCACGCCGGCCGTGCCCATCAGTGCCAGCGGCACGGTGATGCTTGGGATCAGCGTCGCCGCAACGTTGCGCAGGAAAACGAAGATCACCATCACCACCAGTGCGATGGTCAGGATCAGCGTGAACTCGACGTCTTGCACCGAAGCGCGGATGGTCTGGGTACGGTCAATCAGCGTGTTGATGTGTACGCTGGCTGGAATCGCAGCGCGCAGGCGCGGCATCGTCGCCTTGATGCGTTCCACGGTTTCGATCACGTTGGCGCCTGGCTGCTTGGTGATGGCCAGCACGATCGAGCGACCGTTGGTGAGCGTGTTGTCCTCCGCTGCTGCCGCGCCGGCAAAGGCCCATGCTGCGATCTTGTTGTTTTCCGGACCGTCGACGGCGGTGCCGATATCGCGCACGCGGATCGGCGCGCCGTTCTTGTAAGCGAGGACCATGTCGTTCCACGGTTCGGCGCTCAGCAACTGATCGTTGGTGTAGACGGTGAAACTCTGATGCGGGCCGTCGACCGTTCCCTTAGGCTGATTGACTGTGGTCGTGGCGATCACGCCGCGCACGTCTTCCAGACTCAGCCCCATCGTCGCCAGCTTGGCCGGATCGACCTGAATGCGTACGGCAGGTTTTTGCTGGCCGTTGACACTGACCAGGCCGACGCCGGAGATCTGCGAGATCTGCTGCGCCAGAATATTGTCGGCGTAATCGTTGACCTGCGTCAGCGGCAGTGCGTCCGATTGCACCGACATGATCATGATCGGCGAATCGGCCGGGTTGACCTTGCGGAAGGTCGGCGGGTTGGGCAAGTTGGCCGGCAACTGGCCGGTCGACGCATTGATCGCGGCCTGCACGTCCAATGCGGCGGCATCGATGTTGCGGTTGAGGTCGAACTGCAGGGTGATCTGGGTGCTGCCCAGCGCACTCTGCGAGGTCATCTGCGTCAGACCTGCAATCAGCGAGAACTGCCGTTCCAGCGGCTGCGCCACGTTGGACGCCATGGTTTCCGGACTGCCGCCCGGCAAGCTGGCGGAGACCTGGATGGTCGGAAAGTCAACCTGCGGCAGCGGCGCCACCGGCAGCAACGGCCAGACGGCGATACCGACCAGCAGGATAGCGATCGCGAGCAGCGTGGTGCCGATCGGACGCTTGATGAAGGTAGCGGAAACACTCACTTTGCGGATCCTTTCGCAGCAGCGGCGTTAGTTTTTCCTTCGACGATGCGGCTACCCGGTTTCAGCTTGTACTGACCGTCAAGCACGACGCGCTGGCCGGACTCCACACCCTTGGTGATGACCGCGATGCCGTCCTGAATGCGCGCCACCACGACCGGCTGGATGGCGGCAGTCTCGTCGGCCTTGACGATGTAGACATAGGTGCCTTCCTGATTACGCTGGATAGCTGCCGCCGGCAGCGTCAGCGCCGTGCCGTGATCGTCCATCTGCAGGTTGACGTTGACGTACTGGCCCGGCCACAGCGTGTGCTGCGGATTGGTGAAGCGCGCTTTCAACTGTACCGTGCCGCTGGTGGTGTCGATCTGGTTGTTCAGCAAAATCAGGTTGCCGGTACCCAGCGGGTCCTTGTTGTTGGTGCGCGCATAGGCGGTTACTTTGAGCGACTTGTGATTGGTCAGCTGGGCGCGGTTGATGGCGGGCACCGCATCTTCCGGCAAAGTGAACTGCACGGTGATCGGATCGATCTGGTTGATCACCACCAGGCCGTTCACATCGGCGGCGTGCACGATATTGCCGGCATCCACCAGACGCGCGCCGACACGGCCGCTGATCGGTGCGTTGATGGTGGTGTAGCTGAGCTGCACCTTGGCATAGTTGATCTGTGCTTCGTCAGTCTTGACGGCGGCTTCCAGCTGCGCGACCAGCGCTTTTTGCGTATCGAGCTGCTGTTGCGTGGCCGCGTCTTGCTGACGCAGTGTGGTGTAGCGTTGCAGGTCGATCCTGGCGTTGGTCAGTTGCGCCTGATCCTTGGCTTGCTGCGCCTGCACCTGCGCCAGCTGGGCTTGCAGCGCGCGTGGATCGATTTGCGCCAGCAACTGGCCGGCCTTGACGTCCTGGCCTTCGGTGAAGGCAACCTTGTCGAGCTGGCCGTCGATGCGCGCCTTGACGGTCACGCTGGCGTTGGCGGTGACGGTGCCGACGCCGGTCAGATACAAAGGCACATCGCGCTCCTCCACTTTTGTGGTGGTCACGGAAATTGCGGGACCTTGCTGTGCCTGCGGATTAGGCGCAGCGACGGCGTCGGTGCGATGCATCAGGGCCCAGGAGCCGCCCCCCACGAGAACGACAACCGCAGCGGAAATCAACAGAGTGGAACGTTTTTGAATGAATGAAGTAGTCATACTTTAACTCGCAAGATTGTTTTTCTTAGTTGGCTTTGGCGGCGGTTGTGTCTGCTGCCGCTGTTGCTGCCTGATTGATTTCACCGACGCGCCAGCCGCCGCCGACCGCCTTGATCAGCGCCACGCTGGCAACCAGCTGGCGGCCGAGCAAGGTCACGGCGGTGCGTTGATTGGTCAGCGATGCGGCCTGGGTCGTGACCACCGACAGATACGTCGTGGTGCCGGCCTGATACTGGCTCAGCGCCAGTCGTTCAGACAGCTGGGCCGCCTTGACCGCCTGGTCTTGTACCGCGCTTTCCTGATCCAGCACGCGCAGAGTCGAGAGGTTGTCTTCCACCTCTTGCAGGCCGCCGAGGACAGTCTGCTTATACGTCGCTACCGAAGCATCGAAAGCAGCTGTCGCCTGATCGTTGCGGGCGCTGCGTGCGCCACCGTCGAACAGCGTTGCCGCCAGCGTGGCGCCCAGCGACCAGACCCGGCTCGGCGTGTCGAACAATTGAGAGAAGGCGACCGCGCTATAACCGCCGGTCGCGCTCAATGTCAGCGTCGGGAAGTAAGCCGCGCGCGCCACGCCGATATTGGCATTGGCGGCGGCGGCCAGACGCTCGGCGTTGGCGATGTCGGGACGGCGTTCCAGCAGATCGGATGGCAAACCGGTCGGGGTCGGCGGCATGCTTGCCTGCAAGGCTGCGCCGTCGGTGGTTACCGGCGCCAGTGTAAATACGGCAGGCGCTTTGCCGACCAGAATGGCGATGGCATGCTCAAGCTGATTGCGCGTCGCGTCGAGGTCGATCAGCTGCGCCTGTGCGGAACGCAATTGCGTTTCCGCCTGCGCCACGTCCGACCGGAGGGCGACGCCGGCTTCATATTGATGCTGGGTCAGTTGCAGCGAGCGGGTGTAGGCGGCTACGGTGCGCGCGTACAGATCTTTTTGCAGATCGGTCACGCGCAACTGCAGGTAATCCTGCGCCAGCGTCGCCTGGATGCTCAGGCGCGCCGCCGCCAGGCTGGCCGCGCTGGCTTCGCTGGTCGCGTCGCCTGCTTCCACCGAGCGCCGCACGCGGCCCCAGATATCGGCTTCCCACGACGCATTCAGACCGACGGCATAGGTGTCCGTCAACCGGCTGCCTGATGTCGCGCTATTGGTCCGCGCACGGCTGGGACCGCCGGAAACACCGACCGTCGGCCACAGGCTGGCGCGCGCGATGGCGGCGGTGGCTTGCGCCTGGCGATATTGCGCTTCGGCAAAGCGGATGTTCTGGTTGGCTTTGTTGGCCTGATCGAGCAGATCGTTCAGCACCGGATCCTTATAGGCTTCCCACCAGCGGTGATTGCTGTCGATCTGGCCGGGTTCGGCGATTTTCCACGGGCCCTGTTCTTTATAGGCAGTGGGCAGATCCATTTGCGGACGAACGTAATCAGGGCCGACGGCACAACCGCCGAGCAAGGCGGCTGCGGCCAGGGTGATTGCGGACAAAGCTAAGGTTGGCTTGAATGCAGAGCTGGGTGGCGATTTGGCGGTCGCTGTCATTGGTAGATTCCGAAACATGGTTGGACGTGCATTTGGCTGACGATCATGGGATCAAAGGGAAATGCCGATGGGTGTAAGGCAGGATACCGGTCGACACCTTTCTACAGCATTACTGTAAGGGAGGGCTGTCAACGGGAGGCTGACGGAAATATGACAATTCTGTCAGTTTCGGGATGGCGGGTATGTTAGAGGCCTGGTTTCTTTTCGGCATTGTTTTTTCTGTGGAAGCTGATGCCGTGTTTTCTTCGATCACGCGTGGTTTGCCGGGCTACCCCCCGGCAGGGTTGATCGAAGAAGGAAAAGACGAGGCTACCTGGAAATAAGGTTGGAACAAAACACAGTCTCACCCCCTACGGCAAATTCTCCCGCAAAATTACACTGATGCGTACCGCCTCCACCCCCGACAACGCCTCCCGCCGCTCCCGCAAATTCCCAAATATCCGCACACAGTTGAGAATCATGTTCTGCGGATGCTGCGTCAAAATCGCGTCCATGGTGCCGTCGATCAGCAGCCCACGCGTGTCAGGCGTCAGTCCATGCCCGATAAAGACAATTTTCTGCTCGCGCCCGCTTTCCTTCAACGCCCGCCCGACGCCATCGGAAGCGCCGCCGATGTTGTACATGCCGGCCAGGTCGGGATGCTGTTCCAGCAGGGTACGTGCCTGCTTGTAATTGGTGTCGGCGTCGTCATGGCCTTCGCGCAGACCGACCACCTGCAGACGCGGGAACATCTCTTCCAGCACATGCAGGAACCCCATCTCGCGCTCTTCATGGCCGCGATAGCTGAGACTGCCGGCGATCATCGCAATCTTCATCGGCGTTTTGGGATTGCCGAGAAAGCGTCCCAGTAAATAACCTGCGGTCCGCCCGGCGGCGCGGTTGTCCATGCCGACGTATGCTGCCCGGCGCGAGTTGGACAGATCGGAGATCAATGTGACGACATGGATGCCTTCGGCGACCAGCGTATTGACCGCCTCGCGCACCAGCGGATGTTCCAGCGCCATGAAGGCGACTCCATCCGCCTGGCGGCCGTAGTGCAGCAGACGCTTGGCCAGCACGCTGGGATTGAAACCCTCGATGTGATGGCATTTGCACTTCACATTGAACGGCGCCAGCTGGTCTTCGGCGAAGGCGATGTAGTCGCCCAGCATCTGCATGAAGCGATTGCTCTGCGGCGGCAGCAAAAACACCAGCCGCATCGGCCGCGGCTGCATCGCTTTGTAAAGATCGGCTTCGGGCAGATAGTCCAGCGCGGCGGCGGCCTTCAGCACTTTTTGCATGGTCGCGGCGCGTACGCCGGGGCGCTGGTTCAGCACGCGGTCGACCGTGGCGGTAGAGACACCGGCGGTGCGTGCGATGTCGGTCACGCGTGCACGGCCGGTGCCTGGA
The DNA here is from genome assembly GCF_058801885.1 of Herbaspirillum sp. GW822-FHT03A08. Lineage (NCBI taxonomy): Bacteria > Pseudomonadati > Pseudomonadota > Betaproteobacteria > Burkholderiales > Oxalobacteraceae > Herbaspirillum > Herbaspirillum sp. GW822-FHT03A08. The sequence continues at coordinate 886,740 of NZ_JBXANR010000001.1, read as the reverse complement.
TAGTCGGAGAGGTCGTCGGAATCGATGGAGGTCGGCATGGTGTAGTTCAGTTGGTCACATCAAAAACCATCATTAATCAGCTTTGACGAGTACGGCTGTGAGGGAATATTCTCTGCATCAAGCAATCAGGTTAAATCAAATAACATCAAAAATATAGAGGGAGACAGCCTCGCTTTCCAAGGTGTCGGCGCGTGGTGCGGTGACACTGGCGTTGTCTTCCTCCGTCGAGATTCAACATAGATTCAAGACAGATCAATAACAATCCAGGAGATACCGCCATGCACGCAATGACCCGCCGCCGCTTCCTGCAAACCGCCTCCATCGCTTCGGCTGCTGCTGCGACCGGACTGTACGCAGGTCCGGCCAGCGCCGCCGCTGAGTTCACGCTGAAGTACGCCAACAACCTGCCGATGACGCATCCGATGAACGTGCGCGCCAAGGAAATGGCCGCCAAGATCGCCGCCGAATCCAAGGGCCGTGTCGACTTGCAGGTTTATCCCAACGGCCAGCTCGGCACCGATACCGACATGCTGTCGCAGGTGCGCGCCGGCGCCATCGACTTCTTCACCATCTCGCCGGAAGTGCTGGGCACGCTGGTGTCGGCCGGACAGATCAGCGGCGTCGGTTTCGCCTTCAAGGATTACAACCAGGTCTGGGCCGCGATGGACGGCGACCTCGGCGCCTACGTACGCAAGCAGATCGCCGCGACGACCTCGCTGTTCGCCTTCGAGCGCTGCTGGGACAACGGTTATCGCCAGGTCACCACCAGCACGCGTCCGATCATCAAACCGGAAGACTTCAAGGGCATGAAGCTGCGCGTGCCGCCGAGCCCGCTGGCGACCTCGCTGTTCCGCGCGTTCGACGCGGCGCCGACCAGCATCAATTTCGCCGAGGTGTATTCGGCGCTGCAGACCAAGATCGCCGAAGGCCAGGAGAATCCGCTGGCGGTGATTTCCACCGTCAAGTTCTATGAAGTGCAGAAATACTGTTCCATGACTAACCACGTGTGGAGCGGCTTCTGGTTCATGGGCAACAAGAAGTCGTTTGAAAAGATGCCGAAAGATTTGCAGGACATCGTCACGCGCAACATCAACGAAGCCGGCATGAAGCAGCGCGTTGACGTCAAGGCGCTCAACGAATCGCTGGTGGCCGAGATGAAGGGCAAGGGCATGCAGTTCAACGACACCGACAACGAAGCCTTCCGCACCAAGCTGCGCAGCGCCGGCTTCTATACCGAATGGCACAAGAAGTTTGGTCCCGAGGCATGGGCGCTGCTGGAAAAGTACACCGGGAAACTGGCGTAAATGGAAGCTGCAATGAACTACGCTGCACCATTGCCAGGCAACCCGCTGGCGCGTCTGCTGGCGGGCGTCAACCGCGGCGTAATGCACGTTGTCGCCGCCGTTGCCGCAGCACTGGTGGTGGTGGAAACCGCGGTGCTGCTGGCCGGCGTGATCTACCGCTACGCGCTGCACGATCCGCTGATCTGGTCCGATGAGCTGGCCTCGACGCTGTTCATCTGGCTGTCGATGCTGGGCGCGGTGCTGGCGCTGGACCGGGGCGAACACATGCGCCTGACCGCCATCGTCAACCGGCTCTCGGATAAATGGCGTATCTGGCTGGAGACCGTGGCGGCATTGATCGTCTGCATCTTCGTGCTGATGATTATCCATCCGGCTGTCGATCATGCCTCGGAGCAGATGGCGATCACCACGCCTGCATTGGAAATTCCTGACGGCTTGCGTGCTGCGGCCTTGCCGGTCGGCGCGATCCTGATGTTCCTGGCGGCGATTGCGCGCATGGCCAGCCGGTCCAGCATCAAACAGGTGGCTTCTGCGATAGCGGTGGTGGCGGTGATCGGTGCAGTCTTATGGATCAGCAAGCCGGCTTTGCTGGCGATGGGCAACTACAACCTGATCGTGTTCTTCGTGCTGCTGATCGGCGCCTGTGTTGCGGGCGGGATTCCGATTGCGTTTGCCTTCGGGACTGCCACCATGGCCTATCTGACGATCGCCACCGGCGCGCCGATGATGATTGTGGTCAGCCGCATGGACGAGGGCATGTCCAGTCTGATCCTGCTGTCGGTACCATTGTTCGTGCTGCTCGGTTCCTTGCTGGAAATCAGCGGTCTGGCGCGCACCTTGATTGATTTCATGGCGGCCTTGCTGGGCCATGTCCGCGGCGGCCTGCAATACGTGCTGCTGGGTGCGATGTTCCTGGTGTCCGGCATCTCCGGCTCGAAGGCGGCCGACATGGCGGCGATTGCCCCGGCGCTGTTCCCGGAAATGAAGAAGCGCGGCTCCAAGCCGGAAGAACTGGTGGCCTTGCTGTCGTCCTCCGGCGCCATGACCGAAACCATTCCACCGAGTCTGGTGCTCATCACCATCGGCGCGGTATGCAGCGTGTCCATCACGGCCTTGTTCATCGGCGGCCTGATGCCGGCGGTGATTGCGACCATTGCCATCGGCATCATCTGCTGGTTCCGCGCCCGCCGCGAACCGATGCCGGATGTCAAACGCGCCACCATCGGTGTGATCGGCAAGACCTTCATCGCCGCGATTCCTGCACTGGCCTTGCCGATGCTGATCCGCGTGGCGGTGATCGAGGGTGTGGCAACCGCAACCGAAGTGGCGACGATTGGCGTGGCCTACGCCATCATTGTCGGCCTGATCATGCATGCCTTCATGAAGCATCTCGACTTCAAGCGCATCTACCCGATGCTGGTGGAAGCGGCGACTTTGTCGGGCGCGATCCTGCTGATCATCGGCATGGCGACCTCGATGGCGTGGGCGCTGACGCAGTCGGGCTTCTCGGCCAAGCTGGTGGCGCTGATGCAGGGTGTGCCCGGCGGCGGCATGGGCTTCCTGCTGATCACCATCGTCATCTTCATCGTGCTGGGCAGCATCCTGGAAGGCATTCCGGCCATCGTGCTGTTCGGGCCGCTGCTGTTCCCGGTTGCGCGTTCACTCGGCATCCATGACGTGCACTACGCCATGGTGGTGATTCTGGCGATGGGCATCGGCTTGTTCGCACCGCCGTTCGGCGTCGGTTTTTATGCCGCCTGTGCGATCGGCAAGGTGTCGCCGGACAAGGTCTTCAACCGGGTCTGGAGTTATCTGGCGGCGCTGGTGGTGGCCTTGCTGGTGGTGGCTGCGGTGCCTTGGATTTCCATCGGATTTTTGAAATAACACATCGGTATTACAACGAATTTAACGAGACAAAGAGGTGAGCAATGAGCCGTTTTCTGGGTGAGATCAAACAATTGGGCTACGTCGTCGAAGACATTCAGGCCGCAATGAAATACTGGAGCGAAGTGCTCGGCGTCGGCCCGTGGTACTACATGGAGCGCGTGCCGCTGAAAAACTATCGCTACAAGGGCGAGCTGCACGACATCCATTCTTCGGTGGCGCTGGCCAACTCGGGCAACGTGCAGGTCGAGCTGATCCAGCAGCGCAACGACGCGCCATCGATGTATCAGGACTTTCTCAAGGCAGGCCGTACCGGCTTGCAGCATCTGGCCTACTGGACGGAAGATTTCGACAACGACCTCGCGCGCCTGCTGGAGAAAGGCTGGAAGATCGGCATGAGCGGTGAAGTCGGCGAGCGCGGCCGCTTCGTTTATTTCGAGACCGAATACCATCCCGGCACCGTCATCGAACTGTCGGAAATCGCCGGTCCCAAAGGCACGGTGTTCCGCATCATCCGTGAATCGGCCGAGGGCTGGGACGGCAGCGACCCGGTGCGTACGTTTCCTGATCTGAGCAAGATGTGATGGCGGGGATGATGGATAACAATCGTTTTTACGCCGACTACCTGATCGAGACGCCGCTCGACCCGATGCAGGTGGCCGAGGTGATGGCCGGTGAACAATCCTGCGGCACTTTCGTCCGCGTGCAGGGCGAGACCGAACAGCTGCGCGAACGCGCACGCGCGGTGGTGGTGTCGGTGGAAGAAACCGAAAGCGTCGCCGTGCCAAGCTTGCCCAACGCCTGGCAGCAACGCCAGAACATGCACGGCCCATATCGTCGCGCCAAGGTGCGCATCTCTTTCCCGATCGACAATGTCGGCGCCAACCTGCCGACGCTGGCGGCAACCGTCGCCGGCAATCTGTTCGACCTCGGCGAGGTGACGGGTTTGCGCTTGTTGTCGCTGTCGCTGCCGGAAAGCTATCGCAAACAGTTCGACATGCCGCGCCACGGCATCGCCGGTACGCGCAAGCTGGTGGGAGTGCCGCAGGCGCCTTTGCTGGGCACCATCATCAAGCCCAACGTCGGCCTGAGCGCCGCGCAGACCGGCGAGCTGGTCACGCAGTTGTGCGAAGCCGGCGTGGACTTCATCAAGGACGATGAGGTGTGCGCCAATCCGACCCATGCGCCGCTGGAAGAGCGTGTACGCGAAGTCATGAAGCGGGTGCGCGCCTATCAGGACAAATCCGGCCGCCGCGTGATGGTGGCTTTCAACATTACCGACGAACTCGACGCCATGCGCCGCCATGCGGAGCTGGTCGAGCGCGAAGGCGGCAGCTGCATCATGGTCGGGCTCAACTGGTGCGGTTTCTCGGCGCTGCAAAGCTTGCGCCGCAGCAGCGGTCTCGCCATCCACGGCCATCGCAACGGCTTCGGCATGATGTCGCGCCAGCCGGTGCTGGGCATGTCTTTCTCTGCGTATCAAAGCCTCTGGCGTCTGAGCGGCGTCGATCATCTGCATGTGCACGGACTGGACGGCAAGTTTTCCGAATTCAATGATGAGGTGGTGCAGTCGGCACGCGACTGCCTCACGCCGATGAGTCGCGGAGAAAATGGCGATGATGAAGTGATGCCGGTGTTTTCATCGGGGCAATGGGCGGGCACCGTGCCGGCGACCTTCGATGCGGTCAAGAGCACCGACGTCATCTTCCTGTCCGGCGGCGGCATTCTTGCGCATCCGGACGGCGCCGGCGCCGGCGTCGCGAGTCTGAGGCAGGCATGGGAAGCGGCGCGCGACGGTGTCAGTTTGCAGGAGCATGCACGCCACGCGCCGGAATTGCAGCGCGCGCTGGATTTTTTCGGTCCTCGCCTGAAGTGACAATGAAAGTGAAAGCGCTCCAGTGAACGAAACAATCCACCCGCCCAGGATCTGCTTTTACGGCGACGATTTCACCGGCGCGACCGATACGTTGGCGACGGCGACGGAAGCGGGGATGCGCAGCCTGTTGTTTCTGCGCATCCCCGATCAGCAGCAATTACAGGCCGCGGGTGAACTTGACTGCCTCGGCATCGCCGGCGCGGCGCGCTCGATGGCGCCTGCGGCAATGACGGCGGAACTGGAACCGGTGGCGCGCTTCTTCTCCACGCTGCAGGCGCCGGTGACGCACTACAAGATCTGTTCGACCTTCGACAGCGCGCCGCACGTCGCCAACATCGGCGTGGCCTTGTCGGTGTGGCGGCGTCACATCGCCAGCGACTTCGTCCCCATCGTGGGCGGCCAGCCGAATCTGCAGCGCTACTGCATCTTCAGCAACCTGTATGCGGCGGTGAACGCCGGTGGAGAGGTATTCCGCATCGACCGTCATCAGACCATGCGCAATCATCCCGTCACGCCGATGCATGAAGCGAACATGTGCGTGCATTTGCAGGCGCAGCAGATGAAGGTGGCCGCAGTGCATTTCCCGGCTTACGATCATGACGCCGGGCGCTTGAATGCCGAAATTGAAACCCTGCTTGGCGATGCGCCGGATGCGGTGTTGTTCGACGTGACGGACTCGGCCGATTTGCCGGTGATCGGTGCGCAGATCTGGCAACGCGCGCAGCGCCAGCGCTTGCTGGCCATCGGCGCCAGCAGCGTGGTGCAGGCCTTGTGCAGCCATTGGCAAGAAACCGGTGAGCTGGCTCGCAGTCTTGGGTCCGTTTCACATATTGCACCTGCCGACGGTCCGGTATTCGTCCTCGCCGGCAGTCTGTCGCCGGTGACGGCGCAGCAGGTCAGCGCGGCCGTGTCGTTTGAACGCGTCCAGCTGGATGCGCAGCGTCTGGTTGACGGCGACGGCGACTATGTGGCGGCTATGCTCGCGCAGGTTGCCCAACTGTTGCAGGATGGCCGGCATGTACTCGCGTGCACGGCAGACGGCATGCAGATCACCGGCGACCACGTGACGTACCGGCTGGCGCAGGCATGCGGAGATTTTTTGAAACGCCTGCTGCCGTTGACGACAGTGCGCCGCATCGGCGTCGCAGGAGGCGATACATCCAGCCACGCCTTGAAGGCGCTGGATATCTGGGGATTGTCCTATCTGGGAAAGCTGTCGGCAGGCGTAGCGCTATGCCGTGCACATGCAGATGGCGTGCGGGAGAACGGGCTGGAACTGATGCTCAAGGGCGGGCAGATGGGCGGCGAGGATTTGTTCGAGACGCTGGTGCGCGGTACGTCCTGATCATGCCGCTCACTGCGGCCAGGCACGCTGCAAGATAGCCTGTTGCAGCGCTGCCGTGTCCGTCGTGCCTGCGGGCAGCGTGCCATAGACACGGCCGTTGGCGGCGTCGCTGCGGCTGAGCACGAAAGCCTGCGCCATGGCTGACGGTGCATGCTGCAACATCAACGCGCTCTGAACGGTCAGGATCAGTTGCTGCACCAGCCTGCGCGCCAGCATTTCGCGTTGTTCCGGCGGCGTGGTCAGCAACTGCTTGAGCGCATTCAGCGGGGCCTGCAATAGCTCGTGGCCATCGGCGACACGCTGCAATTCTTCCAGCAACAGGACGCAGCCTTCCGGTTCGCGCTCCATGGCGCGCAGCACGTCCAGGCACATGACGTTGCCCGAACCTTCCCAGATCGAATTCACCGGTGCTTCGCGGTACATGCGCGCCATCGGCGCCGTTTCGACGTAGCCGTTGCCGCCCCAGACTTCCATGCATTCGCCGGTAAATTCCAGCGCGCGCTTGCAGATCCAGAACTTGGCCGCCGGCGTGACGATGCGCCGCCATGCGCGTTGCAGCGGATCGCTGGGCGATTCGAAGGCGCGCGCCAGGCGCAGCATCAGCAGCGTCGCCGCCTCGTTTTCCAGTGCCAGATCGGAGAGCACGTTGCGCATCAATGCCTGTTCGGCCAATTGCTTGCCGAAGGCGCTGCGATGGCGCGCGTGATGGATCGCTTGAATCAGCGCATAGCGCATCAGTCCGGCGCTGCCGATGACGCAGTCCAGGCGCGTGTGATTGGCCATTTCGATGATGGTGGGAATACCGCGTCCTTCATCGCCGACCATGACGCCATAGGCGTCGTCGAACTCCACTTCACTGCTGGAATTGGAGCGGTTGCCGAGCTTGTCCTTGAGGCGCTGCATCAGCACGCCGTTCTTTTGTCCATCGGGACGCCAGCGCGGCACGAAGAAACACGACAGACCGTTGCCGGTGCGCGCCAGCACCATGTGCGCATCGCACATCGGCGCCGAGAAAAACCATTTGTGGCCGATCAGCGTGTATGCCGCGCCGCGTCCGCTGCCATTGAGCGGGCGCGCAGCGGTGGTGTTACTGCGCACGTCGGAGCCGCCTTGCTTCTCGGTCATGCCCATTCCGATCAGCATCGAGCGCTTTTGCTCCAGCGGCAGGTCGCGCGGATCGTGTTCGCGCGAAAACAATTTGTCGCGCACCATCGGAAACAGCGCCTCTTCGCTGCGCAGCACCGGCAGCGAAGCAAAGGTCATGGTGGTCGGGCAGAGCGATCCTGCTTCCACCTGTGCATGCAGGAAGTAGCCCGCAGCGCGCGCTACATGCGCACCCGGCATGCCCTCGTAGGCAGGCATCCACGGCAGCGCGTGCAGGGCTTCGCGGCGCAGCAGCGCCAGCAGCGCATGCCAGCTGGGGTGGAAGTCGATGCGGTCGACGCGGTTGCCGAAGCGGTCGTGGGTTTGCAGTTCGGGAGTGTGGCGATTGGCCAGTTCGGCCAGTTGCAGCACATCGGCGCTGCCGAGTTCGGCGCCGTAGTTGGATAGCGTCGCGGCGTGCCAGCCGGCCTGTTCACGCTGCACGCCTTCGCTCAGGGTCAGATCGGTGCTGTACAGATTGACATCTTTCAGCTCGGGAACCTGGTTGGTGACTTCGTGCGTTTTCATTGCAGCTCCTCAGGATGGGCGGGCAGCCAACGGCGCGGACAGTGTACGGCATTCCCCGCAGGGAAAACTGCATTAGGTGAATTTGCTATAACTATATAAGTATCTTGTCGCTAGGGGCGTCCGGCACATGACAAAGACTCATATTAAAATGAGGCTTCTGAAAGGATTCCTCCGACCATGCCTTACCTGACCATCGAAGATACCATCGGCAATACGCCCTTGATTCAATTGCAACGCATCGGCGGCGAAGAAGTCGCGCGACGCAACAACATCATCCTCGGCAAGATGGAGGGCAACAACCCCGCCGGGTCGGTCAAGGACCGCGCCGCGCTGTCGATGATCCGCCGCGCCGAAGAACGCGGCCAGATCAAGCCGGGCGATACGCTGATCGAAGCCACCAGCGGCAACACCGGCATCGCACTGGCCATGGTCGCGGCAATGCGCGGCTACAAGATGGTCTTGCTGATGCCGGAAAACCTCAGCGAAGAACGCCGTCAAAGCATGGCCGCTTATGGCGCCAAGATCGTGCTCACGCCCAAGAGCGGCGGCATGGAATACGCGCGCGACCTGGCTGAACAGATGCAGAAAGAAGGCCAGGGCCTGATCCTCGACCAGTTCGCCAACGCCGACAATCCGCAGGCGCACTATGAAACCACCGGTCCCGAGCTGTGGCGCGACACCGAAGGCCGCATCACCCATTTCGTCAGCGCCATGGGCACCACCGGCACCATCATGGGCGTGTCGCGTTACCTGAAAGAACAGAATCCGGAGATCCAGATCATCGGCGCCCAGCCGGAAGAAGGTTCGTCGATCCCGGGCATTCGCAAGTGGCCGGAAGCGTATTTGCCGAAGATCTATGAAAAACCGCGTGTCGATCAGCTGGAATACGTGAGCCAGGCCGCAGCCGAAAACATGGCGCGCAAGCTGGCGATGGTCGAAGGCTTGTTCTGCGGCATCTCCGCAGCGGGCGCATGTGAAGTCGCGTTGCGCATCGCGCAGCAGGTGGAAAATGCAACGATCGTGTTCGTCGTCTGCGATCGCGGCGACCGCTATCTCTCGACGGGCGTGTTCCCGGCGTAAGCGCAGGGGAAAGCTTAAGTTGTCAATGAGGGATGAAAGTGGTGAACGGATGTTCGTGTGTTCGCCACAATAAAAAACGGAGCCTGAGGCTCCGTTTTCTTATTCGATACCCGGTGTCGCAGGCGAACCTGGCTTCGGCTTGAACTGCTTGTCGCTGATGCGGAATTTTTCGCGGCGATCGCCCATCAGTTCGCGCAGTTCGCGGATCGACAGTTCGCTGACTTCATGCATGCGAATCAGCAGCGACGCGCCTACCGGCAGGCGACGGTGACGGATCTTGCTGATCACCGGCGGAGCCACTTCCAGCGCGCGGGAGAGGGCGGCATCGTTCTTCAGATGCAGCTTCTCGATCAATGCGTCGAGCAGGTGGTTAGGATCATAGTTGACTTGATCCGAGAGAGAAGTATCGTTGGTGCCATTAGGTGTAGTCATGATCGGACGTTCCATTATGCAGATGTTTATAAGGGCCTTGTTTGTGCAAGTGCTATTAGTTCTTGGTAAAACTGCAAAACGTGGTTAACCAGTTTCCATTAAAGGTGCCATTCTTTTCCCACTGCAACATACACAACTCGAACCAAGGCCATCGGGATCAGTCGGTCTGACTTGCCAGCCTTCACTATTCGTTTCTTTGTTTCACACTTGGGTACTGGCAAAACGTCAATGTTGACGGCAGTACATCCAGTGAGAAAAGTCTATTACAAAATAGTTGCGAAAAATCACCTTGAATTTGTAACAGATATTAACAGGATTTTTTCTACATTTGGTGTTGTTTCTTTGATACGACAAAAGACAGCTGATTCCAGCCGTTTAAGCCGAGATCTCGCATGGTGGCGATGTTTCGCTCAAAAATGGCGCTTGCTTCGGGGAAAGCCTGGACCGCTTTATCGATGCTGCTTTCTCGCAACAGGTGCAAAACAGGGTAGGGAGAACGGTTGGTGAAGTTGTCGATATCGTCCGGCAGGGCGTCGGCGAATTGATAGCCGGGATGGAAACTGGCGATTTGCAGCTCGCCTTCCAGACCGGCATCTTCCAGTACCTGGTCGGCAACATCGAGGAAGCTGTTGTAGTCCAGAAAGTCTTGCAAGACCCGCGGATGGATCAGCACGGTGGTGTCGATCAGCTCCGGGTCGCTGTCTTGCAGATGCTGCAACTCGCGCGACAACTCTTCTGCGAGATCGGCTTCGGTTTCGGCGCGGCTGACGACGTAGCGGATCTGGTTCTTGACGTAAACCGATTTTGCAAAAGGACAAAGGTTGAGGCCGATCACGGCCTCGCTGATCCAGGCTTGCGTGAGCGCAATGACGTCGTCGTCGGAGGGAAACGGTGCGGTATTCATGGCGGCATTGTCTCATGACGTCTCAAGGGCAAACAGTAAGCAGAGCGAGGGAAACAGCGGAAACCGCCTGAAATCGGCTATGCTTCACATCCTCGTTTTCAATCTACGCACAAAATAAGACCTCCATGGCGCTCAAAGCAACCATCTTCAAAGCCGATCTGCAGATCTCCGACATGGACCGGCACTACTATCAGAACCACGCGCTGACCATCGCCCGCCATCCGTCGGAAACCGACGAGCGCATGATGATCCGCGTGCTGGCCTTCGCGCTCAACGCCAGTGAATCGCTGACCTTCGGCAAAGGCTTGTCGGATGTGGAAGAGCCGGACATCTTGCAAAAGGACCTGACCGGCGCCATCGATCTGTGGATCGAAGTCGGCCAGCCTGACGACAAACGCATCCTCAAGGCCTGCGGCCGTGCCGCACGCGTGATCGTCTACAGCTACAGCAGCGTCAGCAATATCTGGTGGAACCAGACCGGCAGCCGCGTCGAGCGCGCCAAGAACCTGACCGTCGTCAACATTGCCTCCGAAACCAGCCAGGCGCTGGAAAAGCTGGCGCAGCGAAATATGCAGCTGCAATGCACGATTCAGGACGGCCAGATCTGGCTGGGCAGTAATGAGGACATGGTGCAGATCGACCCGCAGGTGATCAAGCCGTAATCGCTTGCAGCGCCGTCAGCAGGCACCGGCAAACAGATAGCGCACCGACGGCAGCGTATCGAGTGATTTGAGGCGGGACAGCAACTGTGCGGCATCGCAGCCGCCACTCTGGGTTCCAGCTGCGACGCATTTCATGAACTTGTCCTCGATTTCTTCCTGACGCATCGGGCATTGCGCCGCACCGCGCGCATACGCCTGGAATCCTTCCACCCAATCACGGCCCGCGGCCTTGACCTGCACGTTGGCGCCTTCGGGCGCCGCTTCGCAGGCGCCGGCCAGACTCCAGCGCGGTCCGACGGTCATTTTGACGCGCGTCATCAGTGCAATGACGCGCGGGTCCTGCAGGACCGCGCCGTCCAGATGCGCCAGCGCCACGGTCCCATATAGCAGTGACACCGCCACGGCGAAGGGCATGCTGAACTGCGCTTCCTGCCGCGTCGCGGGTTTGTTGTAAATCAGATTGGCAAAAACAATTTGCGGCACGTCGCAGACGATTTCTTCAATGTCGTCCACATGAATGCCATGCCGGGTGACGATGCTCATGGCGGCATCGACGGCGGCATGCGAAGACAGACAGAGCGGAATGCGCTTGAGATCGACGCCGGGCGACTGCATGAACCACTGTGAACCGAGCTGCGCAATCATGGCAACGTTGAATTCGCCGTGATTGAACAAGCCGGTGAATCCGTTCCAATGTTCGAATGCATCATGCGGACCGCTGGCGCCTTGCGCCGCCAATAGCGCCGCGACCACGCCGGCTTCTGCTGCGCGGCCCGCCATCAGGGGCTTGGCGTCGGTGCCGAAGCAGGCTTTTAGTCCGCCCGTGCCGGCCACTGCCAGTCCCAATGCCGAGGCGGTCTGTTTGCGGTCCAGCTTGAGCAACCAGGCTGCCGCCGCGCAGGCGCCGACCGGGCCGAGCACGCCGGTAGTCCACCAGCCATGATCGTAAAGAATGCTGTTGGTGGCGGCGCCGACGGCGTATTCACATTCGGAACCGACGATGAACGCCGTCAGCAGATCGCTGCCGGAGGTATTGCGTTTTTGCGCGACTGCGAGGGCGGCAGGTGCAATTACCGCAGAACCATGGACGAAACCGGCATAGCAATTGTCGTCAAAGTCCAGTGCATGTGCCGATGCGCCATTGACGAACGCTGCCGCAGGCGCAGAAAACAATTGCGGACTGCCGACGATGGCGGCATCGCCGCGCGAACCGGCATCCGCGGCGATGGCGCGCGCGGTGCGGGCCACGGCTGTCGCCGCGCCGGCGAAAGCCACGCCGATGGCGTCGAGCAGGCAATTGGTGGCGATGGTGCGGACCGGGACAGGAATGTCGCTGTGCTGCAGGCCGCAGATCCAGTCGGCCAGGCGTTCAATGGCGGTAGGGTGAGTCATGGCGTGACGCTGTGTCGTGGAGGAGAAAATCGGCGAAAGCAGAGGAAGGCGCAGAGGTATGGCCTGCCTGATGCGATGCTGTCGCCGGAGCTGGTCCGGGGCAACACCGCATCAGGCAATGACGACGCAGGGGAACTGCGTCGCAGGCATGCTCCCGGCTTAATCCGGATTAAGCCTGATTATTCCGGCAGCGGACCTGCAGGTGCGCCCAGCCACTTCTTCGACATCTCGTCGATGGCGCCGCTGCTCTTGGCTTCGCGGATGATTTCGTTGAGCTTGGCGACCAGCTGCGGTTCACCCTTTTGCACGCCGATGTAGCACGGCGCGTTGGACAGGATGACTTTCAGGTCCATGCTTACCGACGGATCCTTGGTCTTGATCGTGGCCGCCACTGCGGTACCTGTCGCAAACATCTGCGCCTGGCCGGCGAGGAAAGCCGAGACCGTGCCGTTGTTGTCCTCGAAGCGCTTGATCACGGCGCCCGGCGCCAGACGCGACAGTTCTTCATCCTGCATCGAGCCGCGTGTCACGGCGATGACTTTGCCGGTGAGTTCACCATAGCTCTTGGCGATGATTTCCTGCTTGCCGAAGACCGCGTCGAAGAACGGTGCGTAGGCAATGCTGTAGTCGATGACTTTTTCGCGCTCAGGCGTTTTGCCGAGCGAGGAAATGGTCAGGTCGGATTTCTTGGTCTGCAGATAAGCGACGCGATTCGGGCCGGTGACGGGGATCAGTTCCAGTCTGACGCCAAGCTTCCTGGCGACCAGTGCCGCCATGTCGATGTCGTAACCGCGCGGCGTCATGTCGGTACCGACCGAGCCGTAAGGTGGATAGTCGGTCGGTACGGCTACGCGAATCACCTTGCGTGCAAGGATGGTGCTGAGGGCGTCCTCCGCCATGGCATTGCCGGAGACAGCGGCGGCAATCGAGACGGCAATCAGGCTAAGCAGGAGAGAGCGGCGTTTCATTTCGATATCCTTTCAGTGATATGCGTGGTGCACAAGTAAGTAATGAGGTGCGTCATGAAGTGCGGGTAGTGCTGAAGCGAATTCTTTGGTTTCGTTCTTGAACATCAGGTGTCGTTTTTGCGCATACGGGCTTTAGGTAATTCGCTATCTTCCGCGCCCCACCATTCGCCCATGCTCCACAGATTCCTTTCCGTCTCGGAGACTGAGGCCTTGACGTCGACCCTGGAGGTCGCCGCCATCAGCGCAACCAGGATTTCACTGACGAGAAAGGCGGGGACCAAGGTGTCGAAGAAGGAGGCGTTCTGTTTGCCGACCAGGATGGTCTCGGCCGCCATGCGCGCAATCGGCGAGCTGTCGCTGTCGGTGATGGCGATCAGCTTGACGCCGGCCTTGGCCAGATGCCCGGCAATCGACACCGCGCGGCGCGAGTAAGGCGCGATGCAGCAGACGAACAAGGCATCCTTGGAACCGGCCTGATGCATGATTTTCATCATGCCGCTTTCGCCGGCGCCGTCGATGAGCGTGATGTTCCTGGCGAAGTATTCCGAGACGTGAGAAAACTGAAACGCCACCGGAAACGACGAGCGCAATCCCAGGCAATAGATCGTGCGCGATGCCGAGAGGATTTTCACGGCACGCACGATGGCGGCCAGGGTGTCGGCGCTGCACAGCGCCTGGATATGTGCGATGGCGTTGTTGGCGACGTCCAGCGCGAGTGCGGTTTCGCCGATCTTCTGATTCAACTCCACCAGGCCGTGGGCGCGCTGGCTGTACTCGTTGCTGCGTGTGCGCAGATTGTTCTTGAACACTTCGCGGATGTCGTCGTAACCCTCCATGCCCAGAAATTTGGCGAGGCGCGTCATGGTCGACGGTGGAATGCCGGCCAGTCGCGCCTGCTCACGCATGGACATCACAGCCACTTCATGCGGATGATCAAGGACGAAGCTGGCAGCCAGACGCACTTGCCGCGGCAGGCTGTCGAAGCATTGCTTGATGTGCAGCACCAGCGCTTGCTGAGACCGCAGGGATTCAGACGGTTTCTGTGACTCTGGCGATGCTGATGTGGCTTGATTCACGTTGATGCTCCGCAATCGGGATATGCAGGGCATCAAGCAACATATGTGCCAATATTTTTTGTAAATGATTCAAATGAATCATTTTTGTGGCGCATTTCAGCGTTCAGGAAAATTGCTGCGCAGGAGAGTTTTGATTTTGATGATTCAAAAACAGATGGCTGCGTGAATCAAATTGTCCGCTGCAGGAGCTGCGCATTCCGTGACATGCATCGCCGATGCGCCACGATGGACATGGCGGCGCTGCAACATGGTGAGCTTAGTTTGAATTAGTTGCCCGGATGCAGTTCTCTGAGGATGTCGAGGAAGAGGTCGGCGCGATACGTCGATGGGCGAGACGATTCGGTGACGGCGCAAATCGGATGATGATAGGACGGACTGCCGCTTCTCACCTTGAGCGCATAGCGTTTGCCGAGCAGTTGTACATAGTGCACCGGCAGGATGCCGAGATAGCTGCCGGTTGCAACCAGCAAGCCGATAGCTTCCAGGCCGCCGGCATCCGGTCCGCGCGCGTAGCCTTCGGTCGCCAGCGCCTGGTCGACATAAGGATGTTGTCTGTATACCAGCGGCAGATCGTCGGCGCCGCGCTTCGGTTTTTTTGCCGCGCTATAGACGCGATGAGTTTCCGAGAACAGCGGCAGGTAGTTGAATTCCCCCTCGCGCGGATACTTGCCACGGATCGCAATGTCGACACGATGTTCGCGCAAAGCCTGGTTGAGATCGGGGAAGGTCATGACACTGATTTCCGGCCGCACGTTAGGTGCGCGCTCGCGCAGGATGGCCAGCGCCTCCGGGATCTTGCAATCGGGGTGCGTCAGCGTGTGTTCGACGATGCCGATCGACAGCGAGCCGGACAACACGCCATGCACGGCGTCGATCTCGGAACGGATCCGTTCCAGCGAACGCAAGGCATCCGACGCCAGCTTGAGCGCCACTTCACCCTCGGGCGTCAGCTTGAAACCGGCCGGGCCGCGCTCGCACAGGCGCACGCCGAGACGTTCTTCCACTTCGCGCACGTGGCGGCTGATGGACGCCTTGGACATGTGCAGACGCTTCTCCGCAGCGGCGAAGCCACCGGCCTGAGCTGCATTGCAAAACACGCGCAGAGAGCGCAGGTCGCGTTCGTCGAAGTCCAGATGGATCATGGTTGCCTGCCGGGAAGGTGACTAAATAAGTAGAGAGAGCAAAAAATGAAAGGTATTGAATTTCAAGACTATACCTGCAAAACAATCATTTTTTATTATCTGCATTGCTTGCTAGAGTCAAACGCACTCGGCTGTGTCGACACATGCGCTGGCGTTGATCTTGCATGGACATTGGTTGATTTTTCTCTCGCTTTTATATTCCGTCTACATTCCGCCCAAAGGATCCCAGGTCATGGAACAACTTACCGTAGCACCGCGCACCGGCCACAAAACACTGCTGTATTCGGAGCTGGTCACCGACATGACTGATCTGAAAGCGGACATCGCGATCCTCGGCGTGCCGTTCGGTTCGGCCTACACGCCGCGTCAATTCACCAACGATCAAAGCAATGCACCGCAAGCGATCCGCGACGTCACCGACCGCATCGTGCGCGCGCCGGAGCATTACGATTTCGACATCGATGGACCGATGCTGCAAGGACGCAGCGATATCCGTTTTGTCGATTGCGGCGATGTGCTGCCCGATCTCGCCGTGCCCGGTGATCATCAGCGCCGTGCCGAACTGGCGATCCGCCAGATCCTGCGCGGCGGCGGCATGCCTATCGTGCTGGGCGGCGATCACGGCATCACCAATCCGGTCTTGCGCGGTTTCGACGAAGTGGGGCCGGTGACTATCGTGCACATCGATGCACATCTGGATTGGCGCGACGAAGTCAACGGCGTGCGCGACGGTTTGTCGAGCGTGATTCGCCGTGCGTCCGAACTGCCTTTTGTGAAACACATTGTGCAGATCGGTTTGCGCGCACAGGGCAGCGGACGTCCTGCCGATTACGAAGCGGCCAAAGCCTGGGGCGCTGATCTGATCTCGGCGTATGAGCTGCACGATATCGGTATGGATGCAGTGCTGGCGCGCATCCCTGATGGCGGTAACTATTACCTGACCATCGATGCCGACGGTCTTGACCCGACAATCATGCCGGCCGTCGACGGCCCGGCGCCAGGTGGCGTGAGCTTCGTGCAGGCACGCAAGCTGATTCACGGACTGGTGAAGAAGGGACGCGTGGTCGGCATGGACATCGTCGAGATTCAACCGGTCAAGGACAATGCCAGCAAACTGACTTGCGTCACGGCCGGCCGCCTGATCGTCAATCTGATCGGCGCGACGATTCGTGCCGGCTATTTCGACAAGAAGAACAAAGCGTAATCAACTGACTCACTTCACCCCACACTTTCACTGAGGCTCTCATGGAACACACGCGCATTCGCAGATTCAATACCAAAGATACCTATCCGGAGCAAAAGATCGACAACGACCTGTGCCAGGCAGTCGTCGCGCGCGGTACGACCGTATTCCTGCGCGGTCAGATCGGACAGAACCTGGATACCTCGGAAAGCGTTTGCATCGGCGACGTGAAAGGCCAGACCGAGCAGGCGATGTACAACATCGACATGCTGCTCAAGGAAGCCGGCGGCAAGCTGGAGCACATCTGCAAGGTGACGATTTACATCTCCGATCCACGCTACCGCGAAGATGTGTATCGCGTGGTGGGACGTTGGCTCAAGGGCGTGTTCCCAGTGTCGACCGGTATCGTGGTGTCGGCATTTGCGCGTCCGGAATATCTGGTGGAGGTCGATGCGACCGCCGTCATTCCGGATTGATCATCACTGATTAAGAATGGCTGCGCGCTGCCCGATCTGTTCGAGCAGCCGCTGTCCTTCTTCGCTGTTGAACCAGGCTGCATGACCGAGGTAGTAGGTGTCGTAGGCCAGCGAGGCATTCTTCGCCGAGCGCGTGATGCCATGGAAGTAGGCCAGTTCGGCCAGCGCAAATTCTGCATGCACCAGCGGCAGCAGCGCGGCCAGAGCTTGCCATTGACGTGCGCTGAGCGGACGGATCAGGTGGTAGCCGTCCAGCATGGCGTCGAGCAGATCGGGATGGACCACGTTCTGCTTGCCCGTCTGCGCATGCTGTATTTCTTGTATCGCCAGCCACTCGATGACGTTGCGCTCGATCGCCGTCGCCAGATCGTGCAGAGCGCAGGTACGGTCGCTGAGACCGAAGTCGAGGATGGTTTCCACACCGGCGGCAGCGCTGCGGTCGGTCCACAGCAGATTCGAAGCGTGCCAGTCGTTGTGCGTCCACAGTGGGGTCAGTTCGTCCAGATAAGGACGCAGTCTGTCATGGAAGGGCTGCAGTGTCGTCGCGGTTTCTTCAAGCCAGTGGCGATGCTTCAGATAATCGCCGATGGCCGGACGCTGTTCGACATAGCGTTGCAGCGCCGGCAGCGGATCCTGCTGAGAAAAAATCGTGAAGCTCGACACCAGCGTCTGCGCCTTGCGTGCGGGCGCGGCGTAGTCTTCTGCGGCCAGATGCAGGCGCGCCAGCGCCTTGCCGGCTTCGTGCGCGTGCACGCGGCTGCTGAACGGCGTCCATGACACGGCATCGCGGTACAGGTCGATGCCCGAGGCGACGCCGTGCACTTCATAGGTCCAGTGATCGTCGGTGATGGCAGTAGCGCCGTCGCTGGTGGTCAGTATTTCGCTCACGGCGATGCCGCGGCTGCGCAGGTGATTGATGAAGCCGTGTTCTTCGCTCAGACCGTCGACGTCGCGCACCGAGATATGGTGGCGCTTGACGAACACTTCCATCGTTGACGTCGTCATCACGCAGCCTGCCGAGAACGGACGCGGGCTATGCCACACCAGACGCTTGGGGATTCCAGCCTGCGGATAGTGCTGCAGCACGCGCGTGACTTCCGCCGACGTCAGCGCCGGCCAGTCCGAAATCACCGCATCGGCATTCATGCCGTGGCTAAGGACGCGGGTCAGGTGATGGGAAGCGGCTTCCATGCAGGCGCTCGCCGGTCAGAAGTCGTATTGCACCGTCAGGCGCGCCAGACGCGGCGCACCGAGGTGCAGATAGCTGTCGCCAAGCGATTCGCCGGTGTCTTTCCAGTAACGCTTGTCGAAGATGTTGTCGACGGTCAGGCGCACCGTGGTCGGGTGTCCGCTCACACTGGTCTGATAGCGCAAGCCGGCGTTGAAGATATGGTAAGCCGGTACAGTGGCGCTGCCATCGCGCGTAGCGGCTTTGCTGCCGCTATACAGCCAGCTGCCTTGCAGGTTCAGGCCGGGCAGGGCCGCCAGTGCATAGTCGGCATATACCGCGCTGCGCACGCGCGGCACGTTGATCGCCTGCTTGCCGTCGTAAGCCGGCGTACCGGTGCCATCGGCGCGCGCCTGGATGAAGGCCACGCTGGCGGCCAGGCGCAGTTGCCGGGTGACATTGCCGGAGGCGCCGAGTTCGATGCCAGTGTGGGTTTCCTTGCCCTGTTGCACGTAGGTGAAAGTGGTGCCGCTGGCATCCGGTTGCGGATATTCGTAGGCCTTCTTCATGCGGAAGATTGCCGAGGTAAAGCTCAGGTCCTTGCTCCAGTCGTATTTGTAGCCGGCTTCCAGTTGGCGCGCCACCGACGGCGGCAGTGTGGTCGGGTAGTTGCTTTCCCAGAACGCTGCCGACGTACCCATGCTCAGCGTTTCGGCATAGCTGCCGTAGAGCGACATATTGGCTTGCGGTTTGAAGATCAGCGCAAGTTGCGGCAGGAATTGGTTGCGGTCGGTATCGCGGGTGGTGGTGCCGGTCGCGTCGTAGGTTTTTTCTTTCAGCCAGACCTGGCGTCCGCCGGCCAGTACTTGCCAGCGATCGCTGAACTGTATGCGGTCGGTAAAGAAGATTGCTTGCTGGCGGCTGTCCAGATTGCGATACGACGCCGGGATATCTGCACCCGATGGCGGCAGTACGGCAGGTGTCGCGCTGTAGATATTGTCGCTGCCGACCGGAATCGAAATGCCGTCCGACTTGTCGACCACGCGGCGCGACATGCTCAGGCCGGCGGTCAGACTATGCTTGACGAAGCTGGTGTTGAAGTTGCCCTGCAAAACCGCCTGGCCTTCGTCATTGCGCCGGGTATCATCGGGGCTGCGATAGTCGTAGACGTCAAAGTCGCCGTTGGCGGCGAAAGTCGGCGAGAAGCTGGTCGCGACATTGCTGCCGTACGGGAAGGCCAGATAGTCGTCGATGACGGCGCGGCTGCGGCCGACATTGAGGTAGGCGCGCCAGTCGGCGTTGAGCTCGACGTCAAAGCGCGTATTCATGTTGAGCGAATCGATGCGCACCGGCTGTGCCCAGGATTGCGGCGACAGCATGGTGCTTGGCGACACATTGGTCGGCACGGTTTTTCCGCCCAGCAGTTGATAGCCGGCGACCGATTTCTGCGCTTTTTTCTGATACTCGATGTTGAACTGCAGATGCGCCGTCGGCGTGATGTCCCAGTTTGCTGCAACCGAGGCGAAGTCGCGATAGCCGTCGCTGTTGTTGACGTAGGAATTGATGTCTTCGTGTGCGGCGTTGACGCGCAGGCCGAATTGCTTGTGGTCGCCGAACAACGTGCCCAGATCGGTCGACACATAGCGCGAACCGTTGGAGTCGGTGCCGAACATGACCGAGCGCACATCGGCCGGACGCTTGGTCACGTAATTGACCAGACCGCCGGCGTTGACGACACCGCCTTGCAGCCCGGACAAGCCCTTGATGATTTCGACCTGTTCCTTGTTCTCCAACGCGATGTTCTGTTCGCCGACGACGGACAGGCCGTTGATACGATAACCGCTCGCCAGATCCAGCGGAAATCCGCGCACGCTGATGTTCTCGTAATAACCGACCGGCGCATAGTTCTCACCGATGCTCGCGTCGTTCTTGATGATGTCGCTGAGCAGGCGGGCTTGCTGATCCTTCAGTTGCGCTTCGGTCACGACGGTGACGGAAGCCGGCGTATCGAGCAGCGGCGTGTCGCCGAAACCGGCGATGCTCGACGAGCGTGCGCGATAGGTCGGCGCGGCGGCGCTTTCGGCGGTGACGCTGACGGTCGGCAGCGAGCCGGCTTCAGCAGGTTCTTCGGCGCGGGCGCTGGTCGAGAAAACGCATGGCGCGCTGGCCAGCGTCAGGGAAATGGCGAGAGGAGAAAAACGTTTCATCGGTATTGCTTTACTTTTTTGAAGACGATACGAGCGGAAGATCGCTGATTATTGACTATTGCCCGCGCGCGGTACGCACAGCGCGCGCCAGGTCGACGACTGACATGGCGTAAAAATAGCTGCGGTTGTACTGCGTGATGGCGAAGAAGTTGTTGGTCGCCAGCCAGTGGTCAGTCGGCGCCGTGCCGTTCTGCAAGTCGACCACGCCGTAGCGCAGGCCGGCAGGCAGTTCGGCTCCCGGCACCACGCCGGCGGCTTTCAGCTCATCCGGTGAAAACTTGGCTTCGAGGCCCTGGTTGATCAGGTCTTCGGCTTTGGCTGTATCGGTGACGGTGGCCGGGAAGACGGTCGGTTCGCCGCGTTGCCAGCCATGAATCTTGAGGAAATTGGCAACGCTGCCGATGGCGTCCACCGGCGAGCTGCGCAGATCGATCTTGCCGTTGCCGTCGAAGTCGACAGCGTACTGGCGGATGCTGCTCGGCATGAATTGCGGCCAGCCGATCGCGCCGGCGTAGGACCCCAGCAGCGAGAACGGATCGACGTTGGATTCACGGGCAAACAGGAGAGTGTTTTCCAGTTCGCCGCGGAAGAAGGCCATGCGCGCGTCGCGGTTGGCGGTCTTGGGATAATCGAAGGTCAGCGTAGTGATCGCATCCATCACGCGGAAGTTGCCGGTGTTGCGGCCATAGACGGTTTCCACGCCGATGATGCCGACGATGATCTCGGCCGGCACGCCGTATTGGGCTTCCGCGCGCGACAGCGCCAGTTCATGCTCATTCCAGAAGTCGACGCCGGCATTGATGCGCTTCGGTTCGACGAAGCGGGCACGGTAGGCTTGCCAGTTCTTTGGCTTGCCGCTTGGCGCGGGTTTGATCAGCTGGATCGCGGTGTCGAGATAGCGGGCCTTGCTGAAGACCGCTTGCAGAGTCGCCTTGTCGAAGCCGTTGCGCTCGACCATTTCGTCGATGAAGGCGTTGACTTCCTTCCACTGGCTGAAATTGGCGAATTCACCGTCGTCGGCTTCTGCGGCCTTCTTCTTCGGCCTGGCTTTTTGCTTCGAAGCTTTGCTGCCGCCCTTGCTCTTTGACTGTGCCGTCGTCGATTCTGCATGAACGGCCGCCGGGTTCAGGCAAGCCAGGGAAAGTACGAACAAGCCAAGCAGGGAAGAGGGAAAACTGAAGCGGAAGCTATGTTTCATCGGCATGGGTAAGCGCAAGGTCAGGGAAAATCGGGATGTCCGGTCGCGCCGTTGTTCGTAAGCTGGCTGACAGGCAAGTCAGCCAGTATACATGAACGACTGGGCGGTCCGCGCCACGCCCGCCTCGGGGATGTACACTAGCACGACTCCGGTGTCTTTTGAGACGGATGCCAAGGAGATTGAGACAAGTCTGAGCGAGACAGGCCGACGCCTGATATTAAAGACAACAATGACCACCGCTTTCTACACCCATGCCGACTGCCAGCGCCACGAGATGGGCGAATGGCATCCCGAGACGCCGCTGCGCCTGCAAGCGATTGAAGATCAACTGATCTCCAGCCGCATCGACCAGTTCCTCGATCGCCGCGAAGCGCCGCTGGCCGAGATCGCGGACATCGAACGCATCCACACCGCCAATGCGGTATCGCTGATCCGCGACAATGCTGCTGCGCTGGCTGAGAACGGCGCCGCGCACTATCCGCTGGATGGGGACACCTCCCTCAATCAGCACAGCTGGAAGGCGGCCTTGCGCGCTGCCGGCGCCGCCGTGGCCGCCACCGACGCCGTTATCGCCGGCGAGCTGGAAAACGCTTTCTGCTCGGTGCGTCCGCCGGGGCATCACGCGACGCCGACCACGCCGATGGGTTTTTGCCTGTTCAACAACGTCGCCATCGCGGCGCGGCACGCCATTGATATGCACGGGCTGGAGCGTGTAGCTATCGTCGACTTCGACGTGCATCACGGCAATGGCACCGAAGAGGCTTTCAAGCATGATCCACGCGTGCTGATGGTGAGTTTTTTCCAGCATCCGTTTTACCCGTTCAGCGGCGCCGATCCGGCCGAGCCGCACATCCTCAACGAGCCCTTGCCGGCCTATACCGCAGGCGACGTGGTGCGCAAACTGGTGACGGACAAGTGGTTGCCGGCGCTGCATGCGCATCAGCCGCAGATGATCTTCATCTCAGCCGGTTTTGATGCTCACCGCGAAGACGACATGGGGCAAATGGCGCTGGTCGAGGCGGACTACGCCTGGATGACGAGACAGATCATGGACGTGGCGCGGCAATATGCGCGCGGCCGCATCGTCAGCTGCCTTGAAGGCGGCTACAACCTGTCGGCGCTGGGACGCAGCGTGGTGGCGCATCTCAAGGTGCTGGCTGATCTTGATTGATTGTTTCGGCCCAAATCCGGATTACGGCGCTTCCAGCTTGTCGTAAGCGGTGACAATCGCGTCCGCCACGGCACGCACGCGGGCGGTGCGGTTGAGGTCGTCATGCAGCACCAGCCACATGTCGTAAGGCTCGGAACGTTCCGGCCAGAGCCGCACCAGCTGAGGCAGCGTCTCCGCCATGTATGTGGGCAATTCCCCGATCCCCAATCCGGCGGCTACTGCTTCGATCAGCATCAATCCCGAACTGACTTCCATGGCTACGCGCGCGTTGGCGGTCGATTCGCCGCAGATGGTTTCGATTTGCGATGCATAAATGGCGCGCTGGTAGATCACGACGTCGTGCCCCGCCAGGGCGGAACCGGGCTGCGGTATGCCGCGTTTCTTCAGATACGCCTTTGACGCGTACAAGCCGACGGCCAGCCGCTTCAGGTGGCGCGAAATCAGATCGGGGCTGGTGGGGCGCAGGCTGCGCACGGCCAGGTCGGCTTCGCGCCGGGTAAGGTTGGAGACTTGCGTGGAGGTGGTCAGCACGACGCGGATAGCGGGATGTTCAGCCGCCAGCTGTTGCATGGCCGGCATCAGTATGTGCTTGGCCATGGTGTCGGTCGCCGCTACGCGCACTACGCCGCACAGGCGCTCGTCGATGCCCTGCATCTGGCGCTGTAGCTGGTCGGCGGCTTGTTCCATCTTTTCCACGGCGGCAATTGCCAGATCGCCCGCAGGCGTGGCGACGTAGCCGGCTGGCGTGCGCAGGAACAGACGCGCGCCCAGCGATTTCTCCATCGCGTTGAGGCGGCGGCCGACCGTCGCCTGGTCAATCTGCAATTGCTCAGCCGCGCCGCGCAATGTGCCGGCTCGCTGGATTGCCAGAAAAATACGGGCGTTATCCCAGTCCATGATCCCAGTCCATGCTTGCTTTCGAAGGAGTTGCAGGGTAATTGCGTGATGCATTTTTGCATCAGAGTCATGAGGTTATGCTTATTTATTGCATTGCGCAAGAAGCATAGAATGGCACCTTGCTCGTATTCCCGGTTGCCCGGCGGGTCTTGAGAAACAAGTTTGCCGGCAGCTCTTACAGAAAGAGAAGTGCCCCATGTCAACACAATGCCCCTCACAGGCGGCCACCGCCACCGCAGCCGCAGCAGCGATACCAGTAGTTGTACCCGCTGCGGCCAAACCACATGCGCATATCGGTTTGCTGCCCCTGATCACGCTCGCCATCGGTTTCGTGATGGCGATGCTGGATGTGACCGTCGTCAACGTCGGTCTGTCATCGATTGAGAAAAGCCTCGCTACGCCGCTCAGCATGCTGGTGTGGATCGTCGATGGCTACACGCTGAGTTTCGCCGCCATGCTGCTGGTCGGCGGCGCACTGGCGGATCGTTACGGCGCCAAGAATATTTACCTGCTCGGTCTGGTGCTGTTCGTGGTCGCATCGCTGCTGTGCGGTGCGGCGCCCAACGGCGGCATGCTGGTCGCGGCACGCTTGCTGCAAGGTTTGGGCGCGGCGTTCTTCATGCCAAGTTCGCTGAGCTTGCTGACCCATGTCTATGAAGACGACCGCGTGCGCGCCCGCATGCTGGGCGTGTGGTCGGCGACGGTCGGCGGCGCGGCGGCTGTCGGCCCGCTGGTGGGCGGCATCCTGATTCACTCGTTCGGCTGGCGCAGCGTGTTCCTGATCAACGTGCCGGTCGGCTTGCTGGGCCTGTTCATGGCGGTCAAGATGATTCCTGCGGTGGAGAAGCACATGCGCGCGCTGACCATCACCAGCCATTTCCTCGGCGTGCTGATGCTGGCGGCATTGAGCTTCGTGCTGATCCAGGGCCCGGTCTATGGCTGGACATCGATGCCCATCGTCACCGCCGTCATCGTGGTGCTGCTGGCGCTGGGGACGCTGGTGCAGCGTGAGCGCAGCGGTTCGGCGCCGCTGTTGCCGCGCGCCTTGTTTGCGACGCCACAGTTCGCGGCAGCCAACGGCATCGGCTTCCTGATCAATTTCGGCGTGTACGGCCAGTTCTTTTTCCTGGCGCTGTTTCTGCAACAGGCGCGTGGGGCAGATGCCTTGCAAACCGGTTTGCAGATGGTACCGATGATGGCTGTGATCTTTATCGGCAATCTGAATTCGGGGCGCATGACGGCGCGTTGGGGCCCTCGCTTGCCGCTGCGCCTCGGCCTGACGGTCGGCGCGGTGTTTTCGGCGTTGCAGATGGCGCTCACGCCCGAGACGCCTTACTGGATGGTGGCCGTGGCCGGCGCACTGGCCAATCTGGGCATCAGCACGGCGATTCCGGCGATGACCACTGCGGTGATGCAAGTGGCGGGCAAGGTCAATTCCAACAGCGCCGCCGCTGCGCTCAACGCCAATCGCCAGATCGGGGCGCTGGTCGGCGTGGCGCTGATGGGCGCGATCCTGCACACCTTTACCGGCTGGACGACCCGCATCGTGCTGGCTTACGGCGTGATTGCCATCGTCTATGTGCTGGCGCTGGTGCTGGTGTTGCGGTACGTTAATGCCCGCTCGGCCGCGACTTCTGTGGCCGGTGCGTCAGCAACGAAATAAGCGTCGGATTGACTTCTTTTTAAGAGCAAATGAAGGGTAAATAGGCCGCAGGCCGTAAAATAGCGGCTTATTTTGCAAAAAGAAGAATTCCGCATGTCTATTCAATGGTTCCCAGGTCACATGAACGCCGCCCGCAAGAAGGCGGCGGAAGCAATGGAAAAGGTCGACCTGGTCATCGAGGTGCTCGACGCGCGCCTGCCGCAGGCCAGCTGCAACCCGATGATCGAACAGATCCGTCTGTTTCGTCAGCGTCCCTGCCTGAAGATCCTCAACAAGAGCGATCTGGCCGACCCGGCCGTCACGCAAGCCTGGATCAATCACTACAACAGCCAGAAGAACGTCAACGCCGTCGCCCTGAGCTGCAAGAAGCCCAGCGACGTCGCCAAGGTGCCGAAGCTGGCGCTGGCATTGGCGCCGCACCGCGGCACGCCATTGAAGCCGCTGCGCATGATGATCATGGGCATCCCCAACGTCGGCAAATCGACGCTGATGAATGCGCTGCTCAAGAAGCGTGTGGCCGCCGTCGGCGACGAGCCGGCCGTGACCAAGACCCAGCAGCGTCTTTACCTCGGCAACAACATGGTGCTGATCGACACGCCCGGCATGCTGTGGCCGAAGATCATGCATCCCAGCGACGGTCTGATGCTGGCGGCCAGCCATGCGGTCGGCAGCAACGCGCTGATCGAAGAAGAGGTTGCCACTTTTCTCGCCGGCGAATTGCTCAAGCGTTATCCGCAGTTGCTGGCGGCGCGCTACGGTTTCAAGACCGAAGGCATGGACGGTGTGGCAGTGGTGGAGGGCGTGGCAGCCAAGCGCGGCTTCCGTCTCAAGGGCGGCGACTTCGACTACGAAAAGGCGGCGCACACTTTCCTGCAGGATTACCGTACCGGCGCGCTCGGACGCATCACGCTGGAAACACCGCAGACGCGTGCTGAACTGCTGGCGGCGTACCAGGAGGAACTGGCGATTGCTGCCGCGGAAGAGGCTGCCGAACTCGCAGCAGCCGAAGCGGAGGAAGCGGAAAGAAATCGCGGCCGTCCGGAGTAAAGGCGCCGTGTTCCGGTAAGGAAGAAAGCTCGCTCAGGCGGGCTTTTTTATTGCTGCCATGTATCAGATCGCACGCGGCCGTAATGAGTTGTAAAAACGTGGTCGCCGGGCATGCTTCGGTTTTACAGTACAGCGTACTCAACATTCCATCTTTACCGCTAAAGCGGGCGTGGATAGTCTTATTGCGGTGACGGAGCAATTCGAGCCCTCCATACAGGAAACGATGCATCTGCGGCGTTGCGGGTTTTATTCCTGGCATGCAACGACTGCGCGTACAGGAGGTAATCATGGCTGATAGCGTTTTTCTCAAGATCGAGTTTTATCTTCTTATCTTTTTCTCGCTGGTGCTGCCGGCAGCCATCTTCGCCACCATGCTGTTGAAGCGGGCGCTGGCGCGTTCCATCGTTCTGCTCTTCGGCATGTTGCTGCTGGTGCTGGCGGGGATTGATATCGTGCTGCTGAAGAAGCTGGCGTGGCTGGCGAGAGCCTCCTTGTCGTCGCTTGACGACAGCTTCTTCAATTCGGAAATGTCGCTGTGCCTGTATCTGCTGCCGGCCTTTTTGGGCGGTATCGGCACCAATGTGATCTCGCACATCCTGATCCGGCATCTGCGCGAGGCGGAGGACAAGTTCGATCGCGAGCAGCCGGGGCATTGGCGTTAGCGGTGATGCCCGAGAGAAAAACCATAAAAAAAGCCGCCCGTAGGCGGCTTTTTTTTGCAGCGTCCTGATTACCAGGAAGTCACGACCGAGTTCTTGTACTTCTCGGTGACAAACTTCTTGATTTCCGGGCTGTGGTAAGCCTTGATCAGCTTGGCGACCCATGGCTTGTCCTTGTCTTCGACGCGCACGGCGATCACGTTGACGTAAGGACCCTTGGCGGCTTCGATGGCGATGCCGTCCTTGGTTGGCGACAGGCCGGCGGATTCAGCGAAGTTGCCGTTGATGGCGGCAGCGTCGAAGTCATCCAGCGAGCGCGGCAGCTGAGCGGCGTCCAGTTCGACGATCTTGACCTTCTTCGGGTTGTCGATGATGTCCAGCGGCGTTGCCTTCAGGCCAGCATCAGGCTTCAGCTTGATCACACCTTGTGCTTGCAGCAACAGCAGCGCGCGGCCGCCGTTGGTCGGATCGTTTGGCACGCCGATGCGGGCGCCGTTCTTCAGATCGTTCAGGGATTTGATTTTCTTGGAGTACACGCCCATCGGGAAAGTGATGGTGGTGCCGACGCTGACCAGCTTGTAGCCGCGATCCTTGACTTGCGCGTCCAGGTACGGTTGATGCTGATAGCTGTTGGCATCCAGATCGCCGGCAGCCAGAGCGGCGTTCGGTTGGATGTAGTCGCTGAATTCAACGATTTGCAGCTTCAGGCCGTCTTTCTCGGCGAGCTTCTTCACTTGTTCCAGGATTTCAGCGTGCGGGCCGCCGGTGGCACCGATCTTGATCGGCTTGTCTTGCGCCAGGACGGGAGCGGCGACCAGGCTGGCAGCAACGCCGAGACCTGCGAAAAACTGGATTAATTGACGACGATTCATTGTTTCCCTTTCATTCTTCAAAGATGGCAGCGGATAGCTGCTTATATTTTTAACGCCTTAGCCGTGGTCAGTGGTGACTTAACGGTGGCTTAAGCGCCGCACCAGGATATCCCCCAGCGTTTGCACCAATTGCACAAATACGATCAGGATCAGCACCACCGCCAGCATGACTTCCGGCAGGAAGCGCTGATAACCGTAGCGGATGCCGAGGTCGCCCAGGCCGCCGCCACCGATCGCACCGGCCATGGCCGAGTAGCCGACCAGGCTGACGAAGGTGATCGTGAGACCCGCGACGATACCAGCAAACGCTTCCGGCACCAATACTTTATAAATGATTTGCCAGGTGGTCGCGCCCATGGCCTGAGCTGCTTCCACCAGGCCGTGATCGACTTCGCGCAGCGCGGTTTCCACCAGGCGGGCGATGAACGGCGCCGAGGCAATCGTCAGCGGCACGATCGCGGCGGCAGTGCCGATCGAGGTGCCGACGAAGAAGCGCGTGAACGGGATCACCGCCACCAGCAAAATGATGAATGGTGTTGAACGCACGGCATTGACCAGCAGGCCGGCGATGCGGTTGAAGGCGAGGTTCGGGAGGATGCCCTTGCGTTCAGTCAGATGCAGGGCGATGCCCAGCGGCACGCCGAACACGGCGCCCAGCAGGCCGGAGATGCCGACCATCATCAGGGTCTCGCCGAAGGAGCTGATAAAGAGATCAATCAGTTCAGATGACATGGTTCAGCTCCTCCACCACGACGCCTTGCGCACGCAGGTAATTCATTGCATTGGTAATGTTCTCAGGGGTGCCGTTGGCGAGGATCGCCAGCGAGCCGAACGCCTGACCCTGGATTTCATCGATCTGTCCGTGCAGGATGTTGAAGTCCAGGTCATAGCGACGCACCGCTTCCGACAGATGCGGCTGATCCACGCCCGAGCCGGTGAAGGCAAAACGGAACAGGTGATCGGTGCTTGCGCCATCCTTTGTATTGGCCAGACGCTCACGCAGGCGCGCCAGCACGCCCTTGGGCAGCTCATGCGCGATCACGTCGCCGATCAGGGCGCGCGTCACTTCATGCTTGGGTTCACGGAACACGTCCAGTACTTCACCCTGTTCGATGACCTGGCCGGCTTCCATCACGGCGACGCGGTCGCAGATCACCTTGATGACTTCCATCTGGTGCGTGATAAGGACGATGGTCAGACCGAGTTCCTTGTTGATCTTGCGCAGCAGTTCGAGGATCGAACGTGTGGTTTCCGGATCGAGGGCCGAGGTGGCTTCGTCCGACAGCAGCACTTTCGGATCGTTGGCCAGCGCGCGGGCGATGCCCACACGTTGTTTCTGGCCGCCGGAAATTTGCGCCGGATAGCGGTTCTTCAATGCGGTCAGGCCGACCAGCTCCAGCAGCGGCTCCACTTTCTTGGCGATCTCGGCCTTGGACAGGCCGGCCAGTTCCAGCGGCAGGGCGATGTTGTCATACACCGTGCGCGAGGACAGCAGGTTGAAATGCTGGAAGATCATGCCGATGTGGCGACGCGCATCGCGCAGGTCGTCGGACGACAGCGTGGTCAGATCCTTGCCGTCGATAACGATATTGCCGGTGGTGGGACGGTTCAGCAGGTTGATGGTGCGCACCAGCGTACTCTTGCCGGCGCCGCTGCGGCCGATGATGCCGAAGACTTCCCCCTTGCGGATGGACAGGTTGACGTCGCGTACTGCGTCCACCGTACCGTTGTCGCTTTGGAAGCGCTGGGTGACCCCCCGTATTTCAATCATATTGCTTTCGTTCATGTTGCAATGAAAAAGGCAGCAGGCCGGCCTCGTGGACCACCTGCTGCCTATATTTTTTATATAGAAGCGTGATTTTATGAGGATTTCGTTACACGAGGAACTACATTTTGCATATTCCCTAATGAGTAAAAGGCATAACCACGCGGTTTTGTGGGCGAAAAGACGAGAATAGAGCGATTTCGCCGATTGGTTTTTGAGGATATTGCCAAAAACGCAAGTGTATTTCTTGCAAAGCAAGACCGTGGGGCCGGGGGCCCGTGCGATCCGGCGTGATGGAACCCCTGCCCTGAAAGTTCTGTCTTCACACGCTAAGATAGCGGGCATCGTGTTCGGTGTTCAGTGTCCGGTGTTCCACCGCGGGTTCAAGGAGAAGCATGTCATACGTCTATAAAACAATGGAGTCGCCGGTCGGTCAATTGACGCTGGTAGGGCGGGGCGGAAAGCTCGCCGCCATCCTGTGGGAAAACGACAAGCCGACCCGGGTGAAACTCGGCGAACTGACGCCGGAACCCGCCAGCGCCGTCCTGCTGGAGACGGAACGCCAACTGAACGAATACTTTGCCGGCAAGCGCCAGCGCTTCGAGGTGGAGCTGGACTTCACCGGCACCGATTTCCAGAAGCGCGTGTGGGCCGCCTTGCTGACCATCCCCTTCGGCGAAACCCGCAGCTACGGCGACATCGCCCGCCAGCTCGGCGACATCAAGGCGGTGCGCGCAGTCGGCGCGGCCAACGGCAAGAATCCCATCTCCATCATCGCGCCCTGCCACCGCGTGATCGGCGCCTCGGGCGAGCTGACGGGTTTTGCCGGCGGCCTCAAGGCCAAGGAGCTGCTGCTCACGCTGGAAGGCGCGCATGCCTTGCATAACAAGCCCGGCACAGGTGTTCCGCAAAAGCGCCGCAGCAAGCTGCCGGATCCGAATCAGAGTTTGCTGTTTGCGGACTGACTGCGCATGACGGCGTAGAAGTAGAAATTCTCCGGACAATAAAAAAGGCCTCGATTGCTCGAGGCCTTTTTTGTACAGCGCGAAGCTGGTGTGGAAAGGTCTGTGCTTTCCGGTGCGCCCGCATTCCGGAGAATGCAGGCGCAGCCGAATTACATCATGCCGTCCATACCGCCCATGCCGCCCATACCACCCATGCCGCCTGGCATACCGCCAGCCGACTTGTCTTCCGGCAATTCAGCAACCAGTGCGTCGGTTGTCAGAATCAGGCCGGCAACCGATGCTGCGTTTTGCAGAGCGGAGCGGGTGACCTTTGCTGGGTCCAGAACGCCCAGTTCAACCAGATCGCCGTAGGTGCCGTTGGCAGCGTTGTAACCGTAGTTACCCGAACCAGCCAGAACCGCATTGATCACGACCGAAGGTTCGTCGCCTGCGTTGAACACGATCTGACGCAGTGGCTCTTCGACAGCGCGCAGAACGATCTTGATGCCGGCTTCCTGATCGGCGTTGTCGCCCTTCAGGTTCTTGACGTTAGCGCGAGCGCGCAGCAGGGCAACGCCGCCGCCTGGCACAACGCCTTCTTCGACAGCTGCGCGAGTAGCGTGCAGAGCATCTTCAACGCGTGCTTTCTTTTCCTTCATTTCGACTTCGGTGGCTGCGCCAACCTTGATCAGAGCAACGCCGCCTGCCAGCTTGGCAACGCGTTC
This sequence comes from Herbaspirillum sp. GW822-FHT03A08, assembly GCF_058801885.1. NCBI lineage: Bacteria > Pseudomonadati > Pseudomonadota > Betaproteobacteria > Burkholderiales > Oxalobacteraceae > Herbaspirillum > Herbaspirillum sp. GW822-FHT03A08. The sequence continues at coordinate 855,029 of NZ_JBXANR010000001.1, read as the reverse complement.
TTGCAGCTTTTCACGATCGTAGTCGGAAGTCGCTTCTTCGATTTGCGCGCGGATTTGCTTGACGCGTGCTTCGATAGCGATGGCTTCGCCGTTGCCGTCGATGATGGTGGTGTTTTCCTTGCCGATTTCGATGCGCTTGGCTTGGCCCAGTTCAGCCAGAGTGGCTTTTTCCAGAGTCAGGCCGACTTCTTCAGCGATCACCTGGCCGCCGGTCAGGATAGCGATGTCTTCCAGCATTGCCTTGCGACGGTCGCCAAAGCCAGGAGCCTTGACAGCTGCAGTCTTCAGGATGCCGCGGATGTTGTTCACAACCAGAGTTGCCAGTGCTTCGCCTTCGACATCTTCAGCGATGATCAGCAGCGGACGGCCGGCCTTGGCCACTTGTTCCAGGATTGGCAGCAGGTCACGGATGTTCGAAACCTTCTTGTCGAACAGCAGGACGAATGGGTTTTCCAGAGCAACAACTTGCTTCTCTTGGTTGTTGATGAAGTATGGCGACAGGTAGCCGCGGTCGAATTGCATACCTTCGACGATGTCCAGTTCGTTTTCCAGCGACTTGCCGTCTTCCACGGTGATGACGCCTTCTTTACCGACTTTGTCCATTGCCTTGGCAATGATGTCGCCAATATCGGAATCCGAGTTAGCCGAGATCGAGCCGACTTGAGCGATTTCCTTGCTGGTAGTTGTTGGCTTTGCCAGCAGCTTGACTTCGCCGACGATGGCGGTGACAGCCTTGTCGATGCCGCGCTTCAGGTCGGTTGGGTTGAAACCTGCTGCAACGTACTTGAAGCCTTCGCGAACGATAGCTTGTGCCAGCACGGTAGCGGTAGTTGTACCGTCGCCGGCGTTGTCGGAAGTCTTGGAGGCAACTTCTTTAACCAGTTGCGCGCCCATGTTTTCCAGCTTGTCTTTCAGTTCGATCTCTTTCGCAACCGAAACGCCGTCCTTGGTGACGGTCGGGGCGCCGAAGCTACGCTCCAGAACCACGTTGCGGCCCTTAGGACCCAGAGTTACCTTAACTGCGTTTGCCAGGATGTTGACGCCATTGACGATTTTTGCACGTGCGTCATCGCCGAAAATTACTTGTTTTGCTGCCATGTTGGATTCTCCAAAATTCGTTTGTATTGCGATTGAACCGGCTTATTCAGCTTCGATCCGAGTGTTCGCTGCAGGCGCAATGCGTTTACATCGCGCCAATGCAGAGGAGGCCGATTATTTTTCGACGACGGCGAACAGGTCTTCTTCGCGCATGACCAGCAGTTCCTGGCCATCGATCTTCACGGCTTGGCCGGAGTACTTACCGAACAGAACGCGGTCGCCGACCTTGACTGCCAGCGGACGGACCTTGCCGTCATCCAGGATCTTGCCGTTGCCGACTGCCAGGATTTCGCCTTGATCTGGCTTTTCAGTTGCTGCGTCAGGCAGCACGATACCGGATGCGGTCTTGGTTTCTTGGTCGAGACGCTTGACGATAACGCGATCGTGCAAAGGACGAAGGCTCATGAAAACTCCTTAAAATTCAATAAGTTATAGATAATTGCGGCATTGGCTGCAAAGTTGTACTTAAGCCCTGCAGCAAGAAATCCGTGCCACATCGGAAAAGTGGGTAGGTCAGGAGGAGTTGTTAGCACTCTCCCCTAACGAGTGCTAAGTATAGGGGCGGAGTGGGGGTTTTTCAAGAGCGGGGTTGATTCAGGAGTTAATTAAACCGATCCCGGATCTTTGCCTGCGGTCTGCGCTGAGAGATTTGCATGTTGAAAACGTTCCGCCAGAGAGTCGACAGATGCTCGCATCCGGGGTGTCCACTTGAAACGACCGGCGCAGAAAACAATGCGACAGAGCCTCAGGCTGATGCCGCACACGCAAGATCGCGCGGCGTGTTGTCCAGATGCCGCGCCAGCACATCCAGAAATGCCTTGACCTTGGCAGATCCTCGCCGGCTGGCGGGATACATCGCATACACACCGACCCCCATCGGCCCCGGATTGACGCTGTAGCCATCCAGCACCCTGACCAGCGTGCCTGCTGCGATCTGGTCGCGCACCAGCCAGTCGGCGAGCATGGCGAGGCCGATGCCGTCCACGATGGCGCTGCGTAGCATCTCTGAGTTATTGATCGACAGGTTGCCGCTGACATCGATCTCCTCAATCGGCGCATTACTGTCACCCTTCAATTGGAAGCGCCAACCGCGGCGGGGTATGTCGAAGGGAAACACGACGCAATTGTGCTGCAATAAATCGTTTGGTTTCTGCGGCACGCCATGGGCGGCAAGATAGGCCGGGCTGGCGCAGATGAAGCGCTCCTGGCTGGTCAGCAGGCGGGCAATCAGATTGGGCTGCGTCTCCGGGGTGCTGATCCGGATCGCCACATCGATGGACTCGTCGACCATGTTGCTGAAGTTGTCGCTGAGATAGAACTCAAGTTGCAGTTTGGGATAGCGCCGGTTCATCTCGCCGAGAATGGGAGAGAAATGTACTGACGCCAAAGCAAAGGGCGCAGTAACGCGCAGCGGGCCTTGCGGTTCTCGGTCCTGAGTTGAGGCGGCATTGTCGGCGGCGTCCAGCGTCTCCAGGATATTCAGCGCATTTTCAAAATAGATGCGACCGCTATCGGTCAGCGTGACACTGCGCGTCGAGCGGTTCAGCAAGGTCGCGCCGAGACGTTTCTCCAGCGCATCAATCAGGCGGACCACCGAGGAGGGCGCCACACCCAGGTGGCGCGCGGCGGATGAAAAGCCGCCGGTGCTGGCAACCAGCGAAAACGCTTTCAATTCAGAGAATCGGTCCATGGCCACCTTTGCGTCTCACGCAATAGCATTTTCGAATTTCTCCATCTTATCAGGGCCAGGTCTAAAAGTTAGAGTGAGTCCGTCGCGCTAATGATCGGTTGATAAATAAAAATCAACAGGGAAGTTAGCCAGGATTTGGCACCTCTGCCAGCAGTTTCTCGTCATTTTCCCTTGTTCTATTTGCAGATCGTACAGGAGTACATCCATGAACCATACCGTCCGGGCCGCAACTGCTGACATTGCCGGTGTCTCCAATGTCGCCGATGTCGCCGATGTCGATGGCGGAGCCGTCATTACACCGGCGGCCGGCGATGCCGGTACAGGTAGCGACGCTGGTTTCCTGATCCGGGCGCCGCACATCAATATGGTCGACTTTCGCAAGACGCTGTCCGCCGTGATCGATTCGGACACCGCCAAACTGCCTGACGGCGCGACACCGGGATTGCTATGCAGCAAGCAAGGGGCCGCCAACGCGCGAGCTTATGTTGCGCTCTATCGGGAGTCTATCGGCAAGTTGTTGCCGGATCTGCTGCAAGGCGCCGGACAAGACCAACCTGATCTGCCGCGCCAGCTCGATACCTTGCTCGAATGCGCATTCCATGAACTGGGGGCGCTGGTTGACGTCAGCGCCGCCGCGAGCCGGCGCTCGCTGGATCGCTATCGTAATTACGCCGAGCATATTTTCAGCAGCACTCCGAACGGGCTGCTTGTGATGGACGGCAAATACAAGGTGCGTTCGTGTAACCCGGTGATGCGGCGCATTCTCGGACTGGCGCCGGAGCAAGATGTCGACGGCTTGTCCTTACAGGAAATTTTCAAAGTGCCGGCCTTGTACCGCTCGGCTGCCTCAGTCATCACCACCGGCATGCCGCATCAGGGCATCCATCTGGTCGACGACGACGGTGTCGATCGCACCGGCAATTACCAGTTCGGACTGTCATGCATCGATGACGGCGAGGAGCGTTTGCTGTTGCTGGTGGCGCATGACATTTCCACCGTGCTGGAAGCAAAGGCCGCGCTGAGCGAAAGCGAAGAACGTTTTCGCTTGTCGTTTCATCAGGCTGCGGTCGGGCTGGCTCACATCGGCGAGAACGGCGATATCCTGCGCAGCAATCAGAAGTTGCAGCAAGTGCTCGGTTACGGCGAGCAGGAATTGCGAAAGATGAGGCTCGATGATATTGCCCATCCGGACGATGCCGCTGACCACCGCGTCATGCGCCGCCGCATCTTGACCGGACAGATACGGGACTACGTGCGCGAGCGGCGCTACCTGCGCAGCAACGGCGACATCATGTGGGGGCAGGTGACTGTTTCATCGATGAAGGACAGTCACGGCAAGGTGCGTTATATCGCCGCCATCGAAGACATCACAGAACGAAAAACCGCCGAAGACACGATGCGCCATCTGGCCAGCCATGACACGCTGACGGGACTGCCGAATCGCAGTCTGCTGATGGAACGCCTGGCCGCGTCGATCGAGCGTGCTCATGGCTCGACGCAGTCGCTGGCATTGTTGTTCATAGATCTGGACCGCTTCAAGAATATCAACGACAGTCTCGGCCACGACGTCGGCGACCAGGTTATCGTGGAAGTGTCGCGCAGATTGAAACTCGGCGTGCGCGCCGGCGATACCGTGGCGCGCCTGGGTGGCGATGAATTTGTGGTGCTGCTGGACAATGCCGGTCATCCGGACAATGTCGGCACCGTCGCCAAGAAAATCATTGATGCCGTTGCCGAACCGATGTTCCTGAGCGGCCACGAACTGTACCTGAGCAGCAGCATCGGCATCAGCATGTACAGCAAGGACGGCGACAACAGCGCCACGTTGCTCAAGCACGCCGACACCGCGATGTACCAGGCAAAGCAGAGCGGCAAGGGCCGCTATAAATTCTACGTTCACGAAATGGGCAAGGACGCGCTGGAAGCGCTGCGTCTTGAAGCGGCGCTGCGCCGCGCGCTGGAACGCGAGGAGTTCGTGCTGGCCTACCAGCCGCAGGTTGATATCGCGAGCGGGCGTATCGTCGGCTTCGAGGCATTGATCCGCTGGCATCCGCCCGGCAAAGCCATGATCTATCCCGACAAGTTCATCGCGTTGACGGAAGAAACCGGTCTGATCGTGCCGATCGGCGAGTGGGTGCTGGAGACGGCCTGCCGCCAGATCACTGCATGGCAACGCGCCGGCCTCGGCCACGATCTGAAGATGTCCGTCAATTTGTCGGCTACGCAGTTTCGCCAGGACGACATCGTCGAGATGGTGCGTCGCACGCTTCTGCGTACCGGCTGCGTAGCTGAGAGCCTGGTGCTGGAGATCACTGAAAGCGTGGTGATGGAAAACCCGGAAGCGACCGTCGAGACTCTGCGCCAGCTGAGCGCGATGGGTGTGCGCCTGGCCATCGATGACTTCGGTACCGGCTATTCCAGCTTGAGCTACCTCAAGCGATTTCCGATTCATACCCTCAAGATCGATCGCAGTTTTATCCGCGACATCGATGTCGATAGCGACGACGCGGAAATCGTGAAGGCTGTCATCGCGCTGGCGCACGTCATGAACCGCAACATCGTCGCCGAGGGTGTGGAGGACGGTGTGCAGCTGGATTTCCTGCGGCATCACGGTTGCGACCAGGCGCAGGGCTATTACTTCGGCAAAGGTGTCGTGCAAGGCGACGCGACCAAATTACTGGAGCTACAGGGCTTGTGTGATCAGGCGGTAGGGCACGCAGGGCTGCGCACTGCCGGCATCAAGGAACTGCATTCAAGCTGATTGTTTTCAAATCTTCATTTAATACAAACTCAATTCCACAAAGGAAATTCCATGCGCAAACTGACATTTCAGAAGAAACTCTGGCTGCCGTTGGCGGCCAGCCTTCTCTCCATCTGCGCCATCTCGGTTTTCAACATCATCGAAGCGCGTACGCTGCGCGTCGATGAGCGCCGTGCCGATCTGAGCAACATCGATGAGGCTGCATTGAAGATCGTCGAAGGTTTCGCGGCGGAGGCGGCTGCGGGCAAGCTCACCACCGCCGAAGCGCAACGCCAGGCCAAGGCAGTACTGAAGAACATTCGCTATGGCGAAGACGGCTACGTCGCTATCCTCAGTCAGGACATGACGGCGATCCAGAATCCGATGAGTCCGGAAAACGACGGCAAGGACATGAGCAATTTCAAGGATCCCGATGGCTTCTACGTCTTCCGTGAAGTGGCGCGGCTGGCTGCTTCGCCGGCAGGCGAGGGCTTTCTGACCTATCAATGGCTGCGTCCGTCCAAATCGGAACCTTCGCCGAAACTGGCCCGCATTGTCAGTTACAAGCCATGGGGCTGGGCGCTGGTTACGGGTTTGTATGTTGACGATATCAACGCAGCATTCGCCAGTTCACTGACGAAGGCCGCCGGTATTCTTGCAGCGGTCAGCCTGATCCTGGCCGGCATCATCATCGGCGTGAACCGCAGCTTGCAAAAGGCGCTGGGCGGCAGCCCGGAGTATGCCGTCGAAGTAGCGATGCAGATTGCCTCCAGGGATCTGAGCACACCGGTGACGGTGAAGAATGGCGATCAGGCTAGCCTGCTTTACGCCATGGGACTGATGCGGTGGAATCTGGCGGAAATGATCGGCAATATCAAGTCGAGCGCCGAAACGATTGCCACGGCTTCGTCGCAGATCGCGACCGGCAATCTGGATCTGTCCGCACGTACTGAAATTCAGGCCAGTTCATTGGAGGAAACCGCCGCGTCCATGGAACAACTGACGCAAGCCGTCGTGCAGAACGCGGATAATTCGTTCGAGGCCAATCAGCTCGCCGCAGCGGCATCCGATGTGGCGCAACGCGGAGGCAGCGCGATGAGAGACGTAATCGCCACCATGGAAACCATCAATTCAAGGGCCACCAGGATTGAAGCCATCATTTCCTCCATCGACGGCATTGCCTTCCAGACCAATATCCTGGCGTTGAATGCGGCGGTGGAAGCCGCCCGGGCAGGCGAACAAGGGCGCGGTTTTGCCGTAGTCGCCAGTGAAGTTCGCAATCTGGCGCAGCGAAGCGCGGCTGCCGCGAAGGAAATCAAGGGACTGATCGACGACTCCGTCAAGAGCATCAACACCGGTTCGACGATGGTCCATCAGGCCGGCGTCACCATCAGCGAGGTGGTCGCCAGTGTAGATAATCTCAGCACCATTATTGCCGCCATCACAGCGGCGTCGAATGAACAGAAGACCGGTATCAGCCACGTCAATGTCGCCATCACTGAAATGGATTCGGTGACGCAGCAGAATGCTGCCCTGGTGGAAGAAGCCGCTGCTGCCGCCGGCAGTCTGAGAGACCAGGCGACCGGGCTGGCAGCGCTGGTGGGCAATTTCCAGCTGGAGGACGAGTCGCCCGCGCATGCCCGGCACACCATGCAAGCCATGCCGCATGGCGCAACTCCTTCGCATGGCAAGCGCATCGACTTGGCGAAAGCCGGTACGCCGAAACGCCTGGCGCTCTCTGCCCAGACAACGGACGTGTTTGCATAGCGAGGTGAATTTGACCAGTCCAGGCAAGCCTACCCTCAGACGGTTGTCTCCGGAACAGCGCGAGCAGCAGATATTGGCCAAGGCGATTGACTATTTCGCCACCAACGGCTTCTCGGCCAGCACGCGCGATCTGGCCAAGGAAATCGGCGTGACACAGCCGCTGCTCTACCGCTATTTTCCAAACAAGAAAGCACTGGTGGACCGTGTCTTCGAGACGGTCTACCTGTCGCGCTGGGAACCCGCATGGGAAACGCTGCTGGTGAATCGCAGCATCGGTCTCAGAGAACGCCTGCACGATTTCTATCGGCAATATTCAGGCGTCATCCTGAAGCGCGAATGGATCAGGATTTTCATTTTTGCCGGCATGACGGGGGAGTACATCAACGATCTCTACCTGAGCCGTTTGCGTGCGCGGATCTTTGATGTGGTGCTGGCGGAATTGCGGCATGAATTCAATATTGCGCCTCCCACGCCTCAGCAATGCGAACACGAAATCGAGTTCATCTGGGGACTGCACGCATCGATTTTCTACATCGGTGTTCGCAAGTGGATTTATGGCATGGCGACGCCGGAAGATCAGGACATGAGCATCGCAATCAAGGTCGATGCTTTCATCGACAGCGCAGCTGCGGTGATGCAAAAAATCCGTGCAGATTGATCCGCTCGAAAAAACGAAATGAACGCATGCCATTGCAGGTGAGTCCGGGAGATTTATTGCGCCGTGCCGACCTGATGCACAGCCGTCTCCGCATCTGTGCACCCCTCAGAAGACGGGTGCACAGATTGCGCGTCCGGGACTCTTAGAACTCTTGCTGAGTCGGACGCAACACGATTTCGTTGATGTCGACATCGGCGGGCTGTTCGATGGCAAACGCGATGGCGCGCGTGACGGAGTCTGCAGGAATGGCCATCTTATAAAACTCTTTGACGAAGTTGCTGCTTTCTTCGTGCGAGCTGCCAGCCTTCAATTCGGAATCGACGGCCCCGGGTTCAATCGTCGTGGTGCGGATGGCGCCGCCGACTTCATGGCGCAAGCCTTCAGAAATGGCGCGCACCGCAAACTTGGTGCCGCTGTAGACCGTACCGCCAGGGCTGAACACTTTGATGCCGGCTACCGAGGCGATGTTGATGAAGTGCCCGCTGCCTTGCTGCTGAAAGACCGGCAGCGCGGCCCTGTGCCGGCGCGCATTCGCCAGGTTTTCGACAGTTGCGTAGAGGCGATGGGAGCGTTGTAGGTCTAACGGATTGATGCGCTGCCGCCTGGCGCCGCCATCGGCGGCACAAGCGCTGTACGGCACGATACTGGCGCACACCGCCCGAATCGTGCCGTAGGCATCAGGTTTACGCGGCCGAGGCGCGGGCTGCGGTGCGACGTGCAGCGCTGCGTTTCATCAGCAAGGCGCCGACCACGAAAGCTGCCGCCACCAGACCCAGGTTACGTACCGAACCGTCCGCGACAGTAATCGCCCCTGCGCTGGCGCCCAGCGAAAAACCCAGATACATGAACGAGGCATTCAGCGACAGCGCAATCGGTGCGAGCTTGATGCCGGCGATATGGATCAGGTTGGTTTGCTGCGCCGGATAAAACGCCCAGCCTGCAATGCCCCAGACGATTACCGACACGAACACCGGCAGCACGGCCACGTTGGCAGGCAGCAGATACGCAATCGCCACCAATGTCAGGAAAGCCGCGATCAGGAACATCAATGCCGGACCGGTCACACGCTGGAAGCCGATACGATCCGCGACCTTGCCGCCGGCCATGACGCCGATGGCGGCTGAGATACCCCAGGCGAACAAGACATAACCGACGTGCGTGCCGTGGATGCCGGTGACCTGGTTCAGGTACAGCGCGAAATAGGTGTACATCGCGTAAGCGCCGGTCGCCCACAGCAGCGTGGTCAGCAAAGCGCGCAGCACGGCAGGGTCGCGCGCAGCCATCACGCGTTCACGCAAGCTGGCGACCGGCAGGTTGGCGCCGATGCCGCGCGGCAGTCCGCGCAACAGGCCGATGGTTGCCAGGGCCGCCAGGATCGCCACGCCGGCGAAGGTCATGCGCCAGCTGAGCTTGTCCGCGATCACGGTGCCCAACGGCGCCGCCAGTGCGACGGCCACGGTGATGCCGCCGCTGACCAGCGCCAGCGCGCTGCCGCGGCGTTCCGGTGCGACCAGTGCGCCAGCCAAGGCCATGGCGTTGGGTACATAGAGGCCGGCGGCAAACGCCAGCAGAATGCGCGCCGTCATCAGCGACCAGTAGCCGGTGGCTTGCCAGGCAAGCAGATTTGCCAGCGTAAATGCAGTCATCGCCCCGATCAGCAAGCCTCGGCGGTTGATGGCGCCGGTCAGCGCCGTCAGGATCGGCGAGCTGAGAGCGTACGCAGCGGTGAAGGCCACCACCAGTTGTCCGGCAACGGCGACGCTGACACCCAGATCGCGGGCGACGGTCGGCAGGATGCCGGCAATCATGAAACCTTCGGCGCCGACGGCAAAAGTGCCGAGCGCCAGCCAGTATAGTGGGGCGTTGCTACCGCTCTGCGTGTTGGCAGAGGGAGGGGATGAAGTGGAAGATGTGCTCATGGCGTTCTCACAAAAGTGGCAAACAGATTTTAAAATGACCAGTCGTCTTAATTTGGATGAAAAAATGCCGCCTCTGCTCTTTCGTACCAAGGCGGCTTTACTGCAAAATTCTTTGTCTTACTTCAGCATCTTGTTGAAGGCCAGATCCATGAACTGATCGAAGGCGTTCTTGTTGCGTTCCACACGGGTGCGCAAGGCTGCGCCTTCCCAGGCGTTCAGCAGAAAACCGGCCAATGCCTCAGGGCTCAGCTGCGTCGGGATCGTGCCTTCCTTCTGGCCTGCGGCAATGGCATAAGCCAGCTTGCCCGACCAGTTGGAATAGATCTTCACCAGCTCTTCACGTATCAGCGCACTTTGCTCGGACATCTCGGCACTCATGTTGCCGATCATGCAGCCGTGCTGAAAACCGCGGTCCACCAGCCTGTCGTTGAGCGCCGTGAAATAACGGCGCAGGCGTTCCAGTGCAGGCACGGCGTCGTCCACCAGAATTTCGCGCATCTTGCTGCGGCTGGCGTAATACGCCACGATTTCCGCACCCAGCACTTCCTTGCTCTCGAAGTGGTTGTAAAACGATCCCTTCGGCACGCCTGCCTCGGACGTGATGTCCTGCACGCTGCATGCGTTGTAGCCGCGCTCTGACAACAATTTCAGAGCGGCGTCGAAGATCTGGTCGCGGGTGTTTAACTTAGCCATGGCCGAATAATATGACCAGTCGTCTTAAAAATCAAGCGCCATTTGTCACGATGTTGGAAAAACGCGATGTTGCCGGTGATCCATACGGTCCGACTGGCGTAGTCAGACCGTATGCGGTGTTGATGAAAACATCAGAAACTCGGCCTTGCGTCAGGCCGGTTCGCTTTGCTCAAGCACGTATTGCGCAATCGCCAGCGAGGAAGTCAGTCCCGGCGACTCGATGCCGAACAAATTAATCAGCCCGGCATATCCATGCTGCGCGGGGCCGCTGATGAGAAAGTCTTCCTCTTTACTGGTGCCGGTGAGTTTCGGGCGCACGCCGGAATAGCTGGCTTGCAGGGCGGCGTCCGGCAACGCCGGCCAATAGCGGCGTATCGCCGCGTAAAAACGCTCCGAGCGGCGCAGGTCGACGGCGTAGTCCAGTTCCCGGTCGTCTTTGACGTCCAGCCATTCCACATCGGGGCCGAAACGCGCCTGGCCGGCCAGATCCAATGTCAGATGCACGCCGAGTCCGCCGTCTTCGGGCAGCGGATAAATCAGGCGCGAAAATGGCGTCTTGCCGCTCAGCGAAAAATAATTGCCCTTGGCGAACCAGGCGGCCGGAATGTGTTCCGGCGCCAGTCCCTCAAAGCAGCGCGCCAGTCTTGGCGCGGCCAGGCCCGCGGCATTGATGACCAGGCCGGCCGACAACTGCATCTGATCGCCGTCGGCCGTGACCACGTCCAGCGTGATGCCGTCGGCAGTACGGTGCGCCGCGACCACTTGGCTTTGCAACGCCAGCGTGGCGCCGTGTGCCTCGGCATCTGCCAGCAACTGCTGCATCAATCCATGGCTGTCGACGATTCCGGTAGAAGGCGACAGCAGGGCGCCAACACACTCCAGCGCCGGCTCCAGTTCTTTGGCATGCGCGGCATCAATGGCGGTCAGATCATGCACGCCGTTTTGCGCTGCATGCGCGGCAATTGCCTGCATCCGCTCGGCCTGTTCCACGCTGGTGGCGACCAGCAGCTTGCCGCAGCGCCGGTGGGCGACGTGGCGTTCTTCGCAATAGCGATACAGCAGCGCGCGTCCTTCAACGCACAGCCTTGCTTTGAGCGAGCCGGGGCGGTAGTAGATACCGGCGTGGATCACTTCGCTGTTGCGCGAGCTGATCCCGTTGCCGATGCTGTTGCCGGCTTCGACGATGACGACTTCGCGCCCGGCCAGCGCAAACGCGCGCGCGATGGCCAATCCGACGACGCCGGCGCCGATGACGACGCAATCGATGCGGTCAGTCATGATGTGAACAAGGTGGTGAACAAAAAAACTCCTGTCAGAGAAGCCGTCATCTTAGCGTACCTGATGCATCCCGGAGCGGATGAGTATCGTCTGAGTTCGTCGTCTGCACTAGGCGACTACCGGCAAGAATGTTATAAATGAAAAACATACCGGTTTCATGGCTGGTCAGCTGGCTGAGGCTCCATCACAACTCTTAACAAGAGCCTTGCTGCAACCCGATGTCGTTCATTTATGTTCATTTGTTGCAGAACTATAAAGACGGAGACCTATGGCCCTACAAGCCCGCTATAAGCGCTCTTCCACCGCAATCCTGGCGTCAGCCTTTGTGCTGCTGGCCTGCATTTCACTGATCGGATTGGACGCCTGGCGCACGTGGCAGGCACGCGCCGTCCAGGAGCGCGACGCCGGCGTTGCCGTCGCCAATATGGCGCGCGCGCTGGCGCAGCATGCCGACGATACCTTCAAGGAAGCCGATACCGTGCTGGTCGGCTTGCTCGAACGCATCCGTTATGACGGCACCGGGGCGGGGGCGCTGGAGCGACTGCATGGCTTGCTGAGACTGCAGGTAAAAGAGTTGCCGCAGCTCGGCGGCATTTTTGTCTACGACCAGACCGGGCGCTGGATCGTCAATTCACAACCGGTGACCGACACCAATCTCAACAATGCCGATCGCGACTATTTCATCTATCACCGCGATCACGCCGATCCGGGGCCGCATGTCGGCGCCCCGATCAAGAGCCGTTCCAGCGGCAAATGGATCGCTACCATTACACGGCGCATCAACAACGCCGACGGCAGCTTCGGCGGCGTGGTGCTGGCGACGATTGACATGGATTATTTCCAGCGTTTTTATGACAGCATGGACATCGGCAAGTCGGGCGCGATTCTGCTGGCACTCAACAACGCCACGATGGTGTTCCGGCGGCCGTTGCGCGAAGACTCGATCGGCAAGAGCATGGCGTCGGCGTCGATCTACCGCGATCACGCGTCGCAGCGCACCAGCGGTGTGGCCCTGATCAAATCCTCGCAGGACGGCGTCCTGCGCATCAACGGCTACACGCATCTGCAAACCTATCCGATGTTCGTCTCGGTGGCCTTGTCCAAGGATGAGGTGCTGTCGGAGTGGCGCGCCGATGCCTATATGCACATGGTGGGCGTGCTGATTCTGGTGACGTGTTTTGTCGGTGTCGGGCAGCGCATGGTGCGGCAGATCGACAAGCGCGCCATTGCCGAGGGCGAGGCCAATGAGGCGCGCGCCCAGGTGGAAGCGCTGAACAGCACGCTAGAGCGGCTGGCCATGCAGGACGGCCTGACCGGACTTGCCAATCGCCGCCATTTTGACGGCGCACTGGCGCGTGAGCTCAATCGCGCGACAAGAAAGGGCGAGAATCTGTCGCTCATCATGATCGATGTCGACCACTTCAAGCTCTACAACGACATGTACGGCCATTTGTCCGGTGACGAATGCCTGCGCAAGGTCGGCCAGTCAATCCTGAGCGGGGAGCGCCGTCCCGGCGATCTGGCGGCGCGTTACGGCGGAGAAGAGTTTGCGATGATCCTGCCCAACTGCGACGAAGCCGGAGCGTTGATCGTTGCGGAACACATCAGGCAGGAAGTGCGCCGGCAAGCGATTCCGCATGCCTCGAATCCCGACGGCATTGTGACGATCAGTCTGGGAATCGGATCATTCAATCAGACCCGGCGCGGTGCAACCACATCGGCTCTGGTGGGCGCCGCAGACCAGGCTCTGTATCGCGCCAAGGCCGGCGGTCGTGATCGGGTGGAAGTGTGATTTTCCGGGGATGAAAACCACTTGGGCTCAGTGGCGGCCGGCTGCTTTGTCAACCGGCTTGTCGGCGGCAACAGGCTCGGGCATGGGTTCAATGATCTCGCCTTCGACAACCTGCATTTCATCGCTGGCCGGCACTGCAGAAAACGATCTGCCGTCCATGGCGCGATTGAACGGATAGACATTGCTCTTCGCCTGCCCGTCGTTGACGATCTTCGCCATTTCTGTGATCTGATATTGCGCCAGATCATTTTCCCACTTGCGTTCGCGATAGTAGAAAAAGATCAGGAAGACCAGTCCGATGCTCAGATAAGAAGCGACCGCGACGAACATGTCTTGTTGCAATAGATCGGCTAGAAATTTCATTTGTAGGCTACTCGCTGAGTGGTGCGCCGGGACCCGGATGTGATATCAGCGTGGGTATCGGCAGGGCAGGGCTGAGCTGATGACTGAATGATAAAAAAAAGAGCGAACGTGCGGTATCGGGGAATTCCTTATTTCCGGGTTGAGATGCACTTCATGCAATCAACGTGCTGAGCTCATCACACACCGGAAACGAGCAGATCGGCCTAGTGCAGCAAGGTTTTTTTCAATGTCGCAGCGAGCTCTTCAATCGCAAATTTGGCGACATAGCCGTTGGCGCCGACGCTCTTGACGTGATCCTCGTTGGCGGAACCCGACAGCGACGAATGGATGACCACCGGAATGTTCTTGTAGCGCTGGTCGCTCTTGATGTTGCGTGTGAGTGTGAAGCCGTCCATCTCGGGCATTTCCAGGTCGGTCAGCATGAGCGCAACTTTATCGCCGATCTGCTTGCCTTCGCGCTGCGCTTCGGCCGCCAGCGACTGTAATTTCTCCCAGGCTTCCTTGCCGCTCTTGGTCATGACGTAGGGCACGCCCAGCGTCGACAAGCCGCTTTCAATCATGGCGCGCGCCACTTTGGAGTCGTCCGCAGCCAGCACGATAGAACCGGCTTTGATCAGGTCCTTGAGTTCGTTGCTATGGTCGCGATTGAGTGACTGCTTGACCGGCGAAGTCATGTCCAGAATCTGTTCCACGTCGAGCACCTGCACCAGGCGGCTGCCGTCGACGTCAGAATCCAGGCGCGCAATGCTGGTCACCATGTCGCCACCGGCGCTGGATTCCGCCGACAGCACCTGGCTCCAGTCGAGGCGCACGATTTCTTCCACCGATTCCACTGCGAAGGCTTGCGTATTGCGCGCGTATTCTGTGATCAGCAAAATGTTCAGGCCGGTCTTGGGCGTGCAGCCGGTCACTGCCGGCAAGTCGATCACCGAAATCACCTGGCCGCGAATATTGACCATGCCCAGCATCGGCGATTTGGTGCCGGCCGCTGTGGTGATCGGCACCATCGGCACGATCTCGCGGATCTTGAATACGTTGATGCCGAACAGTTCGCCGGGACCGTCGCCGGCTGCGCTGCCGAGACGAAACAGCAGCAGTTCGAATTTGTTGCTGCTGGTCAGGTTGGTCCGTTCATCAATCTCTTTTTGAAATGCATCCATGGGGTGGCCTCAATGTTGGTTTGGTGGGGGCGCGTTTGGGGCAATGCTTGTTTCAGAATTGTTCCCAGGAACCGGGATCGTCCTTGGGGACTGCCGATGCTTTGAGTGCAGGCTGCGCACCGCCTTTGATGACGCGCATGACAGGCGCAGCAGGTTTGGCGCCGACTGCACGCAGCGGCGGCGTGATGTCGACGGTGCGTTTTGGCATGGCTGCGGCAATGGGTTTGCTGACGGCGCTGCGTTCGTCGAGCTTGAACACGCCGACCACTTCCGATAGACGTCCAGCCTGTTCCTGCATGGATTGCGCAGCGGCCGCGGCTTGTTCCACCAGTGCAGCGTTTTGCTGCGTCACTTCATCCATTTGTGTGATCGCAAGATTGATCTGTTCGATGCCCTGGCTTTGCTCGTGGCTGGCGGCGGTGATTTCGCTGACGATGTCGGTCACGCGTCTGACGCTGTTGACCACTTCTTCCATCGTAGCGCCGGCCTGTTCGACCAGCTTGCTGCCGGCATCAACCTTGGTGACCGAATCGTCGATCAAGACCTTGATTTCCTTGGCGGCGGCGGCCGAGCGTTGCGCCAGATTGCGCACTTCGCTCGCCACGACGGCAAAGCCGCGGCCTTGTTCGCCGGCGCGTGCTGCTTCCACGGCGGCGTTAAGCGCCAGGATATTGGTCTGGAAAGCGATGCCGTCAATGACGCTGATGATGTCGAAGATCTTGCGCGACGATTCATTGATCGAACCCATGGTGTCGACTACTTTCCCCACCACTTCGCCGCCTGCACTGGCGACTTCCGAGGCGGTGACGGCAAGCTGATTGGCCTGGCGCGCGTTGTCGGCGTTTTGCTTGACCGTCGAGGTCAGCTCTTCCATGGCCGATGCGGTTTCTTCCAGCGACCCGGCTTGCTGCTCGGTGCGCGAGGACAGGTCCATGTTGCCGCTGGCGATTTCGTTGGAGGCGGTGGCAATGGTGTCGGTACCGGTGCGCACTTCGCCGACGATCTTCAGCAGATTGTCGTTCATGCCTTTGAGGGCTTCGAGCAACCGGCCGGTTTCATCCTTGCCGGCCAGCTGGATGTCCGCTGTCAGGTCGCCGCCGGCGACGCGCCGGGCCACCTCGACAGCTTCACCGAGCGGTTTGGCAATCACACGTGAAATCCAGACTGCCAGCGTCATGGCGGCAACCATGCAGATCGCCAGCATCGAGATGATCCACAGCCTGGCGCTGGCATATGTTGCATCAGCGTCGGCGCTCGACGTCTCGGAACCTTTCTCGTTGACTTCCACCAGTTTTTCCACCTGATCCAGCAGACTACGGTAAACCTTGGTCGATTCGCCCTTGAGCAGGGCGCGGGCATCCTCGTTCTTGTTGGTGCGCGAAATGTCGAGGATCTTCTTGTGTTCGGCGAGGAACACGACAATCGCTTTCTCCACATCAGGATAAATCGCCCGTTCTTCCGGTTCGCTGATCTGCTTCAGGTAATCGTCCTGTTGCTTTTTCAGATTGGCAATTTGCTTGTCGGCATTCTTCTCGATCTCTTCGAATTCCTGCGGTGTGGAAGAGAGGATGTGCTGCAGTTCAAAACTGCGGATGCGCGACAGCGACAGCTTCATCTGCGACAAGGTGCGGATGGTTGGCAGCCAGTTGGAGGCAATGTCGGTCGAAGCCTGGTTCACACGGCCCAGTTCGCGGATGGCGAAGGCGCCAAGCGCGGCTTCCAGGGCGATGACGACGCAGAAGACCGAGATCAGTTTTCTTGAAATTTTGAGATCGTAGAACCACTTCATAGTTTTCTCCAGGCGGACGAGGGACGGCAGGCGACATTGGGGCAATCGCTGAAAACATTCCGGCGCCGGTCGGGCGCGGATGAACATGTCTGGCCATCAGGCAGGGATCCTGCAGAACGCCGGAACCGGTGTGATGAAGAAGGCGGTTCAGACGCCGAGCTGGTGAAGATTCCGCTATGCCCGATGTATTGCCAGCTTAGGGGAGTGACATACTCTTCGGTATCAGTGTTTTCCTGATAGCGGAAAAGCAACTATATCGGGCGGTGCGGAAGGAGGCGCTGCAGTTTTCCAGTGAGTAACACTGCGCAAGGCTGCGCGGAGTGGTGCGATCGGGGATAATAGCGGCTTCACCCAAACCAAGGATCGTCGTGGCAGTCTCCATCAAAACTGAAAAACAGATCGCAATGATGCGTGTTGCCGGAGGGCTGGCCGCAGATGTGCTGGAGATGATCGGCGAATACGTGGTGCCGGGCGTGACGACCGAAGAGCTGGACCGACGCTGCCACGATTACATCCGCAAGGTGCAGAAGGCGACGCCGGCTAATGTCGGCTATCACGGTTTTCCCAAGACCTTGTGCACCTCGGTCAACAGCGTAGTCTGCCATGGCATCCCCAGCACCAAGGTGGTGTTGAAGGATGGCGACATCATCAACATCGACGTCACCGTCATCAAGGACGGCTGGCACGGCGACACCAGCCGCATGTACTTTGCCGGCACGCCGTCGGCCGAAGCGCAGCGTCTGGTACAGGTGACGCTGGACTCCATGCTGGCGGGCATTGCCGTCGTGCGCCCCGGCGCGCGGCTCGGCGACGTCGGCCATGCGATCCAGACGCTGGCCGAGGGGGCCGGTTATTCGGTGGTGCGCGAATATTGCGGCCACGGCATCGGCAAGGTCTATCACGAAGAACCGCAGGTGCTGCATTACGGCACGCGCAATTCCGGCTTGCTGCTGCGTGAGGGAATGACGTTCACGATCGAACCGATGATCAACCTCGGTGCGCGCGGCGTGCAGCAGTTGGACGACGGCTGGACCGTCGTCACGCGCGACGGATCCTTGTCGGCGCAGTGGGAACACATGATTGCGGTGACCGCCGATGGCGCCGAGATTCTGACGGCCTGGCCGACGAAATAAGCCGATAAGCCGGCTCATCAATTAATCGCTAAATTAACCGTTCAATTCGCCGGCGGCGTTTTTTACTGCAGCCGTGTTGGCATTCCTTGCCGGATGTGACGCGCGCATCGGTTATCATTTCTTGCCGCAAGGTATTCCGTACATTGTCTGTGCGACGCCTTCGCGGCGGTCGCCGTTCTTTTTCACCGTTCTGACAACGATAGATATCCCTCATGAAAATTTCCCCGTCGCTGCCGCTCTGGTCCATCGCATCGCCCGTCATCGGTTGGCTGGTGTATGCCGTCAACGGCTTACAGCCCGGTGGCTGGTTCTCCATCCTGCTGGTGATCGGCCTGATGGCGTCGGTGCTGGCGGCGGTGTATCACGCCGAAGTGGTGGCGCACAAAGTCGGCGAACCGTTCGGCACGCTGGTGCTGGCGCTGGCGGTGACGCTGATTGAAGTGGCGCTGATCGTGTCGCTGATGCTGTCGGGCGGCGAAGCCACGACCGGGCTGGCGCGCGACACGGTGTTCGCCGCCATCATGATCATCCTCAACGGCATCGTCGGCATTTGCCTGCTGGTCGGCGCCAGTCATCACCGCGAGCAATCGTTCGGACAACACGGCGTCAGCGCATCGCTGGCGACGCTGGCGGCCATCGCTGTGTTGACGCTGGTCTTGCCGAATTACACGCTGACCAGGATCGGCCCTTTCTACAGCCCCAGCCAGCTGGCGTTCATTGCCGTGATTTCACTGGTGTTGTACGGCACCTTCGTGCTGGTACAGACCGTGCGCCATCGTGACTACTTCCTGCCCGCCAACGCTGCCGCCAATGAAGAGGCGCATGCGGAGCCGCCTTCCAACAAGGTCGCCATCACCAGCGCGGTGCTGCTGCTGGCTTGCCTGGGGGCAGTGGTGCTGCTGGCCAAGGCGCTGGCGCCGACGCTGGAAACAGCGCTCGACAGCCTGGGTGCGCCGAAATCGGTGGTGGGTATCGTGATTGCCGCCATCGTGCTGCTGCCCGAGGGCCTGGCGGCGGTACGTGCTGCACGCGCCAACCGTTTGCAAACCAGTCTCAATCTGGCGATCGGTTCGGCACTGGCAAGTATCGGTTTGACCATTCCTGCGGTGGCGGTGGTGTCGCTGGCGACCGGCTGGACCTTGTCGCTGGGACTGGACATCAAGTCGACTGTGTTGCTGCTGCTGTCGTTCATCGTTGCCGGTTTTTCGCTGAGCACCGGCCGTACAACGGTGATGCAGGGGATGGTGCATCTGGTGATTTTCGCGGTGTATCTGTTCACCACGATCGTCCCCTGATGGAATGACAACCTGAGACGGCTACGATCAGCGTCTCAGGTTTTGCTGATCCTTGCGCAGCGGATCGAGCAACTGGCGCAGCGCATTGTGGTCCAGTTCGTACATCAGCGCCAGCAGGCTGCCCAACTCTCCGCGCGGAAATCCTTCACGCGCAAACCATCCCAGATAATGTCCCGGCAGGTCCGCCAGCAGGCGGCCTTTGTATTTCCCATAGGGCATTTCCATGCTGACCAGTTTCAGCAGATGTTCTTGATTCATGGCGCCGTTCAGGAAAGGGTGGTGTCGGTCTTGATTTCGTCAT
Organism: Herbaspirillum sp. GW822-FHT03A08; assembly: GCF_058801885.1. Lineage (NCBI taxonomy): Bacteria > Pseudomonadati > Pseudomonadota > Betaproteobacteria > Burkholderiales > Oxalobacteraceae > Herbaspirillum > Herbaspirillum sp. GW822-FHT03A08. The sequence goes on along the minus strand of NZ_JBXANR010000001.1, from coordinate 835,353 downwards.
GGCGCGCGACGCCATTGCGGCCTTTGGCCTTGGCGATGTAGAGAGCGCGGTCGGCTTCTTCCACCAGCTGTTCCGGCGCATCCGACTGCAAGCTTGGACGAATGACGGCGACGCCCACGCTGATGGTGACGATGGTCAATGGGCTGGCGGCATGGTGGATATCGAGTGCGGCGATGTCGGCGCGCAAACGTTCGGCAATGATGGCGGCCGACTCCAGTGTTGTCTGCGGCAACAGCACGACCATTTCTTCGCCGCCGTAGCGCGCGGCCATGTCGCCGGTGCGTTGCGGTACCGCCTTGATCGTATCGGCAATGCGGCACAGACATGCGTCGCCGGCGCGGTGTCCGTAAATGTCGTTGTACTGCTTGAACCAGTCGACGTCGATCATGAGCAGGCCAAGCGTTTCCCGGTTGCGCAATGCGCGGGAAAATTCTTCGCTGAGCGCGATGTCGAAATGGCGCCGGTTCGCCAGGCCGGTCAGACCGTCTTCCAGCGCCAGATTCTGCAGATGCTTGTTCAACTGATCGAGATTGTCGCGTGCAATGACGAGCTGGGCTTCAGTTTCGAGGCGCAGCTTGATCTGCCTGAGCAGCCAGTTTCCCAGCACCGCCAGGATCAGGATGAGGATCAGGATCGCCGCCGTATGGCGCAGGGTATCGTCAATCCAGCCGTCGAGCACTTCATCCTTGGACAAGGCGATGGCCACGAACATCGGGAACTGGTTGAAGTGCCGGTAGGCGTTGATCTTGTCCTTGCCGTCCACTGTGGAGGGGGCGGTGTGCGTGCCGTCGTGATTCCTGGTAACGTAGTCGCGGAAGATCGGCACCTTGCGCAGGTCGGTGCCGACGTACTTGTCGAAGAAGGGACGGCGCACCAGCAGCGTGCCGTTGTTGAGGCCGAGGATGATCAGGCCGCTTTCGCCGATGTTGAAGGTGTTGTAGAAGTTGCGGAAGTAATCGATGTCGATCGCCGCCAGGACCACGCCGCCGAAGCTGCCGTCAGGATTGTTGACGCGGCGCGATACCGTCAGACGCCAGGCGCCGGCCGGATTCTTGACCAAAGGCCCGACGTACGGCCCCAGGCTGGCATGGTCGCGATGGTACTGGAAGTAATTGCGGTCGTTCACGTTGTTGCTGAACAGGACTTCGTTGGAGTCGACCACCGCATAGCCGTCTGCATTGAGGACGAACAGGCCCGCCAGTTGCGGCAACTCGGCGACGCGTGACTTCAGCAACTCGTGCAGGCGCGGTTTCATCCTGTCGGTGAGACCTTCTGCCGCCATCAGCTCGATCACGCCGCTGAGGATCAGGTCGGCGGCCTTGAGCGTATCGTCGCCGTGCTGCGCCAGCGCACGGGCCATGTTGACCATGGTGGTTTCGGTATCGCGCAGCTGTTCGGTACGATTTTTCCATGCTTGCCAGCCATCGACGGATAGCAGCGACAGGCAGACGAGGAAGAAAAAAATCTTGGCCCTGAAAACAATCGGGGATGTATCTCCCGAGCTTCCGGACTTCAGTTTTTTTAGTCGTCGTATTACGGTCATAACGGGCATCATATTTATTATCGGCTTCGCCCGTGCGTGCGGTCTCTTCGTACGCAGCAGGAATGGCAGGCGTCTGCGTCATCCATGCTACTAGAAATATGTATCAAATTCGCGGTAGTTTGTTCTCTTTGGGCAAATTATCCACATTACGATGGCAAGCTTGCGACAAGAGCGCATCCTTTTCGCTTGGGCGCGGTTTGGTGGCCGATGTATTGATCTGTGGAAATGCCCTCCGGCGACCTTATAATCGAACGCTTCTCTGCTCTTTTTTCCTTCTTCATGTCCGCATTGATCGACAACGACCCGCCGCCGGCGCCGCCGATAGAGCCTCAGCTCGAAGACTGCTGTCAGAGCGGCTGCGATCCCTGCATTTTTGATATTTATCAGGATGCGCTGGAGCGTTACCGCGTAGCCCTTGAGGCGTGGCAGGCGCGCCGCGACATGGCCGCGGCCGAATCTCCGAAACGCAGCCGGAAATCTTGACGTTCCGGCGGCCCGCGCCTGTCATTTGAGGGTCATATTCTTCGTGTATGTTCTGACGGTACCCTGACCGACAAACCGGGCGCCGGTCTTCCAGACCGGTTCAGGCCCAGATGGAGAAAAAATGAACGACGAAGAACTGGTACGCCGCATCCACCGCGAACTGGCGGACAGCTATGACGAAGAGCTGGAACTGGAAATCGAGGATCGCACCATCGAAGAACTGGCTGAAGGCGTTGACGCTCGCAGCGAGCAGGACAAGGCCGATCGCCGCCTGTATTTCCGCGAACTGTTCCGCCTGCAGGCAGAACTTGTCAAGCTGCAGGACTGGGTAGTCGCCACCGGCCACAAGGTTGTGATCCTGTTTGAAGGCCGCGATGCGGCAGGCAAGGGCGGTGTCATCAAGCGCATCACCCAGCGCCTCAACCCGCGCGTATGCCGCGTCGCCGCCTTGCCGGCGCCGAATGACCGTGAACGCACCCAATGGTATTTCCAGCGCTATGTCTCGCATCTGCCTGCCGCAGGCGAGATCGTGCTGTTCGACCGCAGCTGGTACAACCGTGCCGGCGTTGAGCGCGTCATGGGTTTTTGCACGGATGACCAGTACGAAGAATTCTTCCGCTCCGCGCCGGAATTCGAACGCATGCTGGCGCGCTCCGGCATCCAGCTGATCAAATACTGGTTCTCGATCACGGACGAAGAGCAGCACATGCGCTTTCTGAGCCGCATTCACGATCCGTTGAAGCAATGGAAGCTCAGTCCGATGGACCTGGAGTCGCGCCGCCGCTGGGAGGATTACACCAAGGCCAAGGAAATCATGCTGGAGCGCACCCACATTCCCGAAGCGCCATGGTGGGTGGTGCAGGCCGTTGACAAGAAAAAGGCCCGTCTGAACTGTATCCATCACTTGCTGGGCCAGATGCCGTACGGCGAAGTCGAACACTCGCCGATATCGTTGCCGGAACGCGTGCGTCATGACGACTACTTCCGCCGCGAAGTGTCGAGCGAAATCGTGGTGCCGGAAGTGTATTGATGCCGGATCGAACGCCCGCAGAGAAACGCGGACAATAAAAAACGGGAGCTTCGGCTCCCGTTTTTTATTGTCCAGAGGATCGCAGGATCGCTCAGAAATACTTTTTCAGCACTTCGCCGAATGCCTGTTCGGCCGACATGCCGGCACGCATCATGGTGGTGATTTCGGCAGAGTGCTCGCCGATGGTGTCCGGCAGCGTGGAGCGGTTGGCTTTGAAGTATTCATACTTCTCGCTGTCGACCAGATCCTTGGCGCGGGTTGCGGCGCTCGGTGCGCGCGTGGTGCTGGCGCGTTTGACGGTGCCGGTGCTAAGCGTACGCGCCGGCTTGAGCCCGCCGACCTTGGCCAGCTTGATCTGCTCCAGGGTGAACACGCCGGTAGCGTTGCCTGGTGCGAATTCGCCGTCTTCCGGATGATGCAGGTGATGGTTGCCGTCGAAGGCCATCTTCTTGCCGGCGCTGTTGGTGAGCTGGTAGCGCGGACCGTTGCCCGAGGTCACCAGCGCAAACTGCACGCGTTCGCCGTAAGTATCCATCTGGGTGATGACACCGTTGAGGTAGTCGGCCTTCAGGGATTCGATATTGCCGTTCCAGCGTTTGCTTCTTGTCGTAGTCAAAATATGTACTTCCAGTAATGATGGCGACCGCGCGCGAGGGGGATCGGAGGAGGGAATCAGCAATCCGTGGCGGCCAGCCTGATAAATCAGTTTGACCCTCCATTATCCTCTTCTCGGGCGGAGATTGACAGGGCGGCCGGGAAATTTGCCCTGATTTCATGCGGAATTCTCTTTCCATGCGCCGCAAAGCCTCTCCCATGGCGGATGTTGGTGAAAGACAATCATGTTATACGGAAATATTACGGCTATAATGTCCGGCAGCAAAGGCAGCCGGGGAGGGCCGCCTTGCGTCATACATCACACGCCGTTCAACCCGAGAGCAACAATAAAAAGGCAGGCATCATGGGGCAGGGAACCGTTTCGTTTCATCGGTCATGGAGATTGGCCGTCGCGCTGGCTTGCGCAAGTCCGCTCGCACACGCCGAGGTGCAGGACTACGTCCAGGCCGGCATCATCAAGGTGGTCCGCGGCGACGTGCAGGTGCTGCGCCAGGGCGGGGCGCAGAAACCGGCTCAGGCAGCCGCTGCACAATCACCTCAGGCGACTTCATCTCAAGCTGGTTCTCCATCGGCGGGCTCTACCCCCATTCTTGCCCATGTCGGCGACCGTGTGTTTTCCGGTGATCGCGTGGTGACCGCCGATGGCGCCGCCGTCGGCATTACTCTGCGCGACGACACGCTGGTGTCGCTCGGTCCCAAGAGCACCTTTGTACTCGAACAATACAATTTCAATGAAAGTTCCGGCGAAGGCAATGTCGCCGTGCGCGTCGTCAAAGGCACCTTGCGCTACGTCACCGGCCTGATCGGCAAGCACGCGCCGGAGCGTCAGCAAGTCATGACGCCGACCGCCACCATCGGCATACGCGGCACCGATTTCATCGTGGATGTGGCCAGTGAATAAGCACAGCGGCGGCGTACGCCTGGCCAAGCGCCTTGCATTGTGGAGCTGCCTTGCCGGCTTCGTCCTGCTCACCGGTTGTGCCGGACCGAAGGAGCGTTTCGTTCTGTTGCCGCAACCGGACGGCTCTTCCAGCAGCATCGTGGTCAAGACCACCAGCGGCGAAACGCCGCTGACCACGCCGTATGCTTCGGTGGAAACCGACGGCGGCAAGGCCGGCAAGACGCTGACCCTGAACGAAGCCCAGGTGCAGGCGCGCTATGCGCCGGTGATGGACAACCTGCCGCTGCGGCCGCGCACCTACGTCCTGCTGTTTGAACTCGGGCGTGATCGTCTCACACCGGCGTCGCGCAAATTCCTCGATCAGGCGATTGACGAGTTCAAGCAATTTCCCGCCGGTGAATTCATCGTCATCGGCCACGCCGACAATATCGGCAACGACACCTTCAACGACACGCTGTCGGTGCGTCGCGCGCGGTTGGTCGAGCGTGAATTGATCCGTGCTAAAGTCAACCTGATCAGCATCGAAGTGATCGGCAAAGGATCGCGTGAGCCGCGGGTACCGGCGAAGAAGGGTGTGCCGGAGCCTGCCAACCGCTACGTGGAAATCAAGCTGCGCTAAAAGAGCGTCAGCGAATGCATCTTAAAAAAAGCGTCATCACATTCAGAGACATGGCCACCATCTATCTGGCATATTCGCCGCAAACGCGCCTCAACTATTACGGCGAGCGCGCCTTGACGCGCTTGCAGGCACTGGGCGAGGTGTGGCTCAATCAGACTGAAACTCCGCTGACTCCCTCCGATCTGGTGCGCGAAGCCGCCGGGTGCGACATCATCGTCGCACCGCGCATTCCCGCCGCCACCGCCGACGTGTTCGACAAGCTGCCGCAGCTCGTCGCCTATTGCCGCGGCGCGGTCGACATTCGTACCGTGGATGTTGTTGCCGCCAGTCGCAACGGCGTGCTCGTGACGCACGCCACGCCGGGTTTCGCCGCTTCCGTGGCGGAATGGGTTCTTGCAGCGATGTTCGACCTCAGCCGCAACATCAGCGACGCCGCCATGGCCTACCGCAACGGCATCGTGCCTGCCGTCAGGATGGGACGCGAGTTGCGCGGCGCCACACTGGGCGTGGCCGGTTACGGCACCATCGGCCAGTATCTGTGCCGCATCGCCCAGGCGCTCGGCATGAAGGTATTGGTAGCGGATCCCTATGCGCGGATCACCGATCCTGCGCATGTCGCCGTCGGGTTCGGCGAGCTGCTCGCGCAATCCGACTACGTCGTCTGCCTCGCGCCCGCCAACGCCGAGACCGCGCACATGTTCAATGCCGCCGCCTTTGCGAAGATGCAGGCATCCGCCTTTTTCATCAACGCTTCGCGTGGCGAACTGGTCGATGAAGCCGCCTTGCTGCACGCTCTGGATCACGGCGTCATTGCCGCCTGCGCCATCGACGTCGGCATGGCGCCGGACCAGATGCCGTCGCCGCTGCTGGCCCGCCATCCACGCGTGATCGCCACGCCGCACATCGGCGGATTGACGCCGCAGGCGGCTGAACATCAGGCCATGGATACCGTGAATCAGGTCGCTGCCATCGTCGCCGGGCGCTTGCCGGAAGGCGCGGTCAATGCCGATCAGGCGACGCGGCTGGCGCGGTTTATTGCGTAAAAAATAAAATCGACGGAGACGATCATGACTGCATCTGCCCAGGCAACCGGCATGCCCGCCGGGGCCTGCGATTGCCACATCCACATCTACGATTACACGCGCTTTGAGTTGGCGCCGACGGCCTTGTCCAAACCACCGCAGGCCTTGTGGTCCGACTATCGCCGCGAACAGCAGGCATTGGGCCTGACGCGTGCGGTCGTGGTGCAACCGACCGGTTACGGTTTCGACAATCGCTGCACGCTCGACGCGCTGGCGCAGGCCGACGGCAGTGCGCGCGGCATCGTTGCGATTGCGCCCGATATCACGGAGAGCGAGTTGATGCAGATGGATTCGGCCGGCGTACGCGGCGTGCGTTTCATGATGATTGCCAATGGCGGCGGCGTGATGCGTTGGGACATGCTGGAACCTGTCGCCGCCAGGATCGCGCCGCTGGGCTGGAACATCAATCTGCAGATCGACGGCCGCGATTTTGAGCAATACGAAGCTTTGCTGAAGTCCTTGCCATGCCGTGTCGTGATCGACCACAACGGCAAATTCCTCACACCGGTCAAGCCCGATCATCCGGGCATGCAAAGCCTGTTGCGCCTGCTCGACACAGGACGCTGCTGGGTCAAGTTATCGGCGCCGTACGAGACTTCGCAAACCGGCGCGCCGTCCTATGACGACGTCAGTGTGTTGGCAAAGACCTTCGTCAACGCGTATTCCGAACGCTGCCTGTGGGCCAGCAATTGGCCGCACCCGGGCCGCAATCCGCAACCATCCAATCGCGACCTGCTCGATCTGTTGCCGTCGTGGGCGCCGTCAGCAGAAGTACGCAAACGCATCCTGGTCGACAACCCGGCCGCGCTTTACGGATTCTGAGCGTAATGCGACAAGGTGATCTTTTCGCTTGTGAGCAGGTTCATGGTTTTCATCTCTTTTTCCATCTCTTCCACACCGTCGACCTCATAGAGATCGTCCAGCGGCCACGCCAGCGATAAGGGCGTGAGCTGCACGCCGAAATGGGCCGCTGTCGCTTCCACGTCGCGCGGCACTTGCGTTCTGGCGATCAGGTCGATCACTGTGGCCGGCAATTCGGCGCCGGCGCCTGCTTGCGCAACTGCGATCGTCTCGACCGGCACCTGTCTGCCATTGACCAACTGCACCAGTTCCGCAAGCGTATGTTCATCCGGACCGCCCAATTCATAGGTGCCTGCGCTGCCCGCGCCGAGTGCGGCAGCTTCTGCGATGGTGGCGATGTCGCCCAGATTGATCGGCCGGCAACGCTGTTCGCCGCTGCCGTACAGGACCACCGACGCACCGGGAGCGCGCTGTTGCAGCGACAACTCAAACGGTAATGGTTGCGGGCTGCCGCGCACCACCGGTCCGTGGCGGAAAATCACGGCATTGCTCAGACGCTTGAGTGCCTGCTCGGCGAAACCCTTGGCTTTCAGATACCAGTTGCTTTCGGCAACGTCGGCGCCCAGGTGCGAAAAATAGATGACGCGCGTGTCGCTCCGGCCTACTGCCGCAGCAATGCGTTCGGCGGTATCGACCATGCCGCTTCGGTAAGCATCCCAGTTGTCGGCGGCGAAGACGCCGGTCAGCAGGATCACGGCATCGGCTTCGGCGATGACTTCAAAGCTGCGTTCGTTGCGCATCCAGTCGGCGACAACTTCATCGGCGACCAGCCGCACGGGATGCCGCACCAGCGCAGTGACATGCACGTCGGCATCACGCAGCAACAGCGTCAACAGACGGGCGGTGGGGCCGTTGGCTCCCGCGATGACGACGCGGCGCAATGGCGTCGTGGGCGCCGTGGGCGCCGTGGGTACGGCAGGTGCAGTGTGAAAGTAGTGCATGGCTTCTCCCTGGTTTGGCAGACATGCAGATGCAGACGTTTGAGATGGCGGAATATTGTGGTGCACAAATATATTTTTCTGCATGCACTTTCCGATGCCTACGCCTGTTACGCTGGCAGGCGATTTGATTGTTCTGCTGTCAGAAATGCATCATTGCAGGACAACCGGCAGCGCCTTTGCACCCGATTGCAAACCAGCCATTGAAATGCGTGTATGCATACCAACATGCACGGCAACACCATCCTTCTTATCCTTCGCGAGGTCCCATGCCGTCACGCTTTACCATTGTTTTCGTGCTTTCCGTACTGGGCGCCTTGCACGCATGGATAGGCTGGCGCATCCTGCCTGCGCTTGGCATTGACGCTGCCTGGCAGGCGACCGGCGCCTTGCTGCTGGTGCTGTCCTATCTGCTGATACCGGCCGGCTTGTTGTCGCGCGGAATCAAACAACAGCCCTTGTCGGATCGCCTGGCCTGGATCGGCATGCTGGTCATGGGACTGTTCTCGTCCTTGCTGCTGCTGACCATCGTGCGCGAAATCGGTTTGCTGGTGTTGTCGCTGATCGGTGCGTTGACACCTGAGGTAGCCGGAAGCACCGCCTGGGCCGTCATCGGCTGCGCGCTGTTGTTGACGGTAGTGGGCTATATCAACGCCCGCCGTCTGGCCGCCGTGGTCGACATCGATGTACCGATCAAAGGGCTGTCGCCCGCGCTGGAAGGTTTCACCATCGTGCAGATCAGCGACATTCACGTCGGTCCCACCATCAAGCGCCGCTATCTGCGCGCCATCGTCGACAAGGTCAACTCGCTGAAGGCCGACATGATCGCCATCACCGGCGATCTGGTTGACGGCAGCGTGCAGCAGTTGTCCGAACACACGGCGCCGCTGGAGCAGTTGCGTGCGCGTCACGGTGCTTACTTCGTCACGGGCAATCATGAGTATTACTCCAATGCGCATGCCTGGATCGAAGAGGTGCGGCGTCTCGGCCTGACCGTGCTGATGAACGAGCACGTGGTGCTGCAGCATCATGGCGCGCCGCTGGTGCTGGCGGGCGTGACCGATTTCACTGCGCATCATTTCGACGAGAAACATCGCAGCGATCCGCATGCGGCGATTCGCAATGCGCCGGTCAGTGCGACCAAAGTTTTATTGGCGCATCAGCCGCGGTCCGCTGCTGCGGCGGCGGATGCGGGGTTTGATTTGCAGTTGTCGGGGCATACCCATGGCGGGCAGTTTTTTCCGTGGAATTTCTTTGTGCCGTTGCAGCAGCCTTATGTGGCGGGCTTGAATCGCTTGAAGGATTTGTGGGTGTACACCAGCCGTGGGACGGGATATTGGGGGCCGCCTAAGAGGTTGTTGGCGCCTTCGGAGATTACGAGGTTGAGGTTGGTGCAGGCTTGATGGGTTTGTTAGTTGTTCCGACTGACTTCGTGATGTAGCTGATTCTGTTTTTTCTTCGATTAGCCTTTGCCCGGGGGCGGCCCGGCAGCCGCTCACTTTTCTTGCTCCGCCAAGAAAAGTGAGCAAAAGAAGGGTTGGAGCACTGCTCCAACACAACGGGATCCAACCCCTTCGGGACACCCGGCGCTGCGAAGCAAAAAATGGGAAGGGAAAACAACTCGCTTCACTCAGACATTTTTCCCTTCATTTTCCATTTTTCGCATCGCATCACTGGCTGGCTCCAAGCGCAACTGCCGAACCGGCTCGCTTCGCTTTGCCGGAGGGCTTGCCTTCAGCATCGTGTTTCAGGTACCGGAGATGCTACAGATATCGCCTCTATTTTTTAACTCCGTCGTCCCAGCGTCGTAAATACCTCCGCTTCACCTTCCACCTCAAAGATACAAAGCCTCCTGCTTTCGCTGCGCCCGCCTGATCGCCTGCGGCGGATAACCGAATACGCGCAGAAACGCGCGGCGCATGCGTTCCGGGTCGTCGAAACCGACGGCACGGGCGATGTTTTCCAGTGATTCTTCTCCGGCTTCCACACGCGGACGCGCCGCTTCTGCACGCAGCTTTTCAATCGCCTTGGCTGGCGTCTGCCCGGTCTCCGCGCTGAAAGCGCGGTCGAACTGGCGGCGGCTCAGGCAGGCGATTTCCGCCAGACGATCTGCACTCAATGATTCGTGCAGGTGGTTGCGCGCATAGCTCAGGGTTTCGCGGATGCGGCCTGATGGCGGATCCATTTCCAGCAGGTTGGAAAATTGCGACTGGCCGCCCGGACGACGGTGATACACCACCAGTTCGCGGGCGACGGCGCGCGCCAGTTCTACGCCCAGGTCTTCTTCGATCAAGGCCAGCGCCAGGTCGATGCCGGCGGAGATGCCGGCCGAGGTCCAGACGTTGCCGTCTTTGATGAAGATCTTGTCGCTGTCGACTTGCACCGCAGGGTGCATGCGTTGCAGGCGTGTCGCCATGCGCCAGTGTGTCGTGGCGCGCTTGCCGTCGAGCAGGCCGGCGGCGGCGAGGACGAAGGCGCCGGTGCAGACGCTGGCGACGCGGCGGGCCTGGCCTGCGGCGTGGCGAGTGTAGTCCAGCAAGCTTGCCGAGAGAACGCCTTCACGCGGTCCGGCGCCGCCGGCGATGATCAGGGTGTCGAAGGCGCTGCGGTCCAGCGGATGGGTGACGACCGCCGTGCCCGAGGCGCTCTCCAGCATGCCGCCTTGTTCCGACATCACGCGCAACTGATAGGGGCGGGAAGCGCCGGAGCGTTCTTCGCTGAGCCGGTTGGCGACGTCGAAGGCGGTCAGCGGCCCGGTGAAGTCGAGCAGGCTGCAATCGAGGAAGAGTAAAAAACCGATCTTGCGCATGGCAGTTTGTCCAAAAAGGATGATTGTCCAAAAACGAGGTTTTTATGTCATTTTGGACGCATGGTGGCACGGCACACTCTGGGTGTCAAATCACCACGGAGTCGCATCATGAACACAGCAGCGCGAGTTACGGCCGACGGACTTGCCGCCCGCAAGGACAGCCATCGCTGGAAAATTCTCGGCATCGGCGTGCTGGCCAACGCCAGCTTTTCCGCCGCCTTCGCCGGCATTCCCGTCACAGCCATTTTCATGCGTGCCGATTATCGGCTCGACAACACGCAGCTCGGTCTGGCGCTGGGGTCGCTCGGTCTCGGCGTGGCGGTGAGCGAATTGCCGTGGGGCGTGCTGACTGACCGCTGGGGCGACCGCAAGGTCTTGCTGTGCGGACTCATCACCACGGCGCTGGCGCTGGCGGCGATGGCTTTGTTCGCCGCGCCCGGCATCGATGGCATACCGCCGATGTGGCAACTGGCGCTGGGTTTGCTGACGGTCGGCTTGCTCGGCGGCAGCGTCAACGGCTCCAGCGGACGCGCGGTGATGGGCTGGTTTCGCGAAGGTGAACGCGGCTTGGCCATGAGCATCCGCCAGACTGCGGTGCCGGTCGGGGGCGGTATCGGCGCCGTGGTATTGCCGGCGCTGGCATCAGCGCACGGCTTTGCTGCGGTGTATGGATTGCTGGCGCTGTTCTGTTTGCTGAGCGCCGCCATGGCGTGGGTGTGGCTGCATGAGCCGCCTGCTGTTGCAGCCGGGACGGGAACGCATGCTCTGGCACAGACGCGCAGCGCCTTGCGCGACATCAAGGTGTGGCGCGTGGCGATGGCGATCGGGATTTTATGTTTTCCACAGGTGTCGGTGCTGACGTTTGCGACGATCTTTTTACATGACGTCGGCCACGCCGGGTTGACGCTGATCAGTGCGACCATGGCGGCGATCCAGATCGGTGCGGCGGTGATGCGGGTCTGGAGCGGACGTTGGACCGACCGTCACGGCAATCGCCGCAGTTATCTGCGTACCTGCAGCGCGCTCAGCGTGATTTTGTTCATCGGACTGGGCATGCTGGCGGCGCTTGCTCCGCATGACTGGCCGCAATGGATATTGGCACTCGTCGTGCTGATGCTTATTGCCGGAGGAGTTTGTGCATCGGCCTGGCATGGCGTGGCGTATACCGAACTGGCGACCCTGGCCGGTGCGCATCAGGTCGGCACGGCGCTGGGGCTGGGCAACACCTGCGTGTTCCTGGTGTTCTTCCTGACTGCACAGGCCATACCGGTTTTGCTGGCCTGGCAATCGTGGGCGGCGGTGTGGCTTGCCGGTGCGGTTGGCGCGTTGATCGCGTGGCCGATTTTCCTGAGGCCGGCGCGGTGATGCCGATGAACGCAGAAAGAAGCAGATTGATGCGGGCCGATGCGAGTTGATGTAATAATCGTCCACTTGAGCCACTTCTCCTTCTTGCCATGGATCGTCTGAGCGACATGCGACTGTTTCTGAGCGCGGCTTCCGCCGGCAGCTTTTCCGCCGCCGGGCGCAAGGCCGGTCTGTCGCCGGCAGCTTCAAGCGCAGCCATGCAAAGGCTGGAGCAGTCGCTCGGCGTCAAGCTATTTGAGCGCACTACGCGCCAGTTGAGGCTGACGGAAGAAGGGCGGCTATATCAGTACTACTGCCAGCAAGCCATCGACGCCATCACCGAAGCGGAACATCAACTGCAGGCCGGCAAGCAGCTGGTGCAAGGCACGGTGCGTATCTCGGCGCCGTCGGATCTGGGGCGCAATCTGCTGCAGGACTATCTGTTGGATTTCTCGCAGCAATATCCGGACGTGCGTTTCGTACTATCGCTGACCGACTCGCATGCCAATCTGGTGCTTGATGACGTCGACGTCGCCATCCGTTACGGCAAGCTGGCCGACAGCAGCATGGTTGCGCGGACGTTGGCGCCGAATCGCCGCGTGATTTGCGTGGCGCCGGCTTGCGATGACCGTTTTGATCCCTTGACGGAGTTGCCGCAACTGGCGCAACGGCCGGCATTGGTGCTGACGACCTCGGCCGGGCCGATGAACGTCTGGCAGTTCCAGAGCGGCAAGCGTGTCGAATCCATCCAGCTCGATCACTACCACGAGACCAACGACGGCGAGATCCTGCGCAAGTGGGCGGTACAGGGACGCGGTTACGCCTATAAGTCCGCGCTCGACATCGTCGATGACGTACGCGCAGCACGCTTGCGCATCGTGCTGCCCGACAAGCTGTCGGCGCCGGTGCCGCTGCATGCGCTGTATCACCGCAACAAGCACCAGCCGCCGCGCGTCAAGCTGCTGCTGGATTTCCTGCAGGAGCGTTTCGCTGCCCAGTCCGCGGGACTCGAAGAGCTGGGCATCGCGTTCTAAGCGATCGGCGAATAGTCGCTGTAGTCGCTATAGCCGCGCTGATCGCCGCCGAACAAGGTCGCGCCATCGAGATCGGCCAGCGCCAGATTCTCCTGCAGGCGTCTCGGCAAATCCGGATTGGCGACGAAAGGCCGGCCGAAAGCCACCAGGTCGGCCAGTCCATCGGCCAATATCTTGCCTGCGCGTTCCTTGTCATAGCGTCCGGCGACCACGATGCGTCCCGAGTAGGCGGCGCGCAGCTTGTGGCGGAAGTCTTCGGGAATCGTCGGCGCGTCGTCCCAGTCGGCTTCCGACAGATGGATGTAGGCGACCTTGAGCTTTTCCAGTTCACCGGCAGCGTAGAGGATGGTGTCGACGATTTCCGGATCGGCCATGTCCTTGAAGGTGATGTAAGGAGCGAGTCGCACACCGACGCGTTCAGCGCCGATTTCCTTGATCACTGCCGTCACCGCTTCGCGCAAAAAGCGTACGCGGTTGTCGACGCTGCCGCCGTATTGATCGGTGCGATGGTTGGATACCGTGCGCAGGAACTGGTCGATCAGGTAGCCATTGCCGCCATGGAATTCGATGCCGTCAAAACCGGCTTTCATCGCATTGGCAGCGGCTTGCCGGAAGTCTTCTACGATGTCGCCGATTTCCGCCACCGTCAGTTCACGCGGCATCGAGGTATCGATCATGCGGCCGACGCCATCGTCGCCCACGATCCACACTTGCGTGCCGCGCGGCTGGATCGCCGACGGCGCCACCGGCGCAGCGCCGTTGTGGAATACCGTATGCGACACACGGCCGACGTGCCACAGCTGCACGAAGATGTGTCCGCCCTTGGCATGCACGGCATCGGTGACCAGCTTCCAGCCGGCGATTTGCTCTGGCGTATGAATGCCCGGCGTGAAGGAGTAGCCCTGGCCTTGCGCAGAGATCTGCGTCGCCTCGCTCACAATCAGGCCCGCCGCTGCGCGCTGGGCGTAGTACTCGGCCATCATACGGTTAGGGATATTGCCCGGCTGCGTGGTGCGGGCGCGTGTCATCGGCGCCATCACGATACGGTTCGACAGATGGGACTCACCCAGTTGCAATGGTGAAAACAGGGTCGAGTCTTTCAATGGTGTGGTGTTGGTCATTACAGTAATCCTCCGCCTTCGATATCAATCACGGCGCCGCTGACGAAGCCGTTTTCCATGGCAAGCATGTATGCCTGCGCTACATCCTGCGGCGTGCCGACGCGGCCCACCGGCAGACTCTGACCGATGCGGGCCATCGCCGCCACGCGCGATTCTGCGCCGGCTTCGCCCCACAACTCCGTATCAATGACGCCCGGGCTGACGACGTTCACGCGGCGCGGCGCCAGTTCCTTCGCGAGGGTTTTTGCGGTTGCTTCCACCGCCGCGTTCAGCGTGCTCTTGAGCAAACCGCCGGGGCCGAACTTGCGCGACAGCAGGCCGGAGGTCAGCGTCACCGAGGCCTTGGGCATCAGGTAGGGCAGCGCCGCCTGGATCGCAAACAGCGAACCGAACAGCTTGACGTTGAAAGCCAGTTCCAGTTCATCGCGCTTGAGATCGGTCAGCTTGGGCGAGCCGACGCGGGCGCCGGCGGTCAGCACCAGATGATCGATCTTGCCGATGGCGGCGAAGGCTTGTACGAGGGCGGCGTTGTCGGTGACGTCCGCGGCGATCGCGGCAATACCGGGCAGATTGTCGCCGGCTTTCGCCGAACGGCCGATGACGGTGACGAAGGCGCCGCGTTGTGCCGCTTCTTTGGCGACTTCGCGGCCGATGCCGGAAGTACCGCCGATGACGACGACTTGCTGCTTGTTCAGTGAAGAGTCGGACATAGTAGTCTTTCAGTAGATGAGTAATGTGCTTCTGTTCTTATTGCTGGATGACGCCGAGTTGCTGCATCAGCGTCAGGTTGTCTTCCAAGTGCCAGTTCTCGGCGATCTTGCCGTCCTGGATGCGGTACAGGTCGTGGGCTTGAAAATCGATGGCTTGCCCTTTGCCTTGCAGCGTGCCGAACACACCGGTGAAGTGACCATGAAAGCGCAGATGCACTGCGACGCGATCACCGGCTACCGTCATGTCCTGCACTTCCGCGCTCAGATCGGGCACTGCCTTGCGGAAACCGGCCGACGCCTGCAAGGGACCGTCGATACCTTGCGGACGTCCGGCAGGCAGCGTGCGGTCAATGAAGGACGGGCTCAGCGCTTGTTGCGCCAACCGGGCATCGCCGGTATTCCAGAATGCTGCATAACGGCGCGCTGCCAGTACGCGGGCATCGGCGGCGCTTCCCGCCGGCGCGTCGATGGCGATGTGCTGCGGTGTCGGTAAATTGTTTTCGGCAGCCTGGGCAAGAGGTACATTCATCAGCGTCGCGGCCAGGCCGGTCAGCGTCAGGGCGCGTGTCCATTTCTTGTTGTTCATGGTATTTCTCCGGGTATCAAGGAAGTGAATGCATTGTCGGCTGCGGCGGCTTGATTGAGAATGTGTCCGGCGCTTGAATCATCTTCTTGATATTTTTGAAGATGGGCGAATTGCTCGTCCGGATCACTCCGTTTTTTGATCTTTAGACGACTGGTCTAATTTTTGGGTAAAATAGCCGGATCATGAGAGATACCTACGCCGAAACCAAACTCGCCATCCTGCTTGCAGGACGGGGCCTTATCGCCAAGAAAGGCTTTACCGGCGTGGGTTTGAGCGAGCTGCTGGCGGCAGCCGACATTCCGAAGGGCTCGTTCTACCATTACTTCGGTTCCAAGGAAGGCTATGGCAAGGAGCTGATTGAGCAATATGTTGCGGATTACCTGCAACTGATCGACAAGATTTTTACCTCCAGCGAGGGCAATGCCCGCGAGCGTTTGCTGACGTACTGGGGGCACTGGATCGAGACGCAATGCTGCGAGATGACCGAGCATAAATGTCTCGTGGTCAAACTCAGCGCAGAGGTGGCGGATCTGTCCGAAGACATGCGGGTCGCCTTGCATGAAGGTACGCAAGCCTTCATGGCGCGCATCGCCGGCCTGATTCAGGAGGGCGTCGATGAAGGTTCCCTGCACACCGCGCTGGAACCGGCCAAGACGGCGCAGATGCTGTATCAGCTGTGGCTGGGCGCGAGCCTGCTCAGCAAGCTGAGCAAGGGCCGCGACGCACTTGAAGGCGCCATGGATGTCACGAGACGCGTACTGGTTGCACCCTGAAGCCAGAGTCGCATCGCCCATTGAAATTTGAACGCAAGCACTGCTGACATGGTGGTCGGCAGGGACTCACTTTTTCCAAAGGAAAGCATCATGCCGCAATCCGCCACACAGTCTTCTACGGTCAATCGCCGCATCGTCCTGGCGTCGCGCCCTGCCGCCGCCCCCACGCCAGAGAATTTCCGCATCGAAGAAGTCGCCGTGCCGACGCCGGCAGCAGGGCAATTCCTGTTGCGCGCGGACTATCTCTCGCTTGATCCCTACATGCGCGGCCGCATGAGCGACGCGCCATCGTATGCACCCTGTGTCGAAATCGGCGGCGTCATGACCGGCGGCACTGTGTCGCGCGTGGTGGCGTCGCAGCATCCCGACTATCAGGAAGGCGACCTGGTGATGGCCTACACCGGCTGGCAGGACTATGCCTTGTCGGACGGCACCGGGGCCACCAAGCTGGACAAGAACATGCCGCGTCCATCGTACGCGCTCGGCCTGTTCGGCATGCCGGGATTCACCGCCTACGCGGGCTTGCTCGACATCGGTCAGCCTAAAGAAGGCGAGACCGTCGTCGTTGCTGCGGCAACCGGCGCAGTCGGCTCCGTGGTCGGACAAATCGCCAGGCTCAAGGGTTGCCGCGTGATCGGCATCGCCGGGGGCGCCGAGAAATGCCGCTACGCCGTGGAAGAACTCGGCTTCGACGCCTGCATCGATCACCGCAGCGACGACTTGCCGCAACAGCTCAAGGATGCCTGCCCGCAAGGTATCGACGTCTATTTTGAAAACGTCGGCGGCAAGGTGTTCGAAGCCGTACTGCCGCTGCTCAACGTGCATGCGCGCGTGCCGCTGTGCGGCCTGATCGCGCAATACAGCGGCGTCGCGCCGAATGCAGCTTTGCTCGCCACGTTGCCGCGCAACCTGCTGACCAGGCGCATCCGCATGCAGGGCTTCATTATTTTCGATTACTACCAGCGCGCCGGTTATTTCGCTGAGTTCTTCAAGGACATGAGTGCCTGGGTCGCCGCCGGCAAGATCAAGTATCGCGAAGACGTGGTGCAAGGTCTGGAGAATGCGCCGCAAGCCTTCATGGGCATGCTGGAAGGCAAGAACTTCGGCAAGCTCGTGGTGCAGATCGCCTAGTTCATATCGTTTCATTATTTTTGCAGCTTATTTCAGTCGCCCGTTTCAGGGCGTCAGCAAGGACACAGCATGATTCCGTTTTCCGTACTCGATCTGTCGCCGATCAATCAGGGCAGCACCGCTGCGCAAGCTTTCCACAACAGCAAGGAGCTGGCACAGAAGGCTGAAGCGCTCGGCTACAACCGCTACTGGCTGGCCGAACACCACAACATGACCGGCATCGCCAGCGCGGCGACCTCGGTGGTAATCTCGCATATCGCCGCCAATACCAGGACCATCCGCGTCGGCGCCGGCGGCATCATGTTGCCCAACCATTCGCCGCTGGTGATTGCCGAACAGTTCGGCACACTGGAGTCGCTCTATCCGGGCCGTATCGATCTCGGCCTGGGCCGCGCGCCGGGTTCCGATCAACGTACCGCGCGCGCCTTGCGCCGCCATCTTGCCGACAGCGCCGATACCTTCCCGCAAGATGTAGTGGAACTGCAGGAATATTTCAAGGAGGCCTCGCCCTATCAGGCCGTGCGCGCCGTGCCGGGCTACGGTCTGAACGTGCCGCTGTGGCTGCTCGGCTCCAGCATGTTCAGCGCGCAGCTGGCGGCGGAACTGGGCTTGCCGTTTGCCTTTGCATCGCACTTCGCACCAGGCTTCATGAAGTCGGCGATCGAGATCTACCGCAGCCGCTTCAAGCCATCGGAAGCGCTGGCGCGTCCGCACGTCATGCTCGGCCTGAACGTCTTCGCCGCCGAGACTGACCGTGAAGGTGAGCGCCTGTTCACTTCGCTGCAACAGCAGTTCGTCAATCTGGTGCGCGGCGTGCCGGGGCAACTGAATCCACCGCGCGAAACCATGGAAGACTACTGGCGTCCGGAAGAAAAATCCCATGTCGAGCGCTCTCTGTCCTGCGCCATCGTCGGCTCGCCGGAGACTGTGCGCGAAGGATTGCAGAACTTCATCGACGACACCGGCGCCGATGAGCTGATGATCACCGCACAGATCTACGATCATGCCGCGCGTTTGCGTTCGTTTGAAATTGTGGCGGAAGCGCGCGAGGCTTTGACGCCGAAAGTGCCGACGCTGGAGTTTTGAAGCGGGGAAAAGTTTGAAGTGCAGGGAAGCAGGAGACAAAAATAAAGGCCGGTCCATGAAAATGGCCCGGCCTTTTCATTTAACGATGAACGCTCATTCCATACCGAGCATGCGGGCCAGGCTGTTGGCCGATTTTTCGCTGACCAGATGGATGCGTTGTTCCAGCACCAGCAAGTGTTCTTCCATGGCGGCGATGGCACCGGCGACGTCGCCTTGTTCGATGAAGTCGACGATGCTGGTGTGTTCGTCATGTTCGCAGGCGGCGTAGCCCGCCGGTTCATGCAAGGCCACGATCAGCGAGCAGCGTGAAATCAGTTCGCTCAGATAGCGTTGCAGGATGGGGTTGCGCGACAACTCCGCTACGCGCAGGTGGAAGGCCGAGGCCAGCCGCGCCCAGTCGGTCTGTGCATAGTCGTGCATGGCGGCGTGTTCTTCCTTGAGCTGGCGGCGCAGCTTGGTCAGGTCGGACTTGGTGGCGTTCTTGACGGCCAGCGCCAGCACGGCGGATTCCAGCGAACGGCGCGCTTCGAAGATTTCACGGGTTTCTTCCGGCGTCGGCATGGCGACGATGGCGCCACGGTTGGGACGCAGTTCGACAATGTGTTCGTGCGCGAGTTTTTGCAGCGCCTTTTGCACCACCGTGCGACCGACGCCGAACAGTTCGCACAGCGCAGCTTCCGGCAGTTTGGTGCCGGGCGTCAGGCGCTGGCTCATCACGCTGGCGAAGACGGTCTGGTAGATGCGCTGGATGATATCGTCGCCGTCGTCGCCATTTACGCCGGCGGAAGCATCCGCCAGCGCGTCATGGCGCACCTTGGGACGGCCGGTGCGGGCCGCAGGTTTGGATGTCGGTTTGGGCCTTGCTGTGGCTTTTTTGCCTGTGCTGCGAAGAGAAATATCGTTCATCGTTTTCTGCAATATGCTGCGAATTTTTCTGCGAGAGACTGGCGGACATCTATGTCTGCAAGCGTTGCCACAAGGCCGTCGCCAGCCGAATCAACGCCAGGTCGCTGCCTGCCGGGCCCAGCAATGATACGCCGATCGGCAGCCCTGCGTCTGTAGCAAACGGCAGGCTGACCTGCGGCAGGCCCGCCAGTCCGGCGATGCACGTGATGCGGAAGGTGCGCGTGCGGACCTGATCGACTTCCGCGCCGGTGGCCGTCAGCAGCGGCGCTACGCTGGCCGCAGACGGGATGATCGCTACGCCGTCCGGACCAAGGAAGTTGCTGACTTGTCTCGCAATCTCTTGCCGGCGTTGCGCCGCCTGTGAGGCAGCGTTGGCGCTGATGCCGGCGGCGGTCCGCCAGCGTGCGGCAACGGCAGGGCCGAAGTCAGGTTGATTTTCCGAGATCCACTTGCCGTGCACTTGCCAGCCATCAAAGGCGGAGGCGGTGACATAGGTCTGGCGCCAGCTTTCCAGCGTGTCGGCATCGGCCAGCGTGCAGCGCGTGCGCGCGCCGTCGAAAGCGCCGAATACCTTCTCCGCCTTCTCGTGGAAGACTTCGTCGGCCTGTGCCAGCACGTCAGTCAGCAGGAGGGCGCGTTTGAAGTCATGCGATGGCGCCGGCAGCAAGGCTTTGCCCACGCGTTCGAAGACGTCCGCATCCTGCGCAAACCACGTGGCGGTATCGAAGGATGGTTGCAGCGGCACCATGGCCGTGCGCGGCAGCAGGCCGTGCGTGGTGCGCAAGCCCCACACGCCGCAGTAACTGGCCGGCACGCGCGTCGAGCCGCCGGTATCGGTGCCGAGCGCGAAGTCGCACAGCCCGGCCGCCACTGCGGCGACAGATCCGCTCGACGAACCGCCCGGCACACGGTCCGGCGCGCGGGTATTGATTGGCGTGCCGTAATGGACATTGTCGCCGTGGATGCTGTAGGCAAGTTCGTCGGTGATGGTCTTGCCGACCAGCGTGGCGCCGGCGGCCAGCAAGGTCGTGACGACAGGGCTGCTGGTGTGCGGCACCGGATGCGTAGCCAGCCATGCCGGGTTGCCGGCCCCGGTAGGATGGCCGGCGACGTCAAACACATCCTTGACCGCAAAGCGCAGGCCGCTCAGCGGCCCTTGCGGCGAGCCGGCGACGACGAAGTGGCCATGCGGCACCCAGGCGCGGGCATAGTCTTCGTGGGCCTGCCGGGCTTGAGCGGATTGAGCAGGTTGAGTGGAGGCAGATGTCTTCATGCGATTACCCCTGCACCAGCGACACGGCGGGTTCCGCTTTCAGGACTTCGAGTCCGTCGACGTGCTCGCAGATTGCGCCCGGCGTGGTGAACCAGACGTCACCCTTGTCGCGTGCCTGCGCAATGTGTTCCAGCGCGCGGCGCAGATGGCGCAGGCGGTAAGGCTGGCCGACCAGGTAGGGATGCAGGGCGATACCCATCACCAGCGGCTGCTTGCGCGATTGATCAAGCATTTCGTCGAAGTTGTCGATGATGAGTTGCGCGAAGTCCTTGCCGTCCATCTGACGCGCCACGATCATCGGGATGTCGTTGACCTCCTGCGGATAGGGAATCGACCACAGCGTCTTGCCGCTGCGCGTCTGCATGTGCGTCGGCTGATCGTCGTGGCACCAGTTGAGGTTATAGCGATAGCCGCTTTCCAGCAGCAGGTCGGGCGTGGCGACGGTTTCCGAAATCCACGGCGACAGCCAGCCGGTCGGCGCCTGGCCGCTGTGCTGCTGCATGCGCTCGCGGCAATGTTGCAGCAATGCCAGTTCGGCCGCTTCATCCAGTACGCCTTGCTGATGCGCGTTGGTGTGGCCATGGCCGATCAGCTCGTCGCCGCGCGCAACGAAGGCAGCAATCAGTTCCGGGCAATGGTCGTAGAGCGCCGTGTTGGCCAGCACACCGGCCGGCAAGCCGAGGCTGTCGAACAGTTCGAGGCAGCGCCAGGCGCCGACGCGGTTGCCGTATTCGCGCCAGGCGTAGTTGAGCACGTCGGGTTCCGAACCGGCCGGACCGAGCCGTGCGCCCAGGCCTTCGCCGAAGGCAAAGTGTTCGATGTTGAAGCCCAGGTAGACCGCGAGTCCGGCCCCGTTGGGCCAGCGGTAATGCGGACGTTGCGTGATGGCGGAGTAGCCGAAGCGGCCGTGGGCCGGCAGGGCGCCGAAGGCATCCCGGTCGTTCGATGATGGTGCATTCCCGGTCGCGCTGTGCATCATTTTGTTCATCTCTTTCCACTTTCTGCACATTGTCTGTGCATTATTGATTTCAATAGCTGATGGTTATTTGCATCAATAAAGTGAAGTTATTGCTGGTAATACTAAATACATATTGTCGGCAAAAACTAAATTTTATTGTGGCAGTTGGCATAGCCCTTGCATAAGTCATGCCGGGAAACACGCAAAACCAACGACCTCAGTGATCAACGCAGTATTCAATCAACTAATCAAGTTCCGGGAGAGCCACCATGATTCGTTTCAACCGCCGCACCATCCTCGCCAGCGCCATTGCCGCACTGGCAGCAGTCACCCTGTCGCCGCTGGCGATGGCCGCCGACAACATCAAGATCGGCCTGGTCACGGCCTTGTCCGGCCAGTCGGCGCAATCGGGCGAAGCGATCACGCGCGGTCTGACGATCGCCATCGACGAGATCAACGCCAAGGGCGGCCTGCTCGGCGGCCGCAAGCTGGAGCTGGTGCGCCGCGACGATGAAGGCAATCCGGCCAAGGGCGTGGTGGCGGCGCGCGAACTGATCTTCAAGGAAAAAGTGGCGGTGGTTTTCGGCGGTCTCGATACACCGGTATCGATGGCGATTGTGCCGATCATCAATGCAGAGAAAGTGCCGTTCATGGGGCCGTGGGCGGCCGGCACCGGCGTCACCAGGAATGGCGCCAATCCGAACTACGCCTTTCGCGTCTCGGCCGTGGATGAACTGGTCGACAAAGCCATGCTGACCTACGCACAGAAGACCTTCAAGACCACCAAGGCCGGTCTGATCCTGGTCAACAACCCATGGGGCGAATCGAATGAGAAGGGCATCGTCGCCGCCCTCGCGGAGAAGTCGATGAAGCCGGCCGGCATCGAAAAGTTCGAAGCCAATGATGTCGACATCGTGCCGCAACTGACGCGTCTGAAAGCCGCCGGCGCCGATACCTTGTTTTTGGTTGGTAACGTCGGCCCGTCGGCGCAGGTCGTGAAGTCGCTCGATCGCATGGGCTGGAAGGTGCCGGTGGTATCGCACTGGGGCCCGGCAGGCGGACGCTTTACCGAGCTGGCCGGACCGAATGCCAAGAACGTCCACTTCGTCCAGACCTTCAGCTTCTTCGGCAAGCTGTCGCCGGTCGGCGAAAAAGTGGTCAAGGACCTGAAGGCCAAGTATCCGAACATCAAGGGACCGGATGACATCACTCCGGCAGTCGGCGTCGCCAACGCCTATGACGGCATGCAACTGGCTGCACTGGCGATTGCCAAGGCCGGCTCCACCAACGGCGATGCGATCCGTGAAGGCTTCTACAAGATCGACCGCTACGAAGGCCTGATCAAGACCTACGTCAAACCGTTCTCGCCGACCGTGCATGACGGGTTGCAGGCCGATGACTACGTCTGGGCGCAGTTTATCGATAACAAGATTCTTCCCGTCGGCATGACCCAGTAAAAACTGGTGCAGGATCCTGCTGCGAAGCCGTCGCCGGCGGATGGCTTCTCGCTGCGGATCCTGAACTGGTTTTGGTGTAAGTAGTGAGCAGGACGATTTAGCTAAGAGAAATTTGGGGAGAGAAAGATGTTGCTGTTGTCGGCACTGATCAGCGGTCTGGGACTGGGCAGTATGTATGGCCTGATGGCGCTGGGTTTTTATATTACCTATGCGGTATCGGGCACGGTCAATTTTGCGCAGGGCAGTTCCATGATGCTGGGGGCCGTATTGTGTTTCACGTTCTCGCAGACGCTGGGCTGGCCGATGTGGTCGGCGATCTTGCTGGCGCTGGCCTTGTGCGCGCTGTATGGACTGGTGGTGGAAATCCTGGCCGTGCGCCCGTTCGCCAATCGCGGTTCCAACGCCTGGCTGATGTCGACGGTGGCACTGGGCATCGTGCTCGACAACCTCGTCATGCACACCTTCGGCAAAGAGCCGCGTAGCCTGCCGTCGCCGCTGGCGCTGTCGTCGATTGAAGTCGGCGGTGTTGGCCTCGGTGTGTATCCGCTGCAATTGCTGATCCCGGTAGTCGGTCTGTTGCTGGCCGCCGTCCTGCATCGCATTTCGCGCCGCACGCGCTGGGGCATCGCCATGCTGGCGGTGGTGCAGAACCGCGACGCTGCGCGACTGATGGGCATTCCCATCGTGCGCGCCATCGCGGTTGCCTTTGCCTTGTCGACGCTGCTGGCAGGGATCGCCGGCGTGCTGATCGCGCCGCTGTTCAACGTCAATGCCGACATGGGCACCTTGTTCGGACTGAAGGCATTCGCCGTCGCCATCCTCGGCGGCATTACCAGCGCCTGGGGTGTGATGATCGCCGGTCTGCTGTTCGGCATCGCCGAAGCGATGATCACTTCCACGCTCGGTTCCGGCTATACCCAGATCATCACTTTTGCGCTGGTGATCGTGGTGCTGGCAATTCGTCCCAACGGCCTGTTCGGCCGCGCACAGGTGAAAAAAGTATGATGACTACTCCTCCTTCTCCGGTTGTGGCAGCGGCGAAAAAAGCCGCCGCCGTATCGTCGTCGCCGCGTCGTTTGCTCGGTCTGGCTTCGCCGCTGCAGTTGTCGGTGGGCCTCGCAGCGTTTGTTGCGGTGTGCTGTCTGGCGCTGACCGTCAATAGTTATTATGTATTCGTGCTGACCGGCATCGCTCTGATGGCGATGGTCGGCATCGGCCTCAACGTCTTGCTCGGTCTGACCGGGCAGGTGTCGTTCGGGCATATCGGCTTCTACGCCATTGGTGCCTACACCGTGGCGATCCTCACCACCAAGTTCGGCGTCAGTTTCTGGATGGCGTGGCCGCTGGCGGCTTTGATCGCCGGTGCGCTGGGTGCTTTGCTGGCCTTGCCGGCGTTGCGCGTGAAGGGGCCCTATCTGGCGATGATCACGATCGCGTTCAGCTTCATCGTGCAGCACGCCATCATTGAAATGCGCGACCTCACCGGCGGCCAGAACGGCATCATGAGCATTGCCGCGCCCGGCTTCGGCGGCGTCGTACAGGGTGAGCGGGGCATCGCGTTACTGGCGATCTGCAGCGCCGCCGTGTTGCTCGCCGCATTTTGCTGGCTGGCGCGCGGCACCTGGGGCGCAGCGATGCGCGCCGTCAAGGACAGCGAAACCGCATCCGAATCCATCGGTCTCAATCCATTGGTGATCAAGACCGTTGCCTTCGCCGTCTCGGCCATGCTGGCCGGTCTTGCGGGCGGCTTGTTCGCGCCGCTGTCGACGTTCGTCACGCCGGACACTTTCGGCTTCATGCAATCGATTCTGTTCGTGCTGGTGGTCGTGGTGGGTGGAGCAGGTTCCACCATGGGGCCGCTGATCGGCGCGATCATCGTCGGCGTCTTGCCGGAATTGCTGTCCAGCCTGGAAGACTATCGCTTGCTGTTTTTCGGTGGCTTGCTGTTGCTGGTGTTGTGGATTGCGCCTGACGGCGTGATCGGCATGCTGCGCCAGCTTGCTCAAAAAATGGGCAGGAAGCCGGTTGCCGCGAATGATGTCATTACTCCTTCATTCGACGATGTACCGCATGCACCCGTGTTGTCGCAGCGCGATCGCCGTACTTTGCGCGCAGACGGCCTGACGATGATCTTTGGCGGCGTACGCGCGGTCGGCGATCTGAGTTTCGATGTGCCGGCTGCGGCCGTCACCAGTCTGATCGGTCCCAATGGGGCGGGCAAGACAACAGCGCTGAATATGCTGAGCGGTTTTTACAAACCGTCGCTGGGCGGCTTCTCGCTGCATGATAAAGCGCTCGCCGGTCTGCCTGCTTTCCGCATTGCACGTCATGGCGTGGCGCGCACCTATCAGACCTCGCAACTCTTTGGCACGCTGACGGTGGAAGACAATGTCGCGCTCGCCATGGGCAAGGGCAAGCTCGGCGGTCTGCTCAACGCCGGCCGTTTCAGCGCTGCGGCGATTCGCGAACGCAGCCGCCAGTTGCTGGCGTATTGCGGCTATGAAGGCGCGGTCGATATTCCATCCGCCGATCTCGCGCACGTCGACCGCCGTCTGGTGGAAATTGCGCGCGCACTGGCGACCGATCCCGATGTCCTGCTGCTGGACGAACCGGCTGCGGGCCTGTCGCGTGAAGACAAGGAAAAGCTGGCGCGCCTGCTGCAACGCATCGCCGCTGCCGGTATCAGCGTGGTGCTGGTGGAACACGACATGTCGCTGGTGATGGACATTTCGCATCGCATCGTGGTGCTCGATGCCGGCCAGCGTCTGGCACTCGGCACGCCGCAAGAGATCCAGGACAATCCCGCCGTACGCCAGGCGTATCTCGGCGAAGCGATGCAGGCCGAAGCGCGCATCCGCGGCAGCCGCTCCGGCAAGGAATTGCTCGGCGTCGGCGAACTGGTCACCGGCTACGGCGCGGAACCTGTCCTGCACGGCATCAACCTGCAGGTGAAACAGGGCGAGATGGTGGCGTTGCTGGGCGCCAACGGCGCCGGCAAGTCGACGCTGATGCGCGCATTGTCCGGCTTGCACCGGCCGGTGCGCGGCGGCATCCACGTCGGCGGCGTCAGCCTGATGCATCTGCGCGCCGAAGAGATCGTCAGACATGGCGTGGTGCTGGTGCCGGAAGGCCGCCAGGTGTTCCCGGAACTGAGCGTGCTGGACAACATCCGCCTCGGCGCCTTTCTTTATCCCAAGGACATGGATACGCGCGTGGAAGAAATGCTCACCCGTTTCCCGCGTCTGCGCGAGCGCCTGTATCATCGTGCAGGCCTGTTGTCCGGCGGCGAGCAGCAAATGCTGGCGGTGGCGCGCGGACTGATGTCGCGGCCGCGCATCCTGTTGCTCGATGAGCCGTCGCTTGGCCTCGCACCGAAGATAATCGCAGAATTGTTTGCCGCGCTGGATGCCTTGCGCGATGAAGACATGACGATCCTGCTGGTCGATCAGATGGCGGCGCTGGCGCTGGCATTGGCCGATCGCGCGTACGTCATCGAAGGCGGCCGCGTCGTCGCCGAAGGCAGCGCCGCAGAAATCGCCGCCAACGATGCGCTGGCAAAAGCCTATCTGGGCGCACACTGAAGAGACACTGAGAAAAACATGGAACACGAGATTAACCTGCCGGAAATCGTGGCCGAAGTCACGGCTGCCTTCGAGCGCTACGAATACGCGCTGGTCAGCAACGACCTCGCGATTCTGGACGAACTGTTCTGGAACAGTCCGCACACTTTGCGCTACGGCGCCACCGAAAACCTGATTGGTTACGATACCATTCAGGCTTTCCGCAACAGTCGCTCGCCCAAGAATCTGGCACGCGACTTGCGTCAGACCGTGATCACCACGTATGGCAGCGACTACGCCACCGCCAACACTGAATTCACCAAAGCCGGTGAAGCGCGCGTCGGTCGCCAGAGCCATACCTGGCTGCGCTTGCCGCAAGGCTGGCGGATCGTGGCGGCGCACGTGTCGTGGATGGACAATTAAGCCACACTAAGACAAGAACATCAGGAGTCCGAAACTATGTTGTACAGCAAGACTTGCATCGGTGGCATGGTCACCGCACCTCATCATCTCGCTGCTCAGGCAGGCGCCGCCGTATTGCGCGAAGGCGGCAATGCGGTTGAAGCCATGGTGGCTGCCGCTGCCGCCATCGCCGTGGTTTATCCGCACATGAACGGCATCGGGGGCGACGGCTTCTGGGTCATCAGCGAACCCGGCCGCGATCCGGTGGCGGTGCAAGCCTGCGGCCAGTCGGCTGCGCTGGCGACCAAAGATTTCTACGCGCAACATGGCGACGCCGCGATTCCGACGCGCGGCCCGCGCGCAGCGCTGACCGTGGCCGGCGCTGTCGGCGGCTGGGCGGCGGCACTGGATGTCGCCAAGGGCTGGGGCAAGAGTTTGCCGGTGTCGCGCCTGCTGGCCGACGCCATTCATCACGCGACTGCCGGCGTGCCGGTGACGCGTTCGCAGGCCGAACTGACCCACGACAAGTGGGACGAACTCAAGGATCAGCCCGGCTTTGCCGAGACCTACGCGGCACAGGGCGCGCCGAAACTGGGCGATATTCTGAAGCAGCCTGCGCTGGCGGCAACCCTGTCGCGTCTGGCCGAAGCCGGTCTCGACGATTACTATCGCGGCGATCTGGCGCAGAAGCTGGCCGCCGGTCTGGAGCAAGCCGGCAGCCCGTTGCGCGCCGCCGACCTGGCGGCCTATCGCGCGCAAGTGGTCAAGCCGCTGATGGTGCAGATGAAGTCCGGCAGCATCTACAACCTGCCGCCGCCGACACAGGGCGTGTCGGCATTGATGATCCTTGGTCTGTTCGATCGCCTGGGCGTAACACAGGCGCAGGCCGACGGCTTTGAACACATCCACGGTCTGGTCGAGGCGACCAAGCGCGCCTTCATCCTGCGCAACAAATACGTGACCGACACGGCGCACATGTCCGTCAATGCCGCCGACTGGCTGCTGGCCGAGGCATTGGATCGTGAGGCCAAACAGATCGACATGCAGCGTGCCGCGCCGTGGCCGCACGTGCCGAAGCCGGGCGACACCATCTGGATGGGCGCCGCCGATGCACAGGGCCGGGTGGTCAGCTATATACAGAGCATTTTCTGGGAGTTCGGCAGCGGTGTGGTGCCGCCCGGCACTGGTGTGGTGTGGCAAAACCGGGGCGCCAGCTTTACGCTGGACGATGGCGCCAATCAACTGCAACCGGGCAAGCTGCCTTTCCACACGCTCAATCCGTCGCTGGCGCGTCTCAAAGACGGCCGCACGCTTGCCTATGGCACCATGGGTGGCGAAGGCCAGCCACAGACGCAGGCTGCGGTGTACAGCCGCCATATCCTGTTCGGACAAAACATGCAGGCAGCCGTCAGTGCGCCGCGCTGGTTGCTGGGACGCACCTGGGGTGCCGCATCCACCAATCTGAAGCTGGAAGGGCGGGTGCCGGAGCATGTGGTCGATGCACTGAAACGTGCCGGCCATGACGTCGAAATCGTCGCCGACTACACCGACATGATGGGTCATGCCGGCGCCGTGTGCGTCCATCCGGGCGGCTTGATCGAAGGCGCTACCGACCCGCGCGCCGACGGAATTTGCGCCGGCGTCTGAATTCGGCGGCCAGACTGTTGTTTTCCTGAAAATCGCCCGCGATGCCGGGCGATTTCCATTTCGGGCCTGTTTACAGGGGGCGGCGCAATGGAGCGCGCATTCCGGGCGGTATGGAGTAATGACGAGTTGCTTATAGAAAATTGTCAAAAAGACATTTTCTATTTTGGCAACAAATCATTTATTGCTCCAACTACAATTCAGCAGCTAATATTTCGTTGTCCCTTACAAAAAACAACGAACTTTCCGGGACGTTCTGGCAAGATCCGCGTGATTGCGTCATTGCCTCCG
This sequence comes from Herbaspirillum sp. GW822-FHT03A08, assembly GCF_058801885.1. Taxonomy (NCBI): domain Bacteria; kingdom Pseudomonadati; phylum Pseudomonadota; class Betaproteobacteria; order Burkholderiales; family Oxalobacteraceae; genus Herbaspirillum; species Herbaspirillum sp. GW822-FHT03A08. The sequence goes on along the minus strand of NZ_JBXANR010000001.1, from coordinate 806,196 downwards.
GAATAATGTCGAATAGCAGCTGGAGTCACCTTGAGCATAAAGAAAATCACGTCGACGTTGAGCCTTTCATCATGGGTCACCATCGGCGTGGTGCTGTCGGTGCTGATTACCACGACGTCGGTGTTGATTCTGGTTGACCAATTTACCCGCAGTTACGCCCGCCGCGAGGCGGAAGCCAGGCTGAACCAACTGGCCTGGCAGATGCAGGATGCGCTCGACCGCAGCATGGCCGAACGCTATATCGACGTCAAAATCCTGGCGCAGCGCCCCTCGGTGCGCGAAGCCAAAGATCCTGCGCGCATGCGCGCCGTCTTCAACGATCTCCAGAAGAACGTTCCCAATTACGCCTGGATCGGCTTCGCCACGCCGGACGGTAATGTCCTGGCCGCCGCCAACGGCATGCTGGAAAACCAGAGCGTCGCACAGCGCCCCTGGTTCCAGCGGGCGCAGAAGGAATTCTTCGTCGGCGACTACCATCCCGCCGTGCTACTGGAAAAGAAGCTGCCGGTCATGAGCGACCCCTGGCGCTTTGTCGACATCGCCACGCCGATCATGGGACCGGACGGGCAGTTTCAGGGCGTGCTCGGCATCCACCTGAGCTGGACCTGGGCGCGCGACCTCGCCAAGAAATTGCTTAATCCCGCCAACGACCGTTATGACGTCGAGATCATGATCGTGCGTGAAGACGGCACGGTGTTGCTCGGTCCCAAGGAGCTGGAAGAAAAGAAGATCGCCACCGACAGCTTCAAAGCGTCATTGCGATTGCCATCGGGTTCCATGCGCGAAATCAGCGAAACCGGCGAGCCTTATCTGACCGGCTTTGCGCGCACCGGCCTCAACAGCGAATACACCGACATGAAATGGACCGTACTGGTGCGCCAGCCGGAGCAGGTCGCGATGTCCGGCTTCAAGGAGCTGGAACGCCAGGTGCTGTTCGTCGGCTGTCTGGTGGGCGTGTTGCTGATGCTGCTGGCCTTCTTCCTCACGCGCCGCCTGGTCTCGCCGATGAATGCGCTGAGCGCCGCGCTGGAGCGGCGTGCGAGCGGTGCGCAGGATGTTCATATTCCCATCGTCAGCACCTATTACGAAATCCAGCTGCTGTCGTCGACGCTGTCGGCCATGGTGCAGCGTGAAGAAAACTATCTGCGCGAAGTGCGTTCGCTCAACGAAGGTCTGGAACAGCGCGTCGAGGACCGCACCAGCCGCCTGCATGAAACCGCTATCGCGCTCCAGCAGTCGCTGGACAACCAGCGCGAGAATCAGATCAAGCTGGAAGAAAGCGAAAACGAACTGCGCGCCATTCTGCAAAACGCCCATGACGCTTTCATCGCCATTGATGAAGAAGGGCTGGTGGTGGAATGGAATCGCCAGGCCGAACAGCTGCTCGGCTGGTCGCGTAAGGAAGCCTACGGCCATGAACTGGCCCAGATGATCGTGCCGCCGGAACAGCGCGAAATGCACCGCCGCGGCATGAAGCATTTCCTCGCCACCGGCGAAGGCGTGGTGATCAACAACCGCATCGAAATCAATGCGTTGCGCCGCGACGGCAAGGAGTTGCCGGTGGAAATGACGGTCGGCTACGTGCAGCGCCGCACCGGCCATCTGTTCATCGCCTTCCTGCACGACATCACCGATCGCCAGGCCTTCCGCAACTCGCTGCAGGAAATGGCGCTGACCGACATCCTGACCGGCCTCCCGAATCGCCGCGCGTTTACGCAAAAACTCCCGGAAGCGATGGCGCGCGCCGTCCGCGAGCCGCAGCAGATGGGCTTGCTGTTCATGGATATCGACGGCTTCAAGGGCGTCAACGACAAATACGGCCATGAAGCCGGCGATGAATTGCTGGTGCAGTTTGCCGAGCGCCTGATTGACTCCGTGCGCGAAGTCGATACCGTGGCGCGCCTGGCCGGCGATGAATTCACCGTGATTCTCGAACGCCTGCACAGCGTTGCTGATGCGACTGCGGTTGCGGAAAAAATCCTGCTGACGATGCGCCGGCCCTTCATCCTCAAGGCGGCGACCGTCAACGTCTCCAGCAGCATCGGTGTGGCCATCTACGACCCGGGCCAGCACACCACGCAGGACAGTCTGGTGGCGCACGCCGACAAGGCCATGTACGCCGCCAAGAAGGCCGGCAAGAACCGGGTTGAGTGGAGCACCGAGGAAAACACCGCTTGAGCCGCGCAATGCCGTTCAGGCAAACCGGCCTCCATCTGTAAAATTCATCGTCGTCCCAGCGAACGCTGGGAACCAGTGGCGTGACAACCACCGATACGACGCGGGGTCCTGACTTTCGTCAGGACGACGGAGGTACGAGTTTTTGCAGACGTCGCTCACCTGGCTGCCGTGTTTTTATAACCGGCCGAAACTCGGACCGCTGCGCTGAAACCTTCCAGCACCTCTCTTCGCGCCATCATCTCCGCCGCCAGTCTCGTCATTCCCGCCGTCGCTCGTCGCTGCCCGGCGGATCGCGTCCTGCCGTCCGTTTGTTTACACAAAATTTATACCGTCCGCCGATAGTTTTATCCGGATTTGATGCCCTTCCCAATATCGTTTGCCTCGTAAGCATTTATCAAGGGAGTAGGACATGGATTTCGTATATATCGGCGGCTTGCTGGCTTGCAGCGTCGCGATGTGGGCATTTGTCGTTGCCTGCAAGAAGCTGGAGGACATGCAATGAGCGTCATGCAAATACTGGGGCTGGCTGTATCGGTCGGCCTGTTGGCGTATCTGATTTACGCCCTGATCAAACCGGAGGCCTTCTGACATGACTGCCTCGATTACCCAACTGGCGATCTATCTGGTCGTCCTGCTCGTGCTGTCGGTGCCGGTCGGCTGGTACATCGCCCGCGTGATGGAAGGCAAGTCCGCCGTCAATCGCGTGTTCGGCGGCATGGAAAATTTGCTCTACCGTCTGTGCGGCATCCGCGCCGACGCCGACATGGGCTGGAAGCAATACGCGCTGGCGCTGCTGCTGTTCAACATCGTCGGCCTGTTCGTCGTCTACGCCCTGCAACGCCTGCAACTGTGGTTGCCGCTGAATCCGGCCGGCATGGCCAACGTCAGCGCCGACTCGTCGTTCAACACCGCCGTCAGCTTCGTCACCAATACCAACTGGCAGGGCTATGTCGGCGAAAGCACGATGAGCTACCTGACCCAGATGCTGGCGCTGTCGGTGCAAAACTTCGTCTCGGCCGCCACCGGTATTGCCGTCGCGTTCGCATTGATCCGCGGCTTCGTACGCCACAGCAGCAAGAGTATCGGCAACTTCTGGGTCGACATGACGCGTTCCAGCCTGTACATCCTGCTGCCGTTGTCGGTGCTGGTCGCCGTGGTGCTGATGAGCCAGGGCGTGATCCAGAACTTCAAATCCTATGTGGAAGTGTCGACGCTGGAAACCACCGTCTACACAACGCCACGTCTCGATGCACAAGGCCAGCCGCTCAAGGATGAGAAGGGCAACCCGGTCGTCGATGAAATGAAGACCAGCAAGCAAACCTTGCCGATGGGCCCGGTCGCCTCGCAGGAAGCCATCAAGATGGTCGGCACCAACGGCGGCGGTTTCTTCAATGCCAATTCGGCGCATCCGTATGAAAACCCGACGCCGCTGTCGAACTTCGTGCAGATGCTGGCGATCCTGATCATTCCTGCCGCGCTCTGCACCAGCTTTGGCATGCTGGTCGGCGACCGCCGCCAGGGCTGGGCGATTCTGGCTGCGATGACCTTGCTGTTCGTCGTCATGACGCTGACGGTGATGCACTTCGAGCAGCAGCCCAACCCGGCGCTGGCTGCGGCGCATGCCACGCAAACCAGCGGCATGATGGAAGGCAAGGAGACCCGTTTCGGCATCGTTGCATCGAGCCTGTTCGCGGCGATCACGACGGCGGCTTCCTGCGGCGCGGTCAACGCCATGCATGACTCGCTGTCGCCGCTGGGCGGACTGGTGCCTATGCTGCAGATGCAACTGGGCGAAGTGGTCTACGGCGGCGTTGGCGCAGGTTTGTACGGCATGCTGATTTTCGCGGTGCTGGCGGTCTTTATCGCCGGCCTGATGATCGGCCGCACGCCGGAATACCTGGGCAAGAAGATCGGCGTGTTCGACATGAAGATGATGTCCATCGCCATCCTGATGACGCCTGCACTGGTGCTGGTGATGACCGCGATTTCGGTGATGGTCGAAAACGGCCTGGCCGGCATCGCCAACCCCGGCGCGCACGGTTTCTCGGAAATCCTCTACGCCTTCAGCTCGGCCGCCAATAACAACGGCAGCGCCTTTGCCGGCTTGTCCGCCAACACGCCTTACTACAACGTCATGACCGGTATCGCCATGTGGCTGGGTCGCTTCGGCATCATCGTGCCGGTGCTCGCCATGGCCGGTTCGCTGGCCGGCAAGAAACGCCTGGCGGCAACTTCGGGCACCTTGCCGACGCACGGCCCGCTGTTCGTCACGCTGCTGATCGGCGCGGTGATTCTGGTCGGCGCATTGACTTATGTCCCGGCCCTGGCGCTGGGTCCGGTGATCGAGCATCTGCAAATGATGGCGATTCACTAATGTCTGAATTGGAGAAAAACATGGCAAATAGTCCTGCCAAAAAAGTTGTTACCCCGACGGCTAAGGTTTCTGCCACGCAAGTGAGCACACCCGCAGCATCCGGCGCACAATCCGCAACCAAATGGATGTTCGATCCGGCGATCGTCAAACCGGCTGTGATCGACTCGTTCCGCAAATTGTCGCCGCGCGCCCAGTGGCGCAATCCGGTGATGTTCGTGGTGTATCTCGGCAGCATCCTGACCACGCTCTTGTACGTCCAGGCGCTGAACGGCCAGGGCGAAGCGCCGGCCGGCTTCATCCTTGCCGTCGCGGTCTGGCTGTGGTTCACGGTCCTGTTCGCCAACTTCGCTGAAGCATTGGCGGAAGGCCGCAGCAAGGCGCAGGCGGCATCGCTGCGCAGCGCCAAGAAGAGTGTGATCGCCAAGAAACTGCAACGGGCAAACCGCGGCGACCGCTTCGAACTGGTGGAAGGCGCGAGTTTGCGCAAGGGCGACTTCGTGCTGATTGAAGCGGGCGACTACGTCCCGGCCGACGGCGAAGTGGTCGAAGGCGTCGCCACCGTTGACGAGAGCGCCATCACCGGCGAATCGGCACCGGTGATCCGCGAGTCGGGCGGCGATTTCTCCGCCGTCACCGGCGGCACCCGCGTGCTGTCGGACTGGATCATCGTGCGCGTCACGGTCAACCCCGGCGAAGCCTTCCTCGACCGCATGATCGCCATGGTGGAAAGCGCCAAGCGTCAGAAGACGCCGAATGAAATCGCGCTGACCCTGCTGCTGGTCGCGCTGACCATCGTGTTCCTGCTGGTGACCGTGACCTTGCTGCCGTTCTCGGTATTCAGCGTCAACGTTGCGCATGGCGGCTCGCCCGTCACCGTGACGGCGCTGATCGCCTTGCTGGTGTGTCTGATCCCCACCACTATCGGCGGCCTGCTGTCGGCCATCGGCGTGGCCGGCATGAGCCGCATGATGCAAGCCAACGTCATCGCCACCTCTGGCCGCGCAGTGGAAGCCGCCGGCGACGTCGACGTGCTGCTGCTGGACAAGACCGGCACCATCACGCTCGGCAATCGTCAGGCTTCGACCTTCCTGCCGGCCAATGGCGTGAGCGAACAGGAGCTGGCCGACATCGCCCAACTCGCCTCGCTCGCCGACGAAACGCCGGAAGGCCGCAGCATCGTGGTGCTGGCCAAGAAGCGCTTCAACCTGCGCGAACGCGAAATGGCCAGCCTGGGCGCTGTCTTCATTCCCTTCACTGCGCAGACCCGTCTGTCCGGTGTCGATATCGGCAATCGCCAGATCCGTAAAGGCGCTACCGATGCGATCCGCAAGCTGGCCGAACAAGCAGGTCAACAGGTGCCGGCAGAAGTTGCAGCCGCCGTCGACATCGTCGCCCGCCGCGGCAGTACACCGCTGGTAGTCGCCGAAACCGACGCCTCCAATGGTTCCATCCGCGTGCTCGGCGTGATCGAGTTGAAGGACATCGTCAAGGGCGGCATCAAGGAGCGTTTCTCCGAACTGCGCCGCATGGGCATCAAGACCATCATGATCACCGGCGACAACCGCCTGACCGCTGCCGCGATTGCAGCCGAAGCGGGTGTCGACGACTTCCTCGCTGAAGCCACGCCGGAGAACAAGCTGTCGCTGATTCGCCAGCATCAGAGCGAAGGCAAGCTGGTCGCGATGACCGGCGACGGCACCAACGATGCACCGGCGCTGGCCCAAGCCGATGTAGCGGTTGCCATGAACACTGGCACGCAGGCGGCGAAAGAAGCCGGCAACATGGTCGACCTGGATTCCAATCCGACCAAACTGATCGAGATCGTCGAGATCGGCAAGCAGATGCTGATGACACGCGGCAGCCTCACTACCTTCAGTATCGCCAACGACGTCGCCAAGTACTTCGCGATCATCCCGGCGATGTTCGCAACTACGTATCCGCAACTGGCTGCGCTGGACGTCATGCATCTGAACAATCCTGCGTCGGCGATCTTGTCGGCCGTGATTTTCAATGCGCTGGTAATCGTCGTGCTGATTCCGCTGGCCTTGCGTGGCGTGCGTTATCGCGCACTGGGCGCGGCCGTGCTGTTGCGTCGCAATTTGCTGATCTATGGTTTGGGCGGGCTGATCGTACCGTTCGTCGGCATCAAGCTGATCGACGTGCTGCTCGGCGTATTCGGCCTGGCCTGATCTTATTCTGTACAAGGAGTTATTCATGAAAACCTATTTGCGCCCCGCCGTTTCCCTGTTCATCCTGATGTCGGTGATCCTGGGCGGTCTCTATCCTGCCGTCGTGACCCTGGTCGGGCAGGCCTTCTTCCCCAAGGAAGCCAACGGCAGCGTCATCGTGCGCGACGGCGTGCCGGTCGGTTCGGAGCTGATCGGACAGAACTTCACCGAGCCGAAATACTTCTGGGGCCGCATCTCGGCCACCGGGACGTTTCCGTACAACGGCATGGCCTCCGGCGGCAGCAACCTGGGCCCGCTGAACCCGGCGCTGGTGGATGCGGCGAAGGGACGTGCCGAGGCACTGCAAGCCGGCAATCCCGGTTCTGCACGTGAGATCCCGGTTGATTTGCTGACCTCGTCCGGCAGCGGCCTGGATCCGCAGATCAGCCCGGCGGCGGCCGAGTATCAGGTACTGCGCGTGGCGCAGGCGCGAGGTTTGTCGCTGGACAAGGTGCGCGAGATGGTGAAGGCGCAGACTGAGACCCCGCAGTGGGGATTGTTCGGGGAGCCTCGGGTGAATGTGCTGAAGTTGAATCTGGCGTTGGATGCCTTGAGCAAGACTTAAGATGTTCTGTTTTATTGTTTTTTGTTTGCTTGCTTTTGCTTTTTGGTAGCTTCGGCGTTCGCTCTTCGGACGAGCCGGGGTTGCCGGGAGTGGCCCGGCAGCCACTCACTTTCTTTGCTTCGCCAAAGAAAGTAAGCAAAGAAAGGCGACCGCGGTTCGCAGCCCCCTTCGGGGGTTCCCGGCGCCAGCAGGTGAAAATCGGGAAGGGAAAACAACTCGCTGCGCTCAGACATTTTTCCCTTCTTGATCCGATTTTCACCTGCTGGCGCCGGCTACTCTCAAGCGGACTTCGAGACTGGCTCGCTTCGCATCGCCAGGGGACAGAGGTGATTCAAGCTTCTCTGGCCTCTTTAGATTCGTCGTTCCAACGAAAGTTGGAACCCAGCGTCGTGAAGAAGGGTGAGTGACGCATTGACGTCACTGGGTCCCAGCGTTCGCTGGGACGACAACCTGGAAAGGCATCGCTGCACGTTGAAAGCGCGATGCCGAAGGCGAGCCGCTGGGGCAGTTACCGCTTGGAGCCAGCCGGTGATGCGATGCGAAAAATGGAAAAAGAAGGAAAAACTGTCTGAGCGGAGCGAGTTTTTTTTCCTTCCCATTTTTTGCTTCGCAGCGCCGGGGAGTCCGAAGGACCTGGATCCCGCGGTCGCCTTTCTTTGCTTACTTTCTTTGGCGAAGCAAAGAAAGTGAGTAGCCGCCGGGCTACCCCCGGCAAGGTCGTCCGAAGAGAGAGGAGCCGAAGCAACCAACAAAGCCAGGTCGGAACAAGACACAGCGAACCCAACCACCAAGTGAACCCAAGCACCAAGCGAACCCGCTAAAAAGCCCATTTCCAACTACAATACCCCCACCATGCCCACCCGCCCCAACCCCGACGAACTGCTCGACCGCGTCATGCGCGACGAAGACCGTCAGGCGCGTGGCCGTCTCAAGATTTTCTTCGGCTCCTCCGCCGGCGTCGGCAAAACCTACGCCATGCTCGCCGCCGCACAAAGCTTGCGCGAGCAGAATGAAGAAGTCATCGCCGGCATCGTGGAAACCCACGGCCGCGCCGATACCGAAGCCATGCTCGAAGGCATAGAACGCTTGCCTTTGCGCGCCTCCGAATACCGTGGCCGTACACTCTACGAATTCGACCTCGACGCAGCACTCGAACGCAAACCGACCGTCATCCTGGTCGATGAACTGGCGCATTCCAATGTCCCCGGCTCGCGCCACGCCAAGCGCTGGCAAGACATCGAAGAGCTGCTGCACGCCGGCATCCACGTCTACACCACCGTCAACGTCCAGCACATCGAAAGCCTCAACGATGTGGTCGGCCAGATCACCGGCATTCGTGTGCATGAGACGATTCCGGATCATGTCTTCGATGAAGCCGATGAAGTGACGCTGGTGGATTTGCCACCCGACGAGCTGTTGCAGCGTCTCAAGGAAGGCAAGGTCTATCTGCCGCAACAAGCGGAGAAGGCCGGCCGTAATTTTTTCCGCAAGGGCAATCTGCTGGCGCTGCGCGAGATCGCCTTACGCCGTACCGCAGATCGCGTCGATGCCGACATGCGCGAGTACCGTGCCGATCGTTCCATCGTGCAGCTGTGGCAAACCAAGGAACGCATCGTGGTCGCGATTGGTGCGCGTGCCGACGAAGACAAGCTGGTGCGCGCCGCGGCACGGCTGGCGGCCAAGCTGCAAGCCGACTGGCTGGCGGTGCATGTGGATGCGCCGGCATGGCCGCGTGTGACGCTGGCCGGGCGCGAACGCATACTCAAGAATCTCAAGCTGGCGCAATCACTCGGTGCGGAAACCGCCAGCATCACGGGCGAAGACGTGGCGCAGGCGCTGGTGCAGTTTGCACGCAGCCGCAATGCCGGCAAGCTGGTGATCGGTCAAACTCATGGAGGCCGTTGGATGCGCTGGTGGCGCAAGACGCTGGCCGAACGTATTGGCGCCGAAGGCAAGGACATCGACGTCTACACCGTGGCGCGTCCTGCCGGCGCCGGCCAGGAAGAAAGCATCAGAACACCGGCGGAGGAAACACACGACGATAGCGGACGCTTGCGCCGCCGCCGCGGCTATCTGTGGGCGACGGTCAGCTGCGCGGTGACCACGGCGCTGGCGTGGTGGCTGATTGCGTATCTGCATCCCGCCAACGTCATCATGCTGTATCTGGTCGGTGTGATGATCGTCGCGGTCCGCTATGGCCGGTCGGCGTCGGCGCTGGCGTCGATCATGAGCGTGCTGGCCTTCGACTTTTTCTTCGTTGCGCCGCGTTTTTCGATCAGTGTCTCGGATGCGCAATATCTGATTACCTTGCTGGTGATGCTGGCGGTGTCGTTGTTCATCAGCTCGCTGGCCTCGCGCATGCGGCATCAGGCCAACGTCGCCATGTTGCGTGAAGCGCGCGCGGGCAACCTGTACATGCTCGGCAAGGAACTGGCGGCGGTGCTGACCTTGGAGCAGATACTGGAAATCGGTCGCCGTCATCTCGGCGCCGTGTTCGGTGCGAAGACGGCGTTCTGCCTTCCCGACAGCGGGGAGAACGTGCGCGTGGCAGCGCCGGAGGAACATGATGCGCATGCCTTGCAGCACATCGACCTGGGCGTGGCGCAATGGGTCTACGACAACGATCAGGCGGCGGGCCGCGGCACCGCAACCTTGCCGGCGGCGCAGGCGCTGTACCTGCCGCTGAACGCCACCATGCGTACGCGCGGCGTGCTGGCGTTTGTCGCCGAGGATCCCTTGCAACTGGCCTTGCCGGAAAACCGGCAGATGCTGGAAATTTTCTGTTCGCAAATCGCCATGGCGATCGAGCGCCTGCACTATGCCGAAGTCGCGCAGGATGCGCTGGTGACGATGGAGTCGGAGCGTCTACGCAATTCTTTGCTGTCGGCGATTTCGCATGATTTGCGCACGCCGCTGACCTCGCTGGTCGGCAGCGCCGAAGCATTGGCGCGGCAACCGTCGCTGGGCGTCGATGAACGCGAAATGGCGGTCACCATCAGCGAACAGTCGCAGCGCATGTCGGGGCTGGTGGAAAACCTGCTCGACATGGCGCGCCTGCAGTCGGGCGGCATCACGCTTAACCGGCAATGGAATTCGATTGAGGAAGTCGTCGGCACCGCTCTGCGTTTGCTGAACAAGACGCTGGGCGAGCGCCGCGTCGAGACGCATCTGCCGGTCGACTTGCCGCTGGTGCGGTTCGATGCCGTGCTGATCGAACGCGTCTTCGCGAACCTGATTGAAAACGCCGTCAAATACGCGCCGGCCGGCGAAATCATCATTGTCGACGCCAGAGCGAATGCGGGCATGATGGAAATCAGCGTGATCGACCGCGGGCCGGGTTTTCCGGCAGGCATGGAAGAACGCGCATTTGAAAAATTCACCCGTGGCGACACGGAGTCGAGCACGCCCGGCGTCGGCCTGGGGCTGGCAATCTGCCGCGCTATTGTCGACGCACATGGCGGCACCATCCGGGCGTTGCAAGGCGATGCCGGTTGCGGTGCGCGCGTCTGTTTTACTTTGCCTCTGGACAAACCACCGGCACTACCCGAAGAGGAATAGCGATCATGTTGGATCACGCAGGCAATATTGTTTTCGTCGAAGACGATGCCCACATCCGCAAGCTGGTGCGCAGCGCGCTTGAGCAGGAGGGCTTCATCGTCCACGAGGCGCGCACCGCCCGCGAGGGCATGGTGGAAGCCGGCACGCGCAAGCCGGATCTGGTGATCGTCGATCTCGGTCTGCCTGACCAGGACGGCAAGCAGGTCATCGCCGACATCCGCTCGTGGAGCGACGTGCCCATCGTGATTCTGTCGGCGCGCACGCAGGAGGCGGAGAAGGTCGCTGCGCTCGACGCCGGCGCCGACGATTATCTGACCAAGCCGTTCGGCGTGCCGGAACTGCTGGCGCGCATCCGCGCCCAACTGCGCCGCCGCAGCCAGGCCAGCGCCGCTACAGGACGTTTCCGCCTCGGCGATCTGGTGATCGATCTGCCGGCGCGCACGGTGAGCAAAGGCGGCGAGCCGGTGCATCTGACGCAGATCGAGCATCGCCTGATTTCCACATTGCTGCGCGACGCCGGGCGCGTGATTACCCATCGCCAACTGCTGGCGGCAGGTTGGGGACCGTCGCATACCGAAGATCATCACTACCTGCGCATCTACATGCAGCGCCTGCGCCAGAAGCTGGAGCAGGATTCGGCGCAGCCCAAATATATCCTGACCGAAATCGGAGTCGGTTATCGGGTGATAAACGCCGAACCGGCGTAAAAATACGTCAAACCCTGCCCGGATACCGGCCTGAGCGGCAATCGGACGCTCTTTTTCACTCCTGATTTGTTAGACTGTTTGCCAAGAAGAAAACAGGAGTGTTTCATGACGCGCTTTTTGCAGCGGGTAAAACTGTGGCAACGCATGGTGTTGTTGGGGGGGATGGGTTTGTTGCTGGTGGGGCCGCCGCTTTATCTGTTTATGGACGGCGCCAACAAGAGCATCTTTGTTTCTCGGATGGAGCGAGCCGGGCTTGAACCCGGCAAGAAAGCGCTGCAGGCTTTGCAGCGGCTGCAACAGCATCGCGCCTTGTCGACCGCCTTCCTGGTTTCCGGTCAGATGGAAGACCAGCGCGGCGAGGCCGAGCGGCAAGGCAATCTGGCTCTGGACGACCTGGCGCAGTCGCTGCAGCGAGGCCTTCCCGAAGCAATGCCCTCGCTGCAAAAGATCCGCACCGAATGGAATGAGTTGTCCAAAGCGGTCGGCAAGCATGGCGTGACCCAGGCAGACAGCTTCACCCGGCATAGCCAGTTGTGCCAGAGTTTGCTGCTGCTGAGCGAAAAGATCGCGGACCGCTATGGATTGACGCTTGATTCGGATCCGGCAATCTACTACCTCGTTCACGCCGTCTATTTCGACCTGCCGCAGTACGGTGAATATCTGGGACAAGTGCGCGGCGCCGGCGTGCGCTATCTGATTGCGGGCCAGATCGACGATGAAGGCCGCGCCGTCATGCACAGCCTGATTGCGAGCACGCGCCTGTATGGCCGCAGCGTGCTGCGTTATTTTGACAAGACCTATGAATCCGCGCCCGCGCTGAAAGCGCAACTGGGACAAAGCTCAGCCACGTCCATCGCGCGCGGCCGCGCCATGCTCGATCTGTCGCGCGACAACATTGCTGCACCCGACAGGCTCACAATGACGCCCATGGATTATTTCTCCGGCACCAGCGGCGCTATCGATCAGCAATACCAGACGGCTTTTCTGGTTGCCGATCAAATACAGATACTGATCGACAAACGCATCGCGGAACAGGAAGAGCTGCGCAATCTGCTGACCGGCGGCGTGGTGCTGATCGCGATTCTGGCGGCGCTGTTCGGCTGGATGATCTGCCGCAGCCTGGTGCGTCAGCTGGGCGGCGAACCGGCCGATGTGATTGAAGCGCTGAGCAAAGTGGCGCAGGGCGATTTCACCACCAGCATCGATATTGCCGCCAACGACAGCTCCAGTCTGGTGTATCACATGAAGGATATGGTGGACAGGTTGTCGGTGGTGGTCGCTGATGTGGCCGAAGGCGCAGGCGTGCTGGCCGATGCCTCGCGCGAAATCAGCAGCACCGCGCAGTCGCTGTCGCAGGGCGCCAATGAGCAGGCGTCAGGCATTGAAATGACCAGCGCTTCGCTGGAAGAAATGTCGTCTTCGATTGCACAGAACGCCACCAGCGCGCGCGTGACCGATGCGCTCGCCGGCAAGACTGCCAATGGCGCGGGCGAGGGCGGCTCGGCAGTGCGCTCGACCGTGCTGGCCATGAAACGCATTGCGAAGATGGTGGAAGTGATTGATGACATTGCTTATCAGACTAATTTGTTGGCGCTGAATGCCGCCATCGAAGCAGCCAGTTCAGGTGGACAAAGCCGTGGTTTTGCGGTGGTCTCCGCAGAAATCCGCAAGCTGGCAGAACGCAGCCAGACCGCCGCACAGGAAATCAGCGAGGTCGCCGACAAGAGCGTCGAGTTGGCTGAGCAATCCAGCCAGTTGCTGGAAAGCCTGGTGCCCGATATCCAGAAGACCTCGGAGCTGGTGTTGCAGATTGCGCGCTCCTGCGCCGAACAATCCTCCGGCGTGAGCCAGATCAATTCTGCGGTGGCGCAACTGAGCATGACGGTGCAGCACAATGCCGCCGGCTCGGAAGAGCTGGCCGCGACTGCTGAAGAGATGAGTGCGCAGGCTGAGAAGCTGCGACGGTCGATTGCGTTCTTCAAAGTGCCGGGCATGGATATCAACGCTGCTGCGTGAATCTAAAGATCCCCCCAGATGTCGATCTGCCGACGGACCACGCCCGTGCGTCCGTCGCAGATGATCAACACCTCTCTGCTGCCGTTGCGCAGCACGAAGCGGAAATATTCCGCTTCGGCGCGCTGTACGAAACTCTCGCTTTCTATCTTGCCGCCTGCAGCGCCATTGGCCGCTGCCATTGTTTCCATGGCGGCACGGCGGCAGGCGGGCAGATGATTCCTGGCTTCTATCGACGGGCCGTAGTCTTCCGGGGAACGGTAGGGGACGACCGCGTGCGATGACTGCAGGCCCAGCGCCGCATACAACATGACCGCCAGCATCACGCTCCATGCCGCTTTCTTTTGCCGGCTGCGGCGCTTTGCCGCAGCGTTCAGGAAATCGCCGGGAACGTGCTTGTACGAAGGAATGAGGTAGTGGCGCATGATGGCCTCCGGAGCAATGGATACGGATGATCAGAACGTACGCGAGACCGCCAGCACCAGTTGGTCGCGGCCCAGGTTCTTGCCCTTGACGGTATAGCCGGCATCCTTGGCGTTGGTGCCGGTGTAATAGGCGGCGAGGACGTAGCCGGAGAAGTCGCGGTTCAGACCGAGTTTCCAGTCGGTGTAGGACAGGTTCGACGAGTTGGGGCCGGTATAGCGTTGATGGCCGACATGGGCGACGCCGTTGATGCCGGCGAACAGTTCATGCGTCAGCGACAGGTCGATGTAGCTGGAGCCGCGCGTGTCAGGGCTGCCAAAGGTATTGCCGAGGGCGTAGGAGTAGCGCAGCGTGACCCATTTTGCGTCGAGGCCGAGATACAGTTCATTGGTGTCGGCCTTGGTGTAGCCGCCGGGGAAGCTGCCGGGATAGGCGTAATGCAGGAAGCCGATGTCGCCGGTCAGCGTGTCGTTGAACGAATACTTGAAGCCGCCGTAGATGTCGGCTTCCAGGCTGGCCGAAGCGCCGGGTGTAGCGTCGCTGATCCAGCTGATGTTGGAAGCCCAGATGCCGGCATACAGACCGCTCTCGTGCGAGAGATCGAAGCCGCCTTGCAGGGCGGGTTTTTCATTGGTCTGGGTCAGGCCGCGGAAGACGTACTGGCTGTAGAGGCCGATGTTGGCGCTGGTGGTGAAGGCCGGTGCAGGTGCAGAGGCTGCCGGTGCATCGCTGCTTTCCGCCGCCATCGACGGTACCGCCTGCAGCAAGGCCGCTGCGCCTGCAGTCAGAATCAGCAGGCGGCCAAGCGCCAAAGGAAAGGTCTTCGGGGATGTCATTTTCTTGTACTCCACATGTCAGGTTGATGTGGACTACAAGATAAAAAAAGCGGCGTTTAATTCTTATAAAACTTCAGCCCGGCAGAATAAATATCTCGTAAAAATTCGAATAAATTTGTGCTTGAGTACGCACTGATGTCATCCGGGTGCCTGGTTTGCGTTTACATCACCCCCAGCACCGCTTCCAGATCTTCCTCTTCGCTCGGCGGAACCGACATGTCGAGCACTGCCTCGATGTGATGCAGATGCTCGATCATGGACGCCACGGCCTGTTCGGCATTGCCGGCGGCGATGGCGTCGATGATGTCGCCGTGTTCGTCGTGGGTGCATGCAGGGACGGTCGGTGAATCGTAGAGCACGATGATCAGGCAGGTCAGCGACGCCAGCTCGCGCATCATTTTGCTCATGACCGGATTCTCAACCATGTCTGCGATGCGGATGTGGAATTCGCCCGACAGGCGGATGATTGCGCGCCGGTCGTTGGCTTCGCGCGCCTGCGCTTCTTGCGCCACGTGCGCGCGCAGTTGGGCGATGTGTTCAGGTCTGGTCTGTTCGCACAGATGGCGCAGCAGCGCCGGTTCGATCAGGCGGCGCGCGGCAAAGATCGCGCGCGCCTCGCTCGGCGTCGGACTGGCGATGAAGGCGCCGCGATTCGGAATCGTCGTGATCAGGCCTTCGTGGCTCAGCCGCGCCAGCACTTCGCGCACACGCGTGCGGTTGACGTTGAAGATGCCGGCCAGCTTTTCTTCCACCAGCTTGGTGCCCGGCGTGAGGCGGTGTTCCATGATGGAAGTGAGGATGCGTTCATAAATGATGTCGCCGGCCATCGGGCGGGCGCTGACGGCTTGCGCCGGAAGAGGGCTGTTGTCCGGTTTGCCGGCGGCTTTCTTTCGGCCGGGGCCGGTTTTTGCGTTTGGGGTGATGGTGCTGGTCATTGCCTGGTCCTGAATGAGTGTCCTGCTCGCCTGTTCTTTTATTTAAGGGGGCAAGCCGGAATTAATTTTGTGGAGATATATTGTCACAATTAATAAAAAATTTCCCCACATTTATAAAATATTTTGTCGCACTGATTTGGTTTGATTTTTTCCTTTTTGCACCAGCGTGGACGCGGCGCTTTGTACGAAGGCAGTGAATTGAGGGTGGAATAGTGGCCAACAGGCTTCCACAAAAGCGATTCCGATCCAAAACTCTCCTGGCACATCTATTGCATACATTGTCGCAATAAAGAAATTGGATTGTCACAATTTAAATAGATGTTGCTCATTGTTGTTCTACTTACGGGAGAGTCACCATGCAATACCTGGCACAAGAAACACAAAAACCACCAAAAACTTCATCGCGGCTGTTCGTCTTCCGCACTGCGGCCGTGACGCTGGGCCTGGCATGCAGCCTGGTGTTTGCCGGTTCGGCGCAGGCCCAGTCCAAGCCGAAATTCAAACTGGCCTACGCCAAATGCGCGCATTGCATGTCCATGGCGCTGGTGCCGGAACTGGCCAAGAACGTCGATATCGAAGGCATCAACTTCACTGCCGGCAGCGATGCGCTCACGGCATTGGTATCCAAGAGCGTGGATATCGCGCAGGTCACTTATTTGTCCTTCGTCAGCGGTCTCGACAAGGGCTTCGATCTGGTGGCGGTGTCGGGACAGGTCAACGGCGGTTCTGAAATGCTGGTCGGCAAAGACACCGCGCTGGCGTCCGACGACTGGGCCGGCCTGAAGAAATTGATCGCCGACTACAAGGCACAGGGCAAGCCGTTCCGCATCGCGGCCTCGCGCGGCAATGCGCAGGATTTGCACATGCGCGGCGAACTGGCCTTGAACGGCATCAACCCGAATAAGGACGTGCAGTTCATCAATATCCCGAATCCGTCCGACCACGCCGCAGCCTTGCAGCGCGGCGAAGTCGAACTTATCTGCTCGGTTGAACCGTTCGCCTCGCAAATTCGCATGACCGGCGTCGGCAAACATTTTGCATTCCCCTACAAGCAAGCAGCAGGCCGCCTGACCAACCTGATCGTCACCCGTTCGGACGTGATCAAGGAACATCCGGCTGAGGTGAAGGAAACCGTCGCGGCCGTGGTGCGTCTGGTCGACAACCTGCAAAAGGACAAGGGCGCCTGGGTCGCCAGCATCGTCAAGGGCACCGGCCTGGACAAGACCGTCGCCACCGAGGCGCTGAAGAATTCCTATCCCGACTACAAGATGTACCGCGCACAGACGCAAGCCATCGGCACCATGATGAAAGATCTGAAATACATCTCCACCGACGTTTCGGCGCAGATCGACAAAAACATGGACTACAGCTTTCTGATGGAAGTGACCAAGAAGCCGAAGACCGAACTGGGCTACTGATTTCCATCGGTGTGCACGACGAACTTAGTTAGCTAGACGTTAGATAGAAAGCAGGTGATCACAATGAATGGATTGATGCGCTCCTTGTCGGAGGCGAAGTGGCGTTTCGCCGTACCGATTTTGCTGGTGTTGTTCTGGGAAGCATTTTCCCGTTCGGGAGCGATCCCTGCTTCCTTGCTGCCGGCGCCCTCGCGCGTGTTTGCAACCTGGATGGACTGGATCTTCGGCTACAGCGAAGCGGCGCAGGACAGCAGCGGCCGCTGGATCTTCGACGCCATAGCCAGTTGCATGCGCGTCACGGCCGGTTATCTGATTGCGGCGATTTCCGGCATTGCGCTGGGCGTGGCGATCGGCTGGTGGCGCTGGGTGGAACGCGCCATCGAACCGACCGTGCAGATGCTGCGGCCGATTCCGCCGGTGTCGTGGATTCCGCTGGCGATCATCTGGTTCGGCATCGCCAACAAGCCGGCGATCTTTCTGGTGTTCCTCGGCGCGTTCTTTCCGATTCTGATGAACACCGTGCACGGCGTCAAAACCTCCGACCGCAATCTGTTGCGCGCGGCGGCGATGGCCGGCGCCAATCAGAGCCAGTTGTTGCGTTTTGTGATCTTGCCGGCGGCGATGCCGAGCATCTTCGCGGGTTTGCGCATCGGCATCGGCAGCGCCTGGATGCTGACCGTGACGGCGGAGATGGTGGCGGTCAAGAGCGGTCTCGGCTACGCGCTATGGGATTCGTACTACTTCCTGCGCTACGACCTGGTGATTGCGGCCATGATCAGCATCGGTTTGCTCGGCTATCTGGCTGACCTGATCCTGAAACTGATCATGAATTCGGTACTGCGCTGGCAGCATGTGGCGACAGTGCAGGGCAAAGCGTAAGGAGAACAACATGGCATTTATCGAACTCAACAATATCGTCAAGGTCTTCAAGGACAAAAAACGTGGCACCGACATGCTCGCCATCGACAACGTCACACTGAAACTGGAGAAGAAGGAATTCCTCTGCCTGCTCGGCCCATCCGGCTGCGGCAAATCGACGCTGCTGAACATGATCGCCGGCTTCGAGCATCCGACCTCGGGCAGCGTGATCGTGGACGGCAAGCCGATCACCGGCCCCGGCGCCGATCGCGGCATGGTGTTCCAGCAGGCCAACCTGATGCCGTGGTTGCCGGTGTGGGACAACATCGCGTTCTCGCTCAAGCTGCAGGGAAAGAGCGCCGCCGAACGCCGCGCCGCGGCTCAGCCGTTCATCGAGACGGTCAAACTCAAGGGCTTTGAAAACCACTTCCCGGCCGAGCTCTCGGGCGGTATGGCGCAGCGTGTCGGCATTGCCCGTGCGCTGTTGCAGAACCCCTCGGTGATCCTGATGGATGAACCCTTCGCCGCGCTCGATGCGCAGACCAAGATGGAGATGCAGGAAGAATTGGTCACGCTGTGGCAGCGCTATGAGGGTACGATCGTGTTCGTCACGCACAGCGTCGACGAAGCGCTGGTGCTGGCGACCAAGGTCGCCGTCATGACGCATAGGCCGGGCCGCATCCGCGATCTGATCGACATCGACCTGGCGCGGCCGCGCGACACCACGACCACCGAATTCAACCAATACAAACGCCATGTGCTGAGCCTGATCCGCGAAGAATCTGCGCTCGCTCATGCTGATGCAGTCAAACTCGCAGCATAGATTTTAAGGAAACCATGATGACTCAACGTACTCTGCTCGGCATGCTGACGCCCTCGTCTAACACCACACTGGAACCGGTCACGACCGCAATGATCGGCGACATCCCGGAAGCCAGCGCACACTTCGGCCGCTTCCGCGTGACCGAGATTGCCTTGTCGAATCAGGCGCTGGCGCAATTCGACGACAGCGAAATTCTGCGTGCGGCCGAACTGCTGTCGCACGCCAAGGTGCAAAGCATCGGCTGGAACGGCACCTCGTCGGGCTGGCTCGGTTTCGACGCCGACGAACGCCTGTGCCGCCGCATCACCGAAGCGACCGGCATTCCGGCATGCACTTCGGTGCTGGCATTGAATGAAATTTTCGACATCACCGGCGTCAAGCGCTTCGGTCTGGTGACGCCTTACCTGGACGACGTGCAGGCCGCGATCATCAAGAATTACGCGGCATCAGGCATGGAATGCATCGCCGAGCACCATCTGCGCAAGCAGGATAATTTTTCGTTCTCCGAAGTCGGCGCCGACGAATTGCGCGCCATGGTGCGTGAAGTCGCTAAGGAAAAACCGCAAGCCATCACCATCTTCTGCACCAACCTGCGCGGCGCGCCGCTGGTGGAGGAGTTGGAACGCGAGGTCGGCATTCCGATCTACGACACCATTTCCACCGTGGTGTGGAAGTCGCTCAAGCAGGCGGGATCGGATCCGTCGCGCATCCGCGGCTGGGGTAGCCTGTTCCGCGACGTTCAATAAATCCGGAGCGGCATATGGAAGACTTTGATCTGGTAATCCGCAACGGCACCGTCGCTACGGCATCCGACATCATGCAGTGCGATGTCGGCATCGTGGGCGGCAAGGTCGTCGCTTTGGGGCGCAATCTTGCTCCCGGCAAGAAAGAAATCGATGCGGCCGGCAAACTGGTGTTGCCGGGCGGGGTCGACAGCCATTGCCATCTCGACCAGCCGATGGAAGAAGGGCTGGAGATGGCCGACGATTTTCGCAGCGGCACGATTTCGGCAGCTTGCGGCGGCACCACGACGGTGATTCCGTTTGCCGCGCAGGCCAAGGGCCAGTCTCTGCGGGCTGCGGTGGAGGATTATCATCGCCGCGCGGAGGGCAAGGCGGTGATCGACTACGCTTTCCACATGATCGTCAGCGACCCGACCGAAAAGGTCTTGAAGGAAGAGCTGCCGCAACTGATCAGCGAAGGCTACACCTCGTTCAAGATCTACATGACCTACGACGATCTGAAACTCAACGATCGCCAGATCATCGACGTGCTGGCCATTGCACGGCGCGAAGGCGCGATGGTGATGATTCATGCTGAAAATGCCGACTGCATTGCATGGCTCACCGAGCAACTGGAAGACGCCGGCCTGACGGCGCCGAAGTACCACGCGACTTCACGGCCGATGCTGGTGGAGCGGGAAGCCACGCATCGCGCGATCGCGCTGTCAGAACTGGTTGACGTGCCGATCCTGATCGTGCACGTATCGGGCAAGGAAGCCATCGAGCAGATCCGCTGGGCGCACGGTCACGGCCTGCGTATCTACGCCGAAACTTGTCCGCAGTATTTCATGCTGACGGCAGACGATCTCGATCAGGAAGGCTACCACGGCGCCAAGTGCATCTGCAGCCCGCCGCCGCGCGACAAGGAAAACCAGCAACACATCTGGGATGGATTGGCCAACGGCTTGTTCACGGTGTTCTCATCGGACCATGCACCGTTTCGCTATGCCGATCCCAAGGGCAAGATGCCGGGCGGGAAGGAGGTGCCGTTCCGCTACATTCCCAACGGCACGCCAGGGCTGGAAACGCGTTTGCCGCTGCTGTTTTCGGAAGGCGTGGGCAAAGGCCGTATCGATCTCAACCGCTTTGTCGCACTGACGGCGACCGATCCGGCCAAGATGTACGGCCTGTATCCGCAGAAGGGCACCATCGCCATCGGCGCCGATGCCGATATCGCGATCTGGGATCCGCACAAGGAAGTCGTGATCGCCAATGCCGATCTGCATCATAACGTCGACTACACGCCGTACGAAGGCGTCATGGTCACCGGCTGGCCCACGACCACGCTGTCGCGCGGCGAGGTGGTGTATGACGGCAAGGATCCGCAAGGCGCAATCGGCCGCGGTGAATTTTTGAAGTGCGGTTTGCCTGATCCCGCGCGTCCGCGCAAACGTTGAGTCGGTCTCACTACTCGTAAACGATAAGCACTCTCAACACAGCAATTTCAGCATGCTTCCATCACAGTTCTGCGTATGCGGAAGTGTGACGGAGGCATGTCACTGTGGTTATTTCGCCCTCGTATTTCAAAATCTCCGGCTCGTGTTCGATTTCTGATTGCCCGCGTCGGAGGCATGGTGCTAGCATCACGCCGGACGTTGCCTTCCGATGGCAGCGTCAGATTTTTGAAGACGGGGCAACACATGAAAAAACAAATCATGATCGCAACCATGGCCGTCCATGGATTGCTGGGGGTGCAGTCGGCATACGCTGCCGGTGCAATGAATGTCGACGACGCGCAGGTGCTCGACGCCAACAAATGCCAGCTGGAAGCCTGGGGTAAATTCAATCGCGACGGCACCGAGCGCTGGCTCAATCCATCGTGCAACCTCACCGGCAATCTGGAGATTTCCTGGGGCAATTCGTGGCAGCGCGATGCCAACGGCATGTATCTCTCGAACAGCCAGTTGCAGGGTAAAACAGTATTCAAGGAAATGTCGGCCAACAGCTATGGCGTCGGTATGCTCGGCGGCGTGGTGCGCCAGACCGACAGCGGCGACGGCAATGACGGCGTGCGCCAGCGCTCGTGGAATTACTATTCCAAGCTGCTGACTTCGTTCTCGTTCAAGGACGACGCGCTGCTGCTGCATACCAATCTCGGTTTCAACCACCGGGGCAAGGAACAAACCACGCGGTTGACCTGGGGTCTGGGCAACGAGACGCGCCTGATGGACAGGCTGTCGCTCATCGGCGAAGTCTTTGGCGAGAACAAGGGCAAGCCCGGCTATCAGGCGGGTATCCGCGCGAAGCTGGTGCCGGACCATGTCGAAATGGATCTGACCTATGGCAACACCTTCGGGCGCGAGACGCAAGGCCGCTATGTGGTGCTGGGCCTGCGTTTCATCACGCCGGAGCTGCGCCGCTGATTGTTGATGCCTCGTCAATCCGGCTTGCCGGATTGACATCGTTTTCTGACAACGCCTGTGGTCGTGGTAAATTACGTCTTGCGCTTGCAGCAACAGGCAAGAGCAGCTAACAAAACTTTCGCAGTTTTTCCCGTTTGCGATTTCTTCATTGCGCATCCGCGGTTCCACCCGGCGGACTTCGCGCTGTTTTGTTAGCTGTTCTTCAGCATCCGTAATTTCTTCACTACTCAATAGGTACCCTCGTTGGAAAACATCTTACTGATCGTCGCGGCCCTCTTTCTGGTCGCGCTGAACGGTTTTTTCGTCGCAGCAGAATTCGGTCTGGTCAAACTGCGCCAGACTCGCATCAGAGCCATCGTCAAGACGCAAGGTTTGCGCGGACGCATCCTGGCCACTGTCCACAATCAACTTGACGCTTATCTGTCGGCCTGCCAACTGGGCATCACGCTGGCGTCGCTGGGTCTCGGCTGGATCGGCGAGCCCGCCTTTGCGCGTGTGCTGGAACCGCTGTTTGCGCTACTCGGCGTGACGTCGCCGGAGTTGATTCACGGTGTTTCCTTCGTCTTTGCCTTCGTCATCATTTCATTCCTGCACATCGTCGTCGGCGAACTCGCGCCGAAGTCCATGGCCATCCGCAACCCGGAGCGTGTCGGCCTGTGGTGCGCGATGCCGCTGTACGGTTTCTACTGGACGATGTATCCCGCGATCTGGCTGCTGAACCTGAGCGCCAACTGGGTGCTGCGCATCTCCGGCCTGGGCGACGCGCATGGCCACGATTCGCACTATTCATCGGACGAGATCAAACTCATCTTGCGTGGCGGCGGCAAGGCGGCAGGCAAGTTCACCCGCGACGAGTGGAACGTGCTGGCGCAATCGCTCGACTTCGGCGATCTGAAGGTGATGGACCTGATGCGTCCCGCCAACGAGATCATTGCGCTGAGCGCCGGCAATACGCAGGAAGAAAATCTGGAGATCATTTACCGCAACCGTTTCAGCCGTTATCCCTACTTCGATGAAGACCGTCAGGAAGTGCTGGGGTTGCTGCATCTGAAGGACGTCTTCATCGCGCAGCAGGATGGCAAGGCGGTGGCCGATCTCCGTCTGTATCTGCGTCCGGTGCAATACATCTCACCGAGTTTGTCGGCGCAAGAATTGCTGCGCCGTTTCCGTACCGGCACGCCGCACTTCGCGATCATCGGCCGCCAGGGACAGCCGCCGCTGGGCTTCATCACGCTGGACAATCTGCTGAGCGTGCTGGTGGGCGAGATTCGCGACGAATTCCGTCATACCAATAACGAATGGACGCGTCAGGACGACGGCACTTTGCTGGGCAAGGGCAGTCTGCCTATCGTCACGCTGGAGCATATGCTGGGCATTGACTTTGAGTATGACGAGAGCGTCGACTCGGTGGGTGGTCTGGTGATGGAGAAGCTGGGTGAGGTGCCTAAGGAAGGGCAGAAGGTGGAGTTCCCTGCTTTTGACATCGTGGTGGTGAAGATGAAGGGGCCGAAGATTGTGTTGGTGAAGGTTTTTCCTAAGATGGTGGATGGGGAGTGGGTTGGGGAGTTGGAAGGGTAGTTGTTTGTTGTTTGTGTTTTGTTCCGACGTTACTTCTTCTCTGGCTTCATCTTTTCTTTCTTCGATCAACCATTCGCCGGGGGCGGCCCGGCAGCCGCTCACTTTTCTTGCTCCGCCAAGAAAAGTGAGCAAAAACTGGGTCCCAGCGTTTGCTGGGACGACGGCCTCAAAATCGTCGACGCACGTGTGACAGTGCGATGCCGAAGGCGAGCAGTTGGAGCCGTGCTCCACTCCTTTCTTTGCTCACTTTCTTTGGCGAAGCAAAGAAAGTGAGCGGCTGCCGGGCCGCCCTCGGCAAAGCTTGATCGAAGAAAGAAAAATCGAAGCTACCCGTAAAACCAAGTCGGAACAAAACAAATACAGACCATAAAAAAAGCCGCCCAAACAGGCGGCTTTTTGCATCCCAAGCAACAAGCGCTCGCGACGCTTACTGCATAAACCACCCATGGCTAACCACCACCGACTGCCCGGTAAGCGCATTCGTCGGAAACGCCGCCAGGAACACCGCCGTCTGCGCCACATCCGCAGTCGTCGTGAATTCACCGTCAACCGTATCCTTCAGCATGACCTTCTTGATCACGTCGTCTTCGCTGATGTTCAGTTCCTTGGCCTGCTCCGGAATCTGCTTCTCCACCAGCGGTGTGCGGACAAAGCCCGGACAGATCACGTTGGAGCGGATTTTGTCCTTTGCACCTTCCTTGGCGACGACTTTGGCCAGGCCGATCAGGCCGTGCTTGGCGGTGACGTATGGCGCCTTCAGCGGCGAGGCTTCGTGCGAGTGCACCGAACCCATGTAGATGATCGAGCCGCCGTTGCCAGCCTTGATCATCGCGCGCATTGCTGCACGGGTGGTCAGGTAGGCGCCGTCGAGGTGGATCGCCAGCATCTTGCGCCAGTTGTCCAAGGTGCTGTCGACGATCGGGGCGATGATCTGGATGCCGGCATTGCTGATCAGGATGTCGAGCGTGCCATAAGCGGCAACCGCGTCGGCGATGCCCTTGTCGACCTGCGCTTCGTCCACCACGTTCATGGCGACGGCCATGGCGGTGCCGCCGCTTTTCGTGATCTCTTCTGCTGTGGCTTTGGCGGCGTCCAGCGCCAGATCGGCGATGACGACCTTGGCGCCGGCCTTGGCGTATTCGATGGCGATTTCCTTGCCGATACCGCTGGCTGCACCTGTGATCAGGGCGACTTTATTTTCGAGTAGCATGACGTTCCTTTATTTAGCAAGATAATCAAAAGCAACCGTGCCCAGGGGCAGGGTCAGGTCAGACAAAATATGCACGGCCGATATGACTTCCAGCACGGGCAGGTCGGCGACAGGCGCCAGCGCGTGCGGATGCAGTTCCAGTGCGCCGGGGCCGGTCCAGGCGCCCTTGATGGTGATGTCGGACAGACTGTACTGTACCAGTTCGCAGATGCGCGGTGTGCCGTCGACGTGGGGAATGATCTTCAGCAGAAAACTCGGCGACCCCAGCGTCTTCGCAATGGCCTCATGATCGAGCGAGCGATGCTTGAATCCCATGGTGCCGGTGGCAATGCGAAAATCGCTGTAGTCGAGCGTGCCGACCAGCGTGTCGGTGTGCACGCGCAGCTCGGGACTGCCGAGCTTTTTGGGGAAGCCCCATAGTTCGCGACCGCCCGCAATCGGCGGATGGTCGTTGAGATACATGCTGTGCACGTAACCGCCGGCAACGCCGTTGAGCGTCACCGGGATCACCTGGCCCGATTCGCAATAGTGGCCGAAGCCGGTCGAGTCCGGCATGTTGATGAATTCAAACTTGACGATGGGCTCGACGAATTGCAGCGGGGCGGGAATGATCTTTCTGAGCGCTTCCGGATCGGTGCGATAAGTGATGATCAGAAACTCACGGTCAACGAAGCGATAAGGACCGGGTGGAAATGCCGGATTGTGAATCGGCATGGCGAAAGCATTGCGACGAATTTCATCTTCAGTCATATCTTTATCTTCCTATCCTGTAGGCCGAAAGAATCGGCAGCTTCGGTTCGACGGAGACGTTCGTTATAAAGTTCACATCATTTCCTTGCAGGAGGCTGACAGCGCCGTTGCAGGAGGGATTCGGCGGCAGTGTTGCAGGCTTGCCATGCGGCGGTCATGTGTCATTTGCCTGAAACAATCGACAGTTACGCTCTGCATCGTTGTCAACTGAAAAAGGACGATGCATGAGACTGCTCACCACTCCAGCAGATGCTAACCCGAGTTTTTCCAAACTGTCATTGAGTCTCGCCAGCACGCCGGAAGAGGTGCGCGAAGTACAACGTTTGCGCTACAAAGTCTTCATCGAAGCAATGAACCTGTCCGCTCTGGCCAACGCCGAAGGTCTGGACAAGGATGAATTCGACGACTACTGCGATCACCTGATCGTACGCGACAACAAAACACTGAGCGTGGTCGGCACCTACCGCGTCATGAGCCCGCATGCAGCACGCCGCATGGGCAAATTCTACTCGGAACAGGAATTCGACCTGAGCCGCCTCGACAATATCCGCAACTCCATTTGCGAAGCCGGCCGCGCCTGCATCCATCCGGATTACCGCAGCGGCGCCGTCATCATGTTGCTGTGGGCCGGCATTGCCGACTTCATGCGCAAGGAACGTTGCGACTACCTGATGGGTTGCGCCAGCGTCAGTCTCGCGGATGGCGGTCACAATGCGGCAGCGCTGTATCACGCTTTCAGAGAAAACAACATGGCGCCGCCGGATTACAGCGTGACGCCGCATACGGCGTTCCCGATCCAGGAGCGTGAAGCCGGTCACCAACCGCAAGTGCCGCCACTGTTGCGCGGTTACCTGCGCAGCGGCGCATGGGTGTGCGGCGAGCCGGCCTGGGATCCTGATTTCCACTCGGCAGATTTTTTCCTGTTGTTGCCGCTGGCGAAACTGGACAGCCGCTACGCCAAACACTACCTGAAAGAAACGAGAGCCGTATGAAACCACGCGATCAGTTTCTGGATGACGATGGTGTAGAAGCCTCTCTGGGAATGAAACGCGATCCCCTCCGTTTCAGGACAATCTGGATCTCCGACGTGCATCTCGGCACGACGGGGTGCCAGGCGCAAAGACTCCTTGAGTTTTTGCGTGCGACCGAATCGGAGACGCTCTATCTGGTGGGCGACATCATCGACGGCTGGCAGCTCAAGCGTCGCTGGTACTGGGAACAAAGCCACAACAACGTCGTGCAGACGGTGCTCAAGAAAGCCAAGAAGGGCACCAACGTCATCTTCGTGCCGGGCAACCATGATGAAGTCGTCCGTCAGTTCATCGACCTCGATTTCGGCGGCATCAAGATCCGCGACGAACTGATCCATACCACGGCCAACGGCAAGCGCATGCTGGTCATTCACGGCGACCGTTTCGACGGCGTCATCGCATGCGCCAAGTGGCTGGCCTACGTTGGCGACAACCTGTACACCATGATCCTCAAGTTCAACCAGTGGTTCAACAGCTGGCGCGCGCGTGCAGGATTACCGTACTGGTCGCTGTCGCAGTACCTCAAGGGCAAGGTCAAGAACGCGGTCAATTACATCACCTCGTTTGAAGACGCACTGGCCGCCGAAGCCCACAAAAAGGGTCTCGACGGCGTGATCTGCGGACACATCCACAAACCGGAAATCCGCGACATCAACGGTATCAAGTATTGCAATGACGGCGATTGGGTGGAAAGCCTGTCGGCCCTGGTCGAAGATCCCTCCGGCGAATTGCGCCTGGTGACCTGGGGCGAAATCATGCAGTTGAAGAAGAGTTCCAAATTAGCCGGAGTAGAAGATTTATGCGCATTGCCATCGTAAGCGACGCGGGCGAACCCCAAGTCAATGGCGTAGTCAACACCCTACGGGCAACCCAGAATTGCCTGCGAAACAAAGGTCATGAAGTACTGATGCTGGCGCCGCGCGATTTCCGCACGTTTGCCTGCCCGACTTACCCCGAAATACGGCTGGCCTACAAGCCGTATGCCAAGATTGCCGCCGCGCTGGATGCGTTCAAACCGGATTGCATCCACATCTCGACTGAAGGCCCCATGGGCCTCGCGGCGCGCCGCTACTGCCTCAAGAACAAGCTGGATTTCACCACCGCGTATCACACGCGTTTTCCGGAATACCTGAGCGCGCGCAAGCTGTTGCCCAAGGCGCTGACGTATCGCCTGATGCGCTGGTTCCACGGACCGTCCAAAGCCATCATGGTGCCGACGCCGAAGATGAAGGAAGCACTGGAAGAACACGGTTTCCGCAATGTGGCGCTGTGGGGCCGCGGCGTCGATACCGAGCACTTCAAGCCGGCGGCGGAAGATCATGCCTGCATCGTGCGTCCGCTGTTTCTGTACGTCGGCCGCGTGGCGGTCGAAAAGAATATCGAAGCCTTCCTCAAGCTGGAGTTGCCCGGTTCCAAATGGGTGATCGGTGACGGGCCGCAACGCGAAGAACTGGAGCAGCGCTATCCGCATGTCCGTTTTCTCGGCGCCAAGGGCCATGATGAATTGCCGGCGTATTACAACTGCGCCGACGTGTTCGTCTTCCCCAGCCGCACCGATACCTTCGGTCTGGTGCTGGCGGAAGCAATGGCATGCGGCGTACCGGTCGCCGCCTATCCGGTCGAAGGACCGATCGACGTGGTCTCCAACGGCTTCTCAGGCTCCCTGCACGAGGATCTCGACGTGGCCTGCATGGATGCCTTGCACCTGTCGCGCGATGACGTACGCGCGCATGCGATGACTTACTCGTGGGATGCCGCCACACAGCAATTCCTGCAGCATTTGCATTACGCGCGCAGCGTGGCGCCTGCAGGGTTGGCCGATGTGGTGGATGTTGCCTGATCAGGACATATCCGCCGTGTTCTGACGAGGTTGCAGTTTCCTGGTGGACAGTTTTGTCGGTGCAATACTGTCCGTATTTTCTCGATTTCCTGCCTTGCTTTTGTTGCCCGCGGGCGACTTCCGATCCGCTGCTCAGCACTACTTTTACCTGCCTGTTTTTCCTTTCCCATCTGAATCCCGTTATCCATACGCATCGGTATGGTTCTTGCGTTCTTTTTCCCCGAGTAGATTTATTTGCAATACCGCTATTCCGGTATAAAACGTGATGATGACCCGTCGATACGATGCGGGCCACTGACGTTCTGACCGGTTGCCGCCGTGCCTTGGGGAAATGAAGGGGGAATGTAATGAGAAACCTGTTTGCCAGCCTGCAATTGTGGAAAAAATTCGCCTTGCTGGGCGTGATCGGCATCGTGCTGTTTGGCGTGCCGACCGCGCTGTATATCAGCAGCGCCGAAGGCATCATTGCGCACAAGCAATTGGAAATCCGGGGCGTCAATCCGGCGCGCGCCTTATTGCGCACGATGCAGCTGATGCAGCAGCATCGCGGCATGTCGGCGGTGCTGATCGGCGGCAATGCGGGGATTGCGCCACAGCGTCTGGGCAAGGCGCAGGAAGTCGACAAAGCCTTCCAGACTCTGTCTGAAGAGCTCCGCAAGAATGGTGCGCGCAATCCCGCCATCGAGAAGAACCTGGCGGCCGTGCAGACTGCCTGGAACGGTTTGCGCGACGGCATCGGCGGCGGACAGGTAACGGGACCGCAGAGTTTCGCCGTGCACAGCGACCAGATCGCCAGGCTGTTCGAGATCAATGATCTGATACTCGATGATTTCAAGCTCAGCCTGGATGCCGACCTCGATAGTTCCAAGCTCATCACCGGCGCGTTCGTCGCGCTGCCGCTGCTGACGGAAGAGTTGGGAAAAACCCGCGCACGCGGCGCCGCCATCCTGACCAAACAGACCGCGACGCAAGAAGACAAACTGGGCGTGATTCGCCCGAGCCAGGCAGGGCAGGAACGCCTCCGCCAGGCCGACAAATTGTTCCAGCAAGCGTTCCTGATCAATACGTCATTGAAGGACAGTCTGGGCGCCACCGTCGACAGCGCCCGACAGCTTGCCGGCGGCGCCATTACCTTGGCGGATGAGAAAGTGCTCAAACCGGAGACGCTGGATTTTCCCTCGCAAGAATATTTCGCCAAATTCACTGAGGCCATCGACGCCCAGTTCAAAGTGGTCGATGTCGTGATTGCGAGCCTGGAGAGCACGCTCGGCCAGCAGACCGCTCAGTTGCGCCGCAATGAAATCTGGGTGCTGGGAAGCATCAGTGCGCTGGCCTTGTTTGCGGCATGGATCGGCACCATGTTGTCGCGTTCGATCACGGTGCCGATTTCAGAATCGGTGAGCATGGCGCAACGGGTTGCGTCCTGCGACCTGACGTCGCGCGCGGTCGTGGTCGGCAGCGACGAGTCGGCGCAACTGCTACATGCGCTCAACGACATGACCGGCAGCCTGGTGCATATCGTCGGCGACGTGCGCACCAGCATCGATGTGATTCACGTGGCGTCGAAAGAGATCGCCATGGGCAATGCCGATCTGTCCAATCGCACCGAGTCGCAGGCATCGAGCCTGGAGGAAACCGCCAGCTCGATGGAAGAGCTGACTTCCACCGTGCGACAGAATGCCGACAACGCGCGCCAGGCCAACTCGCTCGTCACCACGGCGTCGGAACTGGCGGTCAAGGGCGGCGAAGTCGTGGGCAGCGTCGTGCAGACCATGGGGTCGATCAAGGAAAGCTCCGGCAAGATCGTCGACATCATCAGCGTCATTGACGGCATCGCGTTTCAGACCAATATCCTGGCGCTAAACGCTGCGGTGGAAGCCGCACGCGCCGGCGAACAAGGCCGTGGTTTCGCGGTGGTGGCCAGCGAAGTGCGCAGCCTGGCGCAGCGCTCGGCATCGGCCGCAAAAGAGATCAAGGAACTCATCACCGACTCGGTCGGCAAGGTCGACGCCGGCGGCAAGCTGGTGGATGAAGCCGGCGCCACCATGGGCGAGATCGTGACTTCGGTCAAGCATGTGGCCGACATCATGAGCGAGATCACCGCCGCCAGCCAAGAGCAAAGCGTCGGCATCGAAGAGGTCAATCGCGCCATCACGCAGATGGATGAAATCACGCAGCAGAACGCCGCATTGGTGGAGCAGGCCGCTGCCGCTGCCGAGAGCCTGCAGGAACAAGCCGACATTCTTGCGCAGGCGGTCAGCGTGTTCAAGATCACGCCGGCCGAGCGCCATGCAGCGACACCGGCTGTGTTGTCCGCTGAGCCTGCCCGGAGGCTAACCGTCGCCGCCACATCCATGCCGCTAAAAAAGACCGTCGCGCCGTCGCTGAAAGTCTTGCCTAAGCCGGCCGCCGCATTCGCCAAAAAGCCCGCGGAAGCCAATGGCAACGCCAACGACTGGGAAGAATTTTAGGCCGCTCGCAGTGTCGGCCGCGTTTGCAGACACCGCAGAAAATGATGTCATCCGGTCATCTTCTGCGGGCTGCAATCGAGCGCCGGAAGGCCTTTTCAGATGATTATGCGAAAACCGTATAGTTGCATGCGCACAAAGCATTGGCCTACTTTTCGCCACTTATCTAAGATGCGGCCACGGGTCATTATTGAATGAAAATGGTCAGTGGAGCATTTGCCGCGAACGGACGCACCGCCGCGTGTATCGATCATCTCCAGCCATCCTAAGAAGAGACGCAGGCGCATCGGTTGCCGCGTCTTTTTTCATTTCTTCAATTGATTTTAATTGCCCTGCGACAAGAAAAATAAGTTCGGAACACGTACAATCAAACATATTGCAGGCAGGCACGAATCCTGCTGAGAATCATGTGACAGGCCGTTCGCCGCGATGCGAACGATCTGGCAAGTTGCACCTTCAGGGACGGCAGTTTTTTATCAGGGGAAGTTGAGTGGTTATGATCTCGAATATCAAAATCGGTGCGCGCCTTGCATTGGGATTCTGTCTCGTCTTGTTCTGTGCAGCGGCGATCCTGTTCAACGGTCTGTGGCGCATGAGTGAAATGGGCGCCAGCAGCGAATACATCATCAACCAGAAAGTCGCCAGCATGACCGCGGCGATGAGCATGCGCGAATCCGGCAGTGCGCTGGCGCTCGCGTTACGCAAAGTGGTCACGCCTACCGATGCCGCCGAAGGCCAGCAGGAAAATCAACGCCTGACCAAGATTCTGCAAGCCTATGCCGGCTTTGAAGGACAACTCACCAAACTGACTTCGACCGATAAGGGCAAGGCCTTGCTCGCATCTTCGACGGCCGAGCGCAAGGTGCTGTTCCCCATCGTGGAAAAAATTCGCGAGATGGTCGGCGGCGGCAACTACTTCGATGCCGCGCAATTGCTCAAGAGCGATTTCCTGCCTGCGTATGACAAGTGGATGGCCAGCGTCGGCGCCCTGGCGAGCTATCAGCAAGAAGACATGTCGGCCGCCTACGTTGCCTTTCAGGCAAGTTATCACACCGGCCAGATCAGCATGGTCGTCATCGGTATCGTGACGCTGCTGCTGGGCGCTTTCTTCACCTGGTCGATCACGCGCACCATTACTGCACCATTGCAACGCGCCGGCAGGATCACCGAGACTATCGCCAGCGGCGACCTCACCACCATCGTGGAAGAAAAGAGCCATGATGAAGCAGGCCAACTGGTGCATTCGCTCAACGCCATGCAAACCAAGCTGGCGTCGACCGTGAACGAGATCAAGCAAAGCGCGGCCATCATCGCGGTCGCATCGCAAGAAATTGCCACCGGTAATGCCGACTTGTCCAACCGCACCGAGTCGCAGGCTTCCAGCCTTGAAGAAACCGCCAGCTCGATGGAGCAACTGACATCGACGGTGAAGCAGAACGCTGAGAACGCGCATCAGGCCAATCAACTGGTGATGTCGGCTTCCGACTATGCGGTCAAGGGCGGCAAGGTGGTCGGCGATGTGGTGGCAACCATGGGTTCGATCAAGGCCAGTTCCAGCAAGATCGTCGATATCATCGGCGTGATCGACGGTATTGCCTTCCAGACCAACATCCTGGCGCTGAACGCGGCTGTCGAAGCAGCACGCGCCGGTGAGCAAGGCCGCGGCTTTGCGGTGGTGGCATCGGAAGTGCGCAGCCTGGCGCAGCGTTCCGCATCTGCCGCCAAGGAAATCAAGACACTCATCGGCGACTCCGTCAGCAAGGTCGATGCCGGTGGCAAGCTGGTCGATGAGGCTGGTGTGACCATGAGCGAGATCGTGACCTCGGTCAAACACGTGGCCGACATCATGGGCGAGATCACCGCCGCCAGCAAAGAGCAGAGCGCCGGTATTGCCGAAGTCAACAACGCCATTTCGCAGATCGACGAAATCACGCAGCAAAACGCCGCGCTGGTGGAGCAAGCCGCCGCTGCCGCGGAAAGTCTGCAAGAGCAGGCCGATTTGCTGGCGCGTGCGGTTGCCGTGTTCAAGGTCGATAACGCCGTGATGGCAACATCGGGCGCTCAGGCAAGCGTCGTGCCGTCGATGCTGAAGACGGTCAATCCTCCGCTGGAGTTGCAAGCCGAGCCTGCTGTCGCTAAACAGGTTGCTGCACGCAAGAAGACTTCTCCCGCTGTGCCGAAGAAACCGGTTGCAACACAAGACGAAGGAAGCTGGGAAGAGTTCTGATGCCCATCCTTGCGTAACGGCGAGGTCACAATCCTCATTTAATCTGCGGTTGTCGTGACGACGCAGACAAAGCCCGCAGGCCTTCCGGTCTGCGGGCTTTTTTAACAAGTTGCGCCGGTAATGTCCGCCGGGCAATACCGGAACACCAGATTTACCACATACAAGCTACAACTTTCTTCGAGGGTAGGAACATGTTTTTTTCCACACTGCGTATGCGCCTGATCGCCTTGTGCGTATCGGTTGTCGTGCTGGCGATGCTCGCCATCATCGGCGCCAATTTTTTGACGAGCAAATCGCGCATGCTGGATTCGCTCGACAGCCAGACACGCCAGTTGTCGGACAGTCACGCGGCAACCATTGCAGAATGGGTGACGTCGAAGAAGGCGGTGGTGACTTCCATCAAGCAGGCGGTCGATGCGGCTGAGCCGCTGCCGTTCGTCAAGTCCGCGGAACAGGCCGGAGGCTTTGATCTGGCCTACATCGGCTATGCCGACAAGCACACGGTTTTTTCGCAGGAGCGTACGCGTGCGCCGGATTATGATCCGACCAAACGCTCCTGGTATACGCTGGCCTCGCAGATGGCCGGTCCGGTGGTGACGTCACCTTACACCAGCGCCAGCACCGGCAGGCTGCTGGTGACGTTTGCCGAAGCCATCGGCCCGACCGGGCAGACCAAAGCCGTGGCGGCAGCAGATGTGCTGCTCGACACAGTCGTGCGCATTATCGTGGCGATCAAGCCGACGCCGGCGAGCTACGCCTTTCTGGTCGACAGCAAGGGCAAGATCATCGCTCATCCGGACACCAAACTGACCCTCAAGCCGATTGCCGATCTCGACAAGGATCTGTCGGTGCAGACGCTGACGGAAGTTGAAAGCACGCGTCAGAGCAAGCAAGTCCGTCTGAACGACCGTGATGGCATGCTCTATGTCTCCAAGGTTGCCGGCACCGACTGGCTGCTGGTGGTGGTGCTTGACCGTGCCGACGCCACGTCGCCGCTCAAGGCAATGCTGGGCTCATCGGCGGCGACCGCACTGGTGGTGACCGCGCTGGTCTGTCTGCTGCTGAGCGTGCTGATCGCCAGGGCCTTGCAGCGCCTGGCGCTGGTGCGCAACGCGCTGGGTGAAATCGCTGTCGGCGACGGTGACCTGACACGCCGCCTGGACGCCAGCGGCAAGGACGAGCTGGCGCAGATCGGTCTGGCGTTCAATCAGTTCGTCGATAAGATTTCGGCGGTGTTACTCGATATCCGCAAAGCCAGCGACACCATCAAGGAGGCATCGCGCGAGATCGCTGACGGCAACAGTGATTTGTCCGCACGCACTGAAGCGCAGGCAGGCTCGCTGGAAGAAACTGCTTCCGCCATGGAAGAGCTGACCGCCGGCGTCAAGAACAATGCCGACAACGCACATGAAGCCAATCTGCTGGTCGCGTCCGCCTCCGACATTGCCGCCCGCGGCGGCGACATGGTCGGTCAGGTGGTGGATACCATGGGCGCCATCAACGAGTCGTCGAAAAAGATCGTCGACATCATCAGCGTGATTGATGGCATCGCCTTTCAGACCAACATCCTGGCATTGAATGCCGCCGTGGAAGCGGCGCGTGCCGGCGAGCAGGGCCGCGGTTTCGCCGTAGTGGCTTCCGAAGTGCGCAGCCTGGCCCAGCGTTCAGCCACGGCCGCCAAGGAAATCAAGGTGCTCATCGGCGACTCGGTTGACCAGGTCGAGCAGGGTAGCCAGTTGGTTGAGCAGGCCGGTGCGACGATTCGTGAAGTGGTCGACAGCGTCAAGCGGGTGAGTGAAGTCGTGGCGGAAATCAGCGCCGCCAGCCGCGAACAAAGCCAGGGCATCAACCAGACCAATCAGGCGATCACGCAGATGGACGAAACCACGCAGCAGAACGCCGCGCTGGTGGAGCAGGCGGCAGCGGGCGCGCAGTCCTTGCAAGAACAGGCGATTCGTCTGGCCGGTGCGGTGAGTTCGTTCCGATTGAACTGAGGTCGCGAACCTCGGCGCCGCAGGCAATAGCGGCACCGATACGGAAGTAAAAAAGACGCCGGGCTGCTGATATTCTCAGCAGCCCGGCGTCTTTGTATCAGGCAATTTTTTTTACGCTTACTTGGCGATCAAGTCCGGCGCCATCACCGCGCGCAGATAATTGGTGGTGATGTCGCCGCGTTCACGCTGAGCGATCCACCACACATTGGCTTTGCGGATCGACCATTCCTGCTGCATGCCGCCGATCAGTTGCGCCGCAACCAGGCCCAGCGTCGGCTGATGGCCGATGACCAGCACCGGTTCGCGGCTGTCGGGCCAGTTGGCGGCGGCGAGCAGGTCTTCCGGGCTTCTGTCGGGCGCTAGGTCGGCGTGGATCTTGAACTTGCGTCCCAGCGCTTCAGCGGTCTGTACGGTGCGTGTGGCGGGGCTGACCAGGATGCGGCAGCTTTCCGGCAGGTTGCGATCAAGCCAGTCGGCCATTTTCCATGCCTGCTTGTGGCCTTTGCCGGTGAGGGCGCGGCCCTCGTCGGGTTCGCCTAGCTCCGCTTCTGCATGACGCCATAAAATCAGTTCCATGGGGACTCGCCTCTGGTTGATTGGTGGATTCTGCTCAATGGGGGGCCGTCACTCTTCGGCCAGCGGCGCCGCGATGCCGAGCGTATTCATCAGATGCGCCTGTGCGCTGAATGCGGCCTGGCGCGAGCTTGCCTTTTTGAGTACGTACACCCCGTCACAGTTCAAATGCCATGCATTGGTATTGTCCTTCAGATAAGGATCGAGTCCTTCGCTGATGATGCGCTTCTTGAGCGCCTTGTCCAGAATCGGAAAGGCCACTTCGATGCGGCGGAACAGGTTGCGGTTCATCCAGTCGGCGCTCGACAAATACACGTCATGCGCCAGATCGTTGCGGAAATAATAAATGCGCGAATGCTCCAGATAGCGGCCGATCACAGAGCGCACGCGGATGTTTTCCGACAAGCCCGCCACGCCAGGGCGCAGCGCGCAGGCGCCGCGCACGATCAGGTCGATCTTCACGCCGTCGGCCGATGCTGCATACAGCGCGCGGATGACCGACTCGTCGAGCAGCGCATTCATCTTTGCAATGATGCGGGCAGGGCGGCCTTCACGAGCGATCAGCGCTTCGTTGCGGATGGCGCGGATGATTTCCTTTTGCAGCGAAAACGGCGCCAGCCACAGATGGTTCAGGGTGCGGGGTTTGGTCAGCGTAGTCAGGTGGATGAAGACTTCGTTGACTTCGGCAGTCAGTTCACGATGCGAAGTCAGCAGGCCGAAGTCGGTATAGAACTTGGTGGTGGTCGGGTGATAGTTGCCGGTGCCGAGGTGGGCGTAGAAGTGCAGGGCGTTGTCTTCGCGGCGGATCACCAGCGCGATCTTGGCATGAGTCTTCAGACCCACCACGCCGTAGACGACTTGCGCACCGGCTTGCTCCAGTTTCACGGCCCAGTTGATATTGGCTTCTTCATCGAAGCGCGCCATCAGTTCCACGATGACGGTGACTTCCTTGCCGCGCTGGGCGGCATGGATCAGCGCCTCCATCAGGTCGGAGTTCATGCCGGTGCGGTAAATCGTTTGCTTGATCGCCACCACGTTCGGATCGTGCGCTGCGGTGCGGATGAAATCCACCACCGGCTGGAACGACTGGAAGGGGTGATGCAGCAGCACGTCGCGCTTTTTCAGCACCGTGAAAATGTTTTCGTTTTGCAGGTTCGGCGGCAGCGTTGGCGAAAACGGCGGGAAGCGCAGCGCCGGCACCGACGCCAGGTCGACCAGCTCCGACAGGCGCACCAGATTCACCGGACCCTTGACTGCATACAGGCGGTTGCGCTCGATGGAGAATTGATTCAGCAGGAACTGCGCCAGATGTTCCGGGCAGTTGCTGGCCACTTCCAAACGCACGCCGACGCCGAACTGGCGGCTTTGCAATTCGGTCTGCAAAGCCTGGCGCAGGTTCTTGACTTCTTCTTCGTCGACCCACAGATCGCTGTTGCGCGTGACGCGGAACTGCGAATAAGCCACGATCTCGCGGCCGGTAAATAATTCGGCAATATGCGCGTGAATGACCGACGACAGCAGGCAGAACGACACGCCTTTCTGATCCGACAGGCCGTCAGGCAAGCGGATGACACGGGGCAGTACGCGTGGCGCCTTGACGATGGCGATCGCCGTGCCGCGGCCGAAGGCGTCCTTGCCGGACAGCTCAATGATGAAATTCAGACTCTTGTTGAGCACCTGCGGGAAAGGGTGAGCCGGATCGAGGCCGATCGGCGTCAGCAGCGGGCGCACGTTCTGTTCAAAGTACTGCTTGACCCAGGCGCGCTGGGCGTCGTTGCGGTCTTCATGGCGCAGCAGATGAATGCCTTTATTGGCCAGCTGCGGCAGGATGTCCTTGTTCAGCAATTCGTACTGGCGCGCAACGATCTGATGACACTCGATACTGGTGCGCTCCAGCGCGGCGCTCAGTTCGGGCGGATCGATATGTTCGCCCTCGATGCGATTGGCCAGCAGGCTGGCGATGCGGACTTCGAAGAATTCATCGAGGTTGCTGCTGCATATGCACAAATAGCGCAGACGCTCGAGCAGGGGGATTTGTTTGTTTTCCGCCTGAGCCAGAACGCGGCGGTTGAATGCCAATTGTGACAGTTCGCGATTGAGATAAATGGCGGTCGGATTGATTTCTGTGTGAGCGCTGTCTTCCGGCTTCGTTTTTCTGGTCATGCGTTATTCCTGTATCCCTGGCAATTTTTTCGCAGTGTAGGGCGGCTGTATGACAAGTTAATGACAAGCCGGCCGGGCTTTGTCACAAACGCCCGCGCCCTTGATGTGACTGCGTTTCCGCATGGAAATTATTTATTTCTCTACGATTTTACTCTGAGCGCCATCCCCTGCGGATGTTGTCAAAAAGAAATCGAATCCTTTTCCTTCGTGACAAGTGTGGGTCATAAACTCGTCACATTTGCTGGTTAAAGTTCACCCCGTCCCTGGAACTCATTCCATAAATGGGCCGTTCAGTCAGGAAGGCCTTACGCATGAGACGGCATTTTATGAAATGGGTTCTTCGACAAACTATCTCGTCAAACAAAGGAGCAAGACATGGGGTTTAATCACATTCTTAAATCTGTTGCGGTAGCAGTGTGCGGCACGGTCGCGTTTTCTGCAGCAGCACATGCAGCAGAAATCACCGGCGCAGGCGCATCGTTTCCGTACCCGATTTACGCCAAATGGGCAGAATCGTACAAGGCTGCTACTGGTAACAGCCTGAACTACCAATCCATCGGTTCCGGTGGCGGCATCAAGCAAATCAAGGCAAAGACTGTCGACTTCGGCGCATCCGATGCTCCGCTGTCGCAAGCTGAACTCGACGCTGACGGCCTGACACAATTCCCAGCAGTGGTCGGCGGCGTCGTGCCGGTCATCAATCTGGACGGCACTACTCCAGGCCAGGTCAAACTGTCCGGTCAAGTTCTGGGCGACATCTACTCGGGCAAGATCACCAAGTGGAATGCTCCTGAAATCGCTGCGCTGAACGCAGGCGTCAAGCTGCCGGCAGAAGACATCACTGTGGTCTACCGTTCCGACGGTTCGGGCACATCGTTCGTGTTCACCAGCTATCTGTCGAAGGCTAACGCTGACTTCAAGTCCAAGATCGGCGCAGGTACAGCAGTCAAGTGGCCAGTCGGCGTGGGCGGCAAGGGTAACGAAGGCGTTGCAGCCAACGTGCAAAAGGTCAAGGGCGCAATCGGCTACGTCGAATACGCTTACGTGAAGAAGAACAAGCTGAATTACACCCAGCTGAAGAACAAGGACGGCACTTTCGTGTCGCCTGACGACGCGACATTCAAGGCAGCTACTGCTGCTGCTGACTGGGCCAAGACTCCAGGTTTCGCAGTTGACTTCACTGATGCAGCCGGCAAGAACAGCTGGCCTATCAGCAGCGCAACCTTCATCCTGCTGCACAAGGCACAAGCTGCTGACGGCGCCAAGGGTAAGGAAGTCCTGAAGTTCTTCGACTGGGCCTACAAGAACGGCGGCGCTGCTGCTGCCGATCTGGACTACGTGCCACTGCCAACATCGGTCACCAAGCTGGTTGAAGATTCCTGGAAAGCCAATGTCAAGGACAGCTCCGGCAAGGCAATCTGGTAATCAGTATTCAGTACTGCCCCGGGTACGCCCAAGCGGCGTACCAAATGTGCACTAACTGAAACAAGGCAGGGCTGCGGTGGATCATCGGTCTCCGCAGCCCGCTACTAAATGGTGAAAACAATGAGCTCAAACATCTCTGCCACGACCATGTCGAACACCGATCTAGGTAAGCCTCCCGTAGATACGTCTGCGCAGCAAGCTCACGAAGAGCTGTTGGCAACGATGCGCAAGCAACGCATTCAAGATTTCCTCTTTCATAAAGTCACGCTGATCTTCGCATTGTCGGTATTGCTGATGCTCGGCGGGATTATTGTTTCCCTCTTCATCGGCGCCTGGCCGGCCTTCCATGAATTTGGCCCCGGCTTCATCACGCGCGTGGAGTGGGATCCGGTCAATGACCAATACGGCGCAGCGATTGCCATCGTCGGCACGCTGACCACTTCGCTGATTGCGCTGCTGATCGCTTTCCCGGTCAGCTTCGGCATCGCACTGTTCCTTACTGAAATCTGCCCAAGCCGCCTGCGCCGTCCGCTCGGCACGGCAGTTGAGCTGCTGGCCGGCGTGCCCAGCATCATCTACGGCATGTGGGGTCTGTTCGTGTTTGCACCGCTGTTTGCGGAATACGGCCAGCCTTTCCTGAAAGCCACCATCGGCCAGTTGCCGGTGATCGGCGCCTTGTTCCAGGGGCCGACTATGGGTATCGGCATCATGACCGCCGGTCTGATCCTGTCGGTCATGATCATCCCGTTCATCGCTTCGGTGATGCGCGACGTGTTTGAAGTCGTGCCGGCCGTGTTGAAAGAATCCGCCTACGGCCTCGGCTGTACCCGTTGGGAAGTGGTGCGCAAGGTCGTGCTGCCATACACCAAGACCGGCGTGGTCGGCGGCGTCATGCTCGGCCTCGGCCGCGCACTCGGTGAAACGATGGCGGTCACTTTCGTGATCGGCAACTCGCACCGCTTGTCGTGGTCGCTGTTCGCCGCAGGCAATAGTATCGCCTCCACACTCGCCAATGAAATCGCCGAAGCCTCGTCGACGCTGCACGTTTCGTCGCTCTTCGCACTCGGTCTGATCCTGTTCGTGATCACCTTCATCGTGTTGTCCGCGGCGAAGATCATGTTGATGGGTATGACACGCAAGGAAGGTGCAAAATAATGAATCAACCTGTGAATCAAACGGCCGCTCCGGCGCAAGCAGCACACGCCAAGCCTGAAATCAATTCGCCGATGAACCCGGTGTATCGCCGCCGCCTGCTGCAACATCGCATCGGCATGCTGTTTTCTTTCCTGGCGATGGCAGCCGGCCTGATCGTTCTGGCCTGGATTCTGCTGACGCTGGTGATCAAGGGCTTCAGCGCGATCAACATCGGCATGCTCACGCAAAACACGCCATCGCCGGGCGGTGAGGGCGGCGGTCTGCTCAACCCTATCATCGGCAGCCTGATGATGGTCGGCATCGGTACCCTGATCAGCACGCCGATCGGTATCCTGGCCGGCATCTACCTGGCTGAATACGGCGAAGAGAGCAAGCTGGCCCAGACTACGCGTTTCGTCACCGACATCATGCTGTCGGCGCCATCGATCGTCATCGGTCTGTTCGTCTACGCGATCTACGTCGCCAACGTCGGCCACTTCTCCGGCTGGGCAGGTACCTTCGCCATTTCGCTGATTGCGATTCCGGTGGTGGTGCGCACGACCGACAACATGCTCAAGCTGGTGCCAAGCAGCCTGCGCGAAGCCGCATTCTCGCTCGGCGCGCCGCGCTGGAAGGTCGCCATGCTGGTGCGTCTGCGCGCCGTCAAGGCCGGCGTCGTGACCGGCGTGCTGCTGGCTGTTGCGCGTATTTCCGGTGAAACGGCGCCGCTGCTGTTCACTGCGCTCAACAACCAGTTCTTCAGCACCAACATGAATCAACCGATCGCCAACTTGCCGGTGGTGATCAACCAGTTCGCCATGAGTCCTTACGACAACTGGGTCGCACTTGCATGGGGTGGCGCCTTGCTGATTACCTTCAGCGTGCTCGCCCTGAACATCCTGTCCCGAACCATGTTTAGCCAACGCGTTCCAGGCTAAAAACAAGCGATCCCAGCGAATCCAGATAAGTGAATCGACAAGAGAACACTATGACTACTCAGACATCCGCAACTGCAGACAAGAAATCGACCATTGAAATTTCTCAGCTGAATTTCTACTACGGTGGTTTTCACGGCCTGAAGAACATCAACATGAACATCTTCGAAGGCAAGGTCACCGCCTTCATCGGCCCGTCGGGCTGCGGCAAATCGACACTGCTGCGCACCTTCAACCGCATGTATGACCTGTACCCGGGCCAACGCGCCGAGGGCAAGATCATGTACGCCGGCAAGAACATCCTCGAACCGGGTCAGGATCTGAACATGCTGCGCGCCAAGGTCGGCATGGTGTTCCAGAAGCCGACACCGTTCCCGATGTCGGTCTACGACAACATCGCTTTCGGTATCCGCCTGTATGAAAACCTGCCGAAAGGCGAAATGGACGAGCGCGTCGAATGGGCGCTCAACAAGGCGGCCCTGTGGGGTGAAGTCAAGGACAAGCTGAACAAGAGCGGCCTGTCCCTGTCAGGCGGTCAGCAACAACGTCTGTGCATCGCCCGCGGCGTTGCGGTCAAGCCGGAAGTGCTGCTGCTGGACGAACCGACATCGGCGCTGGATCCGATCTCTACCGCCAAGGTGGAAGAGCTGATCGGCGAACTGAAGAACGACTACACCATCGCCATCGTCACGCACAACATGCAACAAGCGGCGCGCTGCTCGGATTACACCGCCTACATGTACCTGGGCGAATTGATGGAATTTGGCGAGACCGACCAGATTTTCATGAATCCGGCACGCAAAGAAACCCAAGACTACATCACCGGCCGTTTTGGCTGATGAGGC
The DNA here is from genome assembly GCF_058801885.1 of Herbaspirillum sp. GW822-FHT03A08. Taxonomy (NCBI): domain Bacteria; kingdom Pseudomonadati; phylum Pseudomonadota; class Betaproteobacteria; order Burkholderiales; family Oxalobacteraceae; genus Herbaspirillum; species Herbaspirillum sp. GW822-FHT03A08. The sequence continues at coordinate 763,962 of NZ_JBXANR010000001.1, read as the reverse complement.
ACGGCATAAGCTACTGCGCGCACCGATCACCGAGTGGCGATGCTCGTCGTACCCCAGTACGGCTGCGTTTCTCACTCAGACCTCGGCGCTGCTCGCTACGCTTCTGCCGCACCCTTTGAGGTCAGTTGTTGTTTATAAATTTTATTTTTAAGGACGTGACATGACAGGCGATCACTCTTCCAAGCAATACGATGCTGATCTGGAAACCATCCGTTCCAACGTGCTGGCCATGGGCGGCATGGTGGAGCGTCAGTTCCAGGATGCGATTTCGGCTTTCCGTAACGGCAATCTGGAACTCGCAGCACGTGTGATGAAAGACGACGAGGCGGTCAATCGTCTGGAAGTCGAACTCGACGATGCCTGCAGCCACCTGATCGTGCGTCGCCAGCCTACTGCCAACGACCTGCGTACCGTGATGGCGACCATCAAGATCATTACCGATCTGGAGCGCGTCGGCGACGAAGCCACCAAGATCGCACGCAATGCGATCCATCTGCACAAGCGCGGCAGCGTCGGTCCGATCAATCATTTCGAAACCGTGCGCGTCATCGCCGAAGAAGCATCGGAAATGCTGCGCAGCGCGCTGGATTCCTTCGCCCGTCTGGATACCGACCAGGCGACTGCATTGATCGCACAGGATGCCAGCATCGACCACGGTTTCCGTTCGATCACACGCAGCCTGGCGACCTTCATGATGGAAGATCCGCGCACGATCTCGGCATCGATCGACACGCTGTGGGTGGCCAAGGCCATCGAGCGTATCGGCGACCACGCCAAGAACATCGGCGAATACGTGATCTACGTCGTCGGCGGCAAGGATATCCGTCACACCGATTTCGGTGCGGCCAAGATCCTGGCGACGGACGAAGACTAAGCGGTCGTTTCTCCTTGATCAATTCTGACGGCGCAACTCCATGACTACCATCCTGATCGTTGAAGACGAACCATCGATTGCTGAACTGATTGCCTTCACGCTCAAAGAGGCAGGCTGGTCCAGCTTCGTGGTCTCGAACACGGCAGCGGCGTGGGAGTTCGTCCAGCGCCGCGCACCGCAACTGGTGCTGCTGGACTGGATGCTGCCGGACCGCAGCGGCCTGCATCTGCTTTCGCGCATTCGCGGCGATCGCCAGTTGCAGCAGCTGTCGGTGATCATGCTGACCGCCAAGAGCATGGAAGAAGACAAGATCGCCGGCCTCGATAACGGCGCCGATGATTACATCACCAAGCCATTCTCGCCGCGCGAGCTGACGGCGCGCATCAAGGCGCTGCTGCGCCGCAAGAGCCCGGAATTCGCGCAGGAAGAAATGGTCGTCGGTCCGGTCACGCTGGATCCGGCAAGCTGTTCGGTCGCCCTGAACGGCGACAAGATCGACATCGGCCATGCCGAATACAAGCTGTTGAAATTCTTCATGGCGCATCCTGACCGCGTCTTTTCGCGCAGCCAGCTGCTCGACCGCGTCTGGGGCGACCACGTCGTCATCGAAGAGCGTACCGTCGACGTGCACGTGCTGCGTCTGCGCAAAGCCTTGCGTGATGCGGAACACCTGATCAAGACCGTGCGCAGCGTCGGCTACATGCTGTCTGCAAAATAACAAAAAAGATACACGCAGACAGGCGCGACCCCTCTGGAGACATTGGGAATCCCGAAAGACCTCTATACTGGATGCTCAATTATCATCGCGACAATCTGGTCAACCCGATTCTGAATAATGAGTTTTACATGAGTCCACAGCTGCTGTTTTGGGTTCCGGCTGCCTTGCGCTTTCTGGTTTGTCTCGCTGGCGTCGGCATCGTCTGGTTTTTCTTCGGCGCTACCGCCGGGCTGATCGTCGCCCTGATCGGCATGGGCGCGCTGGCGTTTACCCAGCTGCACTATCTGTTTCGCCTCGGCAGCTGGCTCGACAATCCGCACCAATCCAAGCTGCCGGACGGCTGGGGGGCCTGGACCGATATCTTCGCGCGCCTGTACCGCATGCGCCGCGACGATGAAAAAAATCAGATCGAACTGGCCGAATGGCTGGCGCGTTTCCGTCAGGCGATGAGCTTGTTGCCGGACGGTGTGGTCATCATGGACGACGTGCTGTTTCTCGAATGGTGCAATCCGGCGGCGCAGAAACATTTGGGTTTGCAGCTGGAGCGCGACAAGGGCATGCGCGTCACCAATTTGATCCGCAATCCTGCCTTCATTGACTACATCATTCTCGGCCGTTACGAGCAGCCGCTGATCCTGAGCGTGCAGGAACGCAAGCTGATTGTGCAGATCATTCCTTTCGAAAACCGCCGCCAGATTCTGGTCACGCACGACGCTACCGATTCCGAACGTATCGACATGATGCGCCGGGACTTCATCGCCAATGCATCGCACGAGCTGCGCACGCCGCTGACCGTGATTAACGGCTTCCTCGAAATTGCACTGGCGCAGCCTAATCTTGATCCCGATGTTCGCACCTCGCACCTCAAGCTCATGACTGAGCAAGGCCAGCGCATGCAAAACCTGATCGGCGACATGCTTACCCTGACGCGCCTGGAGTCCGTCGACTACCCGCTACGCTCCGAGCGCGTGCATGTCCGGCCGCTGCTGGAAGGCATCCTGGAAGAAGCCAAGGCGCTCTCATCCGGCAAGCACAAGATCACCTTGGAAGCGGACGGTCCCGATCTGCAAGGCAATGTCGACGAACTGCGCAGCGCCTTCAGCAATCTGGTTTCCAACGCGGTGCGCTATACGCCGCAAGACGGCGCCATCAAACTGTATTGGGAACGCAAAGCGGGCGGAGGCGCGCAGTTCGTGGTCAAGGACAACGGGATCGGCATCAGCCAGGAACACATCTCGCGCCTGACCGAGCGTTTCTACCGCGTCGACAAGAGCCGTTCCCGCGAGACCCAGGGCACCGGCCTCGGCCTCGCCATCGTCCGCCACGTCCTGCTGCGCCATCGCGCTACGCTGGGTGTTGAGTCGATACCGGACAAGGGCAGCACCTTCACGGTCTGCTTCCCGGCGAATTTGCTGATTGAGGAGTTTGTGCCGGTGGAGAGCAACTGACGCAATCCCGATGCGGAGAATAGGGCGAGTTCTACAGCCTGAGTCAATTTGATTGCAAAGAAAAAGGCCCGCTATTCGTCGGGCCTTTTCTTTTTACTGCGCAATCGCCATCGTTATTACGGAGCGGGCATTTCGATGCTGATGCCGTGGGACAAGCTCACTCCTTATAGACAACATTGTCTTCCACGATGTCTGTCCATTCGATTTTTTGTTTTTTCTTGCCGACTCCAATACAAATTAGCTTGCCATCAACTCGCACCCAAACCAATTTTGAGGACCGGTACATTGACCATATAGGAATGCTGAGTAAGACAGCCACACCAATAAGCGCCATCCATAGAGCAGTCATAGATTCCTTTTTTCGGGCGCTGAAATTGCACACTAAGTTTTTCGTATCTTCGGGAAATATTCGTCCGCTTCTGGCCGATAGCGAGCATCGGAACCAGTTGATTATCCAGTACGAAGCTCCAAGTTCTAGGTTCTGCGAATATGGCATGCTGCCCATGTCTTGAGAGAAGAAAATCTTTCTCCGCTTCTGACACGTAGGACAGATTAGGCTCGTTTCTTAATTTGATATCTCAGCCTTGCTGTTCGACTCCCCGGATATTGACAGCAATGCAGAATGCAACAAGCCCATCGCCAAGGTCAATCTGTGTTGGAAAGACATCATTGTTGTTTTGTTTCGCTCGTGCATCAAATATAACCAGAAAGCCACGTGTTGCATTCCGCTCGCGGAGGTATTGTTTGAGCTGATCAAATCCTCCTTCGGCGTATGTTTTCGAGTATCCCGCACCACAGATTTTTAGCTCGACGATGAATTCTGATCCAAGTACGTTGACGATCAGATCTATTCGCCCTCCAGCGACAATTACTTCTTTGTAGATTGTTGATGAGCTGCATTTTGCAATCAGATCCTGCACGAGAAGCGCTCGCGCGGCATTCTCCGGATTTTGAACGAGCTTTCCTTGCGAGCGGCTTTTCCAAAGTGAATCGGCATTCAATCTGGCCCGCATAACAAACATCTTTAAATACGAAAGGAACTCGCTCGGCGTTGTCGGTGCGAAATCTAATGTAAGTCTTCCCCCGGTTGGTAGCCCATTTAAGGTCCGCGCAGTTCGTTCTTTAGATACTTTCTTTAGAAAATCTTTGATTACTTGATCTTTCTCGTTACGGGCAACGGCTTCTCGCAACATCTGTTCTGCCAAGTCGTAGTTGGCATCCTTATATGCTTGCGATCCGACGATCAAGAATCCCACATGCGAGTCGGGGTGATCTCGTGCAATAGCTATTCCAACTTTGACCGCATCGGCGAAGCGGCCTAATTTTTGTAGGCAAACGGCCAAGTGCATCCGAAGAGGAAATGAAGCAGGATGTTCTGCAATGGCACGCATGTAGTAAGGTAACGCTCGATCTGGCTGCTCTAACTTTAGGAGCTGATCGGCAACATAGTTGAGCAGCAGTGCGCTAATCTCATATCTGCGCGTGCCGCCACGGCTCGATAGAGTTTCCAGAAAATGCTCGAGTTGATCGATAAGTTCAATTCCATTTAAGTCACCGAGCTTTTGGGTAAAATTTCGTAGTGATTTTTCCCAGGTTAATCCATCTGGAGCTGTGGCCCTCAATTCGGAAGCATCGTTGAAAAGAGCTTCAAGACGGCTAGATCGCAAATAGGGATTCTTAGCGAGAAAGTCAGAACGTTGCGTTCTTGCGTTTTCGGCAGCCTGGCGATCACCTAAGCCATCAAAGCAGATTGCTTTTAAAAGCATGCATCCTGCTAAAGTGTCGGCATCTTCATGAACTACGTTTAGGAGAGGTTCTGCGCGAACAAGATACTTTAAAGCTCCATCAAACTGCTTAAGGTCAATGCACCTAATACGCGCAGCATCATAAAGACAGTGAGCAATAATCCGTTCGGAATTATTGCCGCCATCTATCTCTGTACAAGCGATTATTTCATCGTAGATGGCTAAGGCAGCACGTGAATTTAATCTCTGCAAACTTGACGCGGCTGTGCCAAGCGTACGCGCAGGTTCATCTGCAATGCCCAAAGACCTTCTCAACGTTCCAGCTTGGCGCAAGTTTTCCAATCCCTCTTCAATACGCTCTAGCTGAAGATATGCAGAGCCGAGATTGTGGAAAATCCAGACACGAGTATGCTGGCTAGCAGTATGCTTTTGATCATTGAGTAGCGATTGGTAGATTTCGATGGCGGTATCTAGCCGCTGCTCTCGAGCGTATGAGTTTGCGATCTCTAGTTGGCAGTTGTAAAAAATCTCAGTATCGTCAGCTTTCAGACTCAGCACTTTCCTCAAGAAATCGCGTGCCGATCTGAAATCGCTGCGGCTTTCCGCTATCGCAGCGCCGTATGCGGCAATTCGCCAATGCTCATCTTTCCAGCTTGGCCGCACTAGCGCTTCATTTATACATAAGAGGACCACGCCCTGATCTGCGTCGCTAATTGGAGGAGAGAATAGCAACGCGCCAGAAAACGCAATCACATCGTCATCTCTCAACGCATCTTGTAGCTTTCGGGGATTTGTTCGAAGCGAAGCTGCGATAGCCTCTTTTACATCGTGCCCGATTCTGCGCGCCAATTCGTTATCTTCATTTCTGTTCTGAATTACCTCGGAACGTGTCGACAGCCGTCCTGTATGTGTATCGACTTCAATGGTCAGCATAATCTCAGGGGCCGCAGTGGGATTAAGCTCGAAACCTCCTTCTTTCATCGCTGTTAAAAAAGCCTCAAACGCCGTAGATGGATTAATAGACGCCGCCGCACAGAATTCGCTAGCGCATGCGTTGTAACAATCCGTAAATCCTTCTGGCGCTTCAGCGTTGTCAGGGACATGCATAACAAGGCAGTGTTTCTCATCAACTAGCGTATCTTGAATAACTAGCTTTATCCCCTGCTCAGTATCTGTATATTCCGCGCGCATATTTTCGTATTTTTAGATGAAATTTAGCCGGCTAAGGGTGGTATTTACATGTCTGTTTATGGCCGGTTGCGGTCATTGAGGTTCTTAATCATATCAGCGACTTGAGCCAGGAACCATCACGACTGCGGCCAGGCGCGCATTGCCTGCGCCACTGTCTTGTACAGGTCTGATTTGCTCGCCCCCGAGCGGGCGTCATGGGCCATTCCCCAGCCAACGGTGACAAAGTAACGTGCGAGGTCTCTGATATTGGTTCCACGGGGCAGCTCACCGTCGTTGATTGCCTTCTCAAGCCGCACGATCAATCTGTCTTTTCTGGCTTTCGAGAAAGACCGGAATTCCTCCCGTGTTGCATCAGATAGGTCTGTACCAGAAAACGCCAAGCTGGCGGCAAGGCACCCAGGGGGATGGGACGCATCGGTATAAAGTGCGGCCATTCGCTGCAGCATTAACTCCACAGCGCTTTCGGCATTCAAGTTGCTGTGCAAGGCTTCTTCGGTATAAGCAATACGCGTATCGAGGTAACGCTTCAGCGCTAGCTTGGCGAGACCTTCCTTGCTCTCAAAGGCGTAATAAAAACTGGGGGGAGTGACTCCCATTGCGTTGGTCAGGTCCGCCAAAGACGTCTTGTCGTAACCTTTCTCCCACAAAAGGGTGATGGCGATCTCGATTGCCTGATCTACTTCAAATACGCGTGCGCGCGCCATTCAATTTCCTTCCGATGAGTCAGGGCATTCATGCGAATCAACGCGTCTGCTTGACACGTCGGCTTTGCCTAATTATAGTGATTAATATATATAGTGATTGTTATATTTAAAAATAGCGCCGCCGATTTATATTTTCTGGAGTTCCAGCCATGCAATTTGCCAAATTTGGAAGCACCGGTTTGACAGTCTCCGCTTATGTTTAGGAACCGGCACTTTCGGGCACCAGACCGATGAATCCGAAGCCTTTCGCATACTCGATGCGGCGGCGGACGCGGGAGTCAATTTCATCGATACTGCAGACATGTCGCGGCGGACTATGAACTACCTGCCGAGACAAAGGCTAGCCTTGATGCAATGACCAGCGCTTATCGTATGGGCGACGCCGGGCGTTGACGTACCGTGACGGTAAACGTCTGAGGGTGGAAGAAATTTGTGGAGAATTCGCTACAATACGTGCATATGCATCTTGTCGCTGGAAATCGCAGATTGCCGCGAGTTCAGATGCCAACCTCACTTCCAGTCGGGAATGCCATGCGCAGTTTGAAAGATCCGTTGCTTTGCAATGGTGGAACATTGAGAAAAGCCAGCCGTCGTATATCGCAACTCTATGATTCGATCCTGGCGCCGTCCGGCCTGAAATGCTCTCAGCATTCAATCCTGGCGCACCTGAGTCGCCTCGGGCAGCCCAACGTCGCGGAATTGGCCGCGGCATTGGTCCTGGATCGTACGGCCCTGACCCACAATTTGCGGCCGCTGATGCGGGATGGCTTCATTGCGTTGACACCTGATGAATTTGACAAGCGCTCCCGGAGAGTGCAGTTGTCCAGCGCCGGCGAAGACAAGCTGGCCGAATGCAAAAAACTGTGGGAAGCGGCGCAGAGGAAGTTTGAAAAGGCATACGGGAAGGAGCCAGCCCTGGCGTTGCGTATTGCTCTCGCCGAGATTGTTTCTGAGGATTTTCTTGAAAAATTCGAGAATGCCTGACGTAGATGGGATCTCAAAGGGTGTGCCGTTTCGCGACATATTAAGTGCATATGCATCTAAATAGGTGCATATGCATGTTGTTGAATTTTGTTTTTGACGGATAAATCTAGGATACGGAAAGAAAATTTATGACCGAAAATCAACAGACCAGGCATTCCAGATGGGTGCTTTACGTCACTTGCATTGTGTCTTCCTTAGTCATGCTTGATTCGAATGTGGTGGCGGTCGCTTTACCAACCATTGCGCGTTCAATCAACGCAGATTTTTCCGCGCTTCAGTGGGTCATCACCGCCTATGTGCTTCCGTTTTCGGCACTTCTTCTGGCAGCAGGGGCGTGGGCTGATATTTATGGCCGCAAACGAGCGCTCCTGCTGGGCCAGGCAATTTTCGCGATTGCTTCGCTGGCCTGCGGGGTGGCTACGTCCGGGTTGATGCTCAACATCGCGAGAGCATGCCAGGGGGTTGGCGCAAGCATGTTGCTGACAGCTACGCTTGCGGTAATCAATCACCAGTTCCACGGAAAGGAACGCGCCAAAGCATACGCATTCTGGGGTTCGTGTTTAGGAATTGCGATCACCTGTGGCCCGGTCATCGGTGGCGTTATTTCAAACTATTGGGGCTGGAATTGGGTCTTCCTGATGAATATCCCAATTTGTGCGGTATTGATGACCGCTTCGCAAAAACTGATACCGGAATCGCGCTCGCCTGTCGCCAAAAGTCTTGATTATCCGGGGATCGTCACGTTCAGTGCAGGACTGTTTCTGCTGACGTGGGCGCTGATCGATGGCAATGCGCTGGGATGGAACAGCAACGCCATCATCGTGCGTATGGGGTCAGGTCTTGCTCTGCTTGCCATTTTTTACGTCGTGGAGAGAAATCAGGCTGATCCCATGGTCGACTTTCAGATTCTGGCGACCCGCAAGTTTGTTGGCAGTGCGTTCGCCATGCTGGGTTACGCCGGCGCTGCGCAGGTCATGATCTTCTATCTCCCGCTGTATCTTCAAAACACCTATGGTTTTGCGCCCGCCAAGGCCGGACTCGCGATGCTGCCTTTTGCCCTCCCGATGTTCCTCATTCCCAAACTGGGGGCGGGGCTATCGCAGAAAATCTCTGCTAAGACGATGTTGATAATTGGTTTGTTCGCCTCGGCGTCCGCCAACATGTTCATGGCTTTTTGCAGCGGTTCCGACGCGTCTTATGGACTCTTCGCATTCGCGATGATCTGGGCAGGTGTCGGCGCCGGTTTGCTCAACGGCGAAACGGCCAAGGTGTTGCAGGGAGCCATTCCACCCGAGCGCGCCGGCATGGGATCGGGAATCAGCGCCACCGTCAGGTTCATGGGGCTGCTGTTCAGCGTGGCCGGACTGGGTGCGTTGCTGGGAGAGGTAACGGGACGGAGGTTTGCAGACCTGGCTTCGGGTCAGGGATTGCCATTGGATGTCGCTCACCAGTTGGCAAAGGCGTTCTTGGCCGGAGATGTTGCGTCGATCGCAGGGCCGACCTTCCTGCAATATCAAGTGTCGCTGCATCACGCATTTGATTCCGGTTTCGGTTACATGTCAGGCGCCGCCGGAGGTGTTGGATTGGCTGCATTGCTCCTGGTATGGATTATTTATCCGGGAACGAACGCTGAAATTTCACATGCGGGCGGCAGCGGCGAGCATGTGGTTGTTCCGGGCGAATGATCCGACCGGGGGGGGGGCGGGATGCCATAGCCGCAGTTGGGCGAGGCATCCCATTCCATCCGAGGATGAGCGACGGATGATCAGGCCGGGAGCAACCCGCCCGCCCGGTAGCCCTCGACGATGGAGTCGTACAACGAAATGTCGCACCTCCCGCGCGCAACCAGCTGCGCACCGGCAATGGCGGCGAATATCGCGTAAGCCCGGCGCTCGCTCTCTTCCGGCGAGACGGTGCCAGCCAGCAAAACAAGTTTCTTCAACCAAGTGACATTGACGTCCGTGAAGATTTGCACCTCCTTCTGCACCTCCGCAGGGAGATCATCATATTCAGATGCCATGAAGCTGCACAAGCACATGCGATTGTCCGTCTCAAGCGCGACGCGAAATGTGCTCGGATATCTGCGCAGGCATTCCACAGGATCTTTATGTTCTTCGAAAATCGCATCGAAAGTGGCTGCGGCGTCTTCCCAATAGCGTTTTGCAACGGCTACGCCCAAATCCGCTTTGCTGGGGAAATGATGATAAATGCTGGCGGCTTTGATGCCGACGTCAACGGCTAGGTCACGGAAATTGAGTCCGTTATAACCATGCGCCTGAGCGGCTCGTGTCGCCGCCAATAAAATTAATTCACGTGAATTGGTGCTCATTGCGATCTCCGGTTACCCGTCATTTTAACAAATTACCCTACCAACTGCTAGACAGGCTTGACAGCATAAAATCTCCGGCCTATTATTTGCCTACCAAGCGCTTGGTAGGTTAATTTGATTATCACCAGCAACAATCATTCGTGGGATCGCAATGAACTCTGAAATTACATACTTTGATGCAACAAAATTGGCCGGCTTGATCCGCCAGCGTGAATTGTCTGCGACGGAAGTCGTGAAGGCGCATCTGGATCGCATTGATAAGGTCAACCCCAAGATCAACGCCATCGTCACACTGAATGCAAAGCAGGCGCTGGAAGCTGCGGCCGCAGCGGACAAGGCGGTCGCACAAGGCGCGCAGGTCGGGCCGCTGCATGGCGTGCCTTTTACCGTCAAGGACGCACTCGATACCGCCGGCATCCTTACGCAACGCGGCTCGAAACTGTTCGTTGGCAATGTCCCGGCCAAAGACGCAACCACGGTCGCACGCCTGAAGGCAGCCGGGGGGATCATTTTGGCAAAAACCAATGTGCCTGAATTCTCCACTTGGACCGAAACGGACAATCTGGTCACCGGCCGCACTAACAACCCGTGGAACCTCGATCGTACTCCCGGCGGCTCGTCCGGCGGTGAGTCGGCGGCAATCGCAGCGGGCATGTCCCCATTGGGTATCGGCAGCGATGTAGCCATCTCCGTGCGCGGACCTGCCGCCTTCACAGGCATCGCCGCGCTGAAGGCCACGCACGGTCGCATTCCCTACACCGGGCACTATCCCACTGTAACTTCGCAATGGTGGCACGTCGGCCCGATGGCCCGCACCGTGCGTGACGTGGCGCTGGCGTATTCGATCCTTAAGGGGGCTGACGGCGCCGACGGCTATGCGGTTCACGCCAGAAGCGCACAGGCAGATACAGGTCTCGTTGCCGGCCAGACTATCCGCGTCGGCTGGGTATCGGAGGCAGCATTCGGTCCGGTTGATCCGGAAATCACCGCCGCCGTCGCTACCGCAGCTCAGCAACTGGCGGATCTGGGCTGCGAGGTCGAGGAAGTCGAACTACCGTTCCTGGACGACCCGCTCTCGCCGTTGATGCAGATGGTGTACGCCGAGCAGGGGCCGGTAATTCGTGAGCTGGCCAAGGGAAAGGTGGATCAGCTGCATTTCATCGGCAAGTACATTTACGATTCACCGGACCCCTCGTTCACCGACTTCAATGCCGCACTGCGCAAGGCGGAGGCACTCCGTTCGGCATTCTCGGCATGGTTCGACAAGTACGACGTACTACTGTGTCCGGTCACACCGATGACCGCTACGCCTCATGGAGCGCAGGAACTCGTGGTCAACGGCAAGACTGTCTCGTGGCTGCATGTGATGAGCGCGACCTCTGCGTTCAATCTGACAGGACTGCCGGCGCTGTCTGTGCCGTATTCGCTGAGCTCAGAGCGATTGCCTATCGGCATTCAGTTGGTATCGCGTTGGCTCAATGAGGACGTTCTCCTGCGTCTGGGTAGCATCCTGGAGCGCAGTGGCGGTCTGGGTAACCAGTGGCCTGCACTCTGAGCGTGAAGGCCGCTCGCAATTAACCTGCGGCGCTCGCAACTGAGAGCGCCGCAGGGCTTTACCGATGATCGTATCGAGACGCCATGCCGCAGCCAGAAACGTTCGGTGCCTTCGGCGCATCGTCTGCGGCAGAACTGAATTCATTTCTCAACGCAAAGGATAGTCATGGACACTCAAGAATCTCTCACAAACCTCGGGCGTCGTAATCTGCTGCGAACAGCTGCCGGGGCAGCACTATCGGCAACATCCGTCGCAGGTATTTTCCAGGGAAACACCGTAGCTCAAGCCGCGGTTACCCAAGGCACAGTGGAAAACATCGGCTCAATCAAAGTGCTTGCCTTCGACTTTCAAGGGAGCTGCATGAATTTCTACGATCCCATCACCGAGATGGGGCAAGCCATCAATACCAGGAAAGGGTTGGCGCTGGACTGGACGAGCTTGACGAAGGGATGGGTGAACAACCTGTATCAACTGGTCGGTGCAAGCAGTAAGATCTACGTGCCGGCCGCACACTTGTATCGGCGTGCCCTGGATCAGCTGCTGGAGCAGCAGCATCTCTCTGACACATTCAATAATGCAGAGCGCGAGCAAATGATGACGGTCTGGGATCGCATGATTCCGTGGCCGGATACGGTCGAAGGATTGACGAGGCTGAAACGAAAGTTCGCGTTGACGACACTTTCAAATGCATCGATGGCTTCAGTTTTTCAATCGGTCCGACGACATGCCTTGCCTTTCGATCAGGTGCTGACCGGGGAGTTGGTGCAAGCCTACAAACCAGCGTCCCAAGTCTACAACCTCGTAGTGGCGATGCTTGGATACAAGGTGGAAGAGGTCCTGTTCTGCGCGACGCATCTTGTCGATTTACGGGAAGCAAAAAAATTCGGCTACAAAACGGCCTGGTGGCCACGTCCCACTGAGACAGGCCCCGGGCAGATCATCGACACCTCGCCAAAACCGTTTGTAGATATTAACGTACGAGACATCGTCGATCTTGCGGAAAGACTCGGCGCCTAGCAAATCAAAGCCTCCGTTCCCAATACGAACAGCATGGCAATGTGAATTGCCATGCCCTGTTTGCATCAACAGATATTTTTGCGTTCAGTTGCGCGTCATTATGAAACAAAAAATCGTGCTTACGACGCTTTTAAGATTTTGAATAGCTGCTTCTGGCCGGTTGCGGACATCAATTCTCAAACTGATTGCGATGAACGAGGCCGATAAAGTAGTGCGTCAGCCAGTTCATAGGAGGCCAAAGGCCCCTTCTTTACCATCTTCATTTCAAACTGTTCGGCTGGTTTCAGATACGCATATACCTCGATTGGATTTCGCGAATCGCCTTCCGTGGGAATGACGGATATCTGAAGTCGCCGGTATCCATCAGATTCGTGAATGCGCTCGAGATTGTCCATGGCTTTTAGTACGGCATCGCTTACTGAAAAAATCTGCCCCCTTACAGCCAGGCCGTCTCCCGGGCTTGCAATCATCCAGGGCGACATTCGCTCACCAATCAGGTAGAGCGGGAAACGTTCTGTGGTCACAAACTCACCTGGGTAGCGAATACCTCGATTAGTCGAGAAGTTGGGAAATCCCTCTTTCAAAGTACCGAATACGAAAACCAGGTGGTGGCTTGTGTCCATCGCGACATCCTTCATTTTTTACTAATTTTATCTAAATGTTGTCGGCTTCTGGCCGGTTGCCGGCATTCGAGACAGCCAAGCAAAAACAATACTTTTCCTCTGATCACATGGTAATCTGTAAAAACGCCAAGTAGGACAAGATCAATCTTTGTGCCGAAAGGTGCCTCTGTCATGCGAAATACGATCAATAACGAAAGCCCGGTCTCTTCTTTTCCGACTTTCGAACTAGTGGTCTTAAATACATGGACCGCGGCATTGATGGTGGTCGATGCTACGGCAGAAAATGCCCCTATTATCTTCGTCAATCAGGCATTCAGCGAATTGACCGGCTATCAGTTGCACGAAATCGTGGGGCGTGATTGTCGCTTTCTTCAAGGTCGCGAACGACCGGAAAGAGCTGAAGATGCCCTAAGACAAATGCAGCGGCAAGGACATACACGGCTGGTGGCTCGCAACTATCGCAAGGACGGTACCCCGTTTTGGAATGAAGTGACGCTGTCGCTAATGACCGATACCGCTGGCATGATTACTCATTTCATTGCGGTGTTGATTGATGTCAGTGATCGTTTTAATGGTTTGAGTCAAAGCGGCTATTCCTGGCGGCCCGACATTTATCCAACTCCGATTGTTGTTGATGAGCAGAGTCAGGTAGAGAAAGATCGCCTGTTTTTTGAGTCGTCATTAAGACAAGCGGTACTCGCCAAGAGTTTTTATCTTCAATACCAACCGGTTATCTCCATGCGTACGGGAGACATCATTGGATTGGAGGCATTGATCCGCTGGACCCATTCTTCTCTCGGCGTAGTACCTCCTTCGCATTTCATTTCTGTAGCAGAAGAATTGGGATTGGTTGAGGATATTGGTGATTGGGTTTTGCAAACCGCTTGTCTCGATATGCGGCAGCGGGCAACTGCAGGGTTAGCACCGTTACGCGTCGCCGTGAATGTGTCACCCTATCAATTCAGCAGTCCACGCCTGACTGACTTGATTCAGAATGCTATCGAACGCAACGATCTGGATACCTCAATGCTGTGCCTGGAGATCACTGAAGGCGCGGTCATGTTGGATACGGAAAATACCAGAACTACACTGCAACGATTAAAGGCGATGGGCATTGATCTGCTCTTGGATGATTTTGGTACAGGATTTTCATCTTTGAGCTACCTTAAGCGATTTCCCTTTGATCGAGTAAAGATCGATCGCTCATTCGTTACCAACCTTACTGAAAACAGCGATGACGCGGCCATTACCAAAGCGATCATCGCCATGGCACATAGCCTGGGTATCAAAGTGATCGCCGAAGGAGTCGAAACAGAAGCGCAGTTCGCAATCTTGCGGGATCAACAATGCGACGAAATGCAAGGCTATCTCTTTTCACGAGGCATTTCGTCCCAGGAACTCGAGATCCTGCTCAGGGAAAATAGGTGCCTGCCATCACGCTTATTCGGTGCAGGAAACGCCACTCGCACCATTTTACTGGTAGATGACGATGCGGAAATGCTTTTGCAATTGCAGGAGCCATTGCGCCGAGATAATTACGAAATTCTGATAGCAAGCAATGGCGAAGAGGCTCTCACAATACTAGAGAAACATAATGTGGACGTCATTCTGAGTGATCAAAGCATGCCTTATATGACAGGCGTGGAACTACTGCGCAATGCTCAGGCGCTCTATCCTGAAACCATAAGGATTATTCTTTCTGGTTTCTCAGAATTGCAGTCAGTGACGGACGCCATCAACGATGGTGCTGTCTATAAATTTCTGACCAAGCCATGGGACGAGACCAAGCTACGCGCGCATATCCATGAAGCATTCGTGCGAAAAGAACTCTCGAACGAGAATCGTCTTTTAGGCGACGAGATAAAAATTAAAAATCTGGAATTGAATGTCCTAGCCCGAAAATTGCATGAACTAGGCGTACAAAAGAAAACGACCGTTATGACCGAAACTTGATATCAGACTAACTCGCAAGAACGAGGCACGTCAGCGACTTTTCTCGCTGACTACTGAAGTAAAGATGGTAGCGACCGTAAGGATGTGTGAGATCTCGTTGAAGATATTTACAGACGCATGTGTGGAATACACGGAATTGCCGAGGACGGTGTGTTTTTAGCTCGCTTGGATTCCAGCACTGGATGAGCTATCAAGGAAATAAGCTCTAAATCGGCAGCGAGGGGATTCGGCGTACCTGGATCAAGCCGGCCCGGTCTTGCATGTGCTGTTGTCCTATGCACAAGAACTCATTGTCCAGATATCGCGCTCGGCCGTATCGGGCAGAGCAAAGGCAAGCGTCAAACTGATTTAGTTTTTTCAATATGCGCCGAGAATTTATCGACCGTCATATCGCAATGCATTCGCCAGCAATGTGAATGCAGGCGATGGTTGGCGACGACTGGGGTAATACAGGTGATACCCCGTAAATGTCGGCCACCAGTCTTCGAGCACCGGCACCAGTCCTCCGTTCGCGAGGGCGTCGCTGACCACATCTTCCAATGTGAATGCCAGACCTAGTCCGGCCAGTGCCGCACTCACCAATTGGGAAACGCCGTTCACCACGAGCTGGCCGTCCACCCTTACGTTCAGCTCACGCTTGCCCTTTTTCAGTTCCCAGGCATACAACCCACCCAAGGTCGGCAAACGCAGATTGATGCACAGATGCTCCGTCAAATCCTGAGGCGTCCTGGGCGGCGGTCGCTTGTCGAAGTATGAAGGTGATCCGACCAGCGCCATGCGCACGTCGGGTCCGATGCGCAGCGCAATCATGTCTTTGGCAACTTGTTCACCCAGCCGGACCCCCGCATCGTAGCGTTGCTCCACGATATCAATCAGGCGGTTTTCCGAATTGATTTCCACTTTGATGTCGGGATAGTCCGGCAGCAATTTCGCCAGTTTCGGCACGAGGATGGAATTGGCCGCATGTTCCGAGGCAGTGAGCCGCAATGTCCCCGATGGTTTGTCGCGCAGTTCGCTGAGAGCTGCCAGCTCGTTCTCGACCTCTTCCAAACGGGGAGCGATGGTCAGCATCATGCGCTCGCCGGCCTCGGTAGGGGCAACGCTGCGTGTGGTGCGGGTCAACAGGCGAATACCCAGCCGGGCTTCCAGCTCTTTTACCGTCTGGCTCAGCGCCGATTGCGACACGCCGAGTTGCGCGGCGGCCTTGGTAAAGCTGCCTTCGCGCGCAACCGCGATGAACGCCAGCAAATCATTCAAGTTTTCGCGCGCCATTTAATAAGCCCTGCTTATAGGTTTATCCCGATTATAGCCACTAATCAAATGACTCTGTATTGACTACAGTGTAGCTGTCATTGAAACCCATAGGACGCCAACAAGCTGTCTGCGCTTGTCGTCCTTGCGCAAGGGAAAGAAACCGAACATGCAATACGTCACTTTAAACACCGGGCACAAGATGCCCATCCTCGGATTCGGCGTCTTCCAGATCCCCGACGCACAGCAATGCGAACGCTGTGTGATCGACGCTATCGAGACCGGTTATCGGCTCATCGACACGGCCGCGTCATACCTCAACGAAGAAGCGGTCGGCAAGGGCATCAAGCACAGTGGCATTGCGCGTGAAGAGCTCTTTGTCACGAGCAAACTCTGGGTGCAGGATGCGGGCTACGAAGGGACGAAGAACGCCATCGAGAAATCCCTGTGCAAACTGCAATTGGATTATCTGGACTTGTACTTGATCCATCAACCCTTTGGCGATGTGCACGGTTCCTGGCGCGCGATGGAAGATGCGCATCGCGAAGGAAAGTTACGCTCGATTGGCGTCAGCAATTTTCATTCAGACCGGCTGATGGATATCAGCGCATTCAACCAGATACGCCCCGCAGTCAATCAGGTCGAAGTCAATCCCTTTCACCAGCAAGCGGAGGCCGTGTCGTTCATGCGCGATAACGATGTCCAGGCCGAAGCATGGGCGCCGTTCGCCGAAGGCCGGAACGGCCTGTTTCAAAATGCCTTGCTGGCCGGCATTGGCGCGAAGTACGGCAAGTCCGTAGGGCAGGTCGTCTTGCGCTGGTTAATCCAGCGCGATGTCGTGACGCTGGCCAAATCGGTGCGCCGCGAACGCATGGCTGAAAATCTGAGTGTGTTTGATTTCACGCTGGACGCCGATGAAATGGCGCAGATCGCCACGCTGGAAACTGGAGAAAGCAGCTTCTTCTCTCATCGCGATCCAAAAATTGTCAAATGGATGAGGGAACGGCGTCTCGACGTCTGAAGCGCATCGGTGACGCAAATGCAGGTGGCTTGTTCCGCCATACAAGGAATCGCCGTCCCTGCATCCGCTTGCTTGTTCGTTGGTCAACAAAATTCCGATTTGAAAGATTCATGATGAAAATTACACGTAACGGCTCCACACCTTCGGCCAAAGGTCCTGCCCGGTTTTTCACTGGCGCAGTTCGTATCGACAGCTTTTTCCAGGCCGAAGAACCGGGACGCAGTGGCGGCGCAATCGTAACGTTCGAACCCGGCGCGCGCACTGTGTGGCACACCCATCCGCTCGGGCAAACACTGATCGTCACCAACGGCGTTGGCTGGACACAGTGCGAAGGCGGCCCGCGCACGGAAATCCGCGCCGGCGATGTGCTCTGGTGCCCTTGCCGGAAGCGTCATTGGCATGGCGCCACCGACACCACCTCGATGACGCATGTCGCCATCACCGAAATGCTGGATGGCAAAAACGTCGAATGGATGGAGCCGGTCACCGATGAGCAGTACCTCGCGGGTCCGGTAGTGAAAGACTGAACGGCCAGACAGAAAAGGAAATGCCATGAAAGAAGTCATTGTCGTCATCGGATCGGGATCGATCGGTCAGGCAATCGCACGCCGGGTCAGTGCAGGAAGGCATGTCGTTCTGGCCGACTTGCGCGAGGAAAACGCCAATGCGGCGGCGAAGACCCTCAGCGAAGCCGGATTCGATGTGAGCATTGCTGTCGTGGATGTCACGTCGCGCGAGTCGGTGCATGCTCTGGTTGAAACCGCTACATCCTTCGGCACGGTCACTGGTCTTATTCATGCTGCGGGAGTTTCTCCCTCTCAGGCTTCGCCTGCCGCTATCTTGCAGGTCGACCTGTATGGAACCGCGCTGGTGCTGGAAGAGTTCGGTAACGTCATTGCTCGCGGTGGTGCAGGTGTGGTGATTGCATCGCAATCGGGGCATCGTCTTCCTGCCTTGTCGCCGGAGCAAAACAAGGCCCTTGCGACTACGCCGGCCGACGAGTTGCTCGCGCTGCCCATGTTACAACCGGATCGGGTGACGGACTCGCTCAATGCTTACCAAATTTCCAAGCGGGGCAACACGCTACGCGTCATGGCTGAGGCAGTGCGCTGGGGAAAACGTGGGGCGCGTATCAACACGATCAGCCCGGGCATCATCATCACGCCGTTAGCCAAGGATGAACTGTCCGGCCCGCGTGGCGCCGGTTATCGCCGCATGCTGGAACTGTCCCCTGCCGGACGGGCAGGAACTCCCGACGAGGTCGGCAACGTCGGTGCGTTGCTTATGGGGCCGGATGGTGCATTTATTACCGGCAGCGACTTCCTGATGGATGGCGGCGTCACAGCGGCTTACTGGTACGGAGAACTTGCTCCGACTTGAAACGGTTTGTCCGCTTCTGGCCAATTTCCGATTTCCGATTTCGGCGCTCCGCTTCAATTTTGCGGTAATTCGCATATTTTTCAGAAAAAATCCTGCTATTCGCAACTGGACACGATCGTCTGGAATCAGGTTATTGCTGTCCAGATCTTTGCTATCGGAAAAATAAAACGGTTTGCAGCGATGCAAACCGCTTTTTATTGAGGCTGGATGTTACCCTTCGCGCCGGTCATATTCCTCTTGGCACTTCCGTACGACCGCGCTGTGGCAGCAAGCGCTTTGCAACTGTACATTCCAACGCCAACTTGCTACAGTCCCCTGAACAAAAAATAATTCTTCATCGGGGGAAGTTTCATGAAACGTTTTGCCGCCTTATGCAGTGCGCCAGCCGTATTGCTGGTCTCGTCGATGGCCTGTGCAGCTGCGCCCAGTGCGATGCTGCGCGTCGTTTGCGAAGATGCCGACAAGGGGGCAGAGGTCATGGTTGACGGCAAATTCAAGGGTGAATGCCCGGTCGACATCATGCTCACAGAAGGATCGCATAAGTTGCGCGTGAGCAAGCCCGTCGGTTCCACGCAGGAGCAATTGTTCGAACAGGACGTCCGTCTTGGCGGCGGCACCAGCAAGCGCATTGATGTCGTGCTGTCGCAACCGCAAATGAACACTGCTGCGAAACGCGCGGCGGACGCTGCCAACAGCGAGCGTCGGCGGCAGGCCGAAGCGCGCCTGGCCAAGATGATCAAGTCGGCGCCCAACGATCCCCAGGCGGCCAATGAACTTGCGAAGTACTATTTTCTTGACGCCAGATCCTGCTACTTGTTCAAGCCGGTTCAGGGGGAGACCGTTTCCTGGACCGGTCCTTGCCGCGATGGCATCGCTTCGGGAAGCGGTGAATTGAAATTCGAAGCCAACGGTGCCGTCACTGCCCGCTACGTCGGTACGCTGGCGGCAGGCTGGGCAGACGGGCAAGGTACCCTGTACCTTAAAGACGGCGAGGAATACAGAGGAGACTTCGTCGAAGGCTTTCGGGATGGGCATGGCAAGCAGGTGCTCAATAACGGCGTCTTCGAGGGCGAGTTCAGCAAAGGCCTGCGTAACGGCAGAGGCGTGTATGCCTGGAACACCGGCGATCGCTACGACGGCAACTGGGTCGGCGGCAAGCGCCAGGGTAAGGGCGATTTGCTGACCAAGGACGGCTATCGCTATATCGGCGACTTCACCAACAATATGCGGCACGGCAACGGTGTCGTGATTGCACCTGACGGTACGCGTGTGGAAGGCCGGTTCGAAAACGACGACCGAGTCGGACCGCCGCGGTAAACGGACAGCGTGGCGGGGAATTCCAGGGCGCGTAATTGCGAAATTCAGCATCAGAACAAAAGGGGAAAGCTTTGAGTACAGAGAAGTTGGCCGTGGGGACGGTCCGCATTGCGAATGTCCTGCGCATACTGGTGCTGTCATGCGCCGGCCTGGCGATGGCTTCCGCGCAGGCCGGACCGCAGGATCTGCTGCGCATGAGCGAACAGCTGGATCGTGTCGACAAAGGCGATTTCGACGAAGCACTGTCCAAAGCCTCTCAATGCACGCGCGTGCGTGACTACACCTGCGCAGAAACCCAGTTGAAAAACGCAAGGAAGTTTTCCACCGATTCCAAATCCAAGAGTGCACTCAAGCGTGCAGAAGATGAGCTGCTTGCCGAACGTGCGCGCGAGAAGGAAGAGCAACGTCTGGCTGCGCAGCGTCAGCGTGAACAGGAACAGCGGGAAGCCGAGCTTCGCCAGGCCGAACAGCGTGCGCGCGACGCCGAACGGCAAGCGCAGGCAGAGGCCGAGGAGCGAGAGAATCTCAACAACCGCATCGCCGCTGCCGGCAACGCGTATTCGCAAACCATCCGTGCACAGGCCAATTCCAGAGCGGCGGAACAGGCGCGCAACCAGCAATTCGCACAACAGCAGGCTGATGCCGCCCGCAACGTGGCGAACGAACAGCGACGGCAGGCACAAGAGCGCTCCCAACTGGATTCTCAGCGTCTGCAACAGCAGCGCCAGGCCGAAGCGCAGCGCATCCAACTGGCGCAAGCCCAGCAGGATAACCAGCGCGCACAAGCTGCTGCAGCGGCAGCAAAGAGTGCGCCGGTGAGCCAGCCGGTGCGTGATGTGGCGCCGGCTGCGACCGCAGCAGCGCCGCAAAAGAAATCCAATTCGATCAACACCGGACGCGAGGCGATGCGCTGCGTCTCCGTCAGCCGCGAGAAAGAAGATCTGGGTTTCACCAACACCTGCAATATCCAGATCTTCGTCGTCTGGTGCGGCAATCTGAAATACAGCAAAAAGCAATGCGGAGACGGTCCGGCCGGCAACAGCTTTTACACGCACTCGGTCAACGTCGGACCGGGCGACAAACAATATGCGCGCGGCGTCGGCGACTATCACTATGCGGCTTGCGAAGGCGGGATCGCATTTGGCAAGGACGAGATTCAGGATCGTCCTGACGGCACATTTACTTGCGTTCCAAAATAGATTTTCGCAACGACGGGTAATGCAAATTCACCCTCCCATTATTGAAGCAGACAGTCGGTTGGCCGAGAGAAAACGAGATGAAAAAAATAACAAATAGCGGGTACTTGTTGCTTGCGTTCTTGCTCGCACATGGTCTGGCCGGTGCGGCTGAGCCAAAAGCAAAAAATGCCAGCGCGCAAAAACAGGCGCCGACGGAATTGTCTGCAATCCGTTTCCTTTGCGAAGGTAAAGCCGCCAATTCCGAAATCAGGGTCAATGGCGTCCTGAAGGGCGAGTGTCCGCTCGATATGGAGGTGAAGCCCGGTCTCATCGAGATCACGGCAACGAAGAAGCGTGATGACTATTACGAACAACTCTTTGAACAGAGCTTCACGCTCGGCGGAGGCGTCGCAAAACGGGTCGATATTGTGTTCAATCAGCGGCCGCGGTTCCGGCAGGATGCCATCGAGCGCACTGACAAGGCGGTTGAGGCCAGCGAGAGCGTGCTCGAAGCCCGGCGTCGCAATGAGATCCCCGCGCTGGAAAGTGCTGCTGCCGGCGGCGACGGCGCCGCCATGGCGCGCCTCGGTATGTTTTATAGAGCTGGACTGGCCGGGCCGGTCGACATGAAGAAGTCCGTGGACTGGTACAAAAAAGGCGCGGAAGCCGGCAATGCCGAAGCCATGTACGAATATGCGTGGCTGTCGGAGCAGGGCAATCGGGTACCCAAAAATATGGCGCTGGCTATCGGGTTCTATCAAAAAAGCGCAGCGCTGGGAGAGCCTCGCGCGCTGCAGAGAATGGGCATGTTCACGGAAAAAGGCAGCGACGGGTTTCAAAAGGATCTTCGTCTGGCAGGTACTTATTACTTCAAGGCTGCAGAGGCCGGCAGTAAATTGTCTTCGATCATGTATTGGGGAATTCTGCCCGAGGCCGAAAAGGATGCGGCCCTGGCGACGGAAGACAAGCTGGCGGCAACAGCGACCAGGATCCAGTTGAAGAAAGCTGAAGCCGGCGAGGACTTCGATGCGCTGACTGACGCGGCAGGAACCTACACCTTCGGCACCTATGGAAATGCGGCCAACCCTGAGCGAGCGCTGACTTACTATCGGATGGCATTGCGGCAAAAAAAGAAGCAGGCGGCAGCGGGGGATGCGGAAAGCAACTACCAATTGGGATACTGGTATGCAGAACGTGTTCTGGGTTTGCCCCGGGATAAAAAAGAAGCGGTGCGTTATTACAAACAAGCACAGCAGCTTGGTCATCCGAACGCTGCGGAGGCCTTGAGGAAACTGCAGTCGGAGTAAATCAGTTCACCGGTTCACCCGAGCGGCCGTTCAATTCTGCAATCTGCAGGGCGCGCGTGCCGCAACCCTCTTGTCATCGCCCCTGAATCGAAATCGCCCGTGCCGCCGACATCACCAGATCGGCGTGGCGGCGCTCATCCGCATCACCCGACCAGCGCGCCGTGGTGATCGCCATGTTGACGGCGCCGACCGCGCGTCCGATGCGTGAGTCGGTGACCACGGCTGCAGTGGAGATGTCTCCGAAAAAATATTCTTCACGAATGTGTGCATATCCCTGTTCGCGAAATCTGGCCAGACGTTGTTTGATCTGGCCGCGGTCGGCGATGGTGAAGGGGGTATATGTCTTGAGGTCGGTGTGGTCGAGGATGTCGTCGACTTCGGCTTCGCTCAAGGTCGACATGATTGCCAGTCCCGATGCCGTGCAGTAGGCGGGCAGGCGGGTGCCGGTGACGACATTGGGGTTGAGCACGTTGCGGCTGACGATACGCTGGACGAACACCACGTCGGGGCCGTCGAGGATGGTCAGGTTGGTGGTTTCTTCGGTTTCCTGGCTGAGCTGCTGCAGATAAGGCGTCGCCCGGCGCACCAGTTCGCTCGAGGTCAGGTAGTGGTACGCGAAGTTGAGCACCTTGGGCGCCAGCTCGTACTTGCGGACTACTTCATCCTTGGTGAGATAGCCGAGCGTCATCAGCGTGTAGGTGAAACGCTGTGCCGTGCTCAGGTCAAAGCCGGTCAGGGCGGCGATCTGCGACAGCGACAACTGGCGCTGCTGGCCGTCGAAGGCCATCAGCACGCGCATCGATTTCTCGACCGAGTTGACATATAGCGGCGAGTCTACGCCAGTGTTGTCCGGGCGGGCCGGTTCGGCGGCGGCTGTCGTTGCGGCCTCCTTAGCGGGCCTGGCCGCCTTGGTCTTTACCTTGAGGTTCGCGGTGGTCGATGGCGCTTTTGCGCCTGCGCTGTCAGTGGTTTTTCTCATCATGGGTGGTTTTGATCTGCCTGTCCTGGCTGTACGGCGTATGCGATTGTAAACCTTCCTGGCGCTTATTCCTGCATATCACCCGGCATGACGTTTTCGGGACGATATGCAGGGGTGGCTTTTTGTTTCTTGTCAGCTTCCGGTTTTGAGGGTGCGGTCGTTCATGTGCTGCCGGTCCCACGCTGCGCTGATGTCGCGCTTGAGCAGATGCTTCTTGATGCGTTCGCTGAGCGTGGTCTCAAAACTGTCGGCCTGCAGGTAATAGCGCGGCGTCTGGTAACTGGCCAGCTTCGACTTTGCCCACTCCGCCAGTTCGTCGAAGGCGCTGCTCCGGCCTTCCTTGAACTGAACGTACAGCAGGATTTCCTGTTCGCCGACCTCGCTTTCCACGCCGACAGCCGCCGCTGCGGCAATGGCGGGATGCATCACGAACACGCGCTCGATTTCCCAGGCGGAGACGTTCTCGCCGCGCACGCGCATGCTGTCCGTCTTGCGGCCGACGAAGTAGAGGTCGCCGTCGGCGTCCATGCGCGCCAGATCACCGGTATGGAGCTTGCCGTTTTGCAGCGCTTCCGCCGTCGCTTTCTGGTTGTCGAGATAGCCGGGCAGGAAACAGCCGTCGATGTCGCTCGACACCACGATCTGACCGATCTCGCCGGTCGGCACGGCGGCGCCGCTGTCGTCCAGCAGTTCCACCTTCAGCCAGGGCAGCGCGCGGCCGATGGAGCCGCGTTTGCCGGTGGCGTTGACCGTGGCGAAGCTGGAACCTTCGGTCATGCCGTAGCATTCTCGCAGTGTCAGTTGCAGGCGTTCGAGAATGCCGTCCCATGCCTTGGCGGAAACACCTGCACCCCAGGCCACGCGGATGCTGTGCTGCGCCGGCTGCATCTGTGGCGGCAGTTGCGCGAGGATGTCGAGGATGCCGCCCAGGTAGTGCAGATGCGTTGCCTGCGCGGTATCGATCTGCTGCCAGAACTTGCTGGAAGAGAAGCGCTCGACGATATGCAGTTCGGTCTTTTCGAGGAAGGGCACCAGCAGCATCTGCGCACCGCCGATATGGCACAGCGGTTCCCACACGAACATGCGGTCGCCAGCCTTGACGTCGGAGACGATGCGGGTGGCTTCGCTGGCGATACGCATCATGCGGTGGGTGAACACCACGCCCTTGGGCGCGCCGGTGGTGCCGGAGGTGTAGATCAGGCAGAGCGGATGATCGTTGGCGATGGCGGCCGCCACAGGCAGTTGTGCAGTGGATGCCTTGGTATCTTCGATGATTTCATCCAGCCAGACCAGCTTGCCGTCGAGATCGGTTAGTTCGCCCAGCGGTTCGGCAAACGTACGCTGCGCGATGAACAGGTCCGGCGTGCAGTGCCCCAGCAGATAGCTGATGCCGGGCGCCTTCAGCCGCGTATTGACCGGTACCCAGACCACGCCGGTCAGCATCAGCGCATAGATCATCGCCATGTGGTCGAGGCCGTTTTCCAGCATCAGCGCGACACGGTCGCCTTGTCTGACGCCGCGGCCGGCGAGCCAGGTTTGCATGGCGGCCACGCGCGAGGCCATTTCGCCGAACGAGGTTTTAACGCCGTTGAATTCGAGCAGCGTGCGCTCGCCGTTGCCGAGCAAGCCTTCGTGCAGCAAGGGGACGACGTCGAGTGCATCGCGTTCGGATCGGACGGGGAAGTAGTTGGTATAGCTGTGCATAGTCATCTGAAGTAAGAATGTATCGCCCGATCAGCGGCGTCGGAAAGTTTTATAAAGGGAAGGCGCCAGCACCAGCAGCGCGATGACGATCACCATCACCAGCGATACCGCGGCGAGGGTCGGATTGACTTGCAGGATCATGTCGTCCCACATCTGCTTGGGCAGCGTGTTCTTCATGCCGCCGCTGACAAAGATGGCGATCGTCAGTTCGTCGAAGGAAATGATGAAGGCCATTTGCAGCGCTGCCGCGACACTGCCGATCATCATCGGCAACTGGATGGTGCGCAGCCGTGCGAATGCCGAGGCGCCGAGGATCTTGGCCGCATCGTCGAGCCGCCAGTCGAAGCGCTTGAGCGCTGCCGCCATGGTGACGACGACATAGGGGATCGCCAGCACGGTGTGGCCGATGGTCAGGCCGAGATCGGTGCCGACCAGCCCCATCCGCGAGAACAGATAGAACAGTCCCACCGCCACCACGATGCGCGGCACGATCAGCGGCGCCAGCAGGAAGGCGAACACCGGCTTGGTCCAGCGCCCGGGCAGGCGCGTCAGGGCCAGCGCGGCGCCGATGCCCAGAGCGGTGGACGCCAGCGCCGTCACGATCGCCACGCCGAACGAGCGCAGGAAAGACGATTGCCATACCGGAGAGAACAGGAAGGCTTCAAACCAGCGCAAGCTGAAACCCTGCGGCGGAAACGAGAGGAAAGGCGAATTGGTGAAGGCGATCGGAAACACCACGATGATCGGCAGCGACAGCAGCGCCACGGTCAGCACGCTGTACAGCTTCAATCCTTTTACGCGCGTCAAGGCAGGTCCGCCTGCGCCATAGCCGGCGCCGCACACGCGGCCGATGGCGATCAGGGCGGTCGTCATGAAGGTGGAACTATTGCGCTTCGGCGCCGAGCGGGTTTCTCCGCTGAGCGAGGACAGGCCGACCAGCTTGTCGTAGAGCACGAACACAGCCACGGCGAAGATCAGCAGGATCGTCGACAGGGCGGCCGCATACGGCAGGTTGAACAAGTCGTTGATCGCAGAGATGACCAGTTGCGCCACCATGGTTTCCTTCGGCGTGCCCAGCAGCGCCGGCAGGATGAAGAATCCCAGACTGGTGATGAACACCAGCAGGCCCGCCGCCGCAATCCCCGGTCCCGCCATCGGCAGGAAGATCGAGAAGAAGGCGATGGAACGATTGGCGCCCAGCGTTTCTGCCGCCTGCAGCAATTGCGCATTGACGCCGCGCATGATCGGCAACATGTTGATCACCGCCAGCGGCAGCATCGCATGCACCATGCCGATCATCACGCCCATCATGGACGGCGCCATCGCTTGCGGATCGTCGACCAGCCCGAGGCTGACCGCCAGCGTCAGCAGGATCCCGGTCTTGGACAGCACCAGGATCCAGGCGAAGGTCTTCACCAGATAGCTGGTCCAGAACGGCACCATGATCCAGATCATCCAGCGCTCGCGAAACTTGTCGCTCAGCTGGCTCAGGAAATAGGCGATGGGAAACCCCAGCACCACCGACAGCAAAGCCGTCAGGCCGGAGATCAGGAAGGTATTGCCCAGCACTTTTGCAAACACCAGGTCGTTGGTCATGCGGCGGAACTGGTCCAGCGTGACGTGGCCGTCGACGTTGACCATGCCGGTCTGCAGGATCTCGACCACCGGCACGCAGAAGAAAGCGATCAGAAAGACGAAGCACGGCACGGCGGGAAGCCAGGCGCGCAGCGATTTACCGAAGGCCGACGTGCGCGAGGCGGCAGAGTGTGGAGCGTGAGAGGCGGAAGTCAGGAGAGTGGAAGTCGACATGGCGCGTCCCGGTTTGCTTAGCAGGTCACCACGGCGGTATGCGCCGGGTTCCACGTGACGCCGACGGTGTCGCCGGGCACAGGTGCGTCACGGCGTCCGCAGCGCAGCAGGAAGGGCTGGCTTTCGCCGATGTCGACCAGCACGCGGAAGTCCGATCCGGCGAAGACCACCTCGCGTACCGTCCCTTTGACGTAGGCGTCGTCGGCGGAAGACAGGCGCGCTTCCTCGGGGCGGATCACCAGCGAGATGTCATTGCTCCCGGCCGCTTTGCCGGCCGGCATCAGCGAGTGCACGGGCAGATGCGCAGGCACGTGGATCGGCACGCTGAAGCGTGTGTTGCTGAGGCGGATGTTGTCGTCGCCGGCATGTTTTTCCACGCGGCCCGACAACAGGTTGGAATAGCCGATGAACTGCGCCGAGAAGGCCGTCGCGGGACGATCGTACAAGTCCTGCGGCGTACCGATCTGTTCGATCTTCGACTGGTTCATCAGGCAGATGCGGTCGGACAGATTGAGCGCTTCTTCCTGATCGTGCGTGACATAGATGAAGGTTGCGCCGAGATCCTTGTGCAAGCTGCGGATCTCGGACTGCATGTGCTCGCGCAGCTTCTTGTCCAGCGCGCCCAATGGTTCATCCAGCAAGATCACCGAGGGTTTGTACACGAAGCAGCGCGCCAGGGCGATGCGCTGTTGCTGACCGCCGGACAGCTCGCGCGGCAAACGATGCGCATAGCTTCCCATCTGCACCATCTCCAGCGCATCCTTCACCGCAGCCGCCATGGCCGCCTTGTCCATCTTGCGCATCCGCAGCGGATAGGCGATGTTCTCCCACACCGACAGGTGCGGGAACAGGGCGTAGCTCTGGAATACCATGCCGATGCCGCGGTCGCCGGCGGCGGCATGGGTCGCATCCTTGCCGTTGATGAGCAACTGGCCGCCGCTGGGTTCGACCAGCCCGGCGAGAATTTGCAGCAGCGTGGTCTTGCCGGACCCGGACGGCCCCAGCAAGGTGAGGAACTCCCCGTCCCGTACTTCAAGATCGGTCGGGGAGAGCGCGGTGACGCTGTCGTAGTGCTTGCTGATCGCTATGGTTTGCAGTCTGGCAGTCATGATGTCTTCGCGATTGAGAGTAACTTGAGAAAACTACTTACGAGAGCAGCCAGGCGTTGAAACGATCCGACACGGCGTTGCGGTTCTTGTGCCACCACGGGCCGCTCGGCGGACGCATCAGCGCGATGTTGGCGGGCGCCGTCGGCAGGATCGAAGCGCGTGCAGCCGGGATGTCCTTATAGGCTTCCAGCGCCGTCGGTCCGTAGGCCAGCGTGTCGGTAAAACCGCTCTGGCGCTTGGCGTCGGCACAGAACTTGACGAAGTCCTTGGCGATGGCCGCTTTCGGATTACCCTTCGGCACGCCCCAGCCTTCGACCGAATAGAGACCCTGATTCCAGTTGATGGCAACCGGCGCACCGCCTTCGATGGCGGTTTGCGCGCGTGCATTCCAGGTCGAGATCATGTCGACTTCGCCGGACTGGATCAGTTGCATCGCCTGCGCACCGCTGGTCCACCAGACCGAGATGTGTTTCTTGATGCGGTCCAGGCTCTTGAAGGCGCGGTCGAGATCGAGCGGATAGAGTTTGTCCATCGGCACGCCGTCGGCCATCAATGCCTGTTCCAGCGTGTCGATGGCGTTACGGCGCAGCGAACGGCGGCCCGGGAATTTTTCCACGTTCCAGAAATCGGCCCAGGTCTTCGGCGGATTCTTGCCGAGCTTGTCGGTGCGGTAGGCGAGGATGGTCGCATACACGTCGACGCCGACGAAGTTCGACGTGATCGAACCCGGCAACATGTTCTTGAAGTCGGTCGGTGCGATGCCCAGCGGCTCCAGCATGCCGGTTTCTTCCAGGATAGGCACGTCTTGCTGCAGCGTCAGCGTAGTCACGTCCCAGACGAAATTCTTGGTCTGCACCATGGCCGTAAGTTGCGCCAGCGGCTGCGCTTCGCGCGCGACGTTGACGATCTTCACGCCGGTGGCTTTTTCAAACGGATCGTAGAACGCCTTGCGATACGCTGCGGTGTAAGGACCGCCCGGATCGGCGACCACCAGTTGCTTGGTTTGTGCGAACACAGCAGGAGCGGCGCCGACGCCGGCCGCTGCTGCCAGTCCGCCTGCCATCTTCAATACGGTGCGGCGTTGTTGATTGATTTGCTTAGTCATACCTACTCCCTTGAATAGTGAATTAGAGAACCATCAGACCTGCCATTACTGAAATGCAAAAACGTTGAAACCGGAGCTGCAATACAAAGTGCAATCTGTGCAGCCGTGCAACGGAGCCATCAGCCTGCGATGGAGCGGCCGCGCTTTTTAAAGAACTCTTCCATCATGCGAGCCGGTTCGCCGGTGGCGTAGGCTTCGGACTGAATGCGGCGGCCGGCGGCGATGGCGTCGACGAAACCCGGTTCGGTGATTTCGTAGAAGCGTTGCTTGTCCAGGCGCATGGCGACCGGCGGTTTGTCGGCGAGGTCGCGCGCGATCGCCAGCGACTTGCTCATGACTTCCGCTTGCGGGACCAGGTGATGGATCAGGCCGAGGCGGTGCGCTTCTTCCGCTTCCATCAGGCGGCCGGTCAGGGTCAGTTCAATGGTGCGCGACAGGCCCAGCATCTGAGTCATGATCCATGGACCGGTCACGCTCGGAATGCCCGAATTGATTTCCGGCTGGCCCATGCGTGAACCGGCGTGGCCGACGCGGATGTCGCCCAGCAAGGCAACCTGGAATGCCGAACCGGCGGCGGTGCCGTTGAGCGCCATGACCAGCGGCTTCTTCAGCGCGCGCAGCGTGCGGTAGTAGTTTTCCCATTCCGTCATCCACTCATCGGCGCGTGTCTCATCGAAGCCGTGCGCTTCTTCCAGATCCTGCCCCGCGCAGAAAGCACGGTCGCCGGCGCCGGTCATGATGATGGCGCCGATCGCGGCTTCCTGATCGAAGCGTTTAAGCGCAGCGATGATCTCGTTGCGCATTTCCGTATTCCAGGCGTTGAGCTTTTCAGGGCGATTGAGCGTGATGACCGCAACGTTTCCATCGATTGCCAGTTTGATAAACTTTTCCATAATTATTCCTATGTAATAACTAATGTTTTATAATGCTAGTAAGTGTTGCAGCAATAAATATGCCTGTCTATATGCAATGCAAAATGGCTTATTAAGCTCTGTGGTGGTGCATTTGGTGAGCGGATTACATTGCGCTGCACTACAAAAGTTCGGCGCGATGGCGTGGCGTGGTGCGGGGATGGATGGACTGCGGCGAGGGAAGCGAAGAGGGGAATCGGGGAAATGGCGTCGCACATCGTGCTGTGCGTGACGAAAAGAAAAAGCCCCGAGAGGGGCTTGATATTGCTGAATGGTTGTTGGATGAAACGTCCGCGAAAGATGCTTCTACGTTCGCCGTCGTCCCAGCGAACGCTGGGACCCAGTGTCGTAACGACGCTCAATAAGACGCTGGATCCTGACTTTCGTCAGGACGACGGCTATCGGTATTTGCAGAGGGGCGCTTGACGAATGCGCTCCGGCAGCCTACCTCTTCGCCGCCAGCCTGTCCTTGTGCGCCTTCACCATCGCACCCAGCATCTGGTCGCCGAATCCTTCTTTCACGCTCTGCTGCAAGGTCGCGGCGACGTGCGTGCCGATCATGGCCGGGTTGGCGAACTGCGCCGTCATGTTGTTGTAATAGCTGAGGTCCTTGCCGGCGTTGGCGACGCTGAACTTCATGCCGTCGGAGCGGCCCTCGAGGATGCCGCCGGCGATCATCTGGAAGATGCCGCTGTTGGCGCCGCCTTTGCTGATCACTTCAAAGAACTTGCGCTGATCGACGCCGACCGCATCGCACATGGCCAGCGCTTCCGTCGTCAGCGTGGCAATGCCGATGGCGATGAAGTTGTTGAGCAGCTTCAGCTTTTGCGCGCTGGTGGTGTCGCCGATATGGAAGATGTTTTCGCAGAAGGCTTCCAGCACCGGCTTCACTTTTTCAAAGGTCGCCGCGTCTGCGCCGACCATGGTGTTGAGACGGCCTTGCATGGCTTCTACCGGCGTGCGCGCCAGCGGCGCATCGACGAACTTCACGCCCTTGGCGGCCAGTTGCTCCGCAATGCGCGCGCTCGACATCGGTTCACTGGTAGAGCAGTCGATGATGATCTGGCCGCTGCGGCAGTTTTCCAGAATACCTCCGGCGCGGAACATCAGGTCTTCGACCTGCGGTGAGCCGGTGACGCACAGGATGATGGCATCGGTGCTCGCGACCAGATCTTGCAGACTGCTCGCCTCGCGCGCGCCTTCGGCGACCAGCTCTTCCACCGGCTTGCGATTGCGGTTACCCATGACAGTGACGTTGAAGCCCTTGATGACGAGGTTGTGCGCCATGCCCTGGCCCATCATGCCGACGCCTATGAATCCGATATTTTTCATGACTGGTGAATTGCTTTCTCTAAAGTGGAAAAAGCCGGCGCAACCGGAGGCTGCGCCGACGTGAAACGAGCTGTTGTGCGCTTACTTCGGCATGTATTGCGAGAGGTCTGCCAGCGGTGCGCCGGCGGCGGCTTCATACGATTTGGCCAGATTGCCGTTCTTCATATTGGTGACGACCCAGTTGTTGATCCACGCGAGCAGCGCCGTGTCTTCCTTGCGTACGCCGATACCGTGCGGGACAACCTTGACCGCGAACTTGGTTTCGATGTTGCGGCCCGGATTCTTGCGTGCGGTTGTGGTCACCAGTTCTTTGGCGGTGCCGATGGCGTCGACCTGACCCGACAGCAGCGCGGCGGCATTGGTCGAATCGTCGTCATAGCGCACCAGCGTCGTACCCTTGGGAACCAGCGGTGTCAGCAGCGTGTCTTGCAGGTTGCCGCGCACGACGCCGACGCGTTTGCCGGCCAGGTCGGCCAGGCTCTTGATCTGCATCGAGTGCTCGGCGCCGACCACCGATTCCGACGCGCTGTAGGGGACGCTGAAGTTGATGACCTTGGCGCGTTCCGGTGTGATGCTGAAGGATGCGATCACGATGTCGGCCTTGTTGGTCAGCAGGAAAGGCACGCGGTTGGGGCCGGTGACCTGGATGATTTCCATCTCGACGCCGAGGTCCTTGGCCAGCATCTTGGCGGCGCTGACGTCGGAGCCGTAGGGTTGCAGCTTGTCGTCGGTCATGCCGAAGGGCGGTGAGCCGAGGTCGATGGCGATGACGATTTTCTTGCGCTGGCGGATGTCGCTGAGCGTGTCGGCGCTGACCGACTGGGCAAGGCAGACCAGTCCGAGGAAGGCCGCGGCCACGTATTTAATGTTGACGAATTTCATTGCTATCTCCTGGATATAAGAATTGTTGTTCACTGCTGGCGTTGCGTTGTTGCTAAAGCGATGGCGGCAAAACGGATAACAAATTCTGGGTTTCGGAAAAGCGATTGCGTCAGAGCAAGAGGTCCGTAGCGGAGGGGGAGAAACGGCAGGCGCGGGTTCGCCGCCACCGTTCAGGCGCAGCAGCGCCGTCAACGATGGAACATCGGTGCCGCGTGAAAAATCCTGGTGTTGTCTCCGCCAATGGCCTGGCAATAATCTTGTATTGCCCGCCGGCTTTTATGGTTCTTGATTCTGTTGCGGGACCTTTGGTGAATCTGGCCCTCGTGTGGAAAGCGACACTACGCCCGGCGTCGGGCACTGTCTAATGAAAGTAATTCATCGCGTGATAACCGGCTGTGATAGCTCAGCGTAAGTCATACATCGCCTGCATCGTCCGCTCATCGGCGATTGAAACGCTCTATGTTCGCAGCTTCAATGCGGGCCTCAATGCAGGCCGTCCATGCGCGGCATATTGGCTCGGCGTCTTGCCCAGCACTTTGCGAAACATGCTGGTGAAGGCGCTGGCGCTCTTGTAGCCGAGTTTTTCGGCGATCCGCTCGACGGCATCTCCCTGCGCCAGCCGGAGCAGCGCCTCGGTGATATGGACTTGCTGCACCCAGTGACGAAACTGCAAGCCGGTCTCTTTGGGAAACAGACGGATCACCGTGCGCGCACTGGCGCCGCCGATTTCGGCCCATTGCTCCAGCGAGTTCAGGCTGCCGGGATTGCCGACGATGGCTTCGCAGATCGCCACCAGCCGGCGGTCGGACGGCCAGGGAATGGCGACGGGGATCGAGGCTGCCCCATGAATCTCGGACAGGATCAACTGCGCCAGATGGCCGCCGCGCGCCGCGATGTCGTAGTCCGCGTTTTCCTTGAGCAGTGCCAGGATCAGCTCGCGCAAGAGCGGACTGACTTCCAGCAGGCGGCAGGCGTCGCCGGTCTGCTGCGATTCGTCCTGCCGGATGTAGAGCGTGCGCAGATGCACTTCGCTGAGCATGCGGATTTCGTGTTCCAGTTCCGACGGCACCCACAGTGCGCGTTGCGGCGGGATGACCCACAGCCCGTGCGGCGTGCGCACCTGCATCACGCCTTCGGCGGCGTATAGCAGTTGTCCGCGCGGATGAGAATGCGGCGCCAGCAACTGGCCGGCATCGAAGTCGCGGCTGAAAGCGACCACCGCTTGCGGCAGTTGCTGGAGTTTGGCGGCCTTGGCGCTGGAATGGACGATTTTCATGGTGCTGGCGTTTTGTCACTTAATCGATGAAAAATGGCATTACGGTTTTTAAATGCCAATATACCATTCGCGTATCCCTGCATGTTTTTCGTTCATCGGTCGTTCATTTCCGTTCATTCATTCTTAGCCATGACAATCAATAGTTCATCGTCGCTCGGTGCGACGCTAGCCGATAAAGCTCCCACGATATCGGCCGCATCAAGTAACGCCGGCGCCACGCCTCTGGTGCTGCGCATCGTCCTCGCGGTCGGTTTCGCCCACATGATCAATGACCTGATTCAGGCCTTGCTGCCGTCCATTTATCCGATGCTCAAGCAAAACTACGGACTGACGTTCACACAGGTCGGGCTGATCACTCTGACGTTTCAGGTGACGGCATCGCTGATACAGCCCTGGATCGGCATGTACACCGACAAACATCCCAAGCCTTTGTTGTTGCCG
This sequence comes from Herbaspirillum sp. GW822-FHT03A08, assembly GCF_058801885.1. Taxonomy (NCBI): domain Bacteria; kingdom Pseudomonadati; phylum Pseudomonadota; class Betaproteobacteria; order Burkholderiales; family Oxalobacteraceae; genus Herbaspirillum; species Herbaspirillum sp. GW822-FHT03A08. Next base: position 729,819 of record NZ_JBXANR010000001.1, on the reverse strand, counting down.
TGCGGTGCGGTGTTTACGCTGATCGGCGTGGTGATGCTGTCGATAGCCGGAAGCTTCGGCTGGTTCCTGTTTGCGGCCGCGCTGATCGGTGTCGGTTCGTCGACCTTCCACCCGGAAGCATCGCGCATTGCACGCATGGCATCCGGCGGCCGTTTCGGACTGGCGCAGTCGACTTTCCAGGTCGGCGGCAACGCAGGCTCGGCACTCGGCCCGTTGCTGGCGGCGGCGATCGTGGTGCCGTTCGGCCAGCCTAACATTGCGTGGTTCTGCATCATCGCAGTGGTGGCGATCATCACCTTGTCGCGCGTGAGCAATTGGTATCGCCATCATCTGGCCGCCGGCGCCAAAAAAGGCAAGACCGGCGCGCACCACAATCTGTCGCCGGGCACCGTCAGGAAGGCGCTGGTGGTGTTGTCCTTGCTGGTGTTTTCCAAATACTTTTACATGGCGAGTTTCACCAGCTACTTCACCTTCTACCTGATCGACAAGTTTCATATCGCCGTGGGCGACTCGCAGATTCTGTTGTTTCTGTTCCTGGGCGCGGTAGCGTTGGGCACCTTTTTCGGCGGCCCCATCGGCGACAGGATCGGACGCAAGCGCGTGATCTGGTTCTCAATACTCGGCGCGGCGCCGTTCGCCTTGCTGCTGCCGCATGCCAATCTGTTCTGGACGGGTGTGCTGTGCGTGTGCGTCGGCTTCATCCTGGCGTCAGCGTTCTCGGCCATCGTGGTGTATGCGCAGGAGCTGGTGCCGGGCAAGGTGGGTTTGATCTCGGGCGTGTTCTTCGGATTGATGTTCGGCTTCGGCGGCATCGGCGCGGCGCTGCTGGGACATCTGGCCGACCTGTACGGCATCGCCTATGTCTATCTGCTGTGTTCCCTGCTGCCGCTGGCGGGCGTGCTGACGGTTTTCCTGCCGGACCTGAAAGAATAAGTCCGGTGCGTCATGACAAAAACGCCATCCGTTTGCGCGGATGGCGTTTTTTCTGAACGATTTACAGCCTGGTCACCGCCAGCACCGCGTCGGCGAATGCCTGCGGCGCTTCCTGCGGCAGGTTGTGACCGATGCCGCCGGTGATGTTGCGGTGTTCATATTTTCCCGAGAATTTGTCGCGATACAAGGCCGGCGGCAGGAAGGGCGCGCCGTTGGCGTCGCCTTCCATGGTGATGGTCGGGATGCCGATGACCGGGAGCTCGGCGAGGCGGCGTTCCAGCGCGTCGTACTTGCGTTCGCCGTCGGCCAGACCGAGACGCCAGCGGTAGTTGTGGATGACGATGGCGACGTAGTCCGGGTTGTCGAAGGACGCGGCGCTGCGGTTGAAGGTGGCGGCATCGAATTGCCATTTCGGCGAAGCCGTCTTCCAGATCAGCTCGGCAAATTCGCGGCGGTATTTGGTGTAGCCTTCGACGCCGCGATCGGTGGTGAAGTAGAACTGATACCACCAGTCGAATTCCGCCTTCGGCGGCAGCGGCTTTTTGGCTGCGGCCAGATTGGTCATCAGATAGCCGCTCACCGACACCAGCGCCTTGCAACGCTCCGGCCACAAGGCGGCCATGATGCACGCGGTGCGCGCACCCCAGTCAAAGCCGGCGATGACCGCCGACGGAATCCGCAATGCATCCATCAGCGCGATGATGTCCTGCGCCACGGCCGATTGCTGTGCGTTGCGCAACGCATCCCCGGACAGGAAGCGAGTGCTGCCGTGGCCGCGCAGATGCGGGATGATCACGCGATGGCCGGCTGCCGCCAGCAAGGGCGCGACATCGACGAAGCTGTGGATGTCGTAAGGCCAGCCGTGCAGCAGGATGACCGGCTGGCCGTTGGCCGGGCCGACTTCCGCATAGCCGATGTTGAGTACGCCGGCATCGATTTGTCTGATGCCGGTGAAACCCGCGGCACTTGTGGACGACGCACCTGCGACGATGCTTTGCGCATTGGCGAGCGCGCTGAAGCTCAGTTGCGCGGTGGCGACGGTGGCTGCGGCCGCGCTGAAGAAACGGCGGCGGCGTTGGTTGATCTGATCGGACATGTTTTTCTCCTTGAGTGTGATGGTGTTGCGTGTCTGGCGAGGCGCGGGTTTTGCGTTGCTCTGCTGCTTACTGTGGTTGCGCCAGCAAATTCTTGATGGCGGCTTCGGTCTGCGCGTACTGGCCTTCGCCGAAGTGCGTGTAAACCACTTGTCCCTTTTTATCGATCAGGTAGAACGCCGGCCAGTACTGGTTGTTGTACGAAGTCCAGGTGGCGTAGTGGTTGTCCTGCGCCACCGGATACGTCAGGCCGAAGCGCTTGATGGCAGTCTTGACGTTGTCGGTGTTGCGCTCGAACGGGTATTCGGGCGTGTGCACGCCGACCACCACCAGACCCTGGTCCTTGTATTTCTGGTACCAGGATTTGACGTAGGGCAGGGTGTTGATGCAGTTGATGCAGGTGTAGGTCCAGAAGTCGACCAGCACCACCTTGCCGCGCAATTGCTGCATGGTCAGCGGTTCGCTGTTGAGCCATTTGTCGATGCCGGTGAATTCCGGCGCGGCGACGCTTTTGCTGAGTGCGCCGGCGGAAGCGGTAGAGGTTGCTGCAGCCAGTACGGTCAGGGCGGCGAAAGTCTTGAGTCGGGAAAGCATGATGGAATCCTTTCAGATTTCAGATGGAAGAAGAAAACAAGGAAGAAAAGGCGGCAGTGATCAGCACGTCATACTGGAAATAAATCGCCAGCGCGGTCAGCATCACCAGCACGCCGAACAGTTGTTGCAGGCGCTGGGTGTGGCGCGACACGACACGGACATGGCGGGTGATGTACTGGCCGCCATACAGAATCGCGAGCATGGGGATGGCGGCGCCGATGGCGTACATCAGCAACAGCAGGGCCGACCAGCCGAGGTCCTGAGCCTTGACCACCAGCACCAGGATCGATGCCAGCACCGGCCCTGCGCATGGCGTCCAGACTGCGCCGAGCGACATGCCCAGTACAAAGCCGCCGGTGTTGCCGGCATGCACTCTGGGAGCCTTAGGCGCGGCGTGCATGCGTTGCAAGGAGGGCTGCAACTGCGCCACCAGCCATTCATAAGGACGCGGCCACAGGCGCAGCAGGCCGGACAACGCCAGCAATGCGATGGCGGTATTGCGCAACACGTCCTGCGCCACGTGGACAGTGCTGGAGACGGCGCCCAGCAGCATGGCGAAGGCGGAAAAACTCAGGATGAAGCCGGCGATGATAAACAGCGGCCGGGCGCGGTCGGGCGCGCTACCGTTTGTTCCCCCTGAAGTCCCCACTGAACTGCTCAGCAAGATGGGCAGCACCGGCAGCACGCATGGCGAGGCAATGGTCAGCAGACCGGCAAGCAGGGCGAATGGCGTTTCGAGGAAGCTGTGCATGGCGGCGATTCCAATGTTGGTTGCGATGACCGTATTGGAACGCCTGGACGTATCTGGCTTGTGTCCGCAAAACCGCCTGGGTGCAATGTTTTGTGTATGTGTATGCGCCAGATACATTGGGACACAAATCATCCCGGGACTTGTTTTATAAAGTGGTCATTGCCAACCACCTGAAGGAAAAGAAAATGATCGCTGAACGCTACAAAGGCTCCTGCCACTGCGGCGCCGTCCGTTTTGAAGTCCGCACCGCGCTGACGCCGGCCGGGCGTTGCAACTGCAGCCTGTGCCGCCGCAAGGGCGCTCTGATGACGCCGATGATCGACGTCGCCGACGTGAAGATCATCAGCGGCGAAGAGTCGCTGACGCTGTACCAGTTCAACACGCGAACCGCGAAGCACTATTTCTGCAAGCACTGCGGCATCTATCCCTTCCATCAGACCCGCAAGGCGTCCAATCTCTGGCGCGCCAATATCGGCTGCCTGGAAGGCGTCGATCCCTATGCGCTGGAAGCAAGCGTGGCCGACGGCGCCAGCCTGTCCGTGCTGGAGGATGCATGAAGCATCTGAGGCGAGTGCTGGCGATCTTTGCTTTTCTGGCAGGCGGCTTTGCGGCGGAGCTGGCAAAGCCGGTGTATTGCTCGCTGCTGAATGTGGCGAGTACGGCACCTGCACGTCGGCGCAAACGGGTATGATCGCCGCATGGAAAACCAAGACCACATCCTGATCGTCGACGACGACCGCGGCATCCGCGAATTGCTGGCTGCCTATCTGGAAAAGAACGGCATGCGCGTGTCGCTGGCGGCCAACGGGCGACAGATGCGCGCCGTGCTGGAGCAGGGCGCGCCGGATCTGATCGTGCTGGATCTGATGTTGCCCGGCGAAGACGGCCTGGTGCTGTGCCGCGAATTGCGCGTGGGCAAATTCAAGGCCGTGCCGGTGCTGATGCTGACCGCGCGCAGCGAAGAAACCGACCGCATCGTCGGACTGGAAATGGGTGCCGACGACTATCTCACCAAACCGTTTGCGGTGCGTGAGCTGATGGCGCGTATCCGTTCGGTGTTGCGGCGCGCGCGCATGCTGCCGCCCAATATGCAGGTGACCGAAGCGGTGCAGTTGCTCGGTTTCGGCGACTGGCGTCTCGACACCACGGCGCGCCATCTGCTCGATCAGGATGGCACCATGGTGGCGCTGAGCGGCGCGGAATACCGTCTGCTGCGCGTCTTCCTCGATCATCCGCAGCGCGTGCTCACGCGCGACCAGTTGCTGAACCTGACGCAGGGACGGGCGGCGGATCCGTTCGACCGCTCCATTGACCTGCTGGTCAGCCGCCTGCGCCAGCGCCTGCAGGACGGCGCGCGCGAACCGCGCTACATCAAGACGCTGCGCAACGAGGGTTATGTATTTTCAGCGGCCGTCACCCTGATGGAAGGTGAGCAATGAGCATGTCTTTTTTGCGCTGGCCGCGCACACTATTCGCCCGGCTGGCGCTGATCCTGTGCATCGGGCTGGTGCTGGCGCAGACCTTGTCGTTCTGGCTGACGCTGACTGAACGCGATCAGGCCACGACCAATGTCATGATGGGTTATATCGAGCGCGAAGCGGCCAGCTCGGTGGCGCTGCTCGACCATCTGCCGCCCGCCGAACGTCCGCAATGGCTGCCGCGCCTGGCGCGCCGCAGTTATGAATTCATCCTCGGCCCCGGCATCACCGGCACGCCGCCCGATGCACGCCTGTCGAAGATGGTGGCGAAATCGATCGCCGACGGCATCGGCACCGATTACGCGCTGACCGTCAATGCCGTACCCGGCGACAAGGAGCGCATGCAGGTGCACCTGAAGCTGACCGACGGCACGCCGCTGACCATCGATATGCGGCCGATGTCCGGCGTGCCGCTGTCGCCGTGGCTGCCGCTGGTGCTGGCGCTGCAGCTGATCGTATTGGCCGCATGCTGCTGGCTGGCAGTGCGGTTGGCGACCCGTCCGCTGCATGCGCTGGCGACGGCGGCCGACACGCTTGGGCCGGATCTCAAGGCGGCGCGCTTGCCGGAGGACGGCCCCTCGGAAGTGGCGCGCGCATCCAAAGCCTTCAATGCCATGCAGGATCGCATCGCGACGTACATGACCGAGCGCATGCAAATCCTCGCCTCGATTTCGCACGACTTGCAGACACCGATCACGCGCATGCGTTTGCGTGTCGACGTGATGGACGAAGACCCGCAGCATGCAAAACTGCAACAGGATTTGCAGGAGATGGAAAACCTCGTCAAGGAAGGCGTGGCCTATGCGCGCACCTTGCACGGTGCAGCGGAGGCGCCGATCCGCGTCGACCCCGACGCTTTGCTCGACAGTCTGATGTGCGACTACGTCGACGCCGGCAGCGATGTGTCTCTGGAGGGACATATCGGCGCGCCATTGGTGACGCGTCCGCAAGCGTTGCGGCGCATCCTCGGCAACCTGATCGACAATGCATTGAAGTACGGCGGCAGCGCGCGCATCGCGGTGGCGTCATCTCCCTCCGACGGATCGGTAACGATCTCCGTGCGCGACCGCGGACCGGGGATTCCTCCTGAGTTGCTGGAAGCCGTGTTCCAACCGTTTTATCGCGTGGAAGAATCACGCAACCGGCAGACCGGAGGCACCGGACTGGGGCTGGCTATTGCGCGGCAACTGGCGCTGGCGATGGATGCTTCGCTGTCCTTGCACAATTTGCCGGAAGGCGGGTTGGAAGCGCGGTTGAGTCTGCCGAAGATGCACTGAACGTTTTATATCTGCATGCTGCGTATTGCATGATGAGGGCCTGCCGCTACCGGACTGGTGACGGCAGGCCTTTTCCTTGGGCCGGGATCAGAACCAGTTCAGACCAGATTGATTTCCACACCGATGTTGCCGCGTGTCGCTTTCGAGTAGGGGCAGGTTGCATGCGCCGCATCCACCAGCGCCTGAGCGACTTCACGTTCGACGCCCGGCAGGCTGACATTGAGGCGCGCCTGCAGGAAGTAGGCACCGTCAGTGGTGCCCAGGTCGACTTCCGCATCCACGGCGAGGTCGGCCGGCAGCACAACTTTCATTTTGCCCGCAGCCAGGCCCATGGCGCCGATGAAGCAGGCCGACCAGCCGGCGGCAAACAGTTGTTCCGGATTGGTGCCGGCTCCTGTGCTGCCGGGAGAGGACAGCTGAATATCGAGACGACCGTCGGAACTGCGCGCAAAACCATCGCGGCCGCCCGAAGAGGTGTGTGTTTTGCCGGTGTACAGTACTTTTTCCAGTTTGGTCATGATGAAATTTTCTCTGAGTAATGAGATGCCAAGACATTTTTCATATCTGGCAAAGGTTTTAAGTTGTTTAAATCGCATCCGATGTAATCGAATGCGATGAATTATATCGATTAATTTAAAGATGTCAACGCATTCGATTAAATTGCATCCGATATATAATGTGGCAATTGCAAAGCACGCCTTTGCATCCACCAGGAGCCATAGCGTCATGCCGACAAACACTGATATCGCCGATCAAGCCAATCCGAAACTTTCAGAATTTCTGTGCTTCGCCATCTATTCGGCCAATCTTGCCTTCGGCAAGGCCTACAAGCCGATTCTGGAAGAGCTGGGTCTGACCTATACCCAGTACATCGCCATCATCGCCTTGTGGGAACAGGACAATCAGACTGTCGGCAGCCTCGGTGAAAAACTGTTTCTGGAGTCGAACACGCTCACCCCCATCCTGAAGAAACTGGAGACGATGGGATATCTGGTCCGCCAGCGCGACCCCGGCGACGAACGCCAGGTGCTGATCAGCCTGACTGATGCCGGCCGGCGTTTGCGCGAGAAGGGAATGGGCATGGATCTGGTGGACGCCTGCGGTCTGACGTCGGCGGAGTTTTCCCGCGTCCAGGAGGCGGTCGCCGCGTTGCGCGACAATCTGATCAAATCCACGCAGGCCAGAAACTGAGCTGCGCGGATTCATGTTCCAATCTTACTGCGGCTAAGCCAATACTCTGACCAGCAAACCGGCAATTGCACACGCAATGATGACGTGAATCACATTGCGTTTGAAGCGGAATAAGGCCACCACTGCGGCCAGTGCGATGAGTGCAGAGATCCAGTCAAAACCTTGCATCCATCCTTTCGGCCACAACACGTGCAAGCCGAAAAACGTCGCCAGATTCAGGATGACGCCTACGACTGCGGCTGTAATGGCCGTGAGCGGGGCAGTGAATTTGATATCTTGATGGGTCGACTCCACGAGCGGTCCGCCGGCAAGAATAAATAGAAAAGACGGCAAAAAGGTAAACCAGGTCACCAATGCTGCTGCAATCGCGCCGGCCAGAAACAGATGGTCCGGCCCCAGTATGGCTTTCGCATAGCCGCCGACGAAACCGACGAAGGCCACCACCATGATGAGCGGCCCCGGCGTCGTCTCTCCCAACGCCAGCCCGTCTATCATCTGGGTCGGCGTCAGCCAGGAAAAATGAGTGACCGCGCCTTGATAAACATACGGCAACACGGCATAGGCGCCGCCGAAAGTCATGAGCGCGGCCTTGGTGAAGAACCATCCCATTTGCGTATAGGTGTGATTCCAGCCATACCATGCGGTGAGTCCCCACATAGGAATGATCCACAAAAGCGCGCTTGTGAGGATAATCCTCAGCAATCCGGTCCAGCGAAATAAAGCATGGGAAGGCGTTGGCGTATCGTCGTCAATCAAAGCCTCCCCGAACGACTGCTTTGCCGCAGCATGTCCGCCGCCGACGGCGAATTTTGATGGCGCCACTTTTCCGCCTGCATAGCCGATCAGCGCCGCCAACGCGACAATCGCGGGAAACGGCACATTGAGCGCAAAAATGGCGACGAATGAAGCTGCAGCAATTGACCAGAGCACGCCGTTTTTGAGCGCTCGCGAACCGATGCGATGCGCCGCTTGCAAGACGATCGCAGTCACGGCGGGTTTGATGCCGTAGAACAGGCCTTCGACTACCGGCAGATTGCCGAAGGCGATGTACAGCCACGACAACACGATCAGGATCAGCAGAGAGGGCAACACGAACAAGACCCCGGCGACAATGCCGCCGGCCGTCCTGTGCATGAGCCAACCGATATATGTTGCCAGCTGTTGCGCCTCGGGGCCTGGCAATAACATGCAATAGTTCAGTGCATGCAAAAATCGCCGCTCCGATATCCAGCGGCGATTTTCAACAAGTTCCTGATGCATGATTGAGATTTGTCCGGCAGGACCGCCAAAGCTGATGAATCCCAATTTCAGCCAGAAAAGCAAAGCTTCTTTAAACCTTACGGATTGCGGAGCTTCCGCTTCAGCGTTCGGAGCAGAGTCGGTGTTGCTCATTGACAGGATCCTTGTCGGCACTTAATCGGTACTTAATTTTTGTTTGATGAAAAGCCGATTCTGCACGTGAACCGACACGCCGGGTGAGGTATTTTCTATTCGACGATTTCCGCTTTTCCATCCGGATAAGGATGCAGGCAATACACCTTGCCCGATTTTCCCTTCATGTGTTTCTGCGGCCAGATGCCGCCGATGCGGTAGAGCACCCGGTTGGAAAAAATGATCGGACCTTCCAGTACCTTCGCTTGTTTGAATCCGCTGTCGCTCAGACATGCCGCACGCGTGTCGGCTTTCAATTTTTCCCACTGATCCGCACTGGATGCATGCGCGCTGCCGGCCAGCATTAATGACGTTGTGACAACTGCTGCTTTTAATGTGGTCATACCCATCAGTTGTAATGTGCGTTTCCAACTTTGCTGCATGTTTTTTCCTTTTTTCAGTTTGCCTGATCGATAACATTGTCTGATCGTCAAATTGACGGGCGGTTCTGGGCCAAAAAATCATCATTCATCAAGGCGACATTTTCGAATGTTATCAATAGCGGTTGGCGTTTAAAACGAGAAATAGGTAGTAATACCTATAGCTCTCAAACGGCCTTATTACCGACAATACGGGCGGTTTCGGGGAGGACGAATATGTTCCGGTTTGCCGGAAGGGGCGGATTCCCGAATCGACATTCAAACAAGGATAACAATGAATTTTTTCGCCAACATGAATATCAGCAAACGCCTGAATCTCGGCTTTGCCATCATCCTTTTTTCCGCCATCGGCGTCATCGCGGTGAGTATCTGGCGTCTGCATACCGTCGCCGAAACCACGCAGGCGATGATGGAAAAACCGCTGGCGAAAGAACGTCTGGTTTCCGACTGGTATCGCACCATTCATACCAGCGTGCGCCGCACGACTGCGATCGCCAAGAGTTCCGATCCCAGCCTCGGCGCTTTCTTCGCTGAGGATGCGTCGACTTCCACCAAATTATCCAACGAACAGCAAAAGGCCTTGGAAGCGCTGCTCACCAGCGATCGCGAAAAAGAACTGTTCGCGCAGCTGAGCGCAGTGCGCAAGCGCTACGTCGCCGCGCGCGATGCGATCACCAAAGCCAAGACGGATGGCCAGGTTGAAGAAGCCAATCGCATCCTTGACAAAGTCTTCCCGATAGAAGCCAAGGGCTATCTCGACTCGCTGCAACAACTGCTCGACTTGCAGCGTTCCAGCATCGATCAGATCGCCGCCAGCATTCATGAGCTCTATATCATGAGCCGCAATCTGCTGATCGCGTTCGGCGTGCTGCTGTTTGTCGCCGGCTGGATGTTCGCCTGGCGTCTGGCGCTCAGCATCACGCGTCCGCTCAATCAGGCCGTGAGTATTGCCGAGACCGTGGCGGCGGGCGACCTGACGTCGCGCATCGACACCAGCCGCAAGGATGAAACAGGCAAGCTGCTGCTCGCGCTGAAAGCCATGAACGACAACCTTCTGCGCATCGTCGGTCAGGTGCGCAGCGGCACGGATACCATCGCCACGGCATCGAGCGAAATCGCCACTGGAAATCTCGACTTGTCGTCACGCACCGAACAGCAAGCCGGTTCGCTGGAAGAAACCGCTTCCGCCATGGAAGAGCTGACTTCGACCGTGAAGCAGAACGCCGACAATGCACGCCAGGCCAATCAACTGGCGGTGTCGGCGTCCGACGTCGCAGTACAGGGCGGCAGCGTGGTCGGTCAGGTAATCGATACCATGGGCGCCATCAACGAGTCGTCGCGCAAGATCGTCGACATCATCAGCGTGATTGACGGCATCGCTTTTCAGACCAACATCCTGGCGCTCAATGCTGCCGTTGAAGCAGCGCGCGCCGGTGAACAAGGCCGCGGTTTTGCGGTGGTTGCATCGGAAGTGCGCAGCCTGGCGCAACGGTCCGCCGGCGCCGCCAAAGAAATCAAGGAACTCATCGACAACTCGGTGCAAAAGGTCGACTCCGGCAGCAAGCTGGTCCAGCAGGCCGGCGCCACGATGACGGAAGTGGTCGCCAGCGTGCGCCGCGTGACCGACATCGTCGGCGAGATCAGTTCCGCCAGCCAGGAGCAGAGCGACGGCATCGAGCAGGTCAATCGCGCCATCGCGCAGATGGACGAATCGACGCAGCAGAATGCAGCGTTGGTGGAGCAAGCTGCGGCCGCTGCGCAATCCTTGCAAGATCAGGCGCATACCTTGACCGAAGTGGTCAGCATTTTCAAACTCGACAGTGCGGATGGTGGAAGCACTTTGCTGCGCAATGGAGCCAGACCTGCGGTCTCATCAGCGATGAGTGCGGCTCCTGTGGTGAAGCGTCAGCCGGCTATGAGCGCAGTGCGCACGCCGGCGTCGAAACTCCCGGCGGCATCTGCAGCAACATCGACGCCGGCCATCGCCACGCCAGCCAGGCAGCCCAAGCTGCCGGCAGCGACGTCGGATGACGATTGGGAACAGTTCTAAGCAGAGCGACGCTGCAGCAGCTTCAACAACTTCTGCCGCTTTTGTTTGAGCGGCAGAAGCGCTGAGGCTTCTTCACAACGAAGCCGGGGGCGACAGGAAGGTATTGCACAGCCAGCTGCCGGCTTGTCCCAATCCGCGATCACGCGACCAGATCAGATGCACCTGGATATTTTTGGGCCAGCCGTTGACCTGCAATTCCTTGAGGTCGGCGGCGCCGAAACGTTTGACGATCCAGCGCGGCAGCTCGGCCCAGCCGAATCCCAGTTCAGTCATTTCCAGCAAGATCAGATAGCTTGACGACGACCAGTGAAATCCCGAGCGCGGCGGTTTGACTTCGTCGCGATAGGTGTTCAGGCGCAGCTCGCGCACCTCGCGCAGCATGTCGCCGGTGACTCGCGTGGCGCGCGCCAGTGGATGTCTGGTGCTGACGTAGAGGCCGATCTCGGACTGGTCGGCGATGGTCTCAAAACCGATGTCGGGCGGATAGGAGGTTTGCGCCGCCACCAGCGCCATCTGCACACGCCCGGACTGCACCAGGTCGACGGCGTCTTCGTCTTCCGCAATCAGGCATTCCAGCCGCAGATCGGGATAGCGTTGCTCCAGCTGCGACAGGCTCTTTTCAAAGACATCGGATTGGTAGGTATCGGACAACGCAAAACTCAGCTGCGCTTCCAGGCCGCCGGACAATCTCTGTGCGGCGCGGCTCAGGCGGTCGTTGGCGTCCAGCATCTGCTGAGCATGAGCGAGCAGGGCGTGGCCGTGTTCGGTCAGCGTCGGTTTGCGTGTGCTGCGATGAAACAGCGTGACGCCGAGGTCGATTTCCAGGTTGGCGATGGCTTCGCTGACGGTGGACTGTTGTTTGTCGAGCTTGCGCGCCGCCGCCGAAAAGGAGCCGAGGTTGGCGGATTCGATGAACATCAGCAGGGCGTCGACGGAATGCAGCATGAGTCAGGAATTTGGTTGTATCGGTTTTTCCGATGATTAATGATTTTATCCTATCAGATTAAGTGGGGATAATCTTCTTCATTGAATCGAAGGAGAGCACCATGACTCTGGAAAAAACCTTATATGAACGCTTTTTGCACGCCGTCCTGTTCGAGCTGGTGGCGTTGCTGCTGTGCGCGCCCGTGATGTCCTGGTTGCTGGGCGTATCGTTTGCTCACGCGGGTTTGCTGACACTGATGATTTCGCTGGTGGCGATGGCGTGGAATGTGATCTTTAACACCATCTTCGATCGCCTGGAGCGTCGCTGGAAAGCGAAGGAGGCGGCGACCCTGGCGCAGCCGCGCGGTTTTTCAGTCCGCATCGCGCACGCCGTGGTGTTCGAAGCCGGACTGATCCTCGCCGTGGTGCCGATGGCCGCGTGGTGGCTCAATATCGGTCTGATCGAAGCTTTCGTGCTGGACATCGGCCTGGTGTTGTTTTTTCTTCCCTACACGCTAGTGTTCAACTGGTGCTACGACAAGGTGCGCGCCGGCATGTTCAAGAGCGCGACCTGCTGAGTTTGAAGCGGTTAACGGTTTTTACATGTTGGCAGGAAGGGATCCTGTTTGCTTCGGACTCGGAGAAGCTCGCCGTCAGGCATGATTGTCAAAATTGAAATAAAAAACGAGGACAAGCCGGCGATAACGCCGGCTTTTTTATTTCGCGGCAATTTCCGTCGTTGATCGAAGGAATGATGCACTTGCACCAAAGCTATACTGGCCCGCCATTTGCCGGGAATATCAATCAACCGGCAATCCTCGTTGTCAATTTTGCTATCCGCTTTATTGTCAATCCACCATCTTATAAAAATAGAGACGTTCATGAACATCATCGCCAATCTGAAAATCGGCAAACGGCTTGCGCTGGGATTCTCCGTTATTTTGCTGCTGGCCATCACCATCATCTGCATCGGCATCTGGCGCCTGCAAGGCGTGACCGATGCGACCAAGGCCATGATGCAAAAGCCGCTGGAAAAAGAACGTCTCATCAGCGACTGGCTTCCTTACGTGCAGACGTCGATCCTCCGCGTGACGGCGATTGCCAAGAGTACCGACCCGGCGCTGGCGCCTTTCTTCGCGAAGGAAGATGCGGCTTCGTCGAAGATATCCACCGAATTGCTGAAAAAGCTGCAAGCTATCCTGGAAACTGATCAGGAGCTGGTGCTGTTCAAAAAAATCGAAGAGCAGCGCCAACTCTATGTCGTGGCGCGTGACCAGATGCGCAAGGCAAAGGCGGCGGGCGAGCTCGATGAAGCGAACCGCTTGCTGGAAACTGCCTTCATGCCGCGCGCGAACGATCTGAAAGACGCTTTGCAAAACCTGCTGACGATGCAGCGCAAGAGCATCGACGATACTGCTGCCGACATCGAACGCATGGCGCAGACCGGCCGCACCTTGCTGATCGTACTCGGCGTGTTGATCCTGCTGTTCGGCATCTGCAGCGCCTGGTACCTGACGGTCAATATCACCGGCCCGTTGACGGTGGCGGTGGGCGTGGCGCGCGGGATTGCCGATGGCGATCTGACGGCGCGCATTGTGGTCAGGAGCAAGGATGAAGTCGGCATGCTGCTGAGCGCGCTGAAAGACATGAACGGCAGCCTGTTGCGTATCGTCGGCGACGTGCGCGGCGGCACCGATGCGATTGCCACCGCTTCCGGACAAATCGCCAGCGGCAATCTCGACCTGTCTTCACGCACCGAAGAGCAGGCCAGCTCGCTGGAACAAACCGCTGCTGCGATGGAGCAATTGTCGGCAACGGTAAAACAGAATTCCGAAAATGCCGTGCAGGCGAACGCGCTGGCAAGTTCGGCGTCAACTGTTGCAGCGGAAGGCGGCGACGTGGTGGGCGAAGTGATTTCGACCATGCGCTCGATCGACGCGTCATCGAAAAAAATCGTCGACATCATCAGCGTGATCGACGGCATTGCCTTCCAGACCAACATCCTGGCGTTGAATGCCGCGGTGGAAGCGGCGCGCGCCGGTGAACAGGGACGGGGCTTTGCAGTGGTGGCGTCGGAAGTACGCAGCCTGGCGCAACGCAGCGCTGCAGCAGCGAAGGAGATCAAGACACTGATCGGCGATTCAGTGGAGAAGGTCGGCGCCGGCACGCGTCTGGTGGAGAAGGCCGGCGTTACGATGAACGACGTCGTGGCCAGCGTGAAGCGCGTCACCGATGTCGTCAGTGAAATCTCGTCGGCCAGCCGCGAGCAAAGCGAGGGCATTGATCAGGTCAAGCACGCGGTCACACAGATGGACAGCGTCACGCAGCAAAATGCCGCGCTGGTGGAAGAGGCCGCCGCTGCGGCTCAATCGCTGCAACAGCAGGCGGACAACCTGGCGCGCATCGTCAGCGTGTTCAAGCTCACTCACGATGCCGTGCAGGTCGGTCATACGCCGCGCCGCATGAAAGATATTCCTGCAGATCCGATGCGGCTGGCGTAATCGTCATCGTACCGGCGAGGTACGGGTTTGTGCGTAGCCGGAGTAAAGAGAATCTGTGAAGCCGACGTGTTATCCGTGGCAACACAAGCGCAGCGGGTAAACGCAGCAGATAAAAAAACACCCCTTCGAGAGGGGTGTTTTTTTTCGCCCGTGAAGGGTGATTACTTTTGAACAGGTTCGCGGAAGTAGATGCGCTTCGGCAGAGCCCACAGCAATAGTGCGGCGCCAAGCAGACATTCCAGCGCCACCACGTACAGACCCAGCGATGCGCTGCCGGTAATGTCGCGAATCTTGCCGACCATGTAGGGCGTGATGATGCCGCCCAGTTGTCCGACCGAATTGATCAGCGCGATGCCGCCTGCGGCAGCGGCGCCGGTCAGCACGCGCGGCGGCAGGATCCAGAACAGACCGATGCCGGCGATGATGCCGGTTGCTGCGAACGACAGGCCGACCACCAGCACCAGCGTGTTGTTGCCGAAATAGGCGCTCACGGCATAGCCGAGCGCGCCGGCCAGTGCACAACCGGCCAGATGCCAGCGGCGCTCGCCGGTGCGGTCCGAGCTGCGGCCGATCAGGATCATGCCGATGGCGGCGCACAGGTAAGGGATCACAGTGATCAGGCCGATGATGAAGGTGTCGTCGGTGCCTGCTGTCTTGATCAGCTGCGGCATCCAGAACACCAGGCCGTAGATGCCGGAAGCCAGCACCAGATAGATCAGCGACATGGTGATGGTCGATGGTTGCTTCAGGGCGTCGCGGAAGGAGTGCACCGCTTCGCTCTTCGGCTCTGCTGCAAGGCGGGCCAGCAGCAGTTTCTTTTCATCGTCCTTCAGCCAGCGCGCGTCTTCGATCTTGTTGTCGATGACGATCCAGCAGATCACGCCGAGCACGATCGATGGAATGCCTTCCAGCAGGAACAGCCATTGCCAGCCGTGCAGGGCGCTCACGCCGTGGGTGAACTTCATGATGCCGCCGGAGATCGGGCCGCCGATCATGCCGCAGACGGCAATCGCCGCCATGAACAGCGAGTTGATGCGGCCGCGGCGTTGCGATGGGAACCAGTTGGTGAAGAAGTACAGCGCGCCGGGAACGAAGCCGGCTTCCAGGCTGCCGATGAGGAAGCGCAGGATGTAGAACCCGGTTTCATTGGTGACGAACATCATCGCCGCCGAGGCAATGCCCCAGGTGACCATGATGCGGGCGATCCAGCGCTTCGGACCGACCTTGTGCAAGATCATGTTGCTGGGGATCTCGAACAGGAAGTAGCCGACAAAAAAGATACTCGCGCCGAGGCCGTAGACGGCATCGGAAAAACCGAGGTCTTGCTGCATCTGCAGCTTGGCGAAGCTGATGTTGACGCGGTCAAGGTACGCAAACACAAAGCAGATCACCAGCAGCGGCACAAAGCGCAGGGTGATGCGGCGGTAAAGACTGGATTCCTGGATATCCTGCGCGGTGGCGGGATAGGGGACTGCTGCCATTTCTCTCTCCTCTGAAACATTTAAAAAGGCGCAGCGTGACCACCGGCGGTGCTTGTGGCAGCGCCGGGAGACAGGCTGGAAATATTGTTATTTTTGTGGGATGGCGCGGCGCATGTTCAATGCGCCGCGGCTGCCATCCTTATTGCGGTTTCTGGCGGAATCAGTAAGTCGCGCGGCCGCCCGACAGGTCGAAGACCGAGCCGGTGGTGAACGAGTTTTCTTCCGAGACCAGCCAGGTCACCATTGCTGCGATTTCTTCGACCTTGACGAAGCGTCCGCGCGGGATCTTCGACAGCATGTAGTCGATGTGCGCCTGGGTGCATTGCTCCAGGATGCGGGTTTGTGCCGCAGCAGGAGTGATCGCGTTGACGGAAATATTCTTGGTCGCAGTTTCCTTGCCGAGGCTCTTGGTCAGGGCGATCAGGCCGGCTTTGGCGGCGCTGTAGGCCGATGCGGTCGGATTGCCTTCTTTACCGGCAATCGACGCAACGTTGACGATACGGCCGTAGTTTTGCGCGATCATGCGTTGCACGACGACCTGATTGACGTAGAACGCGCCATTCAGATCGATGTCGATGACGCGGCGCCATTCTTCCGGCGAGTACTCTGCAACCAGACCGTTCTGGCCGGCGATCCCGGCGCTGTGCACCAGCACGTCGATCGATTGGGTGACTTTTTCAGTGGCTTCGATAGCGCGTTGCACCGCAGCCTGGTCGCCGATGTTGACGACGACGGTTTCGACGTTGCCCAGCGGCTCCAGCTTGACGCGTGCTTCTTGCAATACCTTCTCGTCCATATCCCACAGGACGACTTTTGCCTTGCCTTGCAGCAGGCGTTCAGCGATGGCAAAGCCGATGCCTTGCGCGCCGCCGGTGATGATCGCGCTGCGACCCTGGAAATCGTAGTGATTCATGTTGACTCCGTTCTCTTTACTCTTGAGGAAACCCGTGTTGTTTTGTCTGCCTTCTGCGGGCAGTTTTTATTTTTTCAAACCTGTTCTCGGTCCGTAGCGAGAGGCCGTCAGCTGGCGGCGGACAGCACGCAGAAACCGGAATGTACTGAAGTACATGAGGATTTCGAGTACTGCCCGACGTCAGATCACGGCCTCGCAGTAGGAGCGAGGATGGGTTTTTAGGCGTTGATGGTCTTTTGTTGCTGCTCGCCCAGGCCTTCGATGCCAAGACGCATGGTCTGACCCGCAACCAGATACACCGGATTAGGCTTGACGCCCATGCCCACGCCTGGAGGCGTGCCTGTCGAGATCACGTCGCCAGGCTGCAGGCTCATGAACTTGCTCAGGTAGGAAATGATGAATGGCACGTTGAAAATCATCGTGTTGGTATTGCCGTTCTGGTAGCGCTTGCCGTCGACTTCCAGCCACAGTTGCAGGTTGTTCGGGTTGGCGATTTCGTCGCGTGTCACCAGCCATGGGCCGATCGGACCGAAAGTGTCGCAACCCTTGCCCTTGTCCCAGGTGCCGCCGCGTTCTGTTTGATATTCGCGCTCGGAGACGTCGTTGACGACGCAATAGCCGGCGATGTGCGACAGCGCATCTTTCTCTTCGATGTACGCACCGCCCTTGCCGATGACGACGCCCAGTTCGACTTCCCAGTCGGTCTTCTTGGAGCCGCGTGGAATCTTGACGTCGTCGTTAGGACCGACCACGGCCGAAGTCCACTTGTTGAACACGACTGGTTCAGCAGGGATAGGCAGGTTGGATTCTGCAGCGTGATCGGCGTAGTTCAGGCCGATACAGATGAACTTGCCGATGTTGCCGACGCAGGCGCCGATACGCGGATTACCGTCCACCACCGGCAGGCTTTGCAGATCCAGTGCGCGGATCTTGGCCAGCGTGCCATCGTCCAGTGCTGCGCCGTTGAAGTCCTTGACGTGCGCCGACAGATCGCGAATCTTGCCAGCCTGATCCAGGATGCCTGGCTTTTCTTGGCCGACAGGGCCGTAACGGAGTAATTTCATTGCTCTTCCTTTGGTGGTTGATCTAAAGATAAAGCGCCATCTTGGCAAATGTGCGGCGCGTAGTCCTGCTTGGGAATCGAGATAATACCAATTAATTGGTAAGACCATCAAACAACTTTGCCGGAATGTAGATGAAAATATCTAATGCCGACGACCGGTAATTTAATCCCGTTTCGCCGGTTTTCATTCGATTTGAAATTGCTGGCCTTATAAATCAACGGCTTAGCTCAGGGATGCTGTTCAATCGACAAAGACCAGGGGCGGCACGTTGACGCACTCGCTGACCTATTGCTATCGGCTTGATCTTTTTTACGGAATATCTTGAAAATTAAGTTGCGCGCTAATTAATTGTGCGATATATTTCAACCCGTGCTGCTACCGGACTCCTTTTGAAGGAGTTTTTAAATCTCAATTGCTTAGTGCGCTAAGTAATATAATTTCCTGAAGGAATTACCATGAAACTGACCTCGATCGCTAACGCTGTTCTCGTTTCCACACTGTTGTCTGCCGCCGCAATGAGCGCGCAAGCAGCGCCTGTCGCTGCCGACGCTACCACCGTCGTCCTGGTTCACGGCGCTTTTGCCGACGGATCGAGCTGGGAGAAGGTGATCCCGCTGCTGCAGGCCAAAGGCTTGAAAGTCGTTGCCGTGCAAAATCCGCTGACTTCGCTGGCTGACGACGTCGCCGCCACCCAACGTGTTGTCGATGCGCAGACAGGTAAAGTCGTGCTGGTCGGTCACTCCTGGGGCGGCACCGTGATCACGCAAGCGGGCACCAGCGACAAGATCAAGGCGCTGGTCTATGTAGCCGCCTTTGCTCCTTCGGAAGGCGAAGCTGCCGGCGCTCTGGGTAAGGAATATGCTGTGCCGCCAGGCATCGCCACACTGCAGATGGATGCAACAGGTTACCTGTGGCTGCCAGCCGATTCGGTCGCCAAGAATTTCGCGCAGGACGTGTCGCCTGCGACCGCCGCGCTGATCGCTGCCACCCAAGGTCCGATCAACGCCAAGGCGTTTGGTGAACCAACGACCGTCGCCGCTTGGAGAAACAAGCCGAACTACTACATCGTGTCGAAGCAGGACCGTATGATCGCGCCGGAGCTGGAGCAGGCATTTGCGAAGAAAATCAACGCGACCACTACCGTCTTGAACACCAGCCATGTGCCGATGGTGTCGCAACCGGAAAAAGTCGCAGAAGTGATCTTTGCAGCATCACAGCGTTAATCTGCAAAGTTAATCTGCGGCGCTGATTTCCCCCGCAGTTCCCCGAAGTTGATGGAGGCCGGTCTTGCCGGCTGGCCTCCAATCTGTTCGTCACGATTTGCTTTGCCGGTGCGGAGCCGTTAGGCTAGCGGATTCCGACTTTCGCAGTATCTCCGTCATGGCCAAATTCACACCGCCCACACTTGAGCAGCACTTGTGCTTCTCGCTCTACAGCACCTCGCTGAAGATGACTCAGCTCTACAAGTCTCTGCTGGCTCCGCTGAATCTGACTTATCCGCAATACCTGGTGATGGTGGTGCTCTGGCAGCAGCAAGACCTTGGAGTGAAAGATGTGGCGCAGCGTCTGCAGCAAGACTCGGGATCGGTCACGCCGCTGATCAAGCGCCTGGAAGCAGAAGGCCTCATCAGCCGTACGCGCGACCCGCGCGACGAGCGTAACGTCATCCTCAATCTGACGCCCGCAGGCGAAGCCATGCGCGAAGCCGGTGTACGCGTCAGCGAAGCGATCGCCGATGGCTGCTCAGTCAGCAAGCCTGAATATGAGCGCATGATGGCTGATCTGGACAAACTCAATAAGACCCTCAGTTAGTTCGCAGGCCTGTCGCAGCAGCGCATATCGCCATGCCATCCAGGGCGGTGACGCCAGTCTGTCCGCCACCCAATCCGAACATACCCGCGTCTTGACCGGCATGCCGACAGCGGCAGGCGTGACGATATAGATCGCGCCTTTGTCTGGCAGCGAGAGGACCGTCGCGGTTGAGCAGTTGAGGGCGCTATTTCCGAAGTTCGCTCGGGCCTTTTCCGGTCCAGCGTTTCAGGGCGCGTCTGAAGTTCGCACCATCGCTGAAGCCCAGCAGCATGGCGATATCGTCAGTGCTCATCTGCGTGGTGCGCAGATATTCCGTGGCCAGTGAGCAGCGCACATCGTCGGTGATGGCGATGAACGAGGTGCCTTCTGCCTCGAGTCGCCGGCGCAATGTGCGGCTCGTCATTTTCAAGGCATCCGCCACGCCCTCCATGTTGGGGAACACGCCGGGTTTGCTCATCAGCACCTGATACACCTCGCCCGCAACACCGACCGATACCTTCGATTGTCCGATGAGACGATCACACATGTTCTGCAGCAGCTTTGCCGTCAGCTTGTGCGCCAGTTGCGGTTGTTGTTCCAGGATCGCGCTGTCGTAAATCAGCTCGCAAGCTTCCTGATCGAAATAGCAGGGACAACCGATGTAGTCGCTATAGATCGCAGCATGCGCCGGAGCCGGGTAGGAGAAGCACGCCTTGATCGGTGGGCAGCTGTAGCCTGCGACATCCTGCAGATGCGTGACGTGCTGCGTGAACTGCTGCTCGACGATAAACTCCCGCAGCTCCCGCGACGGGCTGGAAATAAACGCGTCGGGAAAGGACCACACCGCGCGATCAGGATATTCCTTCCATTCGATGGTCAAGGTCGGTGTCGCCAGCCGGTGATATTTCACGCCAAGTTTGAAATAGTCGCGCAACGACAGGCAAGACATCAGGGCATAGCCATACATGCCGTATGCCGACAGATGCAGTCGGCCGCCGACCTTGAAAGGCGTGGCCGGATCAGTCGACAGCGCGATTGCGTTCTTGCACACCGTTGCGTACTGGCGTACCGAGGTCAGCAGCGAAGCATCATAAATCTCCTCCGGCAGAACGCCGCTTCCTTCCAGGCTTTCCTCTGCAGAAATGCCCTGTTCCGCCAGCACCTCGACGAGGGCGGCGATCTTGTAGGGCGCATAAAGACGCTCGTTCAGCAATGTAATGGATGGCAAAAGGGCGCTCCCAAGAATGTCCGTAGAGGACTCCCGTGTGTCCGGGAAAGACCTTACTTTGATCAGCTTAACTGATTATTATCGATCCCACAATGAAGGTGACTGCCGGCAACTGGAAGTACTTGTGCAAGACGCCTTCTCAAAATGCATAGGCAAGGAGACGCATTGGCGATGACTGTTTTCATCTCCGGTTCTCGGAATGAAGGGCGTTCCAATGGAGGCTTGTTGTCGTTTTTTTAACCCGTTTCGGACGGCGCTCCGCATTTTCTGCAGCGTCACGGATGTGCAGCCGGCGTCGGTGCCGGCAAACGGACAACACAGAGCACTCAATGAGCAAATCCAGCAGGAAAGTCATCATTTCATGCGCCGTCACCGGCGCCACCCACGTGCCGTCGATGTCGGAGCATTTGCCGATTACACCGGCAGAAATCCGCGATCATGCGATTGAAGCTGCCCAAGCCGGTGCGGCGATTATTCACCTGCATGCCCGCAATCCGCAGGACGGCCGCCCGACACCGGACCCGGCTGTGTTCCGGCAGTTCATCCCGGACATCGTCAAGGCAACCGATGCCGTCATCAACATTACCACCGGCGGCAGTACCCGAATGACGCTGGAAGAACGTCTGGCTTATCCGCGCCTGATGAAGCCCGAGATGTGTTCGCTGAACATGGGATCGATGAATTTTTCCATTCATCCGGTCGCCTCCAAAATTTCGTCCTGGAGCTACGAGTGGGAAAAGGACTACGTCGAAGGCATGGAAAACATGGTTTTCAAAAATACCTTCGAGGACATCAAGAACATCCTGCGCGAGTTAAGCGAGCACGGCACCCGTTTTGAGTTCGAGTGCTACGACGTCGGCCATTTATACAACCTGGCGCATTTCGTCGAGCAGGGTCTGGTCAAGGCGCCGTTCTTTATCCAGGCTGCCTTCGGCATTCTTGGCGGCATCGGCGCCGATCCGGAAAACATGACCGTGATGCGCACCACCGCCGATCGCCTGTTCGGCCGCGAGAATTATCACTTCTCCGTGCTGGGCGCCGGCCGTCATCAGATGTCGCTGGTGACGATGTCGGCGATTCTCGGCGGGAATGTGCGTGTGGGTCTGGAAGACAGCGTGTATATCGCCAAGGGCGTGAGGGCGGAAAGCAATGCCCAGCAAGTGAAAAAGATCCGACGCATTCTCGAAGAGCTGTCTTTCGAGATTGCCACACCGGCGGAAGCGCGCGCGATGCTGGGACTGAAGGGCGGCGACAAGATTACGCCGTAGTTGTCGGCGCCGTAGCAAGCGGCATCGCGAAATCGGCGCTGTCCATCACCATCACCATAACAAGAACCTGATTTCTAGGAGACACCATGACGAATAACGCTGTCACAGGCGATACCGGTCTGCACCGGCTCGCCACGCACAAAGCATTCATCAAGCTCATTCCGCTGATGTGTGCGATTTACTTCATGTCCTTTCTCGACCGGACCAATGTGGCGCTCGCGAAGATCCATCTGGCGGCGGACGTCGGCATCAGCGCAGCGGCTTACGGTCTGGGTTCAGGCATTTTCTTCATCGGCTACGCCTTGCTGGAAGTACCCAGCAACCTGGCCGCGCATCGCTTTGGTCCGCGCCGCTGGATATCGCGCATCGCGGTGACGTGGGGCATTCTGTCCACCGCGATGATGTTTGTCGCGGGCGAATGGTCCTTCTACATCCTGCGCGTCTTGCTCGGTATCGCCGAGGCGGGATTGTTTCCTGCGCTGATGTACATGGTGACGCTGTGGTTCGCTCCCAAAGACCGGCCCGTCGCAATCGGCTGGATCTACACGGCGCCTGCGCTGGCGCTGATGCTCGGCAATCCCATTGGCGGCGCACTGATGCAGCTCGACGGCATGGCCGGCATGCATGGCTGGCAATGGATGTTTGTCATCGAAGGACTTCCCAGCGTGTTGCTGGGCGTCCTGCTGTACTTCAAATTGCCGGACCGTCCAAGCGAGGCGACATGGCTCACGCCGGCCGAGGCTGCCTCTCTGGAACAGCATGCGGTAATCGATGCGCCACAGCACGCGCAGTATTCATCCAAGGACTGGATGGCGGCATTGAAACGGCCGACCACGATCCTGATCGGGCTGATTTACTTCCTCAATCAGGTGGCGTTTGTTGGTTTGTATTTCTTCACGCCGGCCATGGTGAGCCAGATGCACATCAGCTCGCCACTCATCGTCGGCCTGCTCTCCGCCAGCGTCGGCATGGGCTTCCTGATCGGTGTACTGGTGCTGCCCCGGATTCACCGGCGCGTTAGCAGCGACTCCGTCTATCTTGGCGTGCTGACGGCAGGACTTGTGCTGTGCGCCATCGCTTTCATCGCCGTCGCCAGCTTTGGCGGAAAGATTGCGCTCTTTGTCGTTACCGCATTTTTTGCGGGAGGCGTCTTGCCGTCTTACTGGTCCATCGCCATGAAGCGTATGCAAGGCGTGCAAGCTGCCGCCGGGCTGGCCTTCATCAACACGATCGGATTGCTGGGCGGCTTTGTGGGACCCTATCTGTTCGGCATGGCAGAGACCGCAACCGGACGCAGCGATGCGGGTTTCAACATCATTCTCGTCGCAGCGGTGCTGGGCCTGATTCTTGTCCCCTTGCTGGCAAGGGCAATCAGGAACGAGTCCGGCAAGCCCTTGCAGGGATTGAATGCAGTATCCAAGGCCGATGCCTAGCATCCGGTGTTTTCAGAATTGAGTCCAGAAAGAAGTGCAATGAGATTACGTGGAAATGTAGCAATCGTGACTGGCGGCGCCCAGGGTATCGGCAAGGCAACGGCATTGAAATTCGCGCGTGAAGGCGCCACCGTGGTGGTGGTCGATCTCGACGCCGGCGCCGTGGCATCCGCCGTGGAAGAGTGCCGCGCCGCCGGTGGCGAAGCGGAAGGTTTTTGCCTGGACGTCACATCGCGCGAAAGCCTGGATGAAATGGTGGAGAAGGTTCGCGTCAAATACGGCCGCATCGACACCCTCGTCAATAACGCCGGGATCACGCGGGATGCACGCTTGCAAAAGATGACTGCGCGCCAGTTCGAGGAAGTCATCGACGTCAATCTGCGCGCGGTATTCCATGCATCGCAGGCAGTGGTCGACACCATGATTGAAGGCGGAGGCGGCGCCATCCTCAATGCCAGCTCCGTCGTCGGCATCTACGGTAATTACGGGCAGACCAATTACGCCGCAAGCAAATTCGGCGTGATCGGCTTCACAAAAACCTGGAGCCGCGAACTGGGCCCCAAGGGCATCCGCGTCAATGCCGTGGCGCCGGGCTTCATCGATACGTCCATTCTGTCCACTGTGCCTGAAGAAGTCTTGCAGAAAATGCGCGACCAGGTGCCGCTGGGACGACTGGGCAAGCCGGAAGAAATCGCCGATATTTATGCTTTCCTCGCCAGCAGCGAAGCGAGTTATATTAACGGCGCAGTGATCGAAGTATCGGGCGGGCTGACGCTGTAAGACGCAAGGCCGTTTAACGCCGATAGCGTGCTTTACCGCCTTTTTTTGAACGCCGGGCTTCGTGTGTGACAGCGCTTATGTTTCAGTGCACCGCGCGGCCCTCATGCCGGAATATTTTATGAAAACAGTTGATCTCTTAACGCCAAACGCAGGACTGCGCGTCTTCATCTCCGGAGCCGCCACAGGCATCGGCGCCGCCATCGCAGAAGCGTTCCTTGAAACCGGTGCGGCCGTCTACATCTGCGACATCAATCCCGCGGCCGTCGACGACATGAAAAAGAAGAATCCCGCCATCCACGCCGGTGTCGCCGATGTAGGCAAGTGGGAAGAGGTGGACGCCGTCATGCAGGATGCGCAGGCCAAACTGGGCGGACTGGACATCCTGATCAACAACGCAGGCATCGCCGGACCGACCGGAGCGGTGGAAGACATCACGCCGGACGCGTGGGACAAAACGATCACCACGAACCTGAACAGTCAGTTCTATTTCCTTCGACGTGCGGTGCCCTTGTTGAAACAAACCTCGGACAACCCCAGCATCATTACCGTGTCGTCCGTGGCCGGACGCCTGGGCTATCAATTCAGAACGCCTTACGCCTCGACCAAGTGGGCCATCGTCGGCCTCATGAAATCCCTGGCGATCGAATTGGGACCGGAAAACATTCGCGTCAATGCGATTCTTCCCGGTGTGGTGGAAGGCGAGCGCATGGACAAGGTCATTGCAGCGCGCGCCGAAGCGCTTGGCTTGACGTTTGAGGCAATGCGCGAAGACTACGTCAAAAAGATCTCGCTGCGCCGTCTGGTGACAACGCAGGATGTCGCGGCGATGGCGCTTTTTCTGTCGTCGCCGGCAGGGCGGAACATCTCGGGGCAGGCGATCAGTGTCGATGGGAATCTGGAATATTTGTAGATTGCCTCGGTATTCCGGTGCGTCGTCTTCAAAAGCTCGCTCAGGCGGGCTTTTTTCATGCAGAGCCATCCCCGCATCCCACCGCAGCGCAGCCATTGCGTGAGAGCGATTTCCTGTTGTCCTACATGCTAATGCGTGTTTGCCTACCTCGCCAATTTCTTTCGCGCTGGAGATACTGCATACTTAGGTGTCATTTCAGCAAGAATGATTGAAAGCACGGTAGCGCAAAAATAACGCCAAGAAATAAAGCCAACAAATCAAACAAATAAGTCGAACAATAATGTGGAAATACAAAGATCATGCATTTCTGCAACGGAAGGGGGCGGAATGGGAACAGCCAACAACAGCCCGGCAGGTAGCGCGCGTCATCAGCCGCCAACCATCCCGGGCCACAGTGCCATGCAGCCGTCGCGTTGCGGGCTGCGTCTTTCCGATATTGCCTTCGTTACCCGCAGCGCATCAGCGCGGGTTGTCCATGCGATTGATCGGTAGCGCACTCATCGGCAATATAAATACCTGAATTTTTTCGGCTTTTTCTGCACTGAGCAAGACGACATTGAATATGGACGAGCACGCAGATATCAGCAGCCAATGGCCATCCTCCGAGGGTGGCGGCCCGGGCCATCCCCGTGTCGGCTTCGAACTCCAGAGACGCTTGCTGCTGGCGCTGCTGATTCTGTGCATCCTGACGTCGCTGGTGTTGCTGGCGGTGCTGGGCATCGTGCAATGGCGCGACCTGCACGTGCAGGCATCGTTGGCGGCAGAGCGTGCCACCGTGGTTGCGAAAGAGCACGCCGATAAAGTCTTCGAGCTGGATACTTCGTTGACCGGGCGCATCGGTGACCTGCTTGCCGGCATGGACGACGAGGGTATTCGTGCGGAGCAGCGCATGATTCATCTGAAATTGCGCCAGATGATTATCGGCCTGCCGCAGATTACCGCCGTGGCAGTCATCGGCAAAAACGGCGAAGTGCTGGCGCATAGCCGCGACTATCCTTTTCCTCCCTTGTCGGTGGCGGACCGCGAATATTTCGTTGCGCTCAAGCAAGGCAAGCAGGAGTCGATTTCTTCCGTGGTGGTCGGCCGTCAGATGCAGCGGCAGGTCTTCACCGACGGTGTGGCGCGACGCGGGGAGAATGGCAACTTCCTCGGCGTGATTCTGGTGTCGCTGGATCCCGGCTATTTCTTGTCCTTCTATCAGGAGATGTTGCCGGGAGAGATGCATCAATCCTTGTCGCTGGTGCGTGAAGACGGCAGCATCCTGGTGCGCTATCCCAAGATGGTGGGCGATGTACCGAAAGTATCCTCTTCCTCGCCCTTCATGCGCGGCACGCGCGACAATATAGTGTCCGGCACCACCACGGGAATTTCGCCGCTGGATGGCGAACGCAAAATCATTTCCTACCGGCGTGTGACGAATCACGATGTATATGTCGTCTCAGCGCGGTCGCTGTCGCATCTCTGGAGCACATGGCTGTCTTATATGGTGTTGGCCGGCGCGTTGCTGCTGGTGCCTTGCAGTATTTTGTGCGGCATCATCATCTTCTCCATTCGCAGAGTCAAAGACCAGAAGGTCGCCTGGCAATACTGGCGGCGCGAGCTGGACTTGCGCCACAAGGTGGAATCGGATTTGCGCGAGTCGCAGAAGTTTGAAGCGCTGGGCAAGCTCCTCGGTCGCGTAGCGCACGATTTCAACAATTGCCTGATGGTGGTGACTACCGGTATCCAGATCATCCGGCTCAAGCGCGTACCTGGCGTGGAAAAGCAGCTTGATGCCATCGAGCGGTCCGTCAAAAGCGGCGAACAGCTGACACGCCAGCTATTGGGTGTCAGCCGGCGGCAACCGCTGAAACCGGAAGTATTTTCCCTGCAGGCCAAGATTCCCGAATGGCAGCCGCTGCTGTTCAATACCGTCGGCGCCACGCGCTGTCGTGTCGACATCGATGCCGAGACCTGGCCGGTCTGCGTCGACGCGGTTGAGATGCAACTGGCGCTGATCAACATCCTGCTCAATGCGCGGGATGCGAGTGCACCCGATGGACCGATCACGCTGAAGACGGAAAACATTCTCCAGCGCGGCGGCGCAAAGCAAGGCTATTTCGTTTGCATCTCCATCACCGATCAGGGCAGCGGCATGTCGGAAGCAACGCGCAAGCAGGCCTTCGACCCGCTGTTCACGACCAAGGAAGCCGGCAAGGGTACCGGGCTTGGATTGTCGCAGGTAGAGAATTTCGCCAAGGCCGCCGGGGGCTATGCGGAGATAGAAAGTACCGTCGGCATCGGCACCAGAGTGGCGGTCTATATTCCGGCGGCGGAAGGTGCGGTATTGACGCTGCGCGACGAAAGTTCGCAGCCGGTCCCGGCGCCGCTATTCCGGCCCTTGCGCATCTTGCTGGTCGAAGATAACCACGACGTCGCCGACGGAATCGTGACCTTGCTGGAGACGGCTGGGCACATCGTCACGCACGTGGCCGGCGCCGCTGCTGCCGAAGAATTCCTGTCGCAACGGCAACCGGAGGTGGTGATCTCTGATATTCACATGCCCGGCGGCATCACCGGTATCGAACTGGCCAAGAAACTCAACGTGCGCTTTCCCGACCTGCCGGTGATCCTGATCAGCGGTTATGCGGAAGATCTTCAGGCAGCGATCAAAGACGGCTTCCGCGTGATCTCCAAGCCGTTCACACTCGACAGCATCAATCGGCAGCTTGCTGTGCAGGTGAAGTAATCTGTGCAGGTGAAGTAATACTTCCTTCCATAAAAAAATCCATCCCGGGCCTGGTATGAATTTGCCATGCACTTGGCTGCTTGGCGCATCAGCCACACGGGCAAAAATATCTTGTCGGCGGCAGGTCGGAATGAGACCGGAGAGGAATAGCGAGTACGTGGCGGCCGGCCAGGGATGTACCTGATCGGCCGCAGCCATTTACCAGCCGTACTTGAGCGTCAGATAGACGTTGCGGCCATCGCCGTAATAGCAGCCTGCAGAAGACAGGCAGGCGGCAACGTAAGTCTTGTTGAGGATGTTGGAAGCATTCAAGGCCATTTTCAGACCTTTCAGCTGCGGATTGGCCTTGCCGAAGTCGAAGCGCAGCGCCGCGTCGAACAAGGTCACGCCCGGCATGTGATAGACGTTGGCGTTGTCGCCGTAGTTTTCACCGATGTGGCGTGCGCCGACACCCATGCCGAGGCCGGCCAGGGCTTCGCTTTGCACGGTGTAGTCAAGCCAGGCGCTGGCTTGATTGCGCGGGACGAAGGCGAGGCGGTTGCCGGTGGTATTGACGCCTGTGCCGCTGGCGTTGGCCTTGGTGATCTTGCTGTCGGTATAGCCGTATGACGCAATCAGGTCCAATCCCTTTTGCAGTTTGAATTTGCCTTCGAGCTCGATGCCGCGCATACGCACTTCGCCGGTCTGCACGCTGAAGTTGGTGTTGATCGGGTCAGGCGTGGTGACGTTTTGCTGGGTCAGCTCATAGGCCGACAAGGTGACCATGGTGCTGGAACCGTCAGGCTGGTACTTGATCCCGGTCTCGTATTGCTTGCCCTTGGTCGGCTGGAACGGTTGCAAGGTGCGGCTGGTACCCACCGCAGGCTGGAACGAGGTCGAATAGCTGACGTAAGGCGTGATGCCATTGTCGAAGCTGTACAGCAGGCCGAGGCGGCCGGTGAAGGCGCCGTCGCTTTGCTTGACATTGTTATTGGCGGTGCTTGTTACCGTGCGCGTGGTGGTGTCGGCCCAGTCATAGCGGCCGCCGGCTACCAGTGTCCAGCGGTCCAGTTTGATCTGGTCCTGCAGGTAGGCGCCGAGCTGTTCGCGGTTTTGTTCGATGTGCGTGGCGACCGGCGGAACGGTGCCGTTGTAGGTGTTGTAGACCGGCGCATAGACATTGAAAGGAGTTGTCAGCGGGCTTAATGTCGATTCGTCGTAGACCGAGCGTTCCTGAGAGTAATCTGCGCCGATCAGCGCGATGTGTTTGAACTCACCGGTATTGAAGGTCGCTTGCGCCTGATTGTCGACGGTGAACAGTTTCGATTTTTCCGGGAACGCCCACGCGTAGCGGCCCATGCTGGTCGGATTGCATGCGGTCGTCAGGCAGAACAGCTGCACGCGCCTGGTGTCGGACATGGTCTCGCCGTAGCGCAGGTTCTGGCGCAGGGTCCAGGTGTCGTTCAGGCGATGCTCGAACTCATAGCCGAGAAAATATTGCTCGTTGCTGTAGTGGTCGAAGTTGGGTTCGCCGGCAAAGGTGCCCAGCGGCAGTGCTTTGTAGACGCTGGTGTAGAGCGTGCCATTGGCAGGCAGCACCGGCGCGCCGCCACCGCCCTGGGAGCTGAGCTTCTGATACTGCGCCATCACGGTCAGGTGCGTGTCGTTGCTGGGACGCCAGGTGATGGACGGGGCGATGTAGGTCTTCTCTTCGTTGACGTAGTCGTAGGCAGTGTCGCTGCGACGCGTCAGGCCGACCAGGCGATAGCTGAGTTCGCCGGTTTCATCGAGTTTGCCGCCGAGATCAACGGCCAGTTGCTTGCGATTGTGGCTGCCGTATTGCAATTCCACTTCATGCACGGCGTCGGTGGTCGGGCGTTTGCTGACCATGTTGACCAGGCCGCCTGGCGTGCCCTGGCCGTACAGCAGCGAGGTTGGTCCCTTCAACACTTCCACGCGTTCCAGGCCGTAGGGTTCGATGCGCGGTTGCGAATAGCCGCGTGAACCGAAGGGCAACCGCAGGCCGTCGAGATAGCGTCCCGGGACGAAACCGCGTACGGTCAGCCAGTCGTAGCGCAGATCGGTGTTGCCGTATTGCGTAACGACGCCGGGCGTGTAACGCAGGCTTTCGGCGATGCTCTCTACGCCTTGCGCATCCAGTTGCTCGCGAGTGACGACGGAAACGGATTGCGGCGTTTCTTTGAGTGAGGTGTCGGTCTTGGTGCCGGTACGGCTGCGGGTGGCGACATAGCCGTTGGCCGGGCCGAGCGGATTTTCGCGTTCGCCGGCGGCATTGACGCTGACCACGGGCAAGGTCTGCGCAGCAGCAGTAGCACCGGCGCCGGGCGCCGGAGTTGCGCCGGGTTGCAGGACGTAGGTATTGGGTGCGCCCTCAATGGCGCGCAGGCCGGCATTGCCGAGCAATGCGGCGAAACCTTCGGCGACGGTGTAGTTGCCGTTGATGCTATTGCTGCGGCGGCCATCGACCAGGCGCGCGTCCATCTGGACGGTGACGCCGGCGATGCTGGCGAAGCGGCTCAGCGTGTCTCCCAGCGGCCCGGCGGCGATGTCGAAGTGGCGGCGGGCTGGTGCGCTTGCACCGGCGCCGGTGGCGTCAGCTGCCAGTGCGTACTGGAACGGCGCCGCCAGCGCAATACTCAGCAACGCGCCGCGTACGGCGCGATGCATGGAAGAAACCGCCGGAGCGGCGGACGGGTGTTGCCGAGAAAGTCGTTGCATGGTGAGTGTTCCCTGAACAAATGATCGGATAGCGTTGCGTGTTTTGTACTTCTTATCTCGATGACACGCGGGATCCGCAAAAGGGGACACAAAGGTGACAAAAAAATGAAAATATTTTTTAAGAAGAAAAAGGCGAGGGAATAACCGTTACCCAATAGCGCGAGCGAAACAACACCGCGACCGGCAAGGTGTCGGGCAAGGCATTAAGAATGCCGTCAGTATTGTCGAGCTGGAAAGCGCCTGTAATGCGCAGGGCCGCCACCGCAGGGTCGCAACGCAGCAGTCCGCTGCGATAGCGGCCGAGCTGGGCCAGGAAGTCATCCAGCAGCATGGCGCTGACGATCAGGCGGCCGTCGACCCAGGCCGTTGCAAAACGGTCGGCCGGTTCTGGTGCATCGATGACGGTGCCGGTGAAGCGAATCTGCTGGCCGGCTTCGATGACGCGGGTGCGTTCGACCGCGATGGCGGGACGGATTTCCACGGCATGCTCCAGCACGGTGACATGGGTGGCCGGCGCCAGATTGGGGTGGGTGTCGGGGGCCGAGACGACAAAACGCGTGCCTAGTGCGCGCACGTTGCCTTGCGCGGTGCGGACGATGAAGGGACGACCGGCGCCGGTTTGCGAGGTCTGGGCCAGCGGATCGCTGGCGGTCTCGATGAAGATTTCACCTGCATGCAGATGCAGCAACCGCTGTTCGGCATCGAAGCGGACGTCGACTGCACTGGAGGTATTGAGGATCAGTTTGCTGCCGTCGGCCAGTGTGACCGTGCGGCGTTCGCCGGCGGCAGTGCGCAGGTCGGCGCTCCATTGCTGCCACGGTAGCGTGCGATAGGAGGCGTAGCCAATCGGCACAGACATCAGCAGCAGGATTGATTTCAATACGGCGCGGCGCTCCACGCGGTTGCTGCGGCCGAGGCTTTGCAGGGCGATGCCGCCGGGCAGACCGGCGAGTTTGCCGCCGATGGCTTCAGCGCGTTGCCAGGCGCGTTCGTGTTCGGGATGGGCGGCGCGCCAGCGGGCGCATGCGGTGATATCGGCGGCGCTGACGTGTTCGTCATGCAGCTTGACCAGCCATTGTGCGGCTTGTCTGGCGATGGTGCGGTCGGGCGCGCCGGTCCGTTCGGACAAGGAAGATGACAAAGGCGAGGCCACGATCAGCTCTCCTGCATGATGCAGGCTTCAAAGGCCTGCGCCATATAGCGTTTGACGGTGCGCAGGCTGACATTCAGTTGTAGCGCAATGTCGGCGTAGGACAGGCCTTCGAGCTGCGACAGCAGAAAGGCGCTGCGCGCCTGGCCGGGCAGGGAGTGCAGCATGGCATCGATGTCGTTGAGCGTTTCCAGGATGAGCAGGCGTTCTTCCGGCGACGGCACGTAGGCCTCCGGGAGTTGCTCCAGCGCCTGCAGATAGGCTTGCTCCAGCGACAGGCGGCGATAGTGATTGAATAGCACGCGGCTGGCGACGGTCGTCAGGTAGGCGCGCGGCTCACGCAGTGCCTCCGGCATCGACTCGGAGGATGGCGCGGCAGACTGCTCGCGCTTGTGCGCAACGATGATGCGTACGAAGGTGTCCTGCGCCAGATCGGCGGCTTCGGCATTGCCGGAAACATGGCCCAGCTTGCGCCGCAGCCATCCGAGCAACCAGCCGTGATGGCTGTACAAGGACTGTACCTGCAGCATGGATGAATCGGTCGCCGCCATGAATTCCCCTGGCCCCCCGGCCGTCTGTTCAGAAAATAATCTATTAAATAAGAACTATTCTCAATTATACATGCCTGTGCGAATGTCTTGCAATTTGCGCGTTGGCCATGCTGAGAGTTCCAGGGGGAGGGGGAGGGGAGGCCGATTTAGCCTCGGATGGTTATTTGCTAAAAAAGCGCATTAATTCCTGCGCCAGTGTTTCAGGGATTTCTTCAGGCATGTAATGCCCGCAGTTTTCCATGATGCTGCCGCTCACGTCGGTGCCGATGTTGCGCAGTGTATTGAACAAGGCATCCTTGACGCCATGCTCAGCGCCGCATGCAAGGATGGGCATGGCCAGCATCTTTTCGGCTCGACCGCGGCTTTGTGCGAGACCTTCCGGGCTGAAGGCGACGCGGTAATACGACAAGGCTGCGCGCACTGCGCCGGGCGCGGTAAAGACGCGCTCATACTCATCCAGATCGGCTGGCGCGATGGTCCAGCGGTTGTCCGCCTTGGTGTGGAACAGATAGCTGAGGAAAGCGCGCTCATGGCCTTGCAGCAGAATCTCCGGCAGATCGTCGAGGCGGTTGAATGCGAAATGCCAGGTTCTGGTATTGACTTCCGCGGAAGGGATCCCCGCAGGAGGCGGCGTGATGCCGGGGAGGGCGGCGTCGAACAGGGCCAGCCTGCGTATATCATCGGGCCAGTCTGCGGCATAGGCATGGCCGATCCAGGTGCCGATGTCATGCCCGGCAACATCGAGCGGACCGTGGTTGCGCAAGCCCAGTGCATCGGTGAAGGCGTGCAGATCGGCCGCGACAGTTTTCATGTCGTATCCACTCGCCGGTTTGTCGGAATCACCCATGCCTCGAGGATCAATGGCGATGACGCGGCGTCCGCCGGCGGCAAGCAGAGGCATGACCAGGCGCCAGGCGTACCAGCTTTGCGGCCAACCGGGAATGAGCAGGATGGGCGCGCCGCTGCCGCCTTCGACGTAATGCAATCGCACGCCGTTGACGTGGACGCTGCCGTGGTGGAAGTCGTTCCAGAATGTGGTGGGAGAGAATGTCTGCATGGCGAGCCTTTCGGTATGAGTGAGGGAGCGTGGTTTTCATAAATAGGAAATGAATATTTCCTAAATTGGTAAAATTTTTTAGTCGAGCACTTTCAGGGCATTGTCGATCAGGCTGTTCATTTCCTTTTTGCTGCGGCCGGTTTTGCCGATTACGCGCATGCCTTGCAATATGCATAAGAGAAGCCGGGCCGTTGTCGCAGCCTCGACGCGCATGGGAATGCTGCCGTCCTCCTGTCCCTGGCGGATGAAAAGACTCAGCCGTTTTTCGTGCACGTCCAGCGATTGCGCGACGCGTTCTGCGATTTCCGGATCGGAGATGGAAAGTTCCACGGCGCTGCTGACGATGAAGCAGCCGCGACGCCCTTCTGCTTCATAGCTGGATGCGGCATAGAGCGCCAGCAAGGCATGGACGCGTTCACGTCCTGTGCTGGCGGGTTTCAGCGCCTGTTGCAGGCGCTCGGTGCGCAAGGTGATGTAGCGCTCAAGCGCGGCGACGAAGACGGATCTCTTATCGTCGAAGGCCTTGTAGATGCTGCCGGCGGTCAGCTCCAGGGCGGCGCTCAGATCATTGATGGAGGTGCCGTAATAGCCCTTCTCCGTGAAGACCACGATGGCCTTGTCCAGTGCTGCGTCGATATCGAACTCGCGTGGGCGGCCGCGGCTGCGCGTTGCGGTTTTGGTGGTCGTAGTGGAAGAGGTCATGCTTGTGATTATAGGAAATGATTGTTTCCAAATCAAGGATTAAGGTGGCAGAGTCTTTAGGCTAAAATGGCAGCGCCCGTTCGGGCTGAGATTCTCTGCTCTCGAAAACATGTCTGTTTTACATCGCGTCGTCTCCGTACTCTCCCTTTCTCTTCTGGCTGCCTGCAACAGTCTCCTGCCGTCCAAATCGGCCGCGCCGGTCGAGACCTCACCGGTTACGCCTGTTGCAGCGCCGACCAAGCCGCCGCAAAAGCCGCGCATCGCGCTTGCATTAGGCGGCGGTGCTGCGCGCGGGTTTGCGCATGTAGGCGTGATCAAGGCGTTGGAATCGCAAGGCATCGTGCCTGATATCGTGGTCGGAACCAGTGCCGGTAGCCTGGTCGGTGCTTTATATGCGGCAGGCAACAACGGCTTTGCCTTGCAGAAGCTGGCGCTGGATATGGATGAAGCCACCATTTCCGATTGGTCGGTGCCGTTTTTCTCCAAGGTCAGCGGCGTGTTAAAGGGCGAGGGCGTGCAGACGTATGTGAATCGCTCGGTCAACAATCTGCCTATCGAAAAATTCAAGATTCCCTTCGGTGCAGTGGCGACTGATCTGAAAACCGGCCAGCCGATTCTGTTCCGCCGTGGCAATGCGGGGATTGCGGTGCGCGCATCTTCGGCGGTGCCGGGCGTGTTCCAATCGGTCAAGATCGGCGATCACTACTATGTCGACGGCGGACTGGTGGCGCCGGTGCCGGTGCACTTTGCGCGCGAGATGGGTGCGGACTTTGTGATTGCAGTGAATATCTCGGCGCAACCGGAGGCGCAGGCTTCGTCAAGCTCCGTCGACGTGATGCTGCAAACCTTTGCCATCATGGGGCAGAGTATTAATTACTATGAATTGAAAGATGCCGACATCGTGATTCAGCCCGGTTTGGGCGCGATGAAGGGCAGTGATTTTGCGGGGCGCAATCTGGCGATTCTGGCCGGCGAGCAGGCGGCGATGAAGATCATGCCGGAGCTGAAGGCGAAGTTGAAGGCTAAAGGGGGAAATTGATGCTGATGTGTGTCTGGCAACGCGTTGCGGTATTGAGCGGTGCGCGAGGCGTCACGGAGGTATTCAGGATGTGCTTTAAGCCGGCGTTGGGCGGGTACTACTAATAAGAAGAGAAGAGCCGGCCGAATCTAGGAAGAGAACAGGAATCACAATCCCGTACTCTGGATGAAACGCTTATTGCTGATCTTCGGCAGTAGCGGAGATGCGGCGTGCACCATTAAAGCGCTTTTTCCAGTAGGCCACATCCATGTCTTCGATGCGCACCTGTCCGCCGGCGGACGGCGAGTGGATGAATTTGCTGTCGCCCAGATAAATGCCGACATGCGAAAAACCGCGGCGCAGGGTGTTGTAGAACACCAGATCACCAGGGCGCAGGTCGAGCTTATCGACCTTTTCGCCGACACGGCTGATTTCAGCCGATGTGCGCGGTAAGTCGGTGCCGAGCGCTTCCTTGAACACATAACGCACCAGGCCGCTGCAATCGAGACCGGTTTCCGGGGACGTGCCGCCGTAACGATAGTTGATGCCGAGCATGCTTAATGCCTGGACAGCCAGTTCGGAAGCGCGGTTGGTGATGTCTTGCAGTTTGGCGAGAGCGATGGTCGCTTTGCCGGGAGGGAGAGGGTCTTGCTGAGATTGCTGAATCTGTTGAATTTGCTGGATAGGAAGGTCAATGCTCCAGGCGGTGCTGCAGAACCAGAAACCGGCAGCCAGCACGCATGCTTTTGCGAGGTGACGTCGGTATCGGATGGTTTTTGCGGCGCTGCGTGTTGTCATCAGGACATTTCCTTATCGGTATGACTGCTGGAATGTAAACAATTTCATTGGCAATGTCAAAAGGTTATTTCGCGTTATCTTACAAAAATTGTAATGGAGTCAATACCTTACGCGTGTAGGAGGATGCCCTCAGTTAGGACGGGATCGCCGAGGTTTTGCATATTTTGTGCCAGCAGGCCATTCTCGCCTTACAATCAGCATTCTTTTTTACTTGAGACATTTGGGAGCATCATGCAAACGAAACCGTACCTGACACTCGACGACCTGAAAAAAATCGCTGCCGGCGCCGAAGCCGAAGCTAAAGCCAATAACTGGGCAGTTGTCATCTCTATCGTCGACGATGGCGGTCATTTGCTGTGGTTGCAACGTCTGGACGGCGCTGCGCCTGCTTCTTCGCATATCGCTCCGGCCAAGGCCAAGACCGCAGCACTGGGTCGTCGCGAAACCAAGATTTATGAAGACATGATCAACAACGGCCGCGTCGCTTTCCTGTGCGCGCCTGAGCTGGATGGTCTGCTGGAAGGCGGCGTGCCTATCGTTGTCGACGGTCAATATGTCGGCGCAGTCGGCGTGTCTGGCGTGAAGTCGTCGGAAGACGTGCAGATCGCTAAGGCAGGTATCGCTGCTTTGGGCCTGTGATAGCTCTGATCTGACGCTAATTAATTGATTTTTAGCCGGTTTTTGCTGACCGGCAAAGTCTTGAAATGCGCCTTCCGGCAATCTTAGGATTTGCTGGGGGGCGCATTTTGCGCTATAATCGAGCGGTTTAGCTAATTTAAATTCCGCCGTAGCGCATACCGAATCCTTCACCTCGTCCCAGCAGACCAAACAACCACCCCACGTGCATCAAAACGGGGCGTTTGCGCCGATTGCCTTGGGTACTGAGAATTGAGTGCAGAGTCTCAGCAGCACGATCTGGTCAGGCCAGCGGCGGTAACAATCTCAGGAGTTACCCTTGCTGCCTCTTCTTTCTGGCCCTACCGTTCCGGCCATCCTCGCGCTAGCAGACGGGTCCGTTTTTCTTGGTGTTTCCATCGGCGCTGCCGGTAACACGACTGGTGAAGTCGTTTTCAACACCGCCATGACCGGCTACCAGGAAATTCTGACCGATCCCAGCTACAGCCGCCAGATCGTCACACTGACTTACCCGCATATCGGCAACACCGGCGTCAATTCCGAAGACGTTGAAGCAGCGCAGATCCACGCTGCCGGCCTGATCATCAAAGATCTGCCGCGTCTGACCTCCAATTTCCGCACCAAGCAAACACTGACCGAATACCTGCAAGCCAGCAACATTGTGGCCATTGCCGATATCGACACGCGCAAGCTGACCCGCATCCTGCGCGAGAAGGGAGCCCAAAGCGGCGCCATCGTCGCCGGCGAAATGAATATCGAAGCGGCAACCGCCAAGGCGCTGGAACTGGCGCGCGGTTTCCCGGGACTGGCCGGCATGGATCTGGCCAAGGTCGTGTCGACCAAGCAAGCCTACAACTGGACCGAGACCGAGTGGAAACTGGGTCGCGGCTATGGTCAGCAAATTACACCGAAATTCCACGTGGTCGCGTTCGACTATGGCGTCAAGTACAACATCCTGCGCATGCTGGCTGAGCGTGGCTGTAAAGTCACCGTGCTTCCGGCGCAGGCAACTGCCGCTGAAGCACTGGCTCTGAATCCGGACGGCATCTTCCTGTCGAATGGCCCCGGCGATCCGGAGCCATGCGATTACGCGATTGCTGCTTCCAAGGAACTGATCGAGCGAGGCATCCCGACTTTCGGCATCTGCCTCGGCCACCAGATCATGGCGCTGGCTTCCGGCGCCAAGACGCTGAAGATGAAATTCGGCCACCACGGCGCGAACCATCCGGTGCAGGATTTGGATACCAAGCAAGTGCTGATCACTTCGCAAAACCACGGTTTTGCCGTGGATGCCGCGACACTGCCGGCCAACTGCCGCGTCACGCACGTGTCGCTGTTCGATGGCTCGCTGCAAGGATTTGCCCGTACCGATAAGCCTGCGTTCTGCTTCCAGGGCCACCCCGAAGCATCGCCCGGGCCGCATGACATCGCCCCCCTGTTCGATAAATTTGTGGCGATGATGGAGAAAAAGAAACATGCCTAAGCGTAACGACATTAAAAGCATCCTGATCATCGGCGCTGGTCCGATCATCATCGGTCAGGCCTGCGAATTCGACTATTCCGGTGCGCAAGCCTGTAAGGCGCTGCGTGAAGAAGGCTACAAAGTCATTCTGGTCAACAGCAACCCTGCGACCATCATGACCGACCCTGAAATGGCGGACGTCACCTACATCGAGCCGATTACCTGGCAAGTGGTGGAACGCATCATCGCCAAGGAAAAGCCGGACGCGATCCTGCCGACCATGGGCGGCCAGACTGCGCTGAACTGCGCGCTGGACCTGCACCGCAACGGCGTACTCGAAAAATACGGCTGCGAACTGATCGGCGCCTCGCCGGAAGCCATCGACAAGGCTGAAGACCGTTCCAAGTTCAAGGATGCCATGACCAAGATCGGTCTGGGCTCCGCGCGCTCGGGCGTGTCGCACACCCTGGAAGAATCGTGGGCAGTGCAAAAGGAACTGGGCTTCCCGGTCATCATCCGTCCTTCGTTCACCATGGGCGGCACCGGCGGCGGCATCGCCTACAACGCCGAAGAATTCGAAACCATTTGCAAACGCGGCCTGGAAGCTTCGCCGACCACCGAACTGCTGATTGAAGAATCGCTGATCGGCTGGAAAGAGTATGAGATGGAAGTCGTGCGCGACAAGGCCGACAACTGCATCATCGTCTGCTCGATCGAAAACCTGGATCCGATGGGCGTGCATACCGGCGACTCCATCACCGTCGCACCGGCGCAAACGCTGACCGACAAGGAATACCAGATCATGCGTAACGCCTCGCTGGCGGTGCTGCGTGAAATCGGCGTCGACACCGGCGGCTCCAACGTGCAGTTCTCGGTCAATCCGGCCGACGGCCGCATGATCGTCATCGAAATGAATCCTCGCGTCTCTCGTTCGTCCGCACTGGCATCGAAGGCGACCGGTTTCCCGATCGCCAAGATCGCTGCCAAGCTGGCAGTCGGTTTTACACTGGACGAACTGCGTAACGAAATCACCGGCGGCGCGACCCCGGCTTCGTTCGAACCGTCGATCGACTACGTCGTCACCAAGATTCCGCGTTTTGCGTTTGAAAAATTCCCGCAAGCCGACAATCATCTGACCACGCAAATGAAGTCGGTCGGTGAAGTCATGGCGATCGGCCGCACCTTCCAGGAATCCTTCCAGAAAGCGCTGCGCGGCCTGGAAGTAGGCGTCGACGGCATGAATGAAAAGACTACCGACCACGAAACCATCAAGGAAGAACTGGGCGAGCCTGGTCCTGACCGTATCTGGTACGTGGGCGACGCGTTCGCACAAGGTTTCACGCTGGAAGAAGTGCACGGCCTGACGCACATCGATCCGTGGTTCCTGTCGCAAATCAAGGAAATCGTCGACATCGAACTGTGGCTGGAAAACGGCCAGACGCTGGAAGGTCTGGACAAGGCGACCTTGTACAAGCTGAAGCAAAAGGGTTTTGCCGACCGTCGTCTGGCCAAGCTGCTGAAGGTCACCGACACCGCCGTGCGCGAGAAGCGCCATGCGCTGAACATTCGTCCGGTCTACAAGCGCGTCGACACCTGTGCGGGCGAGTTTTCGACCAACACGGCTTACATGTACTCGACGTATGAAGAAGAGTGCGAGTCGAAGCCGACCGACAAGAAGAAGATCATGGTGCTGGGCGGCGGTCCTAACCGCATCGGCCAGGGTATCGAATTCGACTATTGCTGCGTGCACGCAGCGCTGGCAATGCGCGAAGACGGTTACGAAACCATCATGGTCAACTGCAATCCGGAAACCGTGTCGACCGACTACGATACCTCCGACCGTCTGTATTTCGAATCGCTGACGCTGGAAGACGTGCTGGAAATCGTCGCGCTGGAGAAACCATACGGCGTGATCGTGCAGTACGGCGGCCAGACGCCGCTGAAGCTGGCGCTGGATCTGGAAGCCAACGGCGTGCCTATCGTCGGTACTTCGCCTGACATGATCGATGCCGCAGAAGACCGCGAACGTTTCCAAAAGCTGCTGCACGACCTGGGTCTGCGTCAACCGCCGAACCGTACCGCGCGTACCGAAGCCGACGCATTGCGTCTGGCGCAGGAAATCGGTTATCCGCTGGTGGTGCGTCCTTCCTACGTGCTGGGTGGCCGCGCGATGGAAATCGTCCACGAACAACGCGACCTCGAGCGCTACATGCGTGAAGCCGTCAAGGTTTCGCATGACTCGCCGGTATTGCTGGACCGCTTCCTGAACGACGCGATCGAAGTCGACGTCGACTGCCTGTCGGACGGCGAGCGCACCTTCATCGGCGGCGTGATGGAACACATCGAACAAGCCGGCGTGCACTCGGGCGATTCCGCCTGCTCGCTGCCGCCTTACTCGCTGGCGAAGGAAACCATCGACGAACTGAAGCGCCAGACTGCGCTGATGGCCAAGGGACTGAACGTGGTCGGCCTGATGAACGTGCAGTTCGCGATCCAGCAAACCGAAGTTGACGGCAAGCTGCAAGACGTCGTCTTCGTGCTGGAAGTGAACCCACGTGCATCGCGCACCGTGCCGTTCGTTTCCAAGGCAACCGGTCTGCAACTGGCGAAGATCGCCGCACGCTGCATGGTCGGCCAGTCGCTGGACAGCCAGGGCATCAAGAACGAAGTGATCCCGCCATACTTCAGCGTCAAGGAAGCCGTGTTCCCGTTCGTGAAATTCCCGGGCGTCGACACCATTCTCGGACCTGAGATGAAATCGACCGGTGAAGTCATGGGCGTGGGCAAGACTTTCGGCGAAGCTTTCGTCAAGTCGCAACTGGGCGCCGGCGTCAAGCTGCCAACATCAGGCAAGGTGTTTCTGAGCGTCAAGGGCAGCGACAAGCCGCGTGCGGTGCAAGTGGCGAAGGATCTGGTCGGCCTCGGTTTCTCCATCGTCGCCACCAAGGGCACGGCTGCCGCCGTCAGCGCTGCGGGCATTCCTGTCGCGACCGTGAACAAGGTTGTGGAAGGTCGTCCGCACATCGTCGACATGATCAAGAACAACGAAATCACACTCGTGGTCAACACGGTCGAAGAGAAGCGCACGGCGATTGCCGACTCCGGCGCGATCCGTACTTCAGCCTTGGCAGCGCGCGTGACGACGTTCACAACCATTGCCGGTGCAGAGGCTGCGGTAGAGGGCATGCGTCACCTGAATGCGCTGGATGTGTATGATTTACAAGGGCTGCATAAAGCTATACACTAAACCCACATACACGTTTTATTGCTAGTCACAGAGGGCATCTGAGTATTCGATGCCCTCTGTGTCTTTTTTAACGGCAAACTCTGTATTTGCCCGTCAGGGCTGTTGCAAAATTGATCTCGCACCGCATCGTGTTTCATGCGCGCTTAGTTTGATTTTGCAACAGCCTCCAGGGCAAGTCATACAAAAGTGCCTCATTTTTTTGTTGAGAGTTTTATGAGTACAGTTCCTATCACCAAGTACGGTGCAGAGCTTCTGAAGGAAGAGTTGCAACGCTTGAAGTCCAAAGAGCGTCCAGCGGTCATCAACGCGATTGCTGAAGCGCGCGCGCAAGGCGATTTGTCGGAAAACGCTGAATACGATGCCGCCAAGGAACGCCAGGCTTTCATCGAAGGCCGCATTGCAGATCTGGAAGGCAAGCTGGGCTCGTCGCTGGTCGTCGATCCTGCAACATTGAGCGCAGGCGCAGATGGCCGCGTGGTGTTTGCCGCCACGGTCGATCTGGAAAATCTGGATAGCGGTGAGAAAGTCACCTATCAGATCGTCGGCATCGACGAAGCAGACATCAAGGAATCCAAGGTTTCCGTGACCTCGCCGATCGCACGTGCAATGATCGGCAAGAGCGCCGGCGACGTGGTTGCTGTTGAGGCGCCGTCCGGTGTGCGCGAGTATGAAATTCTGGAAGTGCGCTACGTCTAAGTCGTAGCGTAAAGGCCGGCGCAGGTGCTGTTGATGACAAGCTGTAAATAATTTACAGCACTGCGATGGTGAAAAAATGCCCGCTGAAGCGGGCATTTTTTCTTGCTGGATTCCGACTTAAATCCAATTCGAATCCGATATGGATTTCAGCCGAAAGGGATGGCGGTCTCCACGGATCATGGTGAGCATCGCGGATAACAGCATCAACCCATGGATTTCTTGGCGCTTTTCTGACGTGGCTTGGCGCGCTTGATCGAGCCGCCCGCAGTAACGCGTTCGTTGCCCTTGAGCATGACCTTGGTGACCGATGGCCGCTTGGTGCCGCTGGCGCTAGGCTTGACGATGGTGACTTCGCGCATGCCCTTGCCGCGTGTTTCGCTGCGTTCTTTTGCGGCTTCCTTCTTGGGGCGGAAGATCACCAGCAATTTGCCGATGTGCTGCACCGGCGCTGCCTTGAGTTGTTCGCAGATGGTGTCGTAGATGGCGACGCGCGCTTCGCGGTCATCGCCGAACACGCGAACCTTGATCAGGCCGTGGGCGTTCAGGCTGGCATCGATTTCTTTGGTGACGCCGGCGGTCAGGCCGCCTTCGCCGATAATCACGACAGGGCTCAGGCCATGCGCTTCGGCGCGCAATTCACTGCGCTCTGCAGGAGTAAGTTTCAACATAGTTTGTTTCCGGTGGGCGAGCGGCTTGGCGCCTGAGGCCAGTTAAACCGGCCCGAACTCTGTCCCTCAATATTTAAAACCAGTATTCTACGCGAATGGCAAAGAACAAATTAAACAAAAACTGGCTGCATGATCACATTAACGACCCGTATGTGAAGCTTGCGCAGAAGGAAGGCTATCGCGCACGCGCGGCCTACAAGCTCAAGGAAATCGACGAAGATGAGAAGCTGATCAAGCCCGGCCAGGTCATCGTCGACCTTGGTTCGACGCCCGGCAGCTGGTCGCAGTACGCCCGCAACAAGCTGGCAGGGCTGGAGGGCGGAGGCATTCGCGGCACCATTATCGGTCTGGACATGCTGCCGATGGATCCGATCGCCGACGTTCATTTCATTCAGGGTGATTTCCGCGAAGAGGATTCCTTGCGCCAGCTGGAGGCCATTCTCGACGGGCGCCAGGTTGATCTGGTGCTGTCGGACATGGCGCCGAACCTGTCCGGCGTGGCAATTGCCGATGCGGCCCGGGTGGAGCATCTTATCGATCTGGCAATTGAATTCGCCCAGGCGCATATGAAACCAACCGGATCTGTGCTGGTGAAATGCTTCAACGGCACGGGTTACAACGAACTGGTGCACAAATTCCGTGCTGAATTCAAAACCGTCACATCGAAAAAGCCTAAAGCCAGCCGCGATAAATCGTCGGAAATTTTCCTTTTGGGCAAGGTTTTGAAAAATCCCCAATAAATCCGCCGACAATCTTGCATTTCGACCATTTTTCTTCTTGATTTCATCGATTCCGGCCACACATCCACTGCTGGAAGCTTTCGTTTTCTGTCCCTTGATGTGGTTTTTGCGGCGATTTGGAGATGTTTCTGCCTTCGCCCGCGATTCAAGTTTGCGCGCTGGTCTGCCGTAGTCAATTTACGTCAGCCAGGGATGGACGGTTTCCTAGTAAGCGCAGATGAATCCGAGTAAAATCGGATATATACAAGGTAATGAGGCGCGCTCGCGTCGGAGGAGTTCTAGTGAACAACATGTTTTCCAAAGCCGCCATCTGGGTGGTGATCGCCCTGGTGCTGTTTATGGTCTTTAAACAGTTCGATAGCCGCAGCCTGGCGTCGGGCGCTACACCGATCGCATACTCCGACTTCATCAGCGAAGTAAAAGCCGGCCACATCAAAGATGCCACCATCGAAGACCGCAGCATCGTCGCTACTACGCAAGACGGTAAAAAGGTCAAGACCGCCGCGACCTATCTGGACCGCGGCCTGGTCGGCGATCTGCTGAACAACGGCGTCAAGTTCGACGTCAAGCAACCTGAAGAGCAATCCTTCCTGTCGCAAGTCTTCATCTCCTGGTTCCCGATGCTGTTGCTGATCGGCGTCTGGGTATTCTTCATGCGCCAGATGCAGGGCGGCGGCAAAGGCGGCGCGTTCTCCTTCGGCAAATCGAAGGCACGCATGCTTGACGAGAACAGCAACTCCGTCACTTTCGCCGACGTCGCCGGTTGCGATGAAGCTAAAGAAGAAGTGCAGGAACTGGTCGAATTCCTGCGCGACCCAACCAAATTCCAGAAACTCGGCGGACGCATTCCTCACGGCGTGCTGATGGTCGGTCCTCCAGGTACCGGTAAAACATTGCTGGCGCGTGCGATTGCAGGCGAAGCGAAGGTTCCGTTCTTCACCATTTCCGGTTCGGACTTCGTTGAAATGTTTGTCGGTGTGGGTGCATCGCGCGTTCGCGACATGTTCGAAAACGCCAAGAAGCACGCACCATGCATCATCTTCATCGACGAAATC
This sequence comes from Herbaspirillum sp. GW822-FHT03A08, assembly GCF_058801885.1. Taxonomy (NCBI): domain Bacteria; kingdom Pseudomonadati; phylum Pseudomonadota; class Betaproteobacteria; order Burkholderiales; family Oxalobacteraceae; genus Herbaspirillum; species Herbaspirillum sp. GW822-FHT03A08. Next base: position 685,121 of record NZ_JBXANR010000001.1, on the reverse strand, counting down.
GATGCCGTCGGCCGCCATCGCGGCGCCGGCATGGGCGGTGGTAATGATGAACGTGAACAGACTCTGAACCAGATGCTGGTCGAGATGGACGGTTTTGAAGCCAACTCCGGCGTCATCGTGATCGCTGCAACTAACCGTGCCGACGTGCTGGACAAAGCGTTGCTGCGTCCGGGCCGTTTCGACCGTCAGGTCATGGTCGGTCTGCCGGATATTCGCGGCCGCGAACAGATCCTCTACGTCCACATGCGCAAGGTGCCTATCGCTCCTGACGTCAAAGCTGACATCCTGGCACGCGGCACTCCAGGTTTCTCCGGCGCCGATCTGGCCAACCTGGTCAACGAAGCCGCACTGTTCGCCGCACGCCGCAGCAAGCGTCTGGTCGAAATGCAGGACTTCGAAGATGCGAAGGACAAGATCGTCATGGGGCCGGAACGCAAGTCCGCCGTGATGCGCGAAGAAGAACGCCGCAACACTGCTTACCATGAGTCCGGTCATGCTGTTGTCGCCAAACTGCTGCCGAAGGCCGATCCTGTCCACAAGGTCACCATCATGCCGCGTGGCTATGCACTGGGCCTGACATGGCAGTTGCCCGAGCATGACCGCGTCAACATGTACAAGGACAAGATGCTGGAAGAGATCGCGATCCTGTTCGGCGGCCGTATTGCGGAAGAAATCTTCATGCACCAGATGTCGACCGGCGCTTCCAACGACTTTGAACGCGCAACCAAGCTGGCGCGCGCCATGGTGACGCGCTACGGCATGTCCGAAGCGCTCGGCACCATGGTCTATGAAGACACCGAGCAAGATGCCTATTTCGGTCGCATGTCGTCGAAGACCGTGTCCGAAGCGACGCAGCAAAAGGTCGATGCTGAAATCCGCAGCATCCTTGACACGCAATACGCGCTGTCGCGTCGTCTGCTGGAAGAGAATCGCGATAAGGTAGAAGTCATGGCACAGAAGCTGCTCGACTGGGAAACCATTGACGCCGACCAGATCAACGACATCATGGCGGGCAACGAACCGCGTTTGCCGAAGTATGGTGTGCCGGTCAAGAAATCTTCCGACAATACGCCAGGCGATATTTCGCCGACCGCGACTGCTCCTGCCTGATCGGGGGATCCGAAGCGTAGCTGGTCTGAGGGTGAGGAGTGATCCTCGCCCTTTTTCTTTGGGTATGGGCTCTTGCAGGATGTGCGGAGTAGTCTGAACGTCAGGTCGGCCCGGCCGGATCATTCGGCAACTTCGCCGGCAATGCTGAAACACCCAGAGCTTGAACATCGAAGCAACTGAATGAGCCAACAATATCTACAATGCGGGCGTTATCGCCTTCCTGTCACACCGGGGCGCAGGCCGCTGGTGATGGGTATCCTCAACGTCACTCCTGATTCATTTTCCGACGGCGGCAATTACCACGCGCTGGAATTCGCCATCTCGCGCGCCGAGCAGATGATTGCCTATGGTGTCGACATCATCGATATCGGCGGCGAATCGACCCGGCCGGGTATTCCACCGGTCCCGCTGGATGAAGAACTCAAGCGTGTGATGCCGCTGATCTATGCCTTGCGCGATTGCGGCAAACCTTTATCCATAGACACCTACAAGCCAGAAGTCATGCGCGAGGCGCTGATCGCCGACGCCGACATGATCAACGACATCAATGGTTTTCGCGCGGCGGGAGCCATTGATGCAGTGAAGGACAGCACCGCCGGCTTGTGCATCATGCACATGCAGGGCGAGCCGCAAACCATGCAGCAGAAACCGATATACAAGGATGTGGTCGGAGAAGTGACAGCGTTTCTGCAAGAACGCGTGGAAGCGTTTAAGGCTGCTGGCGTTGATCACGATCGCTTATGTATAGACCCTGGATTTGGTTTCGGTAAGAGCGTCGAGCACAACTATGCTTTGCTCAGAAATACCCAAAAGCTGATCCAAGCCTTGGACCTGCCCCTGCTGGCAGGGATGTCGCGCAAGTCCATGATCGGCGCGATCACCGGTAAGCCGCTGGATCAACGCCTGGCCGGAAGTCTCGGTGCGGCCTTGGCAGCGGCGGCGCAAGGTGCGATGATTATCCGCGTGCACGATGTCGCGGAGACTGTCGACGCGCTCAATGTCTGGCATGCAGGCATGGTGGACGCGATCGGCATCTGATAATTATTTATAAAAAAGAATCTTCAAGAGGAAACACAGGAATCATGGCTGGAAAATATTTTGGCACCGATGGTGTGCGTGGACGTGTTGGCGTTGCTCCGATTACTCCTGATTTCGTCATGCGTCTTGGCTACGCTGCCGGTAAAGTGTTGACGAAGTCGTGGGCGTCTTCGGCCAAGCCGACGGTGCTGATCGGCAAGGACACACGTATTTCCGGCTACATGCTGGAAGCTGCGCTGGAGGCCGGCTTTGCCGCGGCAGGCGTGGATGTCATGCTGGCCGGTCCAATGCCGACGCCGGCGATCGCTTATCTCACTCGCGCATTACGCCTGTCGGCCGGCGTGGTGATTTCAGCTTCGCACAATCCTTATCATGACAACGGCATCAAGTTTTTTTCGGCATCCGGCAACAAATTGCCGGATGCAGTCGAAGCGGAAATCGAAGCCGCGCTTGATACGCCAATGAGCTGCGTATCATCCGAAAAGCTGGGCAAGGCCAAACGCCTTGACGATGCGCAAGGGCGTTACATCGAATTCTGTAAAGGCACCTTTCCCAACGACCTCGACCTGCACGGCATGCGCATCGTCGTCGATTGCGCGCATGGTGCGGCTTACAACATCGCACCGCACGTTTTCCACGAGCTGGGCGCCGAAGTCATCAACATCGGCAATCAACCCAACGGATTGAACATCAATGAAGGTTTTGGCGCCACGGCGCCGGAAGCCTTGTCCAAGTCGGTACGCGCCAATCACGCGCACGTCGGCATCGCACTCGACGGCGACGCCGATCGCCTGGTGATGGTGGATGCCGCCGGCCGCATCTACAACGGCGACGAACTGCTCTATGTAATGGTCAAGGACCGTCTTGCCACCGGACCGGTGCCGGGAGCGGTCGGTACGTTGATGACCAACATGGCGCTGGAAGTCGCCTTCAAGAAAATGGGAATCGGTTTTGCGCGGGCCAAGGTCGGCGACCGCTATGTGCTGGAAACCTTGCAGGAGCGCGGCTGGCTGCTCGGCGGCGAAGGCTCCGGTCATTTGCTGTGCCTCGACAAGCATACTACCGGCGACGGCATCGTTTCGGCGCTGCAGGTCATGTCGGCGCTCAAGCGCTCTGGACAAAGCCTTGCCGAGATGACCGCCGACATTCGCATGTATCCGCAGGTACTGATCAATGTGAAGATTCCTGCCGGCTTCGACTGGAAAACCAATCCCGGCATGCAGGCCGAAAAGGATGCGGTCGAGAAGGAGCTCGGCGACGCCGGCCGTGTTCTGATTCGTCCATCAGGCACCGAACCGCTGATCCGCGTCATGGTGGAGGCGCAGCAGGCAGAGACGGCCCAGGCGATGGCACAGCGGATTGCTGATAAAGTAGCGGCCTGAGAGCTTAAGGCAAGGCAGGACAGCGGCGAGCCGTTGTCCAGAACACATCGCCAATCATTACAAGTCAAAATAGCAGCGCATGTCAAAAGATCAGCCACACATCTTGTTAGTCGAGGACGAGCCGAGCATCGCCGAGTTACTGCGTTTTACGATGCAGGGCGCGGGTTTTGCGACGACCGTCGCCAGCGACGCGGCAGAAGCGCGCAAATTCATCGGGGCCGCTTTGCCGCAACTGGTGCTGCTGGATTGGATGCTGCCGGATACTTCCGGGCTGGCGTTGCTGAGTGAGTGGCGCAGGGACTCGCGCACTGCCGCTTTGCCGGTCATCATGCTGACCGCGAAAGGCATGGAAGAAGACAAAGTCAAAGGTCTGAACGAAGGCGCCGACGACTACGTCACCAAACCGTTTTCACCGAAGGAACTGGTGGCGCGCGTGCAGGCGCTGCTGCGCCGCAAGGCGCCGGAAGTCGGCCAGCAGAGCTTGTCTTACGGCTTGCTCGGCATCGATACCGAGCGTCATCGCGTGACGGTCGACAAGGACGAGATCGAACTGGACCAGGCGGAATTCAAGCTGTTGCGCTATCTGGTCGCGCATCCGGAACGGATTTTTTCACGCGCCCAGTTGCTGGATAAAGTCTGGGGCGATCACACCTTCATCGAAGAACGAACTGTCGACGTCCACATCATGCGCCTGCGTAAATCGCTGGGCGCTGCGGCCGATTACGTGAAAACGGTGCGCGGCATGGGCTACAAGCTGAGCATGGAAACCAAGAGCAGCTGACTTCCGCATCTGGCTTTTACATCCAACTCCTGCATCCGATGATCCGACGATTCGGCACTCGGCCGAATCTCCTCCGGGTCCCAATTTCAACAATCAATCCAGCGGAATCGAGCGGTAGCGATTCACCTCTTGTGGCGAGACGAAGCCGGCGCGATTCTCCCAGCTGTTCCGGATGTACGACACCACCGCAGCGACTTCCTGATCATTCAAGGCCTGACCGAAAGGCGGCATACCGTAGGGGCGCGGATTGCCGTCGGTCGACGGCGGGAAGCCGCCATTCAACACCATGCGGATCGGATTGACCGCAGAACCCATCGTTAATGCGCGATTGCCGCTCATCGGCGGATAAGCCGGCGGCATGCCCTGGCCGTTGGCTTTGTGGCATTCGGCGCATTGCTGCTCATAGATCTTGCTGCCGGTTTGCAGAATGCGATCGCCGGTCGCTTTGTCCGGCTGTGCCGTGTCCAGTGCTGGGGGCGGATCGTTTTGCGGCAAGGCTTTCAGATAGACCGCCATGGAACGAATGTCATTGTCGTTCAGATGTTGCAGGCTCTGGCTCACGACTTCCGCCATCGGACCGAACACGGTGCTGCGTGGCGATACACCCGTTTTCAGCAGCGCGGCGATGTGTTCCGTTTCCCATTTTCCCAGTCCGGCCTCCGCATCCGAAGTCAGGGAAGGCGCATACCAGTTCATGATCGGGATCAGGCCGCCGGCCAGATCCGATTTGTCGACTGTCGCGCCGAATGCGTTACGGGTCGTGTGGCAGGCGCTGCAATGCCCAAGTCCCTGCACGAGGTAAGCGCCACGATTCCATTCCACCGATTGCTTATCGTCCGGCGCATAAGACCCGGGCGTGAAGTACAACGCGCGCCATCCGGCCAGCAGAATGCGATAGTTGTAGGGGAAGCGCAGCGCATGTTCCTGATTGGTCTGGCGCACCGGCTTGACGGTTTGCAGATAGGCGAACAGGGCGTCGGCATCTTCACGCGTGACTTTGGTGTAGTTCGGATAAGGGAATGCCGGATAGAGGAAGCTGCCGTCTTTCGATTTGCCGTGATGCAGCGCGCGCCAGAAATCTTTGGCATTCCAGCTGCCCAGGCCGGTTTCCTTGTCGGCGGTGATGTTGGGGGCGTATAGCGTGCCGAACGGTGTCGGAATGGCGCGTCCACCGGCGTAAGGTTGACCGCCGCGCGCCGTGTGGCAAGCCATGCAGTCGCCGGCGCGGGCCAGGTAGGTGCCGCGGACGACTTGCTGCTCGGGATTGTTCGGTGCGGACGATTGCGCAGGTACGTTGTCTTCATGATCGATAAATTGCATGCCGACCATGACGGCGGGAACGGCGATGATCAGCAGGAGGAGGGCCAGCAAGATGCGTTTCATGAACGGCCCCTTATTCTGTGACGCTGCCGCAAGCCAGCGGCAGCCTGACGGTCGTGGCCGGAGCCGGGACTGCACCTTCCGGTACGGTCTGGGCGGCGAGCCAACTGCTGGCGGCGTTGATGTCTTCCAGCGTCAGCTTTTGCGTGATCTGGGCCATGCAGTCTGGGGATTTTGCTTTGCGCACGCCGTTTCTCCAGGCGCCGAACTGCGAATTGATATAGTCGCGCGGCAAACCGATCAGGCCCGGGACGGCAGGTGCGACACCGGTCAGCGCCTGGCCGTGGCAGGCGATGCACGCCGGCACCTTCTTGCTGCTGTCGCCGTTCATGACCAGATTGCGGCCACGTTCCAGCACGGCTGGCGTCGCGTCACTCGGTTGCGGCGCGGGGTAGGGCGGATGCTGTTCGGAAAAGTACTTGGCGATCTCGTGCAGATAGGCGTCTGACAGGTGATCCAGCAGGTAAGTCATCAGCGGATACTGCCGGCGGCCGTCACGGAAATTGGTGAGCTGGTTGAACAGATAGCCTTCCGGCTTGCCTGCAATGCGCGGATAAAAGCCGTCGCTGGAAGCGCGGCCTTCCTTGCCGTGGCAGGCCGTGCAGGCGACGACACGCTGGGCGATCGTATCCGGCAATGTTTGCTGCGATTGGGCGTGCGCAGTGGGTAACAGGCAGGTCATCAGCAGCGCGCACAATGTCAGAGCGCAACGGCTGGCGGATAGCAGGGAAGACATAAGGCTGGCCATATAAATAGTCGTTTTAAGTTATATGCGGCGAGCTGATCGGGTAACCGATTGCATTGTATAAGAGCAGGCGTTTATCATGCCCACACACGAACAGCGCGAAAATCCAAGTACAGTAGCGTTTTTATCGTGTTTATTGCCGTACAGATCAATTTCAGAAGACAGACGAATCCCATGACCGACAAGTCGTTTGAACAGTCCGTGATTGCCGAGCGTAGCATGCTGGTCAAGTTTGCGCGGCTCCATGTGCAGGAAGATGCAGCCGAAGATGTGGCGCAGGAAACCTTGCTGGCGGCATTGCAGAACCCTGCCGGTTTCTCGGGGAAATCGTCGCTGCGCACGTGGCTGGTCGGTATCCTCAAGCACAAGATCGTCGATCTGATCCGCAAGGAAAAGAAATACGTTCAGGTCACGCAGGAAGAAACCGGCGATCCGACCGACTTCGATGTCCTCTTCGATGAGACCGGGCATTGGGCCGAGGCCCCCGCTGATTGGGGCAATCCGGCAGAAACTCTGCAACAGTCGCAGTTCTTCGACATCATGGATTTTTGCGTGAACAAACTCACGCCTGTCATGGCGCGGGTGTTTTCCATGCGCGAGCTGTTTGAGTTTGAGATTGCCGAGATCTGCAAAGAACTCAAGATCACCACCAGCAATTGCAGCGTGCTGCTCTATCGCGCACGCATGCAACTGCGCCTGTGCCTTGACCAGAACTGGTTTGAGGGCCGCACCAGCCGCGCGTGATTCTGCCCGCGCTCCTTTCCATACCTGCCCACACCCGCTACAATAGCGCCCACGCCCCCGTAGCTCAGTGGATAGAGCGATCCCCTCCTGAATGAATTGGGCACCGGCGTCCGAAAGGCGCCGTGTGAATGGAGTCAAATTCGGTGAACCCTGACAGCGCTTGCGATGTTGATGTTGCAAACGGCTGCTGGCAATACCGAGCCAAGCCGCACCGGGTTGTTATCGTGCGGAAGGTGTAGAGACTAGACGGCTCCGGCCTGCGGACTGCAAGTCCATGGCCAAGGTATAGTCCAGACCACAAACAAGTTACTTGGTGGCGAAAGCCATGGTGGTACGAAGGGATAGGTCACACGTTCGATCCGTGTCGGGGGCGCCAGACAAGAGGGACAAAAAAAAGCGCAGAAGATATTGTCTTCTGCGCTTTTTCTTTTTTGCGATCCGATCAGGGGGTCAATGACCCTGATAGATTTTGTCCCGGTCGACCTGTGCAGGCGCCGACGCCGGTGCACCAGTCGAGCCCGACGGTGGTGCTGGTGTTTCCGAATTCGGATTCTTCGACCAGCCGAAGAAGTTGGACAAGGCATCGACTACTCCGCCGCCTTCCGTACCCAGCGAAGCGACGAAGCCATCACCCGGTGCGAAATTGTCGTAGTAAGGCTCGTTGTCGACAAACCTGACGCCCGCCGGTGCAGGCATATCGAATTGCGGCACGCCCTTGAGCGCCACACCCATGTAATCCACCCAGATCGGCAAGGCCAGCTGCGCGCCGAATTCCTTGCTGCCCAGTGTCTTGGGCTGGTCGTAACCCATCCACACGACTGTCGTCAGCGTGCGTTGATAACCGGCAAACCATCCATCCATCGCATCATTGGTAGTGCCGGTCTTGCCTGCCAGGTCAGTGCGCTTGAGCGTGTTGCTGCGCGCGCCGGTGCCGCGTTGGGCGACCGATTGCAGCAGGCTCGTCATGACGTAGGCGTTGCGCTCGTCAATCGCGCGCGGCGCGTTGTTGCCGACGATCAGCGGATCCGCTTTGGACAAGACCTTGCCACGTGCATCGGCGATTTGCGTGATCAGGTAAGGATTGATCTTGTAGCCGCCGTTGGCGAAGATCGCGTAGGCAGATGCCAGTTGCAGCGGCGTGGTCTGACCTGCGCCAAGGGCCATCGGCAGGTAAGGCGGCACCTTGTCGACGTCGAAACCGAAATGGCTGGTGATGAAGTCTTGCGCGTACTTCACGCCGATGGCGTCGAGCGTACGGATCGCAACCAGGTTGACCGATTTTTGCAAGGCGGTACGCATCGACATCGGGCCGGCCGGCGGATCATCATCCTTCGGTTCCCAGTTCGGCTGACCATTGCCGGCAGGGTAGGACACCGGCGCGTCGTTGATGATACTGGCCGGGCCAAAACCTTTTTCCAGCGCAGCCGAATAGATGAATGGCTTGAATGTCGAACCCGGCTGGCGCCATGCCTGCGTCACATGGTTGAAGTTGTTTTGCGTGAAGTCGAAGCCGCCCACCAGCGCGCGGATCGCGCCGTTCTGCGGCGTCACCGATACCAGCGTGGCTTCCACTTCCGGCAACTGCACGATCTGCCAGGTTTTCTTGGCGTCCTGCATGACGCGGATCACTGCGCCCGGTGCGATGCGGATTTCCTTCTTGGCCTTCGGACCCAGCGCCGCGGCAACGAACTTGAGCGTGTCGCCGCTCAGCGTGATCTTGTCGCCGCTGCGGATCACGGCCTGGATTTGCTTCGGGTCGGCCGATATCACCACTGCTGCCAGGATGTCGTCGTTGTCCGGGTGATCGTCCATGGCGTCGTCGATGGCTTGCGAACGATCGTCGTCGCCCGACGGCAGTTCAATCGTTTCTTCCGGGCCGCGATAGCCGTGGCGACGGTCGTAGTCCATCACGCCCTTGCGCACGGCGTCATAGGCGGCCTTTTGATCGGCGGCGTTGATGGTGGTGGTGACGGTGATGCCGTGCGTGTAGGTGTCTTCCTTGTATTGCGCATAGACCATCTGGCGCACCATTTCATTCACGTACTCGGCGTGAACGTTGTACTGGTTGCCGGGTGCGCGTACCTGGATGTCTTCTTTCACGGCGGCGTCATATTGCGCCTGCGTGATGTATTCCAGATCCAGCATGCGTTGCAGGATGTACTGCTGGCGGATATGGGCGCGCTTGGGGTTGACGATAGGGTTGTAGGCCGACGGTGCCTTTGGCAAACCGGCCAGCATCGCGGCCTGCGCCAGCGTGACGTCCTTGATGTCCTTGCCGAAATAGGTGCGCGCAGCAGCGGCAAAGCCGAAGGCGCGTTGGCCCAGATAGATCTGGTTCATGTACACCTCAAGGATCTGGTCCTTGCTCAGTGTCGCTTCGATCTTGTTGGCCAGCAGGACTTCGTACAATTTACGGGAGAAGGTCTTTTCCTTGGTCAGGAAAACATTGCGCGCCACTTGCATGGTGATGGTGCTGGCGCCCTGACTGGCGTGGCCTTTGATCAGGTCGGTCGCCAAAGCGCGCGCGATGCCGATATAGTCGATGCCGCCATGCTGATAGAAACGATAGTCTTCAATCGCCAGCACCGCGTTCTTCACGTTGGCGGGGATGGCGTCGAGCTTTACCAGGCTGCGCTTTTCTTCGCCGAATTCACCCAGCAGGACGTTGTCGGCGGAATAGATGCGCAGCGGGATCTTCGGACGATAGTCGGTGATGACATCCAGCGACGGCAGGCGCGGGTTGATGAAGATCAGCGCGTAGGCAATGATCAGCGCGCCAATGATCGCCAGCCCGAGGACGGTGAAGGCGAGGAATTTGGCGATGTTGGGATTCAGAAAACCGCGTTGACGGGAAAACTGGGGCAAACGAGAGTTAAAGCGCATGGTCATTGTTAGTGAAGGGCGTGCCGTATCTTACAACATGGGGTGGGCCGGACTGCCGTTCTGAGGCCAAACCGGGCGGTGATTATGTTTCCAAATGTATGTGGAAGATTGCATTGCGCCGATTTTGGTGCAGGAACATGTCAAAAACATATCGTTTGTTGTTATCCGGTAATGATCGTTGTTGCGCTGCGGTGTTACGAGAGGAAGATCGTGCGCAGATCGACGTTAGATTCACCAAGCCCGCGCGCAATCGGTACAATGCGGTCTTTCTTCTTAATTCAGTCGCGGCAAAGCAGTTCTGCCCGGCCTTCGATTTCACCCCTCGGCATACTTATGGCAGTCATCTCTCTTTCCAATGCGCAGCTCGCATTCGGACACGTTGCGCTTCTCGATCGCGCGGAGTTTTCCCTCGAAACCGGCGAACGGGTCGGTCTGATCGGCCGCAACGGCACCGGCAAGTCGTCCTTGCTGAAAATCATCGCCAGCGTTTCCAAGCTGGACGACGGTCTGCTGGTGATGCAGCAAGGGCTGAAGATTGCCTACGTCGATCAGGAGCCGCATTTCCCCGCAGAGATGTCGATTTTCGACGCGGTCGCTTCCGGCCTCGGCGAGTTGCCGGCGCTGCTGGCCGAATATGAATCGCTGACCGGCCAGTTCGGCGGCGACAACGACGACGCACTGATGGAGCGCATGCACGACATTCAGGTCAAGCTCGACGCAGCGGACGCCTGGAGTCTGAATCATAAGGTCGAAACGACGCTCGACAAGCTCAACCTGAAGGGCGACTCGCTGATCGGCGAACTGTCCGGCGGTATGCAAAAGCGTGTGGCGCTGGCGTGCGGCCTGGTTGGCGCTCCCGATGTGCTACTGCTGGATGAGCCGACTAACCATCTGGACTTCGGCTCCATCCTGTGGCTCGAAGCGCTGCTGCGCGACTACAAGGGCAGCGTGCTGTTCATCACCCATGATCGTAGCTTCCTCGATAACGTGGCGACCCGCATCATCGAACTGGACCGCGGCAAGATCCTGTCTTTCCCCGGCAACTTCAGCACCTATCAGGCGCGCAAGGCCGAGCTGCTGGCCAACGAAGAAGTGGAAAACGCTAAGTTCGACAAATTCCTCGCACAGGAAGAAGTCTGGATCCGCAAGGGTGTACAGGCGCGTCGTACCCGCGACGAAGGCCGTGTGCGCCGTCTGGAATCCTTGCGCCTGGAGCGCAGCGCGCGCCGCGACCGCCAGGGGCAGGTCAAGCTGGAAGTTTCTTCCGGCGAGCGCTCCGGCAAGATCGTGGCGGAACTTGAAAATGTCAGCAAGGCTTATGGTCCGAAGACCATCGTGCGCGATTTCACCGGCACCATCATGCGCGGCGACAAAGTTGGCCTGATCGGCCAGAACGGCGCCGGCAAGACGACATTGCTCAAGCTCATTCTCGGCGAAGAAACCGCAGATGCCGGTACCGTGCGCCAAGGCACCAAATTACAGGTCGCGTACTTCGACCAGATGCGTACTCAGCTCAACGAAGAAGCCAGCCTGGCCGAAACCATTGCACCGGGTAGTGACTGGGTAGAAGTCAACGGTCAGCGCAAGCATGTCATGACGTATCTGAGCGACTTCCTGTTCGCACCGGAACGCGCACGTTCACCAGTACGCACGTTGTCTGGCGGCGAGCGCAACCGTTTGCTGCTGGCGCGCCTGTTCGCCAAGCCGGCCAACGTGCTGGTGCTCGATGAACCGACCAACGATCTCGATATCGATACGCTGGAATTGCTGGAAGAACTGCTGGAAGAATATACCGGCACCGTGTTTTTGGTCAGCCATGACCGCACCTTCCTCGACAACGTAGTGACGCAGGTGATTGCCTCCGAAGGCGACGGCGTATGGCGCGAGTATGTCGGCGGCTATAGCGACTGGGAGCGCGTGCGCGCCAACATGCAGGCGACGGCGAAGAAAGCGGACAACAAGCCTGAAGTCAAGCCGGTGGAAGTGCAGGCAGCGACTGCTGCCGCAACAGCCAAGCCGAAGAAGCTCAGCTACAAGGAACAGCGCGAGCTGGAAGAGTTACCCAAACTGATCGCCCAACTGGAAGAAGAGCAGGCGGCGATTTCCGCCAAGCTGGCCGATCCGGATTTGTACAAGCAAGGAGCGGACGAAGCAGTGCGCCTGAATGCGCGCTTTGCTGAAATCGACGGTTTGTTGCTGGAAAATCTCGAGCGCTGGGAAGTGATCGAAGCGCGTTCGAAGGGCTGATCAGTCGTGCAGGGCCGGTGTCTTCAATATCAATTGGGACGCCGGCTTGCATGGCGCAATTCCGGTAGTTTCTCGCGCATGATGTCGGCGTCTTCCGCATCGGGACGCAACGCCAGGTAGGCTTCCAGATCGTCCAGCGCAGCTTGCGGCTCCGCCATGTTTGCATATGCCAGCCCGCGGTCGCGGCGCTCAGTAATTTCATCCGGCAATAAAATCACCAGACGTTCCTGTACATCGAGCACGCGCTGCCAGCGTTGCGCGTCGGTGAAGATCGCCTTCAGATTGCGCAGCATGCGGGTGAGAATTTCGCGTGGATGCGCTGCCCGCAGATACGCGGCAAGCGGTAATTCGTCGCCGTATTCCTGTTGCTCCAGATAGGGTTCCAGCCGCTCTTCCAGCTCTTCGCGCGAGAGGCTGGAACCGTTCATCGGATCCAGCACGATGTCGCCGGACTGTACCGACAGCTTCATCAGGAAATGGCCGGGGAAGGAGATGCCCTTCATGTTCAGGCCGATCTGCTGGCCCAGTTCCATGTACACCACAGCCAGCGAAATCGGAATGCCGCGGCGCGAGGTGATGACGCGATGGATATAGCTGTTGTCGGGATCGTAATAATTGTTGATGTTGCCGGCGAAGGCCAATTCCTGAAAAAAGAAATGGTTCAGCATGCGCAGTTTTTGAATATGCGATGCATCGGCGGAAAGACGCTGCTTCAGCTTGAGCGCTAAAGTGTCCATCTCGATCTGGCAGGCGGAAAAATCCAGATCGGGATATGCATCCTGGCCCAACGCCAGAGCCGATTCAAATAGCGGAATCGAGTCGTCTTGACGAACCAGCGAAGAAAAATATTCGAGCGGTGTAAGCGTCATATGTCGATCATGCTATCAAAATATGCGCGCTTGTGAAATGTTTGTCCGGCAATGGGGCGCTAAAGCAACATTGCCGGCAAATAATTCAGGTGAACGACCAATCAGCGACCGATACGCTTGAAGTCGCGGAAACGGAAACCCATCGCCATCAACGCGCCGAAATAGGCGATGCCGCAGGCCGCAAACACCAGCACCAGCGCGCCCACGCGTTCGGCCGGATGCGCGCGCATGGCGATCCAGTCAAAATGCCGCGCCACCGCCAGCGCAACGCCGGCCAGCAGGAACAGGGCACCGGTCAATTTGATCAGGAACATGCGCCAGCCCGGTTGCGGCGTGTAGATATTGCGACGGCGCAGTCCCCAGAACAGAAATGCCGCATTCAGGCAGGCGCCCAGTCCGATGGACAAGGCCAGACCGGCATGGGCAATCCACGGCACAAAAATGTAGTTCATCAACTGCGTGGCGATCAGCACACCGATAGCGATCTTGACCGGCGTGCGGATATCTTGCTTGGCATAGAAGCCGGGCGCAAGAATCTTCACCAGAATCAGGCCGATCAGGCCGACGCCGTAGGCGACCAGTGCATTGCTGGTCATGGCGACCGACACCGTATCGAATTTACCGTAATGGAACAGCGTTGCGGTCAGCGGCTCCGACAGCGTCGCCAGGCCGACGGCGCAGGGCAGCGCCAGCAAGAAGGTCAGGCGCAGACCCCAGTCGAGCAGGGAGGAATATTCCGCCATGTCGTTCTCGGCATGCGCGTTGGACAGGCTTGGCAACAGGATCGTGCCGAGCGCGACGCCGAGCAGCGCGGTGGGAAATTCCATCAGACGGTCGGCATACGACAACCAGGACACGCTGCCATGTGCCAGACGTGAAGCGATGTTGGTATTGATCATCAGGCTGATCTGCGCGGCCGAGACCGCGAACACCGCTGGCCCCATCTTCTTGAGCACACGTTTGACGCCTTCGTCAGACAGGCCGATCATCGGATTGAGATACAGGCGCGGCAGCATGCCGATCTTGGTCAGTGCAGGAATCTGAAGCGCGACTTGCAATACACCGCCGACGAAGACCGCAAACGCCATCGCATAGATCGGCTGATCCATGTAAGGCGCGACGAACAGCGACGCGACGATGAAAGATACGTTCAACAGCACCGACGTAAAGGCCGGGATCTTGAATTCGCGCCAGGTGTTGAGGATGCCGCCGGCCAGCGCGACAAAGGCCATGAAGCCAATATACGGAAACATGATCCGCGTCATCATCACAGAGGCGTCGAAAGCGCCCTGATTGTATTTGAGACCGGTTGCGATGAAATAGACGATCACCGGCGTAGCGAGAATGCCGACGATGCTGGTGGCCAGCATGACCCATATCAGTACCGTTGCCACATGATCAACCAGGTTTTTGGTGGCGGCGTCGCCTTTCTGGTTCTTATATTCAGCGAGAATCGGGACGAAGGCTTGCGAGAAGGCGCCTTCGGCGAACAAGCGGCGCAGCAGGTTGGGGATGCGGAACGCGACGTTGAACGCATCCGTATAAGCGGAGGCGCCGAATGCGCGTGCGAACAGGATTTCTCTTGCGAGGCCGGTAATGCGGGAGAGCATCGTCATGCCAGAGACGGTGGCAAGCGTTTTATGCAAGTTCATGGGACGGCATTATAGCTTTCGTTTTTGTTGGGACAGGCGCTTTGATGCCATTGTCGGCCGGGATGATGGCGTTTGAGGAGGTGAGGGCGCGAAGGTTCGGCAAGGCGGGAAATGTTGTTGCCGGGTTTGTTGTCATATGGAAATCTGACTGGTTTGCAACAGGCGAGAGGCGATAGTGAGGCTGTATTTGCTAGTTTGATGAAAAATGGTTATAATCCGTGGCTTTACAGAATTCCGCCTCGCAAGTTATCAAGATTGCGATGCTCTCGATCTCGATTTAGGATAATTATTCATGGCAAATACCGCACAAGCACGCAAACGTGCTCGTCAAGCTGTTAAGCAAAACGCGCACAACTCCAGCCAACGTTCGACTCTGCGTACAGCAATCAAGGCTGTTCGTAAGGCAATCGAAGCAGGCGACAAGGCTGCTGCGGCTTCCGTGTTCCAGGCTTCGGTTTCGACCATCGATAGCATCGCTGACAAGAAAATCATTCACAAGAACAAGGCTGCTCGCCACAAGAGCCGTCTGGCTGCTGCCCTGAAGGCACTGGCTGCTTAATTCTTGTTGCTGATCGGGTCTTTGCTTCGGCGAAGATCTGCGCAATGTTGAATCGATAGCGATATTGATTCAAAAACATCAACCCGCCCAAGCGATTTGGCGGGTTTTTGCATTTCCAGGTGTTGTTGCAGTCAGGGAATGTTGTTTCCGGTGCTATCGGCGTGCGTTCTCTGGAGGCGAAGCAATCAATCCTGGCTTCCAAAGGCTTCTAGGGGCAGTGGTGGCGAACTCAGCGCCGTGACGTTGCTCTGAGCATCACGGGCTTGTCAGCCGTTTAACGCGGTAAACCTTCAATCACGGTGCCTGGTTTGATGTTCTTTTGTTTGAACCAGCCCTTGTTCATTTCCAGAGCGTAAGTCGCCGCCTTGGTCGCGCAATGCGAATCCAGGGTTTGCTCCTTCATTTCTTCGATGTTGATGATCTTGCCGGTTTCGTCCATGAAGGCGACCGACAGGGGGATCAGCGTGTTCTTCATCCACATGCAGACGCCGGCTGGCTGGCCGAATACGAATACCATGCCTTCATTGGCCCCCATTTTGTCCCGGAACATCAGCCCTTGTTCGCGCTGTGCCTCGGTCGAGGCGACTTCCGCCTTGATCAGATACAGGCCGGCATTGAGCGTGGTGGTGGGGAATTTCTGGAGTTGCTGGGAGTAAGACGGAAGGGCGGTCGCGAAAGCAGCAAGTGCGGTGAGCAGTGCAAGTGAACGGCGCATGATGATTTGATGTGATGGTGACGGACGATCAGCGGATTATAGCGAGGATAGAGATTGCCGGTGGCGTATCGGTGGCAGTCATGAGGCGTGAAGCATCTGCAGATCCGGCAGCGGATGCATTTGACTCGGATTCAGAAATGAAAAAAGGCAGGACAAGCCTGCCTTTTAGTGATGCAAAAGCCAGATTACTTAGCAGCGTCAGCAGCTGGAGCAGCCTTCTTTGCCTTCTTAGCCTTGTGGCTCTTCTTCGCTTTCTTTGCCTTTGGAGCAGGAGCAGCAGCGTCAGCAGCTGGAGCTGCTGGAGCAGCAGGAGCTGCAGCTTGTGCGAACACGGAAGTGGCGAACAGACCAGCGATCAGAGCGGCGATCAATTTTTTCATTTTGCAGTCCTTCAAATTTAACATGTTAAGAAAACGGTGATTCTCGTGAATCATTGCCAATAACGACGCGCAGAAAGCTTGGTTGACAGAAAATTCCAAAAAAGAAAATTTCTTTGCATCCCGCGTAGTATGAGGGTTTTTAGTCAGTCTATTGTCAGGTTTGGCGGCGTAGTTCAGATGGCTCCACGGCCTTCCATTCTCCCGGCATCAGTGGATGTGTGTGAAGAGAAAACGGGCCGATCGCGATGCGTACCAGGCGTAAGGTCGGCAGGTCGACTGCCGCCGTCATGCGGCGCACCTGACGGTTTTTTCCTTCCGATATCTTGATGGTCAGCCAACTGGTCGGCTGACTCTGTCTCACGCGTATCGGCGGATTGCGCGGCCACAACCATGCCGGCTCCTCGACATGCTTCACTTCACTCCGTTGCGTGACGAAATCGCCCAGATCGAGTGGATTGCGCAGGCGGTCCAATGCCTCACGGTCGGGGACGCCATCTACTTGCACCAGGTAAACTTTCGGCTGTTTGCGTTTGGGGTGGCTGATCTCATGCTGCAATTCACCATCGTCGGTCAGCAGCATCAGGCCTTCGCTATCGGCATCGAGGCGGCCGGCGGGATAGATGTCGGGAATGTCCAGGTAATTGGCCAGCGTGTCGCGTTCAGGGTGTGCCGAAAACTGGCACAAGACCTGAAACGGTTTGTTGAACAAGATCAGAGGCATGCTTGAGTGGAAGAGGTGTTGAGTCGAATATGCGGCGGTAATGGATGCGGCAGTGCGCCAAGGGTAAATGTTACAGCCTGGGTATTGCAAAGGCACGACATTCAGTAAAATACTCGTGCACGATAAAAGTGGTATCTTATGTCTTATATAAGACGTTGCTTTATTTTCTGCAGATGTTTTGCGCGGCCTGGATGCGGCAACACTGTCACAACTTGCCTGGTGGCTCGATATCTGACTCGCCCCGATTTCCTGATGCCGCTTGCGGGATTCTGGTTCAGAATGGCCAGCAGCGGCCACTCACGCATTTCGCTTCATTCAGTTTAGTTTAATTGTCGGAGACAACGATGTACCAACATATCAACGTGCCGTCTGAAGGTAAGAAAATTACCGTCAATGCAGACTTTTCCCTCAATGTTCCGGACAATCCGATCATTCCATTCATTGAGGGCGACGGCACCGGGAGCGATGTGACGCCTGTCATGCTCAAGGTCGTCAATGCAGCGGTCGAGAAGGCCTATGGCGACAAGCGCAAGATCAGCTGGATGGAAATCTACGCCGGCGAAAAATCGACCAAATTGTACGGCGACGACGTCTGGTTACCGGAAGAAACCGTTGCCGCCGTCAAGGAATACATCGTTTCGATCAAAGGCCCGCTGACCACCCCGGTCGGCGGTGGCATCCGCTCGCTCAACGTCTCGCTGCGCCAGCAACTGGATCTGTATGTCTGCCTGCGCCCGGTGCGCTACTTCAAAGGCGTGCCGTCACCGCTGCGCGAGCCTGAGAAAACCAATATGGTCATCTTCCGCGAAAACTCGGAAGACATTTATGCCGGCATTGAATGGCAGGCCGGTTCGGAAGGCGCCAAGAAGCTGATCGATTTTCTGGTCAGGGAAATGGGCGTCAAGAAGTTGCGCTTTCCTGAGACCTCCAGCCTCGGTATCAAACCGGTGTCGCAAGAGGGCACCGAGCGTCTGGTGCGCAAGGCGATTCAGTATGCGATCGACCACGACAAGCCTTCGGTAACCCTGGTCCACAAAGGCAACATCATGAAGTTCACCGAAGGCAGCTTCCGCGACTGGGGCTATGCCCTGGCGCAGAAGGAGTTTGGCGGTGTGATCATCGATGACGGCCCATGGGTGCGGGTGAAAAATCCGAAGACCGGCCGCGACATCATCGTCAAGGATTCGATCACCGACGCTTTCATGCAGCAGATCCTGTTGCGTCCGGCCGAGTACAGCGTCATCGCGACGCTGAACCTGAACGGCGACTACATCTCGGATGCGCTGGCGGCACAGGTCGGCGGCATCGGTATTGCTCCCGGCGCCAACATGTCTGACTCGGTGGCGATGTTCGAGGCCACGCACGGTACATCGCCGCGCTATGCGGGCAAGGATTACGTCAATCCGGGTTCGCTGATCCTGTCGGCGGAAATGATGTTGCGCCACATGGGCTGGACTGAAGCTGCCGCTATCATCGTCGAGGCGATGCAAACAACGATTTCGTCGAAGAAGGTGACTTATGACTTTGCGCGCCTGATGGAGGGGGCGACGCAGGTGTCTTGCTCCGGTTTCGGTGATGCCGTAATCGAAAATATGTGATTCGCAGTTCGTCGGCAACTGGAGCGATGCTGAAAAAGGCCGGGCAACCGGCCTTTTTTATTGCCGTCTTATTTTCAGCACGTACCACAGGCACAAAGAACAGGCATAAAAAAAGCTCCTGTCGAAACAGGAGCTTTTTAGAAGCAACTTAATACGAGATTAAGGGGCTTGGATGTTGGAAGCTTGCTTGCCTTTGGGGCCTTGCGTGACTTCGAACTGAACTTTTTGACCTTCTTTGAGGGTCTTGAAGCCGTTCATCTGGATTGCCGAGAAGTGTGCGAACAAATCTTCACCGCCGTCGTCCGGGGTGATAAAGCCAAAGCCCTTAGAATCGTTGAACCACTTGACTGTACCTGTTGCCATAAAAGCATCTTTCAATTAATAAAAAATCACACGAGCCGTTAAAGCAAGAAGCCTCGCGAGATTAAAACGTCCGCAGCCCCCCTTAAACTTGCCCCCTTCGTATTAACAAGCAGTAACTACTTATCAATGAATTCCATTGTTCTCGTTAAAAATACAAAAGTCAAGCTGTTTTCAGTGGAATTATTAAGCTTTTGTTCACTCGATGGGAAGGACGCCTCTTGATTTACGATAAATAAGCGTTATCTGCGGACTATCAGGAAAACGCGTAATATCTAATTTAATTTGGATATTTTCTTCATCGTTGTGCGTTGCACAGTTGATTGATAGTTTTAGAATAGATGCATGGCAACCAAGCACGATAATGATAACGGTACAGTCCTGGCGCGGCAGGAGCAGAAGCTCAAGCCGCCTCCTATGTACCAAGTATTGTTGTTGAACGATGACTATACGCCGATGGAATTCGTCGTCGCAGTCATTCAGGAGTACTTCAACAAAGACCGTGAAACAGCGACGCAGATTATGCTCAAAGTTCACCGCGATGGGAAAGGTATGTGTGGTGTGTATCCGAAAGATATCGCATCCACAAAAGTTGAACTCGTATTAACCCACGCTAGGAAAGCAGGGCACCCCCTGCAGTGCGTGATGGAGGAAGCATGATTGCGCAGGAATTGGAAGTCAGTTTGCACATGGCCTTTGTTGAGGCTAGACAATCCCGTCACGAATTTATCACGGTAGAGCATTTGCTCCTCGCCTTGCTGGACAATCCGTCAGCAGCGGAAGTAATGCGTGCGTGCTCGGTCAATATTGATGATCTGCGCAAGACGCTGACGAATTTTATTACCGACAATACGCCGACTGTTCCCGGCACCAATGAAGTCGACACGCAACCGACGCTGGGTTTCCAACGTGTGATCCAGCGCGCGATCATGCACGTGCAGTCGGCTTCCAACGGCAAGAAGGAAGTGACCGGCGCCAACGTGCTGGTTGCCATCTTCGGCGAGAAGGACTCGCACGCTGTCTATTATCTGCATCAACAGGGCGTAACCCGCCTGGACGTAGTCAATTTCATTTCTCATGGTGTGCGCAAGGATCAGCAAGTCGATTCGCAAAAAGCGCCTGAAGGAGCGGAAGACGTGCAGACCGAAGGCCAGCAAAAGGAAAGTCCTCTCGATCAGTTCACCCAGAATTTGAACAAGGCTGCCGCAGAAGGCAAGATCGACCCGCTGATCGGTCGCGATGCCGAAGTCGAGCGCGTGATCCAGACACTCTGCCGCCGCCGCAAGAACAACCCATTGCTGGTCGGCGAAGCCGGCGTCGGCAAGACTGCCATCGCCGAAGGCCTGGCATGGCGCATCACGCAAAGCGATGTGCCGGAGATCCTCAAGAACGCCGTCGTGTATTCGCTTGACATGGGCGCTCTGCTGGCCGGCACCAAGTATCGCGGCGATTTCGAGCAGCGCCTGAAAGCCGTCCTCAAGCAATTGAAGGACAGCCCGAACGGCATTCTCTTCATCGACGAAATCCACACCATCATCGGTGCCGGTTCGGCCTCTGGTGGTACGCTGGACGCATCGAATCTGCTCAAGCCGGCGTTGTCCAGCGGTCAGCTGAAGTGCATCGGCGCGACCACGTACACCGAATTCCGCGGCGTTTTTGAAAAAGACCACGCCTTGTCGCGTCGCTTCCAGAAGATCGACGTCAACGAGCCGACCGTCGAGCAGACCATCCAGATTTTGCGTGGTTTGAAGTCCAAGTTCGAAGAGCATCATGGCGTGAAGTATTCCGCTTCGGCGCTGACCTCGGCAGCCGAGCTGGCAGCGCGCTTCATCAACGACCGTCATCTGCCCGACAAGGCGATTGACGTCATCGATGAAGCCGGTGCAGCGCAACGCATCCTGCCGAAGTCGAAGCAGAAGAAGACTATCGGCAAATCCGAGATCGAAGAGATCATCTCCAAGATCGCGCGTATTCCGCCGCAATCCGTTAATCAGGACGACCGCACCAAGCTGCAAACGATCGATCGTGACCTCAAGAACGTTGTGTTCGGCCAGGATCCGGCGATTGAAGCCTTGGCGTCGGCCATCAAGATGGCGCGTGCCGGCCTGGGCAAGACTGACAAGCCGATCGGCTCCTTCCTGTTCTCCGGTCCGACCGGTGTGGGCAAGACCGAAGTGGCGAAGCAACTGGCATTCATCCTCGGCATCGAGCTGATTCGTTTCGACATGTCCGAATACATGGAGCGTCATGCAGTCAGCCGTCTGATCGGCGCGCCTCCAGGCTATGTCGGTTTCGACCAGGGCGGCCTGCTGACCGAAGCGATCACCAAGAAGCCGCACGCTGTGCTGCTCCTGGATGAAATCGAAAAGGCGCATCCGGATATTTTCAATATCCTGCTGCAGGTGATGGATCACGGCACGCTGACCGATAACAACGGCCGCAAGACCGACTTCCGCAATGTCATCATCGTGATGACCACGAATGCTGGCGCAGAAAGCCTGCAAAAGCGTTCGATCGGTTTCACGGACAAGAAGGAAGCCGGCGACGAGATGGCGGATATCAAGCGTATGTTCACGCCGGAGTTCCGCAACCGTCTGGATTCCATCATCAGCTTCCGTGCGCTGGACGAAGAAATCATCCTGCGTGTGGTCGACAAGTTCCTGATGCAGTTGGAAGAGCAACTGCACGAGAAAAAGGTGGAAGCCGTATTCTCGGACACGCTGCGCAAGTTCCTGAGCAAGAAGGGCTTCGATCCGTTGATGGGCGCGCGTCCGATGTCGCGTCTGATCCAGGACATGATCCGCAAGGCGCTGGCCGACGAATTGCTGTTTGGCCGCTTGGTCAATGGCGGTCGTGTCACCGTCGAGCTCGACGACAAAGATCAGGTCAAGCTGGAATTCCCCGAAGGCGACGATCCGACGCCTCCGCCGGAAGAGCCGCAGGAAAAGCTGGAAGTCGAATAAGCCGTCTCGACAATGCCGGCGCGTCGCAAGGTGTGCCGGAACAGTAAGCAGCAGGACCAAGAAAAAGGCCGGAACGTTTAATCGTTCCGGCCTTTTTACTTTGTTGCTCGTCTTGTTGCGTCGCTCAGGCGAACCAGAAGCTACTCTGACGCGTGCGATGGCACCCGGGTGCACCCGATGCATCACCGCATTCACATCACGGCGTCAGCGGCTTCCCGGTGGCCTGTTTTGCCTTCAGCGCCTGTGTCGACTTGTCGATCATGGTCATGCGATAAGCTGTCGCCGGATGCAGCGCCGTGTAACCGTTCGGTACGCTGGCGGGATACTGCGAAGCAAGGCGCTGCCAGAAGGCCGCGTAGCCGTCGATGCTGTAGCCGGCACGTACCAGCATGTACAGGGCCAAATTGTCAGCAGCGGCGTCCAGATCCTGCGGATACGGACGAATGCCGCCGGTGCCTGCTGTCGCAGTAGGATCCGGTTGTGCACGCATCAGGTTATCGATCACGCTACCGGTGGTCGCCACCATGCGCTGGCGAATGGCATGTCCCAGCGAGTTGTGCGCCATATCCTTGGCGATCAGATAGGCCAGTTCTTCGTCCGACTTCGCAAAATTCATCATGCCGCGCGTGATCAGCACGCGGCGGCCGTCGGCGTAGGTATTGACGTTGTCGGCGTTGCCCAGCTCGATGCTGAAGGCGCAGGCCAGCGTCAACGGCACGATCACGTTTTGCTGCGTCTTGTTGCGCATCACGGTCAGCTTGATCGGTGCACGGCCGTTGGTGACCAGCGGTCCCAGCAGATTGGCGGCCTGGCGCTCGGCGTCAGGACCTTGCTGCAATGGTTTGTCGGCAACCGCCAGCAACACGTCGCCGCGTTGAATGCCGCTCTTGGCGGCGCCGCTGCCGGGCAATACGCCGGTGACTTGCAGGCGGTCGTCAAAACCCAGCGATTGCGCTGCATTGACGAACTCGGTCGGATACGAATACTTGTTCTTGGCGGTGAAACCAAGCAGGTTGCGCGCGTTGCCGCGGCACAGCGGCGCGTTGCTGGTCAGCAGCGGCGCCGCGACGTTGTACAGGCGGTCCTGCTGCGCCGTCAGCGCGCGCAAGGCGATCTGATCGGGCGTCAGCACCGGCGGCTTCACAGCGACCGGTGCGGTCGTGGTTGGCGCCGGTGTATTGAGGGTAGTGCCATCCTGCGGTGTGACGCATGCTGCGAGTAATGCTGCCGGAACGACGGCCAGCGCTATTTTTATTTTTCCCCAATATCCCTGATGACTTGCGCGCATCCAATACTCCTTAAGATTCCTTAGTGTTTGCCGGTGCTGCCGAAGCCGCCTGCGCCGCGCTCGCTGCTGTCGAACTCTTCAACCACGTTGAAGCCGACCTGCATGACGGGAACGATCACGAGTTGTGCCAGGCGCTCCATGGGGTTTAGGACAAACTCGGTCTGGCCGCGGTTCCATGTGGAGACCATCAACTGACCTTGATAATCGGAATCGATCAGACCGACCAGATTGCCCAGCACGATGCCGTGCTTGTGGCCCAGGCCGCTACGCGGCAGGATGATCGCGGCATAGCCGGGATCTGCCACGTGGATCGCCAGGCCGGTCGGGATCAGATGCGTGGTTCCCGGAGCAATCGTCAGCGGCGCGTCCAGGCAAGCGCGCAGGTCCAGACCGGCGCTACCGGCGGTGGCGTAGGCAGGCAGTTGATCTTTCATGCGCGGGTCGAGGATTTTGACGTCGATAGTTTTCATGGGAACAAAAGTCGTTAAGTTGAAAGTCAGTGCCGAATTAGTGTGTGCCTGATGTAGACAGGCGATGCGCAATTTCGCGCACCAGTTGCCGCGCCAGCGTCTGCTTGTCGGCGCGCGGCAGGCTGGTGTTGCCTTTGTCGTCGAATAGCGTCAGCGCATTTTCGTCCTTGCCGAAAGTCTGATGGCCGATGTTGCCGACCAGCAGAGGAATATTTTTCTTCACGCGCTTGGCGGCGCCGTATTGTTCGAGGTTTTCAGATTCGGCCGCAAAGCCCACGCAATACGGACGCTTCGGCAACGCGGCGACATCGGCGAGGATGTCGGCATTCTGTTCGAAGGACAATTGCAGGCTGTCGTCGTCTGCGTTCTTCTTGATCTTCTGGTTGCTGACGTTGGCCACGCGCCAGTCGGCCACTGCCGCCACCGCGATGAAAATGTCCTGTCCCGAGACGTTGGCAAAGACCGCGTCATGCATCTGTTGAGCGGTCTGTACGTCGATACGGCGCACGCCGTAAGGTGTATCCAAAGCCGTCGGACCGGATACCAGCACGACGTCGGCGCCGGCTTCGCGCGCTGCGCGTGCGAGTGCGTAGCCCATCTTGCCGGATGACAGATTGGTGATGCCGCGCACCGGATCGATCGGCTCGAACGTCGGTCCCGCCGTCAGCAGCACGCGGCGGCCGGCCAGCAGCTTGGGCTGGAAGGCGGCGATGATTTCTTCCAGCAGTTGTTCAGGTTCCAGCATGCGGCCATAGCCGACTTCGCCGCAGGCCTGGTCGCCCGAATCGGGACCGAGCAGCTTGATGCCGTCCTGCTGCACCTGTGCGATGTTGCGTTGGGTCGCCGGGTTCTGCCACATCTCGACGTTCATGGCTGGGGCGATCATCAGCGGCACGCCGTGCGGACGCGCCACGCACAGCGTCGACAGCAGGTCGTCGCAAGCGCCGTGGGCCAGTTTGAAAATGAAATCGGTGGAACAGGGCACGATCACGATTGCATCGATGCCGCGCGTCAGATCGATGTGCGGCATGTTGTTCTCAATGCGCGCATCCCATTGATCGGTGTAGACCGTATTGCCGGTCAGCGCCTGCATGGTGATGGTCGTGATGAACTGCGTTGCCGCCTGCGTCATGACGACTTGCACCGACGCGCCGGCTTTGCCGAGGCCGCGTGCAAGCTCTGCAGCCTTATAGCACGCCACGCCGCCGGTCAGGCCGAGAAGGATTTTTTTGCCAGCGAGATCCATTGCCTTACTCCTTATAGAACTCATTCACAACGCTGCAGCAATCAACCGCAGCCTTGCCGTTCGTCATTTATTTGCCGACGCGGCGCAATTCATCCAGCACGAACAATACCGCACCCACGCAGATCGCACTATCGGCGATGTTGAACGCCGGCCAGTGCCAGCTGCCTACGAAGACGTCGAGGAAGTCGATGACGTGACCGTAGACGACACGGTCGATTACGTTACCGATGGCTCCGCCCAGGATCAATGCCAGCGCCCAGCAGAACATGCGCTGGCCGGCATGCTTGCGCAGCAGGTAAATGATGTAGATCGCCGCACCGATGCCGATGGCGGTGAACAGATGGCGTTGCCAGCCCGACTCGGCCGCGAGGAAACTGAATGCCGCGCCCTTGTTATAGACCAGCACCAGATTGAAGAAGCCGGTGACCGGACGCGATTCGCCGTAGTGGAACAGCTTGAGAATCGTGATCTTGGACAGTTGATCCAGCAGCAGCACGATCAGCGAAATACCCAGCCATGGCAACAGGCTGTTGTTATTGCTGGAGCTGGGCATGAGGCGTTTTTTATTGGAAGCCATGTGTGGTGAATGCGGACGTGGATGAGGTCATTGAAGAAATCCGGCGCGCACTTTTCGTCGCGTGCCGGATTGCCTGATGCTTAAGCGAAGTGGCGGTCTTCACCGCTGCCGAACAGATTGGCGACGCAACGGCCGCACAGACCGGCGTGTTCGGCATGCGAACCCACGTCGGCGCGGTAATGCCAGCAGCGTTCGCACTTCTGATTGGCCGACGGCGTCACGATGATGGCCTCATCGGCTTCCGCCGCCACTGCAGTGACCTTGGCCGCCGACGTGATCAGCACGAACTTCAGATCATCGCCCAGGCTTTGCAGCAGCGCCACTTTATCGCCGCTGACCTTGAGTTCGACTTCCGCCTGCAGCGACGAGCCGATGTTGCCGGCGATGCGGACTTCTTCCAGTTGCTTGGTCACGGCTGCGCGCACTTCGTGCAGCACGTTGAATTTGGCGACCAGCGCATCGGCTTGCGCCACTTCCGGCAGCGTGTAATAGGTTTGCGAGAAGATGGTTTCGCTGCTCTCGGCAAAGGCTTCCTTGCTGGCGAAGAAGCTCCAGGCTTCTTCCGCAGTGAACGACAGCGTCGGCGCCATCAGACGCAGCAGCGCCTGGGTGATGTGCCAGATCGCGGTTTGCGCCGAACGGCGTGCGTGCGAATCGACGCCGCTGGTGTACAAGCGATCCTTGAGGATGTCGAGGTAGAAGCCGCCCAGGTCTTCCGAGCAATACATCTGCAGCTTGGAGACTACAGGGTGGAACTCGTAGGTCTCGTAATGCGCCAGGATTTCCTTTTGCAGATTGGCCATGTTGGCGATCGCGTAGCGGTCGATTTCCAGCATCTCGGCGACCGGCACGGCGTTCTTGGCCATATCGAAATCAGCCGTGTTGGCCAGCAGGAAGCGCAGCGTGTTGCGGATGCGGCGATAGGCCTCGGTCACGCGCTTGAGAATTTCGTCGGAGATCGAGATCTCGCCGGAGTAATCGCTCGACGCCACCCAGAGACGCAGGATTTCCGCGCCCAGCGAGTCGGCCACTTTTTGCGGTTCGACACCGTTCTTAAGCGACTTCGACATCTTGCGGCCTTCGCCGTCGACCACAAAGCCGTGGGTCAGCAACGCCTTGTAGGGCGCGCGGCCGTTCAGCATCGAGGAGGTCAGCAGCGAGGAGTGGAACCAGCCGCGATGCTGGTCCGAGCCTTCCAGATACAGGTCGGCCGGGAATTGCAACTCTTGCTCGTGCGAACCGCGCAGCACGGTCTGATGGGTCGAGCCGGAATCGAACCAGACATCCAGCGTGTCCTTGTTTTTCAGGTATTGATCGGCTTCGTCGCCCAGCAATTCCTTGGGATCCAGCGCCTGCCATGCCTCGATGCCGCCTTGCTCGATGCGCTGGGCGATCTGTTCCAGCAGCTCAGGCGTGCGCGGATGCAGCAGGCCGGTTTCCTTGTGCACGAAGAAGGCCATCGGCACGCCCCATTGACGTTGGCGCGACAGCGTCCAGTCGGGACGGTTGGCGATCATGCCGTGCAGGCGCGCCTTGCCCCACGATGGGAAGAAGGCGGTGTCTTCGATACCTTGCAGCGCGGTTTCGCGCAGGCTCTTGCCTCCGTCCTTCGGCGTGTTGTCCATGCTCGCGAACCATTGCGACGTGGCGCGATAGATGATCGGCGTCTTGTGGCGCCAGCAGTGCATATAGCTGTGATCGAACATCACCAGCTTGAACAGCGTGCCGACTTCTTCCAGCTTGGCGCAGATAGGCTTCGAGGCTTCCCAGATCGTCAGGCCGGCAAACAGCGGCAGCGACGAGGCGTAGCGGCCATCGCCCATGACCGGGCTGATGATGTCGTCATCCTTCATGCCGTGCGCTTTGCACGAGATAAAGTCTTCGATACCGTAAGCAGGCGCCGAGTGAACGATGCCGGTGCCGCTGTCGGCAGTCACGTAGTCGCCCAGGTAGATCGGCGACAGGCGGTCGTAACCTTTGTCGGCGGTCGCCAGCGGATGATGGAAAGCGATCAGCGACAGCGCCTCGCCCTTGGCGGTGGCAATGACTTTGCCTTCCAGTCCGAAACGTTGCAGGCAGGATTCCACCAGGTCGTTGGCCAGGATCAGCAGCGTCGGTTCGCCGTTGCGCTCGGTCTGCACCAGCGCATAGTCGAATTCCGGATGCACGTTCAGCGCCTGGTTGGACGGGATGGTCCATGGCGTCGTCGTCCAGATGACGACATAACCCTTGTCGGTAGGCAGCTTGCTCAGGCCGAAGGCCTTCGCGATCTTGTCGTGTTCCGCAAACGGGAAGCCGACGTCGATCGCCGGATCTCGCTTGTCCTGATATTCCACTTCCGCTTCCGCCAATGCCGAGCCGCAGTCGAAACACCAGTTGACCGGCTTCAGGCCGCGATAGACATAACCCTTCTCCAGGATGGTGCCGAGCGCGCGCAGCTCATCGGCTTCGTTGGAGAAGTTCATGGTCTTGTACGGGTTGTCCCATTCGCCCAGCACGCCGAGGCGGATGAAATCCTTCTTCTGCAGCTCGATCTGCTCGTTGGCGTACGCGCGCGCCTTGGCTTGCACTTCCGCCACAGGCAGGTTCTTGCCGTATTTCTTTTCGATCTGGATTTCGATCGGCATGCCGTGGCAATCCCAGCCCGGCACGTATTGCGCATCGAAGCCGGCCATGTTGCGGGCCTTGACGATCATGTCTTTCAGGATCTTGTTGACGGCGTGGCCCAGATGGATTTCACCGTTGGCATACGGCGGGCCGTCGTGCAGGATGAACTTCGGGCGACCGGCCGATGCCTGGCGGATGCGTTGATACAGTTTCTTGGTTTGCCATTCCTTGACCCATTGCGGCTCGCGCTTGGCGAGGTCGCCGCGCATCGGGAAAGCGGTTTCGGTCATGTTGACCGGATATTTGCTGACCGGCTTGCCTTCAGGTTTGCCCGGCTTGTTTGGCTTGGAGGATTCGTTGTTCGACATAAGTTGTTTTCAGTTAAATTCTGGAAATCGGTGACGGCTGAGGTGGCTGATCCGGCTGCTGATACTGATGAAGCGTCGCCGCAAATCACTTTCGGCGAGCGGGGCGGGCCAGCGTCAAATTCGGTCGGTCGCGGACACGGCGAAACTCGCCTGTTCCTTGAACCAGGCACGCGCCTGTTGCGCATCGCGCTCAATGGCTGCCGTCAATGTCGGCAGGTCGACGTATTTCTCTTCGTCGCGCAATTTCTTCAAAAATTCCACGCGCAGCAACTTGCCGTAGCAATCGCCGTTGTAATCGAAGATATGTGTTTCCAGCAGCACGCGGCCGCTGTCGTCCACGGTCGGGCGCACTCCCAGGCTGGCCACCGCCGGCAAAGGCTTGTCGCCCAGTCCATGCACCTGCACGATAAAGATCCCCGACAACGCGGGACGCTTGTGGCCTACGCGCATATTCAGCGTCGGGAAGCCGATGGTGCGGCCGAGTTTCTTGCCGTGCACCACATGACCGGAGATCGCGTACGAATGACCCAGTAACTGGCGCGCATGCGGAAAATCCGTCTTCGCCAGCGCCGCGCGGATGGCCGACGACGAGATGCGCACGCCGTCATTGTTCACGTTCGGCATGGTGTGTACTTCAAAACCGTACTGCTTGCCGGCGTCGATCAGGGTCTGGATATTGCCTGCGCGGCGCGAGCCGAAGCAGAAGTCTTCGCCCACCAGCAGCCAGCGCACGTGCAGACCCTGAATCAGGATCTTTTCGATGAAGTCTTGCGGCGACAGGGCGGCGAAGTTGGCGTTGAAGTGTTCGACGATCACGCGGTCGACACCAGCGTTGGACAGCGATTGCAGCTTGTCGCGCAGGTTGGCGATGCGTTGCGGGGCTTTTTCAGGGGTGCCGGCCAGTTGCGCGAAGAACTCGCGCGGATGCGGTTCGAACGTCATCACGGCGGCATCCAGGTTCAGGCGGGTTGCAGCTTCGCGCACCTGCGCCAGCAGCGCCTGGTGGCCACGGTGCACGCCGTCGAAGTTGCCGATCGTCAGCGCGCAGGGCGCACGCGATTCAGCATTGGGAAGTCCGCGAAATACCTTCATGGAAGAGGTTAAAAGTGATGCCGTTGCAAAAGCCTTCCATTATAAATGTTTTCGGAGGCTTACCCCTGATTTGGCGGCGAAACGGCGGGAAACAAGCGATGACGAGGACTGTTCCGGGGCAATGACCGTGCTCGTGAGGCTGCTTAGTGCGGGGATGTTGTTGAGTTTGCATTATTTCAAAACGGCAATGTTGTTTGGCGTTAATGCCATCTTTCACATCTCTGGGCATAATGTCTGTATCGGACAGAAGTCTCGCCATCCATCGCCTCACGACCTCAGGGAAACAGCCATGCAGATAGAAGTGGACGACCTTTCGCGCCCCGCCATTCACGCCTTGCTCGAAGAACATTTGCGCAATATGCGAGAGATCTCGCCGCCTGAAAGCGTGCATGCGCTCGATCTCAGCAAGCTGCGCAGCCCGGACATCACGTTCTGGACGGTTTGGGAGGATGCGCAGTTGATTGGTTGCGGCGCGCTGAAGGAACTTGATCGTCTGCATGGCGAGATCAAATCCATGCGCACTCCCGAGGCGCTGCGTCGTAAAGGCGCAGGCCGGGCGATGCTGGCGCATATCATCGGGCAGGCCAAGGCGCGCGGCTACGAACGTCTCAGCCTGGAGACCGGATCGTTTGAGGTCTTCAAACCGGCCCGGCAATTGTATGAGAGCGTGGGTTTCGTCTATTGCGGCCCGTTCGGGACTTACGGCGAAGATCCGAACAGCATGTTCATGACTTTGCGCTTGTAAATCCGGGCGAGGCGTCGGAATGACTTGTTCCGGCGCTAAGGCAGCGTTTTCAATTGTTCCTGGCGCGCCTCGGCCAGCATCCAGATGGTGATCTTGCGCACTTCCAGCTTGCTTTGCGTAATGTGGGCGCGCAGCAGGATCTGTGCTTCGGTAGCCTTGCGTTTGGCGATCAGCTTGAGGATCTTGCCGTGTTCCTCATAGGTCGCCAGCACGCGGTTCTTCTTCAGGAAGTCGAGGCGGCGCACGATGCGGATCTTTTCCGTTACTTCGGTGTGGATGCGCGTCATTTCCTCGTTGCCGGCGGCAGCGACCAGATTGGTGTGAAAACTCTCGTCCAGCTCGGCCACCTTGACGGCTTCGCTTTCGCGCTCTTCTTCCGGCACCAGCCAGACGGCGTTGAGTTCCTGCAGACCGGGCGAAGGATCGGGGTTCTGGCACAGACGCTCAAGTGCCGCCATTTCCAGCACGATGCGCAGGTCGTAGAGATTATCGAGACGGTCGAAATCGATCGGCCGCACCTTCCAGCCGCGGCGGAAACCGACATCCAGATAACCTTCACGCTGCATCCGGAACAGCGCGTCGCGCAGCGGCGTACGCGAGACGCCGTAGGACAGTGCCATCTCGGTTTCGGTGAAATTGTCGCCCGGCAGCAGGCGGAAATTGAAGATGTCTTCCTTGAGCCGGTTGTAAACCTGTTCAGCAAGCGGATTTGCAGCAGTTACGGTCATGGCGGAACGTCATCAATACAAAAAGGAAATCGGATCAATCGGGGTCAGATCGCCAGGTCGCCAGGGCGCTATTGCATCAGACTGACATGGGCGGCGACGATACGCCATCCTGCGTCCATGCGCACCCAGGTTTGCATCTGGCGGCCGATCTTATCCGAGTCGTCGGCGGTGAACTCGGTACTGACAGTAGCATAGTCGCTGCCGAAGGTCGTGACCACCGTGCGGTGCAGCTTGCGCGAAGGATGTACCGGTGCGCAGGTCTGGCGGTATTGGCGTATCGCTTCTCCACCCAGCAGGATTTCGCCTACGCCATAGCGCACCGTCTGCGGGTCGTACCAGAACCAACGGTCCAGCGCGGGCACATCGTGGATCAGCAGGGCGTGTTCATAGTCGGCAAAGGCTTGTGCGACTTCGTCAACGACATGCGGCAGATTGACTTGCGGATTCATGATACGGATTCTCCGGCGGTTTCTTTGAATGAGGCTTGCAGCGTAGACAGCGGCGCTTTCCAGCCGACGATGCCGCCTTGCGCGGTCAGCATGGCCAGCGTGGCCTGATGGAATACGGGGAAATAGCTGGCGCAGGCGTCTTCGACGATCAGGCATTCGTAGCCGCGATCGTTGGCTTCGCGCATCGAAGTCTGCACGCAGACTTCCGTCGTGACGCCGGCGAAGAGCAGGTGAGTGATCCCGCGCGCCTGCAATTGCGCGTGCAGGTCGGTGGCGTAGAAGGCACCCTTGCCGGGTTTGTCGATCACCAGCTCGCCATCTTGCGGCGCCAGCAGCGGCAGGATCTGGTTGCCCGGTTCGCCGCGCACCAGGATGCGCCCCATCGGGCCTTCATCGCCGATGCCCAATGAGGGATTGCCGCGCTTGAGTTTGGCCGGCGGACAGTCAGACAAGTCGGGTAAATGCGATTCGCGTGTGTGCACCACCAGCATGCCATGGTCACGCGCCAGCGCCAGCAGTTTTGCGACTGTAGGTACGATGATCGCCAGCGGCCGGACGTCGTTGCCGAGCACGCTGCCGAAGCCGCCTTCCTCGACAAAATCGCGCTGCATGTCGATCACCACCAGCGCCGTATGGCGGCTGTCGAATTGATAAGGGTAGGGAATGGCGTCGACGGTAATCATGCGGTCTCCAGTTGCGCGTTATGCCCAGATGCGGACGACGTCTCTCCGTGTTGGCCGTGGCCTGCCATCCAGCGTCCCAGTTCTGCGCGGTCGGCGCCGGCGGCGTCGGTCGCATGAACAATGGCACCGTCGGTCATGACGAGGATGCGGTCGGACAGTTCCAGCAATTCATCGAGATCTTCGCTGACCAGCAGGATCGCCGTACCCAGCGCACGCGCCTGCAACAGACGCGCATGGATATCTGCGACCGAAGCGAAGTCGAGGCCGAACACCGGATTGGCGACGATCAGGACGTTCACCGCATCTTCCTGCCGCGTCGAATCGCCCAGCTCGCGCGCCAGCACGGCGCGCTGCACGTTGCCGCCCGAGAGCGTGCCGATGGCGCGTTCCGGCAACGGCGGCTTGACGTTGAAGGCGGCGATCAGGGCCTGCGCCTGCTTGCGCATGGCGGCCCGATTGACGCTCCAGCGCAGCCAGCCGCTGCGGCGGAAGGGCGCCACGTCGAAGTTGCGCAGCGCCATGTTTTCGGCGACGTTCATGCCGGCGATGCAGGCGTTGCGCAGCGGTTCTTCCGGCAACGCAAAGACCTTGCGCTCACGCATTTCTGTGCGGCTGGCCTGGTAGTCGGTGCCGTTGATCTGCACTTCACCGGACAAGCGGCGGCGCTGGCCGAGCAGGGCTTCCACCAATTCTTTCTGGCCGTTGCCGGAGATGCCGGCCAGCCCGACGATCTCGCCGCGCTTCACCTGCAGCGACAGCGTATTGACGGCGGTGACGCCACGGTCGTTGAGTACCAGCAGAGAATCCACCTTCAGACCGACCGGCGCATCGGCAGGCACTTGCGGGCGGGCCGCGGCTTCTTTTTCGACGCGCGCCTGTCCCATCATCCAGTGTGCGAGTTCGGCGGGGCTGGTATCGGCCACGGCTGCACTGCCGACCAGACGTCCCTTGCGTAGCACCGTGACGTCGTCGGCGTAGGCTGTGACTTCGTGGAACTTGTGGGTGATCATCAGTACGGTCAGCTCTTCGCGGCGCGTCAGGTCGCGCATCAGTCCCAGCACTTCATCGGCTTCCTGCGGCGTGAGTACCGAGGTCGGTTCGTCGAGGATCAGCAGTCGGCGTCGCAGGTAGAGTTGCTTGAGGATTTCGAGCTTCTGTTTTTCACCGGCGGACAGGCTGCTGATGAGGCGGTCGAGGTCGAGCCGGAACGGCATCGCCTCCATGAATTCTTCCAGCGCCTGGCGTTCCAGATTCCAGTGGATGCGCCAGCGCATCAGGCCGCGCGCCAGCAGCAGATTTTCTGCGACAGTAAGGCTGGGCGCCAGCGTGAAGTGCTGATACACCATGCCGATGCCCAGCGTGTTGGGCACGCGCGGACCGCGGATTTCCACTTCGCGGCGGTCGGCCTGGATGATGCCCTGATCGAGCGGGCTGTAGCCGACCAGGCCTTTGACCAGTGTACTTTTCCCCGCACCGTTTTCGCCAAGCAGTGCGTGGATGGTGCCGGCCTTGATCTTGATCGAGACCTCATCCAGCGCGCGGAATTCGCCGAAGGATTTGCCGGCGCCGATGACTTCCAGCTCGAGCGCGTGCATGATTATTTTCCTATCGTTTGCAGCAGCGAGGGCGAATCGGACACCGCGCCGAACACGCCGCCCTGCATCTTGATCATCGATAGCGCCGCCAGATGATTGTTGTGATCGGTGGCGCCGCAGCAGTCGGCCAGCATCACGCATTCGAAGCCGCGATCGTTGGCTTCGCGCATGGTGGTGTGGACGCAGACGTCGGTGGTGATGCCGGTCAGGATCAAATTGCGGATGCCGCGCGTGTGCAGCACCAGTTCCAGATCGGTGGCGCAGAACGAGCCCTTGCCGGGTTTGTCGATGATGATTTCGCCAGGCAGGGGAGCCAGTTCCGGAATGATTTCCCAGCCAGGTTCGCCGCGCACGAGGATCTTGCCGCACGGACCGTCATCACCGATGCCGACGCCGTTGGTGCCGATCTGGCGCGAGCGCCAGCGCTTATTGGCGGGCAGATCGGACAGATCCGGGCGATGGCCTTCGCGCGTGTGGATGATGGTGTAGCCGCCGGCACGCATGGCGGTGAGCACGTTCTTGATCGGCGCGATCGGCGCGCGCGTGAGCGACAGGTCGTAGCCCATCTTGTCGACGTAGCCGCCGATGCCGCAGAAGTCGGTCTGCATGTCGATCACGATCAGTGCAGTATTGCCCGGCTTCAGTGCGCCGTCGTAGGGCCATGCATAAGGTTCGGCTTTAATGAACAATTCGGACATGTCGTTTCTCCTGATTTATCTGGTAAGACTGAGTTCGCCCGGCGCGCTCGACAGCGTGCGGTCGGGACGGCAGGTAATGATCATGATCAGCAAGGTCAGCGCGTAAGGCGCAGCGTTGAACAGGTAATAGCCCGAGGTCACGCCGACCGCCTGCAAGGCCGGGCCGAGCGCGCCGGCGGCGCCGAACAGCAAGGCTGCGAGCAGACAGCGCAGCGGTTGCCAGCGCGCAAAAATCACCAGCGCCACCGCCATCAGGCCTTGTCCGCTGGACAGGCCTTCGTTCCAGCTACCGGGGTAATAGAGAGAAAGATAAGCGCCGCCCACCGCCGCCAGAAAACCGCCGCAGGCCGTCGCGATGATGCGCGTCAGATTGATGCGATAACCGAGGGCGCGTGCGGTTTCGGCATGATCGCCGACCAGGCGCAATGCCAGTCCCCAGCTGGTGCTCGACAAGCCCCATTGCAGCGCCGCCGCCAGCAGCACACCGATCAGAAACAGAGCATTGATCTGCAGCGCATGATGGATTTGAGGATTGCTGCTCCAGCCGCCGAGATCGATCGACGGCAGCATCGTCGCTTGCGGCTGGATGAACGGCTTGCCGAGGAAGAAGGCGAGGCCGGTGCCGAGCAGCATCAGCGCAATGCCGAAGGCGATGTCGTTGACGCGCGGCAGCGAACACACCAGCCCGTGCAAGGTGCCGAGCAGCATGCCGGAGACGCCCGCCGCCAGCACGCCCAGCCAGGCCGAACCGGAGAAGAAGGAGACTGCATAACCGGTCATCGCACCGCACACGAGAATGCCTTCCAGACCGAGATTCACGCGGCCGCCTTTTTCGGTCAGGCATTCGCCCAGGCTGACGAAGAGGAAGGGCGTGCCGACCCGGATCGCGCCGGCGAACAAGGCCAGCAGCAGCGTGGTGAAATCGAAATCAGACATGGCTGGTCTCCGCGACAGTGGCCGGCAAGGGTTGCGCCTGCTGCTGCCAGCGCGTCTTCAGTGCGCCGAGGCGGCCGGTGATCGCTTCCCATGCCAGCAGGTTGCAGAACAGCAGTCCCTGCAACACCAGCGTAGTGGCGTCGGGTAGATCGAGGCGGCGTTGCAGCAGGCTGCCGCTGGCTTCGACGCCGCCGATGACGACGGCGCAGACGATGATGGCGAGCGGATTCTGGCGCGCAGCAAAGGCAACCAGAATGCCGCTGAATCCATAGCCTGCCAGCAGCGCGCTGTTGGCGCTGCCATGCACGGCGGTGACTTCAAACATGCCGGCCAGACCCGCTGCAGCGCCACCCATGGCGCAGGCGATGACGACCAGCCGATTGACCGGCAGGCCGACCAGGCGTGCGGTGCGGCCGTTGCCGCCGGCAATCGCCATGGCAAAACCGGTCACGCTATGGCGCAGAAAAATCCATGCCGCCACACAAGCCAGCGCACCCCATACCAATCCCCAGTGCACGTCGAGGCCGGGCAGGGGATTGATCAGATAGGCGTCCGGCAGCGGCACTGTCGACGGTTTGTTGAGACTGGCCGGATCGCGCAGCGGACCTTCGACCAGATGTTTGAACAATGCGACCGCGATGTAAGAAAGCAGCAGGCTGGAGATGGTTTCGTTGACGCCGCGCCATTGCCGCAGAGCGCCGCATAGCGCGATCCAGAGTCCACCGGCGATCATGGCCACGATGGCCATGGCCGGCAGCATGATCCAAGGCGACAGCGCGGGTAAAAAAGAGGGAAGCACGGCGGCAAACAATCCACCCATTGCCAGCGCACCTTCGCCGCCAATGACGATCAGGCCGACGCGTGCCGGCAACGCTACGCATAGCGCGGTCAGCAGCAAGGGTGCTGCGCGTTGCAGCGTATTTTGCCAGGCGAACATGGAGCCGAAGGCGCCCTGGAAGATCAGCAGGCAAGCTTCGGTCGCGGGCTTGCCCTGCACCAGAAGAAACAACACGAACAGCAACAGTGCGCCGGCCAGTGCGCACAGCGTGGGCAATACCGGCGCCAGCGCGACGGCGGCACGGGCCCTAAGCCTTAAAGTGAAAACACTGTTTTCCGCGCGGTCGTGTGTGGTCATGGCGATCGATGAACGTGAAGGGCGAGAAAAATATTGCGGAGGTAGGCAAGGCGCGTTGCAGCGATCCGTCTCCGTCGCTGCAACGCGCTGCCGTCTCACATTGCGCTAAGCAGTTTTCATACCTGGCCGACGACGCCCGCCACCAGATAATTCATCTTCTCCAGCGCGACGTCGGTCTGCACCTGCGTGGTGCCGGCCGGAATCACCACCGCGCCCTTGTTATCCTTGATCGGTCCCTTGAAGATCTGGAATTTGCCGGCCAGCATTTGCGCCTTCACGTCGTCGGCTTTCTTCTTGGCAGCGGCGCTGACGTTGGCGCCGTAGGGCGACATCTTGACGAAGTTGTCCTTCAGGCCGCCGCGCAGGAAGTTGATCATCGGCTTGCCTTCGACCGTCGCCTTGACGATTTCTGTGTAGGGCGTGGCCCAGTTCCACTCGGCGCCGGTGAGATAGCCCTTGGGCGCGAGCGCGGCCTGGCTGGCGTGATAGCCGCAGGTCATGATGCCGCGCTTCTCGGCGGTTTCGACGATGACCTTGGGGCCGTCGACGTGGCAGGTGATGACGTCGCAACCCTGGTCGATCAGGCTGTTGGCGGCTTCTGCTTCCTTGACCGGCAGCGACCAGTCGCCGGTGAAGATCACGTGCGTGGTGATCGATGGATCAACCGATTGCGCGCCCAGCGTGAAGGCGTTGATGTTGCGCAGCACCTGCGGAATCGGCTTGGCGGCGATGAAGGCCAGCTTCTTGGACTTGCTCATGTAGCCGGCAACCACGCCGGACAGGTATTCGCACTCTTCGATGTAGCCGAAGAAGCTGCCGACATTCAGCGGATGCTTGCCTTGGGTCCACAAGCCGCCGCAGTGGGCAATGCGCACCTTGGGATATTTCTCTGCGACTTTCAGCACGTGCGGATCGAAGTAGCCGAACGAGGTCGGGAAGATCAGCGATGCGCCGTCTTGCTGGATCATCGCTTCCATGGTCTTTTGCACGGCCACGGTTTCAGGCACTTTCTCTTCTTCAATGACCTTGATGCCGGGCATTTTCTTGATGATCGCGGCCGCTTGCGCATGCGACTGGTTGTAGCCGAAATCGTCGCGCGCGCCGACGTAGATGAAGCCGACCGTCAACGGTGCGGCAGCCAGCAGGTCCAGCGGAAATGCTGCGCCCAGTGCAGCGGCGCCGGTCAGTTTGAGAAAGTCACGACGGTTGTTCATCTTTGGCTCCAGTCAAGGGAAACGTTGATAGTGTTGTTGGCAAAGTGGTGTTCAAAAAAAATCATGCAGCAAATTATTTGGGCGGTTGCGCCGTGGCTTCGCGCCGGACTTCCGTCTGGAAAATCTCCAGGCTCATCTTCTTGGCTTCGATGAAGCGCGGTTGTGTCAGGGTCTCCACCGTACGCGGACGGGCATCGTCGTAATGCAGGATGTGTGCCACCTTGGTCGGACGCTTGGTCAGCAGCAGGATCTCGTCGGCGAGATAGACGGCTTCTTCCAGATCGTGCGAGACCAGCATCATGGTGGTGCCGGTTTGCATGAAGACTTCCTGCAGCTTTTCACGGATGAACAGCGTCATCTCAAAGTCGAGCGCCGAGAACGGCTCGTCTAGAAACAGCACCTCCGGCCCCGGCGCCAGCGCGCGCATGATGGAGGCGGTCTGCTGCTGTCCGCCGGACATTTCATACGGATAGCGGTTGAGGTCGAACTTGACGTCGAAGGAGGCGACCAGTTCTTCCACGCGGCGGTTGATCTCGACCTTGGATTTGCCTTCCAGCTTGAGCGGATAGGCGATGTTGTCGATGGTGCGCAGCCACGGGAACATCGCTTCGCGATAGTTCTGGAAAACGTAGCCGATCTTGGTGTCGGCCAGCGACTTGCCGTCGAACAGGATCTGGCCCGAGTCGATCGGAATCAGACCGGCGATCATGTTGATCAGCGTCGACTTGCCGCAGCCATTGGGACCGAACACCGAGACGATCTTGTTCTTCGGGATGTCGAGATTGAAATCCTCGTACAGCGGCCAGCCTGCGAAATATTTGGTCAGGCCGCGGATTGTGATGTGCGTGCCGGGCGGGCCGGGAACGAAGGGAACGACCGGCTCTTCATATTTCAGTTTTGGGGAAATGACGACGCTCATCTTCCGCTCCAGTGGACGATACGTTTTTCAATCACGATGAACACCACGTTCAGGGCATAGCCGAGCGCGCCGGCAGCCAGGATGGCGGCATACATTTCGCGGACATTCAGCACTTGCTGGGCGTCGATGATCTTGTGACCAAGACCGTTTTCGGAGCCGATGAACATCTCGGCCACGATCACGATCACCAGCGCCATCGACACCGCGCTGCGCAGGCCGACGAAGGTCGGTTGCAGGCTTTCCCACAGCAGCACATCCTTGAAGATCTGCCAGCGCGACGCGCCCATGACCTTGGCCGCCATCACGCGCTGCTTGCGCGCGTTGAGCACGCCGTAAGCGCTGTTGAACAGCACGATCAGCAGCGCGCCGAACGCAGCGATGGCAACCTTGTTGATGTCCGACACGCCGAAGATCAGCAGGAACAGCGGGATCAACGCCGACGACGGCGTCGAGCGGAAGAAGTCGATCAGGAACTCCACACTGCGATAAGCGCGTTCATTACTGCCCAGCAGTACGCCGAGCGGCACGCCCACTACGGCGGCGATGACGAAGGCTTCCAGCGTACGCATCACGGTCACCAGAAAATCCACAAGCAGCGGGCCGCCGGCGAGACCGTTGACCAGCGTGATCAGCGTCGCCGCAGGCGTCGGCAGCAGGATCGCCTTGATCCAGCCGGCGCGCACCACCAGGTCCCAGATGATGAACAAGGCAATCGGGCCGACGATGGGCAGGAGCTTGCCGAAGGACGGCGGCGTGCGGCGCTTCTTGGCAACCGGCGCTGCTTTGATTTCAGCCGCCTGTGCGGTTGCAGCGTCCGGCGTCGAGGAGCCGTCAGCAGTGAGGGAGTCGGCCATGATCAACCCTTGTAAAGAAGTGAATCCACCATCACGCGCGAAGCGAAGATGCCCTTGTCCACGAACAGGTCGTAGAACTTCTGGAAGTAGGCGACGTCGCTGGCCTTGAACTCGTTGTAGAGCATGTAGGACGCCAGCGGTACTTCATTGGTGAGCGAGCCTTCGATGGCGGTGTAGCCCTTGAGGTAAGGACGCGCCTTGTCCGGTGTCTTGCGGATCAGCTCGATGCCGCGGGTGTAGGCGGCGATGTATTTTTTGGTTTCCGCCGGATGCTTCTTGATGAAGTCCGTGGTCAGTGCGGCGGCACCGCCATGCCATGGCGCGCTCGGATTGCCGAGGATGTACTTGGCGATGACGCCGGTTTCGAGCACGCGGGTGGTGTTGTTCATGCGACCGACGGTGCCGGTCGGTTCCAGCGTGTAGACGGCGTCGACCTGGCCGGCGGCGAGCGCGGCGACGTGCTGGCCGATCGGCAGTTCGGTGACGGTGGCGCCGGTTGCACCTGCGCGTTCGAGCACGGTCTTGGCCAGCGTGACGTTCTGGATGCCGGGACCGGAGGCGACCTTCTTGCCCTTGAGTTCCGCGATCGATTTGATGGTGCTGTCCTTCGGCACCAGAAATTCGTCGAGCACGTATTGCGCATTGCTCGGATTGGTCGCGAAGATCTTGAACAATCCCGGCTGGGCGATTTCACCGATGGCCAGATTGCCGGCGCCGGTGCCGTTGGCCGAGCCATCGGCGCGACCCGACAACATCGCTTCCATCACTTGCTGTGCACCAGCGAATTTGATCGGCTGTACGTCGAGACCGGCTTCCTTGAAGTAACCGGCTTCCACGGCAGCATAGAAGGGCAGGCCGGCGGCGACAGGCCAGTAGCCGATGCGGATCGGGACACTTTGTGCGCGCAAAATGGCAGGCGCGCCGCCCAACGCCAGCGTGGTTGCGACCGTACCCGCGGTGCCGAGAAAGCGGCGGCGCTGCATGGATTCAGCCTGCGGTTCAGCTTGCGTTGCGAGATTACTTGTCGTGTCCGGTTGTGCTGTCTTTTTCATGCTGGCTCCGTGAGTTGGGGGCGGAAATAAGTGTGAGAACTGGGTCAGATCTTTGCGGCGAGGTAGGCGATCCAGCCGCCGTAGCCGGTGATGTCGCGTGCGTTGTCGAGTGCTGCCGGCTCGCAGATGAAGCCTTTCACGTTGCTGCCGTCGGCCAGCTCCATGGTGCCGATGCCGAGCGGCGCCGGAATCGCGGCGACGAAGCTGCCGAAATTGCGCAGCGGCATTTCCCAGACTTCGCTGACGATGGCGGCACCGTCGTCGCCATTGGTACGCACCAATCCCGGCTTGGCCGGTGTCGTGTTGGCGAGTGCGTAGAGGCGATAGTGTTTGCTGGTGGTGGTGCTGGCATGCAGGCGAGCACCGGCTTCCAGCAATTGCCAGTTCAGCGGCTGGCCGCTCAGATGCGCACCGACTACGCCGACTTTGACTGTAGGTTCGTTAAAGGGCAGTGGCGCGGCGGCGACGGCATCGGCTTGGGCTGCGCCGCCCAGCAATTGCTGGAACTGCGCACCCGCTTCCGCCAGCAGATGATCGGACCCGGCCGGACCGATCAGCGTGATCCCTGCAGGCAGGCCATCCTTGCGCCACACCGCAGGAATCGCCAGCGCGGCCATGTCCATCAGGTTGACGAAGTTGGTGTAGTAGCCGAGCTGCGAATTGCGCACGATGGGATCGGCCTCCACTGCGGCGATGGTCGGCATGGTGGTGGTGGTCGGCACCAGCAGCAGGTCGGTGTTTTGCAGCAGGGTCTCGGCTTCGCGGCGCAGTTCGGCCAGGCGGTATTGGCCGTTGAAGGCATCGACCGCATCGAACTTGTCGGACTGCTCGGTGATCTCTCTTACCACCGGATGAATCGCTTCTTTATGGGCGTCAAAGAAATCGCCCAGCGCAGCGCGGCGTTCCGCCACCCAAGGACCTTGATACAGCAATTGCGCGGCGTCGGTGAAGGCGTCGAAAGGAATGCGCGTGATGCTGACGCCGGGCATGGCGGTGATTTTTTCCAGTGCCTGTTCGTAGGCCAGCCTGGCGTTGTCGTCGCCATAGAATTCCGGTTTTTGCGGCACGGCGATGCGGTAGCCGCGGCGCTTCACGCCGAGCATCGCCGGGCTGCGCGAATAGGCGTCGCCGGCGTCGAATCCTGCCGCGCTTTGCAATACGCGCCAGGCGTCGGCGACGTCATGCGCGAAGATGGAAATGCAGTCGAGCGTGCGGCAAGCCGGGAACATGCCGCTGGAACTGAGCAGGCCGCGTGTCGGTTTTAACCCCACCAGATTGTTGAAGGCCGCCGGCACGCGGCCGGAGCCGGCGGTGTCGGTGCCGAGCGAAAATAGCACTTGTCCCAGCGCGACCGCAACGGCTGAACCGGAGCTGGAGCCGCCCGAGACATATTCCGGCCGCAGCGAGTTGCGCACGGCGCCATACGGCGAGCGCACACCGACCAGGCCGGTGGCGAACTGGTCCAGATTGGTCTTGCCGACCAGCAGCGCACCAGCCTGTTGCAGGCGCGCGACCACGGTGGCGCTGACTTGCGGGACATGGCTGAATTCGGGGCAGGCGGCGGTGGTCGTCATTTCGGCGACGTCGATGTTGTCTTTCACCGCGAACGGGATGCCGAACAGCGGCAGCGATTCGAACACGGCCTCGCCCTTGATT
The DNA here is from genome assembly GCF_058801885.1 of Herbaspirillum sp. GW822-FHT03A08. Classification (NCBI taxonomy): domain Bacteria; kingdom Pseudomonadati; phylum Pseudomonadota; class Betaproteobacteria; order Burkholderiales; family Oxalobacteraceae; genus Herbaspirillum; species Herbaspirillum sp. GW822-FHT03A08. The sequence continues at coordinate 642,682 of NZ_JBXANR010000001.1, read as the reverse complement.
TGCAACATCAGATCAAGCGCTGCCGCCTGCTGTTTGAGTGTTTTTGCCGGCACGCGGCTGATCCAGACTTCGCTGCGATCAGAGTGCTCGATTTGTGTGAGGAGGTCACCAATCAATTTGCCGGGAGTGAGGCTGCCGGCGCGATACGAAGCCAGTACATCGGCGATCGTCCGTTGTGGAGATTGGGTGGAATTTTGGCGGAGAGTATTTGCTGACATGTTTATATTCATTCTTGAATACAAGATGAAAAACATTAAGCAGGTACTGTGCCAGCGAGATTTTCAGGGTTTGAAAATGATGGGTCGGGAAAGTGGAAAGAGCCGGAATCGCACTGTAGTAGCCGGTTAAACGGTTGCGCGCGGTTTGGATGGGCGCCGCAAAAGGGCGGAGCCGGGATCGGGGATGGAGTCTCGGGGTGATCCGAACTGGCGCAGTTTGTGATGCCAAACTGGTGCCTGCACCAGTTTTCGGTGCAGGCGAGGGTTTTATATGGTCATGGATACTTACCTATTGGTAAGTTGGGGGTGAATTAAGCAGATTTGCCGCCGAGAAAGCCGCCCAGCAGATTGCCGATTTCAGATCCGAGGTCACCGCCGACGGATTCAGGTACCTGACCGTTGGGTGTCAGATGATCGACCAGCCCGGGAAGAATCTGCGCCAGATGACCGGCGATGTCGCCTTGCGGAATGCCGGTGGCTTGCGCCAGGCCGCTTAACTGATCGTCGCCCAGCGCCTGCGACACCTGGTCGCCGGAGACGGGTTGGTTCTGGCCGGTGCCGATCCAGGAGTCCACGATCTGCCCAAGACCGGCGTTTTGCAGCGTACCGAGCAGACCGCCCAGTCCACCCAGTCCGCCTAAACCACCCGGTGCGCTGCCGCCGGACTGATTGTTGGCGAGCATGCTCAATACGGCTTGAATCAATGCCGCCTTGGGATCGGCGGGTGCGCCGGAGGCATCGCCTGCATTGTTATTGAGTGCGCCAAGTACGCTGTCGAGTAAGCCCATGAAATTCTCCAGAATCAAAAGTGAGGAAGGCTTGCCGCCCACGATGCGGATCGCCGCAACGGTGACGCAAGCAAATTGGCAAGCTGGTACAACGGTCTGTCGCTCTCCGGCGTTGTCGAAGGATGTCGAGATACCCCGGCTTTCGGTTCTTCTGCGCTTCCTTCGTTCCTCTCCCTTTTTATCCTTATTTGGAACCTTTAATTACATCTCGCCCCAGATCGCGTTGATTGCCGCCAGGGCGCTCAGGCCGGCGGTTTCGGTGCGCAGCACGCGCGGGCCCATGGACAGCATCAGCGCACCGTGGTCGCAGGCCAGGTTTTCTTCGGCATCGGTAAAGCCGCCTTCCGGACCGACAATCAGGCTCAGCGCCTGCGCCGGATGGTGACGCGCCCAGTCCGACAGCGATTGTTCGCCGCGCGGCGACAGCAGGATGCGTTTGTGCAGGTCGCTCTGGCCGATCCAGCTGTTGAAGTCGGTCAGCGGCGACAGTTGCGCCAGCCGATTGCGGCCGCTTTGCTCGGCGGCGGCGTGGATGATGCCTTGCCAGTGGCTTTGCTTCTTTTCGGCGCGTTCGGTATTGAGGCGCACCACGCAGCGCTGTGCGGCCAGCGGCTGGATGGCTGTGACGCCGAGTTCGACGGCTTTTTCGATGATCCAGTCCATTTTGGACCCTTCCGGCAGGGCTTGCGCCAGCGTGACGGCATAGGACAGTTCCGCTTCGCGCGGGGAAAAGGTCTTGACCTCGGCGTAGACGCGCTTTTTTTCCATTTGGGTAATGACGGCGGTGTATTCGCCGCCTTCCCCGTTGAACAGCGTAATGGGATTGCCGGCCTGCATCCGGATTACCTGGACGTGATGCGCAACCTGGTCGGGCAGGGCGAGCGTCGTACCGATGGCGAGCGGGTCGGGGCAATAAAAGCGGGGCATGATCAACGGGTCCTGATGAGTGAGAGCGGTCAAATGAACAATTATGGGCGCCGGTCCGGCAGATAAAACGCAAGGGAAATTTGCGGAGTGCCTTCGGGTATGCTTTTTCGGCCCTGGCGGCGACGCTTGATTTTAATTCTTCGGGCTACTGTCTGGTAAAATAGTTGGCTCAGTCTGGCTTGGTCCGGGAGTTCATCCGGGTCGACCGGCAAGGCATTCGAAATGCGCGTTAATGACGGCAAACCGCAGCTATCTCGCGGAAACCGCCAGAACGGCAATGATTCGACCGCAATCCGCAACTCTTTGACATCGACATGACTTCCACACTCCCTACCGACAAGATGGCCAACGCGATCCGCGCGCTGGCAATGGACGCAGTACAAAAAGCAAACTCAGGACACCCAGGCGCGCCGATGGGGATGGCGGAAATCGCAGTCGCATTGTGGGCCAAGCACTATCGCCACAATCCGGCCAATCCGCAATGGGCCAACCGTGATCGTTTCGTGTTGTCGAACGGACATGGTTCGATGCTGCAATACGCCTTGCTGCACCTGACCGGCTACGACCTGCCGATGGAAGAGATCAAGAACTTCCGCCAACTGCATTCCAAGACTGCCGGTCATCCGGAAGTCCACATCACGCCGGGCGTGGAAACCACCACCGGTCCGCTGGGCCAGGGCGTCACCAACGCCGTCGGCATGGCGCTGGCTGAAAAGCTGCTGGCTGCTGAATTCAACAAGCCCGACCTGGCTGTGGTCGATCACTATACGTACGCTTTTGTCGGCGACGGTTGCCTGATGGAAGGCATCTCGCACGAAGCCTGCTCGCTGGCCGGTACGCTGCGCCTGTCCAAGCTGATCGTGCTGTACGACGACAATGGCATCTCCATCGACGGCCACGTTGAAGGCTGGTTCAAGGACGACACCCCGAAGCGTTTCGAAGCTTACGGCTGGAACGTGATTCCCGCGGTCGACGGCCACAATGTCGAAGCGGTCAATTCCGCCATTCATCAAGCCAAGCTGTCCGACAAACCGACCCTGATCTGCTGCAAGACCGTGATCGGCAAGGGCTCGCCAAATCTGGCCGGCACTGACAAGGTCCACGGCGCGGCATTGGGCGACAAGGAAGTTGCTGCTGTGCGCGAAGCGCTGGGCTGGACTTCGGCGCCGTTTGAAATTCCTGCCGACATCTATTCCGCATGGGACGGCAAGGCGCAAGGCCAGCAACTGGAAGCCGACTGGAACAAGCTGTTCCAGGCTTACCAGGCCAAGTACCCGACCGAAGCCGCCGAACTGGTGCGCCGCCTGAAGGGTGAGCTGCCGGCCGGTTTCGACGCGGCGGTGCAGGCTTACATTGCCAGCACCATCGAAAAGAAAGAAACCATCGCCACCCGCAAGGCCAGCCAGAACGCGATCCAGGCTTACGCACAAGTGCTGCCTGAATTCCTCGGCGGTTCAGCCGACCTGACCGGTTCCAACCTGACCAACTGGAAAGAATCGGTGGCTGTGCGTGCCGACGTCGCCGGCAACCACATCAACTACGGTGTGCGCGAATTCGGCATGAGCGCGATCATGAACGGCATTGCCCTGCACGGCGGTTACATCCCGTTCGGCGCGACTTTCCTGACCTTCTCCGATTACAGCCGCAATGCGTTGCGCATGGCTGCGCTGATGCAGATCCGCTCGCTGTTCGTGTTCACGCATGACTCGATCGGCCTGGGTGAAGATGGTCCGACGCACCAATCAGTGGAACATGTTTCGAGCCTGCGTCTGATCCCGAATCTGGACAACTGGCGTCCATGCGACACGGTTGAATCGGCTGTGGCGTGGGAACAGGCGGTCAAGCGCAACGACGGTCCGAGCACGCTGATTTTCTCGCGTCAGAACCTGCCGTATCAGGAACGTACAGCGCAACAAGTGGCCGACATCAAGCGTGGCGGCTACATCCTGAAAGAAGCCAAGGACGCCAAGGTGATCCTGATTGCTACCGGTTCGGAAATCGAACTGGCGGTCAAGGCAGCCGATGAACTGGCAGCGCAAGGCATTCCGGCACGCGTCGTGTCGATGCCATGTACCGACGTGTTCGATCGTCAGGATGCCGCTTACAAGGCAAGCGTCCTGCAGCGCGGCGTGCCGCGCGTGGCGATCGAAGCCGGCGTGACTTCGACATGGTACAAGTATGTCGGTCTGGAAGGCGCAGTGGTCGGTATCGACACCTTCGGTGAATCGGCGCCGGCAGGCGTGCTGTTCAAGCATTTCGGCTTCACCGTCGAAAACGTCGTCGCCAAGGCCAAGCTGATCCTGGCATGAGTGTGACCGGCAACGACATCATCAACGTCGTCGGTCCGGTAACGGTCCGGCGCGCGACGGTAGACGATGCTGCCCTGATCGCTCAGGTGCGCATCGACAGCTGGCGTGCCGCCTACCGCGGCATGATCCCGGATGCCTATCTGGACGGCATGAAACTGGAAGACAGCACGCGCATGTGGACGCGCGTGTTGAGTGCCGCATCCGATGCGGCCTGCACCTTCGTGGCGGAAGTCGAAGGTGAACTGGTCGGTTTCGCCGCCGGCATCACGCTGGCGCAACGCAAGCTCGATTTCGATGCCGAACTGACGGCGTTATATGTCTTACCTTCAGCTCAGCGCGCCGGCATCGGCCGCCGCTTGCTGACTGAAGTGGCCGCAACACTGGGCGCGGCAGGCGCGCCCAACATGCTGGTCTGGGTGCTGGCGCAAAACGGCAAGGCGCGCGATTTTTACGCACATCTCGATGCGCAGCTGCTGGCAGAACAGACCTTCAAGTGGGATGAGCTGGATTTGATCGAAGTCGCCTACGGCTGGCGCGACATCAGTTCGGTTGGAAAAATTACTACTGTTTCTTAAGGAGAAAACATGACTATCCGCGTTGCAATCAATGGCTACGGCCGTATCGGCCGCAATATCCTCCGCGCTCACTACGAAGGCGGTAAAAAACACGACATCGAGATCGTGGCCATCAATGATCTGGGCGATCCAAAAACCAACGCCCATCTGACCCAATACGACACCACCCACGGCAAGTTCCCCGGCACCGTGACAGTCGACGGCGACTCCATCGTCGTCAACGGCGACCGCATCAAGGTGCTGGCGCAGCGCAACCCGGCAGAACTGCCATGGGGCGAACTGGGCGTTGACGTCGTCCTGGAATGCACCGGCTTCTTCACGACAAAAGAAAAGGCCAGCGCTCACCTGAAGGGCGGCGCCAAGAAAGTCATCATCTCCGCACCGGGCGGCAAGGACGTGGACGCGACTGTCGTGTTCGGCGTCAACAACGGCGTGCTGAAGGCAAGCGACACCGTGATCTCCAACGCATCGTGCACTACCAACTGCCTGGCGCCGCTGGTTCAGCCGCTGCATGAAAAGATCGGTCTGGTCAACGGCCTGATGACAACCGTCCACGCTTACACCAACGACCAGGTCCTGACTGACGTGTACCACGAAGACCTGCGCCGCGCGCGCTCGGCTACCCAATCGATGATCCCGGCCAAGACCGGTGCTGCTTCCGCAGTCGGCCTGGTGCTGCCAGAACTGAACGGCAAGCTGGACGGCTACGCGATCCGCGTTCCGACCATCAACGTTTCGATCGTCGACCTGTCGTTCATCGCTGCACGCGATACGACTGTGGACGAAGTCAACGCCATCATGAAGGCCGCTTCCGAAGCCGGTCCGCTGAAGGGCATCCTGACTTACAACACCGAGCCGCTGGTGTCCGTCGACTTCAACCACAATCCGGCATCGTCGAATTTTGACTCGACCCTGACCAAGGTCTCCGGCCGTCTGGTCAAGGTTTCGTCGTGGTACGACAACGAATGGGGCTTCTCGAACCGCATGCTGGACACGACTGTGGCGCTGGTTTCGGCAAAATAAGGAGCGTCCCACCGGGCATTTCTCATTGATCCGGCCTAATTGGGCTTCTTTTCATCGCATGCTTGTCAGGCGTTGTCTAAGAAAATACAGTGGGCGGATCAATTACCAGACTTGCTGACGCGTTCTGGAAAGGCTGTTGCGAATCCGTTTGCGACAGCCTTTTTGTTGACGGTTTAATAATAATCAATCGAGGGATGTAATGTCATCGTCACCTTTTTCTATAGTGCGTAGCCACGGCGTCAAACTGATGGGCATGCTGGCGCTAAGTCTGACGCTGAGCGCTTGCGACTATGTCGCCAGTTTCAGCAAACCGAAACAGACACCGGAGGAAGCCAAGGCCGAAGGCATCGCTCTGGGCGCCGGCTGCCGTCAGGCCGGCCAAAGCCTGGAAGACTGCTATCAACGCAATCCCGACAGCCTGAAGGCGGGTATTTTCGCCGGCTGGAAGGACATGCACGAATACATGGCGGCCAAGAACATCCAGACCGTTGCACCGCCACCGCCGCCAGCGGCTGACAAGCCGGATGCCGAAGCGGATGCCGCCAAGGATGCGCCGAAAGATGACCGCGCCGCGCGCCGTGAGCGCCGTGAACGTGAGCGAGCCGAAAAAGACAAGGACGCCTCCAAGAGCAAGGATAGCGATAGCGACTCCAAAAGTAGCAGGAAAAACCGCGATGACGGTTCCTCCAAAAAATAAGCAGGCAATCCTTGGCATCGACAAGATGCGTCTGAACAGAGATTGATTCAGATATTGATAGGCTGTGATGTTTGTCATGACGCCCCGCCAGCCGGGGCGTTTTTCATGGTGCGCCTGATCTTGCGGTGATTGGCCTGACTGCATTCATGGCAGGCATGCTGACGGGGAGGATGTGGCAGATTTTGCTTTTCCCGGTCAGGCAGTGCATCATGCACGTCTTCACGCAGCCAACAACAACATGAACGCACCTCTGATCGTCAAATCGCCCGAGAGTCATCCGCACGTTCCCGAAACAGCCTTCGGCATCTGGTTTCTGCAAACGCATACCTGGACCGTGCATGTACTGGAAAGAGCGTTCAAGGATCTGGAACCATTGATTCCGAATCGTCTGCCATCCTATCCGGTGGTTGCTGATGTCGGTTGCGGTTGGGGGCGTTCGCTCAAGAAGCTGCATGACCGTTTCGCGCCGCAACGCCTGATCGGCATGGATATCGACCCGGCCATGCTGGACGCTGCCGGCAAAGAAGCGAGTGCTGAAGGCATTCAGGCTGAATTCATCCAATGCTCAAGCTCGCACATGACCTTGGAAGACAATAGCGTCGACCTGCTGTTTTGCCATCAGACTTTTCACCATCTGATCGAGCAGGAGGAAGCGATTCAAGAATTTTTCCGTGTGTTGAAACCGGGCGGCATCCTGTTGTTTGCCGAGTCGACCAAGCGTTACATCCATTCGTGGATGATCCGTTTGTTGTTTCGCCATCCGATGGAAGTGCAGAAGACCGCCGAGGAGTATCTTGCACTGGTGCGCAGCGCCGGCTTTCAGGTCGCGCCGGAATCCATCTCTTATCCTTACCTGTGGTGGAGTCGTGAAGATCTGGGCCTGATGGAGCGTGCGCTCGGCATCAAGCCCAAAGCAGATCGCGAAGAAACACTGATCAATCTGGTCGCTGTCAAACCTGCGCTCTGACGACCGTTTTTGCCGTATTTGTCACCAGAACTTTTGGCGGCGCTGTCTGCTGCAGCGAGCTGCGGCTGGTCTTTGCAGACCAGCCGTTTTCATTTCTATCCGCCGAACACTTCCGTCCAGAGCCGTTTGACGGCATAACTTTCTTTTTGCACGCGCTCGATGGTGGTGCGGGCGCGTTCTTCGCCTCGAAGCCGGATCTGATGCTGCAATTTACGGAATAAGCGATAAGCGTTTGCAACCTCATCAGCCAACGCCGCGTCGATCAGACCCAGCGAACCGCAGAGCTTCAGCAGAGCGATGTTGCCAATGTCATCGGTCAGCGCTTCGTATTGAACCGCATAGCGCAGTACTAAAAACTGTACGATGAATTCAATATCGATCATGCCGCCATCGTCATGCTTCAGATCGAACAAGGTGGTGTGATTGGGGTGGGCCTGATGCAGTTTCAGGCGCATGCCGAGTACTTCCTGCGTCAGCTTTTGCGGATCACGCTCCTGGCGCAGGAGGTCTTTGCGCAATGCTTCAAAACGATTGCCAATGGCACTGTCGCCGGCGCAGTAGCGCGCGCGGGTCAATGCCTGGTGTTCCCACACCCAGGCTGAGGTGCGTTGGTATTTTTCAAACGTGGCGAAGGATGACACCAGCAAGCCGCTGGCGCCGTCCGGGCGCAAGGCGATATCGATATCGAACAGCGTGCCGGCGGGCGTGTGCGAGGTCATCCAGGTAATGAAGCGTTGCGCCAGCTTGGCGTACAGGCCGGGGGCTTCCTGATCGTCATCGTCGTAAAGAAATACGACGTCGAGGTCGGAGACATAGCCCAGTTCTTTGCCGCCTAATTTGCCATAGGCGATGACGGTGAATTGTGGCGTTTCCCGATGTCGATTTGCGATGGTTTGCCAGACCGCCTGAATGGTGGCGGCAACCAGAATATCGGCGAGTGCAGACAGGTGGTCAGCCAGATGCTCGACGCTCAGATCGCCTTCAAGATCCTGCGCCAGCAGGCGGAACAATTGCGCATGGTGCACCTCGCGGAGAATATCCATCTGGCGTTCTGTGTCGCCCGGTGCGATGTCGAGCTGGCGCTGGCAGTCTTGTGCAAAAGCGGGCCAGTCAGGCGGTGCCTTCAGATTGCGGTCATCCAGCAGCTCGTCGAGCAGAATGGGATGCTGAGTCAGGTATTTTGCTGCCCAGTCGCTGGCGGCAATCATGCGGATCAGGCGTGTCAGTGCATGGGGATATTCCGTCAGCAGCGCCAGGTAGGCGGCACGGCGAGCAATCGCTTCGAAGAAATCGAGCAGGCGGCGCAAGGTCGGCAAGTTCTTGTCCGGCATCGCGCCGATGATCGGCAGGGCTGCGTTGATCAATGCGATCAGGCGCGCGCGGCTGGCCTCCGGCAGGGATTGCAGGCGTGGCGATTGCAGCGTTGCCAGCACGCGTTGGGTGGCGGTATCGACGTCGTCGAAGCCGAGCGAAGTCAAGGTGGCGGCAATCGATTCAGCGCTCTCGCCATCGCTCAGTTCGCAGGTGTTGTCGTGGTTGTCGCCACCGTCTGTGTTGCCATTATCCTGCTTGTCGTTGAAGATAGTGTCGAATTGCTGAGCCACGATGTGGCGGTGTGCCTCCAGCGCACTCAACAAGCTCGCTACGTCGGCAAAGCCCATCATATTGGCGATGATCTTCTGATCGTCCACGTTCGGCGGCAATGTATGTGTCTGCGCGTCTTCGAGATATTGCAGGCGATGCTCCAGATTGCGCAGGAAGGTGTAAGCCTCCAGCAATTGCGCGACGACTTCCGGCTCCAGCAGGGTTTTGTCGGCCAGTGTGCGCAAAGTGGTGCGGGTAGAGCGGTCACGCAACTCCGGATCGCGGCCGCCGCGAATCAGCTGGAATACCTGGCTGACGAATTCCACTTCGCGAATGCCGCCGCGGCCCAGTTTGACGTTGTTGCTGCGTTCCGGATGCAGGGATTCCTGGCGTGTGACTTCGGCGCGGATTTGGGCGTGCATGGAGCGCAGCGCATCGATCGAACCGAAATCCAGATAGCGGCGGTAGATGAACGGGCGGCTGATGCTTTCCAATGCGGTGATATCGGCCGGCGTGCCCGTCAGCGCGCGCGCCTTGGTCCAGGCATAGCGCTCCCATTCCCGGCCCTGGCGGATCAGGTATTCCTCGACCATGTTGTGGCTGGCCACCAGCGGGCCGGAGCCGCCATTGGGGCGCAGCGCCATGTCGACCCGGAAGGTGAAGCCGTCTTCGGTGATTTCAGACAGGGCGGCGATCAGTTTCTTGCCCAGCCGGACAAAGAACTCGTGATTCGACAGCGAGCGTTGCTCAGGCGCATTGGTGCGGGTATCGCCATCTTCCGGGTAAACGAAGATCAGATCGATGTCAGACGAGACGTTCAGTTCTCCTCCGCCCAGTTTACCCATGCCGAGCACGATCATTTCCTGCTCGTTGCCGGTTTCTTCGCCGATGGGCATGCCATAGAGCGCCACCATTTCCTGCATCAGAGCGCTCAGATGGGTTTGCACTGCAAAATCGGCAAATTCGCTCATCGTGCGCACTACCTCGGCCAGATCGGCCTTGCCGGTCAGGTCGCGTTCGATCAGCGTACAGACCACCAGATTGCGCAGGCGGCGCATGGGACCGTTGAGCGCGGCGGCGCCGCTAGCTCCGCTGGTGCCGGCTGAGGCGCTTATGTCATCTTGCAAGACGCGCTCGAAAACCGCGCGGTTCAGGGATAATTGGGAAAATTCCGCCAATTGCCCGGGCCGGGCCGGATTGGCATTTGCCCAGCGGTTGAGGAACCGGGAGGCTGCCATGCTGTCGAGGAGGGAGGTAGTCACAAATTGTCGGCGTGATGAGTTGAGTACGAAGTTAAAGATGGTAAAGCCGGGGGTTTTCCCTATGAGAACGCCGTCGGCAACTCTAGGTCAAAACTCGCTTCCATGCGATGATGCTAATCGTTTTATTCTACATTGAGTTTTTACTCTGACCCTTGATGTCCGAAGACCAAAAAGACGCTCCTGAGACCGCTGACCGCCCGGCTTCCGCCTGGCGTGCAGGATGGGGGAGGACATGGAGCGCGGCGCGAGGGACGTATTGCCATCTCAGTACTGCGACCCGTTGCGTTCTCGGCATCACCTTCAAGCTGGTGGTGCTGGTCTATTTTCTCTTTTGCGCCTTGTTCCTGACGCTGCGCTACGGCATTCTGCCGGAGATCGACCGCTACAAGGGCAACATCGAAAAAATCGCCTCCAACGCGGTCGGCCGTCCGGTCACGATTGCTGATATCGACGCCTCATGGAGCGGTTTGCGCCCGCAACTGGAGCTGACGCAGGTGGTGATCCATGATCAGACCGGGCAGCCGGCGCTGGCCTTGCCCAAAGTATCCGCGACGTTCTCCTGGGCCACCGTGCTGGTGGGCGAACTGCGCTTTGAAAATCTGACCATCACCAGGCCCGATCTGTCGATTCTGCGGGATGTCAATGGCAAGCTGTTTATTGCAGGCTTGCCGGCAGGCGGCGATACGGACAAGAGCGGCGGCGCCGACTGGGTGCTGGCGCAACGCGAAATCGTCATCCGCGACGGCAAGATTCGCTGGCGTGACGACAAACGCGGCGCGCCTGAACTGGCGCTGACAGATGTCAATCTGGTGTTGCACAATCAATGGCGCCTGCACCAACTGGCGTTGAAGGCCACACCGCCCGCCGAATACGCTGCGCCGCTCGACGTGCGCGCCAATTTTTACCATCCCAGCTTTGCCCGCAAAGTCTCCGACGTGACGCGTTGGAAGGGGACCTTGTACGCCGATCTGCGCAATACCGATCTGGCGGTCTGGAAAGCCTATATCGACTATCCCCTGGAGCTGAATCAGGGCACCGGCTCGGTGCGCGCCTGGCTGGATCTGGATCACACCAAGGTCGCCAACTTTACCGCCGATGTTAGCCTGTCGAACCTGTCGGCGCGGCTGGACAAGAAGCTGGAGCCCTTGCAACTGGCGCAGGTCAATGGGCGCATTTCGGGCAGCGAGATCTACGCCCCTGATCTGCAAGACGGCATTCCGACTTTCGGTGCGAATGGTCACAAGCTGACGCTGACCAATTTCTCGTTGCAAACGGCGGACGGCTTCACGTTGCCGCCGACCACGATTTCAGAAGTGTTTGAGCCGGCGACGCGTTTCCGTCCCGAAAAGATGCAAGTGGAAGCGAAGCTGCTGGATCTGGAAATGTTGTCGAATCTGGGCGCGCGTCTGCCATTGACGCCGTCGCAGCAAAAACTGCTCGGCGATCTGTCGCCGCGCGGCCAGCTCAAGGATTTTCTGGTGCAATGGGAAGGTAGTTATCCGGATGTGCAGGCCTATCGGCTGCGCGGTGATTTCGCCGGACTCGGCATGTCGCCGCAAGCCGCGCGTCCGGCGGTAGCAAAGACCGTGACCCAGCCCGGCCGTACCGGTGCGCCGGCGATTCCCGGATTTTCCAATCTGAGCGGACGTATCGACGCCACGGAAAAAGGCGGCACGCTGAATCTGGCGTCGCAGAATCTCGTGCTGCAGTTCCCGACCGTGTTTGCCGATCCTGATCTGCCTTTTGCTTCGCTCAATCTCAACAGTCATTGGGAGATGCAAAAGACCGACGCCGTGATGTTTCATCTGGACAGTATGGCGTTCGTCCAGGACGACATGGCCGGCACGGCAAGCGGCACGCATCTGATTCCGCTGCAGGGCAAGTCATCGGGCGTCATCGACATGAAGGCGAAGCTGTCGACCTTCAATCTGCAGAAACTCGGGCGCTTCCTGCCACTGCGTACCGCCAAGCCGGCGTCAGACTGGATTTCAGGCGCATTGATGGATGGCCGCGCCAGCGATGTCGACATCGTGGCCAAGGGCGATCTGGCCGATTTTCCTTTTCACAACGTCAAGCCGGGCAGCAAGGCCAAGGGTGAGTTCACGGTGTCCGGCAAGTTCGACAAGCTGAAGATCAACTATGCGCCCACACGCTTCGGCAAGGACGGCAAGTCGCCGGAATGGCCGTTGCTGGAAGATGTGAAGGGAACGGTTTCCATTGACCGTACGCGGCTGGAGATCCTGGCCGACTCCGGCAAGACGCATGGCGTAGCGGTGTCGGACGTGAAAGCGGTTATTCCCGATTTGCTGAATGCAGAATCGTCGCTGGAGATCGACGGCAGTGCCGCCGGCGCAATGCAAGACTTTTTGCACTACGTCAAAGACAGTCCTGTGGCGCATTGGATCGGCAATTTTACCGAAGACAGCAAGTCAACCGGCAATGGCAAGTTGCAGTTGAAGTTCCAATTGCCGCTGCATCATATGGTCGACGCCAAGGTCGACGGCGGGTTGCAGTTTCTCAACAACGACGTTACCTTGCTGGCGAATCTGCCGACGATGTATCGCGCCATCGGCAAGCTGGAATTCAATGAAAAGGGTTTCAATATTCCAGGCATCAAGGGCGTCTTTCTGAACGAACCGGTAGCCGTTGCCGGCGGGACGCAGCGCGACGGCAACACGCTGGTCAAGGTCGATGGCTCGGTGACTGCCGATGGCTTGCGCAAGGCCTATACGCAGCCTGTTCTCCAGCGCTTGCTGGAACGTCTGAACGGCTCGTCGCGGTATAGCGCAACGATCGCGATACGTCAGCATCAGCCTGAGATCACGATTGAATCCAACCTCCAGGGACTGGCGCTGAATCTGCCGATGCCGCTGCAGAAAAGCGCAAACGAAAGCTGGCCGATGAAGTTTGAAGTCATCGGTATGAACTCTGCTGATCCTTTGATTCAGCGAGACGAAATTCGACTGTCGCTGGGCTCTGTCATGTCGGCGCGCTATCGCCGCCAAAAGGTATTGGGCAATCAGGCCGAATGGCAAGTGTTGAATGGCGGCATCGGTATCGGCCAGCCGGCGCCGCAACCGGATAACGGCCTGGCGCTGTATGCCAATGGCAGGACCATGAACATCGACGACTGGACTGCGTTCCGCACTGCGATGACCAAGGACGCTGATGGCAACGCCAGCAGTACGCCAGCCTCGCCCGATACCGGCATGACCGCCTATCTCGAACCGGATGTGGTTGCCCTGCGCGCGACCGAGCTGATGGCCATGGGCAAGAAGCTCGACAATGTGGTGATCGGCGCTTCGCACCAGAACAAGAGCTGGCAGGTCAACATCGCCTCGGATCAGGCCAGCGGCTACGCGACCTGGAATGAATCGAACAGCGGCCGCGGCATGGGGCGCGTGACAGCGCGTCTGGCCACGCTCAATATCCAGAAGGGTGCCGGCAGCGATGCCAATGATGCCCTGGAAAGCAACAGCGACGCCGTCAGCCGGATTCCTGCATTGGATATCATTGCTGAAGATTTTCAGCTGTTCGGTAAAAAACTCGGACGGCTTGAACTCAATGCCAACAACGTGCGCGCCAGCGTGGGCAGTGAATGGCGCATCAACAAACTGGCCCTGATCAACCCTGAGGCCGAACTGCGGGCTGCGGGCAACTGGATGTCGTTCGGCAAGAACAATACGTCCAACCTGACCTACGCGCTGGACATCAACGATGCCGGCAAGCTGCTGGAGCGTTTCGGCTTCCTCGGCGTGGTGCGCGGCGGCAAAGGCAAGCTGGACGGCGATGTCAGCTGGAAAGGGTTGCCGTTCTCACTCGATATCCCGACCCTGAGCGGACAGGTCCACATGGATGTGCATACCGGCCAGTTCCTCAAGGTTGATCCAGGCGCCGCCAAGCTGCTCGGCGTGCTCAACCTGCAAGCCTTGCCGCGCCGTCTGGCGTTGGATTTCCGTGACGTGTTTTCAGAAGGTTTTGCGTTCGACAACATCGTCGGTACGGCTTCCATTGCGCAAGGCATCGCCACCACTGACAACCTCAAGATGACCGGGGTCGCCGCTTCGGTGCTGATGAATGGCTCGGCCGACATCGCCAAGGAAACGCAGAACCTGCATCTGGTGGTGATTCCTGAGGTCAATCTCGGCACGGCGTCGCTGGTGGCGCTGGCGATCAATCCAGTGGTCGGCGTCGGCACTTTTCTGGCGCAGCTGTTCTTGCGCAATCCGCTGATGAAGACTTTGACCTTTGAATATAATGTAACCGGGCCCTGGAGCGATCCGCTGGTCGTCAAGCAAGATCGGACTGCAGATGCCGGCGCAAATTCGAACACAAAGCCGGCTGCAAAATAACCGCATCTTGCCGTTCTGCGTCTTAAGCAGAATCTTGCAACCAGAGCTTTCAGAAAACGATTTCCAGCGGAGGCTGATATGAACGAACCCTACAAAGTCGCGGCGATACAAATGGTGTCGACGCCGGAGGTCGAACAGAATTTCGCCGCCGCAAGCAAGCTGGTCGCGCAGGCCGCGCAGCAAGGCGCGCAACTGGTCTTGCTGCCGGAATACTGGCCCATCATGGGCATGCACGAGAAAGCCAAGCTGGAGCATGCGGAGCCGGACAGCGCCGGCAAGATTCAGGATTTCATGGCCACGCTGGCGCGCGAGCACAAGATCTGGCTGATCGGCGGCACGCTGCCGCTGGCGTCCGGCGAAGACGGCAAGGTGCTCAACACCTCGCTGGTCTACGATCCGTCCGGCAAGCGCGTTGCGCGCTATGACAAGATCCATCTGTTCAGCTTTGTGCGCGGCGAAGAGGCCTACGACGAAGCACGCACCATCGTCTACGGCAATGACGTCCGGAGTTTTGAAGCGCCGTTCGGCAAGGTCGGCTTGTCGGTGTGCTACGACCTGCGCTTTCCCGAGCTGTATCGCGCCATGGGCGACTGCGCGCTGATCGTGGTGCCGGCGGCATTTACCTATACCACCGGCCAGGCGCACTGGGAACTCCTGCTGCGCGCCCGCGCCATCGAGAACCAGTGCTACATCCTCGCGTCCGCTCAGGGCGGCAAGCACGTCAACGGTCGCCGCACCTGGGGCCACAGCATGCTGATCGACCCCTGGGGCGACATAATCAGCGTCCTGCCGGAGGGCGAAGGCCTTGTTATCGGCGACATCGACCCCCATCGTCTACAATACGTACGTGAAAGCCTGCCTGCGCTCAAGCACCGCAAGCTCTGAATGCCCCAATAAGTTGCCGTAAATTAAATAAATTATTCATGAAAACATTCGAACCCAATCTCAGCGCGCTCGGTATTGCACGCGATGTCCTGCTCACGCCGTTCGGCCTGGACGAAGCCAAGTTGCTGAAAACACTGGGCACCATGTTTACGCACAAGGTCGATTACGCCGACCTGTATTTCCAGTTCACCAAGAGCGAGGGCTGGAGCCTGGAAGAGGGCATCGTCAAGACCGGCAGCTTCTCCATCGACCAGGGCGTCGGTGTACGCGCCGTGTCGGGCGACAAGACGGCGTTTTCGTATTCGGATGAAATCTCGGAAGCGATCCTGCTGGACGCCGCCGCGGCAACCCGCACCATCGGCCGCCAGGGCGCAGGCCGTGTCAAGATCGCCGGCAGCATGCAACCGAACGGCGGCCGTTCGCTGTACCTGCCGCATGATCCGCTCACTTCGCTGGACGCCACCGCCAAGGTCAATCTGCTGGAGCGCATCGAACGCATCGCCCGCGCCAAGGATCCGCGCGTAGTGCAAGTCATGGCCAGCCTGGCCGGTGAATACGACGTCGTGCTGGTGGCGCGCAGCGACGGCATCATCGCCGCCGACATCCGCCCATTGGTGCGCGTGTCGATCACTGTCATCGCCGAACAGAACGGTCGTCGCGAAATGGGCAGCAGCGGTGGCGGCGGTCGCTACAGCTATGCTTACTTCAGCGACGAGTTGCTGGAAAAATATGCCTCCGAAGCGGTCTCCACCGCACTGGTCAACCTTGAAGCGCGTCCGGCGCCGGCCGGTCCGATGACCGTCGTGCTCGGACCTGGCTGGCCCGGCATCCTGTTGCATGAAGCCATCGGCCACGGCCTCGAAGGCGACTTTAACCGCAAGGGTTCGAGCACCTTCTCGGGCCGCATCGGCGAGCGCGTTGCCGCCAAGGGCGTCACCGTGGTGGATGACGGCACCATCGCAGATCGCCGCGGTTCGCTCAACATCGACGATGAAGGCAATCCGACCCAATGCACCACGCTGATCGAAGACGGCATCCTGAAGGGCTACATCCAGGACACCATGAACGCGCGCCTGATGAAGATGCCGGTCACCGGCAACGCCCGCCGCGAATCGTTTGCGCATCTGCCGATGCCGCGCATGACTAACACCTACATGCTGGCCGGCGACAAGGATCCTGCAGAAATTCTGGCGTCGGTGAAGAACGGTTTGTACGCCGTCAACTTCGGCGGCGGCCAGGTCGACATTACCAACGGCAAGTTCGTCTTCTCGGCCAGCGAAGCCTACATGATCGAGAACGGCAAGATTTCCTATCCGGTCAAGGGCGCGACATTGATCGGCAACGGTCCTGACGTGCTGAACCGCGTTTCGCTGATCGGCAACGACATGAAGCTCGATTCCGGCGTCGGCGTATGCGGTAAAGAAGGCCAGAGCGTGCCGGTTGGCGTGGGTCAGCCTACCTTGCGTCTGGATGGCGTTACCGTGGGCGGTACGGCATAAATTGTGTATTGAGGGCATTGAGTGGCGGTTTAAATGCAAAAAAACGTCATTCAATGCGGTTTTTGTGAGAAATTAATGACTGGTGTTGCCAAGGACGGGAATTTGTTGCATCATCGTCTTTCGTTGTGATTAACTACAACTCGCCTAGATCAAACAATGTCTTTCGCCCGCGCTTACTTTTTTTATTTTTACTTTAGCTATTCCAGCCCCACGGCGGTGAAAAGCGGTAAGCGTTCGTAAGTAGAGACCAAACCGAATTTCTAAAAAACCGCCAGTGATGGCGGTTTTTTTTTACCCATTCGAATTCACCAAATTCAGATTGTAATCAGGAGAAAAAATGCCGCGCACCGACGATCTACGCATCAGAGAAATGAAAGAACTGACACCCCCATCGCACTTGATCCGCGAATTTGGCGGCAGCGAAAAAGTCGAGAGCACGACGGCAGAGTGCCGTACCGCATTGCATCGCATCCTGCACGGCCAGGACGACCGCGTCATGGTCGTGATCGGCCCATGCTCGATCCACGACACCAAGGCTGCGATGGAATACGCGCGTCGCCTGGTGGTCGAGCGCGAACGCTTCAAGGGCGAGTTGGAAATCGTCATGCGCGTCTACTTCGAAAAGCCGCGCACCACGGTTGGCTGGAAGGGGCTGATCAACGATCCGTACATGGACAACAGCTTCCGCATCAATGACGGCCTGCGCACCGCGCGCGAACTGCTGCTGAACATCAATGAACTGGGCCTGCCTGCCGGTACCGAATTCCTCGACGTGATCAGCCCGCAATATATCGCCGACCTGATCAGCTGGGGCGCCATCGGCGCCCGCACCACCGAATCGCAAGTGCATCGTGAACTGGCTTCGGGACTGTCGTGCCCGGTCGGTTTCAAGAACGGCACCGACGGCAACATCAAGATCGCCGTCGATGCGATCAAGGCCGCATCGCAGCCTCACCATTTCCTGTCGGTCACCAAGGGCGGCCACTCGGCGATCGTCTCGACTGCCGGCAATGAGGATTGCCACATCATCCTGCGTGGCGGCAAGACGCCGAACTATGACGCCGCCAACGTGGAAGCAGCCTGCCAGGACATCGCCAAGAGCGGACTGGCGGCGCGCCTGATGATCGACGCCTCGCACGCCAACAGCTCGAAGAAGCCCGAGAATCAGATTCCGGTCTGTGCCGACATCGCCGGTCAGATCGCCGGCGGCGACACCCGCATCGTCGGCGTCATGGTCGAATCGAACCTGGTTGCTGGCCGCCAGGATCTGGTGCCGGGCAAGGAATTGACTTACGGCCAATCGGTCACCGATGGCTGCATCGATTGGGATGAGAGCCTGGGAGTGCTGCAAGGTCTGGCGGATGCGGTCAAGCAACGCCGCCTGATCGGCGACAAGGAATAAGATCAGGATGTTGAGTGAGGCGAGGGCGGCTTTGACCGCCGCTCTTGCCAATAAAAAACGCCGGCCATCATGATGGGCCGGCGTTTTTTATTGCATGTTCAGAATCGGATGATCAGTCGCGGAAGTTATTGAATTCCAGCGGCAGATCCTTGATTTCCTTGCGCAGCATCGCCATGGCGGCTTGCAGGTCGTCGCGCTTGGCGCCGGTCACGCGTACGGCGTCGCCCTGGATGCTGGCTTGCACTTTCATCTTGCTGTCCTTGATGACGCGCACGATCTTTTTAGCATCCTCGGTCTCGATCCCGTTTTTGACCTTGATGACTTGCTTGACCTTGTCGCCGCCGATTTTTTCGATCTTGCCATGGTCGAGGAAACGCACGTCGACGTTGCGCTTGGTCATCTTGTTGGTCAGCACGTCGCAGACCTGGCCCAGCTGGAATTCGGAATCGGCGTAGGCAGTCAGATCGCGTTCCTTTTGTTCGACGCGGGCGTCGCTGCCCTTGAAGTCGAAACGGGTGGTGATTTCCTTGTTTGCCTGGTCGACGGCATTCTTGACTTCAACCAGATTGGCTTCCGAGACGGTATCAAACGATGGCATGGCGATTTCCTTTATGTTCTGTGGTGTCTTACTGGCGCGCACTGTAGACAATGATGCAAGGCGCCTGCACCTGAAAGACGTGATTTTAACGGACAACCGGGATTGCGGCTATGGCTGCGCCGCAGCCGTATAGCGCAGGCTATAATCCTGCCCTTATGTTTCCCATACCTGTACAGCGGGATTTCTCCCTGCGCCATCTCAATACCTTCGGCATCGACGCCAAGGCCGCCGCGTATTTGCCGGTCGACGGCGTCGATACGCTGCTCGCTGTCAACAACGACAAAGAGCTGTCGCTCCTGCCGCGCCTGATTCTCGGCGGCGGCAGCAATCTGTTGCTGACGCAGGATTTCCCCGGGCTGGTACTGCACATGCGCGGCGCCGGCATGCGCATCGCCAGTGAGGACGAGGATTTCATCTACGTCACAGCAGCGGCGGGCGAGAACTGGCATCGTTTTGTGCAGTGGACGCTCGATCTCGGTCTGGGCGGGCTGGAGAACTTATCCCTGATCCCTGGCAGCGTAGGCGCTGCACCGATCCAGAACATCGGCGCTTACGGCGTCGAAGTGAAAGACCGCTTTCACAGTCTGACGGCCTTCGACTTCATCGACGGCAAGACGCTGATACTGGACAGCGCCGCCTGCCGTTTTGGATACCGCGACAGCGTGTTCAAACAAGCGCTGCGTGATCGCGCCGTGGTGCTCGATGTGACGTTTGCCTTGCCCAAGCAATGGCAGGCCAACATGAATTACGCCGACGTCATGCAGGAATTGGCGCTGCGACAAATCACGGCCCCATCGCCACGTGATATTGCCGACGCGGTGATCGCCATCCGTACGCGCAAGCTTCCTGATCCGGCGCAGATCGGCAATGCAGGCAGCTTCTTCAAGAATCCCATCGTGCCGGCTCAGCTGCGCGAATCCTTGCTGGCGCAGCATCCACAACTGGTGAGCTACGCGCAGCCCGATGGCAGTTACAAGCTGGCTGCGGGCTGGCTGATTGATCAGTGCGGCTGGAAGGGCAAGTCGCTGGGTGCAGCCGGTGTGTATGAAAAACAGGCTTTGGTGCTGATCAACCGTGGCGGCGCCAGCGGCAAGGAAGTCGCGGCGCTGGCGCAGGCGATTCAGGCTGATGTGCATGCCAGATTTGGTGTGATGCTGGAGCCGGAGCCCGTATTCATTTAATCGCTTTGCGAGATCAAGCAAGAGCAAAACCAACGCACAAACAAAAACGCGGCCAGGTTTCCCCGGCCGCGTTTTTTTTGTTTGCTCTGGTTCCGGTGGTTAACCGAAGTGGCAGACGTAATCCACCGTCTCAGTCACTTCGATATCGAAGCTGGAATTGCCTGGGACAGTGAAGCTGGTGCCGGCGGCGTAAGTCTTCCAGGCTTCTTCGCCCTTCAGACGGACGTTGCAGCTGCCGCCGTTGATTTCCATGATTTCCGGCGCGCCGGTGTTGAAAGTCAGCGAGGACGGCAGGATCACACCCAGCGTCTTCTTGGTGCCGTCGGCAAAAATCACGGTGTGCGAAACGCACTTGCCGTCGAAGTAAACATTGCCCTTTTTCAGGACGGTAACGTTGTCGAATTGAGTCGTCATGTTGTCTTGTTTTCGTTGATGGGTTACGTGATTACTTCGCGTTCTTGTCTTTTTCCAGCAGCGGCAGCGACACGGCGTTGCTGGTTGCCAGCAGGCCGGTGCTTTGGTAAATCGCCAGCTTCTGACGGGTGTCGGTGATGTCCAGGTTGCGCATGGTCAGCTGGCCGATACGGTCTTGCGGCGAGAAGGCGCCTTCTCCCTTTTCCATGGTCAGGCGTTCCGGCTGATAGGTCAGGTTGGCGGACTCGGTGTTGAGGATCGAGTAGTCGTTGCCGCGGCGCAGTTCGATGGTGACTTCGCCGGTGATGGCGCGTGCAACCCAGCGTTGTGCGGTTTCGCGCAGCATGATGGCTTGCGAATCGAACCAGCGGCCTTGGTACAGCAGGCGGCCCAGCTTGCGGCCGTTGTCGCGGTATTGCTCAATGGTGTCTTCGTTGTGAATGCCGGTGATCAGGCGCTCGTAAGCGATGAACAGCAGCGCCAGGCCCGGAGCTTCGTAGATGCCGCGGCTCTTGGCTTCGATGATGCGGTTTTCGATCTGGTCGCTCATGCCCAGGCCATGACGGCCGCCGATGCGGTTGGCTTCCAGGATCAGGTCAGTCATGTTGTCGAAGGTCTTGCCGTTCAGCGCGACAGGACGGCCTTCTTCAAAGCGTATGGTGACTTCTTCGCGTTTGACTTCGACGTCGTCGCGCCAGAACGCCACGCCCATGATCGGTTGCACGATCTTGATGCCGCTGTTGAGGAATTCCAGGTCTTTCGCTTCGTGCGTCGCGCCGAGCATGTTGGAGTCGGTCGAGTACGCCTTTTCCACCGACATCTTGTAGTCGAAGCCGGACTTGATCATGAACTCGGACATTTCCTTGCGGCCGCCCAGTTCGTCGATGAAGGTGTTGTCCAGCCAGGGCTTGTAGATGCGCAGGTTAGGGTTGACCAGCAGGCCGTAGCGGTAGAAACGCTCGATGTCGTTGCCCTTGAAGGTGCTGCCGTCGCCCCAGATGTCGACGTTGTCTTCACGCATCGCGGCGACCAGCATGGTGCCGGTGACGGCACGGCCCAGCGGCGTGGTATTGAAGTAGGTGACGCCGGCGGTCGAGATGTGGAAAGCGCCGCTTTGCAGCGCTGCAATACCTTCGTTGGCCAGTTGTTCGCGGCAATCGATCAGTCGCGCCAGTTCTGCGCCGTATTGCATTGCCTTCTTCGGAATCGCGTCATAGTCAGGCTCGTCCGGCTGGCCCAGATTGGCGGTGTAGGCGTAAGGAATGGCGCCTTTCTGGCGCATCCAGGTCAGGGCGGCGCTGGTATCGAGGCCGCCGGAGAAGGCGATGCCGACTTTTTCGTTGACCGGAACGGATTGCAGGATGTTGGACATGATGTTCGTAGTGGCTAGTGATGACGGATTGATTGAACTTGCTTGTGCGTATTTAAGCCGGGTCGTGGCAGACAACTTCGATGTTGTGCCCGTCCGGATCGCGGACGAAAGCGCTGTAGTAATCGGGATGATAATGCGCGCGGATGCCGGGAGCGCCGTTGTCCTTGCCGCCGGCTTGCAGGGCTGCCTGGTAAAACGCGTCGACTTTAGCGCGTGTCGTCACGCGAAAAGCAAAATGCAGCGTCGGGCTGTGCGCCGGTTTGTCTGCGGTGGCGCGGGCCAGCCAGAAGTCCGGCTTGGGTGCTTCGCCGAAACCGGCAACGTCGGTGGTGCCGGTAACAGATGCCGGAAATTCCAGCAGCAGGGTATAACCGATAGGCTCGAACGCCTGTGTGTAAAACGTCTTGCTGCGATCGTAATCGCCGGGCGTAAAACCGGTATGGTCGATCATGCTACTTTCCCCAGGACGAGATATTCGAGCAAGGCCTTTTGCACATGCAGGCGGTTTTCCGCTTCTTCCCAGACCACCGATTGCGGGCCGTCGATGACTTCCGCGGAAACTTCCTCGCCGCGGTGCGCCGGCAGACAATGCATGAACAGCGCATCCTTGCGTGCACGCGACATCTTGGCCTGGTCGACGATCCAGCCGTCGAAGGCTTTCAGGCGGGCGGCGTTTTCGTCTTCGTAGCCCATGCTGGTCCAGACATCGGTCGTGACCAGATCGGCGTCCTGGCAGGCATCTGCCGGATTGGCGAAAAAGGTATAGCGCTGGTTGCCGGGGCTGACCTGTTTCATGTCGATGTCGTAGCCTTTCGGCGTAGAGACATTGACGTGAAAGCCGAATACTTCAGCCGCCTGCAGCCACGAATACAGCATGTTGTTGGCGTCGCCGATCCAGGCCACGACCTTGTCCTTGATCGAACCGCGATGTTCGATGTAGGTGAACACGTCGGCCAGTACCTGGCAAGGGTGCTGTTCGTTGGTCAGGCCGTTGATGACCGGTACGCGCGAATAGGCGGCGAAACGGTCGATGATTTCCTGGCCGAAAGTACGGATCATGATGACGTCGCACATGCGCGACATCACTTGCGCCGCGTCTTCGATCGGCTCGCCGCGGCCGAGCTGGCTGTCGCGGGTGTTGAGATAGATCGCCGCGCCGCCGAGCTGGTGCATGCCGGCTTCGAAGGACAGGCGGGTACGGGTCGAATTCTTCTCGAAAACCATGACCAGCGTGCGGTCGGCCAGCGAGTGATGCGGCTCGTAATTCTTGAACTTACGTTTAATCACACGCGACCGCTCGATCACGTACTCATACTCATCAAGCGTAAAGTCGGAAAACTGCAGGTAGTGTTTGATTGCCATAAATAAAAACGGCGGCCAGTGGCGCCTGCCGCCGATTGTTGTAACTGCTTCAATTATAAGGGATTTAGACTAAAAAGATACCTAAAAGGGGATGTCCAGAGGGGGGGATTGCGTGCAATTTGCGCTCAATCCCACGCTGGTTTTGATGCCCGGAGAGCGCCTTCCCTTGCAGTTTCCCATCATTTTTGCCTGGGTGTCATTGTAATTCTGGCAAATACAGGAGCAGGCCGGATGAATTCTCCGGCCTTAATCAATACAACTTCTGCGACGACTCATGCAGCAACTGTACATACAACTGATGCCGCATCGCCGCTATTTCGCCGCTCTTGACGGCGGCCAGTACTGCACAGTCGGGCTCGGTCAGATGGTGGCAATTGTAGAACCTGCATTTGCCGAGATATGGGGCGAACTCGCGGAAGGCGCGTTCCAGCATGCCCTCGCTCAACTGATACAGCCCAAACTCCTGAAAGCCCGGTGAGTCAATGATCGCCGTGTCGTCCGCCATGACATACAGGCGCGTGAATGTGGTGGTGTGCTTGCCGGTGTCGAGCGCAGCCGAGATTTCGCGTACGGCGATGTCGGCGTCCGGCACGATCAGGTTGATGATGGACGACTTGCCCATGCCGGACTGGCCGATCAGAATCGTGGTCTGGCCTTGCAGCAATGGCATGAAGGTGGCGCGGGTTGCGTCGGGTTGCGCCTGTGCCGAGACTTCGTGTACCGGATAGCCGAGTTTGCGGTACACCTCAAGGCGTTGGCGCGTGCGCGGCAAGGCGGCTTCGATGTCGGTCTTGTTGAGAATGATATGGGCGTCGACCCCCGCCGATTCCGCCGCCACCAGTGCGCGCGAAATCAGGTCGTCGGTGAAGCCCGGCTCCGTCGCCACTACGATGAACAATTGCGTGACATTGGCGGCCAGCAGTTTGGATTTGTATTGGTCCGATCGATACAGCAAGGTCTTGCGTTCGGCGATGGATTCGATGACGGCCTGATTAAGCGAAGTGCGTTTGAGATTGACCTTGTCGCCTACTGCGACGTCGCTCTTCTTGCCGCGGGTGACGCATTGCAGTTTCTCTTCGCCGACTTGCGCCAGGTAATGGCGGCCATGTGCGGCGATGACGGTTCCGACTTCAGTAGCGTTCTTTTGTGCAGTCACGGTCATGCTTAGGAAAACGTCTGGTGGAACACGGCGTCCACCTTGGCGGCGCAGATAAAATCGTTGATCGACAGACCGCCGCGTCCTTCGTTGACGCTGTGCGTGTCGAACTTCACCACGCAGCGGTTGTAGGTCACGACCAGTTCCGGATGATGGTCCTCGGCGTGGATGACGTAAGCGATGGCGTTCACGAAAGCCAGGGTCTCGTGGTAATCCTCGAATGCAAACGTCTTGCCCAGCTTGCCTTGTTCCAGCGCCCAGCCCGGCACCAGCGGCAGCGTTTGCTGTACCTCGGCATCGCTCAGCGCGGTGACCTGGTGTTGGCTCTTTTGCGTGAGCAACGATTGTGTGGTCAGTGTCATGATGTTATTCCTTTTGCCTTAGTGTGCCGGGTTAAGCCTGGCGTGCAGTTTGCCGATGCGCAGCGACGCCGGCGGATGCGAATCGTAGAACGCGGAATGCAGCGGATCGGGCGTCAGCGTCGAGGCATTGTCTTCATACAGTTTGACCAGTGCCGACACGAGGTCTTGCGCATTGGTGTGCTGAGCGGCGAAAGCGTCGGCTTCGAATTCATGCTTGCGCGACGACAGCGACGACAACGGCGACAGCAGGAAAGTGAAAATCGGCAAGGCCAGCATGAACAGAATCAGCGCCATGGCATCGTTGCTGCCGAACAGCATCGGATCAACGCCGAGTCCGGTGTAAAACCAGGCCTGGCCCTTGAGATAGCCCAGTAAGGCCATGAACACCAGCGAGATCGCGAACATGACGGTGATGCGTTTGACGATGTGCTTGAGTTTGAAATGGCCCAGCTCATGCGCCAGCACCGCTTCGATTTCATGCGGCGCCAGGCGCGCAAGGAGGGTGTCGAAGAAGACGATGCGCTTGCCCGCGCCGAAGCCGGAAAAATAGGCGTTGCCGTGCGCGCTGCGTTTGGAGCCGTCCATCACGAACAATCCCTTGGACGCAAAGCCTACACGCTGCATCAGACCCTCGATGCGCGAGCGCAGGCTATCGTCATCGAGCGGCGTGAACTTGTTGAACAGCGGCGCAATGACGGTCGGGTAGAGCACCAGCATCAGCAACTGGAAACCACTCCACACCAGCCACGCATAGAACCACCACAAGGAACCCGATTTGTCCATCAGCGTCAGGATCACCCACAGCAGCGGCAGACCGATGACGGCGCCGATCAGCGAATTCTTGATGGTGTCGGCAAAGAACAGGCCACGTGTCATTTTGTTGAAGCCGAAATGCGCTTCCAGCACAAACTGACGGTAGTAATCAAAGGGCAGGTCGATCAGGCCGGAGATCAGTGCGAACGCCACGATCAGTCCCAATTGATACAGCATGCCCGGACCGCCGAACCATTGCAGCAGGACGCTCGACAGCAATTGCAATCCTCCCAGCAGGGTAAAACCGACCAGCACGGCCGAATTGACGACCAGCGTCAGCAGGCCGAACTTGGTGCGGGCGACGGTGTAGTCGGCTGCCTTCTGATGCGCTGCGAGCGGGATTTTTTCGGCGAATTCGGCCGGTACCGCACTGCGGTGAGCCAGTACGTGGCGGATATGGCGCGAGCTGAGCCAGAACCGGACGAGCAGGGTCAACAGCAGAAAACCAACAAACAAAACCGAAAACGTGAGTGAATACATTCTTTCCCTGTGCGAAAATGGCGGTCAGCAAAACCGTTCAAAAAAATCGATGAAAATGGCGAGCCGGATGGGATGAGCGGTCGATCCAGGCACTAATCAAGCTGCAAATTAAGCAGCTACTCAAGCAACAAACTCAGCACCGAATTAAGCAGAACCTGCAGAAAGAACAATTATGTCACAAGCCACCGATGCCAACGTTGCCAATGCTGGCGCACCTAGCTATACGATCCCGGCCCGTCCGAACGAGTTCAACCTGATTTGGGTGGACATGGAAATGACCGGCCTCGATCCGGACAACGATCGCATCATCGAAGTTGCCGTGGTGGTAACAGATGCCCAGCTCAACGTGCTGGCCGAAGGCCCTGTGTTCGCGATCCATCAGTCCGATGAAATCCTCGATGGCATGGATGCCTGGAACAAAGGTACCCATGGCCGTTCCGGCCTGATCGAGCGCGTCAAGGCATCGACCGTCACCGAAGAAGAGGCCTCGGCGGCGCTGATCGCGTTTCTCAAGCCCTTCGTGCCGGCGGGTAAGTCGCCGATGTGCGGCAATTCGATCTGCCAGGACCGCCGTTTCATGGCGCGCGGCATGCCTAAGCTGGAAGCTTTCTTCCACTATCGCAACCTCGACGTGTCGACCCTCAAGGAACTGTGCCGTCGCTGGAAGCCGGAACTGGCCAGCGGTTTCAAGAAGCATCAGAAGCACACCGCGCTGGCCGACATCATCGAATCCATCGAAGAGCTGAAGTACTACCGCGAGCATTTCATCAAGGAATAATCCTCTGATGATCATGCCGACGACGGGATCGCGGTCGAGGGCCTTGCCTTGATCCAGGATCCGCTGTTCTATGCAGCGGCGATCCCCGCAGTGCTGATCGTCGGTATTTCCAAGTCCGGGATGGGCGGCGGCTCGCTCGGCATTCTTTCCATTCCCCTTCTGTCGCTGGTGACTTCTCCCGCAGTCGGTGCGGCCATCATGTTGCCTCTGCTGATCGCCATGGACATCATGGGACTGATCACCTTTCGCGGCAAAGGCGACCTGCGCAATCTGCGCATCCTGATCCCGGCGGCACTGGTCGGCATCACGGTCGGCGCATTGACTTTCCGCTTTACTTCCGACGCCATGTTGCGCGGCCTGATCGGCGTGTTGTCGATCAGTTTCGTCGCGCAGCGCGTCATGGGGCTGGGCAGTGCGGCTGTTCCGACGCAGCCCAGCATCGCCAAAGGCTCGGTATGGGGCGCCATGTCCGGCTTCACCAGCTTCATTGCCAACGCCGGCGGGCCGCCGTTCGTGATTTATCTTGCGCCTCAGCAACTCGATAAATTGATGTTTGTCGGCACTTCGGTGATTTTCTTTTCCGTGATCAATGCGGTGAAGGTCGTGCCCTTTATCGCGCTCGGCCTGTTCGACGCGCGCAACCTGACGACGTCGCTGGCCTTGCTGCCGCTGGCGCCGGTCGGTTACTGGCTGGGTTTGAAAATGCTGATGAAGGTGAACCAGGCGCGGTTCTATCAGATTACCGTCGCTGCGTTATTTGTTGCCGGGTGCAAGCTGCTGTGGGATGCCGCCAGGGTTTATTTTGGATAAACCCTGGCCTTGATCCGATGTTGCGTTGAGACTCATCGGGCGTTAAAAGCAACTACGCCTTGTCGGCGCCGCAGCACTTCTTGTATTTCTTGCCGCTGCCGCATGGGCAGTCGTCGTTGCGGCCTGCCTTGGGGCCGTCGCGGCGCACGGTTTCCACTGCCGATTTGCGATGCGGCAGCCAGTATTTGTAGATGTGCGGAATCGCTGATTCCACTTCCACCGCCAGCTTGTGCGTCTTGACCGGATCCTCGATCAGCGGGATTTCTTCCTCTTCCAGTTCATCCGAGCCCAGCAGGTAAATCGGGCGCATCAGCTCGGCCAGGTTGGAGTGGAAAATCGGATCCCACTCCTTGGCGCGCAACTGGATGCCTTCCCAGAAGCCGCCGGCCCAGGCTTCGCCGTCGAGCAGGCTCTTGCCTTCGTGCTCACGCTCGCAGAACAGCGGCTCATATTCCTTGGGTGCGACTTCCAGCGTGATGGCGATTTCATTCATCGACCGCGCGATCAGGCCGGTGATGCGTTCGGCTTCTTTCGGTGATTTGAACTTGGGCGTGTCTTCCGGCTTGCTGCCCCAGACGCGCGGCAGCCATTCAGCCATCAGGACTTCCTGCGGGCCGATCACCAGCGCGGTGAGGAAGCCGTGCAGCGTGTCCATGGTCATGGCGTCGTCGGCACAACGGTCGGATAACAGGAAATCGTCGAGTTCGTCGAACTCTTCGTCGGAGAGGGGCTGGTCAAGTTGCATGATGTGCGTCCGTGTTGCGAATAAAACCGCAGTTTAATTGCAATCGGCGGTGGAGGCGAGGATTACCGCCGTTTCTCTCCGTTCCGCGCCGTTCCTGTTTCCCGTTGCCTGCGCCGGGCACGTACAATACGGCCATGACCGATTCCACCACCGTATTCAACTTTGCCGGGCTGTCGCCGGACACCGTGCTCGATGCACTC
The DNA here is from genome assembly GCF_058801885.1 of Herbaspirillum sp. GW822-FHT03A08. Lineage (NCBI taxonomy): Bacteria > Pseudomonadati > Pseudomonadota > Betaproteobacteria > Burkholderiales > Oxalobacteraceae > Herbaspirillum > Herbaspirillum sp. GW822-FHT03A08. The sequence continues at coordinate 613,923 of NZ_JBXANR010000001.1, read as the reverse complement.
GACAGCGTAGGCCTGTATGGCGACGGTCGCCTGCTGGCGCTCAACAGCTATGAGAACCGCGTCTATCAAGTCGGTATGGAAGAAGGGCCGCCGCTGGTGGCGAAGTTCTATCGTCCGCAGCGCTGGAGCGACGAAGCGATTCTTGAGGAACACGCCTTCGTCAACGAACTGGTCGCAGAGGAAATTCCGGTCGTCCCCGCCATGCAACTGGGCAACGGCCGCAGTCTGCAGGAATTCCAGGGCTTTCGTTTTGGCGCTTTCACCCGTCACGGCGGCCGCGCGCCTGAACTCGACAACCCCGACACGCTGGAATGGCTGGGCCGCTTCATCGGCCGCATCCACGCGGTCGGCATGCAGCGTCCGTTTGAACATCGTCCTGCCTTGAACATCGCCACCTTCGGCGAAGAGCCGCGCGATTATCTGCTGGCCAATGATTTCATCCCGATGGATGTACTGACGTCCTACAAGACCACGGTCGATCATGCGCTGGACGGCGTGCGTCGCTGCTTCGACCGCGCCGGTGACATCAGGCAGTTGCGTCTGCATGGCGACTGCCACGTCGGCAACGTCTTGTGGACCGACGCCGGTCCGCATTTCGTCGACTTCGACGACAGCCGCAGCGGACCGGCGATTCAGGATTTGTGGATGCTGCTGTCAGGCGAGCGCGGCGACATGGTGCGCCAGCTGTCCGATCTGCTGGCCGGTTATGAAAGTTTCTGCGAATTTGAGCAGCGCGAGTTGTATCTGATCGAAGCCTTGCGTACCTTGCGCCTGATTCATTACTCTGCATGGCTGGCGCGGCGTTGGGAAGACCCTGCCTTCCCGCAGGCTTTCCCGTGGTTCAATACGCAACGTTATTGGCAGGACCGGATCTTGGAGTTGCGCGAGCAAATCGCGCTGATGGATGAGCCGCCTTTATGGCCTTTATGATGCTTGGAAAATGAGTGAGGAAGCAATGAGCATACAACGCTGCGCCTGGGTCAATCTCGACAACCCGCGCTACGTGACTTACCACGATGAAGAATGGGGCGTGCCTTGCCACGACGAGACGCGCCTGTTTGAAATGCTCAACCTGGAAGGCGCGCAAGCCGGCTTGAGCTGGGAAACCGTGCTCAACAAGCGTGAGACCTATCGCGCCGCCTTCGATCAGTGGAATCCTGAAAAGATCGCGCGCTACACCGACGCCAAGGTGGCGAGGCTGCTGGCCGACCCGGGCATCGTCCGCAATCGTCTGAAGGTAGCTGCGACCATCACCAATGCGCAAAGCTATCTGCGCCTGCGTGACGAAGTCGGCGGCCTCGATCCTTTCCTGTGGGCGTATGTCGACGGCAAGCCGATTCGGAATAAGTGGAAGAGCCTCGGCGAAGCGCCGGCCAAGACGCCGCTGTCGGATCAGTTGTCCAAGGATCTTCTCAAGCGCGGCTTCAAGTTTGTCGGCTCGACCATCATCTACGCTTACATGCAAGGGATAGGCATGATCAACGACCATGTGGTCGGCTGTCATTGCCATGGCAAGAAACATAAATAGTCCTGTGGCCCTTGCCAATTTCTGTCGTTCCAGCGAACGCTGGAACCCAGCGTCTTTGCTTTGCTGAAGGCGTACGACACTCGATCCTGGCGTGCGTCAGAATGACAGACGGTGAAACAGGAGCAGTGTTGCGTCGACTTCTGTGACATGAAAAAAAGCCCGCGCTCGATGAAGAGCGCGGGCTTTTTTGTGATGAGGCAGGGTGCTTACACGTCCAGCTGCGAAACGAACTTGGTATTGACGTAAGCTTCGATCGCCTCAGTGCCGCCTTCGGAACCGTAGCCGCTGTCCTTGATACCGCCGAACGGTACTTCCGGCAAGGCCAGACCCAGATGGTTGATGGTGATCATGCCGCTTTCAACGCGTGTCGACAGGGCGTGCTTGGTTTGCGCTGACTTGGCGTAAGCGTAGGCAGCCAGGCCGAAGGGCAGGCGGTTGGCTTCGGCGATCACTTCGTCCAGTGTTTCGAAGGAATTGATCAATGCCAGCGGACCGAACGGTTCTTCGTTCATCGCGCGTGCCGACAGCGGAACGTTGGTCAGCACGGTAGGCTCGAAGAAGTAACCCTTGTCGCCGACGCGTTTGCCGCCGAAGCGCAGTTGCGCGCCTTGTTCCACCGCATCGCTGATCAGCGCTTCCAACGCAGGGATGCGGCGTTTGTTGGCGACCGGACCCATAGTGGTGCCGGCAGCCATGCCGTCGCCGACTTTCAACTGGCTGGCAGCGGTGATGAACTTGTCGACGAAGGCGTCGAACACTTTCTTTTGCACCAGGAAGCGGGTCGGCGAAACGCAGACCTGACCGGCGTTGCGGAACTTGGCCATCGCCAGTTGCTTGGCGGCGGCGTCGATGTCGGCATCGTCGAATACGATGGCCGGTGCGTGGCCGCCCAGTTCCATCGTGGCTCGCTTCATGTGCGTACCGGCCAGTGCGGCCAGTTGCTTGCCGACCGGGGTCGAGCCGGTGAAGGAAATCTTCTTGATGATCGGATGCGGGATCAGGTATTCGGAGATTTCCGACGGCACGCCGTAGACCAGATTGACCACGCCTTCAGGAATGCCGGCATCGGCAAACGCGCGGATCAGTTCAGCCGGCGAGGCCGGTGTTTCTTCCGGGGCCTTGACGATGATGGAGCAACCTGCCGCCAGTGCTGCGGAAAGCTTGCGCACGACTTGATTGAGCGGGAAATTCCAGGGGGTGAACGCAGCCACCGGGCCGACCGGCTCCTTGATTACCATCTGATACGCATTCGGCACACGCGCCGGCACCAGACGGCCATAGGTGCGGCGGGCTTCTTCGGCGAACCAGTCGATGGTATCGGCGGCGCCCAGGGTTTCTGCCTTGGCTTCCGCCAGCGGCTTGCCTTGTTCCAGCGTCATCAGTTGCGCGACTTCGTCGGCGCGTTCACGCAGGATGTTGGCGGCCTTGCGCATGATCTTGGAACGCTCGAACGCGGAGATATTGCGCCAGGTGTCAAAACCCTTTTGCGCGGAAGCCAGCGCAGCGTCGAGGTCTTGCTTGTTGGCGTGAGCGATGTGGCCGATGACTTCTTCAGTGGCGGGATTGACGACCGGAATGGTGCGATCCGAGACACTGGCAGTCCAGCGGCCATTGATGAAGAGTTGAACGTCTTTGTACATGATGAGTATCTCTTTGCGAATCAGATGAATGAAAGAATGCGAAGCAGGATGTTGAAATCGCATCCGGCGGAATGGCTTGCGGAAGCGAGTGGCGTATGCCGTGCGTTAGTTATACCACGGCGGGGAAAGTTGCGTCGGGTCAACCTGAAAATACGATCCCATCGAAGCAATCCGGGCGACACACCTTCGATATGTCGCCCTGGGATTATCGCGGCCGGATACGGGACCCGGGATTCGGGATTGCGATCAGGATCAGTCGAGGTCGCCGTAATCGACGTTCTCACGCAATGGCGTCTTGCTCGATGCGGCGCGCACATATTGCGGCGGCCAGGCGACGTTTTCCTTGAGCGCATCGGCGGCGCGCAGCGGCCAGTATGGATCGCGCAGCAGTTCGCGCGCCAGCAGCACGAGATCGGCTTGTTCGGTACGCAGAACGTGTTCCGCCTGGATCGCATCAGTGATCATGCCGACGGTGCCGGTAGCGATCTTGGCCTCGCTCTTGACCCGTGCGGCAAAGGCAGTCTGATAGCCGGGACCGGTCGGAATCGTCGCCGTGGCGATGTTGCCGCCGCTGGAGACGTCGACCAGATCGACGCCGAGGTCGCGCAACATGCGCGAGACGGCAACTGTCTCGTCGGCATTCCAGCCGCCCTCGGTCCAGTCGGTTGCCGACAGGCGGACGAACAGCGGCAGATCTGCCGGCCAGACTTTACGCACGGCGGTGACGGTTTCCACCAGGAAGCGCGCGCGGTTTTCCAGCGAACCGCCGTATTGGTCGGTACGCTGATTGCTCAGCGGCGAGAGGAATTCATGCAGCAGGTAGCCGTGTGCGGCGTGCACTTCGACGACTTTGAAACCGGCCTTGAAGGCGCGTTGTGCGGCATCGGCAAAGGCTTGCACGCGTTGCGCAATGGCTTCCACGCTCAGCTCCACCGGCGCCTTGAAGGTGGCGTCGAAAGGAATCGCCGACGGGCCTACGGTATCCCAGCCGCCTTCTGCGGCAGGCACGGTGCCGACCTTGCCGGCCCATGGACGCCAGGCGCTGGCCTTGCGGCCGGCGTGCGCCAGCTGGATGCCGGCGAAAGAACCCTGCGCTTCGATGAAGCGGGTGATGCGGCGCAGCGGTTCGATGTGCTCGTCTTTCCAGATGCCGACGTCTTCCGGCGTGATGCGGCCTTCGGCCAGAACGCCGGCCGCTTCCACGATCACCAGACCGGCGCCGCCGACGGCGCGGCTGCCCAGATGGACCAGGTGCCAGTCATTGACGAAACCGTCCTGCGCTGAGTACTGGCACATTGGCGAAACGGCAATGCGGTTCGGCAGAGTCAGTTCGCGTAACTTCAGCGGGGAGAATAATTTGCTGCTCATCGAAAGCTCCTGTTGGTTCGCGGTATGCGCAGAAAGGACGGCGCGCTCGCAAGTGGAAAGTGGAAGTAGGGGAGGTGGTTGTTTGGTGAAACCAGAAGTCTATTTTATTTTTTGAAATCGTGTTTGGCGCCGCCGGATTCTTTGGACGTTCTCCCGGCGGCGCGATTGATCTTAACCATTCCTCGCAACCATTCCATCGTTCAGTCGGTATTGAACTGCAGCGCAGCCAGGCTCGCGTACAGACCATTTTGCGCAATCAGCGAAGCATGTGTACCGGTCTCGACGATGCGGCCATGCTCCAGCACGATGATGCGGTCGGCGCGCTGCACGGTCGCGAGGCGGTGCGCAATGACCAATGTGGTGCGGCCGATCATGGCGGCTTCCAGGGCAGACTGCACCAGACGTTCGGATTCGGCGTCGAGGGCGCTGGTGGCTTCGTCGAGCAGCAGCAACGGCGGATTCTTCAACAGTGCACGTGCAATTGCAATGCGTTGGCGCTGACCGCCCGACAGACGCACGCCGCGTTCGCCGAGGAAGGATTGGTAGCCTTGCGGCAGGCGCTCGATGAACTCATGTGCAGCCGCCATCTTCGCTGCAGCAATCACTTCTTCATCGCTGGCATCGGCACGGCCGAAGCGGATGTTCTCCAGCGCGTTCTCGGAAAAAATGATGGTGTCCTGCGGCACGATGCCGATGGCGCCGCGCAAGGTTTGCAGGGATAGAAATTTGATGTCGACGCCGCCCAGTTTGATGGCGCCTTGCTGCGGATCGTAGAAGCGCAACAGCAATTGGAACAGCGTGGTCTTGCCGGCACCGGACGGACCGACGATGGCGATGGTCTCGCCCGGTTTGATATCCAAGGACAGATGCATCAGTGCGCTGCTGTCGGGGCGCGACGGATAGTGGAACACCACATCTTCCAGCTGCAACGCTGCGCCGTTGGCGGTACGCGGCGGCAGGGTTTCCGGCAGCAACACCGATTGCACCGGCGACTTGGCCGACAGCAGATCGAGCAAGCGTTCGGTAGCGCCGGCTGCGCGCTGGGTGTCGCCCAGCACTTCCGACAAGGCGCCGATGGAGCCTGCCACCAGCGACGCATACAGGATGAACTGACCGAGCTGGCCGCCGCTCATGCTGCCCTGGACTACGGCATGCGCGCCCAGCCACAGCACGAACACGATGGCGCCGAACACCAGCAGGATCGCCATCATCGTCAGTACCGAACGCGCGCGGATGCGCTGCATGGCGGTATGAAAAGCACGTTCCACCGAGGTGCCGAAGCGCCTGGCTTCGATCTCTTCGTGCGTGAAGGCTTGCACTGTCGGCATGGCGTTGAGGATCTCGCCGGCCAGCGCGGAGGCGTCTGCGACGCGATCCTGCGATTCGCGCGAGAGCTTGCGCACGCGGCGGCCGTAAAACACGATCGGCAGCACCACGGCTGCCAGCATCACGATGATGATGGACGACAGCTTGACGCTGGTGATGAACAGCATGACCATGCCGCCCATAAACAGCAGTCCGTTGCGCAACGCCATCGAGATACTGGTGCCCACCAGCGTCTGGATCAGCGTGGTGTCGGTGGTCAGGCGCGACAGCACTTCACCGGTCTTGGTGGTTTCAAAGAACTGCGGGCTTTGCGTGACCACATGCGCATAGACGGCACTGCGCAGATCGGCCGTCACGCGTTCGCCCAGCCACGACACCATGTAAAACCGCGCCGCCGTGGCCACGCCGAGGATGCAGGCGACACCGAACAGAGCAAGAAAATACAAGTCGATGTGCAGCGTGCTGGCAGCGGCGTCGGCACCGCCGATGCCGCTTTTGCCGAAGCCCAGATCGATCATTTGCCGAAACGCATACGGGATCGCCAGGGTTGCCGCCGCAGCGACGATGAGCGCCAGGCCGGCCAGCATGAATTGACGCTTATAAGGTTGCAGAAAGGGGAGCAGGCCGATCAGGGTTTTGATGCTGCCTTTGGCGGGTTCTGGTTTGACGCTAGATGACATGTTGGCAAGATTTATGATGTTGGTAAGGCAACTTATGGGCTGAATGTCAGAATTTTTATGGTGCGGTGAACCACATCGGCGATTGCAAGTCGATAGAATGTATAAGTATATGCATTCATCAACTATTCAATCTGACAACAGATTGACCTCTTGAAATGCGCCATGTGCGCTCAATATGCGGTTGCTAGTACTTTCTGAACGCGGTCTAGTGTATTGCATGCCCGGATACCGTGCCCATCACGTTCATGCAGTTGTTACATTGCGCGGTTACATTGTGCCGTTACATCATGCGGTTACAACAAGGAGAGCAAATTGGCTCAACGAATGTTGCAGGACATGCAGGACGATTGGTCAGAACCCTGTCCTATCCGGAACGAATTGCAAGACGGCCTGATGGCCGAAGCCGCCCGCATTTCTCCCAAATACTTTTACGACGCGCTCGGATCCACTTTATTTGAAGCGATTTGTGCGCTGCCGGAATACTACCCGACCCGCACCGAAGCGCAGATCTTCGACCAACACGCCGAGGATATTGCCGCGACCGTCGGCAAAGGCGTGACCATGATCGATCTGGGCGCCGGCAATTGCGCCAAGGCCGCGCGTCTGTTTCCGTCCCTTGAGCCGCGTCAGTACGTGCCCATCGATATTTCGACTGAATTCCTGCGTGAGGCGGTGAACGGTTTGCGGCAAAAATTTCCGGCGATTCCGATGCAGGAAATCGCGATGGATTTCTCTGCTTCGCTGCAATTGCCATCGACGGTCGGACGTGAAAATCGGCTCTTCTTTTATCCCGGATCATCGCTCGGCAACTTCGCGCCGGAAGAAGCGCTTCAGTTCCTGCGCCGCATGCGTCACGGTCTGCAATTGGGCGAAGCGGGCGGCGTCTTGCTCGGCATCGATCTGGTCAAGGAAAAGGCGGTACTTGATGCCGCCTACGACGATGCACTGGGCGTGACGGCAGCGTTCAATCGCAATGCTTTGTTGCACGTCAACCGTTTGCTGGGCAGTGATTTCGTGGTGGACGACTGGCAGCATCGCGGTTTCTTCAATCCTGAATTGTCGCGCATCGAGATGCATCTGGAAGCGCGCCGCGATGTCACGGTGGCATGGTGCGGCGGTGAGCGGAGTTTCCGCCAGGGTGAGCGCATCCATACAGAGAACAGCTACAAATTCACGCCGGACGGCTTCAGCGATTTGCTGCGGCAGGCTGGTTTTGGCCATGCCAAGATGTGGTTCGATCCGCAGAAGTGGTTCATGTTATGTTACGCGCGGCCGGTGTAAGCGGCTGGTACATGACATCTGCAAAGGGAGACAAGCAGCATGCATAAGGAAACGGCCGTCCTGGCCGCAACGAACGCAGCCATCGTCGATGATTTTTTGCGCACGCGCGAATACTCGATGATTCTCGCTACGCCCTTATCCGATGAAGATTGCGGCGCGCAGTCGATGCCCGACGCCAGTCCGGTCAAATGGCATCTGGCGCATACCAGCTGGTTCTTTGAGACCTTCATTCTCGAAACTTACGAGCCTGATTTTGCGCCGTTTCATCCCGCGTTCCGGGTCTTATTCAATTCCTATTACGAAGGTGTCGGCGACAAGCACCCGCGTCCGCAGCGCGGCTTGCTTACGCGCCCGTCGCTGGCCGAGATCCGCGCCTATCGCTCCAACATCGATCTGCGCATGCAGGCGCTGCTGTTGTCGGATGTCTGTGATGCAGACTGTCTGCGCCTGCTGGAGCTGGGCATGCAGCATGAGCAGCAACATCAGGAGCTGATGCTGACCGACGTCAAACATCTGCTGTCGCTCAATCCGCTCAAGCCGGCCTATCTGCCGCGCGCCTTACAGGCCATGCCGGTACAGACCGAACTGGAGTGGAATGCCTTCGATGCCGGTGTGGTGGAGATTGGCTATGGCAACAAAGCGCGCAGCGGATTCTGTTTCGACAACGAGCTGCCGTCGCACCGCCAGTTCGTCGAGGCATTTGCCATCGGTTCGCGCCTGATCAGCAATATCGAATACCTGATGTTTGTGGAGCAGGGCGGCTACGACAATCCGGCTCTTTGGCTATCGGCCGGATGGGACTGGCGCAGCAGCAACGGCATCAGACATCCTCTGTACTGGCATCGCCAGGACGACGGCGCATGGCAGGAGTTCACCTTGCATGGCATGTTGCCGCTGGATCCGCATGCGGCGGTGCTGCACTTGTCCTACTACGAGGCTGATGCCTATGCGCGCTGGGCCGGTGCGCGTTTGCCGACCGAGGCGGAGTGGGAATATGCAGCCGGTGCCCTCGGCAATGAGGGCCGGCAATTTTTCGGCACGGCGTGGCAGTGGACGTCAAGCAGCTACGCGCCTTATCCGGGTTATGCGATTCCGGACGGCGCCGTGGGTGAGTACAACGGCAAGTTCATGGTCAATCAATACGTCTTGCGCGGCTCATCCGGCGCGACCCCGCTGGGACATTCGCGTATCAGCTATCGCAACTTTTTCCCGGCGACCGCATGCTGGCAGTACAGCGGCATTCGTCTGGCCCGCTCGCTGTAACGATTCACGATTATCTGAAGCACAAAACAAAAAAGCCGCCGGTTGGATAAACCGGCGGCTTTTTTCATGTCGCTTGACGTGGGTTTGTCAGGCTGCTCAGGCGGCTTTCGCTTTTGGCGAAGAAGGCTGATTGGCGCTCTGGTCAATCGCGATCTGGCGATTGATGGCGCTGAGGACGGCTTTGAACGATGCGGTGACGATGTTGGCGTCAATGCCCACGCCGAAACCGGTCGGCGCTTCATTCAGGCGCAGCTCGATATAGCTGGCGGCTTGCGCATTGGCGCCGGCGCCGATGGCGTGCTCGTGGAAGTCCATCAGTTTGATGTCCAGACCCAGTGCATTGACGAAGGCGTCGATCGGACCGTTGCCGGTGCCGCGCAGGGTGGCCTTTTCGCCGTTGCGCTCGATGTCGATTTCAATCTTGATCGATTCCTTGTGCGAAGAATCTTCCGACATGCGGTGGGCGCGATAGACGTACGGTGTGGTGCGGTCCAGATATTCGCTCTTGAAGATCGTGTAGATGTCGCCGGCAACGATTTCCTTGCCGGTAGCATCGGCTTCGCGCTGGATGGCGCGGCTGAATTCGATCTGCAGACGGCGCGGCATCGACAGGCCGTATTCCTGTTCCAGCAGGTAAGCCATGCCGCCCTTGCCGGACTGGCTGTTGACGCGGATCACGGCGTCGTAGCTGCGGCCCAGATCGGCCGGGTCGATCGGCAGATAAGGCACTTCCCAGATGGCGTCCGCTTGCTGTTTGGCGAAGCCCTTCTTGATCGCATCCTGGTGCGAGCCGGAGAAGGCCGTGAAGACCAGGTCGCCGACATACGGATGACGCGGGTGGACCGGGATCTGGTTGCACTCTTCAACGCATTGACGCACGGTGTCAATGTCGGAAAAATCCAGTCCAGGGTTCACGCCTTGGGTGTACAGGTTCAGCACCAGTGTGACGAGGTCGACGTTGCCGGTGCGTTCACCGTTGCCGAACAAGCAGCCTTCGACGCGATCAGCGCCGGCCATGACGGCCAGTTCAGCGGAGGCAACGGCAGTGCCGCGGTCATTGTGCGGGTGTACCGAGATGATGGTGGAAGCGCGATGCTTGAGGTTGCGGCACATCCATTCGATCTGGTCGGCGTAGACATTCGGTGTGCTGCATTCGACGGTCGACGGCAGGTTCAGGATGACTTTGCGTTCGGGTGTCGCGCCCCAGGTTTCGCAGACGGCATCGCAGATTTCCTTGGAGAAGTCGAGTTCGGTAGTGCTGAACGATTCCGGCGAATATTCATAGCGCCATTGGGTTTCCGGACGGGCGTCGGTCAGTTCCTTGACGAGCTGGGTGCCGGTAACGGCGATGTTCTTGATTTCATCGCGCGACATGTTGAAGACGATCTTGCGGAAAGCCGGCGCCACCGAGTTATACAAGTGCACGATAGCTTGCTTGGCGCCTGCCAGCGAATCGATGGTGCGGCGGATCAGCTCTTCGCGCGACTGGGTCAGCACGATGATGGTGACGTCATCGGGAATGCGGTTTTCTTCGATCAGTTTGCGAACGAAATCGAAGTCGGTTTGCGATGCGGAGGGGAAGCCGACTTCGATTTCTTTCAGACCGATTTGCAGCAGCATTTCAAAGAAGCGCAGTTTGCGTTCCGGGCTCATTGGCTCGATCAGCGCCTGATTGCCGTCGCGCAGGTCGGTACTCATCCAGATCGGCGGCTTGGAAATGAACTGATTGGGCCAGGTACGATCAGATAACGGAATCGTTGGGAATGCACGGTACTTTGCTGCCGGGTTGCTTAACATCATGGTAAAACCTCTTTAATTTGTCACTACAGTGAAATTGGGGAAATCATCCGATGTGGCTCAAGGGCCGCCTGACTGCCACTAACGCGAGGCCAGGCAACCGATCGGTAGCGATAGCAGTAGCGGCGCCGATGGTGCAAAGTTCTTCGCGGCGATAAACCCTGCGACTTCGCCGAAAGTCGGAGTTGCAGCAATGGAGTGGGTATGCAAGAGCGGCATAACTGGCTTTTCAGTAAAAATTTACAACTTTTTAATTTGTGCTGCGATGTGATTCTGAGAATCCATTTCGGATACTTTCAGATCAATACGCCAGCGAGGAAACTGCAAAAACTAGGGGGAAACCTGGATTAGCGCGAAGCTGGTAGTAGCGTCACTCGTAGCAACGCTAGCAGGGCGCCAGCGAAGTGCGATAGTGATAGGGAGAATTGTGTTGCGGAGTTCATCTGGTCACTTTAGAAGATTGCCGTTTGGCTTGTCAAGCAATATCTGCCCGGCCCGGCCGAAAGCGAGCCCGAAGCGGGGTAAAAACGCCGCTTTTTGTTGTTAGAATCCAAGTTCCTGTCATGATGATGAAGCGGCAAGTCGTTAATGGTTTGGCTACATCTGTTCTTTATTCGGTTTATTTCCACTATTTATACAATTCATGCATAGACGTCCGGACCTGATCGTTTGCGAAGAGTGTGATGCAGTGCATCACAGGCCGGTACTCAAGCGCGCCGAAGTTGCGCACTGCCAGCGCTGCGGCGCAGAGATGGAGCGCGACACCGGCAGCCGCCAGCAACGCTTGCTGCCGCTGACGGTCGCCAGCCTGATCATGTTCGTGATCGCCAACAGCTTTCCGATTGTGCAGATCGAGTTGCAGGGGCTGACCAGCCAGACTACGCTGATCGGGGCCGTCAAGGTGCTCGGGATGGAAGGCATGTCGCTGGTGGCCATGCTGGTGCTGGCCACGACGATTCTGTTCCCCTTGCTGCAGTTGCTGGTGCTTTTCTATTTGTTATTACCGACTGCGCACGGCGTGCATCGTCCCGGCGTCAAGACCTTGCTGCGACTGATGCAGATGGTCCGCCCTTGGGGCATGGTGGAAGTGTTCCTGCTCGGCGTACTGGTAGCGGTGGTGAAGTTGTCCAATATGGCGACGGTGATCCCTGGGGTCGCCTTGTGGGCGTTTGGCGCCCTGACGATCGTATTGACTGCGGTGGTGTCGTTCAACCCGCGCTATCTGTGGCGCTCGCTGGTGATTGCACACCTTGACGACGCGCAGCCGGTCAAAGACGGAGAGCCGGTACGATGAGCGCCGACACCCATCCAATACCGCATCCTGCAAGCGATGCATCGTTTGCGGGTGAGCCCGCCGCACATGCCGCCCCTGCTGCCGAGCCGGTGATGAACAGCGCCATCGCCTCTAATCTTCGTCCTTGCCACCATTGCGGCACTGTCTGGGAGAATGTCAGCGATAACGAGAACTGTGAGGTCTGCCGCAGCCCGCTGCACGTGCGCAAGGTCGACAGCCTCAATCGCACCTGGGCCTTTCTGATCGCAGCCTGCATCATGTATATCCCGGCCAACCTGATGCCGGTGATGACTACCACGACCTTGCTGGACGAACAGCAGGATACGATCATGAGCGGCATCATCTACTTCTGGGTCGACGGATCGTGGGAGCTGGCGATCGTGGTGTTCATCGCCAGTTTTCTGGTGCCGCTGTTCAAACTGGTGTCGCTGATCATCCTGACGGTGAGCGCGCGCCGGCGCAGCAGTTGGCAGCGCCTGCAACGCGCCAAGCTGTATCGCGTGGTGGAGTCGATCGGAAGGTGGTCGATGCTGGATGTTTTTGTCGTATCCCTGCTGACCGGGCTGGTGCAGATCGAAGGTTTCGCAAAAATTACCGCAGGTATCGGCGTGGCGGCGTTTGGCTCGGTGGTGGTGCTGACCATGCTGGCTTCCCTGAGCTTCGATCCGCGTCTGATCTGGGATCAGGATGATCCGGTTCCCGATAAGAACACAGTGCCGCCGCCACATGCCGGCCTGCAAGAGCAACAAAAAAAGGATAGTGAATGACTGAACAAACGACGCCCTCAAATCATCTGCCGGAGCCGAAGCGCACCCGCCAGCGCAACTGGCTGCCGTCGCTGGTGTGGCTGATTCCCATCGTCGCCGCCGTGGTCGGTCTGACGCTGGTTGCCAAGATACTGATCGAACGCGGCCCGGTGATCACCATCAGCTTCGTCTCGGCGGAAGGCCTCGAGGCTGGCAAGACCAAGGTGAAATACAAGGACGTCGATATCGGCCAGGTGCAGTCGATTACGCTGAGCAAAGACCGCTCGCATGTCTTGACCACCGTGCAGTTGACCAAAGAAGCCGAGAGCTTCACCGCCGACGACACGCGCTTCTGGGTGGTGCGCCCGCGCGTGGCGGCATCGGGCATCTCCGGCCTGAACACCTTGCTGTCGGGCGCGTATATCGGCGCCGATGCGGGCAAGTCGGAGGAAACGAAAAAAGAATTCGCCGGACTTGAACAGCCGCCTATCATTACGCGCGACACCTCCGGCAAGCAGTTCGTGCTGCATGCCGCCGATCTCGGCTCGGTGGATATCGGCTCGCCCGTGTTTTATCGTCGCATCAAGGTCGGCCAGGTTGCCGCCTATGATCTCGATCAGGACGGAAAGGGGGTGACGCTGCGCATTTTCGTGAACGCGCCTTACGATAAATTTGTCGGTATCAATTCGCGCTTCTGGCATGCCAGCGGTTTTGACATGCAAATCAATGCCAGCGGCTTCAAGTTGCATACGCAATCGCTGGCAACGGTCGTGCTGGGCGGTATCGCTTTCAAATCGATGGACGAATTCGATACCAATACGGCTGCCAAGGAAAACACCAGCTTCCGCCTGGCCGAAGATGAAGCTGCCGCCATGAAGGAACCTGACGGACGCTCGCAAACTGTGCTGCTCTATTTCAACCAGTCGCTACGCGGTCTCGAGCCGGGCGCGGCGGTGGACTTCCGTGGCGTGGTGCTGGGCGAGGTCAAGTCGATCGGCATCGAATACGACGACAAGACGCGCCAGTTCCTGATGCCGGTGGTGGTGACTCTGTATCCGGATCGTCTCGGCCGCAAGTTCAACGAGCAGCAAGAATCGCGCTATACGCCGCGCCAGCGTCTGCGCTATCTGGTTGCACACGGACTGCGCGCGCAATTGCGCAGTGGCAGTCTGCTGACCGGTCAGGTCTATGTGGCGCTGGACTTCTTCCCGAATGCGGAGCCGGCTCAGATTGATATTGAGAAGACGCCGCTGGTCTTCCCGACGATTCCTAACAGTCTCGACGAGATCCAGAATCAGATCGGGGACATTACGCGCAAGCTGAGCAAGGTGCCGTTCGACAAGATCGGCGATGACTTGCGCAAGACTTTGGCTACGCTCAATCGTACGCTGAGCAGCGCCGAGCAGACCATGAACAAGATCAACAACGACGTCGCGCCGGAAATCACTGCCGCTATGCATGATGCGCGCAAGACGCTCAACGCCGCCGAACGGACCTTGTCCGACGACGCGCCGTTGCAGCAGGACGTACGCCAGACCATGCAGGAGCTATCGCGTGCGGCGGCTTCCATCAGGGTATTGACCGATTATTTGCAGCAACATCCGGAATCGCTGATTCGCGGCAAGCAGGAGGATAAATAATGCAGCGCAGATTCACACTTGTTTCGGCGGCGATGCTGGCGGCGTCGGTATTGACGATGGCGGCATGCTCGACGGCGCCGACGCGTTTCTATACCTTGGCGGCAACCGGAGCATCAGGTTCCTCATCGGCCCCATCCCAGACATCTGCAGCTGCACCCGCAAGCGGCCAGACATTCATCGAGGTCTTGCCGGTAAGCGTGCCGGAGCGTCTGGCGCGGCCGCAGATAGTCGTGCGCACGGACGATACGCGCGTCGATATTCTGGAGCAGGATCGGTGGTCGGCGCCGTTCAATAATGAATTGCGCGATGCGCTGGCCAGCGGTGTCGCCAATCGCCTCGGCGCCGTCGACGTGACGCGCGGCGGACGTCCGGTGAGTCAGCCGGTCTACCGCATCGTGGTTGAATTGCGCCAGCTTGATGCCGTCAAGGGCGGCAAGGTCGAGGCATCCTTCGGCTGGACCGTCACACGCAGCGACAACAACACCAGTACGGTGTGTCGTCTGGCGGTCGTGGAACCGGTCAGCGGCATCGGTATAGATGGCGTGGTGCAAGGCATGCAGCGCGCGGTCGCGAATGCGGCGGATGCGATTTCTGCCGACGTGACGGCCTTGCGGGCAGGGAAGGGCGGCGCCTGCAGCAGTTGAGACTGAAAACTGCGACGCCAATGACAAAGGCCGCTTCAATGAAGCGGCCTTTTGTTTTGTGACTTGCCTGCTTTCTGCGGCGATCATCGTTGGACGGTGATCGCCGATACAGCAGGCAGTGTTAATGCAAATTAACGATCGCCGTAAGAGCGACGTGCGCCGCCGTCGGCACGGGCGCCACCGCCCTTGTAACCGCCGCCACCGCCGCCTTCTTTGCGCGGACCACCGGCACCTGCCGGTTTGCCGCCGAAGCTGCGACCGCCGCCATTGCCGTTACCGCTGCCCGAACGTGGTGGGCCGCTGCGGTTGTCGCCTGGACGCCAGCCGCCTGGCTTGCGTGCGCTGCGTGCAGGCGCCGCTGTTTTCTTTGGCTCGTAGCCTTCCACGACATCAACCGGGATCGGTTGCTTGGTGAAGCGCTCGATACGTTTGACGTGCATGCCTTCTGCGTGATTGACCAGCGAGACGGCAACGCCGTTACGGCCGGCGCGACCGGTACGGCCGATACGGTGAACGTAGTCTTCCGGGAATTTCGGCAGATCGTAGTTGAACACGTGGGTGATGCCCGGCACGTCGATACCGCGAGCGGCGACGTCGGTGGCTACCAGCACGCGGACCTGGCCGCGACGCATGCCGTCCAGAGTGCGGTTGCGCGCGCCTTGATGCATATCGCCATGCAAAGCAGCGGCAGCGAAACCGGCGATGTTCAGACGGTCGGCGATGGTGTCAGCGTCACGCTTGGTGGCGGTGAACACAACAGCCTGATCCATGGTCACGTCGCGCAGCAGGAAGTCCAGCAGGCGATTCTTGTGCGACAGATCGTCGACGAAGTGGACACGCTGAGCGATGTTTTCATGCTTGGTGGCGGAACCGGCGATCTGGATGATCTGCGGTGCATTGGTGATGCGCTTTGCCATGTTGCCGACGACGCCATCCAGCGTTGCCGAGAACAGCATGGTTTGGCGGGTTGCCGGTGTTGCAGCAACGATCTTTTCGATATCTTCGATGAAGCCCATGTCCAGCATGCGGTCGGCTTCGTCCAGCACCAGGATTTCCAGTTCGGAGAAATCGATCTTGCCCGAATCCATATGGTCGATCAGACGGCCAGGTGTCGCCACCAGGATTTCAGGATTGCGCGACAGCAATTGCATTTGCTTCGGATAAGGCATGCCACCCAGGATGGACACGGCCTTCAGACGGCGCATGTGTGCGCAGTACTTGTCGGTTGCGGTAGTCACTTGCAGGGCCAGTTCACGTGTCGGCGTCAGCACCAGCATCTTTGGCTGTGCAGGACGGAAACGTGGACGGTCGCCGCGTGCCTTGGCGGCTTGCGCTTCCTGGTTTGGCGTCTTCGCGCCGGGAGCGGCAGGCGGCATGGAGGCAAACTTGTGCAGCGACGGCAGCATGAATGCTGCTGTCTTGCCGGAGCCTGTCTGCGACGATACCAGCAGATCCTTACCGGCGATGGCGGCAGGGATAGCTTGTTCCTGGACCGGAGTCGGCGCGGTGTAGCCGGAGTCGGTCAAGGCTTTGATAATCGATGGGTGCAGGCCTAGTGTTTCAAAAGTCATGTTTTCTTTCGTTTTATGTATGAGCGCCAGACAAATGCAATGCAGCGCAAGCTTACGGCCAACGAATCGGACGCAACGAGCGCACAACAAATGCGGTGAACGCAAAAAAGCAACGCCAACCAACGAAATGACTATGAAAAACAAAGAAATTTCGGCACAAAAGCTTTGCGCCGGGACGGTGTCGCTTAAAAACTAAGGACACTCAAGGCGGGAGGGCTTTTACTACGTACTGTCGTATGTCTAGCGCGACAGTTAGGGCTTGCGAAGCTACTGAGTAACCCGGTAGACCGGATTACGGTTTGTACGTCGTATTGCAACGCACAAACCGAATCATACAGGAAAATGTCGAAGTTAGCACTAGGGCTTATTCGGAGATTTACTTCGAACAGGCCCTAGTCGTTGTTCGTCTTACTCCGAGATCCCGCCGACAACGCGCGAGAAGCCGCCATCCACGTAGGTGATCTCGCCGGTGATGCCGCCTGCCAGGTCAGACAACAGGAAGGCCGAAGCATTGCCCACGTCTTCAATCGTTACGTTGCGGCGCAGCGGGGCGTTGTCGGACACAAAACCGAGGATCTTGCCGAAGCCCTTGATGCCGCTGGCCGCCAGCGTCTTAATCGGACCGGCAGACACGCCGTTGACGCGCACGCCTTTGGGACCCAGGGATTCCGCCAGGTAACGCACGCTGGCTTCCAGCGACGCTTTGGCCAGGCCCATGGTGTTGTAGTTCGGCACGACGCGCTCGGAACCGAGGTAGGTCAGGGTCAGCAGCGCCGAATTCGGACGCAGCATCGGCAGCGCCGCCTTTGCCATTGCCGGGAAGCTATAGGCCGAGATGTCGTGCGCGATCTTGAAGCCTTCGCGCGAGAAACCCTCCAGGAAGTCGCCGGCGATCGCTTCGTTCGGCGCAAAGCCGATGGCGTGCACCAGGCCGTCCAGCTGATCCCATGATTTGCCCAGATCGGCGAACAAGGCATTGATCTGCTCATCGCTGCCGACGTCGCAATCGAAAATCAGCTTGCTGTCAAATTCTTCGGCGAATTTGGTGATACGGTCCTTGAAACGCTCGCCGACATAGGTGAACGCCAGTTCCGCGCCTTCGCGCTTGCACGCCGTGGCGATGCCATAAGCGATGGAACGATTGGATAACAGACCTGTGATCAGGATTTTCTTGCCTTGCAAAAATGCCATGTTGACTCCGAGTGATCGCCGCGACGACGCCAAAAGCGGTGCCGGCCGGGACGAAATAAGGGGATTTCTATTCGATGCAGTATATTTGCGTCTGAACTGGGCAAGATTGTAGGGGCTTGCAGCGATGGGGGCAACCGATGGGACGATTTTTCGCGGACGGAAGATGGCGGCCGAGCGGGATGCCGGCTTGGCATTTTGTCATCGGCAGGCAATGCTGCTGAGTGCCATTGGGTAGAATAGGCATCAGTTTTGCATCTCAACAACTTTGCAGGAATTTCACGGGAATCCGACTCCGACAGGACGCATGCGTAAATTCATTCTTTCTTCCTTGCTGCTGGGCGCGCTCAGTCATCTCAGCCCCGCCAGTGCGGAACACGCCTTCTCGCTGTACGACACACCCAAATATTCCGCCGGTTTCACCCATTTCGACTACGTCAATCCTGACGCGCCCAAGCGCGGCACGCTATATCTGGCGAATCCGGATCGTCGCACCAGTTTTGATAAATTCAATCCGTTCTCCCTGAAAGGCGTTTCTGCCGCCGGGGTCGATAGCCTGATGTTCGAAACGCTGGCAATCAGTTCGCAGGATGAAATCACCACCATCTACGGCCTGCTCGCCGATGACATGCAACTGTCGGCGGACCGCATGTCCATGACGTTTCACCTCAATCCCAAGGCACGCTTCAACAATGGCGACCCGGTCACCGCGGCCGACGTGAAGTATTCCTTCGACACCTTGATCGCCAAAGGCGCGCCGCAGTACAAGTCCTATTTCGCCGATATCAAGCAGTGCGTCGTTCTCGACGGGCAAACGGTGCGTTTCGATTTCAAGACCAAGAATCATGAGCTGCCTTTGATCGTCGGCAGCGTTCCCGTGTTCTCCAGAAAGTGGGCGGCGGGAACGTCGTTCGACAACATTCAACTGACGCCGCCGATTGCCAGCGGACCTTATGCCATCGACAGCTACGACGTCGGCCGCAATATTACCTACAAGCGCCGCAGCGACTATTGGGGCACCGATGTGCCGGTGCGCAAAGGCACGTTCAATTTCGAGAACATCGTCTATCGGTTTTACAAGGACGATGTGGCCCGGCTGGAAGCATTCAAGGCGGGTGAGTTTGACGTTGTCGTCGAGTACAGCGCCAAAAATTGGGTGCGCGCATACAACGGTCCCAAATTCACCAGCGGCGAGATTATCAAGCGCAATCTGAAACATCAGAATGGCGCCAACATGCAAGGCTTTGTCATCAATCTGCGGCGTCCGCAGTTCCAGGACGTGCGCGTCAGGCAAGCCTTGGGATTGGCGCTCGACTACGAGTGGTTGAACCGGCAGTTGTTTTACAACCAGTACACGCGTATCGATTCCTTCTTTGCCAACAGCGAACTGGCCGCACGGGGCACACCGTCTGAAGATGAACTGAAGCTGCTCAATCCCTTGCGGGACAAGCTCAATCCGGTCGTGTTCGGCCCGGCTCCGGTACCGCCGGACACCAATCCTCCGCATTCCTTGCGTGAGAATTTGCTCAAGGCGCGCGAATTGTTGCGGCAGGCTGGCTGGGAGTATCGCGACGGCGCTTTACGCAATGCGAAAGGAGAGATTTTTTCGTTCGAAATTCTGGATGATCAATCTTCCATGTCGCGCGTCATCAACGTTTATGTCCGCAACCTCGACAAACTGGGCATTCAGGTGCACCAGCGTGTAGCAGACTACGCGCTGGTGCAGAAACGCATGGAAAACTTCGACTTCGACATGACCAGCCTGGCTTTTCCTGCGACCAGCAGTCCCGGGAATGAAATGTTCGATTTGTTCGGCTCGAAAGCCGCGGATGAAAAAGGCTCCAATAACGCCTGGGGACTGCGCAGTCCTGCCGTCGATCAATTGATTCAGGAGCTGGTTGCAGCCACCACACGCAAAGACCTGGTAACAGCGACCAGAGCCCTCGATCGCGTCCTGCTCCATGACTACATCATCATTCCGCACTGGTATTCGGCTTCGCATCGAGTCGCTTATCGCAACCGTTTCGGCATACCGGACAAACTGCCGTTGTACTACGAGGCCAACCCTTATGTCGTATCGACCTGGTGGGAGCAAAAGCCGCGATGAAACGAACCATGACAATTGAACTGATTTTTGCGGGACTCGCACAGCCATGAATATCTGGAGCTACATCCTCAAGCGCGTGCTGTTAATGCTGCCGACGCTGATCGGCGTTATCGCCATTACCTTCGCGGTCATTCAATTCGTACCTGGTGGTCCGGTAGAGCAGGCCTTGGACGAACTGAAAGGGCGAGCCGGCGTGCATGAATCCGCCGGTGGCGGTTCTGCCTATCGCGGGCGGCAGGGCGTCGACATCGACCGCGTCAACGAAATCAAGGCGCTCTACGGTTTCGACAAACCGCCGGCAGAGCGATTCTGGCAGATGCTCAAGGGTTTCCTCACCTTCGACCTCGGCAAGAGTTTTTATCACCATGGCGACGTCTGGCAACTGGTCAAATCCAAGATGCCGGTATCGATCACGATCGGTTTGTGGACCTTCTTCCTGACCTACCTTATCTCGGTGCCGCTGGGTATCGCCAAGGCGGTGCGCGAGGGCAGCCGTTTTGATTCGCTGTCGAGCGCGGTGGTGCTGGTCGGCTATTCGATCCCCGGGTTTGTGCTGGGCGTGTTCCTGCTGGTGGTGTTCGGCGGCGGTAGCTTCCTGCAATGGTTCCCGCTGCGCGGGCTGACCTCGGACGACTGGGCCACGCTATCGTTGTTCGGCAAGATCAAGGACTACCTGTGGCACATCACGTTGCCGGTGCTGGCCTCGGTGGCCGGATCGTTTGCGGTCATGACGATGCTGACCAAGAACACCTTCCTAGACGAAATCCGCAAGCAATACGTGCTGACTGCGCGGGCCAAGGGCCTGAGCGAAAACAAGGTGCTCTACAAGCATGTATTCCGCAATGCCCTGATCCCCCTGGTGACCGGATTTCCGGCAGCCTTCATCGGCGCCTTCTTTGCCGGCAGCCTGCTGATCGAGACGCTGTTCTCGCTCGACGGCCTCGGCTTGCTGTCGTATGAGTCGGTGATTCGACGCGACTATCCGGTTGTGATGGGCACCTTGTATCTGTTCACGCTGATCGGTCTTGTGGTGAAACTGCTGGGCGATCTTTGCTACGTCTGGGCCGATCCGCGCGTCCAGTTTGAAAGTCTGGCCAAATGAGCGTAACGACCTTGACTGCTTCTTCTCCTTCTTCATCGCCTTCGATTTCTCCGGGCCGTCGCATCTGGCTGCGCTTCCGCCAGAATCGCAACGGCTACTGGAGCCTGATTATTTTTCTGGTGCTGTTCATCGTCAGTCTCGGAGCTGAACTGGTTTCCAACGACAAGCCGCTGGTGGCCAGCTATCACGGCAAGATCCTGTTCCCGATTGCGCATGACTACTCGGAGAAAGAGTTCGGCGGCGATTTCGCCTCGCCCGCGGACTACCTGGATCCCT
Source organism: Herbaspirillum sp. GW822-FHT03A08 (assembly GCF_058801885.1). NCBI lineage: Bacteria > Pseudomonadati > Pseudomonadota > Betaproteobacteria > Burkholderiales > Oxalobacteraceae > Herbaspirillum > Herbaspirillum sp. GW822-FHT03A08. Next base: position 592,472 of record NZ_JBXANR010000001.1, on the reverse strand, counting down.
TCATCCAGGACCAGTTCAAGAAGGATGGCAACTGGGCCATCTATCCGCTCAATCGCTATCGCTTCGACACACTCAATTACTTCGCCACGCAACCCAATCCGGCGCCGCCTTCCTCGGAGAACTGGCTCGGTACGGATGACCGCGGGCGCGATGTGTTTGCGCGCTTGCTGTACGGCTTCCGCATTTCCATCCTGTTCGGTCTGGCTTTAACGGCAACGGGCGTGGTGCTGGGTTTGCTGGCCGGCGCGGTGCAGGGCTACTTCGCCGGACGCACCGACTTGTTCATGCAGCGCATCCTGGAAATCTGGGGCTCGATGCCGGAGCTGTATCTGCTGATCATTTTTTCATCGATCTTCGAACCCAGCATCGGTCTGCTGCTGGTGCTGTTGTCGCTGTTCGGCTGGATGGGGTTGTCGGACTATGTGCGCGCCGACTTCCTGCGCAATCGCAATCTGGAATATGTACAGGCTGCGCGCGCACTGGGTCTGTCGAATCTGCAAATCATCTGGCGCCATGTGCTGCCGAACAGTCTGACGCCGGTCGTCACCTTTCTGCCGTTCCGCATGAGCGCATCGATTCTCGCGCTGACCAGCCTCGACTTCCTCGGCCTCGGCGTGCCGCCTTCCACGCCGAGCCTCGGCGAACTGCTGGCGCAGGGTAAGAACAACCTCGATGCCTGGTGGATCGCCTTGTCGACCTTTATCGTGCTGACTGTGACGCTGCTGTTGCTGACTAATATCGGCGACGCCTTGCGCAATGCGCTCGATGTGCGGAGGAAGGCATGAGTCTGCTCAACATCCGCAATCTGTCGGTGCGCTTCGGCAATGCAACCGTCGTCGATGACGTCAGCTTCAAAGTCGAACCCGGCGAAAAATTCGCTCTGGTCGGCGAGTCCGGTTCCGGCAAGACGGTCAGCGCCTTGTCGGTGTTGCGTCTGAATCAGGATGCAAATTACGACGGACAAATCCTGTTCAACGGCGACGACATTCTGCAAAAGACTGAAGCCGCCATGCGCGGCGTGCGCGGCATGGATGCAGCGATGATTTTTCAGGAGCCGATGACGGCCTTGAATCCGCTGTTCACCATCGGCAACCAGATCGCCGAAGTGCTGATGCTGCACGAAGGCCTGAGCGCCAAAGCTGCGGCGCAACGCACCGTCGCCTTGCTGGAGAAAACCGGCATTCCGGAACCCGCGCGCCGCGCATTGGCTTATCCGCATCAGTTGTCGGGCGGTCAGCGTCAGCGCGCCATGATTGCCATGGCCCTCGCTTGCCGTCCCAAGCTGCTGATCGCGGATGAACCGACCACGGCGCTGGATGTGACGATTCAGGTGCAGATCCTCGAATTGCTCAATCACTTGCAGCGCGATGAAAACATGGCGGTGCTGCTGATCTCGCACGATCTCAACCTGGTCCGTCATTTTGCCGATCGCGTCGGCGTGATGGAAAAGGGCAAGCTGATCGAGACCGGCGTCACGGCGGATTTGTTCGCAGCGCCGCAGCAAGCCTATACGCGCAAGCTGCTGGCCAGCCAGCCCAAACGCAACGTCGACGAGATTGCGCCCGGCGCGCCGGTGCTGCTGACCGGAGAGCGCGTGCGCTGCACTTTCTCGATCAAGCAAGGCTGGCTGCGCCGCAAGCAGTTCGTCGCGGTGGATGATGTGAATCTGACGCTGCGCAAAGGTGAAACGCTCGGTATCGTCGGCGAATCCGGTTCGGGCAAGTCGACCCTGGGCATGGCCTTGTTGCGTCTGTCATCGGCGCAGGTGGAGGGCAAAATCCGTTTCGACGGCCAACAGGTCAGCGCCATGTCGTCGAGCGCCGTGCGGCCCTTGCGCGCACGCATGCAGGTTGTGTTTCAGGATCCGTTCGCGTCGCTGTCGCCGCGCCGGACGATTGAGCAGATCGTCGGCGAAGGGCTGGCGCTGCATCAACCGCACCTGAACGTTGCACAGCAGCGGGCCGAAGTGGTCGCCGCGCTGCAGGAAGTCGGATTATCCGAAGACATGCTGCAACGCTATCCGCATGAATTTTCCGGTGGTCAGCGCCAGCGCATTGCGATCGCGCGTGCTGTTGTGCTCAAGCCGGAACTATTGCTGCTGGACGAGCCGACCTCGGCGCTTGATGTTACGGTGCAGCAGCAGGTCTTGCAATTGCTGGCGCAGCTGCAACGCAAGCACGGCCTGACTTATTTGTTCATCAGCCACGATCTTGCCGTGATCCGCGCCATGGCGCATCAGGTGCTGGTCATGAAGGATGGCAAAGTAGTGGAGGGCGGGGCGGTGGCCGATGTGTTGCAGCAGCCGTCGCACGCCTATACGCAGCGCTTGCTGGCGGCGGCGACTTATGCGGCCGACAATATCAGCGACGATGTCGGCGATGATCCGGACCTTGCCGGCGGTTGAAGCGATCGGCCATAGTCATTTCGTCAACTTCTACTGTTTGATTTCATTCTTCTTCCCGGTACATGCATCACTGCATGTACGGCGGCGCTTCCTCTATTTTCTTGCTGCCATCTTTGCCGGCTTGGTGCTTCTGATTTTTCTCTGATTTATTTTGGCATTCCGGGAATAAAAATCCTGTAGCGCAGGTTTACTCGTGGTCGGAACGGCGCCATGCCCATGCAGGCGCGCTGGCCGGCGAACGCATGCCAACAGGGAGGAAGCAAGATGACATTCAGGAAACTTCGTATCGGACATCAGCTGGCTATCAGCTTCGGAGTGATCGCCATATTGTTGCTGGCGATTGTCTTTTTTACCTACGGCCGCATCGCCTCGCTGAACGCCAACATCGGACAGACCAATACCGATCTCTACCCCAAGACGATCCTGGCGCATCGTATCAAGGACAAGGTCAATGACGTTGTCATCGGCATGCGGAATGCTTTGCTGACCAGCGATGCAGACAAGATCAAATCCGAGTTCGCCAGGATTGAGGTCAACGCACACATCGTCGGTGCGACGGTGAACGAAATCGACAAGGCGACCTCCACGGAGCAGGGGCGTGAATATGTCGAGGCGCTTATCGCGGGACGGCAGAAGTTCGTCGCCGCGCGCGCTCACTTTACCGATGCGCTGCTGCAAGGCCGGAGGGACGAAGCGATGCGCTTGCTTTATGAGGAGGTCCTGCCGGTGCAGCAAGCCTACTTCACGACGCTGGACGGCACGATCGCTTTTCAGGAGCAGCGCATGGCGGATAATGTGCGGCGCTCGGCTGAGGAGGCGCGCCAGACTGAATATCTGCTGCTCGGCATTTCATTGCTGGCCCTGTTGTCGGGTACTGCGATTGCCTGGTACACCTCGGTCTCCATTGCGACACCACTGGCGCGTGCGGTCGCGATTGCGCGCACCGTGGCCGACGGCGATCTGAGCAGCATTATCGAATCCGATGCGCATAACGAAACCGGCCAGTTGCTGGCGGCACTGCGCGACATGAACGAAGGCTTGTTGAAGATTGTCTCGCAGGTGCGCTCAGGCACCGGCGCCATCGCCAGTGCGTCGGCTCAGATCGCCGCCGGCAACGCGGACCTGTCGACGCGTACGGAGCATCAGGCCGGTTCGCTCGAAGAAACCGTTTCGGCGATGGATGCGCTGACCTCCACCGTCAGGCAGAACGCCGACAACGCACGCCAGGCCAGTCAGTTGGCGACCTCGGCATCTGACATCGCGGTAGCCGGCGGCAATGTGGTGCGTGACGTCGTCCTGACCATGAATTCCATCAATGAGTCATCGAAGAAGATCGTCGACATCATCAGCGTAATCGACGGCATCGCCTTCCAGACCAATATCCTGGCATTGAACGCTGCAGTGGAAGCAGCACGTGCCGGCGAACAGGGACGTGGCTTTGCCGTGGTGGCGCAAGAGGTGCGCACGCTGGCGCAACGTTCGGCGGCGGCTGCCAAGGAGATCAAGACGCTGATCGGCGATTCGGTCGACAAAGTCGGCTCCGGTACGGCGCTGGTCGAGCAGGCGGGGGCCACCATGACCGACATGGTCGCCAGCGTAAAACGGGTCACCGACATCGTGGGTGAGATATCGGCCGCCAGCCGTGAGCAAAGCAACGGCCTGGAAGAAGTCAATCAGGCCATCGGCCAGATGGACCAGACCACCCAGCAAAACGCCGCCCTGGTCGAGCAGGCCGCCGGCGCTGCATTATCGATGCAACAACAGACGGACTCACTGGCGCAACTGGTCAGCGTGTTCCGGCTTGGCGACCGATACGAAGGAGGCGATCTCGTATCGCTCAAAAAGCCTGACGGCGCGCGTCCGCCGAAGGCTGTACGTTTGCCGGCGGTGCTGGCGATCGGCAAAGCTTGATGCAACTTGTTATTGTTTCGCCAACTGCCATTTGGCTTTTTAATGCCGGATGCGCGCAACGTGCCTATCCGGCGCCTTCTTTCTTCCCGTTTCCGGGCGCTCTCCCTATTTATTTTTACAGCGATGGAATAAAGCCGTCACGCCGTTCGTCTACCTGAGACCGGAGCGGCGCTTTGCCGCGGATCATCCCCGAATCAGGGACATCCAACCGGGATAGCGCGCCATCATTGAAGGGACGTCATGACATTCAGGAAACTCCGTATCGGGCATCAGCTCGCCATCAGCTTCGGTTTCATCGCCGTGTTGCTGCTGGCGGTGATTTTTCTTACCTACGGCCGCATCGCTTCGCTCAACGCGAACATCGGCCTGACCAACAGCGACCTGTATCCCAAGACAATCCTGGCGCACCGGATCAAGGACAAGGTCAATGAAGCTGTCATCAGCATGCGCAACGCCTTGTTGCTGAGCGACCCCGTCAAGATCAAAGCGGAGCTGGACAGCATTGAGACCGGTGCGCGGGTGATCGTGGCGTCCATCAATGAGATCGACAAAACCACCGCCGGCGAACAGGGCCGCCAATACGTTGCCGGTCTGGTCACGGCACGGCAGAAGTTTGTCGCCGCACGTACACATTTTGCCCAGACGCTGTTGCAAGACAAGAAGAGTGAAGCGGCGGAGTTGCTATTCAGTGAAGTACTGCCGGCACAGCAGGGTTACTTCGAGCAGATCGACGGCATGATTGCGCTTCAGCAGCAGCGCATGACGGACAATGTGCAGTCGTCCGGCGCCGACGCTCAACAGACGCAATATCTGCTGCTTGGCATCTCGCTGCTGGCCTTGCTGCTGGGTGCGTTGATCGCCTGGTACACCACGGTGTCGATCACCACGCCGCTGGCGCGGGCGGTAGCGATTGCGCGTACGGTTGCCGACGGCGATCTCAGCAGCACGATTGAAATCGACGCGCGCAACGAAACCGGCCAGTTGCTGGCAGCCTTGCGCGATATGAACGCGGGTTTGCTCAAGATCGTCTCGCAGGTGCGTTCCGGCACCGCCGCGATCGCCAGCGCTTCGTCGCAGATCGCTGCCGGCAACGCCGACTTGTCGTCGCGCACCGAGCAGCAGGCCGGTTCGCTGGAAGAGACGGTCTCGGCGATGGATGCATTGACTTCGACCGTACGTCAGAACGCCGACAACGCGACGCAGGCCAATCAACTGGCAACCTCCGCATCCGACATCGCGGTCGCCGGCGGCAACGTGGTGCGTGAAGTCGTGGCGACCATGAACTCCATCAGCGAGTCGTCGAAGAAGATCGTCGACATCATCAGCGTGATTGACGGTATCGCGTTCCAAACCAATATCCTTGCACTGAATGCGGCAGTGGAAGCGGCGCGCGCCGGTGAGCAGGGGCGCGGTTTCGCCGTGGTGGCGCAGGAGGTGCGTACGCTGGCGCAACGCTCGGCCTCGGCGGCAAAGGAAATCAAGACATTGATCGGCGACTCGGTGGAGAAGGTCGGCTCCGGCACCGTGCTGGTCGAGCAGGCCGGCGTGACCATGACGGACATGGTCGCCAGCGTGAAGCGCGTGACCGATATCGTCGGCGAGATATCGGCTGCGAGCCGGGAGCAAAGCAACGGTCTCGAAGAAGTCAATCAGGCTATCGGCCAGATGGACAAGGCGACGCAGCAAAATGCCGCGTTGGTGGAGGAGGCTGCCGGCGCGGCGTCATCGATGCAACAGCAGACGGCATTGCTGGCACAACTGGTCAGCGTGTTCCGGCTGGGCGATCACTATGAAATTACTGAGGCCGCACCATTGAAGACCGTTCACGGCGCTCGTCAGGCGATGCAGATGCAATCGTCGTCGGTGCTGGCAATCGGGAAAAGTTAAATCACAAGAAATTGGATCAGAACGTCACGCCCGAGACCAGAATGATATTGGCGTAAGGCGTGAACTCACCGGTGCGAATCACGGCGCGTGCCTGCTGGCTGCGGCGTTTGAAGTCTTCGTGCGGCATGGTTTGCTTGCCGGCCAGGCCGAGCAAGCTGATCTGCTGCGCGAGCTGCGGGCTGCGCCCGGCCAGTTCGTCGGCCAGCACGTGATGTTCCACCTGCATCTCGGCGAGGATGGTTTGCAGGGTATCCATGAATCCAGGCACGCCGCGCGTCAGCGCAAGGTCGATCAGCGGCACGCCGGACGGCACCGGCAGGCCGGCATCACCGATGACGATGCTGTCGCCGTGACCGAGCGAGGCAATCAGTTGTGACAGTGCGATGTTGAGCAGCGGCGTTTTCTTCATGTCAGTCTCCTGCTTCAATTACTCAGTTGGCAACTCAGTTGGCAACTTCCCGGCGCGTCGGAATGGACGTTTGCGCGCCCACCCGTGCGACGCTGATGGCAGCGGCGCGCTGGCCGAGTGCGATGGCATCGGCTTCGCTGCGGCCTTCCGCCAGTGCAGCGACGAAGCCGCCGATGAAGGTGTCGCCTGCAGCGGTGGTATCGACCGCCTTGACGGCTTGCGCATCGAAGTGGGTTGATCCGGCGGCCAGCGCAGCGTAGACGCCTTTTTCGCCCAGCGTCACCAGGACGTTGCTGGAACCGTTGGCGCGCAGTTTTGCGATGATGTCGGCGATCTGTTCGTCACTGTCGTTATCAATATTGATGCCGGCGGCAGGCACGCCGGCCAGCATGGCTGCTTCGATTTCATTAGGCACCAGATAGTCGATCTGTCCAAGCAGTTCTGCCGGCAAAGCCTGCGCAGGCGCCGGATTGAGCACCACAGTCTTGCCCAGTGAGTGCGCCAGCTTGATGGCGTGGATCACGGTCGGCAGTGGCGACTCCAGTTGCAGTACGACGATACGGGCTTGCTCGATCAGTGCACGCGCCGCATCGATATGTGCCGGACTGAGTTCGGCATTCGCGCCGGAAGCCAGCACGATGCTGTTCTGGCCGTTGTCGTCCACCAGAATCGAGGCGATGCCGGACGCGGTGTCTGGAATGATGCTGACATGGCTATCGTCGATGCCATCCGCGCGCAAGGCGGCGCGCAGTTCTGCACCGAAGGCGTCGTCGCCCAGGCACGCCACCATGGCGACCTTGATGCTGTCATCGCTCAGGCGCGCGCAGGCTACGGCCTGATTGGCGCCCTTGCCGCCGGGGATGGTGCGGAACTGGCCGCCGGTGATGGTTTCGCCGGGAAGCGGCATGCGCGGCACGCGCAAAACCAAGTCCATGTTGATGCTGCCGATGATGACGATCATGTTTATCTTAAGGTGAAATTTTTAACGTGAATAAACCAAAACGAATCAAAAACCGAGTCAACAATAATGCGCTCAGGCTCTGACAGTCGAACCCCGAATATGCAGCTGCGGCGTGATAGTTTGTCGCTGTACCGGGCGGCCTGGATCGGCAATGCGGTCAAGCAGGCATTGCGCAGTCAACTGGCCCAGTGTCCGCGTGTTTTGCGATACGCTGGTCAATGGCGGATGCACGAACTGCGCCAGGTCGATATCGTCGAAGCCGACCACCGACAAGGCATCCGGCACATCGATGCCGCGTTCCGCCGCAGCGCGCAGGGCGCCGATGGCCATCAGGTCGTTGCAGCAGAAAATCGCATCCGGCACTTCGCCGGAATCCAGCAACTCGCGTGCAGCGGTATAGCCTCCCGCGCTGGTGAAGTCGGCGTATTTCAGCATGTCGTCCTGCACGGTGACGCCGGCATCCTGCAAAGTCCGGCGCAGGCTGGCGATACGTTCATATGAAATATCCAGACTCTCCGGGCCGCCGATGCAAGCGATGCGGCGGCGTCCCAGCGACAGCAGATGTTCGGCTGCCAGTGCACCGCCGGCGGCGTTGTCGACCGCAACAAGATCGATGGCCATGTCTTTCGGTGCACGGTCCAGCAGTACGGTCGGCACCTTCATCTTGCGCAGCAGTTCACCATCGGTCTGCGCCAGCGTGGCGACGATCAGGCCGTCGCAGCGTTTGGTCAGCAGCACGTTGAGATAGTCGCGCTGCTTGGCCGGATCGTCGTCCGAGTTGCACAGGATGACGCTGTAGCCGGCGGCGTAGCAGCTGTCTTCGATGCCGCGCGCCACTTCCGAGAAATAGGGGTTGGTGTTGTTGGGAATGATCAGGCCGATACTGCCGGTGGCATTACTCTTGAGTGAACGCGCCAGTGCGCTGGGCACGTAAGCCAGCGCTTCGACGGCGGCGAGCACGCGGTCGCGGGCGTCGACGCTGACCGGCCGGGTTTTGTTCAACACATGCGACACCGTGGTGTAAGACACTCCGGCGTGGCGCGCTACGTCTTTGATGGTTGCCATGTTTTGCGATCACTGATGTTGTTAGTGCGTATGTTCGTGCGTATTAATGTGTATTGCGTTCGCCACGGCGACGATAGGTATCCAGCACTACGGCGGCGACAATCACCAGACCGGTGATGATGCGCTTCATCGGTTCCGAAACGCCGATCTGCGCCAGACCGGCTTCCAGCACCGAGATGATCAGCACGCCGATGAAGGTGCTGATGACCGAGCCGCGCCCGCCCATGAGGCTGGTGCCGCCGATGACCACCGCTGCGATCACTTGCAGCTCCATGCCGACGCCGCCGTTGGGGTCGGCCGCTTCCAGGCGCGATACCTGGAACAGCGCGCCGACGCCTGCCAGCAAGCCCATCAGGGCGAACACCAGAATCTTGCTTGGACGCGGATTGATGCCAGCCAGGCGCACCGCTTCTTCATTGGTGCCGATGCCGATCCAGTGGCGGCCCAGCACGGTGCGTGTCAGCACCAGATGGCCGACGATGACGACTACGATCGAAGCGATGAACGCAGGCGACAGGCCGAAGATGATCGGCGAACTGATGCTGTCGACGGCGCTGCCGATGTATTCGGTGCGCGAATTGGTGACCTGATAGGCCATGCCGCGGGCCATTTCCAGTACGCCCAGCGAGACGATGAAGGAGGGAATGCGCCAGCCCACCGAGATCAGACCGGTCAGCATGCCGCACAGGCTGGCGACCAGGATGCCGAGCAACCCGGCGGCAAACAGCGGCCAGCCCCAGCGCACCATCGCCATCGACAGGATCGAAGCCGCCAGCGCCATCACCGAGCCGACCGACAGATCGATGCCGCCGACGATCAGTACGAAGGTCATGCCGACCGCCATCACGACCAATGTCGGGATGTCGTTGGACAAGGTACTGAAGGTTGCCAGCGTGAGGAAGTTTTCGCTGAGGAAGGCGAACAGCACGCACATCGCGAGCAGGGCGATGATCAGGCCGAGATAGTTCTTGACGGCGGACAGGCCGTAGACAGAGAAGGTACGGTTGGGATGGGTCATGATCTTTGTTCGTTTTGATTGTGTGGGTGTCGTCACGCTCAGGCCGCCTGGGGCGCTGCAGCAGCAGGCGAGTTCATGTAGCCGCTGAACGCCGATGCAAGGATCTCTTCCTGGCTCCATTGACCGCGTTCAAAAGTATCGGCCAGCTTGCCCGCGCTCATCACGGCGATGCGGTCGCAGATCAGCATCAGTTCGCGCAGGTCGCTGGAAACGATCAGCAGGCCTTTGCCCTGACGCGACAGATCGGCCAGCAGTTTGTAGATATCAAATTTTGCGCCGATGTCGATGCCGCGCGTCGGTTCGTCGAATAGCATGATCGGGCAGTCGCGATAGAGCCAGCGCGCGATAACGACCTTTTGCTGATTGCCGCCGGAGAGTTCTCCTGCGGCCTGCGAGCCGTCGCGCGAGCGTATGCGCAGGCGTTTGATGTAGTCCTCGGCAACCGCGCTTTCCGTATCGCCGTCGAGCATGCCCATCTTGCTGACGGCGCCGAGTTTGGCCAGCGTGGCGTTGACGGCGATCGATTGCGGCAGCAGCAGGCCCTGGCTCTTGCGGTCTTCGGTGATCATGGCGATGCCGGAAGCGATCGCGTGTTTGGGCGAGCGTATGTCGGCGGCCTGGGTCTGGTCACCGACAAAAACTTCTCCCTGATCGGCGCGGTCGGCGCCGAAAATCAGGCGCAGCAATTCAGTGCGGCCGGAGCCGATCAATCCGGCGATGCCGAGAATTTCTCCGGCGCGCAGATCGAAGGATGCCGGCGCGACGACGTTGCCGCGGCCCAGATTGCGCACGCGCAGCAGCGGCGCGCCGATATCGCGGTGACCGAGGTCGAGTTCAGCTTCCGCAGCGCGGCCGACCATCAGCTGGACCAGCGCATCGCTGCTATAGCCGCCGATGGCGTCGTCGCAGACCAGCTTGCCGTCACGCAGCACTGCGATGCGGTCGGCGACCTGTTTCAATTCTTCCAGACGATGCGAGATGTAGATGATCGCCACGCCTTCCGATTGCAGGCGCGCAATCTGCGCGAACAGCAATTCCACTTCGCGGCTGGTCAGCATCGCAGTCGGCTCGTCCAGCACCAGCAGGCGGCAGCTGCCGATCAGGTTGCGCGCGATCTCCACCATTTGCTGGTGACCTACGCCAAGCTCGCCGACCGGCGTCCATGGATCGATGTCGGTCAGGCCGACGGCGGCCATTTGTGCTTGCGCCAAGGCGGCAAGCTTCGGCCGGTCGATCCAGCCGAAGCGTTGCGGCAGCTGATTGAGGAACAGGTTTTCTGCGATGCTCAGCGTCGGGATCAGGTTCAGTTCTTGCATCACCATGCGGATGCCGAGTTGTTCCGCTTCGGTGCGCGAGCGCGGTTGATAGGGCTGGCCGTCGAGCAGCATGGCGCCGGTAGTGGATTGCACCAGGCCACAGACGATCTTGGACAGCGTGCTCTTGCCGGCGCCATTTTCACCGGTGAGCGCCAGGATCTGGCCGGGACGGATTTCCAGCGAGACGTCGCTGAGCACGGGTTCGACATAAGTCTTGCCGACGCCGGTGAGTGACAGCAATGCGGGACCAAGCGCAGAAGCGGGCGCCGGAGCAGGGGATGGGTTGAACATTCAGCCTCCACCGTGAAGGTGTGGTAATTCGTGCGGTTCGGTGATTCGGTAACTGCGGTCTTGCAGAGAGAACGGAACGCTTCGGCATTCCGCTCTCTTTTGTTGATGCCTATTTGCCGCTTACTTGCTGTCCTTGGTCACCAACTGGACCTTGGTTTCCACGGTGCCGCCCAGACTGTTTTGCGGCTTCTTGTCGGTCAGCGCTTTCAGGACTGTTTCGATACCGAACACGGCTTGCTGCGAAGCGAACTGGTCGGCGGTCGCCAGCACGCGTCCGTCCTTGAGCATCGGCTTGATGGCGTTGATGTTGTCGTAACCGACCACCAGCACCTTGCCAGTCTTGCCCGCAGCCTTGACGGCGGCAACCGCGCCCAGCGCCATGTTGTCGTTGCCGGCCAGGATCGCCTTGATGTCAGGATGCGCATTCAGCATGGAGGCGGCAACCTTGTTGCCCGGATCGATTTCCCATTGGCCGGACTGCACCGAGACGACCTTGGCGCCGGCTGCGCCCATCGCATCCTGGAAGCCCAGGGTACGCTGCTGCGCGTTCACGGTAGTGGAGACGCCTTCGATGATGGCGACCTTGTCGCCGCTCTTGATCTGCTTGGCCAGGAAGTCGCCGACCAGCTTGGCGCCCTTGCGGTTGTCAGGGCCGACAAACGGCACGGTGATGCCCTTTTCCTTCAGGGCGGCGTCGTCGAACTTGTTGTCGATGTTGACCACGATGATGCCGGCGTCGATCGCCTTCTTGATCACCGGCACCAGCGCCTTGGAGTCAGCCGGTGCAATGACCAGGCCGCTGACTTTGGAGACGATCATCTGTTCGACGATCTTGATCTGGTTGGCGGTGTCTTGTTCGTCCTTGATGCCGTTGGCGATCAGGTCGTATTGCGCTGCGTGCGCCTTCTGGTGTTCTTTGGCGCCGTTTTCCATGGTCAGGAAGAACTCGTTGGCCAGCGACTTCATCACCAGCGCAACTTTTGGTTTTGCCGCGGTCTGGGCCATGGCCGGCAATGTCGGCAGCGCGCAGGCGAGGACGGCGGCGGCAATCAGCTTGAGGCGGATACGTGTATTCATCAAAGTCTCCAGATGGTGTTGTAAGCGGCAGGTTTCGTATGGGTCGAATGCCGGTATGAGCAATAACAAGCAAGGCGCAAACGTTTGCGCGACTGAATCATAGCACCGGAATTCGCATAAATGAAGGTCGATAACGAAACGATTTATGCGGCGGCGCGGCAGTTTCTGGCCATTTTGATCAGAATTTTTGCGAGGAAAAGTCTCGACTTAATCTGGCTACGTCAATGACGATGTACGAGATTGATTTGTTTTTGCGCTGCGGCAAAAGTGGGCAGGGAATTGCGGGAGACGGGGGCGTTACTACGAGAGGATGAAGCAAGCAGGCCGGAATCGATCCGGCCTGCAGGAGAGCAATTAACGGCGGCGTGTGCCGCTTTCGGAAGCCAGGGTGATCGGCGCGGCGGAGGCGGTCTTGCGTACCGGCGCGGCGCGAACGTTGTTCTTAGCTACGACAGGCGCCTTGCGGATCGGTTTGGCCGGGGCATGGATAACCTGATGCACGCGGATCGGGCCGGCTGCAGGCGCTTGCTGATAAGGCACTTGCAATTGCAGGCTCTGGCCGTTGGCCAGGACATCGCGATGCAAACCGTTCCATTGCTTGATCTGCATTACGCTCACGCGGTAGCGGCTGGCGATGGAAGCCAGCGTATCGCGCCTGCCGGCCTTCACGTAGATGCGCTTGAAGTCGGGGACATCCGGCGCAACCGCCAGGCGGGCGCTGTCAGCCATTTCAGGTGTGATCTCGGTCTCAATCGAAGCCTCTGTCTTCGGTACCAGAATCGTGGAGCCGGCTTTCAATACCATCTTCGGCGGGATCTGATTGACGCTGCGGATCACGTCGGGTGTGGTGCCGAACTTGCTGGCGATGGTTTCGATGCGTTCACGTGCGCTGGAGACGGTGTGTGCGGTCCACGACGACAAAGCCTGCGTGAACTTGGACATGTTGGCCTTGAACTTCTCGGCATTGCTTTCCGGGAGAAGGATCTTGGTGTCGTCGCCGCCGATGATGACCGGGCGGTTGAATTGCGGGTTCAGCGCCTTGAATTCGTCGAGCGACAATTCCGCCAGCTGGGCGGCAACCTTGACGTCGATGTTGCGGGTCTTGCCGATGGTCACGAAGTAAGGCTGGTTGTCGACCTTCGGCAGATCAATGTTGTAGTCGCCCGGCATGGCGATGATGTTCTTTACGGCTTGCAGCTTCGGCACGTAGTTGCGCGTTTCATTCGGCATCTGCGCCGACAGCGTGTTGAAGTCGATCGGTAGGCCGGCTGCCAGGTTGCGGTTCACGGCGCGCTGCACCGAACCTTCGCCCCAGTTGTACGCAGCCAGCGCCAGTTGCCAGTCGCCGAACATGCCATAGAGCTTTTGCAGGTAAGTCAGTGCCGCATCGGTCGAGGCCAGCACGTCGCGGCGCTCGTCGGTGAACATGTTTTGCTTCAGATTGTAGTCGCGGCCGGTCGACGGAATGAACTGCCACATGCCGGCAGCCTTGGCGGTCGACAGCGCTTGCGGATTGAAAGCGGACTCAATGAACGGCAGCAGCGCCAGTTCGGTCGGCATGCCGCGCTTTTCAAGTTCTTGCACGACGTGGAACAGGTAGCGCGATGCGCGCACGGTGGTGCGCTGAATATAGTCAGGACGCGAGCTGTACCACTGGGTCTGGTTGTCGACTAACGGATTTTCCAGATTCGGAATGCCGAAACCCTTGCGAATGCGCGCCCAGATATCGATGTCTTCCATGCCCGGCAGAGCGGACGAAGGATCGTTGGGATTGATGGCGTTGAAGGGAGCGGGGTAGATCGAGATGTCGTTGGCGTGGACGAGGAGTGGAGTACCTAGAGAGAAAAGCGCGGCTATCGCTAATTTCTTGAATGTTCGCTGCATGGGTACAAGATCCTGTGCCTGAGGCTGAAGAAAGCGTTGTCTGTTCATCGGTCGTTTTAGATTCACTGCACCTCCTGCTAAGAAGTATGTGAGAAATGCCTCTACAAGAGCGCAAGTGGATAACAACTGCGCTCTACCCGGTTCTGTTATTAAAAAACGACAAAACCGTGTGTTTATCTAAAAACGGCTTGCAAGCCGATGGGATTTGGAGATTAACGGAGTGTACGTAAGCCCCTTTTCACTCGTCAAGTAAAAATTGACGAATGTTACAAAGCTTAAGCCTTTGATTCCCTTGGGATTTGTACCGAAAAATCGGGATTTGCCCTTATTTGTAGCTATTCTTCCATTCGCGCAGGGCGGCAAATGTTTCCACCGGGTCAATTTGTGACGCCGCAGCAGGCAAGCGACTGGCTTCCTGCAGGCGCGCCACGACCGCTTTTTCCTTGTACCGGAGGAATGGGTTGGTCTGTATCTCCAGTGCAATAGTCGATGGCACGGTGGGTTCGTGGCGGCTGCGTTTGGCCTGCTCGTTTTCGATGCGCGCGGTCAATGCTTCGTTAGCCGGCTCAATTTCGCGGGCGAAGCGCAGGTTGGACAGGGTATATTCGTGGGCGCAGTAGACTTTGGTGGCGCCCGGCAGTGCCGTGAGTTTCGACAGCGAGGCTACCATTTGCGCCGCAGTGCCTTCAAACAGCCGCCCGCAGCCGCCGGCAAACAAGGTGTCGCCGCAGAACAGCCAGCCCTGGCGCGCGGCGTAGTAGGCGATGTGACCCTTGGTATGGCCGGGTACGTCGATGACCTTCAGGTCCAGCGACAAGTCGGCCAGATGCACCAGATCGTCTTCCCACAACGGTTGCGTAATCGTCGGAATCGCTTCGCCGGCGGGGCCGTAGACAGGAACTTGTGTATGCTGCAACAGTGCAGGCACGCCGCCGACATGGTCAGCGTGATGATGAGTCAGTAGAATAGCGGCCAGCGTCAGACCATGCGCATCGAGCGCGGCAATGATTGGCGCGGCATCTCCGGGGTCGACCACCGCAGCATGGACGCCGTCATGAATCAACCAGAGGTAATTATCGTCAAATGCAGGAACAGTTAACACATTCAATGATGCGTTCGGGATGGCTGACTCAATGATTGAGTTCGTGGCTGGCTGGACTGGCATGGTCGGAAGAGGGCTCGCGTAATGGCTGGGATCGATACGGATCTGGACAAGTCGATTATAGCCCTCGACGCCTGGCTGCATACGCCGATGGGCAATTACGTCCGCGCCTGGGAGCAGAAGCACCTCGACGTGCTGACGGCGGACATCTTCGGCTTCAACGCCGTGCAGATCGGCATGCCGCAGATCAGCGCGCTGCAAGCCAACCGCATGCCGTATCGCTGGCTTACCGACAACTGCCTGCCGACCGAATTATCTATCGGACTGCAGGAAGGACGCGAAATCCCCCTGGTGGTGGCGCATGATTTTTCCGAACTGCCGTTCGCCACGCAAAGTCTTGATCTGGTGGTATTGCCGCATGTGCTGGAATTCAGCGCCGAGCCGCATCAGGTGCTGCGCGAAGTCGAGCGCGTGCTGATTCCCGAAGGCCAGGTCATCATCTGCGGTTTTAATCCCACCAGCCTGTGGGGAGCGCGCCAGGTGGCGGGGCGCCTGACCGGCGCGCATTTCCTGCCGCAGGATGGCGAGTTTATCCGTCTGCCGCGCCTGAAGGACTGGCTCAAGCTGTTGAACATGGAAGTCAATCGTGGTCACTTCGGCTGCTATGCGCCACCTTGTGCCACGCAAAAATGGCTGGACCGTTTCGGCTTCATGGAAAAAGCCGGCGACCGCTGGTGGCCGTATTTCGGGGCGGTCTATATCGTGCAAGCGATCAAGCGCGTCAAAGGCATGCGGCTGATCGGCCCGGCCTGGAGCAAGCAAAAGGTCAACGTGCCGAAAGGCGTGCCGGCTACAAATCGGATCCATCGTATCCATAAAGAATAGAATGCCGCCTTCGCGGACAATCGATGACTTCCGCGCAGCGAACAAAGATTAGGCAACGATCAAGTAACAATCAAGTAACAACCAAGCAACTGAAGAAATGAACATGAGCAAAGAACAGATGGACAACGCGGAGATGGACAAAGTGGAGATCTATGCCGATGGCGCCTGCAAGGGCAATCCCGGCAAAGGCGGCTGGGGCGCTTTGCTGATCGCCGGGGGCCGCGAGAAAGAATTGTGCGGCGGCGAAAACAACACCACCAACAACCGCATGGAACTCAAAGCCGTCATCGAAGCGCTGGGCGCCCTGAATCGTCGCTGCGACGTAACCGTCTACACCGACAGCCAGTACGTGCAAAAAGGCATCAGCGAATGGATCCACGGCTGGAAAGCACGCGGTTGGAAAACCGCCTCGCGCGAGCCGGTCAAAAACGTGGATCTGTGGCAGGCGCTCGACGCCGCTCAGGCGCAGCACAAGATCGAATGGCGCTGGGTCAAGGGGCACGCCGGCCATCCCGGCAATGAACGCGCCGACCAGCTCGCCAATCGCGGCGTAGACTCGATCCGCTGAAGAACGCCAGGAGCACACCATGCGACAAATTATTCTCGATACGGAAACCACCGGCCTGAACCCGCGCACCGGCGACCGCGTCATTGAAATCGGCTGCGTCGAAATGCTGAACCGCCAGCTCACCGGCAACAATCTGCATTTCTACATCAACCCCGAGCGCGATTCCGATGAAGGCGCGCTGGCGGTACACGGATTGACCACCGAGTTCCTCAGCGACAAACCGAAGTTCGCCGAAATCGCCGACGAGTTCCGCGATTATGTGCGGGGTGCGGAGATCATCATCCACAACGCTCCCTTCGACGTCGGCTTCCTCGACGCCGAGTTCAAGCTGCTGGGATTGGCGCCATTCAAGGAACACGTCGACAACATCGTCGATTCGCTGCAGATGGCCAAGGAGCAGCACCCCGGCCGCCGCAACTCGCTGGACGCCTTGTGCGACCGCTACGGCATCTCCAACGCGCACCGTACCCTGCACGGCGGCTTGCTCGATGCGGCCCTGCTGGCAGAAGTCTATCTGGCCATGACGCGCGGCCAGAACAGCCTGACGATGGACCTGGCTGACGGCGGCGACAATGAAGATGGTTCTCCCATGCTGGAACTGGCGCCGCTGGCTGACGTCATCGTGGTCGCCGCCAGCGACGAAGAACTGGGGCTGCATGAAACCGTGCTCAATACGCTGGACAAGGAAGTCAAAGGCACCTGCGTCTGGCGCAAAGTGCCGGAAGAGGCGCCGCCAGCGTAAATTGTTTGAGAATAATTGCACAAAATAACAAGCGGCTTGCCCGGTTCGTCAATTCTGTGTCATAATTCGGGCCGCTTCACACCAAGCCTCTTGGCTGGTCGGGATAGCAAAATGGAAGGTTAGCTCAGGGGTAGAGCACTGCATTCACACTGCAGGGGTCGCAAGTTCGAAACTTGCACTTTCCACCAGAATTCAAAAAAGCCAGCGTTTGCGCTGGCTTTTTTTATTTCCATTCCACGATGATCATTATGATTTTTCGTTGGCGGATTTATGTGCGCTCATTGCCGGTGCCGGCCACTGATGAGGCCGGCAATGTGACGGTTACCGTCAAGCCTTTGCCTTCTGCATTCGTCCCCAGCACAATCGTCCCCTGCGACGCCTGCACAATCTCTTTCACGATCGCCATGCCCAGTCCCGCGCCATGCTGGTCCGGCGT
Organism: Herbaspirillum sp. GW822-FHT03A08; assembly: GCF_058801885.1. Lineage (NCBI taxonomy): Bacteria > Pseudomonadati > Pseudomonadota > Betaproteobacteria > Burkholderiales > Oxalobacteraceae > Herbaspirillum > Herbaspirillum sp. GW822-FHT03A08. Next base: position 574,516 of record NZ_JBXANR010000001.1, on the reverse strand, counting down.
AGCATTGCGATAGAAGCGCTCGAACACGCGCTCGCGTGCTTCGGCAGGGATGCCGGGGCCGTTGTCGGCGACGGTGATCACGACTTCTGATTTCTCTTCTCCGGCGTCTTTCATTGTTACGCCCACTGTCACTTTGCCGTGCTCCGGCGTATAGCGCAGCGCGTTGTCGATCAGATTCATCAACATGCCGGAGAACAGCGCCTGGCTGCCCATGGCCCAGGCTTCGTCGACGTTGGCTTCCATGCCGAGGTCGATGTGCTTGCGCTGGGCCAGACTGACTACCTCTTCCAATATTGTTGCCGTCAATGCCACCAGTTCGATCGGATGGCGCGGGAAGGCGGTGCTGTTGGAGGCTTCCGCTTGTGATAGTTGCAGCAGTTTGTTGGTCAGATCAGTCATGCTGCGGCTGCTGTCTTGCAAGGCTTGCAGCACTTGCGCCAGGCGCTGCGGATCTTCAAGCTGGCGCGCGAACTGAATCTGCGAATCGATGATCGTCAGCGGCGTACGCAACTGATGCGCGGCGTCGGCGATGAAGCGCTTCTGCACCGCGACTTGGGTATTGAGGCGCTGAATGTATTGGTTGATGGCTTCGACGATGGGGCGCAATTCCATCTGCAATTCACCGGCGCGCAAGGGCGTGAGCGAGTTCGGCTCGCGCGTGGCGAGTTCATCCTTGACGCGCAGGATAGGGCGCAGTTCCATGGTCAGGCCGACCACTACCAGTGCAATCGCCAGCAATAGCATGATGATTTGCCGGTGCAGGGCAGGGCGCCATAGTTCATCGAGCAATTGTTCGTGGCCGCGCATGGTCTGGCCCACCGACACCGCGACCATGCGCAGTGTGCCGTTGTCGTACAGTGCGCGCACGTAGCTGACCACGCGCAACGGCTGGTTGTTGAAATAGGTCGTGGCGTAAGCCGGCGCGATCAGCGAAAAGTCGACATCAACCGGAAAGTCGGGGCGACCGGCCAGCAAGGTCTCGTCGTCCATCAGTACCTGATAGTAGACCTCGTCGTGACTCGGCGAAGCGAACATTTCCAATGCCGCCGGCGGAATGTTGACGACCGGCGCGCCGTCTTCCCACGTGACTTGTCCGGCCATCATGCGGGCTGAGGCAACTAATGCACGGTCCTGGATCAGATCGGCGCTGGTGACCGCGCTGTCATAGGTGTAGCTGGTGCTGATGCCAACATAAACTGTGAGAGGGATCAGCAGCCACAACAGCAGCCGCAGGCGCAGGCTAACGATCATCTTTTTGTTTAAGCAGGTAGCCGAGGCCGCGCAGGGTCATGATGGCAGCTTGCGAAGCGTCCAGTTTTTTTCGCAGGCGGGAGATGTAGATTTCAATGGCGTCGGCGCTGGGTTCTTCCGAGAGATTGAAGATGCCGCTGACCAGCGCGTTTTTGGAGACCGTTTTACCTTGCTTGAGCATGAGGATTTCGAGCACGTCATGTTCGCGCGCCGGCAGCGCCAGTGTCTTGCCTGCAATGGCGAACTGGCGCGTGTTGCTGTCGTAGCTGAGATCGCCGCAATGAATTTCGGCCGCCTTGTCGGGCGTCTGGCGGCGGATCAGGACCTTGATACGGGCGACCAGCTCGCGTACTTCAAAGGGTTTGACCAGGTAGTCGTCAGCGCCGGCGCCGAGGCATTCAACCTTCTCATCGATGGAGCCGCTGGCCGTGAGGATCATCACCGGCACCGAATTGTGCCGCTCGCGCAGGCGGCGCAAGACATTCTTCCCACTCATTTTTGGCAGCATCAGATCGAGCAGCACAACGTCGTAATTCTCGGTGTGCAGGACGTGGTCGGCCATTTCGCCGTCGCTGGCGACGTCGACACTGAATTTGTTCTCTTTGAGGATCTGCGTGAGCCAATGCGCCAAGGGCGGGTTGTCTTCAATCAGCAGCAATTTCATGCAAAAGACCTATATTTTTGTTGCACTGCGGGGAAGAAACAGCAAATTTGGAAAGCTGGATGAAGGTTTGCAGTTCTTAGAATACCGACCAGTATATTAATAATAAGTTGAGTTAGCTGAGCAGGTATCAATCTGCCGGTCTTTTTTCTCACCAGGAGACATCATAATGCGTCAACGCTTCAATGTGTTTGCCAACGTCTTTACCCGCGGTACCGGTATATCTGCAGCCATCGCGGCTGCTCTGCTGGTCAATGTAGCCGCAGTGCCGACAGCGCAGGCTGCGGACAAGATCACCATCATGGTCGGCGGCATCAACAAGCTGATCTACCTCCCTCCCAAGTTGGCGGAAAACCTCGGGTACTTCAAGGCGGAAGGCCTGGACGTCGAACTGCAGTCGCAGCAAGCCGGTGTCGACGCCGAGAATGAGCTGCTGGCAGGTGCGGTACAGGCGGTGGTCGGCTACTACGATCACTCCATCGATCTGCAGAGCAAGGGCAAGGAAGTGCAGTCCATTACTCAATTGCTGGTAGTGCCGGGCGGCATGGAGATGGTCCGCAGCGACCTGGCGTCTCAGATCCGCAGCATGGCCGATCTCAAGGGCCGTACGCTTGGCGTGACGGGACTGGGTTCTTCTTCCAGCTTCCTGGCGCAATACCTGGCCAGCCGCAACGGACTCAAGACCAGTGACTATTCGATGTTGCCGGTTGGCGCAGGCAATACCCTGATCGCCGCGCTCAAACAAAAACGGGTGGATGTCGTCTGGACCACCGAGCCGACCACTTCGATGCTGCTGGCCAGCGGCGAAGCCAAGGTGCTGGTCGACATGAATAGCGCCGCCGGCACGCGTGCTGCGCTGGGCGGCCTGTATCCGGCGTCGGCAGTGTATGTACAGCGCGCATGGCTGCAGAGTCATAAAACCGAAGCCGCCAAACTGGCGCGCGCCTTCGTCAACACGCTGAAGTACATCCAGACCCACAGCGCGGAAGAGATCGCCGACAAGATGCCAGCCGACTATTACGGCGGCAACAAGAAACTGTACGTACAGGCATTGAAGGCTTCCCTGCCGATGTATTCGCCTGATGGCAAAATGCCGCCGGAAGGCGCCGAGGTGGTGCTCAAGGTAATGGCTGCATTCAATCCGAACATCAAGGGCAAGAAGATCGATTTGTCGAAGACCTACACCAACGAATTCGTCGATCAGGTGAAGTAAGTCCGACAAGAATACCGACAACGCTGCCGACAAGATTTTTATCGCATACCAACAAGGAGACTTCATGAACAAGAATATTCGTCGCACACTGATTTCACTGGCTGTCGCCGGCGCCACCATGATGGCTCTGCCAGGCACGGCGTCGGCCGCAGGCAAGATCACCATCATGGTCGGCGGCATCACCAAGATGGTTTACCTGCCCGCCAAACTTGCCGAGCAACTGGGTTACTTCAAGGAAGAAGGTTTGGACGTCGAGCTGCAATCGCAGCCGGCCGGCGTCGATGCCGAAAATGAGTTGCTGGCAGGTGCAGTGCAGGCCGTGGTCGGTTTCTACGATCACTCCATCGACCTGCAAAGCAAGGGCAAGGAAATCACTGCCATCGTGATCTTCGGCCAGGTGCCGGGCGAAGTGGAACTGGTCTCGACCAAAGCTTCCGCCTCGATCAAGAGCATGGCTGACGTCAAGGGCAAGACACTGGGTGTGACCGGTCTGGGTTCGTCGACCAACTTCCTGACGCAATACCTGGCGTCGCGTCACGGCATCACGTCGAAAGAGTATTCCGTGCTGCCGGTCGGCGCCGACAACACCTTCATCGCCGCGATGAAGCAGGGCCGCATCGACGCCGGCATGACAACCGAGCCGACCGTATCGCAAATGCTCAAGACCGGTGAAGCCAAGGTGCTGGTCGACATGCGTTCGGTAGACGGTACCGTCAAGGCGCTGGGTGGTTTGTATCCGGCGTCCAGCCTGTACGTGCAGCGCAACTGGCTGAACGGCCACAAGGATGACGCCGCCAAGCTGGCGCGTGCTTTCGTCAAGACGCTGAAGTTCATCAAGACTCATAGCGCCACCGAGATCGCCGACAAGATGCCGAAGGACTACTACGGCAACAACAAGGCGCTGTACGTCCAGGCGCTGGAAAACTCGCTGCCGATGTACTCGGCCGACGGCAAGATGCCGGTTGGCGGTCCTGAAACAGTGCTGTCGGTGCTGTCCGGCTTCAACCCGAACGTCAAGGGCAAGCACATCGATTTGTCCAAGACCTATACCAACGAGTTTGTGAATCTGGTCAAGTAACCGGCTTGAGCAAGATTTAGAACAACTGTTTCGACAATGATGCGAATCGACGTATCCGTTCAGCAGGACGGATACGCCGGGTTCGTTCGCTCGCAGCACGCAGCAATTCCGCAGCAATTGACGTTATTACGATGAAAGAATCCTCCATGAACCAAACTGCCACCGCCAAGCCAGCTGCAGCAGCAAAACTCGATACGCCGGCCATCGAGCTGGATAACGTGTCGTGCCGCTTCATCACTGCCGACGGCAATGTCACCGTCGCCTTGCGCGATTTTTCGATGAGCGTCGCCCGCGGTGAGTTCGTCGCCGTGGTCGGGCCGACCGGTTGCGGCAAGTCCACCACGCTGAGCCTGATTACCGGCCTGCTGAAACCGACCATCGGCGAAGTGCGCGTGATGGGTGAGCCTGTCAACGGCATCGACCCGCGTATCGGTTTCGTGTTCCAGAACGACGCCGTATTCCCATGGCGCAGCGTGCGCGACAACGTCGCCGCCGGCCCGCTGTTCCGTGGCAAGCCGAAGGAACAGGCCTATGAACTGGCCAACGAATGGATCCGCCGCGTCGGGCTCGACAAGTTCGGCGACCACTATCCGCACCAACTGTCAGGCGGTATGCGCAAGCGTGTGGCGCTGGCGCAAACCTTCATCAACAGCCCCGAAATTCTGCTGATGGACGAGCCGTTCAGCGCGCTCGACATGCAGACGCGCACGCTGATGCAAGATGAGCTGCTGCAACTGTGGTCGGCGCATTCCGGCTCGGTGGTGTTCGTCACCCACGATCTGGAAGAAGCGATTGCACTGGCCGACAAGGTCTATGTGCTGACCGCGCGTCCGGCGACCTTGAAGAGCACTTATGAAATCGATCTGCCGCGTCCGCGCGTGATGGAAGAGGTGCGCTATGAGCAGCGCTTCATCGATATCTCCAGAAAAATCTGGTCTGATCTGCGCGAAGAAGTGCAGATCAAATAAGCGTCTCAGGCATCTGATATCACGGCACCTTCTGCTTCTTACACCACACCAACGACAACACAGGTGAGTAACATGACACAAGTAAATACAAGCCGGGCGATGAGCCCGGAGGCAATCGCGGAAGTCGAGCGCGAAGCGCAACGCAAGATCAAACAGCGCTACTGGCTAGTAATTTCACTGCGGATCGCCATTCTGATCATTATCCTCGGCGGCTGGGAATTGTCCGCTACCATGCAATGGATCGATCCTTTCTTCTTCTCGCAGCCGTCGCTGATCGTGATCCAGATTTATGACTGGATCATGGAAGGCACTTCGCAAGGCCCGTTGTGGGTGCAAGTCATGGTGACGCTGGAAGAGACCGTGCTGGGCTTCCTCATCGGTTCGGTGGCAGGCATCATCGCCGGCATCGCATTGGGCCGCAACAAGCTGCTGTCGGATGTGTTCAGCCTGTACATCCAGATCGCCAACTCGATTCCGCGTGTGGTGCTGGGTTCGATCTTCGTGATCGCACTGGGCCTCGGCATGGCGTCCAAGGTGGCGCTGGCGGTGGTGATGGTGTTCTTCGTGGTGTTCGGCAATGCCTTCCAGGGCGTGCGTGAAGCCGACCGCTACATGATCGCCAATGCACAGATCCTCGGCGCATCGCGTCGCCAGGTGACGACTGCGGTGGTGATTCCATCGGCGCTGAGCTGGATTCTGGCGAGCTTGCATGTGAGCTTCGGCTTCGCGCTGGTCGGCGCCGTGGTGGGCGAATTCCTCGGCTCCAAGCAAGGCATCGGTCTGCTGATCTCCACAGCACAAGGCGCATTTAACGCCAGCGGCGTATTTGCGGCGATGATTGTGCTGGCAGTGGTGGCGCTGTTGGCGGACTACCTGCTGACATCGCTGGAAAAGCGCTTGCTGAAATGGCGCCCTGCCGCATTCTGATTGTGTCTTTCCGGGCCTGCCGACAATAAATCTCCGGATTGTCTTCGGATTGTCGTGCAGGCCCCGGGCAGGGACGATAAAATTCTCCTCCATGCCTCTCACTTCTTCCCGTTCTCAAAAAGCCCTTTTGTGGATCGTCGCATCGGGCTTTTTCATGCAGACGCTGGACACTACCATCGTCAACACCGCATTGCCGTCCATGGCCGCCAGTCTCGGCGAGCCGGTGCTGGCGATGCACCCGGTGGTGGTTTCTTATACGCTGACCATGGCGTCGCTGACGCCGGCTTCCGGCTGGCTGGCGGACCGCTTCGGCACGCGCCGCGTTTATTTCCTCGCCATTCTGATTTTTGTGCTCGGCTCGTTGCTGTGCGCCAATGCCCATTCCTTGTCGCAGTTGCTGCTGGCGCGCGTGGTGCAGGGTGTCGGCGGTTCCATGCTGCTGCCGATCGGCCGCCTGGCGGTGCTGCGCAGCGTGCCGGGAGCGCAGTATATTTCGGCGCTGGCCTTCATTTCGATTGCGGGGCAGCTTGGTCCGGTGGTGGGGCCGGTGACAGGCGGATGGTTATCGCAGACGATAGGCTGGCACTGGATCTTTCTGATCAATGTGCCGGTCGGTGTGATCGGCATGTTTGCCGTGCATCGCTTTCTGCCGGCGGAAGAAATTACGTCGCCGCCACGTTTCGACATGCTTGGCTGTGCGCTGCTGTCGACCTGCATGGTGACGTTTTCGCTGGCGCTGGATGTGCCGATGAACGAGCATCGCGAAGCGTGGAGCGCAGGCTTGTTTGCCTTGTCTGCATTGACGGTGTGGCTGTATGTCGCGCATGCGCGCCGCGATGAGCAACCTTTGTTCCGGCTGGGATTGTTCAATGAACCCAATTTCAGTGTCGGCCTGATCGGGAACCTCGTGTGCCGCATCGGTTCATCGGCCGTGCCTTTCCTGTTGCCGTTGCTGTTGCAGGTCAAGCTCGGCTTCTCGCCTTTGCATGCAGGACTGGTGCTGCTCCCTGCGGCGATTGCCGGTACCATCGCCAAGCCATGGATCGCGCCGCTGGTGCGCCGCTTCGGGTATGAAAACTTCTTGCTGGTGAATACGATTCTGGTCGGCGCGGCGATCGTCTCGTTCGCTCTGATTACGCCGACGTGGCCGATCTGGGTCGGCATCGTGCAACTGGCGATTTTCGGCGTGTGCAACTCGATGCAGTTCGCAGCGATGAATAGCGTCACGCTCAAGGGACTCAACAGCAAGGATGCCGGCAGCGGCAACAGCCTGTTCTCGATGGTGCAGATGCTGGCGCTCGGTTTGGGCGTCACCATTGCCGGTTCGATGCTGAGCGGGCTCGACGGCGTAGCGTGGGCGAGCGACTGGAGTTTTACGCTGACCTTCGTGTGCGTCGGTGTCGTGACGCTATTGTCGGCTTGGGTGTTTCGCCGGATGGATCCGCAGTATTTCAACTGAGTTCAACTGACCAGCGAGGCAGCGACTAGGTGTCGCTCCATTGGCGCAGCAGGTTGTGATAGCAGCCGACCAAGGTGCGCCGCGCCACTTCATCGGCATTGGTCTGGTTGAGCGTCTGGATGGCGTTGTCCATGTCGAACAGCATGCTGCGCTGGCCATCGTCGCGCACCAGGCTTTGCACCCAGAAAAAACAGGCAGTGCGTACACCGCGCGTGACCGGCGTCACCTGATGCAGGCTGGTGGCAGGGTAGACCAGCACGTCGCCGGCTTCCAGTTTGGCGCTATGCACGCCGTAGGTATCGTGGATTTGCAGCTCGCCGCCGTCGTAGTCGGACGGGTCTGACAAAAACAGCGTGGCGGAAATATCGGTACGCAGCTTGCGTCCGGTGTGCGGCTCGATGCGGACACTGCCGTCGACGTGTGCGCCGAAGGTCATGCCCTCGCTGTAGCGGTTGAACATCGGCGGATACACCATGTTCGGCAAGGCGGCGCTGATGAAACGGGGATTGCGTTCGAGTGCAGAGAGAATGATGCGCTGGCAATGCATTGCGATTTCCGAGCGCTCGTCGATTTGCTGGTTGTACTTGACCGGCGCACCTTGATAGCCCGCCGTCACACGGCCATCCACCCATGCCGGTCCCGCCTGATCCAAGAGTTGACGTATAGCGTTGAGTTGTTGCGCGTCGAGCAGCTTGGGAATGGCGATCAGCATGGATGGATTTCTTCCTACTTCAAATTACATACGATAGTTGACCGAGATCATGCCGGTACGACCGGTGCCGGGCACCGAGCGTCCGCCGTCGGACTGAATCAACGCATCGTAATACATTTTGTTGGTCAGGTTAAACAGGTTGAAACGGATATCGTATTGTTTTTGCGTGTAAGCGACGGTGGCGTCCCAGCGTGTGTAGCCGCCGACTTGTACCGTATCGGTGGCCGTGGCATAGCGTTGCGACATGTACGTCGCGCCGCCGCCGATTTGCCAGTGCGGCATAACGTCGTAAGTGGTCCAGGTCGTGAGCGTGTGCTTCGGCGTGTTGACAGGAATCTTGCCCAACGTGTTGTCCAGCGCAGAGGCGCTGATGACTTGCGCGTCCAGATAGGTATAGCCGGCAGCGACTTGCCACTGCTTGTTGATGCGGCCGGTGGCGCCTAAACGTGCGCCCTTGACGCGGACGGTGCCTTGCAGTTCATACACGCCGGTGCTGACCTGGCTGCGCGCGTTTTCCTTTTTGATCTGGAAGATCGCGGCATTGGTCGACAGGTTTTCCGCAAGATCCCATTTGCCGCCCAGCTCATACGACTTGTTTTTCTCTGGATCGAGATTGGTCTGGCCCGCAGTGCCGGTCAACTGCTCCAGCGACGGATTGAACGAGGTGCCGTAAGACAGGTAGTAAGACTGTGCTGCACTCGGCTGCCAGATACCACCAGCGCGAACGCTGAGGAAGTTGACGGTCTGATTGGCGCTGGCCAGCGCAGTATTTTTTGCAGCGGCCGGCGTATTGCTTGAGTTCAGCGAGTTGGTGATGCTGGCGACATAACGATCAAAACGCAGGCCGCCGACCAGCTTGAACTGTTTGCTCAGTTCCATCGTGTCGTTGAAATACGTCGCGATGGTGTTGGCGCTGCCGCCCTGACGGTTACCCGCCTGGCTGACGACGTTGGCGCCGGCAGCGCTATAGGTCGGACTGACGACGGAGATACAGTCTGCATAGCCGGTAGTCGGGGTGGTCGCGTCAGTCAGCGCAACGCCGTTGCAGGAACCGTTGCGGTAATAAGCCTGGTTGTCGTAACCATCATGGCCGACTTCCAGACCGACCAGCAATTCGTGTTTGATGCCCAGCGCATTGACCTTGGCAGATAGTTCGGTCTGGTTGTAGATCGAGTAATCCTGAATGTTGCGGTCATGGCTCTGTGCGCGAACGTACAGGCTCGACAGCGGCAGGTTGCTGGCGGCGCCGGTGAGGGCGGTATAGCCGGCACCCGATACGGTGCCGATGCCTTGCGGCGCCGTTTCGACCGCGTTGGTATGAACCCAGTTGAATTGGGTCTGATTACGGACGGTGACGTCCGGCGTGATCTTGTGCTTGATACCTGCATTCAACGACACCACGTCCTGATCGGTGCGATCGGTGTTAAGACCGTAGGAGGTATTGCGATCAACATTGACCGGATGGCCGTTCAGCGGCGGCAGGCCGTAGTCGGGTTGGTCATGGTTGTGCTGGATCAGCGCCGACAGCGTGACTTCTGTGGAGGTGCCGATGCCGTTGACATACGAGGCTGCAAGGCCGAAATCTTGCACATTGGTTTGATTGCGCGTTGATGCGGCGCCGTCTTGCACCATTGCCGAAATGCGGAAGGCTGAGGTGTCGGTCAGCGGATGATTGTGATCGACTGTTGTGCGCACCAGGCCATTGCTAGTAACGGAAGCGGAGACTTCGGCCGATTCCTTCAGGTTGGCTTTCTTGGTGACCTGATTGATCACGCCACCGGTTGAACCGCGGCCGAACAGCATGGAAGAAGGGCCCATCAGGACTTCAATTTCGTCCATGGCGAAGGTGTCGCGGTAGTACTGGCCGCGGTCGCGGAAACCGTCCAGATAGATATCGGTACGCGCCGAGAAGCCGTTCAGGTTGATATTGTTGCCGATCTGGCCACCTTCAGCGCCGCCCAGCGTGATGCCGGCGACATTGCGCAGAGCGTCGGACAGGGAGGTCGCGCCTTGCGACTGCATCAGTGCTTTGTTCACGACCACTACGGATTGCGGCACGTCATGCAGGTCGGCCGGCAGTTTGGTGATGGCGGTAGTGCCTGCGTTGAAATCATCGCGCTGGCCTTCGACCACGACTTCCTTCAGGGAAGAGGATGGGGCGGCAGGGGAAGTCTGTTGTGCATGCAGGGAGATGGGGGCGGCAAACAGCGCGACAAGCGCGGCAGCGATCGGCGTGAGACGGTTCATGTGGTCGTTATCGTTAGGTTAGTCACAGAATGGAGTGGCTGGCTACGACGGACAAATTCCCGTTTGGCTGGCTAAAATGCATCTGGAAACGAGAGCAGCTTCATCATTTGGAGATGATTTCGATTCTCATTTCGCATCAGTGAGCGCTAGACTAAAGCGCTGTCCTTTCGAAGCACTGACGATAAGCTGACTATTTGCTGACTGTCGTCAAAATGGCACAAATAAAGCACCGCCTATCCGATAGAGTGACAATGTAGGCATGCCGCAGAGCGCTACAATACGGAGCCTTGCCGGTTTCGGGCAGGGGATGATTTCTTGCTGCACATTGCAGTTTTACCCTCAATCTGGTCCTGATATATGAATGTTCTGCTGGTGGAAGATGACCTGGTCTTGGCGGACGGTCTGTCGCGCATGCTCAAATCGCATGGCCTGAGCGTCAACACGGTCAATAACGGCACCGACGCCGATGCCTTGTTGCAACGGTATACGGCTACGGTGCTGGTGCTCGATATTGGCTTGCCGGGGCTGGACGGTTTTGAAGTCGTGCGCCGCCTGCGCGCCCGCGGCAGCAATATGCCGGTGCTGCTGCTGACCGCGCGCGACACGATTCCAGACCGCGTGCACGGCCTGGAGCTGGGCGCCGACGATTATCTGGTCAAGCCTTTCGCGACACCTGAACTGGTCGCGCGCATCAAGGCGCTGATCCGCCGCAGTAGCCCGCAGCCGACGCAACTCACCATCGGCGGTCTGTCGCTCGACACCTCCTCCAAGCGCGCCACCATTGACGGCAAGAAGGTCGATTTCTCGGTGCGTGAATGGACGGTGCTGGAATACCTCATGCAGCAAGCTTCGCGCGTAGTGTCGAAGCAGCAGATCATCGACGCCGTCCTGCCATGGGGCGAAGACGTGACGCTCAATGCGGTGGAAGTGTATGTCTCGCGCATTCGCACCAAGACGGCAGGTTCCGGCGTAGCGATTCGCACCATCCGCGGCTTTGGCTACATGCTGGAAAAAAGCGACGCCTGATTTTGATGCGCCGGTCGTCTGCCTCCAATCCGACCCGCAAGGTCATGCGTCACAGCATCAAATTCAATCTGTTGAAATGGCTGATTGCGCCTCTGCTTGCGGTCAATCTGATCGGCGCCGGCCTGACCTACTGGCTGGCGTGGCTGCCGGCGCAAGACGCCTTTGACCAGAGTATTACCGACGCCGCCTGGGCCTTGACCTCGCAGATCAAGCGCGTGCGCGGCAAGACTTCTCTGGAGCTGACCAAGCAAGCCGAACAGATGCTGCGCTCGGATCATTTCGACACCATGTACTTCGTGGTGCGCGACGCCAACGGCGAAACGCTGGCCGGCGATCACAATTTTCCTGCGGTCAATCAGATTGCCGAAGCCAATGAGCCGGTGACTTACGATGGCGTCATGAATGGTGAACAGGTCCGGATTGCCGCCTTGTATGTCAGTATCGAACGCACGCCCATCTACATCGGCATTGCGGAGACCTTCCGCAAGCGCAACCAGACCCACTACGTCATCCTGATTTCGCTGCTGCTGCTCGACGGCGTGCTGACGGCGTTCTCCATCGTCATCGTGCTGGTGGCGGTCAACAAGGGACTGCATCCGCTGCGCGAACTGCAACAGAATCTCGACCAACGCAATCGCGACAATCTGACGCCGATTGACGTTGAGCAGACTACGGAAGAACTGACGCCGGTGGTCAGGGCGATCAACAGCCTGCTCGACAACATTCGCAAGGGAGCCACGGCGCAGCAGAATTTCCTGGCCAATGTGGCGCATCAGATCCGCACGCCGCTGACCGGTTTGCGCCTGCAGCTGGAGTGGCTGCAGCAGCGTCACGCGGCCGAGCCGGAAACGGCGCATTCGACCGAGTTGATGACCTCGTCGGTGGAGCGCATGGTGCGTCAGAGCAATCAGTTGCTGGCGCTGGCGCGCGCTGAACCGAGCCGCTTCAAGCCGACGCATCTGGAAGAACTTTCGCTGGACAAACTGGTGGAAGAATCGGTGCAGCATTTCATCGAACAGGCCGACAAGAAACAGATCGACCTCGGCTTCGATCTGCAGCCGGCGCGCGTGAAGGGCGACCGCTTCATGTTGCGCGACCTGATCGACAACCTGGTCGACAACGCCGTACGTTATTCGCCGCCGCAGAGTACTGTGACCGTCAGTTGCCGCGAGCACGAAGATGCGACGCTGCTGACTGTCGAAGATTCCGGCCCAGGCATTGCGCCGGAACATCGCGAACTGATCTTCGATCGATTTTATCGTGTCAATGACAAGATATCCGGCAGCGGTCTCGGCCTGGCCATCGTGCGCGACATCGCCAAGGATCATGGCGGTGAGATCACACTGACATCGGGCGATGAAGACTGCGGCACAGTGTTTACGGTGCGCTTTCCGCACGGCGTTAAAGTAGACGCATAGCGGTTTCTACGCACATCTCGTTTTTCATCTTCCTTGTTTGAAGGAATTATCTCGAACCAGTTCGAGATGCCTCTGTCCAATCCCTGTATCGACATTGATGGAGGTTTTATGACGGAGCAAGTACTACAAAGCGGTACACATATCGCGCGTTTTGATGCGGTAAAAAAAGACGATGACGTTTTTGAAGCACAAGTCTTCGTGCGCCTCACGCGCGAACCTGAAATCGCCGAAACCTATATCCCCGCTGGTTTGTTCGGTACCCTGCAGGAAGCGCTGGATAATGCCAGGCAACGCGCCGAGCGGGCATTGAAGGAGCATGAGTTCTGATGGTATTTGTTTCTCATGCGAAAAAAGTTGTCGCCGCATCCATCCTGTGCGCCGGTCTTGCCGCCTGCGCAACAGGTTATTCGCAATCCACCCGGTTTGAAATTCATGCCGCCAGCCTGACGGAAAGTCCGGATTGGCAAAAAGCCAACTTGCTTGATGATCCCGGCACCACGGTATATGTCGCGCCGGAAGTGTTGCTGGACAATTCCGACGTGGCGCTGGCCAATGCCAAGAAAGACCTCGGCGGGCAAGTCCTGATCATCATCCAGATGACGCCTGCCGGCACCATCCGGATGGGCTCGGCCTCCCGCGTGCTGCTACGGCAGCGCATGGCGGTAATGATCAACGGAGAAGTGCTGACAGCGCCGGTGGTATCGGCGCCGCTCAGCGGCAATCGCTTCGCCATCACCGGCTTCAAATCGTTTGAAGAAGCGCAACAGGTGGCCGAAGGCATCGCGCCAAGAAGATAAGCATAGGATCCTGATGCAATTCTTCGTCATTGACTTGGACGGTCTGTCGTCCTGACGAAAGTCAGGACCCAGGGTCGTATCAACCGTAGCCACGGCACTGGGTCCCAGCGTTCGCCGGGACGACGGCAACAAATGTGAAGAATTTTGGGCTACGGTATTTGCGTCGAATGCAGTGTCCCCATAAGAAGTTTGCTCCACAGTCATGGTAAGGTGACAGCAACTCAACTACTCGTTTCCACCATGTCCGTAGCCCGTCACATTGTTCAGGTTCATCCGCGTCTGCTGGTTGCCGTTGTCATCGGCGTATTGGGATTTCTGTTGTGGCCCGCGGGCGAAACCACCACTCGTTTGCTGGTCGGGTGGAACGCCGGGGTCTTGTGCTATCTGCTGTCGATCTGGTTCATGATGCTGGGCGCCAAAGCAGCCGACGTCAAACGTCTGGCCGAGACTGAAGACGAGAGCGCGCAACTGGTGCTGGTCATGGTGTGCGTTGCGGCCATCGCCAGCCTTGCCGCCATCATCGTTGAACTGGCCGGCGCATCGCATCTGGGCGAGCACAAGCTGCTGCGCTATGCCTTCACCGGCGGCACCGTGCTGGGATCCTGGTTTTTGATCGGCACCATGTTCACCTTGCACTATGCGCGGCTCTTCTATGGCGAAGACGATGATGCCGAACCGCCTCTGCGTTTTGCCGACGGCGAAAAAAATCCCGATTACTGGGACTTCCTCTACTTCTCTTTCACCATCAGCGTCGCGGTGCAGACCTCCGACGTGTGTGTCGGGACGCGCTCCTTGCGCAAGACCGTGCTGGCGCATTCAGTGATCGGCTTTCTCTTCAATGCGGCGATTCTGGGGCTGTCGATCAATATCGCGGCGAGCCTGACCAGCTGATCGAAAGCATCGCACACAAAGTAAAAAGGGATGTGTTTGCACACATCCCTTTTTTACATCCTCAACTACTTAGTAATTTATTGCCAGCCGTAGCGGTTGGTATACCACTTCTTCATCAGCTGGATCAGCGCGCCGTAAGCGATCAGGATTGCCAGCAGCCACGGGAAGTAGCTCAGCGGCAGTGCCTGCAACTTGAAGTAGCTGGCCAGCGGCGACATTGGCAGGATGATGCCGATACACATGATGATCAGCGTCATGCCCATCAGCGGCCACGAAGCGCGGCTCTGGATGAACGGAATGCGCTTGGTGCGGATCATGTGAACGATCAGCGTCTGCGACAACAAGCCTTCGATGAACCAGCCCGATTGGAACAGGGTTTGATGGTCCGGTGAATTGGCGCCGAACACGAACCACATCAGGGCGAAGGTGCTGATGTCGAAGATCGAGCTGATCGGACCGAAGAACACCATGAAGCGGCCGATTTCACCCGGATTCCAGCGTTGCGGCTTCTCAAGGAATTCCTTGTCGACATTGTCGAACGGGATGGAAATCTGCGAGACGTCGTACAGCAGGTTCTGCACCAGCAGATGCAAAGGCAGCATCGGCAGGAAGGGCAGGAAGGCGCTCGCCACCAACACCGAGAAGACATTGCCGAAGTTGGAACTGGCCGTCATCTTGATGTACTTGAGCATGTTGGCGAAGGTCTTGCGGCCTTCCAGCACGCCTTCTTCCAGCACCATGAGGCTCTTTTCCAGCAGGATCAGATCGGCGGCTTCCTTGGCGATATCGACCGCGGTGTCGACCGAAATTCCGATGTCGGCGGCGCGCAATGCCGGCGCATCGTTAATGCCGTCGCCCATGAAGCCGACCACGTGGCCCTTGTCGTGCAGCACGCGCACGATGCGTTCCTTGTGGGTCGGGCTGAGTTTGGCGAAGACGGTGGTCTTCTCGACGGCGACAGACAGCTCTTCGTCGCTCATTTTTTCCACGTGCGAACCGAGCAGCATGCCTTCGACTTCGAGGCCCACTTCGCGGCAGATCTTGGCAGTCACCAGCTCGTTGTCGCCGGTCAGGATCTTGACGGTGACACCGTGTTCGCGCAGTGCAGCCAGCGCAGGTTCGGTCGATTCCTTCGGCGGATCGAGGAAGGCGATGTAACCGATCAGCACCAGATCCGATTCGTCGGCGACGCTGTAGGTTTCCTTGGTCGGCGGCAGGTCCTTGGCGGCTACCGCCACCACACGCAGACCTTCGGAATTCAGGCTGGCGGTGGTTTCCTTGATCTCGGCAAGCAGTTCCGGCGTGAACGGCACGATCTCGCCGTTGTTGCGTGCATGGGTACAGATCGAGACGATTTCTTCGACGGCGCCTTTGCAGATCAGCTCATGGTGATCTTCACGTTCGCTGACCACGACTGACATGCGGCGGCGCTGGAAGTCGAACGGGATTTCATCGACCTTGCGATAGGCCGAGGCGATCGACATTTCGCGTTGCAGTTCGGCGTGTTCCAGAACCGCGACGTCGAGCAGGTTCTTCAGGCCGGTCTGGTAGAAACTGTTCAGATAGGCGTATTGCAGCACTTCGTCGTTCGGCTCGCCGAGGATGCCGGTGTGACGTTCGAGGAAAATCTTGTCCTGCGTCAGCGTACCGGTCTTGTCGGTGCACAGTACATCCATCGCACCGAAGTTCTGGATCGCATCCAGGCGCTTGACGATGACCTTCTTGCGCGACAACGCGACAGCACCTTTGGCCAGCGTCGAAGTGACGATCATCGGCAGCATTTCCGGCGTCAGGCCGACCGCAATCGACAGGCCGAACAGGAAGGCTTCAACCCAGTCGCCCTTGGTGAAGCCGTTGATGAAGAACACGATCGGCGTCATCACCAGCATGAAGCGGATCAGCAGCCAGCTGACCTTGTTCACGCCCGACTGGAATGCAGTCGGTGTGCGATCGGTGGCAGTGACGCGCTCGGCCAGCGCGCCGAAATAAGTGCGTTTGCCGGTGGTCAGGACCACGGCGGTGGCCGAGCCGCTGACCACGTTGGTGCCCATGAAGCAGAGGTTGTCCAGTTCCAGCGGGTTGCTGGCGTCGACGCCGCGATGCTCGGCGAATTTTTCCACCGGCAGCGATTCGCCGGTCATGGCGGCCTGGCTGATAAACAGGTCTTTGGCCGACAGCAGGCGCAGGTCGGCCGGAATCATGTCGCCGGCAGACAGCTGCACGATGTCGCCCGGCACCAGCTTCTTGATCGGCAACTCGATGCGCTTGGCGCCCTTGGGATGCAGGGTGACGTCGAAGTAGCGTTGTGCTTCTTCAGCGATGTCGGCGACGATGTCATGGCGGATCACGGTCGCGGTGTTGCTGACCATTTCCTTGAGCTTGTCGGCGGCGGTGTTGGAACGCGACTCCTGCACGAAGCGCATCAGCGTCGACACGACCACCATGGTGCCGAT
Organism: Herbaspirillum sp. GW822-FHT03A08; assembly: GCF_058801885.1. Lineage (NCBI taxonomy): Bacteria > Pseudomonadati > Pseudomonadota > Betaproteobacteria > Burkholderiales > Oxalobacteraceae > Herbaspirillum > Herbaspirillum sp. GW822-FHT03A08. Next base: position 557,415 of record NZ_JBXANR010000001.1, on the reverse strand, counting down.
CACGATGGCGGCCTTCATGTCTTCGGTGTAGTACGACACGGCGGCGAGTACCGTCAGCAGCAGGTTGAACGGGTTCTTGTAGCAGTGCCACAGATGGACCCACCAGGTCAGCGGCTTTTCGTGCTCGACTTCGTTCGGGCCGACTTCGGCGCGGATGGCGTCGGCTTCTTGCTCGGTCAGGCCGTCGGCGCGGGAGCCCAGGCTCTTCAGCAATTCCGGCAGTTCGGTCTGGGAGGCGCTCACCAGGCTTTGCGCTACGGTTTGCGGGACTTCCTTGGTGGTCGGCGAGCTGCGGAACATGTCCACGCCGAGACGGCGGAAATGGCGATCCATGCCGCGTGCACGGATGAAGCTAGCGAAGGTTTCTTTCAACAGATCCAGATTCATGATGAAGCTCTTTTTCTTTGCAACAGTTTGCAGTACTGGGCCGGATAGCGCGCGGCAGTCCGGTTCGTGCAGTCATCGAAGGGGGAAAAATGAGAAAGCGTCAAACTGTAACGAATCCTCCTGACATATCGATGACAGCGGTGGCAGAGACGCCATTAATTCGGAAGTAAAGAGGGCATAAGGACTCCGCAGGTTAAGGTTGCGAAGCCGCTTTCGTCGACATCTGTTCTGCTGACGGCATGGACCGTCCACACCATACCAGCGAAGGTCGGTCATGAACGGATTCTTACCGGTAGGTGTGGTGTTGAAAAAACACGCACTGCCGGAAAAGAGCTGCGCCACGGGATCGGCAACGACGCGAACGCCAATTGCCGCGCCCGCAAGGAGGCGCGTCAGTCTGTGTTGTCTGGTGGTAAGGACATGCGCCTGAAGCGGCGGATGCCGGATGCCATCATCTGCTCATGCAAGATGACGGCAGGGAGAAGTCCTGCGTTATCTTGCCGAGGCGAGCCGGGTAATTTCCCGGCAACAACTATCACTCGAACAAGTGCCCATGAAAGGGACTCCATAAAATAAGAACGGGCGGATTCTACCCCCGGGCTTTCGGCATGGTCAAGGCCATTTAACAACAATCAGAGATGGCGGATCGGTTCAGGCACCGGTTCAAATGGCGCGCCGGTTGTGCACTGCGGGACGTGCCGCCTCGAAACTGCCCTTGTTTTATGCAGCAAGCGGCCTATACTCAAATCATAAAGAAAACATGTAGGAGACAAAAATCATGCCGAATATCGTCACCAATAATCTCATGTTCTTTTTGCCGATGGCGTTTGCCGGGTTGGTGTTATTCGGTGAAGTGCCGGTAGCGTCGAAATTTGTGAGGACGGTATTGCGTGGAATCGGTGCCCTAGGTGGAGCACTGATTGCGCTTTTAGTGCTGGAGGTACTGCCAGTGCTAATTTAACGAGCTTTCTTGCTCGTTCGCTGCGGATCAATATCCGATTCTGTGGCGGTGGCTGGAACGCCGGAGGGAGTGCGCATTTGTATAAATCGACTCCAGAGACTCGTCGGGCGTTCCACCTTTGATTGCGAGGCCGTTGCGTCTTCCCCTAAGATGACGCGGCGGCCTTTTTATTTGTGAAATGAGTTTTAGCTGCCTTCCACCACCAGGCAATCGCGCCCGCGATCCTTAGCCTGATACATCGCATGATCGGCGCGTTGCAGCCACGAATAGTGGGCCTCCATATCGCTGTGAAAACTCACCAGTCCCGCGCTGATGGTGCACCCCCACAACATGTTCTCCGCGTTGCGATGCTGGCGTACCTGCGCGATCAGGCGGGCGGCGAGCGTCTCCGCTTCGCGCAGGCTGATATCTTGCAGAATGACGACGAACTCTTCGCCACCGTAGCGGCCGATGAGGTCATTCGCGCGCAGGTTCTCTTTCAGCAGCTGCGCAAAATTCTTCAGCACTTCATCACCGACCAGATGGCCGTGCGTGTCGTTGATATTTTTGAAGTGATCGATGTCGAGCAGCAGCAGACATGAGCTGCGTTTTTTTTCGTGACAGATACCGAATTCTTCGATCAGCAAGGACTCCCAGTAACGCCGGTTGAGCAGGCCAGTGAGGCCGTCTTGCTGGCTGACGGTTTCAAATTCGCGTGAACGTTCCGCCAGTTTTTTTGACATGTCGTAGGTTGATTTACCCAGCGCCAGCGGATAGAGCGCAAGCATCGGCAGACAGGCGACGACGGTGTACAAATCAGCCTCCGGCGCAAACCGGAACTCAAGCAACAGCAGGCCGATCAGCGCGCCGAAGACGCTGCCCAGCAAGCCGCGCAGAAACAGCCTGGTGCCGCCGGCGGCGATGTTGTCCATCGACAGCATGGCGAGGATGACCGCGCTTGGCACCAGACTGCCGTGCATTGCAATGATCCAGAAGCCGCCGAATCCGGTGTCGGCGACCAGGTTCATACGTTCTGCGCGATAAGGGATCTTGCTGTTGAGCGCCACGCGATAGGCCACATGCGGCCAGATGTAGCCGTGGAATATCAACAGGGCCCAAAGCGGCCAGCCGACCGGGTTTTGCAGGAAAGCAGCGGCGACGCAGAAAAAACCGATCGACAAGCCAATGACGCGCAGCATGTAGATGCGTTTGACGAAACGCACACCTTTGCCGATGAGTTCTTCCGGCGAGGGGGAGTCGCCGAAAGCGCGCTGCGCCCGTTTGAACGAAAAAAACGATGCCGTTCGCGCACGCGATTTATCGCTTCGGGAACGAGGTCTGGGCGAGGGCATGGTGAGCAAGGGTCTCGGCGGCAATAGAGTAATCAAGGGCAGGGTGCAGACAGTGCCACGGCGTAACAAATAATGAAGCTGTTACGTAACTTGCGTTGAACCAATATAGCTAGGTTACAACATAAGTCGACGGTTCACCAGAATGGGGCGATGGAATGTACACATAAATACGCGCAAGGACAGACTTATAATGCCGATTCCTCTCTGATTGGCGTGTTATGCAGATTTTTAAAGAATTCCGGACCCTGGCATTTGTCATCACAACTGTTTGCAGCGTAGCAACGATCTCTCCCGCGACCGCGCAGGAACTGCCGCTGGTCATGAACGCGGCGCTTAAGCAGGCGAAAATTCCCACTAAAAATGTCGGCGTCTTTGTTCAGGAAGTCGATGCTGCACGCCCCGTGCTGGCCTATAACGCTGCGGCGCCGTTCAACCCGGCATCGGTGATGAAGCTGATTACCACCGACGCGGCGCTGGAGTTGCTGGGCCCCACCTTCAACTGGAAGACGCAGGCCTATGTCGAGGGCGCACTCAGCGGCGGCGTGCTGACCGGCGACCTTAGCATCAAAGGCAGCGGCGACCCCAAGCTGGTGATGGAAAATTTCTGGATGTTCCTGCGCCAGATCCGCGCCAAGGGCGTGCGTGACATTCGCGGCAATGTGGTGCTGGATCGCAGTGTGTTTGAGGATAACGTCTACGATCCTGCGCAGTTCGACGGCGATCCGCAAAAGCCGTATAACGTCGGCCCGGATGCCTTGCTGCTGAACTACAAAACCATCGCTTTGCGCTTTTTGCCGGATGAAGTGACGGGCCAAGTCAACGTGACGATGGAACCGCCGCTGGCCGGCTATACCCTGACGGCGCCGCGGTTGTCGAAGGAAACGATCTGCGGTGACTGGCAAGGCAAGCTGCAAGCCGACGCAGGCGCCAGTGCCGCGGCGTTCAATGGCAGCTATCCTGCTGTTTGCGGTGAAAAGGTCTGGTATATCCATCCTTACCGCATGAACTCAACTCAATATTTTGGCGGCGTGCTGCGCCAGATGTGGACTGAACTTGGCGGCACGATCTCCGGCAAGATCGTGCCGGGCAACGTGGCGCCTGTCGCGCGTCTGTTCGCAGAATGGCAATCGCCGGCCTTGCCGGAAGTCATCCGCGACATCAATAAATACAGCAACAACGTAATGGCGCGCCAGCTTTTGCTGACCATCGGTGCGCAAGCATCGCAAGCGCCCGGCAGCACCCAACGCGGTGCGAGCGCGATCCGCAACTGGTTGTCCGGCAAAGGCATCGGCGCCGATGAACTGGTGATTGAGAACGGCGCAGGCCTGTCGCGCAATGAACGCGTAGCGCCGAACACGCTGGGCCAGGTGTTGGTGGCGGCGTTTCATTCACCGGTGATGCCGGAATATGTCGCGTCGCTGCCGCTGGTCGGCTACGACGGCACCATGCGCAAGCGCTTGCGCAGCGAAAGCGTGGCGGGGCAGGCACACATCAAGACCGGCTCGCTCAATGACGTGCGTTCGGTTGCCGGCTTCGTGCAGGCGGCATCGGGAAAAATGTACGTCGTGGTGTGCCTGATCAATCACCCCAACGCACCATTCGGCCAGGCTGCGCAGGATGCCTTGCTGCAGTGGGTGTTTGAGAAGGGTTGATGTAGTGTGCAGTGATCTGTCCGGCCGCCCTCATGCGCAAGGGAAGAGGGCGGCAGTTTTTACGGCCATGTTTTTCAGAGTATCAATGGCCGGTCAGGCAGTTGATTCTTGTACTTGTCCTGATTGGGGAAATGTTCGCCAAGCAAGTCGTTGAGTTGAGCCAAAGCTTGCAGCAGGCTGTCATGATAATTTTTACTTGCAAAGCCATTGGTCATGGTCATGCACACTGCATGCCAGTCGTCGCGCTTGAGTGCCTTGCCGACGGTGCGATCGGGCAGGATCTCGACCTTGTGATCGGCGACATTGATGTAGATCAGGACGCCGCAATTCTCTTCCGTATCCCATATCCGATAGTGTGAAAACAACTCGTGCGCACGGGCGCGTGAAGACTCGCCACGCAACACGGCTGTCAGCGGCAAAGCTGCTTCGACAATGAGACGGATTTCAGCACGATGCTGTTTTTCGCCGGCGGCGATGCCGGCTTGAACAGCCTGTAAGGTAGCGCGCGGAAACAAACTTCGCGCCTGATTGCGTGTGGCGAAGACATGCTTGAGCAGGCGATTGAATTTAGCCATTACCAGTCTCCCGAGGCGCCGCCGCCGTCAAAACTGCCGCCGCCACCCGAAAGTCCACCGCCTGAGCCGCCGCTCGAACCGCCGCCAAAACCTCCTCCGCTGCCAAAGCCGCCGCTACGGCCGCCACGGCTCTGGACGGCATCGCTCAGAATGCTGCCGATGATGACGCCTGCCGTGTGTCCCCAGTCGTTGTTGTTGAGGCTGTTGCGAGGGCGGCGCCGTACGAACAGCAGCACGCCGAAAAAAACCGCCAGAAAAACGACGATGACAATCAATCCCAGCCAGCCGTTATCTTCGTCCGCCGCGGCTTGTTTGCTTTTCTCCGCCGCCGGCAACTGTTCTTCGTCCAGCAAGCTGGTCAGTGCAGATACGCCTGCTGCGAGCCCGCCGTAATAATCGTTCTGACGGAAGTGCGGGGCGATGACGTCCTCCAATATGCGTTTCGATTTCGCATCCGTGAGGCTGCCTTGCACACCGCGTCCGGCTTCGATGCGCAGGCGGCGCAAGGCTTTGGTATTGTCTTTGGCAACGATCAGGATGACGCCGTCGTCGATGCCTTTGCGGCCGAGCTTCCAGGCATCGGCGACGCGGATGCCGTATTGCTCGATGGCCTCCGGCGCAGTGCTGGAAATCAGGAGGACGGCGATCTGGCTGCCGGTGCGTGTTTCATATTCAGCGAGCACCTGATCCAGCGCGCGGCGTTGCTGTTCCTCCAGCATGTGCGCCTGGTCGATCACATGCGAACTCAGCGCCGGAACGGCGACAAAATCCTGCGCGCCGGCAAGTTGCAGAAAACCGGCAAGCAGGATGCTCAGAAAGAACGCCGGAAGGGCGCGAAAAGACGGCATAGGGAAACTTACTTGCTTACTTGCCGAAGTTGACGGCAGGCGCAGTGGAAATGGCCTTTTCGTTTTCAACGGTGAAGGACGGCTTGACCGGATAGCTGAAGATCTTGGCGGTGATGTTGGTCGGGAAGCTGCGCGCCAGCACGTTGTATTCCTGAACCGAGGCGATGTAGCGCTGGCGGGCTACGGTGATGCGGTTTTCGGTGCCTTCCAGTTGCGATTGCAGATCACGAAAGCCGGTGTCGGCCTTGAGCTGAGGATAGTTTTCCGACACTGCCATCAGGCGCGACAAGGCTGACGACAACTGGCCCTGGACTTGCTGGAATTTGTTGAAGGCTTCGGGATTGTTCAATACTTCCGGTGTGATCTGGAAACTGGTGGCGGCGGCGCGCGCCTTGGTCACGGCTTCCAGCGTGTCTTTCTCGTGCGCGGCATAGCCCTTGACGGTATTGACGAGATTAGGAATCAGGTCGGCGCGGCGCTGGTATTGATTGACGACTTCACTCCAGGCGGCCTTGGTGGCTTCGTCCTTGGCCTGGAAGTCGTTGTAGCCGCAGCTGCTCAGGGTCAATACGGAAGCGGCGATAGCCAGCCATGCGAACCATTTTTTCATTGTATTTCTCTCGAAAATTAACACATTCGCTACTGTGATCAGTCCTTCGAAGGACGTCAAGCACTGCCGTCAAATTGCGCAAGAGGAGGCGTCAAATACCGGGTTTTCGGCGCGGTCGCGTTACAATGTCGCATCTTTGCATACTAAAGTACTAAGGTTTCCTGTGACATTTATCGAAAAATTATCCGCTGCGTGGAAGGCCAACAATTCTCTGCTGTGCGTCGGTCTGGACCCGGATATCACGAAATTTCCGGCGGAATGGAAGAACCAGCCGGACGCGATTCTGGCGTTCTGCAAGGGCATCATTGACGCCACCGCTGACGTGGCGTGTTCGTTCAAGCCGCAGATTGCTTACTTCGCCGCCTTGCGCGCTGAAGACCAACTGGAAGAAATCTGCAGCTATATCCGCACCCGTTATCCGCATATCCCTATCGTATTGGATGCCAAACGCGGCGACATCGGCGCTACCGCCGAGCAATATGCGCGCGAAGCCTTTGAACGCTACGGCGCACATGCGGTGACGGTGAGCCCGTACATGGGATTCGATTCGGTGGCGCCGTATCTGGAGTGGAAGGATCGCGGCGCCATCGTGTTGTGCCGCACCTCCAATGCAGGCGGTTCCGATCTGCAATTTCTGAATGTCGACGGCGTGCCGCTGTATCAGCATGTGGCGCGTCTGGTAGCGGACAAGTGGAACACCAACGGTCAGTGCGGCCTGGTGGTCGGCGCGACTTTCCCGGAAGAACTGGCGCAGGTGCGCAGCATCATTGGCGACATGCCTTTGCTGGTGCCGGGAGTCGGCGCGCAGGGCGGCGATGTGGCTGCGACCGTCAAGTCCGGCAAAACAGCCGACGGCGCAGGCATGATGATCAATTCCTCGCGTGCGATCCTGTATGCAAAACCGGAAGACGGCGAAGACTACGCAGCCGCGGCACGCCGCGTGGCGCTGGAAACGCGTGATGCGATCAATCAGTATCGTTGAGATGTACCGCCTAAACCGCTAAGCGTCATCAAGAGACAAAAGAGCCGCTACGATCAGTCAGGTCGTAGCGGCTCTTTTTACGTCCGGCATGTGCATGCGTCAGGTGTTGATGATAACGCCGCCGCTCAGGTCAGCATGCGCAGCAAGCCTTGCAATGAATGCACGACAGCCTGTTCGCGCACGGCCTGACGGTCACCGGCGAATACCAGGCGTTCAGTGAAAGTCTGATCGCCGACCTTCCAGCCGAAGCAGACCGTGCCTACAGGTTTGCCGGGGACTGCGCCGCCGGGGCCGGCGATACCGGTAGTGGAGACGGCCACATCCGAGCTGCTGTTGGCAATCGCGCCTTCTGCCATGGCGGCGGCGATTTCTTCACTGACGGCGCCGTGCTGGGCGATCAACGCTTCCGAAATATCCAGCAATTCATTTTTCGAGACGTTGGAATAGGTTACGAAGCCGCAGTCGAACCATTCCGACGATCCTGCGATTTCTGTGATGGCTTGTGCTACGCCGCCGCCGGTGCAGGATTCTGCGGTCGAAAGCAGCAACTTCCTGGCTTTGAGCGCTTGGCCCACACGTGCGGCGAGGTCTGTCGAGGTGTCCATGTTGATGTCATCCTTCGTTGTTGGCGGGTGGTGGTCAACGTGTGATGAGAGGTAACTCTCATGTGCCAAGCATACTCTTGTTGGAAGCTCTTTAAAACCTGTTCACGATCTTACATGGAGCGCCAGAAAGCAAATACGAGCAAGGTATAAAACGCTGCGACGATGTCATCCCACATCACACCGAAGCCGCCTTTGAAGCGACGATCAAAATATGCAATCGGCGGCGGCTTGACCATATCGAAAAAACGGAACCAGACGAAGGCCCAGCATTGCGTTGCCAGATCGGCCGGCGTCAGCAAGACCAGCACCAGCCAGAAGGCAATGATTTCATCCCACACCATGCTGCCGTGATCCGGCGCACCCAGATCGCGGCCGGTACGATGGCAAGCCCAGACGCCCACGAAAAAACCCGCACCGATAATGAGCAGCCAGGCCAGCGGCGTAAAGATGGCGGGCCAGCGCACAGTCAGCACGGCATACGCCAGCCACGCGAACAAAGTGCCGGAGGTACCGGGCATGATCGGCGACAGGCCGCTGCCAAAACCTTGTGCGAGCCAATGCGCCGGATGCGTCAGCATGAAGCGCGCAGTCGGTCGCACGGACTTATTGAGTTGCGCCTTCCGGCCCGGTTCTATTGTTGTTGTCATGTGGTGAAATGGTCGAAAGAAGTCAGTGCAAGATCCAGCGGCTCGCCGCCGGCATCCACCAGGCGCAGGCCCGGCATAGATTCGATGACGCCGACGCGGGTGACCTCGGTGCCGGTTTTCTCGGCAGCGGCGAGGACTTGTTCGCGGCGGCTTTGCGGTGCGGTGAAGCACAGCTCGTAATCGTCGCCGCCGGAGAGCGTGAAGCGGCGGCGCAGGTCTTGCGCGTGCTGCTTCAGGATCGCGCCGGGAGGCAAAGCATCTGCGTCGAGGCGCGCACCGACGCGGGAGCGTTCGAGGATGTGGCCGAGATCACCGGCGAGCCCGTCCGAGATATCGATGGCGGCATGCGCGATGTTGCGCAGCGCCATGCCGAGCGCAACGCGTGGGGTCGGTTGGTGCATGCGTTGTGCTGCAATGTGGTGCGCCTCCGCCGCTAGTGTGAGTTCACGGCGATAGCCGGCCAGCGCCAGCCGCGCGTCACCGAGCGTGCCGGAGACCCAGATGTCGTCGCCGTCTTTTGCGGCGTCCCGGCGCAGGGCTTGCGTGAAGGGGATTTCTCCAAACACCGTGATGCTGATATTGAGCGGTCCCTTGGTGGTATCGCCTCCGATCAGCTCGCAGCCGTGTTCGTCGGCGAGTTTCAGCAATCCCTGCGAGAACGGCTCCAGCCATTCTTCGCGCGCTTCCGGCAGCGAGAACGCCAGCGTGAACGCGATCGGCTGCGCGCCCATGGCTGCCAGATCCGATAGATTGACGGCCAGGCATTTGTGTCCGAGTGCATAGGGATCGGCATGCGGAAAGAAGTGGCGGCCCTCGACCAGCATGTCGGTCGATATTGCCAATTGCATGCCCGGCGCAGGGGTGAGCAAGGCGCAGTCATCGCCGACGCCGAGCGCCGCGCGGCTGTCCGGCGCAGACGGACGCGTGAAATAACGGGAGATGAGTTCAAATTCGGAGAGCATGGGCATGATTGTAACGAATACGTCATCAACTCCCGGTAATTTATGCTGGTAATTCTTCGGCAGATTGATTGGTATGACCTTTGTCCGGCCTGTTTTGCGGGTGAAACCGGGCGCACCAACTTGCGCCCGAAGCCGCACCAGTATTGGGTCTCGGAATGCTGCGGTGCGCCATAGATCAGTAGTATCCACCCTATGAGAGCGAGCCGACCTCTGCTAAAATCGCAGGTCTTCGACAAGTCTAGAAAAGAGAACGCAGAGTATGGATTCGATGATCAGCAAGAAAGAAGAAGTGCGTCAGCAACTTCGCCAGGCAGCGCTGGAGTACCATGAATTTCCAACGCCGGGCAAGATCAGCGTCACGCCCACCAAGCTATTAACCAATCAACGAGACCTGTCTCTGGCGTACTCCCCGGGCGTCGCTGCAGCCTGCGAAGAAATCGTTGCGGATCCCGCCAACGCTTTCAAGTACACCGCGCGCGGCAACCTGGTTGCCGTCATCAGCAACGGCACCGCCGTTCTCGGCCTTGGCAACATCGGCCCGCTGGCTTCCAAGCCGGTGATGGAAGGCAAGGGCGTGCTGTTCAAGAAGTTCGCCGGCATCGACGTCTTCGACATCGAAATCAACGAAACCGATCCGGACAAGCTGTGCGACATCATCGCCTCGCTGGAGCCGACTTTCGGCGGCATCAATCTGGAAGACATCAAGGCGCCGGAGTGCTTCTACATCGAACGCAAACTGCGCGACCGCATGAAGATTCCAGTCTTCCATGACGATCAGCACGGCACCGCGATCATTGTCGGCTCGGCCATCCTGAACGGCCTCAAGGTCGTCGGCAAGAGCATTAAAGAAGTGAAGCTGGTGGTTTCCGGAGCGGGTGCAGCAGCGCTGGCTTGCCTGGACCTGATCGTTGACCTCGGCTTCCCGATTGAAAACATTTACGTCACCGATCTGGCCGGCGTGGTCTACAAGGGCCGCACCGAGCTGATGGATCCTGACAAGGAACGCTTCGCACGCGAAACCGATGCGCGCACCCTGGCCGACGTCATCCCTGACGCGGACATTTTCCTGGGCGTGTCTGCCGGCGGCGTGCTCAAGCAAGACATGGTCAAGAAGATGGCGCCGCGTCCGCTGGTGCTGGCGCTGGCCAACCCGACACCGGAAATCCTGCCGGAAGACGTCATGGCAGTGCGCGACGACGCGATCATCGCGACCGGCCGTTCCGACTATCCGAACCAGGTCAACAACGTCCTGTGCTTCCCGTACATCTTCCGCGGCGCGCTGGATTCCGGCGCGACCACCATCACGCGCGAAATGGAAATCGCCGCCGTGCACGCGATTGCCGAACTGGCGCAAGCCGAGCAATCCGACATCGTGGCTGCGACTTACGGCGTGACCAATCTGTCGTTCGGCCCTGAATACATCATTCCGAAGCCATTCGATCCGCGCCTGATGATCAAGATCGCCACTGCGGTTGCGCGCGCTGCCGAGACCTCCGGCGTGGCGGCACGTCCGATTCAGGACATGAACGCCTACGCGGAAAAGCTGGAACAGTTCGTTTATCACAGCGGTACATTCATGCGTCCGATCTTCCAGGCTGCGAAAAAAGCGCCGGAAGCCAAGAAGCGCATCGTCTTTGCCGAAGGCGAAGAAGAGCGCATCCTGCGCGCGGTGCAAGTCATCGTCGACGAATGCCTGGCCAAGCCGATTCTGGTCGGTCGTCCGGAAGTGCTGGAACAACGCATCAAGAAGTTCGGCCTGCGCCTGCGTCCGAATGTCGACTTCGAAGTCATCAACCCGAACTTCGACAGCCGCTATCGCGACTACTGGCAGACCTTCCTGGAAATGACCAAGCGTCGTGGCGTCACCGAGCAATACGCGAAGCTGGAAATGCGCCGCCGCCATACGCTGATCGGTTCCATGGCGATCCACAAGGGCCATGCTGACGGCATGATCTGCGGTACTTACGGCACCACGCAACTGCACTTGCATTACATCGATCAGGTGCTGGGCAAGCGTGAAGGCGTCAACGTCTACGCCGCCATGAACGGCGTCATTCTGCCAAGCCGCCAACTGGTTCTGGTCGACACGCACGTCAATGAAAACCCGACAGCAGAACAACTGGCGGAAATCACCATCATGGCTGCGGAAGAAATGCGCCGCTTCGGCCTGCATCCACGTGCTGCGCTGCTGTCGCATTCGAACTTCGGTTCCAGCAACAGCGAATCGGCCATCAAGATGCGTACTGCACTGAAGCTGATTCAAGAACAGGCTCCGGAGCTGGAGGCCGACGGCGAAATGCACGGCGACACCGCGCTCGATCCGAAACTGCTGGCGCAAATCATGCCGGATTCGCCGCTCAAGGGCGACGCCAACCTGCTGGTGATGCCAAACATCGACGCTGCCAACATCGCCTACAACCTGCTTAAGACAGCATCCGGCAATGGCGTGGCAATCGGTCCTATCCTGCTGGGTTGCGCCAAGCCGGTGCACATCCTGACCGCATCAGCAACGGTGCGCCGTATCGTCAACATGACCGCTTTGTGCGTCATGGACGCGATGTCGGAGCGTTGATCTGAACTGACCGGCCAGCAGCAGAACTAAGCCACCAAGCAAAACGGCGCATTTCGAAAGGAATGCGCCGTTTTTGTTTTTACCGCCAAGTGATTTTCAGCAGGGGCGAAACGCGTTTTTCTGGGGCAATGCCGGATCAGCAAATGCGAATTGAACGATTGCTGCGAATAGTTATTTTTGCTGCATAAGTACAACATACCCGATCCAATTTCATAAAAATCAGCATTTTGTAAGAATATCTTTACAAGTAGTTACATTTAAAAGTTAATATAAATAGGAATTATTACTATTAACATTTAAATTGGGTGTCTACATGCAGTTCCGCATCAAGCCGGGTTATCTGGCTGTCCTGACAACACTGTCGCTTACTTCCATTGCAACCAATCTCGCCTTTGCTCAGACCGCCGGCAGCCTGCCTGAAGTCCAGGTCAGCGGGGCCCGTGACGGTTACGTTGCGCCGACATCCGTCAGCGCCACGAAAAGCGAAGCGCCGCTGCGTGATATTCCGCAAACCATCAATGTGATCTCCGCTGAAGTCATTCGTGACCAGCACGCGACCTCCTTGCAGGACATCCTGAAAAACGTGCCGGGCGTTGGACTGTCAACCGGCGATGGGCAGCGCGACCAGGTGTTCATCCGTGGCTTTACAGCGATCGGCGATCAATTCGTCGATGGCTTCCGTGACGATGCGCTGTACTTCCGCGATCTGTCCAACGTTGAGCGCCTGGAAGTCATCAAAGGCCCTGCGGCTGTCTTGTACGGACGCGGTTCCTCAGGTGGTCTGATCAATCGGGTATCGAAGAAGCCGGGCGTTGACGTTACCGATGTCAGTCTCAGTTTGACCAGCACTGCCGGCCGTCGCGGGGAAATCGATCTGGGACGCAGCGGTGAGACAGTGTCATGGCGCCTGACCGGCGCACGCGAGCAATCCGACAGTTATCGCGCACAGCAATTCATCGACCGCACCGCAATTGCACCTTCGGTCGAGTTCAAATTTTCTTCCGATACCAAATTGCTGTTGCAAGCGGATTATCTGGAAGACCGTCGTTTGACTGACTTTGGTATTCCGTCGTATCAAGGACGGCCGGTCAGCGTCGATCCCGGTACATACTACGGCGCCGCCAATGCGCGTGACGCGGACTTCAGCCAGTCGCGTGTGGCATCGACATCGGCAACATTGACTCATCGTTTCAATGACAGCCTGTCGCTGCGCAATGCATTTCGCTACTACCAATACAAGCTGAACCGCAACAACACCAATATCAGCGGCAACGTCAATGAAGTGGCGCGCACAATGGCCTTTGGCCATGCAGCGTTGTACCGCGACGAAAGCGGCTGGTTCAACCAGACTGAACTGACACAGAAACTGACGATTGCCGGCACAAAACATGAAATCCTTTATGGCGTGGAAGTCGGCCAGCAAAGCAAGGATTCGGTAAGCTCCACCGGTCCGACGTCGGGACCGACCTCAATCTTCAATCCGGTTCTGCCTACCATCAACCCAAGCGCGGTGACTGTGACCAATCGCACCTTCGGCACCTATGACACGCTGGCCGGCTATGTGCAAGATACGATCGCATTCAGCGATCAATGGAAGGCGCTGCTCGGTATCCGCTATGACAGCTTCAAGCAGCAATCGCGCGTCGTCACGACCAGCACGGCCAATTTGTCGCGTACCGATAATGCCTATAGTCCGCGTGCCGGTTTGGTCTGGCAGCCAAGCGAAACGCAGTCGTACTATTTGTCCTGGAGCCGCTCGTTCCAGCCGTCGGGTGAAACCTTGCCGCTGGCGACCAACAATGCCGACCTCGCACCAGAAAATACGCGCAATACCGAAATCGGTGCGAAGTACGATTTCTGGGAAGGCCGCGCCAATGCGACCGTGTCGATCTTCCGCCTCGAACGTGACAACATGAAGGCGACGATTCCTGGCACGACGACGATCATCCCTGTCGGAAAACAACGTACAGACGGCGCTGAAGTGACGTTCGCTGCCGACCTGAAGCAAGGCTGGAAGGTATTGGCCGGTTATGCCTACCTGGATGCGAAGGTGATTGAGTCCGTGGCTGTCGATGGAAGCGTGAACAGCCCGGCGAACGTCCCGTTCAAAGGAAAGGCTGCAACACTGACTCCCAAGCACAGCGCCAACCTGTGGCTGACCAAGGACATTGGCTACGGCTTCACGGTCGGCGGCGGCGCCAATGCAGTAGGCAGCCGGTTTGCCAATCCAGGAAATACCGTCACGTTGCCAGGCTACTTCACCGCCGATGCAATGGCCGTCTACAAGGCAGCAAAGTACTCGGTACAGCTGAATGTCAACAACATCTTCAACACCGGCTACATCGTTTCCGGCCACGGCACCAGTCCGAACCTGAGCTTGCCGGGTGCGCCGCGTAACGTTGCGTTGACTCTGCGTTATTCGATGTAAGCAGCAATCGCTGTTGTTTCAATAAAAAAAGCCTCCGATGCGTTTTGCGTCGGAGGCTTTTTTCATGGCGCTGTCGGATCTGTTACTGTGCGCTTATTTCGGCAATACTCGCGCCAGCCAATGGCCGATATCTTCAATTTCTTCCAGGCAGACGGAGTGCTGCATCTGGTATTCGCGCCATTCAATCTGATAACCAAATGTGTTCAGCAAGTCGCGCGATTGCTCGGCGCGCTGCATCACGACGACCGGATCCTGGCGGCCATGCGCCATGAATATCGGCGTTGACTGATTAACGGCGTTGGCTTCGGCGGCAATGGTTCCAGCCAGCGGCAGGTAGCCGGACAAACACATCAGACCGGCAAGTTTCTCCGGATGGCGCAAGCCGGTTTGCAGAGTCATTGCACAGCCTTGCGAGAAGCCTGCCAGCACGATGCGTTCAGCCGGAATGCCGCGCGCTTTTTCCTGGGCGATCAATGCCTCTACCATCGCCTGCGAAGCACGCAGGCCGGGCTCGTCTTCGCGGCGGACCAGGTCCGGCCCAAAGATGTCGTACCAGGCGCGCATCACATAGCCGCCGTTGACTGTCACCGGCATGGTCGGCGCGGTCGGGAAGATGAAGCGAATCGGTTGAGATCCCGACAGATCGAGTTCACGCACAATCGGCACGAAGTCGTTGCCGTCGGCGCCGAGTCCGTGCAGCCAGATGACGGCGGCAGTAGGGTTGGGCGCGGTTTCGATTTCGATGGTCTGGAGCAGGGGGGCTTGTGAGGACATGGACGTTTTCTTCGGTTCAGGATTGTGCGGCTTTGGTGCACAATACAGGTTTGCTGTGGAGAGCGTTCTGGGGTGGGAAAGCGCCATGATACGACGATATCGCCGGAAAATCTCTGCACCGTTTCAATGGAGACCATGATGAAAAAATTGTTGGCCTTGTTGCTGCTTCAGACAAGTCTGATCATGTCCATGCCGTCGCACGCGGCGCTGCTCGAGGGCAACGTGTTTCAGCCGCTTGGTGAGAACCTGATCGTGCAGCCGCCCGCAAGCTGGCGTATGGCGTACATGAATGGCAGTCCGACCGGCGACTACGTCGTTGAATTCATGCCGCAGAACGAGACCCACGAAAATTGGCGCGAAGGCTATATGTCGGTGCAGCGCGGCGCAGCGGACGCCAGCGCCGGTACGCATCTTTCGACGCAGATCGTCCAGCGCGTGCTGCAAAGCGCGCAGCGCAATTGCGCCGGCCATTTCACGCCGATGAAGCAAAAAGACAGCATGACCAATGGTGTCTACAACTCCATCAGCGGCGGCTTTTGCGACCGCTTGGGAAGCGCTGCGCCGTTTGGCGAGGGCAGCCTGATTGCAGTCTTTGAAGGAACGAAGAATCTGTTCCTGGTGCAGTTCGGCTGGCGGCCGGCAACCGAGAACGAACTGAAGGGAAATCCTTTACGCATTACGCCGCAGAAGCTGCAGCAGTATCTCGATCTGCTGAACCGCGCGACTCTGTGCGGTGGCGGTCAGGATCAATTGACCTGTCCGCGCTAAGCGATACCACGCACGTAAATACATCATGCCGGGGATGAGCTCCCGGCTCACCCGAACGATCTGACTTTCAACCGCCTGGAAAAGCGTAAATTATTTCGCCGGGCGAATTGCCGACTTGGGACGGAAGGCCTTGCACACAGCCTCGTTGGTCTCGACGTACGGGCCGCCGATGAGGTCGATGCAGTAAGGCACGGCAGCAAAAATGCCGGGTACGAGCTGCTTGCCGTCGGCGTCCTTGACGCCTTCCAGCGTTTCCTTGATGGACTTGGGCTGGCCGGGCAAATTCATGATCAGGGCGGCGTGATCGGTACCGTCAGCACTTTCCCGGATCACGGCGACCTGACGCGACAAAATCGCTGTAGGAACGAATTGCAGGCTGATCTGGCGCATTTGCTCGCCGAAACCGGGCATTTCCTTGGTGGCAACTGCCAGCGTGGCTTCCGGCGTCACATCGCGGCGCGAAGGTCCGGTGCCGCCGGTGGTCAGCACCAGATCGCAGCCGATGTCATCCACCAGTTCGATCAAGGTCTTTTCGATTTGTGCGCGCTCGTCGGGAATCAGGCGGGTTTCCATGCGCCAGGGGCTGGTCAGCGCAGCGCCGAACCAGTCTTGCAAGGCAGGGATGCCTTTGTCTTCGTAGACACCACCGGAAGCGCGATCAGAGATCGACACCAGGCCGATCAGCAATTGGTCCGGATCAGTCTTCTTGCTCATCTTCCAACTCGTCCGCGCCGTCACCTTCTGTGGCATTGGCGCCACGCGAAGCGGCTTGCAATTGCTTGAGGATCTGGAAAATTTCGCGATACGCCTTGGGCGGCTTGTTTTCAGCCTGTTCCTTGCGAGCATTGCGAATCAGCGTGCGCAACTGCTGCACGTCGAGATCAGGATGCTGGGCAAGCAACTCGGTGAGGGCATTGTCGTCTTTCAACAACTTTTCACGGCGGCGCTCAAGCGCGTGCATGGCCGCAGTGTCCGCTTTGGAAAGCCCGCGCCAGCTGTCGAGGGTGCGCTGGATGGCGGCGATCTCGTCTTCATCCAGGGAGCGCATCTTCTTGCCGACGTATTGCATCTGGCGGCGACGGCCTTCGTGATCCTTGATTTGCTGGCATTCGAGAATGGCGTCGCGCACGTCTTCCGGCATAGGCACGCGTTTGACGCGGTCGCGCGGTTCGGCAACCAGTTCTTCGCCCAATTTCTGCAACGCAGTCATTTCGCGCTTCAGTTGGGATTTGGAGGGACGGTCGTATTCCTGCTCGAATTCGTTGGATTGGAAGCCGCAGGACCCGCGATTGGGATTTGGCATGATTCAGATAAATAAGCTAAACGACTGCTATGATACCCGTTTTATCCGCATCTCGAAGAAAACAGGCCAATGAGCGATACCGTATTTACCCACAGTCAAGACCAATTGAAGCAGCTTGCACAGGATGTGTTGCGTTACGCCAAGGAAAAGGGCGCGTCCGACGCAGCGGTTGATATCAGCGAGGGTAGCGGGCTGTCTGTAGCGGTGCGCAAGGGCAAAGTCGAAACCATTGAGCAGAACAAGGACAAGGGTATCGGCGTTACCGTCTATATGGGCGAAGGCCGCAACGTGCGCCGCGGCAACGCCAGCACCTCGGATTTCTCGCAACAGGCGCTGAAGGAAACGGTGGAAGCGGCCTACAACATTGCCCGTTTCACAGCCATCGACGATTGCGCCGGCTTGCCGGACGAAGAAAATCTCGAAATGCACCCGCGCGACCTCAAGCTGTGCACGCCATGGCTGATCACGGCGGAAGAAGCCGTCGAACTGGCGCAACGCTGCGAAGCGGCGGCGCTGTCGGTCGACAAGCGCATCACCAACAGCGAAGGCGCCAGCGTCTACGCGCAGCAATCGCATTTCGTCGCGGCCAACTCGCGCGGCTTTATCGGCGGCTATCCCTTCTCGCGTCACACCATTTCGGTCGCGCCGATCGCCGGCAAGGGCGGCAACATGCAGCGCGACGACTGGTATTCGTCAATGCGCGATCCTAAAAAACTGGCCAAGCCGGAAGCTATCGGCCGCTATGCCGCAGAACGCGCCCTGGCGCGCCTGAACGCGTGCAAGCTGTCGACCCGCAAGTGCCCGGTCTTGTTCGAAGCGCCGCTGGCTGCCGGTCTGCTGGGTGCTTTCGTGCAGGCAGTATCGGGCGGCGCGCTGTATCGCAAATCGACTTTCCTGCTCGACTCGCTGGGCAAGCAGGTCTTCCCGGATCACATTCAGATTTTGGAAGATCCGCACGTCGTCGGCGGCGTCGGCTCCGCACCGTTCGATGAAGAAGGCGTCAAGACGCATCGCCGCGAGGTCGTCAAGAACGGCGTCGTGCAAGGTTATTTCCTGTCGACCTATTCGGCGCGCAAGCTGGGGATGCAAACCACCGGCAACTCGGGCGGTTCGCACAATCTGTCGCTGACTTCGTCGCTGACGACCGCTGCAGACACCTTCAAGGGCATGCTGAAGAAGCTCGACACCGGCTTGCTGGTCACCGAATTGATGGGGCAGGGCGTGAACTACGTGACCGGGGATTATTCGCGCGGGGCGTCGGGCTACTGGGTCGAGAAGGGCGTGATCCAGTATCCGGTGGAAGAAATCACCATCGCCGGCAACATGAAAGACATGCTGCGCCAGATCGTCGCTATCGGCAACGACACGCTGATCCGCGGCACAAAGGAGACCGGCTCCATCCTGCTGGAAAACATGACGATTGCCGGCGACTAAATGCCGTTGTCGTTGATGTTGTCGATGCGCTGCATCGCAGCGCTGCAATTCCACCGCCCGATCACACATGATGTTCTTGTGCTGATCGGGTAGTCGTACGGGTAGTCATAGTTTCTCTCCCACTCCTCGTTTTCTCACCACTATCCGTTTTTCATTTGCACGCGAGTCCAGGGCAGATTTTGTCCTCGCGTATCGTCCTCCACATCCTCGATTTTGTTGCAGATTTGTTGCCGTATTGCAGTGCTCCCGGCAAACTACCGCCGCTGTTGATAAAATAGACGACTCAGTCACTTCAGGCTGGCGCCTGTGACGGATGTGGTCGTTCAAGACAAGCACGCATCAAGCAGTCATCGGCTTTGCTTGTTTTTTCGCCAACATACGTCGGCAAGCTTCAGCCAAACGATTCTCCCAACATGTCTCCACATAAAGAAGCCGCGCATTCGAGCGGTCAAGTCTTGCCTTTCCGCGAATCCCTGATGGCCACCCTCGGCATCTGCTTCGTCATCATGCTGGTGGCGCTGGATCAGACCATTGTCGGAACCGCTTTGCCGACCATCGTCGCCGAGCTCAAGGGCTTCGATCTCTATGCGTGGGTGGCCACTTCGTATCTGCTGACCTCGGTGATCACGGTGCCGATTTTCGGGCGGCTGGGAGATTACTTCGGGCGCAAGCCTTTTCTGATTGCATCGATCATCATTTTTGTCGTTGCCTCGATGCTGTGCGGGATGGCCAACAGCATGCTGTTCCTGGTGCTGGCGCGCGGTCTGCAAGGCATCGGCGGCGGCATGCTGGTCGGCACGGCATTTGCCTCGGCGGCAGACCTGTTTCCGGATCCGCATATTCGTCTGCGCTGGCAGATCATCCTGAGTGCGGCGTATGGCATTGCGACCTCGATCGGGCCATCGCTGGGTGGTTTCCTGACGCAGTCGCTGGGTTGGCGCTGGACCTTTTACGTCAACCTGCCGGTCGGTTTGATCTCACTGTTTTTTGCGATGCGCTATATCCCGCACATTCGCCACATCAAGCACGAGGGCAAGATTCGCCTCGACTGGTTCGGTGCGGTGTTGATCACCATTGCATTGGGAAGCCTGCAATTGCTGGTGGAGATGCTGCCTAAACGTGGCCTGACTATCGGCATGGCGGTTCTGCTGGTCGCCAGCGTCGCCGCTTTCTACGCCTTGTGGAAATGGGAACGCCACGTCGAGCAGCCTATCCTGCCGTTCGAGATGGTGAAAGATCCTGCCTTGTCGAGCCTGTTCCTGTTGTCGATCCTGGCCGGTTTTTCGATGTTCTCGATGCTGATGTATTCGCCGCTGTTGTTCCAGGGCGGTTTCGGCATGTCGCCGCGCGAAGCGGGTCTGCTCATCACGCCGCTGGTGGCTTGTATCACCGTGGCGAGTATCGTCAACGGCCGCGTCGTCACACGTATCCCCAATCCCAACATGATGATGTATGTCGGCTTCGCATTGATTGCGATTTCCTGTCTCGGCATCGTGTTGTCGCAGCGCGGCACGCCGACGGCCTTCATGCTGACGGCGATGCTGGCGGGCGGTTTCGGCCTCGGTCTGGTGTTGCCGAACCTGACGGTCTTTGCACAGCAGGCTGCAAGCCGCGAACATCTCGGCATCGCCACGGCCCTGCTGCAATCTTTGCGCATGATCGGCGGTATGCTCGGTACGGCGGTCACCGGTACGCTGGTGACGCAGATGTACGGCAGCGGAGTTCAGCGCGCGCTGGAAAGCGATCACGCCGCGCAATGGATGGCTGAATTCAAGGATCCGGAAATTCTCGTCAATCACGACATCCAGTCGACGCTGCTGGCGCAGATGCTGCAAGCCGGCCATAACGGATCGGCCTTGCTCGATGCGGCGCGCGATGCGCTGGTCGGAGCGATTCACATGGGCATCGCGCTGGCGATCGTGTCGGCGCTGATTGGTTTGTGGATGGTGCGCCGGGTGCCTTTGATCCGTTTTTCCAACAAGGCAAAAGTGGAACCGGTGATGTCTGAATAAAGACCCGGTAACGATTAAAAATGGCGCGCCGCTGCTATCAGTCGGCGCGCCATTTTTTTGAGCGTCAGTGTTTTATTCAGACGATCAGTCCGACCACAGCTTTCCTGCCGTCGCCCAGTTCTCTTTCTTGACGTCCTGGATAATGATGTCGACCGACTCCGGGCCGCATTGCAAGGTCTTGCAGGTTACTTCGGTGATGGCCTTCACGAGTTCGCGTTTTTGCTCGATGCTGCGGCCTTCAAACAGCTGGATGTTGAATGTGGGCATGTGCTCTCCTTGGTAAAAATCAGTTCTTGTACGACGCATCGAGTGTGTCCAGTTTGCGCAGCAGCGCCGGCCATTCGAGCAAGCCTTCCGGGCTGCCGTCGCCGAGCAATTGCTGGTGCGTCTTTCTGCACACGTCGGCAGCGGGCATGTGCAGCGCTTGTCCGCCGGCTTGGGCCAGCAGTTGGATGCGGCAAGCCTTGTCGAGCGTATCCATCAGCACGTAGGCCTCAGCGATGGTGCGGCCGCAAATCAGGCTGCCATGGTTGCGCAACAGCAGCGCAGGATAGTTGCCCAGACGTTCGATCAGCTGTGTCTGCTCGCCCGGCGTCAGCGCCAGTCCCTCGTAATCGTGGCAAGCAATCTGTTCGTAAAAGCGCAATGCGTGCTGCGACAGCGGCAGCAATCCCTGAGGCAGAGCGCTGACGGCAACCGCATGGTCGTTATGCAAATGCATGACGCAATGCGCATCGGTGCGTGCTGCATGCACCGCGCCGTGGATCGCGAAACCGCTGACATTGATGCGGTAAGGGCTGTCGCCGACGATCTGGCCGTGCTGGTCGATCTTGACCAGGTTCGATGCGCAGATCTCGTCGAAACGATAGCCGAACGGGTTCAACAAAAAATGTCCCGGCTCATCCGGCACCGTGGCCGAGATATGCGTGTAGATGACGTCGTCCCAGGCCTGCAGCGCACATAGCCGGTAACAGGCGGCGAGATCGACACGGGTTTGCCATTCGGCGTGACTGATATGAGCTGGCTTGACAGAGTCGATCATGGCATTGGTGACAACAGGGGAGCAGGAATGAAAAAGGGGACGCAACAGCGTCCCCCGGCATGTTACACCCAGACCTAGAAGTGGTATTCCGCGCGGATCATCGGTGTCTTGGCGAAGGAGCCCGGCACCTTGGATTGGTTGCCGAACTTATTGCGCCAGTATTGATATTCCAGACCGATGCGGAAGGTGTTCTTGCCCAGTCCCATCGGCGTGCCGACGTCGTACATGACCTGGCCGTCGAAGTTCAGTTCAGGGCTGGTCGGGCTGCCGAACTCATCCTTGCCCTTGGCAGCGATGTAGTTCACATAGCCTTCAAACGCAAAGCCGCTGGTGCCGAAAGGAATGCCCCATGCGGCGGTCAACATCGGGTGCACATCATACGAATAGCGGCTGGAGATACCGACCGGCTGGTTGCTTTCCCACAGCGCCAGCAAGCTGATATTCAGGAAGCCGGGCACATCCATCATCAGCGTCGGACCGGCGACGATCATGCGTTTCTTGGAGCTGTAGCCCGGATCGTTTTTGGTATTCCAGTCGAAGCCTGCGGTAAAACCGACGCCGCGTGCCGGTCCGAAGGACAAGTCCTTGCCGGCGATCTTGCCGATGTCCAGCGTATGGCGGTAGGTGATGTAGGCTTCCTGGGCATTGCTGTCCTTGTTGTCGGACATCAGCAGGTCCACGTTCAGGAAGTTGGTGCCGTACTTGTAACCGCTGGCGTGCGTGAAGTTGATGATGTTCTTGCTGATGTCCTGCGTGTTGTACGGCTCGGCGAACTTGGTGCCGTAGCGGTAGCCGATGGAATTGTCGGCCCAGTCGGCGGCATGCGCCTGCTGTATGGCAGCCATTGCGGACAGCCCTATCAGGCCTGCCGCTGCGAGATGTGTGCTTACTGGCTTGCGCAGGATTGCGTTTGCTTGTTGCATGGTGTCTCCTCCATTAAATGGTATGTCGAACTGCTTTTTTATAGTGTTCCGTGGATCCGCCACGGCGGTAGATCAAACCTTGCCGAACGTGTGCGGATGGGGATGTGTCTTGCGCCAGTGATCCGCGATGTCGATGCGGCGCGTCACCCAGACCTTGTCGTGTTGTTGTATGTAGTCGAGGAAGCGCGCCAGCGCCGCTGCACGTGCAGGGCGGCCGACGATACGGCAGTGCAGGCCGATCGACAGCATCTTGGGGCGATCCAGTCCGGCCGGATCGCCTTCGGCATAAAGCACGTCGAAGGCGTCTTTCAGATAGTCGAAGAACTGCGTCCCCGAGTTGAAGCCCTGCGGCGCGGCAAAGCGCATGTCGTTGCTGTCGAGGGTGTAGGGGACAATCAGTTGCGCCGCCGAGGCCGATGAGCCGTCGGCATTGCGCACAGCTACATTCTCCCAATATGGAAGGTCGTCGGCATAACTGTCGGCGTCGTAGGCGATGCCGCCATGCTCGGCGACCAGGCGGCGCGTGTTGGGGGAATCACGGCCGGTGTACCACCCCAGCGGCGCGTTCCGGGTGATGTCCTTGATGATGGCGACGGCTTCGGCGATGTGTTGGCGTTCGGTCGCCTCATCGGTGTTCTGGTAACTGATCCAGCGCAGGCCGTGGCAGGCGATTTCGTGACCCAGCTCGAGGAAGGCGGCGGTCGCGTCCGGATTGCGCTGCAACGCGCGCGCCACGCCGAAAATGGTCAGCGGCAGCTTGCGGTCTTCAAACATACGCAGCAATCGCCACAAACCAGCACGCGAGCCATACTCGTAGATCGATTCCATGCTCATGTGGCGCGCCGGGAAGCTCTGTGCGCCGATGATTTCGGACAGGAAAACTTCCGAACCGGCGTCGCCGTCGAGTACGCAATTCTCGGCGCCTTCTTCGTAGTTCAGCACGAACTGCAAGGCAATGCGCGCGCCGCCCGGCCATTGCGCGTGCGGCGGCGTGCGGCCGTAACCGGCCAGATCGCGTGGGTAGTTGGAATCTTTCATGTCTCCTGCCTTCTGCTCGTTCTTTTGATTTGTTTCATGTGATCGCCGAATTATGTCTTTAGAATTGATTGTGGATATAAGCTGGAACGTATATAGACCTCAGCACTGCGGTATATCATTTGACGGTCAAAGAATGTACAAAAATCTGCTAAAGAGAGGAAGCACAATGGGAAAACTGAGCACCCACGTCCTGGACGTGACCCAAGGCAAGCCGGGCGCAGGCGTCAAACTGGCCCTGTATGCCATCAAGGGAAATGAAAAAGTGTTGCTGAAAAACGCCGTTACCAACAGCGACGGCCGTTGCGACGCGCCGTTGCTGCAAGGCGACGAATTGCTGGCCGGACGTTATGAGCTGGTGTTTGGCGCGGGCGACTATTTCGCCGGCCAGGGCGTGCAATTGCCGGCGCCGCGCTTTGTCGACGAAGTCGTCATCGCTTTCGGCATCGCCGATCCGGCGCAGAATTATCACGTGCCGCTGGTGGTTTCGCCATGGTCGTATTCGACTTATCGCGGTAGCTGATCGCTCAGCTTGGAACATAAAAAATCCGGCCCTCCCGAAAGGAGCGGCCGGATTTTTTTATGGGCTGCAGAAATACTGAACGCAGAACCGCAGAATCAGAATTCGTTCCGCAGCTTCTTGTAGCCTTGCACCAGTTCATTGTTGGTGCGGGGCACATCTTCGGAGAACTCGGATGCCTGTGCCGACACGCGCGGCAGGGCGTCGAGATCGGTCTGTGGGCCGATGCGCAAGGTTGAGGGCAGAGAAGCCCGGCGGCAGATGGCAGCAGTCCACTACGGCGTTGTAGCGCACCACGCAGCCGTCGCCGATCACGCAGTTAAACAGCACACCGTCCTGGATGGGGGAATGGGTGCCGATGGTGATGGGATCCATCTCGCCTTTTTCATTGACCTCATCGGGGCGGATGACGGCGTAGGGGCCGATGAAGACGTTTTGGTGCAGGGTGTAAAAGGCGCGTCGATTGTATGGGTTTTGTTTGTTCAGGGTTTTGTCAGGAAGTGATTGTCTCTGTCCGCATCAATCTCTATAATGATAATCATTCTCGATAGTTAAAAGGCGCCGCTTGTTGAACAAATCAACAAGCCAACAAGACGCCTCCATGTCCGTATCCAGCGGACAAATCCCGATTTATCCAGAGCCCGCCAAGCCTCAAGCCAGGCCAGATGTGCGTTGCAGCGATGCGGTTCCACGATTTTATATCGCCGCTGCGAACGCGCCCGAAAGTAATTCAGCAATGTCCGGTACGCCCGATGTTTCCAGTCCCGTGAAGATCGTGGCTCAGGAAGGGACTGTTTTGCGTCCGGTCTGTTTGTCTTATTGCATCACTATTTCATTGACCCTGAAAGGAAGCACTACATGAAACGTCTTGTCATTCCCGCTTTGTTGTCCACCATGCTGTTCGCTGCATCGGCGCAAGCCCACCACGTCTGGCTGCAACAGGACGCCAAGTCGGCCAATTTCTACTTCGGCGAATTTGCAGAAAACCTGCGCGAAGTATCGCCGGGCCGCCTCGATAAGTTCGAGCAGCCGACAGCCATCCTGCTGGGCAGCAATGGCGACAAGACGCTGGATCTGAAAAAGGGCAAGAACGGTTTTGCGCTATCCGCACGCGCCGGCAAGAACGAATCCATCATCGCCGAAGAAGCGCATTACCCGGTGCTGGAGCGCAAGACCGGCGACACCGTCGTGCGCACCGCATGGACACCGGCTGCACGTCTGGTGACCTCCGATGCAGAGCAGGCGCCACGCCTGACGCTGGATGTCGTGCCGACCGGCAAGCGCGGCGAGTTCAAGCTGTTCTACAAAGGCCAGCCACTGCCGAAGACCAAGATCAATATCCAGGTGCCGGCCGGCTGGAGCAAGGAAAGCCACACCGATGAACAAGGCGTCGTGAAATTCGATCTGCCATGGCAAGGCACTTATGTCGTCGAAGCGCACCACACCGACAAGACCGCCGGTGAACGCGACGGCAAGCCTTACGATATCGCCAGCTTTGTCACCAGCCTGACACTGACGCAAACCAAGGGCATCAAGGCGGTGCCTGCAGCGCCTGTGATGGAACCAAGCCCGATCAAGTAAGGACAGGTTCCGGTCGCGGCGGGCAACTGTACGCTTGCCCGTCAACGCCGGTTTTCATGGGGTGCGGCAATTTGTCGCACCCTGTTCTTCTCTCGTTTTTCTTCCTCTTTTTCTATAACTCGATTCCTCGTAATGCCTTGTCTGTAAAGGCTTACGGTCGATATGCCAATTCTCGTTGCTCGCCGCCTCGTTAGTTCTGCGGCGCTCCGTCACAGTGCGCGGCGACACCTCTGCGTGCTACAGTCGCCGGATGGGGAAGCGATCAACAATCAAACAAAAAATCACCGCCTGGACCGCCATTTTTGCGGTGCTGCTGATGGTGCTTGCGCCGACGCTGTCGCGCGCTTTTTCGTCTGAATCCTCTTCTCCGAATTTTTGGATGGAAATCTGCAGCGCCTACAGCGGCAAGAAAGCTGACGCGCCTGCTTCCGGAAATGAACAACTCGCCGCATCGACAAAATGTCCCTACTGCGTAATGCATGCCGACGTGCTGACGCCGGCACCCGCTGTCGCTGTCAATGAAACCGTCTTCACGATTGCGCATTTGTTGCCGCGCTTGTTCTATCGTGCGCCGCAGCCCCTGTTTGCATGGACCGTCGCGCCGTCGCGTGCGCCACCCGCAACGGCCTGAAGAAGCTTGTCTCCAGCTTGCCGGGTTTGTCGGCAAGCGAATCAAAACATCCTTATTCACCTGCTTCTGCACGCGCCTGTCTTGCTGCGTAACGTGCGGAAGCCGCCGGTCACCAATACATGAAAACATCTACACCATTCCCAGGAACCTTGCGTCCGTTATTGCTCGCGCTGATCGCCGCCTGGACGCCGCTGAGCCAGGCTGAGGGTAGCGATCCCGCCTTGCCTGAAGTCGTCGTCAAAGAATCGCAATCCATCAGCGAAAAGAACAAGCTGCCGACCACCACCGAAAGCATCACCGCCGCCAGGGTCGCCGACACCATCAACGCGATGAACGTCGAAGACACGTTGAAGTACATGCCCAGCGTGATGGTGCGCAAGCGTTTCATCGGCGACACGCAGGCGCCGATGTCCACGCGCACCACCGGCATCAACGCCAGCGCGCGCAGTCTGATCTATGCCGACGGCATGCTGCTGTCGGCGCTGATCAACAACAACAACGGCAACGGTTCGCCGCGCTGGTTCATGGTGGCGCCGGAAGAGATCGAACGCATCGATGTGCTGTACGGTCCCTTCGCAGCGGAGTATCCCGGCAACTCCTACGGCGCCGTCACCGCGATCACGACGCGCATGCCAGAGCATTTCGAAGCCAGCGTCAAGGCCAACACCGCCTTCCAGGACTTCAATCAATACGGCACCAGCAATACCTATCGCTCGCAAGAGTTTGCCGCCACGCTCGGCAATCGCAGCGGCGACTGGTCGTGGTGGTTCAGCGCCAATCATCTGGACAGCTACAGCCAGCCCGTGACCTACATCACGGCGGCCACAGCGCCTGCGGGCAGCAGCGGTGCTTATCTCACGCAGGATCGCACCGGCAAAAACATGTACGTCCTCGGCGCAGGCAACCTGACGCACACGGTGCAGGACAACGCCAAGATCAAACTGGCCTACGACTTCTCGCCGACGCTGACGGCGACATACACGCTGGGCTACTGGCAGAACCGGGCCGATGCGCATGCGCAGTCCTACCTGACCAATGCCGCCGGCGCGCCCGTCTACACGAGCGCCTTCTCCAGCAACGACACCGAGCAGGAACAATGGATGCAAAGTCTTGCGGTCAGAAGCAAGACGCAAGGAGTCTGGGACTGGGAAGCCGTTGCCAGCAGTTTCTATGTCGCCAAAGATCAGACGCGTACCTCGACCGGCGCCTATCCTGCCGCACAAAACGGCGGCGCCGGCACCATCGCCGACGCCGGCGGCACCGGCTGGAACACGGTCGATCTCAAGGGCATCTGGCGGCCGCAGGGTAATGGCGGTGCGCATATCGTCAGCTTCGGCAGCCACTACGATCAGTACAAGCTGGTCAGTCCGACTTACCTGACCGGCAACTGGATTTCCGGCGGCAACGGCGCCTTGTCGGTCGACTCGCGCGGCAAGACCGAGACCAGCGCCTTGTGGGCGCAAGATGTGTGGCGTCTTTCGCAAAACTGGAAGGCGACCCTGGGTGGACGTTACGAATGGTGGCGCGCCTTCGGCGGCTATAACTATGCCGTGGCAAGCGGCGGCATCAATCAGCCCGAAGTACGCAATTCCGGATTCTCGCCGAAGCTGTCAGTAGCCTGGGCGCCTGACGATCAGTGGCAGGTGACGGGTTCGTTCGGCAAGGCGCTGCGCTTTCCGACCGTTGGCGAGCTCTACCAGAACGTGCAGGGCAGCGACGGCATTTTCCGCCAGCCGAATCCCAACCTGAAACCGGAACGCGTCCTGTCGAGCGAACTCGCCATCGAACGCGCCCTCGACAAAGGCAAACTGCGTCTGTCGCTGTTCCAGGAAGAAGTCTCCGACGCCTTGATTTCGCAAACAGCCACGCTGGGTTCGGTGGTGTCGTCCTTCACGCAGAACGTCGACAAGACGCGCCAGCGCGGCGTCGAATTTGTCGTGCAAAAAGACGATGTGCTGATCCGGGGACTGGAGATCAACGGCAGCGTGACCTATGTCGATGCGCGCATTCTCGCCAACAGCAGTTTCGCCTCCAGCACCACGACCTCGGTCGGCAAGCGCACCCCGTATGTACCGGAATGGCGCGCCACGCTGGTGGGCACCTATCGTCCCGACGATCACTGGGCTTATACACTGGCGGGACGTTATAGCGGGCGTCTCTATTCGACGGTCGACAACAGCGACGTCAACACGCACACCTACCAGGGCTTCGACGGTTTCATGGTGTGGGATGCGCGGGTGCGCTACAAGATCGACAAGCACTGGAGCACGGCGGTCGGTATCGACAATCTCACCAACAAGAACTACTTCCTGTTCCATCCCTTCCCGGAGCGGACCTTGTTTGCGGAGTTGAAATACGACTTCTGATTTTGCTGTTTCAAAAAAACAAAAGCCGCCACGCAATGTATAGCGCGGCGGCTTTTTTTATTGAATTGAAAATCAGGCGGCAATGCTGGCGCGCGGCGCAGCCAGCCCCATCTCCTTGCGGAACAGTGCTTCCATCTCACGGCGGATACGAACCGACTCCAGGCTGCTGTCGATCGCGACGTCGCTCCAGCGTACAGTCTGGCCGGCGGCAACCGGACGCTGCAGCACGAGGTGATGCGCCAGACCGATCGGCAGCGCTTCCGCATTGAGTGAATCCACCGCCGGCATCAGCTTGCCATAGACCATGTGGCCGCCTTCGCCGTCGAGTTTTTCACCAGGCTTGAGATCGCGCTTGGCGGTGGCGACGGTGTCGCCGCTGAACGCCAGCGTGTTGCCGGTCGGCTGGCCGCGTACCGCGATGTTGGCGACCGAGATGCCCAGTTCCAGACCGATCAGATGGTAGGGTTTGTACATGGTGGCGTAGCGGCCGCTGGAATCGGTCTTGAGGCCGTATTGCGCGAAGCAGTCGCGTACATAATCGCTCGGCGCTTCGAAGGTGACGTACACGCCCCAGCGCAGATCGCGGAACACCGGACGGCCGTCGCGCTCCAGCGACGACACCACTTCCACCGTACCCGAATGCGACAGGATGCCGCCCGCCGATACCGGCTTGAGAATGTTCGGCAGGTCATCGACGCCGCACGGCGGAAAGGCCAGTCCGTTTGCGCCCGGCGTCAGGCCGCAGGCGTTGGCGACCGCGCCCATTTCCAGAGCCGACTTGGTGCCGTCGAGGAAGGAGTTGAACATCTGTGCATTGAAGTCTCCCGACGCTACCTGCGCTTCGCTGAAGCCGTAATGTCCCCACACCGTATCCGGCGTCGACTGATGATAGACCGGCAGATACTTGGTGCCTTTGCCGGCGCAGACGACTTCAAAGCCGGAGGTGCGCGCCCAGTCGACCATCTCGGCAATCAGTGCCGGCTGATCGCCGTAGGCCATCGAATAGATGATCCCGGCTTCGGCGGCGCGGCGCGCCAGCAGAGGGCCGGCGAGAGCGTCGGCTTCGACGTTGACCATGATGATGTGCTTGCGATGCTTGCAGCACAGCAGTGCGTGACGGATGCCGGCGGCGGGGCTGCCGGTGGCGTCAATGACGATGTCCAGCTGCGGATGCGAAATCATCGCTTCGGCGTCATCCTGCACAAAGGTGCTGCCGTCGCGCAGCGCCTCGTCCCAGGAGCGTGCGGCATGCATGTCGTCTTTCCAGCCGACGCGCGCCAGCGCCTGTTTTGCGCGCGTGGGCGACAGGTCGGCAATCCCCAGCAGATGCACGCCGGGTGTGCGCGGCACCTGCGAGAGGAACATCGAACCGAACTTGCCCGCGCCGATCAGGCCTACGCGCACCGGTTTGCCGGCTTCGGCCAGCGCCTTCAATTGTTGGAACATGGTTGCCATGCTGTCTCCTGATGTTGTCGTTATGGCGTCTGCAGATATCCGTCTATACGGTCGCAGCCTGGAAAAAGAGTAGCATTGGGATTTTTCGTGGTAAATGCCGAATATCACACACTTCGTGTGCAAAAAATCCCATGTAAAAACACCATGCGTAAATTCGACTGGAACGATCTGCAAGCCTTTCTCGCCGTGGTGCGCGCCGGCCGTCTGACGGTGGCGGCGCGTCAGCTCGGTATCGATCATTCGACCCTGAGCCGGCGCATCGCCGGGCTTGAGGCCTCACTCGGTGCGGTGTTGTTTGACCGCCGCTCGGCCGGTTATGCCCTGACGACCGACGGCGAACGGCTGGTGGCCGATGCCGAAGCCATGGAAAGCCTGGCCGTGCGTATCCGCGCGCGTCAGGACGATCCCGCGCAAGGCCTGACCGGATCGATTCGCATCGGCACGCCGGAAGCCTGGGGCACTTACTTCCTGGCGCCGCAACTGAATTTGCTGGCGCAACAACATCCCGAGCTGGAAGTGGAGCTGATCGCCAATCCGCGCATGTTCAGCCTGTCCAAGCGCGAAGCCGACATCGCCATCAGCATGACGCGTCCGGAGCAGGGACGTCTTTATGCGCGCCGGCTGAATGATTACGAACTGGGGATTTATGCGGCAAAGGATTATTTGCAGCAGCATGGTCATATCGACAATAAAGTCCAGTTGGAGGCGCATGCCTGGGTCGGCTATGTGGAAGACCTGATGTGGTCGCGCGAGCTGGACTATCTCTCTGAAATATCGCCGTCGCTGCGGCCGCGCATCCGGATTTCCAACATCATCAGCCAGATGGCGGCGGTGGTCGGCGGAGCAGGGCTGGGTGTGTTGCCGTGTTTTATGGCGCGCCGAGAGGAAAGGCTGGTGCGGCTGTTGCCGGAGATCCGTCTATACCGATCCTACTGGCTGATCACCCATGCCGATGCGCGCGACATCTTGCGGGTCAACGTGGTGGCGGACTTTATTGCGGAGCGTGTGCAGGCAGAAGGGGAGAGATTCTGGATCGATCATCCGGCCGCAAGATGACATGCCGGCATGGCGTTCAACGAGAAGAGAATCAAATCGATGCTGGGAAAAATTAACTGCTGCGGGCCTTCTCTATCGTCGACCGCGCCGCTTCCATGAGCGCAGCAGGCTCTTCAGCGTCGGAATCCAGATACTGGTTTTCCAGATTAATTGCCAGATTGCTCATCTTTTCAGCAAGGTCGGCAAGTGCGACGCTCAGTTCGCACATCAGGCTGGAGATGTTTTTAGGTGAGTTCGCCATGTCTCTTTTCCTTAAACGGACTCGACAGGCGGACCTGTCAAACACACTTCTGGACTACACAGACGGCCGGACAAGATGCCCTGACCAGAGGCTTACAAAAACTTATTTTAAGCCTATTCTCGATTTGACTGTGACTTGCGTAAAAAGTGCGAGCAAGAAATGTGCTTGTTGTGATATCGCTAAAGAAAGAGTGCAATAAAAAAGGGCCCACATGTGCGGGCCCTTTTTTGTCGCCCGGCAAACTACCGGCTGATCACGGTCAGAAGGTCTCCCAATCCGAGTCCGAATCAGGTGTTGCTGCTTTGGAGGCGCTGGCCGGCTTGGCGCTTGCGCTGTTCAGGCGGGGCGCCGATGCCGGAGCCGGTTTGGCTTTGGCGATGGCAGCGGCTGGCTTGGCCGGTCCTTTCACTGCGGCCGGCGTTTTCACCTGCGGCTTGAACGATTGCGGTGCGCTGCTGCGCAACGGTACGGCAGCAACCTGATGCGCCTGCGTTGCGTCCAGCTTGAAGCGACCGACCAGATTCGCCAATGTAGCCGCCTGATCCTGCAACGATTGCGCTGCCGCAGCAGCTTGTTCCACCAGTGCGGCGTTCTGCTGGGTGCCTTCATCCATCTGCGTGATCGCCTGGCCGACTTCACTGATGCCGGCGCTTTGTTCCTGGCTGGCCGAGCTGATTTCACCCACGATGTCGGTCACGCGCTTGACGCTGGCGACCACCTCGTTCATGGTCTCACCCGCTTGTTGGACCAGCTTGCTGCCGACGTCGACCTTGGCGACGGAGTCGTCGATCAGGGTCTTGATTTCTTTGGCGGCAGCGGAAGAGCGTTGCGCCAGGCTGCGCACTTCGGATGCTACTACCGCAAAGCCACGGCCTTGCTCGCCGGCGCGTGCCGCTTCGACGGCGGCATTGAGCGCCAGAATGTTGGTCTGGAATGCAATGCCGTCGATGACGCTGATGATGTCGACGATCTTGCGCGACGAATCATTGATCGAACCCATGGTGTCGACCACCTGGCCAACCACGGCGCCGCCTTGCACCGCGACTTCCGATGCGGACACGGCGAGTTGATTTGCCTGGCGTGCGTTATCGGCATTTTGCTTGACCGTCGATGTCAGCTCTTCCATGGCCGAAGCGGTTTCTTCGATCGAGCCTGCCTGCTGTTCGGTACGGCTGGACAGATCGAGGTTGCCGCTGGCGATTTCGCTCGATGCCGTGGCAATCGTGTCGGCGGAGGACTTGATGTTGGCGATGGTATGCGTCAGCGAATCGCGCATCCGTTTGAACGCGTAGACCAGGCTGGAGGTGTCGCCCGGCTCGGTGTGAATGTGCAGCGTCAGGTCACCGTCGGAGATCTTGTTGGCGATCTCCGCCGCATCGCCCGGATCGCCGCCGATGGTGCGCAGGATGCTGCGGTTGTTCACCACGACCAGGCCGATCAGGATGATGGCGAAGCCGAGGAAAATCGCCCCGCCTTGATAGAGCGAGCGCATGAACACAGCATTGATGTCATCGACATACACGCCGGTGGTGATGATCCAGTCCCATGGCTCGTAGCGGAACGCGTAGGAAGTCTTCGGCACCGGGTCAGGCGAACCGACCTTGGGCCAGACGTAATTGACGAAGTCGCCGGCAGGATTGGCGCCAGCTTTGGAGATGTTCACGAACACCAGATTGCCGAGCGGGTCCTTGAATGCCGACAAATCTTTGCCATTGAGCTCCGGCTTGATCGGGTGCATCAGCGTGACGGCCGCCGAATTGGATACGGAGAAGTAGCCGTCGGTGCCGTAGCGCATGTTTTTTACGCGCAGCAGCGCAGCCTTTTGAGCGTCTTCCTTGCTCATTGCGCCGCTTTTCGCCAGTTCGCCGTATTCCTTGATGGTGCTCATGGCGACTTGTGCGACGTTGATCAGATCCTTCTTGCGTTCTTCCACACGGATGTCGCGTGCCTGATACGCATTGAAAATGGAGAGGGCCAGCAGCGCGATCAGACTGATCACGAGCGGTGTCCACAGCCGTTGTTTGAATGAGAGTTTCATCCGATGATCTCCAAAGTTTTCCTTGATTAAGAATTGTGGTCGTCGGCGTGTCTTCGCACGCCTTGGAAACTTGGATAGCGATACCCGAGTTGTTGTCGTTTTTTAATTATTAACGGCTCGGCAACAGACTAACTTTAAACGTGCTAGAAAAAAAGAAAGCCGCGATTAGTGCGGCTTTCATGGGCTTTATCTCGTCTTGTCCCGGAGCTTGTACCAGAGCAATCCTATCCATTCATGGAGGGCGTAGTTGCTGCGCCGCAAGCCTTCGCCGCTGGGAAGGTAGTCATACAGGCTCAAGCGTTCACGGCTGAAAAAAACGGTGGGCGCCGGTGTTATCTCAAGTCCTGTCTTGCGAAAACTGGCCAACGCTCTTGGCATATGGATCGCATCCGTGACCAGCAGGATCCGCTGTATGCCTGCCTGACGCAACATGGCAGCCGACAAGGATGCATTTTGCGCTGTGTCGTTGGCGTCGTTTTCCCGCCAGCGTACCGTTACGCCAAAATCGTCCTGCAGGCTGCGCGCCATGACTTCGGCCTCGCTTTCGGTTGCATTATCGGTTTTGCCGCCAGTCACCAGCAACGGCAGCCGGCTGGTGCGATGGAGTCGGGCGGCATATTGCAAACGAGCCAGCGCGAGGTAACCGGGAGCATCCCGATTACCGTACTCGGGCGCGTTGGATTGCCGGCGTGCACCGAGTACTACGATGGCCTGCGTCGTTGCCGGTACCGTGGTGAGTGCCGTCGTTTGCGCCTCCAGCGGCGCTACCAGAAGCAACGCGCCGGCACGGGTGCTGACCAGCCATAGCAGCGCCAGTGCGCCCCAGCTCAGCCAGATTGCACGGCGGCAGCGATGGCGCAGCAATAATCCCAGCGCTGCCAGCAGCAACAGGTTGGCGGGAAACAGCAGGAGGGCGCTGGCGATCTTGATGAGCAGGGACATATCGAAAGTGATGAGGGTGATCGGTCATTATCGCCGCGCGGCCTCGGGCTTGTCACGGATGTCGTCGTACGAAATTACATGCGAGAGGACATAAATATCAACGACGTTAAAATGAGCAGGTAAATGAGTAAGTAAATAAGTAAATAAGTAAGTACGCGCTATCGTCAATTGACGAACAGCACGCGATTTTAAACATGGAGAGGGACAGTAGTGATACGTCTGGCTTTACTGCTGCTGGGAGCAGATTTCATTCGCCGTTATTGGCATGTGCTGGCGTTGATCGGGCTGGCATGGGGCGTGATCGGCGTCAGTTTGTGCATTGATGCGCTCGACGGTGTCCTGGTGTTTCCGTTGACGCTGTTCGGCTATCTGCTGTTGCTGGAGAGTCTGGCGACGCTGTTCCTGGCGTCCAGCGGCATCGGCGCGCAAAAGTCGCTGCGTTATCTGAAAGGCGGTTTGTTCCTGTTGATCTCGCTGCTGGTGATTTCACTGCACCCGATAGGCGACATGGTGCTGGCCATGTTGTTCGGCGCCGCCTTCACCATCGGCGGCGGATTACAGATCGCCTCGGCGCTGGTGGTGCGTTTTCCGCGCTGGCGCATGGCGCTGGCCGGCGGCATCGGACAGATCCTGATTGCGATCTTTTTCTTCCAGCCGTATCCGACGCATTACAAAGGAACGCTGCCGTACTGTATCGGGATGGGGCTGATCTTCAGCGGCTGGAGTCTGATCTGGCTGGCCAGCCGTACGCGTCGTCTGCCGCATTCGGCATCGATTTCTCAGCTGTCTTTTCGCAATGCCGATTCCGATCGTCCGCTTGATGCCGGCAGCCACGACGGTCGGATTCCTGCTGCCGATGTCGTGGCCGATACCGCAAGCGCGGCGCCGATGACGGTGCATGTCTGGACGCCGGTCGGCTCCGCCAAAGAACAGACCTTGAACCGTCCCATTGTCAATCGTTACATCGCAGCAGTCGACGCCAGCGGTACGGTTTCTACCGGCCATGCCGCACTGGAGATCGCGCCGGATTTGTACATCAGCTTGTATCCGGCAGAGGAAATCGATCGTTCGCCGGATCAGTTCGCCCGCTTGCTGCGCGCCACCCCGGACAACAATGTACGGGGCCGTTACCTCACCGACTATCCGTCCGAGGCGGCGTCTTGGTGCCCCTCGACTGAGAAGATTTTATTCCGTGACTACGACTTGCGGCGTCTGCTGCAGTTCTGGCAGCGCTACCGGCAGGAAGAAATTTATAACCTGACCTATCGCAATTGCTCCAGCACCGTTGCGCATGCGCTGGAGGCTGCTTTGGAAGGTGTCATCGGACGCCGCGCCGGACATTGGCTGGCCTTCGTGAAGATTCTTTTCACACCCGAGGTCTGGGTCGCCAGCCAGATTCACAAGCGCGCGGCGACCATGGCCTGGACGCCGGGATTGACGCTCGACTACGCACGCGCCTTGCGCGCCGTGGTGCATCCGCGCCCGCTGTCATGGGTGGCAAGCCTGCAGCTGGCGATACGCCGTAGCAGGCGTTTTCGCCGTGACGATGCCGCACGGCGCGCCCAGCCTCACGTTGGTGAAGAGGCGGCGGTGCAGGGGAGAGGTGATCAAGCGTAGCGGGAGTTTGTCCTACACGCCAATCCGGCGTCGTCCGATTGGTGGCGATGTGGTGGCAACCGTACTATCTGGTCTCCACACCGGAGTTGGCGGTTAAAAAATATACCAACACCAATTCAAGGGGATGCGCGTTCTGCGCATCCCTTGTTTCATCCCTTGTTTCAAATCCTCACACGTTTGCTTTCATGCGGCCGATCAGGTCTTTCCGTTCCCGGTAGGTGAACGGCCTGCTGCGCAAGATGAACACGGCAATCGGACTGGTGAACGGCGAGAGGCTTGTGAAGGTCGGAAATTCGCGTCGTTCGGGCGTGTCGTTGAGCGTGGCGAGCATGTCGATCTCACCGTTTCTTGCACCCGTCAGTTGTGAGCCGTCGTACCAGTGCAGCGGCGGATAATCCTAACCTCCCGATATAATGACCCTGAAGCATTCTGCCGAATGCACCTGCATCGTCTTGCGATTTTGTGCAGATCGTCCATGTTCCGCCCCCGTCCTGCCTGTTGGTTCTGTTGGTTGTCTGAATATGCCAGATCGCCTGAGGGCAACAACAATGCATGTTCTGCTTTGGATTGTCCATGGGCGTCGTCATCTATGACACTGTGTTTGCATACACTTCACCGATTCAGGCCCGTATTCAACCTCACCGCTAACCTTACGCCTCATGCCGATCAATAACGAAAATACCGGATTCCTTCAGGCCAGTGACGGTACCGCCTTGTTTTACCGTGAGTGGCGACATCGCCAGCCGCGGGGCGCGATCGTTCTCGTACATGGATTGGGCGAACATGGTGGACGCTACGGCGAGCTGGCAGGGTTGTTCCATGATGCAGGCCTATCCGTGCGCATTCACGATCATCGCGGGCACGGGCAATCGGGCGGGGTACGTGGCAGCTTGCATAGCGACGCCGATTTCCTGACCGATCTGAAGCTGGTGTTTGACGATTTCGCGCAGCAGTGCAATAGCACGCCGTTTCTGTTTGGTCACAGCCTTGGCGGACTGGTGGCGGCGCGCTTTGCCACCGGCGGCTTGTCCAAAGTGCGCGGCTTGTTGCTGTCGTCGCCCGCACTGGCGATCCGTATGACTGCATTTCAGAAAATCTTGCTGGCCCTGACCACGCGCATTGCGCCGGGCCTCGCCGTACCGACCAGCTTGCCGGCGCACCTGGTGTCGCACGATACCGAAGTGGTGCAGGCGTATCGCCGCGATCCGCTTAATCACGGCAAGGTCGCGGCGCGGGTAGTCAATTTCATGCTCTCGGCGATGGCGCAGGTACAGCGTGACGCTGCCACGTTCACCTTGCCGCTGCTATTGCAGATTGCCGGTGACGACGCTTTCGTGGATCCGCAGGGAAGCCGCTCCTTCTTCGCCGGCGTGCCGCAGGTCGACAAAACCCTGTACTGCTACGACGATGCCTATCATGAGATTTTCAATGAATCCAGGGAGCGGCGTTTGCGTGTCCAGGCGGACTTGCAATCGTGGCTGGCGTTACACCTGGAGTGACTTGGATGTGACCGGGGGTGAAGGCTTTTTTGTTGCGACGCACACCGCATCGGACGATCAACGGCGAGGTGGATTCTCAGTGGTGATGGACAGGATAAAAATTAACCTCTATTTACAACTGAAAAGACGTCTCAAGGCTGACCGCTGGGGAAGTTCAGAAAGCTGCAGCGACTGTCAAAGCCAACGAATCCCGGAGCGCAGGCACAGCCGGTGAGCGCCAGCGCCAGTGCTGTGGAGAGGATGATGGTCATGATGCGCTGCATGAGCAATCTTTCAAAATAAATGAAGAGCAGGGAGAGTAACAGCAAGAGGCGACAAGGCCCCAGCAGCATATCGACGGCGCCGGGTTTTTCTTGAGCGAGGGGAAAGGATTGTAAAGATTGGTTGGCAGAAGTGCCCGACCTGAAAAGCGGGGAAGAGACAGGAGAAACGGCCAAAAAACAAAAGGGCAGATCAACTCTGCCCTTTGATGCCTCTTCGACAACTGCTCCAGGCTCGAATCAAGCGGGAGCAGCCGGTACTGACTGCCGGATTAGCGTGTCGATGCGAAGTAGCGTGCGACCATTGCAGCGATCAGCAGGGTGTATGGCAGGATGTCGATCAGAATACGCATGGCAGGCTCCGCAAGAAAGTGATTTATGTTGCGTTGCAGTATGCGTGTTTCGCCCCCGTTTTTCCAATTTTGATTCCCAATATCAGTTATCGGGTTGTTGAATATCTGGACCTTTCTTCGCTCAATCGACCGATCGCTCAACCCATCAGATAAGCAGGCGACACCGCGGGAGCGATGCTCTCCAGTACGCCGGTACGGATCTGGTTGCGGCCGTGTTCCTTGGCTTCGTACAGGGCTTTGTCGGCCGCCAGGGCCAGCATGGTCGTGCTGTTGCCCGTGCCGGGCACGATAGCCGACACGCCGATGCTCAGCGTGACGTATCCGGACGGCACATTCTGCGCATGGGGGATCGCCGCCTGCGACAGGTTGTAGAGCAGGCGTTCGCCGACCAGCCGCGCGCCGCCGGCGTCGGTATTGGGCAACATCACCACGAACTCTTCGCCGCCGTAGCGTGCGGCCACATCGCCGGGACGGTTGATCACGGCCAGCAGATGACTGGCGATCTGGCGCAGGCAATCGTCGCCGGCCAGATGGCCGTAGCAGTCGTTGTATTTCTTGAAGAAGTCGACATCGATCATCAGCAGCGCCAGCGAGCGCTTGTCGCGGCGGGCTCGATTCCATTCGATTTCCAGCACCTTGTCGAAGCAGCGCCGGTTGGACAGTGCCGTCAGGCCGTCCTGATTGGCCTGCGTCATGAGGATCTTGTTAGCGCCGGCGATGCTGTTATAGAGCCGCGTGATGCCATATAACTGCGAAATCAGCACCACCAGCGAGGTGAACAGGCTGGTCATTTTGGCGAAATACCAGCCCAGCGAAAAGCGCGAACCGCCGTACAGGGTCAGCCACACATCGATGCAGGCGGCGAACATGCCGACCATCACCCACAACTGTTCGGGCCGGCTGTCGCGCATGCGCATCACGCACAGCAGGCCGATCAGATTGACGCCAAACACCAGCACCGGAATCACCAGCGTCGAATCGTCGAAGAAGTTTTTACCGTTGCGGAACACGGCAGGCATGTACGGCAAACCGATCGTGGCGCTCGCCGTCAGCAAGGCCACCACGGCGATGACCGCAATGACGGAAGTGCGCACGCTCGCCGCTGTGCCGGCGGTATCGTCGGCGCTCAGCGCGTAGCGAATGATCAGCAGACCGAAACCCATGTGCCAATAACACCACAGCCAGACTGCGCTGCTGGTGGTGCCGATGATGGGCTCGGACATCAGGCCGCCGGGAAACGCAGCAATCAGCGGAACGAAAATAACGGTGACGAAGAAGTAGGCGGTGCCCAGGCGTATCGTGCGCTCCTTGCTTTCGATCAGGCCTTTGGCGAACAGCAGCGCGCCGAGAATGACGTTGATGATGACCATGGCGATGCCGAACGCGCTCATGTACCCCGGAATCGGCAATAGCGGCACCATGGCCAACGGTGTGGCGATAGCGGCAGACAGCAGCAACAAAGTGACGACTACCTTGGCCAGGCCAATCTGGCGATTGCCCACTTCTGCTTCTTTGATCAGATAAAGTTCGTCTTGCATGTCGCTCTTCTTCTAGTTCATTTTTTCCACATCTTAGTGCGGAAGAAGACCTCCGACTGAGAAGAATCATGTCCGCTTGATAATTTATTTGGGAGTGTTGTAATTTGGCTGAGATAGTTTTTCGACGGCAATAATAAAATGCGAAAAAGGCCTGAAAGCCACGCCAGCTGGGCTTTGTTTTGTTGCGACCCGGCATTGGTTGGCGTCTGGCAATGGAAGTGCGGTCGCCGGGCCGCAGACGTAAAAAAGCGCGGACTTGCCGCGCTTTTTTTGGTACCGGAATAGCTGCTTTGCCTTGTCCTTAAATTCAGTTCTGCGATTGCAGCGTGAGTCC
Source organism: Herbaspirillum sp. GW822-FHT03A08 (assembly GCF_058801885.1). Taxonomy (NCBI): domain Bacteria; kingdom Pseudomonadati; phylum Pseudomonadota; class Betaproteobacteria; order Burkholderiales; family Oxalobacteraceae; genus Herbaspirillum; species Herbaspirillum sp. GW822-FHT03A08. The sequence continues at coordinate 517,133 of NZ_JBXANR010000001.1, read as the reverse complement.
CTTTTTATCAAAGCCGATGCGTACCTTATAGACGGTTGGCGCTTTGAGATCGAGTGTCAACGTAGCAGGCGGAATCGTGTAGTTGGTGTTGAGCGAGCGCATGGGTTTGACGCTGAAGGTGTAGCTGGCGCCCGGCTTGAGCCAGATGCTCAGGCGTTCTCCTTCCCAGATCTCTGCCAGTACGACGTCATTGATCGCCAGTTCTTCAGGCGAGCTGCCGATAAAAAATCCCGACTCGCGCGAGAACTGCACTTCGGCCAGGTCTGGCAGTTGCGCCGTCATGCTCTTGATATAGATACGCGCCAGCGGGACTTGTCCGGTCGGTGTCGTCTGTTGGTTCGGCGGCGTCGTACTGCATGCCGCCAGCGTCAATGCCAGCAGGCAGGCGGTGATCGGTGTCTTCATTGCTGCTTCCTTATAAGGATGAAATGATTGTTCTCTGGATTCGCGACAATGATTTTGACACGAAGCGACCATGATGTGGAGCAATACGGAAAGAAGGGCGGCTAGCCCCGGCTGTGAATGCGATAGACACAGCGCCGGGCTCCGGCCAGCAGATGCTCTTCGCGCGTCACCGATGCTTCGTCGCCGATCACTTCCTGAAACAGCTGCAGCTCGGAGCGGCAGAATCCCTGGCAGCTTTGCGCGGCCGCACAGATCGGGCAATGGTCTTCGATCAGCAGCCAGTCCTTGCCCTGTTTCTCGACGCGCGCCATGTAGCCTTCCGCCGCGCGCAGACCGGCCAGTTTTTCCAGTTTTTTCGGAATGCTGCTTTGCCCTTGGCAGGCACGCAGATAGTCGCTGCGCATTTCGCCTTCGCGTTGCGCAATCAGGCGGTTCAATCCTTCTTCGCCAAACAATTGCCTGATTGATCCTATCAGTTGCACCGTCAGGTAAGCGTGCGAGTCAGGGAAACGGGCATGGCCGGCCGCACTCAGTTCCCAGTTCTGCTTCGGCCTTCCGGCGCCGGAGGACGCTTCCTGCGCACCCATGATCAGATCGTCCGCCAGCAGCTTCTGTACCTGTAGCCGCGCCGCTTCCGCCGTCATCGCCAGTTCCTGCGCCAGCAGCGCGGTCGAGGCCGGTCCTTTGGTCTTGAGACGGAACAGGATGCGCTCAGCTGTCGACATGGCATCGTTATTTTCCAAGTGTTTACTTGTATATTTCATGGGGCGGGTTTAGTATGCGTTTGAATAAATATCCAATTAAACACTTGCATATTATGCTTTCTCCATCCGATTGTCGAGGTGCGCCATGAGCGACACGAGCAACACCAGTAACATCAGCAACATCGCAAACACCAGCCGCATCGGCAACGATGCCGTTGTCCTGGCTGAATCCGCCAGCTGGAGCGAACTGCTTTCCGGCGGCAATGCCTTGCGTGCCGTTGCGCTGACCGGCGGCGTTGCGCTGCACGCGATCAACGTCCATATTGTCACGACCATCCTGCCCTCGGTGGTGCGCGACATCGGCGGCCTGGCTTACTACGCCTGGAACATTACGTTGTTTGTCGCGGCATCGATTTTCGGTTCGACGCTGATCAGCAAGCTGTTGGATGTGCTTGGACCGCGGCGCACCTATTTGCTTGCGCTGGCGGTTTTCTCGACCGGCTCCATCCTGTGCGCCACGGCACAGGACATGTTCTGGATGCTGGGCGGACGCAGTGTGCAAGGCGTCGGCGGCGGGCTGCTGGCGGCGCTGAGCTACGCCTTGATCCGTATCGTCTTTGAGCAACGGCTGTGGTCGCGTGCTGTATCGCTGGTGTCGGGCATGTGGGGAATCGCCACGCTGCTCGGGCCGGCGGTTGGCGGCGTGTTTGCTGAAAGCGGCGCATGGCGTCTGGCGTTTTGGTGCCTCTTGCCGGTGTCGCTGGCGCAAGCGCTGATGGTGATGACACAGCTGCGCGATAAATCGGACAGCGGCAAGCCGGCAGTGCGAATGCCCTTGCTGAAAATCGCCTTGCTCACTGTTTCAGTCTTGCTGGTGGCACTGGCCGGACAAGCACCGGATGACGGCAGCAAGCTTCTCGGCGTGGCGGCGGGGCTGGCATTGGGCGTGCTGGTTGCCCGGCTCGACCTGCGCCCCGGCGTTGCCCTGCTGCCGACCGGTGCTTACACTTTGAAAAGCACCATGGGAAAAGTCTTCGCAAGTCTGTCCCTGTTGATGATCGCGGGCATGACAGAAATCTTCGTGCCGTACTTCCTGCAGACGCTGCACGCCTATTCGCCACTGCAAGCCGGTTACATGACGGCCGCCATGGCCGGCGGCTGGAGCCTGGCGTCCTTGCTCAGTTCGGCGAGCAGTGAAGCGGGAGCCGATCGCATGGTGCGCGCGGGGCCGGTCATCATGGCGCTGTCGCTGGCGGCCCTGGCCTTGCTCTTGCCGGGAGACCTGCTCGATGGCATCGCGTCGACGACTGCGGGCGTGTGTTTTGCGATCGCGCTGGCCGGCGTCGGACTGGGCATCGGTATGGGATGGCCGCATCTGGTGACACGTGTGATGAAGTCGGCGAAGGCCGGTGAAGAAAACCTGGCCTCAGCCGGCATCAGTACCGTGCAGCTGTATGCGATGGCCATCGGCGCGGCATTGGCCGGATTGACTGCTAACGCCGCCGGACTGAGCAATCCCGGCGGTGCAGATGGCGCCCGCATGGCGGCGTATTGCCTGTTCGGATTGTTTGCGCTGGGGCCATTGACCGCGATAGTTCTGGTGCGCAGATTGACGGCGAAGTAAGCAAGGACAGGGGATAAGGAGCCGCATCATGCCAGCCAGCGTACTGCAAGCCAGTCTGCCATCGGTGATCAGCGAGGGCGAATATCACCTGATCATCGCCGAGTTCGATTTGCTCTGGGGATGTACGCGGCGCCTCAGCGCTGCCGAATCCGCGAGGATGGATTACATGATAGGTCTGATTGAAGCGTTTGAAGCCAGCCGCGGCAAGGATTCCTTCAACTGATCCAGATCGGCGGCAGGCAGCCGCACGTGCAGCCGCGCCAGTGTGTCGTGGCTGCTGCCGACCAGCGTGTATTGTTTTTGTTGCAGCCAGTAGCGCAGATGCGATTCATCGGCATAGGCGATGGCGATTTCCACTTCGGCCCAGGCGATGCGCTCAATGCGCCGCGCCTGCTTCAGGGCCGACGCCACGGCATCGGTGTAGGCGCGCACCAGTCCGCCCGATCCCAGCTTGATGCCGCCGTAGTAGCGCACCACGGCCGCCAATACGCCATCCAGTTCGTGGTGGCGCAAGACTTCCAGCATCGGGCGTCCGGCGGTGCCTGAGGGCTCGCCGTCGTCCGACATGCCGGACTGGCCTCCGGCCATCAAGGCCCAGCACACATGCGTTGCCGCGCGATGTTGTGCGCGCAGGCGCTCCAGTTCAAGCTGTGCCGCGTCGCGGCTGTCGACCGGCATGACGATGCCGATGAAGCGGCTCTTGCGGATTTCCGCTTCGACCTCGACGGCAGCGGCGAGCGTGTAGGCCGGCAAAATGCGTGGCTGCTATCTGGCTCAGGCGGCGACGCCGCGCAGCGCATCGACTTCCGCCTGCAGGGCCTGGTTCTCGGCGGTCAGGGCGGCGATACGTGCGTTCAAGGCCGCGATCTCTGCACGCAAAGCGGCAGGATCGTTGCTGCCGACCGGGGACGAGCCGGAGAAGGGCGCGCCGTCATCCGATTCGCCGTCTTCCGACAATGCACGCGGTGCGGGTGGCGTGCGTGGCGTGCGATTGGCGGCCTGCTGCTCGCGTACCATTTTGGCGGCCTGACGCAATTCCTTTTTGCCGCCGGCAACTGCGTTGACCTGTTCATTGCTGGGCAAGGATGCGACAGCCGCCGCCGCGTTGATCGAAATGGTGCCGGCGCGCACCGCCTCAACCAGTTCCGGCGCAGCCGTCTTGCGGATTTTTTCGATCTGGCCGACGGTGTTGCTGCTGATGCCGGCAACACGTGCGATGTCTTCGCGGGTCTTGATGGACGCGCTTGGAATAGCGGAGTTGGCTGCTGCATCCTCAGCAGGTTTGGCGGCGCCATCGCCTACGGGTTCATAAGCGGAAGCATCCTTGGATTCGATGGAAGCATCCATCTCCGCCTTGACGCGGGCCGAGATGATGTCGCGCTTGCGCAGCGCCAGCACGCCGCGCTGGAAGTCGGTGACGCTGCGGCGGCCGAGCTGGTTGTCGATCATCCACAGCATGACGTCGTCTATCGACGCAAAGCTGGTGTTTTGTACGGTCTTGAATTCGATGCCGTGCTTGCGGCAGATTTCGTAACGGTTGTGACCGTCGACCAGCACTTCGCCCCACAGCACCAGCGCGTCGCGGCAGCCTTCTGCCAGCAGACTGCGTTCGAGAGCAGCGTATTCGTTAGCGGTGAGCGGATCGATGTATTGGAGGAGTTCGTTATTGATGGTGATGTTCATGGCTTTCCTGGTCCGCCCCGGCGAGTCGGTGGCGGACCGGAATTTTACACTACCGCGACCAGGCTCTACGCGCTGCGGCCGTCGTAGTGGATGTGTTTGAGGGCGCTCAGGTCGACTCCTTCGACGCAACGCACATTGATCGCCGCCATTTTATTGCCCTGAGGATCGACGCCGAAACCGAAAGCCTGGCAGCCGCAGCGCTTGCAAAACTGATGGTCGATCACGTGCTTGTTGAAGTGATAGGTGGCGATAGCGCTCTCCGGGGTTTTCAGCCGAAACTTGTCGCGCGCGACGAACCACAGCAGCGTGCCCTTGCGGCTGCAATACGAACAGTTGCAATCGACCACCGGGCCGATGTCGCCTTCGGCCTCGAAGGCAATGTCGCCGCAATGGCAGCTTCCCTGATAGATCATGTCGTCTCCTTCGGTCTGGTTGATTTACTTGGCTTGCAATTTCGCCATCAGTGCATCCAGGCGGTCGAGGCTGCCAGACCATCCTTCGTTGATGCCCATCTTCTTCAGGGCTTCCAGGATGGCAGGGGTTGCCGCGCGGGTGCGGATGGTCAGGCGGGTTTTGCCGTCAAGGTCTTCGAAGCTGACCGTTTGCAACATGATGCCGGCCGGATTGGCGCTAGTGCGCTGCGGGTCGATCATGTCGTGCCAGGCGGTCGGATGCTCCGAGCAATCCATCGTCATCACCAGCAGCGACGGCGGCGTCACTTCCATGAATTCACCCGTGATCGGATAGTCGGTGCCGTCCGGGCCGCGCATGGTGATGCGATGCCGGCCGCCGGGACGCAGGTCCAGTTCGCAGACGGGATTGTCGAAGCCTTTGGGACCCCACCATTGGGTCAGGTGGCGCGGATCGGTCCATGCCAGAAACACCAGTTCGCGCGGTGCGTTGATGACGCGGCTGAGGAAGAACTCATCGTTGCCGACGGGATTGGAAAAATTGGGAGCAATAGTCATGATGTGATGTCGCTGAATGTGTAGGTGAGTCAGAACGCGGCGCTGGCAAGATAATCGACGAAACGATCGAAGCTGCCGTTCCATCCACCCTGATGACCATCGCGCTCGGCGACCGACTGGAACGGCGTCTGGCGAAAGCGCATCTGCGTCTTGCCGTCCTGTTCGGTGAAGTCGATGGTGACCAGCGTTTCCAGGCCGCGTTCGCCTTCTTCATCCCAGGCAAAAGTGAACGCCAGCCGTTCCGGCGCCTTCACCTCCTGAAAGATGCCGCCTTGCCAGAGCTTGCGGCCATCTTCTACGCCGTGCAGACAACCGCGCCAGGCGCCGCCCGGACGTACGTCCATCTCCAGTACGGCCGCGGGATGGGCCGGCGGCCCCCACCAGCGCCGGACATGTTCGGCATCGGTCCAGAGCTTGAAGACCAGTTCGCGTGGCGCGTCAAAGGTGCGCGTGATGTTGAGCTCTCCCGCTGCACCCGATAGTGACGAAAATGTCGAGGGCATATTCATGGCATATCTCCTTGATCGCCTCCCTGTATGCAGCAAGGGAGGCCGCAGCGCCGTTTGTCTTATTGTTTTTCGGCGAGATTTTTGAGGTTGTTGAGTCCGTCTTCAAAGTCCTTGCCGACCATGCGATCCATGTCGAAAAATACATGGATGATCCTGATGGGGAAGGGCGCCGCCCCCGACATTGCCCACGTCACTTCCGTGACGTCGCCTTTGGCGGTCAGCGTGTACTCAACCATGTTGTTGGCGGTGAAGGGCTTGGTGAAGTCGAGCTTGATGACCACTTTCGACGGCACGGATTCCTCCACGATTTCCATGCGTCCCTGACCCGCTTTGCTCGAACCTTCCCATTCATACGTCGCGCCTTTGCCGCTGGCGACACCGTTGTAGCTGCGCTTCATGTCCGGATCGAGTTTTTCAAACGGCGACCATGCAGTGAAGTTGTGCATGTTGTTCAGGTAGGGAAAGATTTTTTCCGGCGCAGCCTTGATGCTGACGCTGCGTTGCACCGTGAAGTGGTCAGGCTTGCGCGCAGCCAGGATCAGGATGGCAATGACGATGACGGCAAGGATGATTATTATGGTTTTGAACATCGTGTCTCCAAAGATGGATTGCTAAAAATATGCTCGAGCGGGAAAGGCTGAATCAGGCCGGCATCGGCCGTTCGCAGTTGACCATCCAGGGGATGCCGAAGCGATCGGTCAGCATGCCGAAACGCATCGCCCAAAAGGTCTCTTCCAAAGGCATGCGCACTTCTGCGCCGACGTTCAGGGCGTTGAAGACACGCTCGGCTTCGGCTGGATCCGGCGTATTGATCGTGATACTGAAGCCTTGCGGTTTTTCCGCGTAGTCTTCCTGCACGTCCGAGCCCATGACGATCTGGCCGGCGATCATGATGCGCGCATGCATGACGCGGTTGAGCCGCTCTGCGGGTATGTCCTTGGCCATAGGCGAGTCGCTGTTGCGCATCATGAACAGGATGTCGCCGCCGAAGATGCTCTTGTAAAACTGGAAGGCTTCTTCGCACTGGCCGTTGAAATTGAGATAGGTGTGCAATTGCATGGTCTGCTCCTCATTCAAAAGTATTGGGATAAATATGGGGCAAGAAGGGCGCCGCTGCGGTGGCGACTTGTTATTTTTTGACTGCGACTTTTGCGCTACGTTTTTTGCCGGGTGGTGTTTTCGGCGGCGCTGACTGTATTTTTTCGGTTTGCAGATTTGTTTCGGGCAGGTTCTCCGGTTTTGCCTGCAAATCGCGCAAATAGTCTTCGAGGCGGTCCAGACTGGCTTCCCAGAACTGGCGGTACTGGTCGATCCATGCATGCACTTCGTGCAGGGGCTGGGCCTCAAGCTTGCATGGCCGCCACTGCGCTTCGCGGCCCCGCGTGATCAGGCCGGCGCGCTCCAGCACCTTGAGATGCTTGGTGATCGCCGGCGGGCTCATCTCGAATGGCGCCATTAACTCCTTTACCGATGCCTCTCCGGAAGCCAGCCGTGCCAGGATTGCTCGCCGGGTCGGATCGGCCAGGGCGGAGAAGGTCACGCTGAGGTGGTCGGGAGGCATGGTGTTCGCGGTTCATTAATTAACTAATTGGTAAAGTAAGGCTTCTGTGCTGGCATTGTCAAGCGTTTTATGAGTCGCCGTACGGATGCGCATCAGGTCGTCAACAGTACAAGAGCGGCAGCGGAAAAGCGATGCGGCTGTTAAAATCAGCGCTCTTCCCATGCTTCAGACGGAATCGCAATGGACGCCTTTTTCTTCATCCCCGTCGCCATCATGTTGGCGCTGGTGCCTGGTCCGAACAATTTTTGCGCGCTTAACAACGGCATTCGCCGCGGTGTCGGCGTGGCTTTGCTGGCGACCTTCGGGCGCGTGACGGCATTTGCAATTTTTCTGACGATTTCCGCGGTGGGACTCGGCGCCATGCTGCTGGCTTCCGAAACTGCATTCACGGCGGTGAAGTGGTTGGGGGCGGTTTACCTGTTTTATCTCGGTTACCGCGCCTGGCGCAGCCGTGAGTTCCATGGGCTGGAGCTGGCCGACGGCGTGGAGAAGGCAGGTAGTAGTGCGCCGGTGCAAAAGAGCGTGCGCGCGCTGGTGATGCAAGAGTTTTTGCTTGGTATCACCAACCCGAAGGCGATCATGCTGTTTGCGGCAATCTTTCCGCAATTCATCGATGCTGCGCGTCCGGCGCCGCATCAGTTCCTGGTGCTGGGATCGATTTATCTGTGCGCCGAATTCGTGTCGAGCACGGTCTATTCTCTCTGCGGCAAGCAGATCCGCCGCTTCATCCGTACCTCGCGCGGCGTTGCGCGCCTGAACAAGGCGACCGGCGGTTTCTTCATCGGCGCGGGTGCGCTGCTGCTGGCGGCGCGTCAGTAGTCGCAGCCGGTCGTCAGGCCTTGGTTGCCGCCGTCAACCGGCGGCGAGCTTGCTCAGGAGTCCTGATGGATGGCGTTGAGCAGTTGCAGATGCCGTTCGATTTCAAACACATGAGCATCTTCTTTCCCCAGTTCACGTAAAGCGACGGCAAGGCCGAGCAGGTAATCGGCATTGCGTCCGCTGGGACCTTCCGCGCCGGCGATCTGGCGCGCAATGTCGCGTTCCGACGCCGGGCCGAGGAAGGCCGCATTCTCTTCCGTCGCGATATAGATCAGTCCTTCGGCGCTGCTGTGATCCTCAAAAATGATGTCGGTCGACAGGCGCAGGTAGCCGTTTTTCTCTCGGTAATCAAGGTGGTCGAACACTTCCGGCGTAATCAGATACGCCATGCCGGCGCACGTCGCGCCTTCATCCTGAATCAGCGTCACCACGCGGCCTGGCGCATGCACCGTGCCGCGATGATCGTGCGAGCCCTGCCAGAAGCGCCGGCTCCAGCCGACGATGTGCGCCGGGCGGCGTTCAATGAAGGGAAAGTCCGCCTTGAAGATCAGCGAGCCGTAACCGAACAGCCAGACACTGTCGTGCTGGTCGAATTTGGTCATGGCTTTGTTGCGGGAAATGGTGTTGTCGGACATGTGCTGGTTTCGTGACTTGATGCCATCGGGAGATGGAAATTATAAAGGCAAGGGCATTTGGCTTCAGTACGTGATGATTGTTGAGGCAGAGATCAGCCGTGTCCGGGCAATCGGGCTGAACGGTTAGTGTAGTTCGGATGTGGAAGGATGTTGCCGGACCTCATTCCGAAGAAGGGGGGGGGCTCAATATGTGATCAGGAAGCAGTTGTTGCAGAGCAGCGAGAGAGATATAGCGGGAAGAGAGCGGAGACTTGTTGCGGTCGGGGAAGGAGATCAATTGAGACGATCCGTCCGACGGAGGGGCGAGGTAATGCAGAACCTTCCCGTCCGCCGATGGCGTGCGGGAAGGGAAAAGAGGTTCAGTCCTTGTCGTGGCTCTGGTATGTATCGGACAGGCCGGAATACATGCCGCAGCAATGCGGCTCGCCACGATGGGAGCCGGTCGTCAGGGCACTGGAGTCGTTCAGATAGTCGACCAGTTTTCTGTAGAGCGTTGCGAAGTACCTTTTCATGATGTCCCCCTTTTCCTTGTTGAGACATTGTTGCCAACCGCATGTAATTACGTATTGATGTAATCGTTTGCATTTTTACCGCAAACCGTAAAAGCATGCGACCTGTAAATAGTTTATATCATTTATTCTATGAGGGGCGAGCTTTCGCGTCTATCGGGCTTTTCCTTAGAGGTTTGTGGCTTTTTTGTCCCGTTTTCCGGCTTCTTTTCGGTCGTTATCTCGTGTTAATGAGATTTCTCATCGATCCCGGCGGCATGCGCCAATAGCCAGTTGCGAAAAGCCTGCATGGCCGGTGTCGGTTGTTTCGACTTCAGGCGCGTGAGCCAGTAGGCGCCGTGACTGATGGAAATCTCGAATGGGCAGGCCAGCCGTCCTTCCCGCAATTCACGCTCGAACATGTTGACCGGCAGCAAGGCGACGCCGGCCTGCTGCGCCACTGCCTCCGCCATCGTCAGTGACGAGTCGAATACGAAACCGCGTATCGGCGGGCAGGGTGTATTGGCGGCGGCGAACCAGCTATTCCATTCGTCGGTGCGATACGAGCGCAGCAGCGCTTCGCCGGCCAGATCCTGCGGCCGGCGCAGGCGCGGCGCAATTGCCGGTGCACACATGGGCGACAGCGGCGCGGCGAACAGGCGCTCGGCATCGGTTCCGTGCCAGGCGCCGTCGCCGAAGCGGATCGCATAATCAAGTCCCTCGCCGGCAAGGTCGACGCGATTGTTGTTGGTCAGCAGGCGCAGATCGACGAAGGGATAAGTTTTCTGAAATTCACGCAGCCGCGGCATCAGCCAGCCGACTGCAAAGGTGCCGACCACGCCCAGCGTCAGCACTTCGCGCATCTGGCCGTTTTCAAACTGGCCGAGCACAGTGCCTATGCGTTCAAAGGATTCGGCCAGCACCGGCAACAGCGCCAGGCCTTCATCTGTGAGCGCAAGGCCGCGCGGCAGGCGGCGAAACAGCGTCACGCCCATGCGTTCTTCCAGATTCTTGACCTGCATGCTGACGGCCGTCTGGGTGACGTTGAGTTCGTCCGCAGCGTGGGTGAAGCTCAGGTGGCGCGCCGCCACTTCGAAGGCGCGCAAGGCATTGAGAGGTAAGTGCATGAGGTTGGGCGATATCAGTTTTTCTGGGGTTTGATGCCAGTTATCGTGAATTGCGAGGGCATCCGTTGCTACCTATCATTTCGCTTCACACTCATTTTTGCAAGGAAAAATTATGATTGCGAGAAGACAATTTCTCACGTTGACGGGTCTGGTATTGGGCGGCGCAGCGACCGGCGCTCTGGCCGCTGGAAATACAGAGGTAAAAAAATCTATGGGCTCGTCCTCCGTCGTTTCCCGCCTGGCGAAACTGGAAGCAAGCGTCGGCGGCCGTCTCGGCGTGGACATCATCGACAGCGCCACGCAGCGGCGCTGGGGCTATCGCGCCGACGAGCGCTTCCCGATGTGCAGCACCTTCAAGTTTCTGGCGTCTGCCGCCGTCCTCAAGCGTGTCGATGCGGGACAAGAGCAGCTCGATCGCCGCATCATCTATGGCAACGACGTGCTTGTGCCGTATTCGCCGACGACCAGCAAACATGTTGGCGGTGATGGACTGACGCTGGGGCAATTGTGCGAAGCGGCGCTGACCCTGAGCGACAACACCGCCGCCAATCTGATGTTGAAAAGCCTCGGCGGGCTGGAACCCTTCAACAAATTCATCAGGTCGCTGGGCGACAAGCAGAGCCGTCTGGATCGTTTCGAAACCGAGCTCAACACCGCCATCCCCGGCGATCTGCGCGACACCACCACGCCGGCCGCCATGAGCGACAACCTGCAACGCGTCCTGCTGGGCGACGTGCTGTCGCCGTCTTCACGCGAGCAACTGATTGCCTGGATGCGCAGCAACAAGACCGGCGACCGGCGTGTGCGTGCCGGCATGCAGCCGGGCTGGACGGTGGGTGACAAGACCGGCTCTGGCGACTACGGCACGACCAACACTATCGCCATCATCTGGCCACCGCAAGGCAAACCTCTTCTGGCGTCGATCTATCTCACCAGGACCAGGGCGCCGGAGGAGCAACGCAATGCCGTGCTGGCCGAAGTCGGCAAGATCATCGTCGGACTGGATCGCTGAGATCTTGCATAGGAGATAACGAGGACAAGGTCGCTTGTTGTTCAAAGATAAATTATTTCATTGATTTTTCATCCCAGGTGGCTGTTGTAGATGCCAAAGCCCTGATTTACGGGGCTTTTCGGCTGATGTTGCCGCAAATTAAATGACTGGTTCTGATGTGTAATAGCGGACCCTGCCAATGGACCGGCAGAGCAGGTAAGCAGCACGGGAATATCGAAAACAAGCCGCAGCAGCGGCGGAAACCAGGGATGAAAAACAAGCAATGAACATTATCGGAAACATGAAGATCGGCAAGCGCCTCACCTTGGGCTTTGCCGTCATTCTGGCATTCTCCATCGTGATTACCGGCATCGGCATCTGGCGCTTGCAGGCCGTATCGAGCGCCACGCGCGACATGATGAGCCAGCCGCTGCTGAAGGAACGTCTGATCGGCGACTGGTACGCCAATCTCGCCAGCGGTATCCGCCGCACCATCGCCATCGCCAAGAGCAGCGACCCGTCGCTCGGCCCTTACTTCGCGGCCGAGGCCGTTGCCTCCTCCAAGAGCTCCGGCGAATTCCAGAAGAAGGTCGAAGCGCTGCTGGAAACCGATGAAGAGAAGAAGCTGTTTCAGAAAATCGGCGAACAACGCAAAATTTACCTGACGTCGCGCGACGACATCAACAAAGCCAAGGCGGCCGGCAATATCGAAGAAGCCGAGCGCGTGCTGGATAAAGTTTTCGTGCCGGCCTCCAATGCCTATCAGGACACCATGCGTCAATTGGTCGAACTGCAACGCAAGGACATTGATGAGACCGCCAGGAGTATTGACGTGATCGCTGAAGAAAGCCGCGTCTTGCTGCTGGCGCTGGAAGGCCTGATTTTGGCGCTGGGAGTGCTGTGCGCGTGGTATCTGACGGTCGGCATCACACGCCCGATCAACACCGCGGTCGTTCTTTCGCGCCGCGTGGCCGAAGGCGATCTGACTGCCGAGGTCACCGTCAATAGCAAGGATGAAACCGGCCAGTTGCTGCAAGCTCTGCAGGATATGAACACCAGCCTGCGCGGTATCGTCACCAACGTGCGAAGCGGCACCGACACTATCGCCACTGCGTCGAGTGAGATAGCCGCCGGCAATCTGGACCTGTCTTCGCGCACCGAGCAACAGGCCAGCGCGCTGGAAGAAACCGCCTCGTCGATGGAAGAACTGATTTCCACCGTCAAGCAGAATGCCGACAACGCGCGCCAAGCCAACCAGCTGGCTGTATCCGCCTCCGAGATCGCTACTCAGGGCGGCGGCGTGGTCGGTCAGGTAGTCGACACCATGGGATCGATCAATGAATCGTCGCGCAAGATCGTCGACATTATCAGCGTCATCGACGGGATTGCTTTCCAGACCAACATCCTCGCATTGAACGCCGCTGTCGAAGCGGCGCGTGCCGGCGAGCAGGGCCGCGGTTTTGCGGTGGTTGCATCCGAAGTGCGCAGCCTGGCGCAACGCTCAGCCGCAGCAGCCAAGGAGATCAAAGTCCTGATCAACGACTCGGTGGAAAAAGTCGGCAACGGCAGCAAGCTGGTCGAGCAGGCCGGCGCTACGATGCAAGAGGTCGTCAATAGCGTCAAGCGCGTGACGGACATCGTTGGTGAGATCAGCTCCGCCAGCCAGGAGCAGACCACTGGCATTGAGCAGATCAACCACGCGATCACGCAGATGGATCAGGTTACTCAGCAAAATGCCGCACTGGTGGAGCAGGCCGCCGCCGCCGCCGCGTCGATGCAGACTCAGGCCGACAGTCTGGCGCAACTGGTGAGCGTCTTCACGATCAATGGCACACCGGCATTGCCGCAGGCGCGCCGCACTATCGACATCACGCCGAGGGAGCCGCGCTTGCCGTAGCCCGGCATGACGCTGTTCTGCGCATATCAAGCCCGGTTCTGCAAAGGTCCGGGCTTTTTTATCGGTTTTTTTATCGATTTTTTCCAGGATCAGGCTGGATATCCGGAATGCCTGCTTCTTCGATTCCGGTTTTCCGCACATCCGGCCCTTTGCATCTGCCGCCGGGATTTTTAAATCCTCTTTTAAATCAAGGGATTGCTGTTTTTTATCTGCCGTATCGCCGATTGGCACGAAGCCTGCATTAAGAACTCCAAAAAATAAAATCAGGAGACAGATGTGACGCCAACTTCCTCGCACTAAATCAACGTCCTTTTCTAGCTCTTGTCGCGCCGCTTCTGAATCTGAAGCGGATGGCGATTGCAGGCGTCTTTTTGCCCTCTTTCGGCAGCATACGGAATAAAGCGAGCATGTTCATCGACATGTCCTGCATGTGCCGTGTACCGCCTTCTTAATAAATACAGGGATACATCCGGAGATAACGATGATCAAGCAAGACCTTTCCAAAGCCGCTGATACGCGGCAGCGCATTTTCGCCATTCTGGGCGCCTCGTCCGGCAATCTGGTGGAGTGGTTTGACTTTTATGTCTACTCCTTTTGCGCCATTTATTTCGCCCCGGCATTTTTCCCCAAGGGCGACACCACGACGCAACTACTGAACACCGCCGGCGTGTTTGCTGCGGGCTTTCTGATGCGTCCGATCGGCGGCTGGCTGTTCGGACGCATTGCCGACAAGCATGGGCGTCGCCGTTCGATGATGATTTCCGTGCTGATGATGTGCGGCGGTTCGCTGATGATCGCCTTCTTGCCGACCTATGCCACGATCGGCACGGCGGCACCTTTCCTGCTGCTGGTGGCGCGCTTGTTCCAGGGCTTGTCGGTAGGCGGCGAGTACGGCACCAGCGCGACGTACATGAGTGAGGTCGCGCCCAAGAACAACCGTGGCTTCTTTGCCTCATTCCAATACGTCACGCTGATCGGCGGCCAGTTACTGGCGGTGCTGGTATTGGTCGTGATGCAGCAGACTCTGAGCAACGATGAACTGCGCGCCTGGGGCTGGCGAGTGCCGTTTGTGCTGGGCGCTGCCGGTGCGCTGATCGCGCTGTATCTGCGCAGCTCGCTGACCGAAACTGCCAGCGACGAAACTCGTAACAAGAAAGAAGCCGGCACCTTTGCCGGCTTGTGGAAGCACAGAGGCGCCTTCTTCACGGTGGTTGGTTTTACCGCCGGCGGCTCGCTGATGTTCTACACCTTCACCACCTACATGCAGAAATACCTGGTCAATACCGCCGGCATGAACGCCAAGACCGCCAGCGCAGTGATGACCGGTGCGCTGTTCGTCTACATGCTGCTGCAACCTTTGTTTGGCGCGTTGTCCGACAAGATCGGTCGTCGCAACATGATGTTGTGCTTCGGCGTGCTCGGCACTTTGTGCACCGTACCCATCCTGCATTTGCTGAAGGATGTTACCGATCCGTATGCCGCTTTCGGCCTGGCGATTCTGGCGCTGGCGATCGTCAGCTTCTATACCTCGATCAGCGGTCTGATCAAGGCCGAGATGTTCCCGCCGGAAGTGCGCGCCTTGTGCGTAGGTTTGTCGTACGCCGTGGGTAACGCAATATTCGGCGGTTCGGCGGAGTTCGTTGCACTGTCGTTCAAGTCGATGGGCATGGAGTCGAGCTTTTACTGGTATGTCTCCATCATGTGTGCGATTGCCTTGCTGATATCCTTCCGCATGAAGGATCCGACCAAGGTCGGCTACCTCAAAGATGAGGACTGATGTCTCTGCGGGAAGCATGTCCGTGCAGCGATCCGGGCAGGAGTGAGAGGGACGGGTATCATAGCGGGCACTGCCGCGGTGCTTTGATGCCCTGCCTTTACCCCATTCAGAACGGATCGATTTGCTTTCCATGACTTCTCGCAAGACTCCGATATTGGTGACCGTCGTCGCGCTGTGCGCGATGGCGGTTTTTTTTGCGACTTACGATATTGCCGCCGGCAAAGCCGGCAACGACTTGCGTGCCGCCGGTCAGCGCCAGCTGCAGCTCGTTGCGCTCGACCTGCAGTCGATACTCGACAAATTCGAGACCATGCCCTTCGCGCTGGGCGCTTTGGCTGACGTTGATCAGGTGCTGCATCATCCTGACGATGCCCAGGCGATTGCGCGGCTGAATCAGACGCTGCAATCAATCCAGCGCCAGTCGCGCGTGCTGGCGATTTATATGATGGACAACAAGGGCAAGACCCTGGCCGCCAGCAACTGGAATGAAGAGACCAGTTTCATCGGCCGCGATTTCGGCTTCCGGCCTTACTTCATTGAGGCGCTGGCCGGTCGCGCCGGGCGTTTCTACGGCATCGGCAATGTCTCCAGCGAGCCGGGATATTTCATGGCGCAGCCGATCTATCCGGCAGGCGTGCCGCGCGGACAGGGCGCACCGATCGGCGTCATGACCGTCAAAGTCGATTTGTCCGAATTCGAACACACCTGGCGCAGTAGCGATGACCCGATTACGCTGGTCGACAGCAGCGGAGTGGTGTTCCTGAGTAACCGG
Organism: Herbaspirillum sp. GW822-FHT03A08; assembly: GCF_058801885.1. Classification (NCBI taxonomy): domain Bacteria; kingdom Pseudomonadati; phylum Pseudomonadota; class Betaproteobacteria; order Burkholderiales; family Oxalobacteraceae; genus Herbaspirillum; species Herbaspirillum sp. GW822-FHT03A08. The sequence continues at coordinate 501,173 of NZ_JBXANR010000001.1, read as the reverse complement.
CCGCAGTGGAAATACCACAGCCTGCGGCCGCTCGACAGCCGCAGGCTGAAAGAGCTGGCCGGCACGCATCAGTACGCCGACCAGCCGATTACGTCGGTGGCTTCCCTGCGCAAGGATTTGCGGCGCGGTTTTGGCGAGCACATCATGCAGCCGATCTCCAGGCAAGGATGGCAACTGATGCTGTTTCCTTCCCAGGCACGCATTGCCCGCGCGGCCCTGTTGTGGGCGATGTGGGTGGCGCTGGTGATGGCGATTGCCGCCATTTCCTTGTGGGCGCTGTATCAGCGCAGGCGGCGTTTGCAAGAGCGGCTGGAATCGCGCGATGCCTTGCGCCGTGCGGCGCAGGAGCTGGATGCCACCATTGCGGTTCGCACGCAGGAGTTGCGCGTCGCCAATCAGGCACTCGAAGGGCGGTACGCCACGCTGAAGCACACCGAACGCATGTTGCGCTCGACCCAGAGCGAATTGGTGCAGGCCGGCAAACTCGCCATGCTGGGCCAGATGGCAGCCGGCATGACGCATGAGCTGAACCAGCCGCTGGCCGCGATCCGCGCCTTTGCCGACAACGCCGTGCAGTTCATGCGGCGCGACCAGCTGCCGCAGGTGGAAGAAAACCTCGAACACATCAGCAGCGCCAGCGCCCACATGGGCAAGATCATCGCCCAGCTCAAAGGTTTTGCACGCAAGAGCAGCGATGCCATCGCGGTGGTGGATTTGCCGCAGACCGTGGAGGCAGCCGTGCTGTTGCTGCGTAATGAATTCCAGCAACAGGCGGTCGCCATCGAGATCGACGTGCGCCATCCCGTACAAGTCATGGGTGACGCCGTGCGTACCGAGCAGGTGCTGATCAATCTGCTGCGCAACGCCATCGATGCTGTCGACGGCGTGGAGCTGGTGGCCGACAAGCGCGTGACCGTAATCCTCGACCGTGAAGGCAAGGAAGTCGTGATCCGCATCCGCGATACCGGAGCGGGCATTCCCGACGATGTGGCGCCGCACTTGTTTGAGCCGTTCTTCACCACCAAGTCCACCGGCAAGGGATTGGGGCTTGGTCTGGCGATTTCCTCATCGATTGTGCAGGCGATGAACGGCCAGCTGTCGGCGCACAATCTGCCGGAAGGCGGCGCCGAATTCATCGTGCGGTTGCCGGACATCTCAGAAACAAGCGGGAACAAATAATGGACAAGCAATCACCGCCGCCGGTCGCGCTGGCAGTATTGATCGAGGATGAGCAAAGCGTGCGCAAGGCCACCGCGCAGACGCTGGAACTGGGCGGTTTTACCGTGCAGGCCTGCGCCGATGCGGAACAGGCTCTGCCGCTGCTGCACGCAGGCTTTGCCGGCATCGTCGTCACCGACGTGCGGTTGCCGGGGCGTTCCGGGTTGGAAGTATTAGCGCATGTTGTCGCTGCCGATGCCGATCTGCCGGTGATCGTGGTGACCGGTCACGGCGATGTCGGCATGGCGGTAGAAGCGATGCGCGCCGGCGCTTACGACTTCATTGAAAAACCGTTCGCCGCCGAGCGCCTGGTGGAGACTGCGAAGCGCGCTCAGGAAAAACGCAATCTGGTGCTCGAAAACCGCCGCCTCAAAGAAGCCTGGCAAGCCGATCCCGATACGCCGCCGCTGGTCGGGCAGTCCGCCGCCATCGAGCGCGTGCGTACGCTGATCCGCAGTGTCGGTCCGACTGCCGTAGATATCCTCATCAACGGCCAGACCGGTACCGGCAAGGAAGTCGTGGCGCGCCAATTGCATGCCGCCAGCGAGCGCAAGGGACCGTTCGTCGCGATCAATTGCGGCGCATTGCCGGAGAGCGTGTTCGAGAGCGAAATCTTCGGCCATGAAGCCGGCGCCTTCACCGGCGCGCAAAAGCGCCGCATCGGCAAACTCGAATATGCCAACGGCGGCACGCTGTTTCTCGATGAAATCGAAAGCATGCCTATGGCCTTGCAGGTCAAGCTGCTGCGCGTGCTGCAGGAGCGCCGGCTGGAACGCCTGGGCGGCAACGAATCCATCGTCATCGATTGCCGTGTGATCGCCGCCAGCAAGGCTGACTTGCTGCAATTGAGCGGGCAGGGGACCTTTCGCGAAGATCTGTACTACCGCATCGGCGTGGTCAGTATCGACCTGCCGCAATTGCGCGAGCGGCGTGACGATATCCCGCTGCTGCTGGCGCACTTCGTCCATGCCGCTGCGATTCGATACGGGCGTGAAGCACCGGTATGGACGGCCGCGCAGATGGTGCAATGGCAGCAGCGCGACTGGCCGGGCAATGTACGTGAATTGCGCAATTTTGCAGATCGCTGGGTGCTGGGTGTGGCTGACGCTGCTGTGATGGACGCGGTTGCCGGCGGGATTGCCTTGCCACAGCAGATCGATGCTTACGAGCGCAGGCTGATCGAGGCTGCTCTGGCGGCCGCCGACGGCAATGTCGCGCTTGCCGCCGAACAACTGGGTATTCCCAGAAAGACGCTTTATGACAAGATCAAGAAATACGATCTGGCCACGATACGTGGAATCAGCGGAACCGGCGGAACCGGTGGCATAAGCGGCTGATCGCGCTATATTTAATGTATGTCCTTTGTTTTTGGCATGGGCTGAGTTAGACTTTTGGCCTAGGGAAATATTGGGTGCGATTCCAAGCTGCCTCGTTATCACCAAGCAGCATCGGACCCGTCAATATGGGGAATGTCATGAAGCGCTTTATCGCCTTGTCGCTGGCCGCCTGCATCGCTTTTATCTTGTGCGCCTGCGAACGTACAGAATTCGAAAAAAAATCCGAGCGTGACGCCGATGCGCGCCGTGCCGTCAACACCAAGCCAAAGCCACAATACTGATTGCAGCGATTGTGTTGAGTGCTGGTTCCGGAATGCCTCAGTAACGCTGCGGCCAGGATTTCGGCGTCTTGTACGCGTGGCTGACGACGATACGCGTAGCCGCAATCAGGCCGCTCAGCCCCAGCACCAGTTGCGTCAGCGTGTCGCCGGGCAGAGCCCAGACCGATGACCCGGGCGCAGCGACGCCTGTTGCCGCGGTAATTACCGGCGCCACCCATTCAGCCTCTTCGGTAACATCAAGCAGAATGTCGCCTTCGGAAGTGGTGTGCATATAGATTTCGCCGCCCAGCTCCATGCAAAAGCAGATCCCGTAGCCTTTGGTGTTGTCCTTCTTGACCGCCTGTTGCAAATTCCGGTTGTAGTTGTCTATCCACGCTTCCACGTCATAGGTGGTCGAGAGGACGATCCACGGGCGGGTAGGCTGGATATCGGCGGAATCCGGGTTCTGGTCTTGCATGGGGCGAGCTGCGAATGGATGGTCGTGTGAAGAGACGCATTATCGCCTTATTTCGAAATCGAATTGAAATTCATTCGATTGCCAGAATAGACGGCCCTTTAGGTTCGCCGGGACTGAAAGCCATTGATCGGCGTCGCCGAGAAATAGGCTTTGGTATTTTCATGCACAGCTTCACTGTGTAACAGGTCGTCAAGCTGCCACCATTGGAATTCGGCATGTTGCTCGTCTGTTGTCGCTATCGCGTCATCGGCGATGGTGCATTGGTAGCCGACGACAACGTAATGCGTACTGACGTCCGGCAATTCCAGTGCATTGTCTTCATAGAAATGTTCAAACACGCCAAGCAAGACGCCATCCTGAACCGGCTTGCCCAATTCGGTCATGGCGATTCGGTGCAGTGCATCTTCCAGATGCTCGCCCTTTCTGACACGCCCTCCGGGAACGAACCAATAGTGCTGTGCCGGGCGATTGCGTCGCTGGCCCAGTAAAATCTGCCCATCCCGGTTGCGGACAATCAAATCTATCGACAATAGCGGCGTGTGTTTGATGATTTGGCCGAAATCGTTACTGTTTAATTTCATGGCGAGTATGGGAAGGTCGTGACAATGGAATTGCAGTTTAGCGGACTTCCTGCGTGCTTAGCCAATATCTGCGCCGCTCCCATTTGATGTTTGAACTCAGCGAAGTCTCAATGGAAGGCCGCCTCGCGTTGCAGCGCCGCTTGTACTGAAGAACGTGCGCCGATGCGTTCCAGATAGGTGGCGATGGCTGGCCAGTCGTTGAGGTCGATGGCGAAGTACCGGGTCCATTGCAGCACGGTGAAGAGATAGGCGTCTGCCACGGTGAATGTCTCGCCGAGCAAATAATCGTGCTGCTGCAAGGTGCGGGCGATCTGGTCGAAACGTTTGTTCAGCTTGTCTTTGAATATCCGTTTTACCTCGTCCGGAATCTCCGCATTGAACAGCGGGCTGAGGCCGGCGTGGATTTCGCTGGTGATGAAGTTCAGCATCTCCTGCAGGCGCACACGTTCCCACGTGCCATTGGCCGGGGCCAATCCGGCTTCAGGCTTCAGATCCGCCAGATATTGCAGGATGGCGGGACCTTCCGTCAGCACTTCGCCATTGGCAAGCTGCAGCGCCGCGACATATCCCTTGGGATTGATCTTCAGGAAATCTTCGCCGTCCGAGGTCTGCTTGGTCTTGTTGTTGACCCTGACCAGATCGAACGGCAAGCCGAGTTCGTGCAGGACAATGTGGGGAGAGAAGGAACAGGTTTCAGGTGCAAAATACAGCTTCATACAATCTCCTTGATGGCAGGGAGAGGTATTATCTCGATGGTAGTTACTGTTGTATAGAAGGTAGTTTTTTGTGGTGTAGGTACAAAAACTATACCGCTGCTCGCGCACAGGGTTGAGGAAAAAGAGATGAAAGAAAACGTGTCCGGCTGTCCGGTCGAAGAAGCGATGAGTCTGGTCGGCGGCCGCTGGCGCATGTTGATTGCGCACTTCTTGCTCGACGGGCCGAAGCGGTTCAATCAACTGCGCCGGGACATCCCCAATATCTCGCAGCGCATGCTCACGCTGGAGTTACGCGCTTTGGAAGAATCCGGAATGGTCTTGCGCACCGTCTACCCGGAGGTGCCGGTGCGCGTGGAATACGCGCTGACCCGCGAAGGGGAAAGACTCAAGCCGCTATTGGAAATGTTGCACAGCTTCGGTCGCTGGCTGAAGGCCCGGCCGCCGCGTGAAGCGGCTGAGCCGGAAGCAGAGAGCGACGAGATGACACACAATGGCGTGACAAAGAGAACCATTAAAAGAATGGTGAAGTAAGCTCTCGTCGCAGCGCGAATGAACTGGCGCTAAATCCGGCGCTGGAGCTTGTATACCACCGTATCGAGCCGGCTCACGCCACGATCCAGAAACTTCGGTTCCTTCTCCAGAATATCGCGCCGATCAATGATGAGCGCGTCGGAATGCGCGGCATAAATCGCCTGCACCTCGGCGTCTTGCACCGAGAACGGCGGACCATCCATCTGTTCTTGCGGGTAATCGAGCGTGATCAGGATGCCGCGATAGTCGTTTGCCAACTGACCGCAGACATGCTGTGCATACTGCGCGCGCATTGCGGCAGGCAAGGCTACCAGCGCCGCGCGGTCATACACGCCGGAGCAGGTCGACAGGATTGCTGCGTCGAGCTTGAAGATATCGCCGCAGATGATCTCGATATTGCCCGCGACATAATGACTGCCGTATGCCGATTCATGGATCTGCGCCGACAGATTGTTCTCGCTGAAAAACTGCTCCACCGCCAGTTGCGACAATTCAGCACCCAGCACGCGATGCCCCTGTTCCGCCAGCCACACCATATCCAGTGACTTGCCCGCCAGCGGCACCAATACGCGGCTATCTTTTGGGAGTGCCAACGTCGGCCAATATTTTTGCAGCAGCGGCGTCACGCGCGTTTGATGAAAATGCGTGCGCCCGTCGCGCCAGCGCTCCAGCCAGAATTCTGCTTCCATGTTTTGTCCCGTCGAATTGTTTAGCGCTTATTGTACCGTCCGGGCGACGGCAAGCCATGGATGCAGCAGGGCAAAACAGCGCTACCTTTCATGTTAGGATTCGACGATCTCATGGAGGAACAAATGGAAACACCAGAAACACCGGCAACACCAGAAGTCCCCGCAGCGCCAGACGCATGGGCAGAACGCGCCAGCGAATTGATGGCAAAAATCGAAGTCATGCTCGAGGTACAGCTCGGCGAATATGAGTTGCTGAATTCGAAGCTTGAAGAGTGGAAAAAGAATCCCGGCCAGGAGTGGCTGACCATGGCCGACTATGAGCCTTGGCAAAACGCCCTCAAGGCGCTTGAGGAAGCGCAGCGTGAATTTGATGCGCACATTGCTACTCGTTCAGAGTAACTTGATTTGAAAACATGGCCGCCATTGCGCGCGGTCATGCTGCAGTCTGGGAAACAGTCAATTAGTATTCGTCGTTGCGAACACATATCGAGTTTGCGATTGCTTCGCGCAAAAGAAAAGGACTTGAATCTTTCGATTCAAGTCCTTTGTATTCTTTGGTGGGGCGTGAGTGGCTCGAACACTCGACCTACGGATTAAGAGTCCGCTGCTCTACCAACTGAGCTAACGCCCCCCGATGAAGAGGCGTGATTATAACCTGATTAATTTCAAACTTGGAAGCCCCTTTTTGAAAAAATCTAAAAAATAATGGATTCCCTCTGAAAACGCGGTCAACTGCACCGCAATCGGCAAACTAGAAATTGCTCTTGATCCCATTCACCCACGATTTCGCCGGCAGCCTGGTGGTGGCGGTGATGGCGGCTGCGCGTTCATACAGGGCGGGGAAATCCGGCTCGAACTTGTTCTTGAAGGCGAGTGCCACGACGTTGCCGTCGTGGACTTCCGGCAGCGAGATCACCTGGTCGAAAGCGTAGCGCATCGCCTTGAGGTTCTTGGCGTAGCTGGGATGGTCGCCGAACAGGTTGACCGTCATCACGCCGTTTTCGCTCAGGCTGTCGCGGCAGGCGACGTAGAACTCCGGTGTATCGAGCACCGGACCGCGTGCGGTGGCGTCGTACAGATCGACTTGCAAGGCGTCTATCGTGCCTGCGCGTTGCGGGTCGAAGATGAAATCGTTGGCATCCATTTCGAGGATGGACAAGCGGTCGTCTTCCGGCGGCAGTTTGAACATGCTGTTGCAGATCCCGATGACCGAAGGATTCAATTCCACCGCAGTCACGCGCGCTTCCGGAAACTGCCGGTAGCTGAATTTGGTCAGTGCCGCAGTGCCGAGGCCGAGCTGCACGATGTTTTCCGGCGCGTCGTTGAACAGCATCCAGCTCATCATCTGCTGGGCGTATTCCAGTTCGATCCAGTCGGGTTTGCGGATACGCATGGCGCCCTGTACCCATTCCGTGCCGAAGTGCAGGTAGCGGATGCCGTCCTGTTCCGACAGCGTCACCGGGGCAAATTTGGGTTTGCGCGGTGCAGCGGCTTTCGGTTTTGATTTTTCCTTGTCAGGACCGGGTCCGGCTTTGGTATTGGCTTGCGCCTCAATGGATTTTCTTCTGATTAACATGATGATGCCCGAATTCGAATGCCGAATGATACCTTGTCGGGCGATCTTGCACCGGCAAGCCGCCGACGCGATTGAGCGACACGTAGTCGTAGAGGTCGAAGCTCTTGCCATTGGATTTAAGGACGAAATTCTTCTGTTGCTTGTCGCTGGCCGGCAGCGGCTAGGCGTTGCCGGAGGCGGGAGCGGTGCGCGTCGACAGCAGGCGGTCGATATTGCGGAAAGTGTTGGCCTGGAGTTGCAACAAGGAAATTCCGGGTGGCGCGCAGGACAATTCTTCCACCGCCGTGACATGATCGTCGGCTGTCATCGGCTACACTTCTGCCATGCTGAAAAAAATACTCTTCATTCTCAGGCTGGCTATCGTCTTCGCCGGCATCGTTTTGTTCGGACGAGCAGTGGAGTACCTCATTTTGAACGGCGGATTCAACGGCTCGTTTTACGACATCATTTTTTTCCGGTCCTGATGCCCGCTGGTGTGTTTCTGCACCGAGTTGACGCAGCGCGATTGCTGTCTCAGCTGCGCATGCCGCGCACCTGGCGTGCATGTCATGGCATCATCCTTGCAGCATCGAAGCAATGTAGCAATGCAGCATCGCATTATCGTTTTAGCGCTACCCACCTGACAATAAAGGATCCACAGAAATGAGTCACATCCACTTCATCGGTGGCGAAAAAGGCGGTGTTGGAAAATCGCTGGTCTCCCGCGTGCTGGCCCAATACTTCATCGATTGGAATATTCCGTTTTTCGGTTTCGACACGGACAAGTCGCACGGTGCGCTGCTGCGCTTCTATGCAGATTTTTCCGCTCCGCTGGTGCTTGACCGGCATGACAGTCTTGATCCTATCATCGAACGTGCGCTGGAAGACCCGCAGCGCCGTATTCTGGTTGACCTTGCGGCCCAGACTCAGCAGTCGCTTTCGGCATGGATAGAAGATTCCGGCGTACTCGATTTTGCGCAAGAACAGGGAATGACGCTGACGTGGTGGCACGTCATGGATACAGGCCGCGATTCAGTGGATCTGCTGAAGAAGTGGCTCGATCAGTTCGGTGGGCGACTCAAGCTGGTGCTGGTGCTTAATGAACTCCGCGGTGATCGCTTTGAAATTCTGGAAGCGTCCGGTGAGCGTGAGCGCGCCGAAAAACTTGGCGCGAGCGTGGTGTCGCTGCGACGCCTGCCCGACACGACCATGCAAAAAATCGATCAGCAAAGCGCGAGCTTTTGGGCGGCCCTGAATCAGCCGGGCGGTGCGAATGCCGGACTCGGCATGTTGGAACGCCAGCGCGTTAAAGTTTGGCTAAACCGCGCTTACGCCGATATCGGCAAGCTTGCCTTGTAGGGAAATACTCGAAGCAGCTGGAATGAAATACCGGCTGCTTCGGACTTGCAGGTTTGAACTGAACGCGCGCGAATATCGAATATCAGTTCGCCGCCAAGAACGCCTCCGCCAGCCTGACCCAATAGGTTGATCCGATCGGGAGCAGATCGTCGTTGAAATCGTAGCTTGGATTGTGCAGATTGCATGGGCCGATGGCATGGCCGATGTCGCGGTGGTCGCCTTCGCCGTTGCCGATGAATACATAGCAGCCCGGCTTGTGCAGCATCATGTACGAAAAGTCTTCACCCGCCATCGACGGTTCGACATTGGTGTTGACCTGTTCCACGCCGACGATGCTTTGCATCACGCCCACGGCGAAGGCGGTTTCCTTGGCGTGATTGACCAGCGGCGGATAGCTGCGCAAAAGTTTGAACTCGACTTCGGCACCGAAAGCAGCGGCGGTGTGTGTGGCGATATCGTGCATGCGGCGCTCAACCAGATCCAGCACTTCCATGCTGAAGGTCCGCACGGTGCCGCTCAGCGTGGCGTTGTCCGGAATCACGTTGATGGCGCTGCCGGTATGAATTTGGGTCACTGACAGTACTGCAGAATCATTGGGGTTGGTATTGCGCGCGACGATGGTTTGCCAGCTGATGGCAATCTGCGCCGCCACGATCACCGGGTCAATGCTTTTGTGCGGCTGCGCTGCGTGCGAGCCCTTGCCCTTGACCGTGACTTCAAACGCGTTGCTCGACGCCATGATCGCACCGGGGCGCACGCCGAAACTTCCGACCGGCATACCCGGCCAGTTGTGCATGCCGAAGACGGCATCCATCGGGCATTTCTCGAACAAGCCATCCTTGATCATCTTGTCGGCACCGTGGCCGCCTTCTTCTGCGGGCTGGAAAATCAGATAAATCGTGCCGTCAAAATTGCGCTGCTTTGACAGATGATGGGCCGCGCCGAGCAGCATCGCGGTATGGCCATCGTGGCCGCAGGCGTGCATTTTTCCTGCATGGCGCGAGGCGTGTGGGAAAGTGTTGAGCTCCTGCATCGGCAATGCGTCCATGTCGGCGCGCAGGCCGACGGAGCGTTTGCTGGTGCCGTTCTTGAGAATGCCGACTACGCCGGTGCCGCCCAGACCGCGCAGGATGGGAATGCCCCATTCGGTCAGTTTGGCGGCGATGGTATCGGCGGTGCGGTGCTCTTCGTAACGCAGTTCTGGATGCGCGTGCAGATCGCGGCGGATCTGCTGGATTTCCGATTGAAATCCGACAATGGGATCGATTAACTTCATGGGGACCTGCCTTTGTGTTCTCTTGCGTGTTTGATTCCGGATGCGGATTGCAATGAATACCGCCATCGGGAACCTGGATAAATCTACTGCGCAACCTTATTTCGTTGCTGTGACATCAGTCATCATTCGCTGTTCGCCATCACATGGTGTGCGCCAATGCTGCTCGCTGCACGTGATGGCTTATAGAAGTTCTTTGTGGCCCTGCAGTTTTACATTCGCTTATTCAAACTGCTTTGCCATTTTTTCCGGCAGTGGAACGTTGAGCCATTTCTGCACGATCGCATTCAGCTCGTTGTTCTTTTTCGCTTGGGTCAATGCAGTATTGACCTTGGCCATCAGCGCTGGTTCATCCTTGAGCAAGCCGACGTAGCAGCCGGATTCCTGAATGACGTATTTCATTTGCGGCTTGTTGGAAGGCATCTTTTCGGCCAGCGCAACTGCAACAAAATCACCGGTGCCGACCAGTTGCACCTGACCCGACAGATAGGCGGAAATCATGCCGTTGTTATCTTCGTAACGTTTGATGGTGGCGCTGGAAGGCGCTGTTTCGGTAAGCTGGATATCCTGGAAAGTGCCGCGCGCGACACCCACGACTTTGCCGGCCAGATCGGCAGGACCCGCAACCTTGAGGTTGGCCGGACCGAAGACGCTATTGTTATACGGCGAATAGGGCTGCGAGAAAGCGATCACTTTTTCGCGCTCGGCATTTTTGCCCAGTGTCGAAATGGCCAGATCCGCCTTATGCGTTTGCAGGTAAGCGATGCGGTTTGCGCTGGTGACCGGCACCAGTTCCAGTTTTAGCCCCATGTTCTTAGCGATCAGGGTGGCCACGTCAATGTCCAGGCCTTGCAGTTTCAGGTCGGATGTCACTGAACCAAACGGCGCAAAATCCTGCGGTACGGCAATACGCAACACGCCGCGTTTCTGGATATCGCTCAGCGCATCGGCATGGGCGTTGGTTGCAGCGATGGAAAACAGATTAATGGACAACAACAGCAGCAGCTTTACAAATTTCATCGGTATCACCTGAGATATATTGATCAAGGCCGTTCCGGCATGAAAACGCCAGAGCGGATGTGCAAAAATAAGATTTCAATTAAGCAATATATATGCCACGGCTTAAAGAAAACCTGGAGAATTTGCTGCGCGCCACACTCACGCTGTGATTTGAACGTAGTCCCTATGTGGCGATGTCTATCCTACCTGAAGTCATGCTATGAGATTGCGCCTCTCCTGTTGATGTTCTGTTCGACGGGTTTCATGTCACAGATGCGGGCGGTCAGGCGTTTGCGATTTTCAATTGGTCCCATTCGCTTTTTTTCTCCGCATAAGGGCGGGTAAAAGCGGGGCTGCTCGACGGCAATCTGATGATCCGATAATTGTTTGCGATATCGCCCAAGGCCTTCAGGCCAAGCTTCCCGGCGGTGCCGCCATTGAAGGCAATGATGCGCAACCGGGGCAAGGTGCTCAGGAGCTGGATCAGGTCGTTGTGAACATGCTCGCGGATATTGCTGTCGAGGCTTCCCTCCCGTCGCGCTTCGGCGACGACATCCCACAAACCGACACCGTTTTCCAATAGCGTTTCCAGCCGCTGCGGGTACGGCAATGACACCAGGTCGGTGCCGATCACATCGGACATCAATGCCCAGAATTTGTTTTGCGGATGCGCGTAATACTGGCTGTGCGCCAGCGACGCTTCGCCGGGCAGGCTGCCGAGGATCAGCAAGCGGGTGTTGGCATCGGTGACGTGAGGAAAGCTGCGTTTGCGCGACATGGTAATGAAGGATGATGTTGAGCCCGGCGGCAACACGGCCGGGTGAATAAGGCTACACTATTCGGCGGAGGTTTTCTTCATCCACACCAACTCACAAGGATAACTACATATGGGACAACCAGTCATTATCGTCACCGGCGGCAGCCGCGGTATTGGTGCTGCAGTTGCACAATCGGCAGCGGCACGCGGCTATGCCGTCGCCATCAGCTATGTATCGAATCGCGCCGCGGCTGATGCCGTGGTGGACGGCATCGTCAAAGCCGGCGGACGCGCCATTGCGGTCAAGTCGGACGTCGCCGTCGAGGCGGACATTCTGCATCTGTTCCAGACCGTCGACAAAGAGTTGGGCACGCTCACAGCGCTGGTCAACAATGCCGGCATCCTTGAACATCAGACGCGCGTCGAAGAAATGACTGCGGAACGCATCAACCGCGTGCTGCTGACCAACGTTACCGGCAGCTTCCTGTGCGCGCGCGAAGCGGTGCGCCGCATGTCGACCAGACACGGCGGCAAGGGCGGCGCCATCGTCAACCTTTCGTCGATGGCGGCCAAGCTGGGCGGCCCCGGCGAATACGTTGACTATGCCGCCTCGAAAGGTGCGATTGACGCCTTCACTATCGGCTTGTCGAAGGAAGTTGCCGCCGAAGGCATTCGCGTCAATGCGATTCGTCCAGGTCTGATTTACACCGACATCCACGCCAGCGGCGGTGAAGCCGGGCGAGTCGATCGCCTCAAGGATGCGGTGCCGATGAAGCGCGGCGGTACTGCCGAAGAAGTCGCCAACGCCGTCTTGTGGCTGTTGTCCGACGAGGCATCGTACGCTACCGGCACTTTCATCGATGTATCGGGCGGCCGCTGATCAGCTGATCATTTCGTCTGGAGGCAGACATGAGCGTTATCACCCATCGCCGCATCGACCTCTTGCTGGCGCGTTATGCGGAAAGCCATTGCCATCCGCTCAATGAAGCGATTCACTGTATCTGCGTGCCCGCCATCGTGCTGTCGCTGCTCGGTTTATTGTGGGCAGTGACGCCGGTGCTGGCGGCAGTAGTGGTTGCCGTATCGCTGGCGTATTACTTCATCCTGTCGCCGTCGTTTGCGATCGGCATGCTGATTATGGCGGGCGCGATGCTGTTGATCTTGTCGCAGCTGCCAACCGCATCGGTGGTGCCGGCTTCGGTCGCGATTTTTGTAGCGGCGTGGATAGGGCAGTTCATCGGGCACAAGGTCGAAGGTAAGAAACCATCGTTTTTTGAGGACTTGCGGTTTCTGCTGATTGGCCCGCTGTTCGTACTGAGCCTGCTGTACCGGCATTGGCGCATCCCGTATTAAGTCAGAACGGGCGGGGGAACGAATCGCGCAAATCCGGGTCAAGAGGCGGTCTGTATTAAAATATCAATAGTTGTTTGCGGCAAGTGCTGCGCCCGAAAGCGGCGTCGGTATTGAATCTGCTGCAAAGACATCGCCCCGGAAGGGGCATACTTTCCGTCGGAGTTTTGCATGAAAAAATTGATCCTCATCGCCGCCATCAGCTCGCTCGCAGCAGGTTGCGCCGTTACGCCGAATTCGGCCAGCGTCTACAACACCCGTCAGGCTCAGGGCGAACAAACGGTGCGCATGGGCGTGGTTGAGTCGGTGCGCAACGTCACCATCGACAAGGGCGCCAGCGGCGTCGGCACGGTGGCCGGCGGCGCACTGGGCGGCATCGCGGCCGGTTCTGCGATCGGCGGCGGCAATGGTGCATTGGCAGCCGGTATCGTCGGCGCACTGATCGGCGGCGTGGCCGGCAATCAGGTAGAGTCGCACATCGCCAACAAGCCAGGCCTGGAAATCACCGTGCGTCTGGATAACGGCGAACTGCGCGCCATTACGCAAGACGCGGATGAAATCTTCCGCGTCGGTGAACGTGTCCGTCTGTTGTCATCGGGCCGCACCACGCGTGTGACGCACTAAACATTGGCACCAAGCATCGGGAGGTCTGCAATCGCAAACTTGCCTGATCGCCGAGTGCTAAAGAAACCGCCGCCGGTTCAGCCCCAACGCTGACCGGCGGCGGTTTTTTTATGAGCGTTCGTCAAGCAGTCCGGTAGATCCGGTCAGTCCGCCGGCAGCGGTATAGGCCGACTGCAGCAGCCACTGTTCGCGGCGCAGGCGATACAGCACATGCACTCGCAGTGGATGCCCGGCAGGCAGGCGCGGATGTTCGAAGTTTTCTTCCACGCGGGTGTGCATGCCGATGCGCCGCATCACCGCTTGCGAGCGTTTGTTGCCGGCAGTGGTGAAGGAAACGATTTCCTTCATGCCGAGTACATGGAAGGCGTGGCTCAATACCGCTTGTGCGGCTTCCGTTGCATAACCCTTGCCCCAGGCCTGCGGCACCAGTCGCCAGCCGATTTCCACCGCCGGCGTGAAATGTGCATCGAACGGCACCCGCAACAAACCGACGAAGCCGGCAAAAGCCAGCTCGCCGGGAATCTCCAGCACCCACAGGCCGAAGCCGTGTTCGCTGATGTGCTCTTCGATACGCTGCACCAGATAATCGCTCTCGCTGCGGCTGAGCACGGCGGGAAAATAGCGCATCACTTCCGGATCGGCATTCATCGCCGCACACGGCGCCAGATCGCTTTTGCGCCAGGGGCGCAGCAAGACCCGTGAGCGCCGTGCGTCAGTCGACATGGCGCAGACGATTGACGAAGCCGATGTACACCACGGTCTGTAGCAGAGCGACCGTGCTGCCGGTGATTACCTCGGCCACGCGCAGCAAGGCCAGATGCAATTCCTCATGCAAGCCGCCGCCGGCGAATGCCGCTGACATCAGAATCACCACCGTCGCCGGGCCGAGGCGCCAGTTGGTGGGATAGTTTTGCCACAGCATCGCGACCAGCACTGCTGTCGTCAGCGCGATCAGCATCGACAGGAAGGTCGCGCCGAAGATGATCAGGCACAGACACGCGATGATGGCGCCGGAGATCGTATTGATGAGCCGTGCGCGGAAGTTGGCTTTGGCGATCATCATGTCAGGTTCGGTCACGATGATCAGCGAGATCATGGCCCAGTACGGCTCCGGCAAGCCGACCGCGCGCAGGCCGAACCACAGGATCAGCGAGCCGCTGAGAATCTTGATAAGGTAGACCAGCGCGTTCTTGCGCGGCGAGAGGAAATGGAATTCCATGTTGTCGTTGTGTGATGAGGCGCATCCTTGCCGGGGATGCTGCTTCCATCGTATGTCGGGTGATGCAGAATATCAGATGCGGTAACCGGTCATATCGATTGCCGGTAGCCGGCTACCGCAAGTTTCAGCGTGCTGATTGTTTTGTTCGACTACTGCCTACCTGGAAAGCGCATCCTTGGCGGTTTGCAGTTCGGCTTCGGCATCTTTCAGTTTCTTTTCCTGCTGAGCGATCTTTTTGGCCTTGCCCTTGGCTTGTGCTTTTTCCAGATCGGCTTTGCGGGCAGCGACTTTTTCTTCCTTCTTCTTGACGTCGGCTTCGCGCTCACGGCGCAGGCCTTCGTCGGTGCAATGGCTTTCCAGATTCTTCTGGGCGATCTTCAGCTTGGCTTCCTGAGCTTTGTTGCCATGGGCATGCGCCTGTTCGATTTGCATTTGCACATCTTGCTTCTTTGCGGCGCATCCGGTGAGACCGGAATCTGCGGCATAGCTTGCAGATGCGGTGCTCAAGCCGCCCAATGCGATGACGAGGCCAAACGAAATAACCGGGGATATCTTCATGACTCGGCTCCTTGCCGTGAGGGAATGTCGTCCTACTGTATAGGAACAGACATCGGCATTGCAACAGGAAATCCATCGTAAAAAATGAGGTCTGAAATGACTGCGGCGACCCGAAGGCCGCCGCAGTCTGTACCTGGCGCTGTTGTCGGTATTATTTCGACGCCATTCCCAGCAGCATGTCGTTGAGGCGTTTGACGAAGCCGGACGGATCCGTCAGCGCGCCGCCTTCGGCCAGCAGAGCCTGATCGAACAGGATGTTGGCCCAGTCGTCGAACTTGGCTTCTTCATACTTCAGGCGTTGCACCAGCGGGTGATCCGGGTTGATTTCCAGAATCGGCTTGGCGTCCGGCGCAGCTTGTCCGGCAGCCTTGAGCATGCGCACCAGATTGCCCGACAATTCGTCTTCGTCCGCCACCAGGCAGGTCGGCGAATCGGTCAGGCGGAAGGTCACGCGCACATCCTTGGCCTTCTCAGCCAGCGAGGTCTTCATCTTCTCGACCAGATCCTTGAACTGGGTCTCGGTTTCTTCGTGCTGCTTTTTCTCGGCTTCGTTTTCCAGCGAGCCCAGATCGAGTCCGCCCTTGGCCACCGATGCGAGTTCCTTGCCCTCGAAATCCTGCAGGAAGGACAGCATCCATTCGTCCACGCGATCGGTCAGCAACAGGACTTCCACGCCTTTTTTGCGGAAAATTTCCAGATGCGGACTGTTCTTGGCCGCATGGTAGTTCTCGCCGGTGACGTAGTAGATCTTGGTTTGACCTTCCTTCATGCGGCCGATGTAATCGGCGAACGAAGTGGTCTGTGCATCGGAATCATTTTGCGTCGAAGCAAAGCGCAACAGTTTGGCGATGCGCTCCTTGTTGGCCGCGTCTTCGCCGATGCCTTCTTTCAGCACCTGGCCGAATTCGGTCCAGAAACCGGCGTACTTGTCTTTCTGTGCCTGCTCGTCGCTGTTGGCCAGTTCTTCCAGCAGGCTCAGCACGCGCTTGGTCGAACCTTCGCGGATCGCCTTGACGTCGCGCGACTCTTGCAGGATTTCACGCGAAACGTTCAGCGGCAAATCGGCCGAGTCGATCACGCCCTTGACGAAGCGCAGGTAGACCGGCATCAGTTGTTCGGCGTCGTCCATGATGAACACGCGCTTGACGTACAGCTTGATGCCGCCGCGCTTGTTGCGGTCCCACATGTCGAACGGCGCGCGGGTCGGGATGTACAGCAGCTGGGTGTATTCGCTGCGGCCTTCGACGCGGTTGTGCGTGTAAGCCAGCGGCGCGCCGAAGTCGTGCGAAATGTGCTTGTAGAACTCTTCGTACTGTTCAGGCGTGATGTCCGACTTGCTGCGCGTCCACAGGGCGCTGGCCTGGTTGACGGTTTCCAGTTCGTCCTTCTGGACGGTTTCTTTCTTCTCTTCGTCCCATTCTTCCTTCTGCATCAGGATAGGCAGGGAGATATGGTCAGAGTACTTGCGGATGACGGACTTCAACTGCCACGAGGACAGGAATTCGTCTTCGCCTTCGCGCAGGTGCAGGATGATGTCGCTGCCGCGGTTCGGTTTGTCGATCGCTTCGATCGAAAACTCGCCGGCGCCTTCGGATTCCCAGCGCACGCCTTCATTGGCCGGTGTACCGGCGCGGCGCGTTTCGACCGTGATGCGGTCGGCGATGATGAAGCCGGAGTAGAAGCCCACGCCGAACTGGCCGATCAGCGCTGCGTCCTTTTGCTGGTCGCCCGACAGTTTCGAGAAAAACTCCTTGGTGCCGGATTTGGCGATCGTGCCCAGATGGGAGATCGCTTCATCGCGGTTCATGCCGATGCCGTTGTCGGAGATGGTGATCGTGCGTGCCGCCTTGTCGAAGCTGACCTTGATCTTTAGTTCAGGATCGTTCTCGAACAGCGCGCTGTTGTTGATCGCTTCAAAGCGCAGCTTGTCGGCGGCGTCGGAGGCGTTGGAGATCAGTTCGCGCAGGAAAATTTCCTTGTTGGAATACAAGGAGTGAATCATCAGTTGCAACAGCTGTTTGACTTCGGCCTGAAAGCCCAGGGTCTGTTTCTCGGGTGCTGCCATGTACTTACCTCGTAAATAAAAGAGTAGTTTTTTGACCACGTCTCAGGGAATGCCTGAGTGTCGCGACCGCGTATTGTAAGGAGAATGCGGCTAATTGGGCGATTTTCAATGGACTGCGGAAGAAATTGTTTGCGAGCAATGAAGTGCACGAACGGTCGTATATGTAACCATAAATTCATATTTCCCTTGAAGAAACTTGATAGAATTTATTGTTTTTTTTGTAACGCGAGCAGCTTGTTTTTGATGCCTCACGTATAATTCGGCAGCAACTAAATGCCCCAAAAGAATACACAACAAGAAAATATGGCAGTTACCGGGGACGATCGAAGTCGCTCTGTTTGATGGCTTGTTGAATTTCTTTCGTATGAGGGGAGGGGGACCAGTTCTCATGCTGGTCTGTTGTATCTGATAATGACATATAGAAGAAACACGAAGTTAGTCCTTGGTGCATTGGTTTTCTCGGTCGCGTCGCAGGCATTTCCTGCATCTGACACGCCCGCTACCTTTCCGCTTCCTAATGAAAAATTTCCATCCGGAAAATTAAAATCCGGAGTGTTTTCGCTCGCGCAGGCAAAAATCGACGAGAAGCCCCTGGATGTGCCTCCGCAAATGCGAGTAAGTCCGGAAGGTGAGGCGGATTCGATCGTCCGGGCCGGCAAAACCGCCGATAGCAAGGATGAACTGACCAGCGCCGATTCCAATGACGAAATTCTGGCGATGTTGCGTCAATCCGATCCGGATTTCTCTGGAAGCTCAATCGACTTGCCCGCTGTGCAGGTCGAAACGATCGACGACAAGGAAGTCCCGTTTCTGACTCTGGATCAGGTCCTGGAGCTGGCGCTCAATAACAGTTACAGCTACGCCGCCACTGCCGCGCAGGCCGATCAGGCCGGCTATGCGGCAAAAGCGTCGCTCGGACAATTGGGGCCGACGCTCGATGTACGTACGCAAAAAGGCCGGGAATACACTTCGCCGGCCTCGATTCGCGACGCAGATGGCAACATCATCCAGGCCGACCAGCATAAGCGCTGGGACGCCACGCTGATCGGCCGTCAGCCGATCTTTGCGGCGGGCTCCTACTTCGATTTTCAGAAGCAGCGCGCGATGTCGCGTGCCGCCGATCAGCGTCGCGACGATGCACGCGAGTCGCTGTATTACTCCGCCATCAAGGCCTATTACGATGTGGTGCGCGCCTACGCCTCGTTGTCGTTCGCACGCAGTTACGCCAAGCGCATGAATGATTTGCTTGAGTACATGCGCAAGCGCGTGGAGGGCGGCGGCGCCAGCAAGCTCGACTACAATCGCGTGCGCGGCCGCGCGCTGCAGGCTGAAAGCACCATGGCCGAGAGCGAAGGGGCGCTGGAAAGCGCCATGGTCTCGCTGGTTCAACTGATTGGCCGGCGTGTGCAGCAAGTACAAGTGCCGGAACGCATGATGCCGATCGTGCCGCCGACATCACGCGTTGCCTTGCAGGATGTCTATGAGTCCAATCCCGGTATCCGCGCCGCTCGCAGCGACACCGACGCCGTTCGTGAAGAATTGAAGTCGGCGCGTTCGAGGTTTACGCCGACCTTTGCCGTCGAATGGACCCAGACCAAAACCCGCGGCGCCGGCGGCGACCCGACGCTGACGACTGACCGCCGCCTGATGCTGGTGATGACCATGAACTTGCTCAACGGTGGGAGCGACGCATACTACCAGAGCCAGATCGGCGCCAAGCTGGTAGAGAAGAGCAACACCGCCGCCGATCTCGAACGCAAGCTCAAGGAGCAGATCGAGATCAACTATCGCACTTTGGGTGCAGTGAAAAAGCGCATGCCTCTCTCGCGAGATGCCTATGAAACCAACGCCGGTGTTGCGGATGCATCTCTGGAACAAATGTTTACCGGCGGCAAGCAACTGCTCGACGTGCTCGATGCCTACCAGCAGGCCTATCAGACGCGCATGGATTTTGCATTGCTGTTATTTCAGCAAGCGGACATCAGTTATCAAATTTTGCGAAATACCGGCCGGGCATGGACGCCGCCGGGAGACAAAGCGCCTGCGGGCAAATAGGGAAGGTCTGAGGATCGATGGATAGCGGAAAAGAACAGAATTTCTGGCCGGGGTTTGTGGACGCGCTGTCCAACGTCGTCTTGGTCATGATCTTTGTGGTGGTCGTGTTCGTCGTGACGCTCTTCTACTATTCGCAGAAGCTGGCGGAAATCCGCGTCAACAAGATGGTCACCAAAGGCATGGTGCAGACCCAGACCGGTTCCACCAAGGTCAAGCCTGACCAAGTCAACGCCCCCGAAGGCGAAGACGCCGACACGGCTCGTCTGAAGAGCGAGAGCCGCGAAAAGTCCGACGAGATCGAAAAACTCAGGCGCGAAATCTCCCAGCTCAAGACGCAGCAGGCCTCGCCGCCTTTGCAGGCCTCCGCCGGCAGCCTGCGCAGCAACGCCGGCAGCAGCGGCAACAACAATATCCAGGTGCGCGTCGAGAAGGCCAAGGAAATTGCGCCTGGCGTAGCTATTCAGGGCGGTGACAAAGCCGTCGTGCTCAACTTCGACAATGCCGCCACCGAGCTCACCGAAGCGAGCAGCAAGACCCTCGACGGCAGCATCGGCGAGTGGGTCAAACAGGTCAAGTCGCAACAGGGCAAGATCGTCATCACCGGCGTGATCGGCTCGGCCGAGTTCAGCGAAGCGCGCCGCCGTGCTTACTACCGTACCGTCGCGGTGCGCAACCATCTGATCGACGCCGGGGTCGCCAAAGAACGCGTAGTCAGCCGCGTGGCGACATCCGAGAACAGCACCGAGAGCAACGCGCGCGTGATCATCCAATATCTGGCGGATACAAAATGAGCGGGTTGCCCAACCAAAATTTGCGTTGGGACCTGCGCCTGCGGCTGTGGTTGAAGCATCGCAGCTATCTGATGATGCGTCTGATCGCACCCAGGGTCGACCGGCAATTGGGCGATCATCAGCAATTACCGCGTCCCCGTCTTTTCATTCTGATTACGGTCGGCATATTGCTATGCCTGCTGGTGTGGTCGTGGTTTGCGAAGATCGACATGGTGGTGCGCGGCGCCGGCCGCATCGTCGCTTCCGAGCACAATCAGATCATCCAGCATCTGGAAGGCGGCATCGTCTCCGCCATCCTGGTGCGTGAAGGCGCCGCCGTCAAAAAAGGACAGACCCTGATTTCGATTGCCGACGTGCGCGCCAATGCGGACCTCGGCGAAGGCAACGTCAAGATCCTCGGCCTGCGCGCCCGCGTGGCGCGCCTCAAGGCAGAAGCAGGCGGCGCCTCTTCGGTGACCATGCCCGCCGATCTTAAAACCGACGACCCGGCGGTGCAGAGCGAACTGGCTTCCTTCACCGCGCGCCAGGCCAAATTGATGCAAGAGCTGAGCGTGCTGCGCGAGCAGTCGGCGCAGCGCCAGGCGGAAGTCGGCGAAGCCGTCAGCCGCCAGAAGAGCCTGATCTCCGAATACGATCTGGCGCAGCGCCAGTACAAGCTGGTGCATGGCATGTTCGAACGCAATGCCGCCTCGCAGCTGGAAGATATCCAGGCGCAGTCCAAGGCGCAGGATGCGCAGAGCCGCCTCAGCGCCACCAATGCCATGATCCCGCGCCTGACGGCGGCGATCGCTGAAGCGCAGGCCAAGATGGGAGAGGCGTCGTCACGCTTTCGCGCGGATGCGCGCGGCGACCTGACCGTCAGCGAGAATGAACTGGCGCGCCTGCAGGAAGAAATCAAATCGCGCAACGACCGCGTCTCGCGTTCCGAAGTGCGCGCGCCGATGGACGGCGTGGTCAATCGGGTGCTGATGAACACCGTCGGCGGCGTGGTCAAGCCGGGCGACGCCATTATCGAAATGACCCCGACCGACGACAAGCTGGTGATCGAAGCCAAGGTCTCGCCGACCGACCGCGCTCAACTGGTGACCGGCGCCCCGGCACGGGTGAAGGTGTCGGCCTATGACTACGGCGTCTACGGCGCGATGAAGGGCGTGGTGACCGAAGTCAGCGCCGATACCGTGCCGGAGGAACGCGGCGAACGCTTTTACCGCGTCAAGATTGAAGTCACGCGCGATCCGCGCGAGATTGATCACAGTGTGGCGCTGATGCCGGGCATGACCGCCACCGCCGACATGATCGTCGGCCGCCGTACCGTATGGCAATACCTGATGTCGCCGCTGAACCGTTTTGGCCAGACGGCGCTCAGGGAACCGCGCTAAAGGCCTGATTCCGCTGCGATGGCGTCATGAGGCCGCAATGAACAAGCTGTATCTTGATTATTTAACTATTTGTTTTCCTTTTTTCGGAACCTGATCGTATGAAAAACCTGCGCAATTTTTATGCACTCGCTGCGATTCCGTCCATGTTCTTGTTACTGGGCGGTTTCCTGTTCAGGGACTTCGTGATGCATGCGATCCGGATCAATCCCTTCCTGAACCTGTTCATCATCAGCGTGGCCGTGTTCGGCGTTTCGCTGATCGTCTACAACATCTGGCGCGTGAACTGGGAATACAACAAGCTCATGCTGTTCTACGCCCGCGTCAATGGCGGCGAAGAGATGATGGAGCTGGCCAAGGCGCCGGAATTCCAGAACAGCGAAATCGGCAAGGTGCTGACCAGCGTCGCCAGCACCAAAGGCCGCCTGACTTCCCGTATCGAACAGGAAACCATCGAACGTTCCTTGTCGGACTTGCAGGCCCATCTGGAAGCCAAGACCGAATTCCCGCAATTCCTGACCGGCTTCATGATTGCGCTCGGTCTGCTCGGTACCTTTATCGGTCTGCTGGAGACGCTGGTCGGTACTGCCGCGCTGATTGACGGCTTCGGCAAGGCGACGCAAGGAGGCGACATGGATGCGTCCTTCATGCATCTGGTGTCCGACCTGCAAAAACCGCTGGCCAGTATGGGTACAGCGTTCTCGGCATCGATGTTCGGTCTGATCGGTTCGCTGGCATTGGGCCTGACGCTCACGCCGCTGCGCGCTGCCGGCAAAAAACTCACGGGCAGTGCGCGTGAGTGCATCAGCGACATGGTGCAGCACGTCATTCACGACATGAACGGTCCCGCCGCAGGCGCTTCCGGCCGTCAGGGCGTATCGGAGCAATTCCTGGCCGAGTTCCTGCAAGATTTGATGGTGCTGCAGCGCGAATCCATCATGGCGTCGCGCGCCAGCTCGGAAGCTTCGATGCAGGCCGGCATCAAGCTCGAAGGTATGAACGAGCGCCTCCACAACATCGTCGAGCTGTTCCACGCCAGCATGGAAGAATCGAAGAACCTGCGCCAGCTGGTTTCTTTCGGTCCGCGCATGCATGAAGTCGGGCAGCAGACGCTGGAAGAAATCCGCAACGTGGGCCAGATCATCAATCAGAAGATGACCTCGGCGCGCGATCTGACGCAAAGCCTGTCGCTGCTGGAAGAACGCCTGTCGGTCAACGGCGACATCGCCCTGCGCAGTTTCGACATGCTGCCGAAGATCGTCTCGACCATGGAAAGCGGTCAGATGTCACTGTCGTCGGCGCTGACATCGCTGCAGGCGCAGCAATCGGAAGCGGCCAACATGACCGAAAAAACGGCGCAGCACATCGCGCAGATGCCGACCTTGCTCAACCAGATCTCCATCCGGATGGCAGACGAACTCGGTGCGATCCAGCATCAGGGCGAAATCCACTCGGCCGTGTCCGAGCGTCTGGGCGAACTGGGCAAGGCCATCGGCGAGAACTCCAGCAACATGACGCGCGACGCCTTGTCGTCGCGCCAGCTGCAGATCGACCTGGCCAAGCACATGGCGATGATGAACGACCGCGTCAAGAACCTTGGCGCCATCCCGACTTCGATGACCTCGATCACCGAAGCACTGATGCGTCAGAACATCAATACCCAAACCGTTATCGACGAAATGCGCAGCGGCCGCCAGACTATGGTCAAGGATCTGCGTCTCGAAATCCGCGAAGCCATCCGCGAAATATCCGCCAACAAGGGCAACGGCTGATTCTCATGGCGGCATAAACAGAACTTGGACCCGACAATCTCATGAACGAAAGCGACCAAATCTACGTCGATCAGCCGCAAGCCGATTTGCGCTCCCTGCGCAAGGACCCGGTGTATCTGACGCTGATGCGGGCCTACGGCAGCCGCTTTGTCGAGATCATCGTGGCCGGCGTGCTGATCAACGTGTTCGGCCTGTTCTTGCCGATCTATTCGCGCCTGGTCTACGACAAGGTGATCGGCAACCACATCCCGGAAACCTTATGGGCGCTGACGCTGGGCATGGGGCTGTTTATCGTGCTGGAGCTGATCCTGCGCGTGATCCGGGTGTACTACGTCGAGCAACTGGCAGGGCGTTTCGACATCGAGTTCGATGCCTCATCGGCGCGCCGCTTGCTGGAGTCCAAAGTCTCGGCGCCGGTCGGCGTGGTGCTGGCGAAATACCGCGATCTCAGCAACGCGCGCGATCTGCTTTCCTCGAACTACATGCTGGTGCTGGTCGACTTGCCTTTCCTGCTGCTCTACCTGGTGGCACTCGGCATGATCGGCGGCCATATTGCTTGGGTCATGCTGATCGGCGGCGCAATACTGGTGAGCGCGCAACTGTTGTGCAAGATTCCCGGCACCGACTACGGCAATGCCGCCCTGAAAGCCGGCATCGGCAAGACCGACAAGCTGGCCAGTCTGGTGTTCGGCATGGAAACACTGAAGACCTCGCCGTTGCAGTACCGGCTGGTCAAGACTTTTTTGGCGGATGCTGCCGACAACGCAGTAAGCCAGGCCAAGAGCCGTTTCTGGATGAATGTCGGCTACGCCACGTCGGCGGTGGGCAATACATTCATTTCGGTTGCGACGCTGGTGGTCGGCGTGTATCTGGTGGAGGACAATCAACTGACCGTCGGCGCACTGATCGCCAGTTCGCTGCTGATCAGCCGTGCCACCTCGATGACGTCGTCGGTGGCGACGGTGCTGGGACGTCTGGAAATGTTCAAGCGCGCGCGCACCGCGTTCGAGGACATGTTTGACGACGAAGCACCGCAAGAAGTCGCCGATGTCCTGCGGCAAGACATGAGCGGGCTGATCCAGGTGATCAACCTGACGCTGCATCTGGACAAGAACGAACGGCCGGCGCTGGACAACGTCTCGCTGGCAATCAAGCCGGGAGAGAAGGTCGGCATCGTCGGCCGTTCAGGTTCCGGCAAGAGCAGCCTGTTGCGTGCCCTGGCCGGACTACACAAAGCCGAGCCGGGCAAAGGCCAGGTGCTGATCGACGGCGTTGCGGTGACGTCGTATGCCACGCCGGTGCGCATGCGCTGCATCGGCTACAAGCCGCAGGAACCCTTCATTTTCGATGGCAGTCTGGCGTCCAATATTTTTGTCGGTGACCGCATCGACAGCAAAGTGTATGAAACAGCGCTGGCGGTTTCCAGCGTCGACGACCTGATCGCGCGCGGCGAACTGCGTCTGGATCAGGTGCTCAAAGCGCCCGGTAATCTGTCCGGCGGCCAGCGTCAAATGGTGGCGCTGGCGCGCACTGTGGCCGGCATGCCGGCCGTCATGCTGCTCGATGAACCGACCACCGGCATCGATCTGGCGACCGAGGCACGCATCATCGAGCGGCTGCGCGCGTTTTCGGTCCAGCGCACGGTGGTGATCGCAACGCACAGCACCGCGCTGCTCAGGCAGATGGACCGCATCATCGTGCTCAACGACGGCAAGATCGTCGCCGACGGGCCGAGTGCACAGATATTGCAGCAATAGCTGAAGTGATATTGAAGCAAACAAGAATTCGTGAATTTGTAATTAATCTCCGATAGCGAGGTTCTCCATGGCAACTGCACCAAAACCGACGCCGGCAAAATCCGGCGATGCCGCTAACATCGCCAATGCCGCCAATCCCATTACCGGTTCGGCCGGCGTCGTGATGCCCGATCAGAGGGGCAGCTACCATCTGCAAGTACCGCGCAGCGCGGTCAAGCATGTGCAGGTGGTGGACGTCGACATGGTGCTGGAGATGGCGGACGGCAGCAAGATCGTGCTGGCCGGCGGTGCGCTGGGAGCAATGGACGACAATTCTCAGATCATCTTCAGCGATGTTCCGCAGAATACTTCGGGTTTGTTTGACCTCGTCGGCAAGATCCCGCTGGCGAACAGCGATCAGTCGAAGATCCTTAATTCGGATCCTGTCGCTGACGCCGCTGCGGACAATCACTTCACCTCCGACAACAATGCGCAGGCCAATCCGGCCGCGACCAGCCAGTTGGCGAAGATCATTCAGGACAATGCGGGTTCGCTGACCAGTAACGGTTTGCAGAATCTGGCGCTGCCATCGATTCCGATTCCGCCTGCACCACCGGTGTCGAACGGCGCCGACGCACAAATCAAGCTGGTCTCCCCTGTGATCCAGGAACGTCCGGGTGCGGCATTGACGGATCCCGTGGTGGGGCCGCAGACGCCAGCGATGACATTGAATTTGCTCAACCTGACAACACAGACTCAGGTCGGCAGCACGCTGTTCGGCAGCGGCGGTAACGCGGCTTCGGCGACGGATGGTTCCAATGCTGTACAGTTTGCGCCGCAGATCATCAATGCCGGCAACGACGTGCATACGATCTATGCCACCGCCAGCACAACGCAGAGCGACTTCATCAAGATCTTCGAACTGAACGTGACTGGCGACGGCACCGTCAAGACGATTACCATTACCGGTGTCCCGTCGACGATGACGATCCTCAATGCCGTCAATCTCGGCGGCGGTGTCTATCAAATTACACCGAACGGCACTGACAAGAGTTTTGCCTTGCAGGTGCAGTACTCGACGGAGGCTGCTGATCCGACGCAGCCGACGGGGGCTACCTCGACCATCAGTTTCGATGTCGCCGTGCTGACTGCGGATGGCATTACGCATCTGATGGATTCGCGCGTGGTTGTCATCAAGGACGCCAGCGTCTACACCGATCTGACCTATCTCGATCCGGCTACCGGCAAGAGTGTCTGGGTCCTGCCTGCGCAGGGCGTGCCGCACGAGATCCATGCCGGCGATGGGGGAGTCACTATCTATGGCAGTAACGCCAACGATTCGTTGTATGGCGGCGCTGGTGTCGACACCATCATCGGCGGCAGCGGCAATACTTACTTCCAGGGCAATGGTGGTGCTGACGTATTGACCGGCGGAACGCAAGGCGTCAATACCGCAGGTTACAAGACATCCGCTGCGGGCGTGACAGTCGATCTGACGACCGGCCATGGAACCGGCGGCGATGCGCAAGGCGATGTACTGACCAATATCCAGAACCTGATCGGCAGCGCCTTCAGCGACACCTTCGTGGCGAATGACAAGATCAATCGTCTCGATGGCGGCAGCGGTGGCTCGGATACCGTATCCTATTCCGCCTCGACGTCCGGTGTAACGGTCAACCTGATTACCGGTACAGGCGCCGGCGGCTATGCAGAAGGCGACACCTATGTCGCCATTCAGAACGCAACCGGCAGTGCTTTTAATGATGTGTTTATTGCCAATACGCTGGCCAATCACCTGGACGGCGGCAGCGGTGGTTCGGACACCGTGTCTTATGCAACAAGTCCTGTCGCTGGCGACGGTACGGGAGTAACGGTCAATTTGACTACCGGCGTGGGTACCGGAGGCTCTGCCGCCGGAGACACCTATGTCCACATTCAAAACGTCATCGGCTCAGCCGGAAACGATACTTTCGTCGCCAATATCGACGCCAATAGCTTCGACGGCGGCAGCGGCGGGCTGGACACGGTCAGCTACGCCAACTCGGCGGCCGGCGTGTCGGTCAACCTGGTCAGCGGCCGCGGCGTCGGCGGCGATGCCGAAGGCGACACCTACAACCGCATCCAGAACGTCATCGGCAGCGCCTTCGACGACGTGTTCATCGCCGGTCCCGACAGCCGCACGTTCAACGGCGGCAGCGGTGGTTCCGACACCGTCAACTACGGTGCATCGAACGCCGGCGTCACTGTCGACATGGTCAACATGACCGGCAGCGGCGGCTATGCGCAGAACAATAAGTACATCAACATCCAGAACGCTACCGGCAGTTCCTATTCGGACACCTTCATTTCCAGCGCCGTGGCCAATCATTTTGACGGCGGCCTGGCGGGTTCTGATACGGTCAGTTATGCGCAGTCCAACGCCGGCGTCACCGTCAGCCTCTACGATGGCACTGCCAGTGGTGGCTATGCGCAGGGCGATACGCTGGCGCACATCCAGAATGTGATCGGCAGTAATTTTGACGATACCTTCATCGCCAGTTCCGAAGTCAACAATTTCGAGGGCGGCGGCGGCGTCAACACCGTGAGCTATTTCTACGCCACGGGTTCGGTAACGATCGACCTGACAAGTACCATCGGTACCGGCACAGGCGGCAGCCTGTATGCCAACGGGGATTCCTTCTCGAACATCCAGAATCTTATCGGCGGCGCTTCGGACGATACTTTTGTTGCCAGCCTGGCCGCCAACAAGCTCGATGGCGGCGTCAGTACCGCTGGATCGCACAATCGCGTCAGTTATGCAGCATCGACTTCCGGCGTCACGGTGGATCTGAATTACACCAACGGCTTTGGCACCAGCGGCGGTTTTGCGCAGGGCGATCAGTTGCTCAATATCCAGGATCTGACTGGCAGCAATTTCGACGATACCTTCGTTTCCAACGCCGCAAACAACAATTTCGACGGCGGTGGCGGTTCGTTGCACAACCGCGTGAGCTATGCTGCCTCGACGTCAGCGGTGACGGTTGATCTGACGCAAACCGATGGTTCCGGCACAAGCGGTGGATTTGCGCAGGGCGACACGCTTATCAATATCCAGGATCTTACCGGCAGCCAGTACAGCGATACTTTCATCGCCAGCGCTGCAGCCAATGCCTTTGACGGCGGCAGCGGCGGGAGCGATACCGTCAGCTATGCGCGCGCCAGCGACGGCGTGGGCGTCACGGTCAATCTGGTGACCGGCGCCGGTAGCAACGGTTTTGCGGCAGGCGATACCTATACCAATATTCAGAACATTATCGGTTCGTCCTATAACGATATTTTCGTCGCGTCTACCGCCGTCAATCGTTTTGACGGCGGCGGCGGTTCGGATACTGTCAGTTACGCCTCGTCAGCAGCGGCCGTCACTGTCGACCTGGTCGGTGGCACGGGTACCGGAGGTTCTGCCCAAGGCGATACATACGTCAACATCCAGAATGTGATCGGTTCATCTGCGGACGATTTGTTTATCGCCAGTACAGCGGCCAATGCATTCGAGGGAGGGGTCAGCACGGCGGCTTCGCACAATCGCGTGAGCTACGTCAATTCGACCGTGGCGGAAACGGTCAACCTGTTCACCGGGAACGGCACCGGCGGTCTCGGCAGCTTTGCCAACGGCGATACCTATAGCAATATTCAGGACGTCACCGGCGGTTCGGGAGACGATGTTTTTGTGGCGAATGCAGCTGCAAATAACCTCGACGGCGGCGTGAGCACGGCGACTTCGCATAACCGTGTGAGCTATGCCAATTCGAACGTCGCTGAGACGGTCAATCTCTTTACGGGCGCCGGCAGCGGCGGCGCCGGCAGCCTGGCCAACGGCGACACCTATACCAATATCCAGGACGTCACCGGCGGTACGGCTGACGATTTGTTTATCGCCAGTGCAGCCGCCAATAAATTCGATGGCGGCACCAGCACCGCGACCTCGCACAATCGGGTCAGCTATACCAATTCGACCGTGTCGGAAACTGTCGACCTGTTCCTCGGCACCGGTAGCGGAGGCGCCGGCAGTCTGGCGAATGGCGACACCTACGTCAATATTCAGGATGCCACCGGCGGTACGGCTGACGATACCTTTGTCGCTAATACGGCAGCCAATGCGTTCGACGGCGGTACTGGCTCGCTGCACAACCGCGTGAGTTACGCCAATTCGACAGCGGCGGAAACTGTCGACCTGTTCCTCGGTACCGGCAGCGGCACGTTCGCCGCAGGTGATACCTACGTCAATATTCAGGACGTCACCGGCGGTTCCGGCGACGACACCTTTGTCGCCAGTGCGGCAGCCAATAGTTTCGACGGCGGTACCAGCACTGCGGCTTCGCACAATCGTGTCAGCTATGCCAACTCGACCGCCTCGGAAACCGTCAATCTGTTTACCGGCGCCGGTACCGGCACGCTGGCACAGGGCGACACCTACGTCAACATCCAGGACGTCACCGGCGGCACCGCCGATGACTTGTTCATCGCTAACGCAGCCGCCAACAAATTTGACGGTGGTACCGGCTCCCTGCACAACCGGGTCAGCTACACCAACTCGACGGCGTCGGAAACAGTCGACCTGTTCCTCGGCACCGGCACCGGTACCCTGGCACAGGGCGACACCTACGTCAATATTCAGGATGTCACCGGCGGCACTGCCGACGACACGTTTGTTGCCAGCGCTGCAGCCAACAACTTCGACGGCGGCACCGGTTCGCTGCACAACCGTGTCAGCTACGCCAATTCGACTGTGTCGGAGACGGTCAACCTGCTCACCGGCGCAGGCACTGGTGGCACCGGCAGTCTGGCGAACGGCGATACCTATACAAACATTCAGGACGTGACCGGCGGCTCAGCCGACGATCTGTTTATCGCCAGCGCGGCCGCCAATAAATTCGATGGCGGCACTAGCAACACGACGTCACACAATCGTGTGAGTTACGCCACCTCGACCGTATCAGAGACGGTCAATCTGTTCACCGGCAACGGCAGCGGTGGCGTGGGTAGTCTGGCCAACGGCGACACGTACACCAACATCCAGGATGTCACCGGCGGCACGGCGGACGATATCTTTGTCGCCAGCGCGGCAGCAAACAACTTCGACGGCGGCACCGGGTCCTTGCACAATCTGGTCAGCTATGCCAATTCGACGGCATCGGAAACGGTCGACCTGTTCCTCGGCACCGGCACCGGTACGCTGGCCCAAGGCGACACCTACGTCAACATCCAGGATGTCACCGGCGGCACTGCAGACGACACATTCATCGCCAGCCTGGCCGCCAACAAGTTTGACGGCGGCACCGGATCGCTGCATAACCGCGTCAGCTACGCCAATTCCACAGCATCGGAAACCGTCAACCTGTTCACCGGCAACGGTACCGGTACATTGGCGCAGGGCGACACCTACGTCAACATTCAGGATGTCACGGGCGGTTCGGCCGACGATATTTTTGTCGCCAACTCGGCCGCCAATAAATTTGATGGCGGCACCGGCTCCTTGCACAACCGTGTCGACTATTCCAATTCGACCGTCGCGGAAACCGTCAATCTGTTCACCGGCAACGGTAGCGGCGGTGCGGGCAGCCTGGCGAATGGCGACACCTATGTCAATATTCAGGACGTCACGGGCGGTACAGGCGACGATATTTTTGTCGCCAGCGCGGCAGCCAATAAATTCGACGGCGGCACCAGCACGGCGGCGTCGCACAATCGTGTCGACTATTCCAATTCGACCGTCGCGGAAACCGTCAACCTGTTCACCGGCAACGGCAGCGGCGGCGTCGGCAGCCTCGCGGCAGGAGACACTTACGTCAATATTCAGGACGCAACGGGTGGTACAGGCGACGACATTTTCACCGCCAACGCAGCGGCCAACAGGTTTGACGGCGGTGCCGGTTCAGACACGGTCAGCTACGCGGCGGCCAATGACGGCAACGGCGTGAATGTAAATCTGAATACGGGTGTTGGTACCGGCGGATTTGCCGCCGGTGATGTCTACGTCAGTATCGAAAACGTCATCGGCACACAATATGACGACACCTTTGTCGGCAACGGCTCCGCCAATACTTTCGACGGCGGCACGGCCGGCAGCGATACAGTCAGCTATGCCGGTTCGAGCGCGGCCGTCACCGTCAACCTGAGCGTGGGCGGCGGCACGGGTTCAGGCGGTTTTGCCCAGGGTGATACCTACATCAGCATTGAAAACGTCATCGGCGGCAGCGGCAACGATTTCCTGACCGGCGCCACCACCGGCGCGACAGTGCTGACCGGCGGTGCAGGCGGCGATACGCTGGCCGGTGTCTCGACGAATCGCGCCAATACTTACGCCAGCTATGCCGGCTCCGGCAGCGCTGTGACGATCGATCTGAACTTTACCGACGGCACCGGCACTTCCGGCGGTGATGCGGCCGGCGACAAGCTCAGCTTCATCGACAACCTGATCGGCAGCGGCAACGACGATATTTTCATCTCCAACTCGCAGGCCAACAGTTTCGACGGCGGTGCCGGTTCCGATACGGTCAGCTATATCAGCTCGAACGCAGGCGTCACTGTCAATCTGAGCGACGGCTCTACCGGCAGCGGCGGTTATGCGCAAGGCGACCGCTACGCCAACATTGAAAACCTCATCGGCAGCACCTTGGTCGACGTACTGACTGGCGCCGCAGCAGGCAAGACTGTGTTGACCGGTCTGGGCGGTGGCGACACATTGGCAGGCACAGCAGCTAATCATGCCAATACCTATGCCAGCTATGCCGGCTCCGCCAGCGGAGTAACGGTCGATCTGAATTTTACCGACGGCACCGGCACCTTTGGCGGTGACGCCGCAGGCGACAAGTTGAGCCTGATCGACAATCTGATCGGCAGCAGCGGCAGCGATACTTTCGTTGCCAACAACGTCGCCAATATATTCGACGGTGGGGCAGGCGGCAGCGATACGGTCAGCTATCTGGCGTCAACTGGAGCGGTGACTGTGGATTTGTCCAACACTACCGGCGCAGGCACCAGCGGAGGCTATGCCGCCGGCGACAAATTTATCGGTATCAGCAATATCATCGGCAGTAACCTGGACGACACCTTCTTCGCCAGTGCCGCAGCCAATGCCTTCAACGGCAGCGGCCACGGCGCCAACGGCGACACGGTCAGCTATGCGCGCTCCAACGTTGGCGTGCTGGTGGACTTGTTCAACCACGTCGGCGGCGATGCGGTGACGGGAGTGACTTCATTTGCAAACGGCGATACCTACACCAATATCCAGAATGCAATTGGCGGCGGCGGCAACGATACCTTCGTGGCCGATGGCAATCTGAACCGATTCGACGGCGGTGCCGGTATCGATACGGTCAGCTATCAGTATTCCAACTCCGGCGCGCTGACTGCCAATCTGGCGACGCACGTAGGCACTGGCGGCGATGCGGCTGGTGACACCTATGCCAACATCGAAAACCTGACCGGCAGCGCCAACGTCAACAGCACGCTGATCGGTGACGCCAACGCCAATACCCTGACGGCGCTCGGCACCAGCAATACCAACGTCCTGACCGGCGGCGGCGCCAGTAGTGGCACCGACGTCTACAATGCCCAACTGGGCGGTACGAATAGCGTCACGGTCGGCAGTGGCCTCAATACGGTCAACGTCAGCGCCGGTTCTCACAGCGCGCTGGGGGCGCAGAGCGATATGGTCAATCAGACTACGGGTACGTCCAATATTGCCAGCATCAGCGGCGGCGCCGGAACCACGACCTTGCACTTTGAGGATCTGGGCAGCTCAATCACGCTGGCCAATTTCTCGAACAAGGTTACCGGCATCACGACCCTGGACATGACGACCGGCAACGGAACGAACATCGTGATCACCGCTGACGACGTCATCAAAATGGGCATCGCCAGCGGCTCGTCGCATATTCTCACCGTCAAGATGAGCAACACCGAGAGCTTGCAGATCGCCGCCAACGGATCGGATCACTATGTCTACTTCCCGGGCACGACAGACTATGCGTTTTACAACGCCTCCAATCAGGAAGTTGCACGGATTCACCTGGCCTGATGTTTTTATTACGCCGCTACCTGATGCAAACAGGTAGCGGACGTTTCATCTCCCCAGTTCGTCATCCAGAAAACGCCAGATGCCGGGATCGCTCATGCTGGCGACATTGATGCGCATCCTGGTCGACGGCAACTGATTCGGCGAGAACAGGCTGCCCGGCGCCAGCAAGAATCCTTGCGCCATCGCTTTCTCGGTCAGTACATTGGTGTCGCGCTTGGCGTCGGCCCAGATGAACATGCCGCTGGCGGTCGCCAGGCCGGTATCCAGTCCGACCTTTTCCAGTTGCCGCACGATCTTGTCGCGCACGCTGTTAAGGCGATTACGCAGGCGTTCGGCATGTTTGCGGTAGTGGCCTTCCGACAGAATCTTGTAGATCACGCGCTCGCCGATTTCGCTGGTGGTCAAGGTCGACAGCATCTTGCGGTCCGCCAGATGGCGTGCGAGATCCGGCGAGGTGGCGATGAAGCCGACGCGCAGATTGGCCGACAGCGTCTTGGAAAATCCGCCCAGATAAATCACCCGCTGCAACTGATCCAGCGCGGCGATGCGTGTGGCCGCCTGCACGCCCGCGCCGGGGTGCATGTCACAGTAGATGTCGTCTTCCACGATGGTGAAATCGTGTTCCTCGGCCAACCGCAGAATCTGGAACGCCTTGGCCGCCGACAGCGAGGTCGAGGTCGGATTATGCAAGACCGAATTGATCACATACAGACGCGGCTTGTGCAGCGCCGCCAGCTCGGCCAGCTTGGCGATATCGGGGCCGTCGGCCAGACGCGGGATACCGACCACCTTCGCGCCCATCGCCGCAAACGAACCGAACATCAAAAACCACGCCGGGTCGTCGACAAAGATCACATCGCCGGGGCGCAGGAAATGGCGCGCGACGATGTCCAGCCCTTGCGTCACGCCCGAGGTCATGACGATCTGTTCCGGTGCGGCGGTGATTTCCAGTTCGGCGAGTTTGAGTTGCAGTTGCTGGCGCAGCGGCAAAAATCCTTGCGGCGTGCCGTAGGTCAGCAGCAGCGACTGGTTTTGCCGTCCCACCGAACGCAGGCCGTTGCCGATCAGGTCGCCGTCCAGCCAGTCCGGCGGCAGCAGGCCGCCGCCCGGCATCTTTTGCGGCGGCATCTGGCGGAACATGTTGCGTACCAGCCATACCACATCGAGTTGCTGCGGCTGGGAAGGGCCGTTGTCGATTGCGCCATGCTCATTGCCGGAATAACCAGAATTGCTGCGCAGCGGTAAAACTGTACCGGTCGTAGCAGCACCGGCGACAGGTGAACGCTCCCGCACATAAAACCCCGATCCGCGCCGCGATTCCAGAAAACCTTGCGCCACCAGACGGTCATAAGCTTCCACTACCGTGAAGCGGGAAACGCTGTGCAAATCCGCAAATTGCCGTATTGACGGCATACGCGCACCGGTGCGCAGCAGCTTGTCGTCAACGCGCGACTGCACGGTGCGCACGATCTGATCGACCAGCGAATCGCCGCTCTCGCGCGACAGCAGGGGCAGCGTGGTCGGTGCATTGCCGGAAGGGGCTGGAGAGGTGACAGGCTTAAGTCGGGTAGCTGTATTGGTCATTTTGCCGTGACAATGTTCGGGATTATTTGTCTAAGTGTACTGGTACTGTACTGGTAATGTCGATTAGGATAGACCCATGTTATGACAGCAGTCA
Source organism: Herbaspirillum sp. GW822-FHT03A08 (assembly GCF_058801885.1). NCBI lineage: Bacteria > Pseudomonadati > Pseudomonadota > Betaproteobacteria > Burkholderiales > Oxalobacteraceae > Herbaspirillum > Herbaspirillum sp. GW822-FHT03A08. The sequence continues at coordinate 466,137 of NZ_JBXANR010000001.1, read as the reverse complement.
ATCAGCGCATAGCGGATAGACGACAGTTGATGAAGTGACTACGACGCTTATTGTTTGCGAACGCCCGGAAGACCCAGATGCAGGAGATGAATCATGAATGACTTGTTGCCAACCCCCGCCGAGATCGAGCAAGCCGCCAATGCCGTGTATGCCGCAATGCCGGCCACACCGCAATATTCCTGGCCGCTGCTCAATGCCGCACTCGGCACCGAGGCCTGGGTCAAGCATGAAAATCATACGCCGACCGGCGCCTTCAAGATTCGCGGCGGCCTGGTCTACCTGCAAGCGTTGGCGCAGTTGCCGCAAGCCCGGCGCGTGCGCGGCGTGATTTCCGCCACACGCGGCAACCACGGACAGTCGGTCGGTTTCGCCGCGCGCCGCTATGGCATCGCTGCGACCATCGTCGTCCCGCAAGGCAACAGCAAGGAAAAGAATGCCGCCATGCAGGCGCTCGGCGTCGAGCTGATTGAGCACGGCAAGGAGTTTCAGGAGAGCCGCGAGCATGCCGCAATGCTGGCCGAACGCGATGCGCTGCACATGATTCCGTCGTTCCACCGCGACCTCGTTGCCGGCGTGTCGACTTACTGGATGGAGTTGCTGCGTGCCCAACCGGATCTCGACGTCCTGTTCGTGCCGATCGGCCAGGGTTCGGGCATTTGTGCCGCCGCCGCCGCACGCCGCGCACTGAATGTGCGCACTCGCATCATCGGTGTGGTGTCGGCCCATGCGCAGGCTTACAAACTGTCATTTGAAAGCCGCAGCAAGATCGAGTCCCCGGTGAGCACGCTGATCGCCGACGGCATGGCTTGCCGCGTGCCGGACGACGCTTCGCTGGCGGTGATCCTGGATCAGGTGGACGAAGTCATCGCGGTCAGCGATGACGAAGTGGCCGACGCGATGAAGCTGTATTTCACCGCGACGCATAACGTTGCCGAAGGCGCGGGCGCTGCGGCACTGGCGGCGGCGATGCAAATCCGCCACCGCCTGCAAGGACAACGCATCGGCCTGACGCTGTCGGGCGGCAACGTGGATCACGACATGTTCGCGCAGATTCTCAGCCGTCCGGACACCGAACAAGAACAACAGCAAACATCGACAGATAACAGGAGGGTGGCATGACTAAGCTGACACAACAACACCATCATCTGCATCTCGGCAGCGGCGCGCTGGCGACCGGCAAGTTTGAGCGCAGCCGTCTGCTGCTGGTGCGTCGAGGCCATGTCTGGATTACGCAGGAAGGCCGGGCAGAAGATTTCTGGCTCGGCGCCGGCGATGCGCTCATCGTGCAGCCGGGCAAGATGCTGGTGATTGAAGCCGCCATCGCCAGTGAGATCTATCTGGAGCATCGTGCCGAACTGACAGTGACGCTGTGGCTGAAAACGCGCTGCCTGGCAGTGCGGTCCGTGCTGCAACGGCGGTTTGCACGCTTGGGCATGATGCCGCGGCAGGGAGGATATTGAGATGGAAACATTGTTGCCGCTGGCTTCATTCGCCTTCGTTACTTCCATCACGCCGGGGCCGAACAACATCATGCTGACGTCGTCGGGCGTGTGGTTCGGCTTTGTGCGATCGATTCCGCATATGCTGGGCATCACCTTCGGCTTTGCTGTGCTGCTGGCAATTTGCGCCGCCGGCATCGGCAGCCTGGTAGTGGCGGTGCCTGCGGTGCACGTGCTGCTCAAGATCGCCGGTTCGGGTTATCTTCTTTATCTGGCGTGGAAGCTGCGCAGCATGAGTTTCAGTCAGGAGGTACGCGCTGATGTGAGACCGATGTCCTTCCTCGGTGCGGCCTTGTTCCAGTTCGCCAACCCCAAGGCATGGGTAATGGCGATCACCGGCGCGTCGGCTTTCTTGCCGTTGATTCAACCGGTGTGGCTGGCGATTGCGATTTATTGCCTTGTGTTCAGCGTGGTGAATTTGCCGTGCGTCAGTGTGTGGGCAGGCGCCGGTGCGGTGCTGCGGCGTTATCTGACACAGCCGCTGTGGCGCGCGATGTTCAGCGGCGTGATGGTGGTGCTGACGATCTACTCGGCAGTGGCGATCTGGCTTTAAATCTTCAATTTACGTCTTCACACCCGTCATCAACGGAGAGCAAAAAGGAAACCGATGACCGCAAAAACAATGAGCACGACGCGTCTTGAATCCAGGGGCATGTGGCTGGGCTTTATCGGCGTCGCCATCTTCAGCCTGACCTTGCCGTTTACCCGCATCGCTGTGGCCGAATTGAATCCGGCCTTCGTGGCCTTTGGCCGTGCCGTGGTTGCGGCGATCTGCGCCATCGGCATGCTATGGCATCTGAAGGCGCCGCGGCCGACCCTGGCGCAGGTGCGCGGTCTGCTGATCACCGCGCTCGGCGTGGTGGTCGGTTTTCCCTTGTTCTCGTCGATCGCCATGCATTACGTACCGGCGGCGCATGGCGCAGTAGTGGTTGGCCTGTTGCCGCTGGCGACGGCGTTGTTCGGCGCCTTGCGTTTTGGCGAGCGTCCTTCTCTCGGCTTCTGGATCGCTGCCCTGATCGGCAGCTTCATCGTGATTGCCTTTGCATTGCGCCAGGGCGGCGGCAGTTTTCATCTGGCTGATTTCGCTTTGTTTGCGGCAGTGTTTGCCGCCGCGATGGGATATGCCGAAGGCGGTCGTCTGTCGCAGAGCATGGGTGGCCAGCAAGTGATCTGCTGGGCGCTGGTGCTGTCTCTCCCGGTGCTGTTGCCGGTGACCGTCTGGCTCGGCTGGCAGTACGGCGTGGACGCGTCGCCGCGGGCATGGGGTTCGTTTGCCTATGTGTCGTTTTTCTCGATGTTCATTGGATTTTTCTTCTGGTACAAGGGGCTTGCACTCGGCGGCATTGCGCGAGTCGGGCAAGTGCAATTGCTGCAGCCTTTCATGACCCTGGTAGGCGCAGCCGTGATCGTCGGTGAGCCGCTGGATGCGAGCAACCTGTTGTTTGCGACAGCGGTTATTGTTGTTGTGGCAATCGGCAAGCGGATGTCCATCCGGCGCTAATTCAGTCCTGACAATGCTTTTAACGATGTTCTCCGTCACAAAGTCGCGATATTTGCGATAATGGCGGATTCCAGTTGTTTTCTCAGTTTCTTACCTTAAACGTGCTGACTTGCCGGGCGTCAATGCCGATATTGATGCCGGACATTCCAGCCACAGCAAACAGGAGCACCGCATGTCCGTCTACGAAAAACTCAAAGCCCTGAATATCGAATTGCCAGCCGTCGCAGCACCAGCTGCCGCCTACGTCATGTACGCGCAAGCAGGCAACACCGTATTCCTGTCCGGCCATCTGGCCAAGAAGGACGGCAAGGTCTGGGTTGGTCAGTTCGGCAAGAACATTACGACGGAAGAGGGCAAGCTGGCAGCCCGCGCGGTAGCGATTGATCTGCTGGCGACATTGCAAGCAGCTTGCGGCGGCGACCTGACACGGGTCAAGCGCATCGTCAAGCTGATGAGCCTGGTCAACTCGACCGGCGATTTTACGGAACAACATCTGGTGACCAACGGCGCATCCGAGCTGATCGGCGAATTGTTCGGCGAGCAAGGCAAGCATGCGCGTTCGGCGTTCGGCGTCGCACAAATCCCGATGGGTGCGTGCGTCGAGATCGAAATGATCGCCGAACTCTCCTGAGAAGCTGAATTCACTTCGGGAAGTTGCCGGACCGGCAGATGACCGGTTCAGGCTTTCTCATTTACCTTACTTATACGGTACCCAATTTTTGGCAGGCAATATGAAAATCGAAAACCCCAATCCACTGCAGTGGAATTTCTCCAAACGTTCGCAGCAACTGCAAAGCTCAGCCATCCGCGAAATCCTGAAGATCACCATGCGTCCGGAAATCACCTCGTTCGCTGGCGGTCTGCCATCGCCGGCGACCTTCCCGGTCGAGCGCATGAAAGCGGCTTTCGATACTGTGCTGACCAATCAAGGCAAGATCGCGCTGCAATACGGCCCGACCGACGGTTACGGCCCGCTGCGTGAATGGGTGGCCGATTCGCTGTCGACCGACGGCGCCAAGATCCTGCCGGAACAAGTGCTGATGGTCTCCGGTTCGCAGCAGGGCCTGGACTTGCTGGGCAAAGTGCTGATCGATGAAGGCAGCAAGGTGCTGGTCGAAACGCCGAGCTATCTGGGCGCGTTGCAGGCGTTCTCGATCTACGGTCCGGATTTCATCTCGGTGCCGAGCGATGAGCAAGGCCTGATTCCTTCGGCGGTGGAAGAAATGGGCAAGGGCGCGCGTCTGCTGTACTCGCTGCCGAACTTCCAGAACCCTACCGGCCGCACGCTGCCGCTGGATCGCCGTCTGGCGCTGGTGGAAGCCTGTGCCCGCATCGGCCTGCCGCTGATCGAAGACGATCCGTACGGCGCGCTGAGCTACCGCAACGATCCGCTGCCGAAGATGCTGAACATGAATCCATCCGGCGTGATCTATATGGGTTCGTTCTCCAAGGTGCTGACGCCTGGTATCCGTCTCGGCTACGTCGTGGCGCCGGTGCCGCTGATCCGCAAAATGGAACAAGCCAAGCAAGCCGCCGACCTGCACACTGCGCAATTGACACAGATGGTGGTGTACGAAGCGGTCAAGGACGGCTTCCTGCAAACGCATATCCCGACCATCCGCAAGCTGTACGCCGATCAGTGCCAGGCCATGCTGGATGCGCTGCAAACCTACTTCCCGGCCGGCACCAGCTGGACCAGACCGGAAGGCGGCATGTTCATCTGGGTCACGCTGCCGAAGCATATCGACAGCGGCGAACTGCTGAAAGAAGCGGTCGAACAGCACGTGGCCTTCGTGCCGGGCGCGCCGTTCTACGCGAATGAACCGCAACACAACACGCTGCGTCTGAGCTTCGTCACCGTGCCTCCGGAAAAAATCCGCGCCGGCATCGAGCGTCTGGGTAAGCTCATCGCCGCCAAACTGTAATGGAAATCGGCAATTTGCCGTTCGGTACGACCGACTGGAACACGGTCGAGCGTACCGAGCACAAGGGCGACAGCGGCATGGCCTATTGGCGCACGCGCCAGTTCGGCCCCATCCGCGTGCGCATGGTCGAATACACGCCGGGTTACCTGGCCGATCACTGGTGCAAAAAGGGCCACGTGTTGTTGTGCATGGAAGGTGAATTGCACACCGAGCTGGATGATGGCCGTACCTTCTTGCTCACCGCGGGCATGAGTTATCAGGTGGCTGACAATGCCGAGGCGCATCGCTCGTCGACGGCAACCGGCGCCAGACTGTTCATCGTCGACTGAGCGTTTAGCATTATTATTTTTGTTTTGCGGCTGTATATGCTGTCGTCCCAGCGAACGCTGGGACCCAGTGTCTCGATGGTTTGAAACGAGTCTTTTCGTCAGCGATGCGACAATGGTCTTTAAGTCGCTGGGATGACAGAGATAAGGGGGAGAGAAAATATATTTTTTCTCTCTTCGCTTTTAAAAACATCAATCGCTGTAATCCAGCTTCACCGTCTCACCGTGTTTCAACACGGTAAATTCCCCCTCCGGCAATCCCGCTTTCTTCACTGCTTCAACCAACAGCTTCGGCGGCTCATCAAGCGGCTCGTCCGCCAGTTCGAAGGTGCCCCAATGGATGCCGATAGAGCGTTTCGCATGCACGTCCTGGTGGATCTGCACGGCCTGTGCGGGATCGACGTGTTGGCCTTTCATGAACCAGCGCGGTGCATAGGCGCCGATCGGTATCAGCGCCAGGTCGAAGCTGCCGAACTTGCGCCCGATATCCTGAAAGTCTTTCGAATAGCCGGTGTCGCCGGCAAAGAAGACCGAGAACGGATGCGGAGCGCCTTCGCCGGTCTTGATCACCCAGCCGCCCCACAAGGTCTCCGACCTGTCCATCAAGCCGCGCGCCGACCAGTGCTGCGCCGGGACGAAGCTGATGTCCAGTTTGCTCACCGCCGTCTTGTCCCACCAGTCCATCTCACGCACATTGGTGATGCCGACACCCGTCATCCAATCCTTCACGCCCAGCGGCACCAGGAACAAAGGCGGGCCGCCGGCCTGTTTGTTCAACTGCTCGACGCTGGCCTGATCCAGATGGTCGTAGTGGTTATGCGAAATCACCACCACGTCAATATGCGGCAATTGTGCCGCCGTGATGTTGAGCGGCACCTTGCGTTTCGGTCCAACAAAGCTGAACGGCGATGCGCGCTCCGAAAAAATCGGATCGGTGATGACGTTCATGCCGCCGATTTGCAGCAGCGCGGTTGCATGGCTGATCCAGGTCACGCTTGGCGTCGTCTTGTTGGCTTGCAGCCAGGCGATCTCCGGCGTGGCCATCGGGAACTGATAATTGTTGGCCGGCGCTTTCGGCAAGCCTTGCGTGATGCGTTCCCACTGCCATTTCAGCAGCGACGCGCGCGGCTCTTGCGGATAGTTGTTGCGGAAGCCTGATGGCGTGCGGTTGGGCTTGTCGGGGTCGTAGTACTTGCCTGCGGCTGCGCAGCCGGCGCTGATCAGTGCGAGTACGAGCGCAATGCGGTGAAGATGTTTGCGCAGGGGCTTGCGCGTGGAAGAAAGTTTTGTGGGCACTGGAAACGCACATGGCAGGTTGATCGGACCTGCCATGCTATCAGGCTACAGCGCGTATTGCGCGAGGCCGTTGCCGAACGACCAGTTTTCCTTCAACACCTCCACCAGATTGATGAAAATATCTTCGGGACGAATACCGGGATCTTTGCTCAGCCGCTCGACGATACGCGCATACAGCGCCTTCTTTTGCTCGATCGTGCGCGTGTTGTTGGCGGTGATCTGGATCAGCACAAACTTGTCGCTGCGCTCGATATCCAGATAGGTCTTGTCGAAAACGAAATTATCGGGGTCGTATTCGTCGATCGTCATGAATTTGTCGTTCTTGGGGACGTTGAAGGTTTCCAGCATCGATTCGTAGACGTTGTCGAGGATGGCTTTGCGATATTCGCGGGTTTCGCCGCGGCGGATGAATACACGGACAAATGGCATGGTGTTCTCCTTTAAGAGTGCTGAATCAAGGTGATGAATCACGATAGGTACGCCTGCATCTTAGATCAGGAGTATGATTTTAAGAACGCATTGCTGATTATTTCAATGATATGTGATTGAAATGACTGACGGCAATTCATGAGCAACCATAATGACCCGAAAATGGAACCGACCCAACGCCCGCTAGACCTCGACGCCGTACAAGCCTTCGTCCTTGTTGCCGATCTGCAAAGTTTCACGCGGGCAGCGGAAGCGCTGTATACGACGCAATCGGCCATCAGCCTCAAACTCAAGCGCCTCGAAGACCGGCTCGGCCGCAGGCTGCTGGAGCGCACGCCGCGCCAGGTTCGGCTGTCCTCGGACGGCGTCAGTTTCCTCGATGCCGCGCGCAGTTTGCTGGCGGCGCATGAGAGGGCGCTGGGGCGCATGGAGAGTGCAACGGTACGCTTCACCCTTGGCATCAGCGATCACGTCGCAGGCGACGGTTTGCCGGCGATGCTGGCGCAGGTCAACGCCTTCGATCCGGGCGTGGTGGTGGAAGTGCGCATCGGCGCCTCGCGCGATTTGCTCGCCATGTACGACCGCGGAGAGCTCGACGCCGTGATCGTGCGGCGCGACGGCGAGCGCAGCGACGGCGAACTGATCCAGGAAGAGCGCATGGGCTGGTTCGCCGCAGCGCACTGGCAGCCGCGTGCAGGCGAGCCGCTGCGGCTGGCGACGTTTTCGCATACCTGCGGCATTCGCGAACTGGCGGTGCGGCGTCTGGAAGACGCCGGCATTCCTTGGCAGGAAGTCTTTGTCGGCGGCGGCGTTCATGCCGTGGCGGCAGCGGTGACGGCGGGGCTGGCGGTGACAGCGCTGCTCTATCGCGTCAAACCGGCCGGCGCCATCGACGTCGGCAAGAGCATGAAGCTGCCATCTTTACCCCTTGCGCAAGTGATGTTGCATACCAATGTGCGAGACAGTCGGGCGCAGGCGGTCTTGCGCACGGTGGTTGCGGCGATGAAAAACGACGGTCGATAAAACAAGGGGGCATCGCTAAAAAAACCGTAAAAAAACATTGCAAAAAAGCTTGATAAAAAACCTCTTGAAAAGAAAAAGTCCGTACGTATATCGGTAACAAGGCGGCAGGAAATGTCCAGCCAGCCTTAGCGAATGCTCAGTGGAGGTTCGCGCTTTTTTCTTATTTAGCTATCGCTTCTTTTCAAAAAGGATACTGTCATGCGTACTTACGATTTCTCCCCACTTTATCGCTCCGCAATCGGCTTCGACCGCCTGGCTCAACTGTTTGACAACGCGCAGCGCGCGGATTCGCAACCGAGCTACCCACCGTACAACATCGAACTGGTTGCCGACGATAAATACCGGATTACCATGGCTGTGGCCGGTTTCAGCAATGCTGAAATCGACATCGAAGCTGAAAATGACACACTGAAAATTGTCGGCCGCAAACAGAAGGAAGACCAGGCCGTCAACTTCTTGCATCGCGGTATCGCCGCACGCGATTTTGAGCAACGCTTCCAGCTCGCCAACCACATCAAGGTGGTCGGCGCCCAACTGGAAAACGGTCTGCTGAGCATCGAGCTGGTGCGCGAAGTACCTGAAGCACTGAAGCCGCGCAAGATCGAAATCAACGGCGACAATGTGCATCGCCTGGAACGTAATGCTGCCTGATTGCAGCCTTCAAGTCTCTGAGTAGTTGATGTTGTTGTAGTTGTACCTGTAGTTGTATTTGTAGTTGCACCAGCTGTAGAAGTAGTTGCATCACAAGTAGCAGAAGTAGCTGTACTCGCTGTAGAAGCAACGCCGGTGGTGGTTCACGCCGGCGTCTGACAAAGCCCGCCTCGTGCGGGCTTTGTCGTATCTGCATTGCTCGCACGCCGTGCGCGGCAAGCTTCTCGCGAACTAGACACAAATAAAAACTATTCTGTATAATCGGCCGCAAATAACGAAACAGAACTTCGTGAGTTAAGCTAAATCAGCTTCGAATCAGCTTTCTCTGGTAAGCCTCCTGCCTCGTTACGTAAGCGTTAACGTCAACCAACGCGTCATTCACGTGCCGTGCCTGAAGCTTTCAGGCAGCGATTTTGTCGCCGCGCACGTGCATAACGCTATGGTGAAAAATTGACGATACACATACTCCCTCCGGGCTTGCCTGCTTTGCGTGCTTTGCCCCGCACACACTCTGTGATCTCCGCACTCGCTGCACCATCTTTCCCCGACGACAAGCCTGCCGCCATGTTGCGTCGCGCGCGTTCGTTCACCTCTACACGGGACCAATAACATCATGAACACAATCAACAAATCCGCTGATGCTTCCGCTGAAACCACCGCCAGCAGCTTGCTGCCACTGGTGGCTATCGTCTTCACCAGTTTTCTCTGCATCGGCATTCCCTTGCCGGCTTTGCCCTTGCACGTCAACGGCGTACTCGGTTTCAGCGCGCTGACGGTGGGCTGGGTGGTGGGGATTCAATCCTTCTCGACCATCTTGTCGCGTAAATTTTCCGGCTCCTATTGCGATCGCCACGGCCCCAAGCGTGCGGTCTCCGTCGGTTTGCCGATGGCCTCGGTTGCGGGCTTGCTGTATCTCGCCTCCACCATGATTGCCGATGCGGGCGCCAGCCTGGTCGTGCTCTTTATCGGCCGTTTGCTGATGGGGCCGGCGGAAAGCCTCTTCCTCACCGGCACCATGACCTGGGGCATCGGCCGTGTCGGCATGCAACGTACCGGCAAGGTGATGGCATGGCAGGGCATCGCCATGTTTGCCGCATTGGGCCTGGGTGCGCCGGTCGGCATCGCGATTCAGCAGCGCTTCGGCTTTGCCGGCGTGGCGCTGACGACGATGCTGCTGCCGATGATTGGTCTGGCGATTGCGGCCGTCCTGCGCGGCTTGCCTGCGTTGGGCAGCAAGGGCGGCGGCGTGGCGATGTCGGAGGTGTTGCGCCTGATCTGGCGTTTCGGCCTGGCGCTGGCATTGAGCGCAATGCCGTTCGCCATCATCACCAGCTTCCTGGTGCTGCTGTACGCCAGCAACAACTGGTCGGGTGCAGGGATTGCGATTCTCGGTTTCTCGGCGGGTTACGTCGGCGTGCGTTTGTTTTTCGCGCATCTGCCGGATCGCATCGGCGGCGCCAAAGTCGGCGCGGTGTCGGTGGCGATCGAGCTGGTCGGGCAATTGCTGTTGTGGCAATCGCATGATCCGATCATGGCGGGTCTTGGCACGCTGCTGACCGGTATTGGTTTCTCGCTGGTGTTTCCGTCGATGGGCGTGCAGGCAATGGCGCGCGTGCCGGCGCATTCACGCGGTCTGGCCGTGGCGACCTTCATGGCGTTCATTGATCTGGCGGCAGGTTTGACCGGCCCGGTCGTAGGCGTGCTGATCGGCTTCTTCGGCTACGGATCGGCATTCCTGGCGGGCGCGGTTGCCTGCGTGCTGGCCTTGTTGCTGATGGTGTCGGGCATGTCGCGGGCACCGGCAGGGCAACAGGCGTAATTTGCTCAAGCTGTAGACACCGACGCCAGCGCTTGTAACAACTGTAAGAGATTGTTTACAACTAGCTGGCACTCGAAACTATTCGGGAATAATGCATCTAAAAATTTGTCTTGTTCGCGGCAGGACATTCAAGCAGCCGGCTTTCGATGCAGTGCGATGCAGCATCCCTAATTTTTTACAGAGGCGTCATCATGAGAACAATTCATAAAATTACAGTCGTCGGCATCACGGTGTGTGCTCTGACAGTGTTGAGCGGCTGCAGCAATATGTCGCGTCGCGACAAGAACACCGCTGTAGGTGCGGGTATCGGCGCAGTGGCCGGTGCAGTGCTGACGGGCGGCAGCGGTATTGGTACTGCGGGTGGCGCTGCAGTGGGTGGCGTCATTGGTCACCAGATCGGCCGATAGTTGGCGAGAGTTGACATCGGTTGCTCGATGCATCGACATAAAAAAAGAGGACCGCAAGGTCCTCTTTTTTTTGAGCGGTGTTCCGCTCAGAACGCGTGAAACTCAAGACAGCATGGCGCCGCCGGCGACCAATCCAGCGATGCCTGCAAGATAAGCGAAAAAGAACTTTGCATAGAAACCATGCCGCTTCGCAATCAGCAGTGCATAACCGGGAATCACAAGGCACAACACGCCTTTGACCGGGCTCACTGCGAATGTTTTGACGGTTGCATAGAGTTGAGCAGCGATCAACACGGCTAAACCTGCAAGCAAGATGACGGTTCCTAATGCGTTCATTCTTTCCCCTTTTTCTATTGTTATGTCTTAGATTACGGCGGCCAGCGCCGTCGCTTTCAGCTTGGACTCCAGCGCCTTGCCTTTGCGGGCGCGCTTGCCGATGTGCAGGCCCAGCGCCACGGCGGACAGCGACACATTCTGCTCCTTGCCGCCGCGGCCGGTGCCGGAGACCAGCACGCCCTTTTGGGTGATGGCCTGTGCGGCCAGCAGTTTTTCGTTCTTTTCCAGTTCCATCAGGATCACGCCGCGGCCACCGCTGGACAGGGTCTTGATTTCATCCAGACCGAACACCAGCAGACGTCCCTGACCCGACAGGCAGGCGATCGCGCTGGCGCCGGCCGGCATCGAACGCGGAGCCAGCGGCAGATCGCCTTCGTCCAGCGTGATGAAGGCCTTGCCGCCCTTGACGCGGCTCAGCATGTCGCCCAGCTTGGCGGTGAAGCCGTAACCGGCGTCCGAGGCCAGCAGCATCTGCGTATCAACCGGACCGGCGAAGTAGTGCAGCAGGCTGTTGCCGCTGCCGAGGTCGACCAGGGTGGTGATCGGCACGCCATCGCCGCGCGCGTTCGGCAGCGAATTGACGCCGACCGTGTAGATGCGTCCGTTGGAGCCGAAGCCCAGCAGGTTGTCGACGGTGCGGCACTCGAAGGCGCCGTACAGGCCGTCGCCGGCCTTGAAGGTGAATTGCGTTGCGTCGTGGCCATGGCCGCTGCGTGCGCGTACCCAGCCCTTTTGCGAAATGATGACGGTGACCGGTTCGTCGATGATCTTTTGTTCGACCACGGCTTTTTCGGCCTCTTCGATCACGGTGCGGCGGTCATCGCCGAACTGCTTGTCGTCGGCTTCGATTTCCTTGATGACCAGTCGCTTCATCGATGATGGATTTTCGAGCAGATCTTGCAGCGTCGACTTCTCGTTGCGCAGCTCGGCCAGTTCTTGCTGGATCTTGATGGTTTCCAGACGCGCCAGTTGGCGCAGGCGGATTTCCAGGATGTCTTCGGCCTGGCGGTCCGACAGCTTGAACGCTTCGATCAGCGCCGGCTTCGGCTCATCCGACTCGCGGATGATCTTGATGACTTTGTCGATGTTGAGCAGGATGGCTTCGCGGCCTTCGAGGATGTGGATGCGGTCCTCGACTTTTTGCAACTTGAATTGCGTACGGCGCGTGATGGTGGCGAAGCGGAAGCTGATCCATTCGCTGAGGATGTCGCCGAGGCCCTTCTGGCGTGGACGGCCATCGCCGCCGATCATCACGAGGTTGATCGACGAGCTGGTTTCCAGGGAAGTCTGGGCCAGCAGCGTATTCATGAACTCGGTCTGATCCTGGTTCTTGGACTTCGGCTCGAACACCAGGCGCACCGGCGCTTCACGGCCCGATTCATCGCGCACGGCATCCAGCATCGCCAGGATGCTTTGCTTCTGCGCCTGTTGTTCCGGCGTGAGGGTCTTCTTGCCGAGCTTGATCTTGGGATTGGTCAGCTCTTCGATTTCTTCCAGCACCTTCTGCGACGACACGCCCGGCGGCAATTCGGTGATGACCGCCTGCCACTGGCCGCGCGCCATGTCTTCGATTTTCCAGCGTGCGCGCACCTTGAGGCTGCCCCGGCCGCTCTGATACATCTCGGCGATGGTCGACGACGGCGTGATGATCTGACCGCCGCCGGGGAAGTCGGGGCCGGTGATGTGCATCATCAGTTCTTCGTGCGTGATCTTGGGATTGCGGATCATGGCCACGGCGGCGCGCGCCACTTCACGTAAGTTATGCGAAGGAATTTCCGTCGCCATGCCGACCGCGATGCCGGAGGCGCCGTTGAGCAGCAGGAAGGGCAGGCGCGCCGGCAGCAGCTTCGGCTCTTCGGTCGAGCCGTCGTAGTTCGGCTGGAAGTCGACCGTGCCCATGTCGATTTCATCGAGCAGCAATTTGCTGATCGGCGTCAGGCGCGCTTCCGTATATCGCATCGCCGCCGCACCGTCGCCGTCGCGCGAGCCGAAGTTGCCCTGGCCGTCGATCAGCGGATAGCGCAGCGAGAAATCCTGCGCCATGCGCACCAGCGCGTCGTACACCGACTGGTCGCCGTGCGGGTGCAGTTTACCGAGCACGTCGCCGACCACGGCCGCCGATTTGCGCGGCTTGGCGGTGGCGTTCAGGCCGAGTTCGTTCATCGCGTACAGGATGCGGCGCTGCACCGGCTTCTGGCCGTCGGCGACGTCGGGCAGGGCGCGGCCCTTGACCACCGAGATGGCGTAGTCGAGATAGGCACGCTCGGCGAAGGTCGACAGCGTCAGCGATTCGCCGTCGGATGGCGCGGCTTGTTCAAACAGATTGGCTTGTTCAGTCATGTGGCTGGGTTGCGTTGATGTCGTTGTGTGAATTATTCGATGGAGGTCGGCGGCGGCATGCTGCGGCGGCCCGGCAGGATGATTTCGATGCGGCGCGGTTTTTCGCCGTTTCCCGTGTTGTTGCCGGCGCTGCCGCCCGGCTGGTACAGCTGATAGAACTGCGCCACCAGTTGCACGTAGTTGCGTGTTTCCGGATAGGGGGGAATCTGGTTGTTGTACTTCTGCACGGCACCTTCGCCGGCATTGTAGGACGCAATCGCCAGTTCCAGTCGCTTCGGAAACAGCACCTGCAAGTCGCGCAGGTAGCGCGCGGCCAGGCGGATATTGATCTTGGGATCGGTCAGTTTTTGCTGGATGGTCTTGCGGCGGTCGCCTTGCACGCCGTAGCGCTCGGCGGTCTCCGGCATGATCTGCATCAGGCCGATGGCGCCCTTGGGCGAGACCGCGCTCGGGTTGAAGCCGGACTCGGCCGCCATGATCGCTTTCAGCAAGGCCGGGTCGACCGAGAATTCCTTCGCGCTCTGATCCAGCATGGCTTCATACTTTTTCAGATTCGGATGCTGCAGCATCAGCTTCATCAGCGGCGACGACATGTTCTGCTTGGTCTCGACGCCGGGAATGCCCTTGGCGATCTTGTCGGAGTCGAAGGTGGCGTCGCCGCGCATGAACAACTGATAGCGGTCGTCGAGTTTTTCCGTCGAGACGTGCGCCATGCCGTCGGTGTCGATGTAGCCGTAGACGTCGGCATGCGCCGCGATCGCCGTCAACGACAGCACCAGCGCAGCAGTCACCGTCAACGCTCCGGAGCGGAGGCGTTGGCGCAGGCTGTTGCGGCGGATGTCGGAGGCGGCCATGGGCATGATTTAAATATCGGCTTCCGCTTCGTTGCCGTGCTCTTCGATCCAGGCGCGGCGCGAGGCGGCTTCGCCCTTGCCCATGAGCATGGTGAAGCGCGCTTCCGAAGCGATGTGGTCGAGTTCGCCCAGAGCGACCGGCAGCAGGCGGCGGGTGTCGGGGTTCATGGTGGTTTCCCACAATTGTTCCGCGTTCATTTCACCCAGGCCTTTGAAGCGCGAGATGCTCCATGCGCCTTCTTTCAGACCGTCCTTGCGCAGCTTGTCTTCGATCGCTTCCAGTTCACCGTCGTCGAGCGCGTACAGCTTCTGCACCGGCTTCTTGCCGCGCGCAGGCGCATCGACGCGATACAGCGGCGGACGCGCGATGCAGATGTGGCCGTGGTCGATCAGCTTGGGGAAATGCTTGAAGAACAGCGTCAGCAGCAACACCTGAATGTGCGAGCCGTCAACGTCCGCATCGGAGAGGATGCAGATCTTGCCGTAGCGCAGACCGGTCAGATCAGGCGTATCGGTATGGCCGTGCGGATCGACGCCGATAGCCACCGCGATATCGTGGATTTCATTGTTGGCGAACAGACGGTCGCGCTCGGTTTCCCAGGCGTTCAGCACCTTGCCGCGCAAGGGCAGGATCGCTTGAAATTCTTTGTCGCGGCCCATCTTGGCCGAGCCGCCGGCGGAGTCGCCCTCGACCAGGAAGATTTCATTGCGGGTGATGTCGTTGGATTCGCAGTCGGTCAGCTTGCCTGGTAACACGGCCACGCCGGATGATTTTTTCTTCTCGACTTTTTGTGCCGAACGCAGACGGCTTTGTGCCTGCTTGATGACCAGATCGGCCAGTTTCTTGCCGTATTCGACGTGCTGGTTCAGCCACAGCTCCAGCGAAGGACGCGAGAAGGTCGACACCAGACGCACGGCGTCGCGCGAGTTCAGGCGTTCCTTGATCTGGCCCTGGAATTGCGGGTCGAGCACTTTGGCCGACAGCACGAAAGAGACGCGTGCGAACACGTCTTCCGGCAGCAGCTTGACGCCCTTGGGCAGCAGCGAATGCATTTCGACGAAGCTCTTTACCGCCGAGAACAGACCTTCGCGCAGGCCGGATTCATGCGTGCCGCCGGCCGAAGTCGGGATCAGGTTGACGTAGGATTCGCGCACCACGTTGCCTTCTTCGGTCCATGCCACCACCCATGCCGCGCCTTCGCCTTCGGCAAAACCTTCGGCATCGGCGCCGGCGTATTGCTCGCCTTCAAACAGCGGAATCAATGGATCGGCGCTGGTCGATTGCGCCAGCGACTCCATCAGATAACCGCGCAGGCCCTGGTCGTATTGCCAGCTTTGCACGTCGCCGGTCTTGCCGTTGACCAGCGACACCTTTACGCCCGGCAGCAGCACGGCCTTGGAGCGCAGCAGGCGTTGCAGCTCTTGCTGCGAAATCGTCGGCGAGTCGAAGTACTTGGGATTCGGCCACACCGTCACGCGGGTGCCGGACTTCTTGTCTTCGCGCGTCATCGGACGCGACTTCAGCTTCTCGATCAGATCGCCGTCGGAAAAGGCCAGCGTATGCACGCCGGCTTCTCGCCAGACTGTGATTTCCAGGCGCGAAGCCAGCGCATTGGTAACCGACACGCCGACCCCGTGCAGGCCGCCCGAGAAGGCATAAGCGCCGCCGCTGCCCTTGTCGAACTTGCCGCCGGCATGCAGGCGGGTGAAGACGATCTCCACGGTCGGCACGCCTTCTTCCGGATGCAGACCGACCGGAATACCGCGGCCGTCGTCCTCGACGCTGACGCTGCCGTCGGGGTTGAGCGTGACCATGATGTTCTTGCCATGACCGCCCAGCGCCTCGTCCGAGGCGTTGTCGATGACTTCCTGGAGGATGTGCAGGGGATTCTCGGTCCGGGTGTACATGCCCGGGCGCTGCTTGACCGGTTCCAGGCCCTTGAGGACGCGGATGGATGATTCGCTGTAATCAGACGGGGATGTTTTTTTAGTTGCCATGCAGGTGAGGTACTGGAATCTGGAAATCGGTGAGTCGGTGAGTTGACGATGCATCGGGGCAAGCCGCCGACGAGGCTCCGGAAAGCTGAGCCAAATGCGCATTCTAATGAAAAATTGGCGGCGGCAGGAAGTTTGGCTTGTTTCCAAATTGAAAGATTGTCAATTTGGAATTGCAGCGCCTATCGCGTCGCCACCGGGATTTGGCCGCAAGCCGGTACGATAGGCTATATTGACGCCCACTTAAGCCATTTTAGTCCTATGCGCCGCGGTATTTCCGGCGCAGACGCATTGTCATGTCCGATTCTCATTTGTCGTTTTCTGCCTTACTTAATTCCCGCAATTCCACGCGGGGCTTCCTCGATCGTCCGTTGCCGCAAGGCATGCTGGCGGAATTGCTGGCAATGGCGCGCCGTGCGCCCAGCGGCGCCAACCTGCAGCCGGGCGAATTCATTGCGCTGGAAGGCGCGGCGCGGGCGCGGCTGTCGGCATCGCTGGTGGAGGCTTTTCGCGCGGGCAAGCAGGAGCCGGAGGACTACAGCTACTTTCCCCAGCCGATGCCGCAGTCCTTGCGCCGCCGGCAGGTTGCGGCCGCCAAGGAGCTGTACGGCGCCTTGCAGACCGGACGCGATGACCGTGCCGGACGCGACCGGCAGTTCGAGCGTAATTTCAATTTCTTCGATGCGCCGGTGGCCTTGCTGGTGACCATCGATGCGCGCATGGGCAGCGGTTGCTATATGGACCTTGGCATGTGCCTGTACGGCCTGATGCTGGCGGCGGCTGCGCATAGCCTGGGCAGCTGCGCTATCGGCGCGTTGGCGTCGTATCCGGGACTGATCCGTTCTACCTTGGAGCTGGACGATGAACATCACATCGTCTGCGGGATCGCTTTGGGTTATGCCGATCCTGATGCGCCGGAAAATACGGTGAGGACTGAGCGTCTGAAGCCGGAAGAGTTTTTCAGAACATTGCGCTAGTCTTTGGTGCTCCCGGTGCATCTGTCGTCCTGACGAAAGTCAGGACCCAGTGTCGTATCAGCGTGCGTCAAGACACTGGGTCCCAGCGTTCGCTGGGACGATTGCAATAAACTCGCGTCCCTGAATTCAGCAGCGCTCGACAATTGCCGCTGCACCGAGACCGCCGGCCGCTGCGATAGACGTCAGACCTGATGCACCTTCCGGCGCAGCCTGACGCATATCGGCCAGCAATCTCACCAGACTGATCGCCCCCGACGCGCCGATGGGATGACCGCGCCCCAGTCCGCCGCCGTGGCGATTGAGCAGCGCCGGCGACAGCTTCAGTGTTTCGCAGAAGGCGATCGCCTGTGCCGCGAAGGCGTCGTGCAATTCCACTCCCCACATATCCCCGATCTTGTTCTCCGTACGCATCAGCGCAGCCTGTGTGGCATCGATGGCGGCCAGCATCGGCGTTTCGGGCAGGGCGCCGATGCTGATGCCTGCACGCCATGCAAATTGCGGGCGCAGGTTCAGACGGCGTGCGGCCTCGCGCGTGGCGATCACGACAAACGCGGCGCCGTCGGCGCTCGGTGAAATGGAGATACGGCTGACAGCGTGCGCTTGCCGTATCGCCTCATCGATGCGCTCATCGTCGGAGACGGCTGCAACTGGCATGCGCGTGAGGTGGCGCTGATCGAGTGCACGTGGATAACTATCGTGTGCGGCGTTGCCGATGGCGATGATTTCGTTTTGAACATGGAGGCGCGCGGTGACGGCGCGCGCATGGCTTTGCGTGGCCCAGTCGTCTTGTTGCTCGCGCGTGATGCCGGCGGCAAGCGCATGGCGTGCAGCAGCCAGCAGCATGCCGGGATCGCGCGCCGGATCTGGAGCGAAGGCGGGGCTGTCGTAGGCAATTGCCGCTTCGCCGGGATGGCGAGGACGATGCTGTCGTATCGGTGCGCGGCTCCATGCTTCGACGCCGCCGGCCACCACCACCTCAGCATTGCCTGCTGCAAGCAAGCCGTTGGCCAAAGCAACGGCATCGAGTCCTGCGCAGCACTGGCTGTCCACCGACAGGGCCGGGATGCGATCTGCGCAGCCCGCAGCCAGCGCCAGCATGCGCGCAGGATTGCCACCCGCGCCCATGGCGTTGCCGGCGATGACGGCATCGATGGCCGCGAGCGGAATGCCGAAGCGTTGCAGCATGCCCAGCAACACCGGCGCGCCGATTTGATGCGGCTGCAATGACGACAGCGCGCCACCGACCGGGGTAACCGCGCTCCGGCCCCAGCCGAGGATGACGGCTTCGCTCATTGTATTCACGGCGCTCATAGCGGGCGCAGCGATGACAAGGAAGAATCAAGTGCGCTCAGGCGCAACGCCAGTTGCTTGTGATCGCTCTTGCCGCTGGGCGTGAGAGGCCAGTCGTCGCAGACGTAAAAGCGGCGGGGAATCTTGTACGGTTCCAGCCGCTCGCGGCACCATGCGCTCAATGCGTCGGCGCCGACTGCTTCGTTCAGTTGCAGCAGCGCCGCGACCTGAACACCGCGCACGGCGTCGGGGACGCCTTGTACTGATGCGGCGTTTACTGCAGGGTGTGCCGCCAGCACGCTTTCCACTTCTTCCGGAAACAGATTCTTGCCCTGTGCCAGCAGCATGCGCTGTTGCCGCCCGAGCAAATGCAGCCGGCCCAGTTCGTCCAGATGGCCGACGTCGCGCACCGACAGCCAGTCGCCGTCGCGTAACAAGGCGGGCTGATCGGATTGTTCATTGAGCGTGACGTAGTCTTTGAAGACCATCGGGCTGCGCACGTAAATCAATCCCGGCGTATTGGGAAGATGCGGTTCCGGCGCATCGATGCGCACTTCAACGTTGCTGAACGGCTTGCCGACGACATGGTCCGGCAGAGCGCTGTCGCTATCGGTCCAGGCGATGAAGCTGGTCTCCGATGCGCCATAGAATTCAATGATGCGCGCGCGTGGAAACAAGGCATGCAGCTCCGGCGTGCGGGCGCGTGTCCACGGTGCGCCGCCGATCATCAGCAACTGCACGTCCGGCATTGGCGGCAAGGCGCGGCGTTGCGCCAGGTCCAGCATCAGGATCAACTGGCTCGGTACTGCAACCATGGCGCCGGCGCCTTGGTCACCCTGGCCGGCCAGGGTATCGAGCGCAGCCGTCGGAGAAAAGCGCGACTGCAAACGGATGCCCGCGCCGCTCCACAATCCCAGCAAAGCACCGAACAGGAAAGTCGAATGCGACAAGCGTCCCGGCACCAGCATGGTCGCACCGGCGCCTGCACCGAAGGAGTCGAGGGAGATGTCGAAGCTGCTGGTCCACGAGCCGTGATCGCGGCGGAAGCCCTTGGGCAAGCCGCTGCTGCCGGAAGTAAAACCAATGTAGAAAGGTGTGGAAGCGGTGGCGACGTCAGGTGCTGTCTCTGCACCGACGCCGGCGGCAACGCGTGCAAGGATTTGTTCGCGCACGGACGGCGGCCAGTCGGGATCGCTGACGGCAGCGGTGCGGTTGGCGCAAATGATGGATAAAAAACTCAGCAGCAGAGGGATAGCATTGTCCGCTTCAGCGACATCGTCGACCCAGCAGACTGCCGCTGAGTGAGATTGCTTGAGGATCTCCGCGCGTGCAGTAACTTGCCGGAAGAGTTCTGCAAAATCGAGGCGCGTCCCGCCATCGTCAATCGCGATGGCATGCGGTTTCGTCTCCGCCCAGTGCGCCAGCGGCGCGTGGACGGTGTCAAAGGCCGGTCTCACTGCGTTCGGTATGCTCGGTGCGCTCAATGCGCTCAATCGCGATCCAGACGCCATGCCGGCATGCCGCGCACCACGCTTTGCACGAGTACTGCGCAAATCACGCATTTGACCAGATCGCCGGGAATGAACGCCAGTACGGCCAGTGAGGCTTGCACCAGTGTCAGATGTGCGGCCAGCATCAGGCCGAGGATGCCGAACAGGTACATCGCCAGGATGCCGCCGATTACCGACGACAGGAAGGCTGCGATCAGCAGGCCCTTGCCTTGGGCGTCCGGTATGCGGCGCATGAACTGGCGCATGCACAGACCGCACACCACGGCGCCGACCCACCAGCCCAGCAGGAAGCCGGCCGACGGTGCGACGAACACGCCCAGACCGCCGCGGCCGCCCGACAGCAAAGGCAGACCCAGCGCCACCGCCACCAGAAACAGTCCGATCGTGTAGAACGCGCGCTTCGGTCCCAGCAGGCAGCCGACCAGCATGATGCCCAGCGATTGCAGCGTGATCGGCACGCCGAACGGCAGGTCGATTTTTGGAATCAGGCCGAATACCGCGATAACGGCGGCGAACAGAGCGATGTAGGAAAGCGAACGGGTAGAAGTCATGGTGCCGGTTGTTGTCATGGAAGGGTCACTCATCAAAAGAAAATCGGTTATCGGAATTTATCGTTTAACCACCAAGGCGGGCGGTCAACGCATCGGCCACGCGTTCTGCAGTTTGCAGCGCGCGGATCGCCAGCGGCGCCAGCAGACGCACGCCGCCGCCGCGACCGGTACGGGCGCGATGGGCATCGTCAAGACGCTGCCATTGCGCGTAGAAATTTTCAGCAAAGCGCAGCGTCAGGCCGATGCCCAGCGCGATGCGTTCCACCGGCACGCCGAAGCGGCGCAACGGCGACAGTATTGTTTCCAGCACGGTGAGCAGATCGTCGAAGCGGGTGGTGATGGTCAGCATCAGCGCCAGCATCGACGCCGCCATGATACGCAAGGCGCTGATCACGCCGACTGCGGGATCGCCGGCCAGCCAGTGAAATCCGGCAATCAGCGTGCAGGCGATCAACAGGCCGCGCAGCATGCGCCATTGGCGCCAGCCCGCCGGACCCAGCGAAAGAAACAGCGCCAGCACGATCGCCGCCGCAACGGCAAGCTGGCCGAGCGCGCCGGTCAGCATCAGTACCGTGCCGCCGACGGACAGCGCCAGCAGCTTGATCCAGGCCGGTACGCCGTGCAGCCAGGTGCGGCGTGTGGAGTAGAGGCTACGCATCGGAAGTACAGGCCTGCTTCAGCGGCACATCGTCTTGGACGGCCGCATCGCCGGCGCAACGTTCGCGCACGTTCTGTGCATACGCCGCGCATACTTCACGTCCGGGACCATCGCCGCGCAAAACGCCATTATTCAGCCACAGGACGCGTTCAAAGTCCTGCACGTGTTCCAGCAGATGCGTGGAGAGAATGATTTGCTGACCGGTAGCGCGGATCTGCGCCGACAGCCGCAACTGGCTCGGCATGTCGAGACTGGAGTAGGGCTCGTCCAGCAGCAGCGTCGCCGGATGCGTGATTTGCAGCGCCATCAGGCAAACTTGCTGGCGTTGGCCCTGGCTCAGTTCGCCGATGGCGCGCGGCGCCCATTCGGCACGATCCCGTTCAGTCAGGAACGCAAGCGCCTGCTCGCGCGCCTGCTTTTTGTCTGTCCCGGCGGCAGTCAGGCTGAAGGCAAGTTCTTCGGCGACGGTAGGGAAGATGATCTGATCGTCGGGACTCTGAAACATCAAACCGACCTGGCGCGGCAGCACGCGGCGGTCGGCAGCTTTGGCGGTGTCGTAGCCGTGCACGGTCACGCGGCCGGCCTGCGGCTGATCCAGTCCGCAAATGAGGCGGAACAGGCTGCTCTTGCCGGCGCCATTGTCACCGATCAGGCCGATGCGCGACTCCGTCAGGTGCAGCGTCAATTGCTCGAAGACCAGGCGGTCGCCGCGTTTGAGCGTCACCGAATCCAGTCTGATGCCGTGCGCGCTATGCTGCGGCACGCCGGGCTGGGTCATTGTGTTTTGGTTCATATATAGATCGGCCTGTTTCCGCCGTAGGGTCGCCATTATATGACAGGCTGCGAGCGCATCCGGCAAGGGTTGCTGCGATGCAATGTATTGCGCCGCATCGCATCCGGCCCCGCATCGTTAGTGCTGGCCGAAGTTGTCTGCCTGACATGCCGGGTGCATATGCTACGATGCCCTAATTCTTCTTATTATTTTCAGGCGGTTACATGGCGCAGTACGGATTGGACTATCGTGGCAGACACATCACCGTGCTCGACAGCATTCATTCAGAAAAGGGCGGCGTCGCCTGCACCGTGCATATCGGCGGCGACATCTATCCCAACATCAAGGGCGCGCCGTTCGCCAACGTGGGCGCAGCCCAGGCTGCCGGCGCCGCATTTGCGCGCGCGCTGATCGATGCCACGCTCGATGGCGACGCGGTGGAGCATCAAGGCTATTTCATTCGCGCCAGCAGCCTGGAACAGCGTGACGGTTCCTGGCTCGGCAGCTATCAATTGCATCGCAACGACAATCCGGTGCCGTTCCGCCGCGCCACTTGCGATGAGTTCCGCGGCAACAGCTCGGCAGAAGCCGAAGAACACGCCATCACCGTAGCGCGGCAGGTCGTCGATGCCGACGTCGCCGCCGGCAAACTCTAAGTTTCTTCAACGCTCCTCTTCAGCGCTCCTCTTCAGCGTGCAGCATTGGCGGCCAGCGCCGCCCGTTGCTGGATCCCGCGGCTCAGACGCCAGACCAGCGTCAATGCCACCAGCGACGTGCCGACCACCACATAGCCGATGACGTCGAAGTTCTGCAACTGGCCATCCGTGCCGAAGGCGACGATATGGCCTGCCACCACGGAAGCCAGGCCGCCCGACAATTGCTGGATGGAGGCGCTGATCGCATTGAACGAACCACGCTGATTGGCCGCCGGTACCGACGACACCAGCGCCTGGAATGGAATCATGCGCGAGAAGATCCCCACGAACAGCACCACATTGACGAAGATCACCACCGGCAGCGTCACGCGGCCCAGATGGGTGTAGATCAGCACCATCACGATCGACAGCCCGGTGCCGAACATGAACACGCGGAACTTGCCGACATTGTCCGCCGCCTTGCCGATCATCGGTCCGATGAAGATCGTGAACAGGCCGGTGATCAGGTACACCGACGGCAGGTGGTGCAGATCGATACCCAGATTCGCGACCAGATAAGCGCTGCTGAACGGCATCAGCATGAAGCCGCCGGTCATCAGCAGGCCGGTCGTGGCAAACGCCATCAGATAACGCGATTCGGTCACGGTGTGGAACAGATGCATCCACGCGCTGTGCTCGCTCGGCATCTTCAGATGGTCGGCAACGGGTTGCATTTTCCACATCACGACGAGCCCGCCGACGGCGCCCAGAGCTGCCATCGCCAGGAAAGGGATGTGCCAGTTCCAGCGATTCGACAGATACAGCCCGATCGGAATACCCAGCACCTGGCTGGCGGCAAAGGCGGTCTGGATCATGCCCATCACGCGGCCACGCATGCTCAGCGGGAACAGGTCGGTCGAGATCGCCAGCACGATGGAGCCGATCACGCCGCCGAACAAGCCGGTGACGATCCGCGCGGCTAGCAGGCTTTCAAAGCTTTGCGCCAGACCGCACCACAGCGTGCCGAGAATGAAACCGGTATAAAAGAACAGCAGCAGGCGCTTGCGATCAAAGCGGTCGGCAAAACCGGCCGTCAGCAAGCCTGAGATGCCGGCGCTGAACGCGTAGGCCGACACCACCAGTCCGAACTGGCTGGGCGCAATCTGCATGGCAGGCATGATCACGGCGCCGAGCGGCGACATCAGCATGAAGTCGAGAATCACGGCAAATTGCAGGAAGGCCAGCATGCCGACGACAAATTTCTGGTAGCGAGAGAACTGCGTAGGGGGAGATGCGGTTGCGGTAGTCATGTTTTCTTTCTTGGACGGACGGGCGCGGAGAGACTGGGATAGCCATGTAGACGTATCTGAGCGCGGGATATTGTATCTGGCCTGAAAAACAGGGCGAAATTTTCATAAAAGGCGCGATGCAGCTTGGGCGCGCGGATTTTTTCAGGTTTCACGAAACCAGCGCGAAGCGGCCTGAGCCGCTTCTTGCGGATCGGGTTTGCCCTCGCTGACCCAGGCAACGATGCCGTCAGGGCGCACCAGTACTGCGGATAAGCCGAGCTTATTCTCGGCATCGCTTGCGATGTACATGATGCGCTCACGCCATCGGCTTGTTGTCGCTTGCAGAGGTTTGTCAGCATCGAAGTCCAACATGACGCCTTTTCCGTTGCGGAGATGATCGCCAAGTCTGCTCCCGTCTTTGAGAACAAACTCGGGTACGCTGCGGCCTGCCAGCGGGTGGCTGTCGCCAAGATCGTAGCGCAGCGACAGACCCCAGACGCGTTCGGCGAAATAGGTCGCGCCGTTGCGTGTCTCAATGAGATCGCGGATGATCGCTCCGAGCGCGCGCGAACTCCGCTCCGGCCGCATGAGCCCGACTTGCGCGCGCGACCAATCCAGTATCTGCGCGCCGACCGGATGCCGTTCCGAACCATAACTGTCGAGCAGGCATTCCGGCGCATCGCCGCGAATGGTGGATGCCAGCTTCCAGCCGAGATTCATGGCGTCGCCCAATCCGAGATTAAGTCCCTGGCCGCCCAACGGAGAGTGTACGTGTGCGGCATCGCCTGCAAGCAGCACACGCCCCATGCGATAAGCCGTCGCCTGGAAGGCGCGATCAGTCCAGGTAGCCGCTTGCTTGAGCGCCGCCACTCTGACGTCAGTGCCGGAGACGCGTTGCAACACCGACTGCACATGCTCCAGCGTGATCGGCTGCGTCCGATGAAAAGCGCCACCGTCAAAATCAACCATGGCGACTGTGCCGGGCTGTTGGTAGGTGTACATCCCTGTAGGCGTGTAATGGCGTCCCGGAGCGAGTCGGTCCGGATCAGCCAGCTCGACACCGACGGAATAGCCGGTAAATTCCGGCTCGGTGCCGGTAAATCCGAAGCCGCCCAGCTTGCGTACGGCGCTGCGGCCGCCATCGCATCCGACCAGCCAGCGCGCGTGAAACATCTGGCTTCCGGCATGAATGCTCACGTCGTCATGAGACTGCTCGAAGGCATCGACAGCGAAGCCTCGTTTGATCTCTGCGCCCATCGCACCTGCACGCGCCGTCAATACGGATTCGATATGCGCCATATCGCTGACCATGATCGCGTCAGCCTGACCTGGCAGGCGATAGGGCCAGCTGGAGCTGTCGATATTGTCGCGGTAAAACTGAATGCCGGCGAAATGACCGCCTGCAAGGCGCGGTTGCTGCATCCAGTGCGCGGCCGGCGCGCTGTGCCCCGATGGATCAGGCGAAGCTTGTTGTGTCCTGATCTGGTCCAGCAAGCCGCGCCGGTAGAACGATTCGATGGTGGGAATGGAAAGGCCGCGCATCCCGAAAGGAAGCTGTTTCAGCGGTGAATGCGGATCTGCGGCTTGTTCCAGCACCAGCACGGAGAGACCGGCAAGGCGCAACTCGCAAGCGAGGAACAGGCCGACAGGACCGGCGCCGGCGATGGCAACATCGTAAATGAATGACTCGTGCATGAAGACTCCTTAGTGGTCGTTCGACCAGGACGGTTCGTTGTCTTTGAGAACCGCACGGACGAACAAAGAACGCCGGGATGGCGTTGATATTCGTCGTGGGACTCATGCACGGGCATGGACAGAGCTTCAGCTGCAGAAGGACCTGGGCTGGACCACACCAAGTCTGCCTTTTTCGACGTGCGTAATATAGCCGTTGGCCGGCTGGCGTGCAAGAGCGGAGTAAAGACGGAACGTTCCTGCTGAACGCCGGCCACTGTCCGCTGGCGTACATCGGACAACAGAACCTCAATCCGCGCAAGTTGCCGTCTACCGGTCAACTACACGATGTTGCCGCTGCCGACCCTGGCAAGCTTTCAATGCAACTCCCTTGCCTTGTCGACAACTATCACAGCTGATTCTCTCACCTGTCTCTTTTTCACCCTTATCCAACATCCTCGCTAAATAAATTTCAGATGATGGTTGACATCTGAAATGCCAATTAACTATCATTATGAAAGTTAATAAGGAATTCAACATGAACATCCGGCAGGAACAGAAAGAGCAGAGCCGTCAGCGGATTCTCAACATTGCTTCGCAAATGCTGCGAGAACGCGGGCTGCAGGGCGTTTCGGTTGCCGAGGTCATGGCTGCGGCAGAAATGACGCATGGCGGCTTCTATCGTCACTTTGCGGATAGAAATGAACTTGTGGAGCATGCGATAAAAAGTTTGCTGGCACGCGCCTATGAAGATGGACCGACCGATATCGGCGTTTTTGCCGAGGAATATCTCAGCATGACGCATCGTGACGATACCGCCGGAGGCTGTGTCTTTACCGCATTGGGAGCCGATGCCGCACGAAATGAAGATGCGGCGCGACATGCAATGACGGAGGCGATGAAAAGCCGGATCGCGGGGTTTGAAGCGTCATTGGCTGCGACAACAACCGCTACGCCGGCGCTGACGCGACAAACTGCGATCGGCAGCTACGCCACGATGGTCGGCGCATTGCTGCTCGCACGCATCGCTGATGACAAGGATTTTGCAGAAGAAATTCTTGAGCAAGCTCACACCTGGGTGGCATCAGGCCAGCCCCCGGGCATGGAAGACAAACCGGCAGATCCCGGATCGGAATAACCGGATGGACATCTCAGAGACCGGCGGTGCTGTCCGTACCGCCGCGCCCATCCAGGCCTCTCATCAAACAAAGGAAAGCAAGATGAACAATGACGTTTTATTCAATGAATTTCGTACAGAAAAACTGGTGCTCCGAAATCGCATCGTGATGCCGCCGATGACACGCCGTGCGAGCCCAGGCGGTGTGCCCACTGAAGAAGTTGCGCGTTACTATCGCCGTCACGCAGAAGGCGGCGTTGGTCTGATCATCACCGAAGGAACAACGATCGGTCGTGCAGCGGCGTCCAATGATTCGGCGATTCCCAATATCTATACGGAAGAAAGTCTGCGCGGCTGGGGCCGGGTCGTCGCCGCTGTTCATGAGGCCGGCGGCAAGATCGCGCCGCAGCTCTGGCATCAGGGATTAGGTCGCAATGCCGGCACGGGACCGCATCCGGATGCAATTTCCGAGGGGCCTAGCGCGCTTGATGGCGGGCGCGCCATGACAGATACAGACATTGCCGACACGATTGCGGCGTTCGCCTCTGCCGCAAAAAATGCGCAGCAGTCAGGTTTTGACGCGATCGAGATACATGGAGCTCACGGCTATCTGATCGATGAATTTCTGTGGTCGCACACCAATCAGCGAACCGACGGTTATGGCGGGGGAGCGCGCGAACGTACGCGCTTTGCCGTCGAAGTCGTGCAGGCGATCCGGCGTGCGGTAGGGCCTGATTTTCCTTTGATTTTCCGTTTCTCTCAATGGAAGGTGCAAGACTACTCCGCCCGTCTTGCAAGTACGCCGAAAGAACTGGAAGAAATTCTCGAGCCATTGAGCAATGCCGGCGTGGATATTTTTCATGCTTCCACACGCCGGTTTTGGCAGCCGGAGTTTGCCGGTTCTCAATTGAATCTGGCCGGCTGGGCTAAAAAGATCACGGGACGGCCCGCCATTTCGGTCGGTTCGGTCAGCCTCGGCGGCGCCGATTTCATGGAGCATTTGCGCCGTCAGGCAGATGGTTCGCCGACAGAAGGCATCGATGAATTGCTACGTCGCATGCAGGCAAACGAATTTGATCTTATCGCAGTCGGCCGGGCGTTGATTGCCAATCCGGACTGGCCCAAAAAGGTACACGATGGCCGGCAATCCGAGTTGCATGCCTTCGATCGCGCACTGTTGGCGTACCTGACGTAGCGACCGATCCTTCAGCCGCGCGACGGTTGCCGGCACCTTCAGAACTGTATCCCCGTCCTGATGACTGATGTGTGCCTCTTGCGTGCTGCGAGGCAGCGTTAGACTCGCATCGTCAAGATTGTATTAAGTGCGGTCCTCGTCGCGCTCTTGATTGCTGACGCGTATGGAAAGTGTATCCAAAGAAAGAGAACGAGATGAACATTGAAGTTATCGGGAAGTATGAAGTGGTACTGGAGGCCTTTCCGGCGCTGAGCGAGCGCGAGTGGACTCCTTATCTGACCATTTATCAGGGGCATGCGGGTTCCTATCATAGCCAGTGCATTTTTCCACGCCAGGCGATTCATGGAGCGACACCTTTCCGGCACCAGCAACATGCAATAGAAGCTGCTCGGATTTACGCCGCCAGGAGAATCGCGGCCGAGAGATGAGGATCCTTCGATGCGTGCATTCCCGGATCAGTGTGGCAAAGGTGCTGAGTCCAGCGTCCAGAGATCGGGAAGAGGCCGCGAGGGAATCGGCGTCATGCGGATGGTGCAATATTTCCGGCTGACGAAGAGCGAGCCTGTGTCGGTCTCATGATCGCTTCAGAAGCATCGATACGGAGAAGCGTTCAGCCGGATGGATTGAAACCGAGACTTCGAATACCTCGCCAGCTGCATCTGAATACCAGCGGATGATTTTCAATGCCGTCGTGCCGACTTCTACCTGCAATGCATGCGCCATCGATTCATCAATCGTCACGGCGCGGATTTCCTGTTCCACCTGCTCGATGCGTCTTCCGTAACGTTTTTCTATCAGGGTACTTATCAGCAAGCCCGGCGTATGCCGAACAAGCTCTGCGATTTCGGCATATGCCGTTGGAATATAAACATCGGTCCACCCGACGGGCAGGCGATCACTTGCGCTATCCATGCGCAGGCTGGAAATGCGCAGCCACGTGCTTCCGGCTTTGCAGCGGAGATCTTCCGCGAGATCTTTCTTTATCTTCTGGCTCACAACATCCTGGAGCTTGCGGACATGGGTATTGCCGAACTGGATCAGATCATCCAGTGACGCCAGCGATGGCCGGAATTCATTGGTTGCCTGGATTGCTTCCACGCGTGTGCCGACATTTTTTTTGCGTGAAACCAGCCCCAGTTGTTGCAACTCATGCAATGCAGCGCGCACCGTATGGCGGCTGGTGGAGTAGTGATTGCACAGCTCCATTTCCGTAGGAAGGAGACTGCCGACAGGGAAGCGGCCGGAAGCAATGCTCTCTGTCAGATGCTGTGCGATATCAACGAAATTGGATTTTGTTGGCAAATGATTCATACATCAATTATGACGCGGAAGTTCAAATACGTGTTGCGTCATATGTTCGGACATATTATATTCAATATGTCCGAACATAATAAAATATTCATGGGCGAGACAAATCCATTTCGCTATTTATTCATAGGTCTTTTATGTCGATCTCAGCTCTTCCGGCAGCTAGCACGGTTGTCGATTCCATTTTGTTTCGAGATGCTTTTGGAACGGCCGCAATGCGCGCGCTGTTCTCCGACCACGCATTGATTCAACGCTATATCGACGTCGAGGTCGCGCTGGCGAAAGCCGAGGCCCGGGTCGGCGTGATTCCCGCAGAAGCCGCCGCCGTCATTGCTGAAAAATCGACAATTGACCTTATCGACTTTGAGCACATGCGTCATGAGACCGACATCGTCGGCTATCCGATCCTGCCTCTGGTGCATCAGCTGGTCGGCATGTGCGGAGACGCAGGCCGCTATGTTCACTGGGGCGCGACGACACAAGACATCATGGATACCGCCGTCTCGCTTCAGGTGCGTGATGCCCTGGACATGGTTGCGGGCGATATCCGCGAACTGCGCAAGATTCTGGCGGACCTGGCGCTGAAACACCGTGATACGGCAATGGCCGGGCGCACGCATCTGCAGCAAGCCTTGCCTGTGACATTCGGCTACAAGGTGGCGATCTGGCTGGCCATGTTCGATCGCCATCAGCAGCGTCTGGCTGAACTGCGTCCGCGTGTGGCCGTCGTCGAATTCGCCGGCGCAGCAGGAACACTGGCGTCGCTGGGCGACAAAGGATTTGAAGTGCAGCGCGCTCTGGCAGAAGAACTCGGCCTGGGCGTGCCGGCGACGACATGGCACGTTGCGCGTGACGGCTTTGCCGAAGCCATCAATTTGCTGGCGCTGATCACCGGCTCACTCGGCAAGATCGCGCTCGACATCATGATCATGGCATCGACCGAGTTCGGCGAAGTCTACGAGCCGTTCGTAAAGGGACGGGGCGCCAGCAGCACCATGCCGCAAAAGCGCAATCCGATCTCCAGCGAGCTGATGCTGGCTGCCTCCAAGGCGGTGCGCCAGCATGCGGGGCTGATGGTGGATGCGATGGTGCAGGACTTCGAGCGCGCCACCGGACCATGGCACGCAGAGTGGATCGCGATTCCGGAGAGTTTTATTCTTAGCGCCGGCGCCTTGCATCAGGCGAAGTTCGCCTTGGGTGGACTGATCGTCGATACCGACCGCATGAAGGTCAATCTCGGCATCAGCAAAGGTCTTATTGTTGCCGAAGCGGTCATGATGGGCATGGCGCCTTTCACCGGCCGCCAGCAAGCGCACGACATCGTGTACGACGCTTGCCGCAGCGCCAACGAAAACGGCAGTTCGCTGGCGGATGCCCTGGCGGCGATGCCGGAAGTGACGGCGCATTTCGACAGAGCCACGATCGATCGCCTGACCGATCCTGAGAACTATCTTGGCCTCGCTCCGCAGATGGTGGACCAGGCCATTCAATTGTCCGGCGAAATCAAAGCCTGATCGTCGCCGAGGAGACATGATGACTACAACTTTCAAAAAAACACCCTGGTACCGCAAGCTCGGCATGCAAGTCTTGTTATCGCTTGTACTTGGCATTGCGGTCGGTTTTCTGTTCCCTAAATTTTCCCTGCAACTGAAACTGCTGGGAGATATGTTCCTGTCGCTCATCAAGGCCGGTGTGGCGCCGTTGGTCTTTCTGACCATCGTTCACGGGATCGCTTCGGCCGGGGACGTCAAGAGCGCGGGCCGTGTCGGCTGGCGTTCCATCGTCTACTTCGAAGTAATCTCGACCATTGCACTGGTGGTCGGCCTACTGGCGGGGAATCTGCTCGAGCTTGGCAGCAACATGAGCCACGTCACAGCGGGCGTTGCCTCGCCGGCAGCGGCCAAAGCGGAGACACAGAGTTTTGCATCATTCATCATGCACATCGTGCCGGATAATTTCATCGGCGCCTTCGCCAAGGGTGAATTGCTTCAGGTCGTCGTGCTGGCAGTGCTGGTCGGCATAGGTATTCTGGCAATCCCCGAAGGGCGTCGCGAGAAGGTCAACAGCGGCCTCGACTATATATCGGAAGTGCTGTTTTCCTTCATCAACCTAGTCATGAAGCTCGCGCCCATCGGCACATTCGGCGCCGTGGCATATTCCGTCGGCAGCAACGGCACCGCAGTTCTCGTTGCGCTGGCACAGCTGGTGCTGGGTTTCTACGGCGTCATTATCCTGTTCCTGGCGGTTGTTCTCGGTTCTGTTGCGAAGCTGGCCGGCTTCAGCCTGTGGCGCTTCCTGCGTTACATCAAGGAAGAAATCTTCATCGTGCTTGGCACCGCATCTTCCGAGAGTGCATTGCCGCGTTTGCTGATCAAGCTGGAACGTCTCGGATGTGCGAA
The DNA here is from genome assembly GCF_058801885.1 of Herbaspirillum sp. GW822-FHT03A08. NCBI lineage: Bacteria > Pseudomonadati > Pseudomonadota > Betaproteobacteria > Burkholderiales > Oxalobacteraceae > Herbaspirillum > Herbaspirillum sp. GW822-FHT03A08. The sequence continues at coordinate 434,363 of NZ_JBXANR010000001.1, read as the reverse complement.
ACAGACGGTCGGTCTGGTGCTGCCTACCGGCTACGCATTCAATCTCGACGGCACATCCATTTTCATGGCGATGGGGGTGATGTTCATCGCGCATGCCTATGGCGTTCCCCTCCATCTGGATCAGCAGCTCGGCATTCTGGTGCTGATGCTGTTGACTTCAAAAGGAGCGGCCACGGTGTCAGGAGGTTCTTTCGTCGTGTTTGCGGCAACGGTGACATCGACAGGTATTTTGCCGATAGAAGGCCTGGCGGTCATCTTCGGCGTATATCGGTTCTTGTCGATGGCGATCGCAACATGCAACACGATAGGTAACAGTGTGGCCACCGTGGTGGTGGCAAAGTGGTCAGGGACCTTCGATGCTGTCACGGCGGAAAAGCATCTGTATCCAGAACGCTATCCCCAAATGATGGCCGAGGATGAAAACCTGAACAGCATCAACAGACCGCAAGACATTCGAATTTAGTTGCAGTTTTTCAGTCGAGCCGACTATCTGTCATGGATAGTCGGTTTTTTACCTATTAATTTGTCAGGGATGGTGTCTCTCGGTTGTTGTGAGCGCCGCAGTGGGGTACAACATGTTTTCAAAAATTTCAATCAAGGCCCGGCTAATCGGAGCGATCTTCGTTTTGGTCTCTCTCATGCTTGCTGTCGGCGTCATTGGGCAAATATCCAATCGCGCCGGCGAGGCGGCCTTGCACGAAACCTATTCTGTGCAGCTCGCTTCAGCGCTGGCGATCGGAGAGTCCAAATACAACCTGGCGGTCGCACGCATCGCCATCGACCGCGCATTGCTGCATCCGGAATCGGGTGACATCAAGGCGCTGGTCGACAAGACCAGGGACTATCTGAAAGTATCCGACAACGCCTGGCGCCGCTATCTAGATCTGCCGAAGACCGCGGAGGAAGAAACGATTGCAAAAGATGTTTCCGCCAAGCGCAATACGTTCATTCAGCAGGCGTTGGAACCCTCCCTGGCGGCCCTGCTGCGCGGTGATGCAACGTCGGCCGATAAGATAACCATGCAAGTTGCTCCGCCAATGGCGCTGGCATTTACCAAGAGCGGAACGCAGCTGGATCAGTATCTGTTAAAGCACGGTCAGGAGAACTACGAAGGGTTCAGCAGCGAGTTTCACGAGATGGGTTTCATCTCCGTCGGCATGATTGTTCTCGGCGTCGCCGTGGGTATCCTGTGCGGCTGGGGATTGCAGCGCGCCATTGCACGTCCGCTGAATCAGGCGCTGACCCACTTCTCGGCAATCGCCGACGGCGATCTGGGCCGCGACATCCTTGTTCAGTCGCAAGACGAGATGGGCAAACTGATGAGCGGCTTAAAAACCATGCGTGACGGATTGCGCGCCACCGTCACCGCCGTGCGCCGTTCGGCCGATTCGATGGCAACGGCGACGAGTCAGATTGCCTCCGGCAATGCCGATTTGTCGCAGCGAACGGAAGAACAGGCTGCGTCGCTGGAGGAGACTGCCGCAAGCATCGAGGAATTGACCGGTACGGTAGGCCAGAATTCGGAAAGCGCGCGCCAGGCAAATGCCATTGCGAGTGAGGCCGAATCGATTTCCATCCGCGGCGGAGAAGTGACCGGCAAAGTAGTGCATACCATGCGCGACATAAAAAGCAGCTCGGATCAGATGTCGGCCATCATCAGCGTTATAGACGGCATTGCATTCCAGACCAACATTCTTGCACTCAACGCCGCTGTTGAAGCCGCCCGTGCAGGGGAGCAGGGCAGAGGCTTTGCCGTGGTCGCCAGCGAAGTGCGGGCGCTGGCGCAACGCTCTGCGGTAGCGGCAAAAGAAATCAAGCAGCTCATCGATGAATCAGTCAGCAAAGTCGACAGTGGCACCGTACTGGTCGAGCAGGCCGGCGCCACCATGCAGGATATTACAGACGCCGTGCGGAAAGTAAGCTCCATCATTCGTGAAATTTCGGTTGCTTCGGATGAGCAAAAAGACGGCATAGATCAGATCAACAAAGCCGTCGCGCAAATGGATGGCGTAACACAGCAAAACGCGGCTCTCGTCGAAGAAGCGGCGGCAGCTTCGATGTCTCTTCAAGAGCAGGCCCGGACATTGCAAGATGCCGTATCAAAGTTTCAGTACGATAGCGCCGAGATCGCCCCCTTCCCGGGGCTGCATACCGGCGCCGGCAAGCTGGCGACGTATTCCGGGCGCGTGTTGCCGGTGCGTTCCCGGCTTGGCTGATTCCTGAGTTCTGTCCAAAAATCAAGTCGGATCACCACTTTCCCGAGTAAAAGATGAGTACATCAAGAATAGAGAAGGATGCTTTCGGTCCCGTTGAGATTCCCGCGGATCGGTATTGGGGCGCGCAGACTCAGCGGACATTAGCGGTGTTCGGTACTGCAGAAGAGCATTTCCCTGCTGCGCTGATTCACGCATTCGGCCTGCACAAGCGTGCAGCCGCGCGCGCCAACCTTGAGTGCGGCGTGCTCGATACGCAACTGGTGAAAGCCATCGAACAAGCCGCTGTCGAAGTGAGCGAAGGGAAATGGGATACGCATTTCCCTCTGAGCATCTGGCAAACCGGCTCAGGCACGCAGACAAACATGAATGCGAATGAAGTCATCGCCAATCGCGCCAATGTACTGCTTGGAGAGGGGCTCGGTACGAAGCATCCGGTTCACCCGAACGATCATGTCAATGCATCGCAGTCGTCCAATGACAGCTTTCCGACCGTCATGCACATCAGCACAGCGTTGCAGCTCACCAGTCAGCTTCGGCCGGCGCTCGTTTCCTTGCATGCAGCGCTGGAAGAGCGTGCGCTGGCGTTCAGCGATGTCGTCAAGATTGCCCGCACGCACCTGATGGATGCTGTGCCGACAACAATGGGGCGTGCGTTTTCCGCATACGCATATCAGTTGCAAGCGGCCGTGCAGCGCATCGATGACGTATTGCCGAGGATTATGCTGCTTGCACAAGGCGGCACTGCGGCCGGCACCGGATTGAATGCGCCGGCACTTTTTGCCGAACGCTTCTGTGCAGAACTTGCCGCCAGTACAGGATTGCCGTTTCAGGCGCATCCAAACAAACTGGAAGGCATGGCGGCGCACGATACGATGGTCGAGGTATCCGGTGTACTCAATACGATTGCGACTTCCTTGGTAAAGATCGCCAATGACATCCGTTTGCTGGGCTCGGGACCGCGCTGTGGTCTGGGCGAGTTGATTGTTCCGGATGACGGACTGACATCGTCGATCATGCCCGGAAAGCGCAATCCGACCATTGCGGAAGTACTGGTTCAGGCATGCTTCCAGGTGATGGGAAACCATCAGACCGTTACCCTTGCAGGCGCATCAGGTTTGTTTGAGCTGAACGTGGCGAAGCCCGTCATCATCTACAACGTGCTGCAATCAATTCGTATTCTGAGCAATACCTGCCGTACATTTTCGGAGCGTGTGGTAGCCGGACTCCAGGTGGATGCGGAGCGTCTGGCCACCAATGTGAGCGATGCGCTGTTGTCCGTTACCGTGCTTAATCCCGTCCTTGGCTATGACGCTGTCGCGCAGATTACTGCGCTCGCGCTGCGCGATCGGATTACGCCGCGCGCTGCAGCGCTGGCCTTGGGATGTATCGATGCAGAGACCTATGACCGCCTGGTTAATCCAATAGAGATAGCCGGCGTACGAAGCCCGGCGTCTTAGGCGCCGGCCATGCAGGCAGGCGCCGCGAAGTCGCTGGTCGGAGAGCCGCCACCGGATCAGCCGACGGTAATCGGTCTTTACGCGCACACATCATCGGGTGTTGTCTTCTCTCGCTGAAAATGAAAACGGCTTGCATCGCTGCAAGCCGTTTTCTATGGTGGTCAGCCGTTCTGTGCCGCAACTTGCCTTAGTGCTTGTCCATCACTGCTTCAGCAAGGTTTCCACCGCCAGAGCAATCGACAACAAGCGACGATCATTGCCGCCGGCAGCAGCCAGTCCCAGGCCGACCGGCGCCGTTCCTGCTGCATGGCAGGGCAAGGATAGCGCGCAGCCGTCGAGGAAATTGATCAGCGTCGGATTGCGCAGGATCAGGCCGTTGGCGGCGTAATAGGCGTCGTCGCTGGCTTGCAGGTCGGCGATCTTCGGCGCGACGATCGGCACCGTCGGCATCAACAGGGCGTCGTAACCGGCCAGCTGCTGCTCCACCTTTGCGATCCAGCGGCGACGGCTGTGCAGCACGTCGAGCAGGTCGGCGGCGCTCATGTCCTTGCCGCGCATGATGCGCGAGACCACGCGCTGGTCGTAGTGGTCCTTGCGTTCGGCGATCAGCTGGCGATGCCAGGTCCATGCTTCGGCTGCGGTGAAGCCGCCCTTGGCATTGATTGCCGCCAGTTCGTTGAAGGCGGGGACGTCCTGCTCGATGATCACGGCGCCGGCTGCCGACAGTTTTGCAATGGCGGCCTGCATGCTGGCGGCGACATGTTCATCCATGCCGTCGCGCACGATGTTGGTCGGATAGAGCAGGCGCAAGCCGCGTAACGGATGCGCCACGGGTGCGACGTATTCTTCGCCGGCCAGCACTGCGTCCATCATGGCGCAGCACAGAACGGTCGGCGCCATGGCGCCGATGGAGTCGAGATTTTCGGACAGCGGCAATACGCCTTGCATCGACACGCGGCGCGCGGTCGGCTTGAAGCCGGTGATGCCGCAGAACGCCGCCGGAATGCGGATCGAGCCGCCGGTATCCGAGCCGACGCCCGCCACTGCCATGCCGTCGGTGACGGAAACCGCAGCACCCGACGATGAGCCGCCGGGAATGCGTCCACCGTCCACATCGCGTTGCCATGGATTGCGCGGCGTGCCGTAGTGCGGATTGATGCCGAGACCGGAGTAGGCAAATTCCGTCATGTTGGTGCGGCCGACAATCACGGCGCCGGCAGCGATCAGGCGTTTGACGACGACTGCGCTCTCGGTCGCTGCGGGATAGCCGCGCAAGGCGACCGAACCCGCCAGCGTGGTTTCACCGGCGACGTCGAACAGATCCTTGATCGAGACCGGCAGGCCTTCGATCGGCGAGCGCACGATGCCGGCGCTGCGCAGCGTATCTGATGCAGTCGCGGCAGCGCGTGCAGAGTCGGCATAGAGACGCGTGAAAACGCGCGTGCCTTCGCCGTCGGCGGCAGCGGCGCGTTGCAGGGCGAGCTCGGTCAGTTCGAGCGAGGAGCTGTTGTCATTGCGCAGCTCTTCGCTTTGTTGATGGAGGCTTGGAATCATGATGGGAATATCAGGAGTGGATCAGGCGACTTCAGCAAGAATTTCTGCTTCATAAGAATGACGCAGTGCGCGTTGGCGGCGCGGATCGAACAACTCCATCGTGAACGACGTCGCAGGACGGATGCCGCCGATGGCGCCGACCGTACCGCAGGTCATGCCGCAGCCATCCGGCAGAATTTGCTTGCCGTCGGTGAAGCGCGCGATCAGGTCTTGCGGCGTGCGCAGGCTGGCCAGTGTGCCTTCCTGGTACAGCACTTCCTTGTCGTCTTCCTTGATCCACGACCGGATCACCAGTTCGTCCCAATAGTCGGCAACATCGGCCAGCTTCCACGCGGAAGAGGCGACGGGTTTGACGCAGGCTTGTTTAGAGAACGCCACGCTGTGCGCTTCCAGCTTGCGGTCGGTGTGATCCGACGCGATGCTGACGTACAGTTCGCCGCCGGCGTTGAAGACGAAGGTTTCCACTTCGCCGGACGATTCGCCGCCCAGCACCTGCACTGCGGACGATTGCGTCAACTGGTTGCTCGACACGCGGTAATACAGCGGAACGGCGCTTGGGCGCTGGATGCCGAGGGCGGCCAGTTCTTCGATGTGATGCTCGATGGCCGCCATGTCGCGACCGGCCCAGCCGGCGATGATCAGCGTGCGGATGTCGATGTTCAGCGATGTTGCTTCAATTTGGAATGAGAGTTTCATAAGGCCACTTCAGGTACGTAAAAAGGGTGCGCCGCCGTGCAGAAACAAACGACAGAGGGGTGGCGGCGCGGGGAAACGAGGGAAACGAGGTGCGCAGTGCGCGGTGCTGCTCAGCTCAGCGCGTCAGACTTTCTTGATGAAGACGATCACCAGGAAGCTCGCGGCAAATTCCAGCGCGGCGACAAAATACAGGCCGGACGACAGCGAACCGGTGCTGGTCTTGAGCGCGCCGATCATGTACGGCGCGACGAAGCCTGCCAGGTTGCCGATCGAGTTGATCAGCGCAATGCCGCCTGCCGCTGCGGTACTTGCCAGGAAGGCAGCCGGGATCGACCAGAACACCGGGAAGGCTGCCAGGATGCCGATTGCCGCCAGTGTCAGTGCGCACAGCGCCATGACGGCGTTGCCCAGCGTCAGGCCGGTCAGGATCAGGCCGATGCTGGCGATCAGGGTAGCGATGGCGCTATGCATGCGGCGTTCGCCGGTCTTGTCGGAATGGATGCCGTTCCAGATCATGGCCAGCGTGCCGGCGATGAAAGGGATGGCGGAGATCAGGCCGATCTGCAGATTGCCCTTGACGCCGATTTCCTTGATGATCGACGGCGTCCAGAAGGCGATGGTGGCGTTGCCGCTGACCACGCAGAAATACACGGCGGCACACAGCCAGACGCGGTAGTTGCTACAGGCATCCTTGAAGGACAGATGCTTGCCGGCAGACTTGTTCTCTGCGATCAGCGCATGGGTGACGGCTTGCTGCTCTGCAGTCGACAACCATTTTGCGTTGGCTGGTTTTTCCGGCAGGTACATCAGCACGAAGATGCCGGCGATCAGCGACGGAATGCCTTCGAGGATGAACAGCCATTGCCAGTTGGCCAGGTGGCCGACGCCTTCCATCTGGCTCATGATGGTGCCGGCGATCGGACCGCCGACGGCGCCCGCAATCGCGAACGAAGTCATGAACAGGCCGTTGACGCGCGCGCGGCGTTGCGCCGGGAACCAGTAGGTCAGGTACAGCACTACGCCCGGGAAGAAGCCGGCTTCGAATACGCCCAGCAGAAAACGCAGGATATAAAAGGAAGTCGGTGAAGTCACATACGCCATCGCCATCGAGGCCAGGCCCCAGAGGATGGTGATGCGCGCCAGCGTTTTGCGGGCGCCGATTTTTTCCAGCAGCAGATTGCTCGGGACTTCAAACAGGAAGTAGCCGATGAAGAAGATGCCGGCGCCGAGGCCGTAGATCGCTTCGGAGAATTGCAAGTCCTGCAGCATCTGCAGCTTGGCGAAACCGACGTTGACGCGGTCGATCCACGCCAGCACGAACAGAAAAACCAGGAAGGGGATCAATCGCCAGGCGATTTTCTTGTAGGTGACTTCCAGGTCTGCGGCGCCAGTGTTGGCGTCGGAGCGCGGTAGGGAGTCCAGTGCTGAGGTTGAATTGGTCATGCTTGCCTTCTCCTGCTTTGAGATTGATTGAGCGGCCATTCATTCTCACAGCACGAGAACACTCCGGACATCAGGAGTATTGGGTGGAAATCGAAGCTGGAAAAATTCCTGGCGGAAATCTGTCGTTTATTTTTGCGCCGGTGTTTGCATCCGGGGCCATGAACGATCTGCTGATCTTGTGTAAATTCAGTATGCGCAGTAGGTCCGGCGCTGTCCAACAAGAAATTGTTGGCGCAAATGATTGGAAAATCTTATGAGCAAAAATGGACGGCTCGCTGCGCAGTTATGGTGCTCGGTTGCAACTTCCTGCAACTGCATCCAGGCCTTGCCGGCATTGACGATGCGAGGAAATCTATTGCGCCTGTGATGGCAGGCGCGCGATCTCGTGTCCCCAATTGAGTGCGAAGTCGGCAGCGGTTTCCTGGGCGATACGGGCCACTGTCTCGGTCAGCGGATTCTCGTTGTCGGAGCGGAAGCAGGCCAGCATCACCAGCGCCGGGAATTCCACATCGACGCGCAGCGTGTGCAGGATTTCTTCATTGAGTTCGCGCTGGATGATTGCCGGCGGCACTGCCGCCACGCCGAAACCGTCAGTCACCAGCCGGATCATGGTGGCGACCGAGGCGATGCAATTGATATGCAGTGCGCCGCGTTCGCTGTCGGAAAAGATGCGCTCGATCGCCGCATGCGGTCCCGAGTTGCGTGCAAAGCTGATGATGGGGAAGGTCGCCAGATCGGACAGGCTCAGGGTCTCGCTGCCGATATTGAGCTTAGGGCTGCCGACCCAGCGCATCGGGAATTCGCACAGGTTGAGATTGGTGATGTGGGTGCCGATGACCGGCTCGGCCTGCAGCACGATGTCCAGCGCGCCCTTGCTGAACTGTTCGCGCAGATGAATGGTGGTGTCGCTGGCGATTTCGATTTGCAGGCGCGGAAACATCTTGTGCACGCGCCCGATGAAATCCGGAAACCAGCTGTGCACGATCGATTCGATCACGCCGATGCGGATCACGCCGGCGTAGACCTGCTTGTCCGACATGTCGTCCTTCATCTCGCGCATCAGTTTGACCATGCGTTCCGCATACACCAGCGCCTTGCTGCCGTCGGTGGTCAGCGTCACCTCGCGCGCGCCGCGGTCGAACAGGCGTACGCCGAAATCCTGCTCCAGCGTCGCGATGCGGCTGGACACCGCCGCCTGCGTGGTGTGCAGGCGCTCGGCTGTCAGGCGGAAATTCTTCAGCTTGGCCAGCCAGACGAAAGTTTCGAGGAAGCGGATATTCATGATGGATGTCGGTCGATGCCGTCTGGAACGATTGCAGCAGAGATGGCTAGATAAGCGAGAGGATACGGCATCGCGCGCCGGTTCGCTATTTTTCAACCCTGTTTGCGCTTCCTGGTCAGCGTTCAGTCAGTGTTTTTTTGCGCCGCCAGCGCCATCGGCGGCGAAGGGATAGAATCCTTCGCACGTCGCGCTGCGCATTTCAGGATGCCCGATGCCAGCCATACAAGTCAAGCCAGCCAGAGGACACTCATGCCAGTCACCGCTATCGATCACATCCAGCTCGCCATGCCCGTCGGAGGCGAAGACGCCGCCCGGCGTTTCTTCGGCGATATTCTCGGCATGCCCGAGTTGCCCAAACCTGCCGCCCTGCAGGCGCGCGGCGGTTTGTGGTTTCAGTGCGGCGTGCTGCAGCTGCATCTGGGCGTCGACAAAGAGTTTCAACCGGCGCTCAACGCGCATCCCGGCCTGATCGTCGACAAGCTGGCGCCCATGCTGGCCGAACTCAAGGCCGGCGGTTTCCCGGTGCAGGAAGATGCGCCGATTCCCGGCTTCATCCGTATCTATACTGCTGACCCCTTCGGCAATCTGATCGAACTGCGGGAAATTGTGCCGCGTTAAGCAGATCATCCGCACTGTCCGCAGTGTCTGTACTGTTGCTGAAATAGCGCATCGCGGACTCTGCTCCTTTGTTTCTCCTCGCGCCGGCATCCAGCCGGCGCTTTGTCATTCGTTTCTGCTTCGCTGCAGCAAAAGCACAGCGAACGGACTTGTCTTGTCTGCGCAAAAATCAGCCGGATTTTCACGATCGTCAATGTGCACCTTGTCAATTTCTCGGCACTTGTTCGTGATGAATTTGCGCACTCCGCTTTGGTGCAGTGCAGCCAATTTTCTCTCTATTGAGGTGCATTTTCACCTTGCATTCGCGTGATAAAGGTGCATCTGTTTTTACTTTCATTTTTGAAAGGATATTTTCTTTACTTTTCAAAATAATGAAAATATATTTACATTTTTGCCGTTATTGCTCATCGGCGCATTTTCATTTTTCCGGGCCGCTTTTCTTTTCAGCGTCGTATGCACAATCAAAAACACGCATCCTTGCAGGGCGGCGGCGCAGTAGCGCGGGTGCTGGGCAAGCTGTATCCGAATCTGTCGAAGGCGCATCGCAAGACCGCCGACTATGTGCTGGCGAACACTTTCCGTGCCGCCACCATGACTATCGACGAGCTGTCGGAAGCTGCGGGGATTTCGCTGGCGACGGCGAACCGCTTTGCGCATGCGCTGGGCTTTGACGGCTATGCGCCGTTTCGCAATGCGCTGGTTGCCGATTTCGCTTCCTCGCTGGCGCCGGTGGAAAAGATGCGTCATGAAGTGCAGAAGAGCGCCACCAGCGCGGAAATTATTTCCGCCGCCTTGAGCAACGACATCCGCAACATCGAAGCGACACGCCAGGCGCTGGTCGCCGAGCATTGCGACCAGGCGGTGGAGATGATCCTGAAAGCCGACCGCATTTTCGTCATCGGCTTCGGCGCCAGCGCTTTCCTGGCCGGGATCATGGTGCATGCTCTGGAACCGTTCTGCCGCACCGTCTTGTCGGGCGTGCATCCGGGCGGACCGTCGCAGACCGGCCGCCAGTTCTTCAAGCTGGATGAGCGCGATGTGGTCATCGCCATGGCGTATCCGCGCTATGCCACCGACACCGTACGGCTGGCGCGCCGTGCGGTCGAGAAGGGCGCCAAGCTGATCGCTTTCACCGATCTGCCGCATTCGCCGCTGGTGCCGCTGGCCGACGTGACGATTTATTCGCAGACCGAAAGACAGATGTCGCCGACGTCCGATGCGGCGGCGCTGGTGCTGATCCAGGCGCTGTGCGACGCGGTCGCGCATCGCGCCAAGCGCTCGGTGCAGGCGGCATCCGAAATGACGGAATTCGTTTTGCCCTGGCTGTACCAGGCGGAACAGTACGAACAAGGCAAGAGCCCGGCGCGCGCAAGCGGCAAGGCAATCAAGAACAACGCGGTTAAAAGCAATGCGGTCAAGAGCAACGTGATCAAGAAAACCGCTGCATCAGGGACAAGCAAAGCATGAACACTCCAGTTATTGCCATACACGGTGGCGCCGGCACCATCACGCGCAGTGCGCTGAGCGAGGCAGATGAGGCAAGTTACCATCGCGAACTCAAGGCCATCCTGACATCGGCGCAAGCTGTGTTGACGGCCGGCGGTTCGGCGCTGGATGCCGTGACCGAAGCGGTACGCTTGCTGGAAGACTGCCCGCTGTTCAATGCCGGCAAGGGCGCGGTCTACACGCGCGCCGGCACGCATGAGCTTGATGCCGCCATCATGGACGGCGCCACGCTGAAAGCCGGCGCCGTCGCCAATGTGACCTGTGTGCGCAACCCGGTCATCGCGGCGCGCACCGTGATGGAAAAGAGCGCACACGTGCTGCTGGCAGGTTGCGGCGCCGATGCGTTTGCGCGCCAGCAGGGACTCGATATCGTCGATCCGACGTATTACCAGACTGAAGCGCGCCACCAGCAATGGCTGCGCGTGCGCGAGCAGAGCGGGATGATGCTGGATCACGATGCGGCGTCGTTCACCTTCAGGGAGTCGGCGCACGGAACGAATAAGGTTGATCCGATTGATCCGGACAACAAATTCGGCACCGTCGGCGCTGTCGCACTCGACATGCACGGCAACGTCGCCGCAGCGACTTCCACCGGCGGCATCACCAACAAGCAAGTCGGCCGTGTCGGCGATACACCACTGATCGGCGCAGGCTGCTATGCCGCCAATGCGACAGCTGCGGTCTCGGCCACCGGTACCGGTGAAGTGTTCATGCGTACCGTTGCCGCCTACGATGTCGCGGCGCGCATGGCATACGCCGGCGCGACCTTGCAAGAAGCCATGGAGCAAGTCGTCATGGAAGTGCTGCCGGCCTACGAAGGACGCGGCGGCCTGATCGCGGTCGACGCCGGCGGCAACCTGGCGCTGACGTTCAACACCGAAGGCATGTATCGCGGTTATGCCCGTGGCGGCGACACGCCGGTCACGGCAATCTACAAGTAGTGAAGGACGCAACAGAAATGGCAACGCAAGATCAAGCATCAAAGAACGCTCAGGGCGCGAAGGATCAGGACGCAAAGCGCGTGCTGACCGTCGACAATCTCGGCGTCACCTTTACCGGTTCCGAGCGTACGGTGGAAGCCGTGCGCGGGCTGACTTTCCACGTCGACAAAGGCGAGACGCTGGCTATCGTCGGCGAGTCGGGCTCCGGCAAGTCGGTGTCGTCGCTGGCGATCATGCGCCTGATCGAGCATGGCGGCGGCCGTATTGTGTCCGGCAGCATGCAATTCCAGCGCCGCAACGGCAGCACGCTGGATCTGGTCAAGGCGCCGCAGTCGACGATGCGCAGCATTCGCGGCGCCGAGATCGCGATGATTTTCCAGGAGCCGATGACGTCGCTGAATCCTGTCTTCACCGTCGGTGAACAAATTGCCGAATCGATCCGCCTGCATCAGAACATGAGTCACAGCGCCGCCAGCGCAGAAGCGCTGCGCATGCTGGAGATGGTGCGCATCCCGGAAGCCAGGCGTGTGCTTGGCCGTCACCCGCATCAACTGTCGGGCGGCATGCGTCAGCGCGTGATGATCGCGATGGCCCTGTCCTGCAAGCCGTCGCTGCTGATCGCCGACGAGCCGACCACGGCGCTGGACGTGACGATCCAGGCGCAGATCCTGCAACTGATCCGTTCGCTGCAGGAAGAAATGCACATGGCGGTGGTGTTCATCACCCATGACATGGGCGTAGTGGCGGAAATAGCCGACCGCGTTGTCGTCATGTGCCGCGGCGACAAAGTGGAAGAAAACGATGTGCGCAGCATCTTCGCGGCGCCTGCGCATCCTTATACACAAGGTTTGCTGGCCGCAGTGCCGCGCCTGGGGGCGATGACGGGCACTGATACGCCGTCGAGATTCGGCATTGCCGCCAGCGCCGAAGCCAAGCCGGACGCCATCGCGGAAGAGTTGCAGGCAGCCTCCGAGATCGCGCAACAGCGCCAGCCCATCCTCAAGGTCAGCGACCTGACCACGCGTTTCGACGTCAAGAGCGGCATCTTCGGCCGCGTCAAACAGCGCGTCCATGCAGTCGAACGCGTCAGCTTCGATCTGTATGCCGGCGAGACGCTGGCCATCGTCGGCGAATCCGGTTGCGGCAAATCGACCACCGGCCGTTCCCTGCTGCGCCTGGTGGAGATCAGCGGCGGCAAGGTCGAGTTCGGCGGCCGCAATCTGGCAGAGTTGCCGCGCGAAGAGTTGCGTGAGTTGCGCCGCGACATCCAGTTCATTTTCCAGGATCCGTTCGCGTCGCTCGATCCGCGCATGACGGTCGGCTATTCCATCATGGAGCCGATGCTGGTGCACGGCATGAAAGAGGGCGCGCAGGAACGCGTCGATGCGCTGCTGACCCGCGTCGGTTTGCTGCCGGAACATGCGCAGCGCTATCCGCACGAATTTTCTGGCGGCCAGCGCCAGCGTATCTGCATTGCGCGCGCACTGGCGCTGAATCCGAAGATCGTCATCGCCGACGAATCGGTGTCGGCGCTGGACGTGTCGATCCAGGCGCAGATCGTCAACCTGATGCTGGACCTGCAGGCTGAGCTGGGCATTTCGTTCATCTTCATTTCGCATGACATGGCGGTGGTGGAACGCATCAGCCACCGCGTCGCCGTGATGTACCTGGGACAGATCGTCGAGATCGGTCCACGCCGCGCTATTTTTGAAAATCCTCAGCATCCTTACACCCGCAAGCTCATGGCCGCCGTGCCGGTGGCCGATCCGGAACTGCGCCATCTGAAGAAAGGTTTGCAAAATGATGAGATTCCAAGCCCCATTCGCGCCATCGGAGACGATCCGCTGGTCGAACCTCTGAAGCAAGTCGGCCCCGGCCATTTTGTTGCAACACATCGTATTTCCGCAGCTTTTTAGTTACTTTTTAGTTCGTCATCGCTTCATTCATCACTTAGATCACTTAGAAACTCAGGAGCCTAACCATGACTACCCAAACTTCCCGTCGCGGCACAACTGTCCTCCGATGGATGGCGCTCGGCGCCATCGGCACCACGCTGCAATTCGCCGCCGTGCACGCCTGGGCCGCCAAGAGCGTCACGCTCGCAGTTGCTTCCACGTTCACTACCATGGATCCGTATGACGCCAACGACACGCTGTCGCTGGCCGTGACCAAGTCGTTCTACCAAGGCCTGTTCGCCTTCGACAAGGACCTGAAGCTGGTCAACGTGCTGGCCGAAGGCTATCTGGTCAGCAAGGACGGCCTGGAATACACCATCCGCCTGCGCCAGGGCGTGAAGTTCCACGACGGCACCGTGTTCAAGGCTGACGCCGTGAAAGCCGTGATGGATCGCGTCACCAATCCCGACAACAAGCTCAAACGCTACAATCTGTTCAACCGCGTCGCCCGCACCGAAGTGCTGAACGATTACACCGTCAAGATCGTCCTGAAAGAGCCGTTCTCGGCCTTCATCAACGTGCTGGCCCACCCATCGGCGGTGATGATCTCGCCGACCGCGCTAAAGCAATACGGCAACAAGGACATCGCCTTCCATCCGGTCGGCACCGGTCCGTTCAAGTTCGTCGAATGGAAGCAAACCGACTACATGAAGGCCGAGAAATTCTCGGGCTACTGGAAGGCCGGTTATCCGAAAGTCGACGAAGTGGTCTGGAAGCCGGTAGTCGACAACAACTCGCGTGCCGCCATGATGCAGACCGGCGAAGCGCAATTCACTTTCCCGCTGCCGTACGAGCAGGCTGAGCTGCTCAAGGGCAAGGGCGCACTGGACATCGTCACCGGTCCGTCGATCATCCAGCGTTACATGTCGATGAACGTCAAGCAAAAGCCGTTCGATAACGTCAAGGTGCGCCAGGCGATCAACTACGCGATCAACAAGGATGCGCTGGTCAAGGTTGCCTTCAGCGGCTATGCATTCCCGATGGACGGCGTGCTGCCGCAAGGCGTCGACTACGCAGTCAAGACCGGCCCATGGCCGTATGACGTGAAGAAGGCCAAGGCATTGCTGGCCGAAGCCGGCTATCCGAACGGTTTTGAAACCGAACTGTGGTCCGCATACACCCACACCACTGCGCTGAAGATCATCCAGTTCCTGCAACAGCAACTGGCGCAGGTCGGCATCAAGGTCAAGGTGCAGGCAATGGAAGCAGGTCAACGCGTAGAGAAGGTGGAAAGCGCACCGAATCCGGATACCGCGCCGGTGCGTCTGTACTACGCCGGCTGGTCGTCGTCGACCGGTGAAGCTGACTGGGGCCTGCGTCCGCTGCTGGCTTCCGAAGCTTTCCCGCCGAAGCTGTTCAACACCGCTTACTACAAGAGCGACAAGGTTGATGGCGACATCGCTCAGGCGCTGACCGTGACCGACCGCGCGCAGAAAGCCGCGCTGTACAAGGATGCGCAAACCGAAATCTGGAAGGATGCGCCATGGGCCTTCCTGGTCACGGAAAAAGTCCTGTACGCACGTAGCAAGAACCTGAAGGGCGTGTATGTGATGCCTGATGCATCGTTCAACTTTGACGACATCGAACTGAAATAAGCCGCCTTTTGCACCAAGTCCGTCGCTCCGACGCAAGCCGGAGTCCATTGTCGATGTTGAACGATACGACGATACGACGATACGACACTGGGTCCCAGCGTTCGCTGGGACGACGGATTGTGTGATTTGCGAGAGCGCCGGATTACACCGTCGCCGTCGTTCCAGCGCACGCTGGAATCCAGTGACGTCAGCAGCAACCCGGCAGCCGCTGAGCGGTAAGCGAACAGCAAACAAGCAGTAAAGAAGTAATAAAAAAGCACCGCGTTACTAACCGGCATCAGTCGGACAAGCCAGCGCGGCAAACGAATTTTCAGCGGAGCGGCGTATGGCCCACACCGGTCAAGGACGCCGCTTCCCGAGTTGTTGAATCATTGCAGGACGCGCCATGTTTTCTTATGTTTTAAAACGTCTTCTGGGCCTGATCCCGACCTTGTTGCTGGTCGCGGTGATGGTGTTCCTGTTCGTCCACCTGTTGCCCGGCGATCCGGCGCGACTGGCCGCCGGTCCGGAAGCCGATGAGACGACCGTGGCGCTGATCCGCGCCGACCTCGGTCTGGATCAGCCAATCCACAAGCAGTTCGTGCGCTTCTTCGTGAATGCGGCGCATGGTGATTTCGGCACGTCGCTGCGCAGCAAACTACCGGTCAGCCAGGAAATCATGGAGCGCTTCTGGCCGACTTTGTGGCTGACCGTGACCAGCATGGTCTGGGCAGTCATCTTTGGTTTATTCATCGGCGTTTTTTCAGCAGTCTGGCGTAACGAATGGCCGGACCGTGTCGGCATGACGCTGGCGGTGTCGGGGATTTCCTTTCCGCCATTTGCGCTGGGTATGGTGTTCATGGAAGTGTTCTCGGTGCAACTGGGCTGGCTGCCGACCGTCGGCGCCGACAGCTGGCGCCATTACATCCTGCCGTCGCTGACGCTGGGCGCCGGTGTGGCGGCGATCATGGCGCGCTTTACGCGCTCGTCCTTCATCGAAATCATGAAGGAAGACTTCGTCCGCACCGCGCGCGCCAAAGGTCTGACCGAGCGTATCGTGATCGCCAAGCACTGCCTGCGCAATGCGCTGATTCCGGTGGTCACGATGATGGGCCTGCAGTTCGGCTTCTTGCTGGGCGGCTCCATCGTGGTCGAGAAAGTCTTCAACTGGCCCGGCATGGGACGCCTGCTGATCGACGCCGTCGAGATGCGCGACTATCCGATCATCCAGGCCGAGATCATGCTGTTCTCGCTGGAATTCATTTTCATCAATCTGATTGTCGACGTGCTGTATGCCGTCATCAATCCGAGCATCCGTTACAAGTGAGGCAGAGCATGTCGACTTCCACTACCCCTGCCGCAAATACCGCCGCTGCAACAACCGCCGCTGCAACAACCGCAATAACGGCGGCCAAACCGATCCGCACGCCCTGGAGCGAATTCTGGCGCAAATTCAAGAAGCAGCCGCTGGCGCTGGTGGCCGGCGGCTTCGTGTTGGTCCTGGTGGTGATTGCGATTCTGTCGCCTTACATTTCGCCTTACGACGCTGAAAACTATTTCGACTACGACGCGCTCAATGCCGGCCCGTCGCTGCAACATTGGTTTGGCGTCGATTCGCTGGGACATGACATCTTCAGCCGTATTCTGGTCGGCACGCAGTTGTCGCTGGCGGTAGGTTTCTCATCAGTGGCGGTGGGCGCCATCGTCGGGACCTTCCTCGGGCTGGTCGCCGGCTACTACGAAGGCTGGGCTGATCGCGTCATCATGCGCATCTGCGACGTGCTGTTCGCTTTCCCGGGCATCTTGCTGGCGATTGCGATTGTGGCGATTCTCGGCAACGGCATGACCAACGTGATCATTGCGGTGGCGATTTTCAGCATTCCGGCGTTTGCCCGGCTGGTGCGCGGCAATACGCTGTCGCTCAAGCAACTGACCTATATCGAAGCGGTGCGCAGCATCGGCGCCAACGACATGACGATCATCCTGCGTCACATTTTTCCGGGCACGATTTCTTCCGTGGTGGTGTATTTCACGATGCGTATCGGCACCTCGATCATCACGGCTGCGAGCTTGTCCTTCCTCGGTCTGGGTGCACAGCCGCCGACGCCGGAGTGGGGCGCCATGCTCAATGAAGCGCGCGCCGACATGATGACGTCGCCGCATATCGCAATCTTCCCGAGTCTGGCGATTTTCCTGACGGTGCTGGCGTTCAACCTGCTGGGCGATGGCCTGCGCGATGCGCTGGATCCCAAGCTTGATCAGAAATAATCAACATCACTGACTGAAACCGAGAGCGCGGACATGGTCCGCCCGCAAGGCAATGAGCAACAATTTTCCTCCCCACATCGCTCCCCACATCGGCACGCTGCCCGCAGGCGCAGGCAACAGCATCGCCGATGTACCCGGCGTCACGGTCGGCCACTGCACGCTGAACTACGGCGGCATCCAGACCGGCGTGACCGTTGTGCGTCCGCATGGCGGCGACCTGTTCCGCGAAAAGATGCCGGCTGCCGCCGTCACCCTGAACGGCTTCGGCAAAAGTGTCGGCCTGATGCAGGTGGAAGAACTGGGTGTGCTGGAAACGCCGATTGCAATGACCAACACTTTTGCCGTAGGTGTGGTTGCGACCGCACAGACGCGGGCCGCGGTGGCGGACAATCCCGAAATCGGCCGCAGTCTGCCCAGCGTGAATCCGCTGGTGTTTGAATGCAACGACGGTTACCTCAACGATCTGCAAGCATTCTCCGTGGAAGAGCAGCACTACCTGCACGCACTGCAAAACGCATCCGACGTGGTTGTGCAGGGCGCCGTCGGCGCCGGTCGCGGCATGTCCTGCTTTGAACTCAAGGGCGGTATCGGCAGCGCCTCGCGCAAGGTCGCCATCGGTTCTGCCGGGTACACCGTCGGAGCACTGGTGCTGGCCAATTTCGGCAAGCTGGCGGATCTGATCATTTCCGGCGATCCGCTGGGACGCACGCTCAAGTGCATGCAAAAGAAAAACGTCGAGCCGGAGAAGGGTTCCATCATCATGCTGATCGCCACCGATGCGCCACTCGATGCACGCCAGTTGCGCCGCCTTGCCGCGCGCACCGGCGCAGGCCTGGCGCGTACCGGATCGGTGTATGGTCATGGCAGCGGCGATATCGCGTTGGCTTTTTCTACCGCGCAGACCGTGCCGCATCAAGTTGAGGCAACATCGCCGGCCATGCAATTCACCTGCTTGCACGACGGCTTGCTGGACCCCTTGTTCCATGCGGTTGCCGACAGTACCGAGCAAGCTATTCTTAACGCCTTGTTTTCTGCCGAAGCAGTCAAGGGGCGGGATGGAAACCAGCGCCGGACATTGAGCGAACTACTGGCCGAACTCGCCACCATGGAGCACGCATGAACGTACTGATTTCTGTCGACATCGAAGGCATTGCCGGTGTCTTCCATCCTGAACAGACACGTCCCGGCAACGGCGAGTACGAACGCGCCCGCCGCCAGATGACCGAAGAGGCCAACGCCGTCATTCGCGGCGCCCTGGCCGGCGGTGCGCAAGAGATCGTCGTCAACGACTCTCACGGCAGTTTCCGCAACCTGTTGCCGGACCTGTTGCATCCCGCTGCGCGCATGGTGCTCGGCAAACCGCGTGTGTTGGGCATGATGGGCGGCGTGGAAGGCCGCATCGATGCTGTCATGATGGTCGGCTATCACTCGCGCTCGCAGACGCGCGGCATCCTGGCGCATACGATCAACAGCTTTGCATTTTCACGCGTAGCGTTCAACGGCGTGGAACTCGGCGAAGCCGGCGTCTATGGCGCGCTGGCAGGCGAGTATGGCGTGCCGGTGATTTTCGGCAGCGGCGACGATGCATTTGTGGAAGAGACGCAGCCCTTGTTTCCCCATGCACACTTTGCTGAAATCAAGAAGGCTCACGGCGCCAACAGCGGTGATTCTCTCTCTCCGCAACAGGCCTGTATCTTGCTCGAAAAGAGCGCTCAGGAAGCCGTGCAGGCGGCGCGCTCCAGGCAGATGCCGAAGTACCGCATCGAAGTGCCGGTCACCTGCCGTCTGCAGGTACAGACGCCGGCGCTGACCGACTTGTTCTGTCAGTTGCCGATCGTGGAGCGGGTGGACGCGGTGACGCTGAAGTTCGATGCACCGACGGTGGAGTTTGCCGTGCGTGTGCTGAACAGTTTGTCGGCCATGTCGTTCATGTTGCGCTAGGTTTGCAGAATTCCAATGAAAAAAGCCGGATAGCAATCCGGCTTTAAATGTATCTGCGCATTGCGACGTTCGTCGATGCCGCGCGCTATACGCGATTTTTAATCGCTTTGATATTTTGGCGAACGCGGTCCGTACAGCATGCCGTTCTTGCGGCCGGCCATTAACAGGCGAGAGCTTGTAATACCTGCGATGTTGTAGCTGGCGTCGGTGCTGGTTGCAATGATCTGGTTCACGAGAGCGGAAACCAGCATGCCGACCAATCCATTATTGTTGCTCTGGTTTTCATTGCTCGACGCTGACGCTTGTCCGTTCCAGATCACTTTTCCGCTTCTCAGATCGATCAGCCTGGCTTCTGCCGTCACCATGGTTACGCTGTTGACGACGACATAGCTGGTGCCGTAGTTCTTGACGGTGACATACAAGCCGGCGTCCGCTCCAAAAATCTCGCGAAGTTTTGCCGGGGCTACTTCGTGAATGTCGGCAGCTGTCGTCAAACCGTTTTGCTTGAACGTTTCATCGACCAGGGTCACCGGCAGGACGTAATAGCCGGACTCTGCCAGCGGGTACGTCACTTGCGACATCATGCCGTAAGTCGCTGCGACCTCGGGCGAGTTATTCAGCGGCGGCAAGACCAGAATAGTACGTGGACGGCTTTCCTTGAATGCGGCGTAGTCATACGGTTTTTGTTGTGTCGCGCAGCCGGCTGCCAGCACCGCCAGCAGCAATGCTGCAGGGATTCCTTTGAATGTGGAGAATTGCATGAGAAGGCCTTTTATTTTTTGAATTTATTAAGCAGAAAGTCCATGTAAGGAGCCGATTCAGGGAAGAGTGTCTTCTCTGTCTGGAACTCCTGAACCACCATGTCATCCTTGCCGGCATTTGCATACAGCAAGCCCAGATGCGCGTGATAGCCCGGTGGCAGCGGCGTGCCCTTGGATCGATTTTTTTGCATGCTTTCTTCCAGCGCTGCAATCTGCTCTTCATTGCTCTTGGTATCGGCCTTGAAATATTGATACACCTGTTGCTGGTAATTGCCCCAGCCGTAAATAGGTTGTTGTTTGGTGACGCATCCCGTCAAGGCGAGCAAGGACAGCGGCAGAAGCAAGGCGAACCGATGGATTGTTTTTGTCATGATGATCTCCTCGCTTATTTGACCGGATTGGCTGTACCGACCGGGCGCCATGCACCGGAATCAATACCCGCGACGAGATTGTTGATCGCTTCACGAATCGCCAGATCCAGCACTTTGCCGTTCAGTGTGGAGTCATAGCTGGCAGTGCTGCCGAAGCCGATGATTTCACGATTCGACAAGCTGTATTCGCCTGCGCCTTGCGACGAATAAACGACTTGCGAAGTCGATACATTGACGATATTCAGATTGACCTTGGCATAGGCGACCTGCGATTTTCCGCGACCGAGAATACCGAACAACTGACGATCTCCGACTTCCTTGCGGCCGAATTCTGTGACGTCGCCGGTGACGACGAAGCTGGCGCCTTTGAGCGTTTGTGCCTGGTTATTGATTTTTGCTTCCTGGCTGATTTCCGCCATGTTGTCGCGATCAAGCACGTCGAAACGTCCGGTCTGTTGCAGATGCGTGATCAGGATCGTCTTTGCTTGTCCGCCAAGCCGGTCGACGCCATCGCTGAACAGGCCGCGCATGAAGCTGGAGCGATTGTCGAATTTGCCGACGGCGATTGCGCTGCGCGGACCTTGATAGGCGATTGTTGCAGCGACCGTCTGAGTAACGGGCACCACGCGGGATTGCTCTTCGGTGACGCAGCCGACGAGTGCGGCCACGGCAACCATGGTCGCAAGGACGGATGTTGTCTTTCTGGACATGTTGTAAAACCCCAAATTTTTATTGTTGATAAAGCATGATCTGGCAAGGCGCGGTCTGCAATTTCTTACTTCAGCCTGATGATGGCTGGAGCAATATCGATAGATTACCGGCTTGCCAATTTTTAACGATCGTTTGAGAAATCGTTATTTTCCCCACGGATTCGCCTGATGAAAATGTCGCCGTCGGCGACGTAATTTATGTGGCAAATCCAAGCATATATTTTTCTGCGGAAACGATTGTAGCCGAGTTCTTTCGTCCTGAAACACCCGTCTGCAAAGGTTTTTCACATACTTCCGAGTAGCTGGATTTTGTCGGCGGATCTTGAATCCGCGCAGATGGGAACGATCTTCTAGCGGCCTGGCATATCGTGGATATCATCGAGCTCGACGACATCGACTGCATCGAGAGGCGATGCGCAACACAGGCAAATCGACAGATGCGGGTGATCGATAACGCGGCAATTCCAAGCTTGCCCGCAAACCGTTTCGTCTGAACTGCCGGCGCTGTTGCAGCGTAATTTGTAGAATGCTTCTTTGCAGCTCCACAGATGGTAAAACGCTTCGGTACGACGCGTATCGGGCAATCCCGCCAGCCAGTGCTGTTCTGTCTCATCGAAGACCGCGCCACTCATTGCGGCAATATCGCGCGGGCGGGTGTTGTCTTCGATATCCAATCCCACGTGGCAGACAGTGCTGCTAACGCAGGCGATCCAGCCGTGGCTGTGCGACAAGCTGAAGTGGAAAGCAGGGGAGGAGTACGGTGCGGGAAGCTTCAGCAACGGCGCATTGCCTTCGCGTTCGGTGATGACGATATCCGCGGCGGCTACGCCAAGTGTTTTTTGTGCGGCATGCCGCAGCAGTATCCGTCCCAGCAGAAATTCTCGCGCCCGTTGCGGGCGGAGGAAGCGGGCATGACGTTCAAGCGCGCTATGCCCCAGGGAAGCACCAAGCGAAGCCAGTCCGGCTTCGCTCACCAGATCGCCGTTCAGCAGCCATAGCGTGGTTGCGGATGTCGGCGAAACAGCAGATATTTTATTTGTCTGCAATTTTGACAAAATCGCCCTTGAGCGCTACGCCGGCAACGAAAGCGCCTGCGTGGCATTCAAACTTGTCGGCACTGGCCATTTCGTCTTTCTTGTAATAGCTCACGATGTTGACCACCGCATTGGCACCCAGTTGTTTTGCGCGGGTTTCGAACGCCAGCAGCGCTGAAAGGAAGGCCCAGTTGCAGGCAACCTCGTCTGGTTTGCCGAAAGAATTGGTTTTGCGATTGGAAAAATCCGTTGCCAGTTTTTCCAGCACGGCAGGGTGTTTTTGGTCGGCAAAATAAAATTTCACTGCTCCACTAAGCTTTGCTTCTGCATCTTTGGTATTCAAGCCTTCTTCGATCGGGAGCTTGTATTGCGTGTCGCGGGCTTGAGCAGAAAATGCCGCAACAGCCAGCATGCAGAATGCAAACGAGAGGGAGATGATTTTCTTCATTGTGTATGCTCCTTGGTTTTGGTGAAGTGGATTCAATTCGGTGCTGCGTGTTTATACCCAGCGCTTGAAGATCAACGATGTATTGATGCCGCCGAACGCGAAGTTGTTCGACATGACATATTCGCAATCGAGCTTGCGGCCTTCGCCGGTCAGGTAATCGAGGTCGCCGCATTCGGCGTCGACCTTGCTCAGATTGATGGTCGGCGCGAACCAGCCATTGCGCATCATCTCAATGCTAAGCCAGGCTTCCAGCGCACCGCAGGCGCCGAGCGTGTGGCCCATGTAGCTCTTGAGCGAACTGATCGGCGTCTTGTTGCCGAACACGCGGGCGGTAGCGTTGGATTCGGCGACGTCGCCCTGGCGGGTGCCGGTGCCGTGCGCATTGATGTAACCGATCGCTGCAGGATCGAGAGCGGCGTCGGCCAGCGCCATGTCGATGGCGATCTTCATGGTGTCGGCATTGGGATTGGTGACATGGCTGCCGTCGCTGTTGGTGCCGAAGCCGACAATCTCAGCGTAGATGCGTGCGCCACGCGCCTGGGCATGCTCCAGGTCTTCCAGGATCAGCGTGCCCGCGCCTTCGCCCAGCACCAGGCCGTCGCGCTGCTCATCGAAGGGGCTGGGAGTGATGGCAGGCGTGTCGTTGCGCACGCTGGTGGCGTAGAGCGTATCGAAGACTGCTGCTTCGGTGGCGCACAATTCTTCCGAACCGCCGGCGATCATGGCGATCTGGCGGCCGCTACGGATGGCTTCGTAGGCGTAGCCGATGCCCTGGCTGCCGGAAGTGCAGGCGCTGGAAGTCGTGACGATGCGGCCGGTGACGCCGAAGAACACGCCCATGTTGACCGGCGCAGTGTGCGCCATCATTTTCAGGTAGGTGTTGGCGTTGATGTTCTTGGTGCTTTTTTCCGCAAACATCATGCTGAAGTCGGCGATGGCGCTCGGCGTGCCGGCGGAAGAGCCGTAAGCGATGCCGACTGCGCCGCTCTTGAGCAAGGGATCGTCGAGCAGGCCGGCGTCGGCCAGCGCCCATTCGCTGGCGCGGGTCGCCATCAGCGCAACGCGGCCCATGCTGCGGGTGGTTTTACGGTTGTAGCGATCGGATAATTCGAACGCTGCTGCCGGTGCGCCCAGGCGGGTATGCAAGCCGCTGTATTCATCCCAGCCCGGCATGCGCACGACGGCGTTGCGATAGCTGCGCAGACTTTCCAGCGCATGCTGCCAGTCGTTGCCAATCGGGCTGATGCCGGCCATGCCGGTGACGACGACGCGGCGTTCAGTAATTGTGCGGGTGGTGTGACCGACGTGATTGATATGACTGGTCGTGCTCATGCCAGACCTCCGTTGACCGAGATCACCTGACGCGTGATGTAGGCCGCGTCTTCATGCATCAGGAAGCTGACGGCGGCGGCGACTTCTTCCGGCTTGCCGGCGCGGCGGGCAGGAATCAGCTTGAGTACTTCTTCCATCGGCAGGTCTTGCGTCATGTCGGTGTCGATCAGGCCGGGCGCGACGCAGTTGACCGTGATGTTGCGCTTGGCCAGCTCCAGCGCCAGCGCCTTGGTGGCGCCGATGATGCCGGCCTTGGCGGCGCTGTAGTTGACCTGGCCGCGGTTGCCGACCAGGCCCGATACCGACGCCAAGGTGACGATGCGGCCCGGCTGGCGGCGCTGGACCATGGGCATGGTCAGAGGATGCAGGACGTTGTAAAAGCCGTCCAGGTTGGTCTTGAGGACGCTGTCCCAATCCTCGCCGGAGATGGAAGGGAAGGCATTGTCGCGTGCGATGCCGGCATTGCAGACCACGCCGTAATAGGCGCCGTATTGTTCAACGTCGCGCAGCAGGATTTCTGCCGTCTGCACCCGTTCGGCAATATCGAATTGCAGGATGCGCGCGGCACGTCCCAGCGCTTCGATGTCTTTGGCCACTGCTTCCGCGGCGTCGCGCCGGCTGTGGCAGTGCAGGACAATGTCATAGCCGTCGCGCGCCAGGCGCAGTGCAATGGCCTTGCCGATGCCCCGGCTGGAGCCGGTGACCAGAATGGTTTTCCCCGTTGTCGTTGTTACGCTTGTCATGCTTCGCTTTCCAGAAACGCTTTGGCGTCATGCGGCTGAAATACCGATACCGTCGCCTGCGCCAGTTGTTGTTGTGTACTGCTTTCCCTGATGATGCAGGAGAACGATCCCAGGCCGTTCTCCGCTTGTAATAATTGTTGCGCTTCCACCTGCAGGCAATCGCCGGCGACAAACCAGGAGCGGCTACATTCGTAGCGGCGCGCGCCCAGCAGGAAACCGATCTTGACCGGTTCGCCGCGCTGTTGCGCATGATAACCGGCGTAGGCGGCAATCGTCTGCGCCATGTATTCGATGCCGACCCAGGCGCCGACGCCGCGTTCGCCGTAGAACATGCTGTCGCCGGTGATGGTGACTTCCGCGCATAGCTTGTCGGCGTCGACGCTGATCACGCGATCCAGCAGCAGCATCGGAGCCGTGTGAGGGACGAGGGTGGCGATGGCGGGCAAATGCATCTCGGCGTTCATGTCAGCTTCTTCCAAAAATCAAGGCCGCGTTGCTGCCGCCGAACGCGAAGGAATTGCTCAGCACGTAGCGCGGCGGGTGACCGAGCGCCTTGCCGACATGGACCACGTTCAGCGCCGGCAAAGCAGGATCGGCCTGGCCGTCCCACAGATGCGGCGGCAGCAGGCCGGCCGGATTGTCGTCTTGCATGGTCAGCCAGCACAGGCCGGCTTCGATGGCGCTGGCGGCGCCCAAGGTATGTCCGGTGAAGGACTTGGTCGAACTGACCGGCGTTGCTGCGCCGAACAACTGATGGATCGCTTTCGATTCCATGGCGTCGTTCTGCAAGGTCGCGGTGCCGTGCAGATTGATGTAATCGATGTGTTCCGGCGTGATGTCGGCGCGTTGCATCGCTTGTCTGATGGCCAGCGCAGCACCTGCGCCTTCCGGGTCAGGAGCGGAAATATGATGCGCGTCGGACGACTCGCCCCAGCCGCAGAGGGCGACTGTCGCCGGCTCAGACGTCATGAGGAAAAGTGCGGCGCCTTCGCCGATGTTGATGCCGTGACGGTTGACGCTGAGCGGATTGCAGCGCCCGGCGCTGACCGAATCCAGCGCAGCAAAACCGGCGATGGTGAATTCGCACAGCGTATCCACGCCGCCGCTGATCACGGCGTCGCACAGGCCCATGTTGATGAGACGCGCGGCACTGGCCATGGCTTTGGCGCTCGACGAGCAGGCGCTGGAGTGGACATAGGCCGGGCCGCTTACGCCCAGTGTCGCTGCCAGTGCCGCCGCCGGCGAGCCGAGCTCTTGCTGGCCGTAGTGGAAATGGGAAGGGAAGGCGCCGTGCTTGACGTAGTGTTTGAAGGCAATCTCGCCTTCTGCAATGCCGGAGGTGCTGGTGCCCAGCACGATGCCGATGCGGTCGGGACCGAAGCGCGCGATCAGCGCGTCGACCTGAGGACGTATCCGCGCCAGTGCGGCTAATGCGAGGCGGTTGTTGCGGCTGCGCTCGCGCAGCGGCAGATGGTCGACGCCCGGCAACTCTGCATCGGTCAGGGCGATGCTGCCCACGTAGCGGGGGGCATCGTTGGACATATAGCGTTCGCTCGCATGCAAGCCGCTATCGCCCGCGAACAGGCGCTGCCGGATGCCGGCGTGCGTATCGCCGAGCGAGCAAATCATTCCCAGTGCATTCAGATAAATCGTCATGGTCCAGTGACAACCGATTGTATGGTCAGCTTGTAGTGATAGCGCAAATTGGTCAGGATCACCTTGCCGCCCCATGCTTTGCGGTCAGGATAATCGATTTGCGTGACCACTTCGCGATTCAGCAGCAAGGTCCGCTGCATGTCCTTCTCCTCCAGCTCCCAACCGTCCGGCAGCGCTGCGCGGATGGCGGCAACGGGCCACAGCGTCAGTTGCACATCTTGCAACACGTCTTCGCCCTGTACCTCCTTGGGCAGCATGAAATGACGCCAGGTCTTCAGCTCTTTGCCATCGTAATGCAAGGACATGACACGCTGGCCGAAAGCCAGGCCGACCAGGTCGAGATGGTCGGGTTCGATTTCGAGCACGGTGTCGATGTCGTCGGTACGGCCGGCGCGTTCCACGGTCAGATGCTGCTGCAGGCTGAGGGAGGTGCCCAGCGATGCCGGTGACAGTTGCAGATGCAGGCGTGCCGATGCAACTGGCGGCTCAGGCGGGGTGGCCGGTGTCGTCGAGCACGCCGGCAACAGGAATGCCGCCATGACGGGAAAAATTGCCGGGCTCAGGCGCATATGCTTTCCAGTGCGGTCAGGCGGCGCTTGCTTTCGGCGACGAAGGGGTTGCTCTGGTCCCAGGCGTAGCCTGCCAGGATGGAGGAAATCATGCGGCGGATCGCCGGCTCCTGGTTCTCGTGGAAGATGACCTTCTGGAAACCGCCCGCATACCAGGACTCAACGAAGGTGCGGAAGGTGTCGACGCCGTTCTTCAGTGGTTTTGCATAGTCGTTTTCCCAATCCACTGTTTCTCCGGCGAGCATGCGTGTCAGGGTATCGGTCGCCAGGCTGGCGGATTTCAGCGCAATCGTCACGCCCGATGAAAAAATCGGATCGAGGAATTCTCCGGCGTTGCCGAGCAGAGCGTAGTTCTTGCCCCACAGCGACGTTACGTTGGCGGCATAGCCGGAGATGTTGCGCGCCGGGGTATCCCACTCGGCGTGTTGCAGCAGTGCGCGCAGGGCATTGTCTTGCATGGCCAGCGTGCGCAACTTTGCCGTCTCGTCGCCGGCGACGTCGTTGAGGAAGGACGATTCCGCCACCACGCCGATGGAGCAGCGGCCGTGCGCAAACGGGATCAGCCAGTACCAGACGTCATGGTGTTCCGGATGAATGGTGATGCGAATCTTGTTGCGATCGAATTGCGGATCGCGGATGCCGTCGGCGATATGCGTGAAGTAAGCGCCGCGCAAGGGGAAGCCGGAGGGCCGCTCAAGATCGAGCAGGCGCGGCAGCACGCGGCCGAAGCCGCTGGCGTCGAGGATGAAGCGCGATTCGATGGTGTATTCCCGGCCGTCGGCGTCGCGTACTTGCGTGCGCGGACGTTCGCCTTCCAGGTCGACCGCAGTCACGGTCTGGCGATAGCGTATCTCGGCGCCTTGCAATTCAGCCTGCTGTGCCAGCAGATGATCGAAGTCGGCGCGCTGCACCTGATAGGTTGTGCCCCAGCCGGAGGAATGCTTGTCGCGGAAATCGAAAGCGGTGTGGCGGTCGCCGCAGACGAAGGACGCGCCATTCTTGAATTGGAACCCGTGTTCCACGACGGCTTGCAGCATGCCGGCCTGTTCCAGATAGGCCATGCTTTGCGGCAGCAGGCTCTCGCCGATGGAAAAGCGCGGAAACTGTTCGCGCTCAATGACCAGCACCTGATGGCCGCGACGGCGCAGCAAAGCAGCGGCAACTGCACCGGCAGGGCCTGCGCCGATGATCAGGATGTCGTGTTGCTCGATATTGCTATTTGGTGTCATAAGTTGGCGGCTGCAAGCCGGCGAAACAGGGTGAAGTAAGCCAGACCAGGGCCATGCCGATCAGCATGGTCAGCCCGAATGCATGCAACGGAGGGCTGCTGCTGAGAGCAAGCAATCCGAAGGAGAGCAGGGCGCTGATCGCCGACAAGCCAACCGTCAGCCAGGCGAAGCGCCGATGACGCTCCGTGGGTTCCTGCAGGAAAATGCCGTAATCGACGCCCAGTCCCAGCAATAACAGACACGCCAGAACATGGAATAGTTGCAGCGGCTGGCCGATGACGCCGAACAATGCCAAAGTCGCCAGCGTCGCCAGCAAAGGAGGCGCAATCGCACGCCACGCGGCACGGCGATAGCGCAAGGACAGCAATATGAAAATGGTGGCGTAGGCCGCCAGCAAGGCCCATGTCATGTACTGCCGGTAATAGCTCAGCACGGACGAAATATCTGCCACCTTGTCGACCCACTGCACGCCATCGATTTTTGGCGCTACGTCTGCCAGCACCTGCAATTGGCGATAATCGCTCAGGCCGCGCACCGCGACGATGCTGGCGTATTGGCCGCCAGTCTTGCCCAGCCACAGATGGCGCCAGGGTTGGCCGGCGGGCGAGGCGATGAAGGTATCCGGCAGCAAGGGTTTGTTCTGTGCGAGCAAGCGCTGCCGCAGGTCTTGTTGCCATTGCGCGCTCTCATCGATGGCGGTCGCGATGGCGGCAAGCGCACCTTGCGGCGCCAGCAATTTGTCGGCTACCAGATCGTGATCGGCGTGCTGTTGCTGTTGCGACGGCACCCAGTTGGAAACGGCCTGCACGCCGCTGATCAGTTTTTTATCGACGGCGGCCTGCAATTGCCGTTTCAGTTGTTCTTCGCGTTGCAGGACGATCTCCGCAGAGTCGCCGCGCACCAGATAGAACTGGGCGGGCGTCGGCGTGTCGAGCAGTTTGCCGAGCTTGATCTGATCGTCGAGCAGGTGTTGCGGCGTCTTTTGCAAGGCGCGGATATCGTCGCTGACCTTCAGGCGCATCAGTCCGGCAACGGCAAACACGATGAACACCGCCAGCAAGACGAAGCCGATACGGTTGAAGCGGAACTGCGGCCATTTGCTGATGCTGTGGCTGTAACGGTCCGCCAGCGCGGTGCTGCGCAAGCTGTCGGCATGGATCAGCGCCGGGAACCACAGGATCACGGTCAGCCAGGCAAACAGTAATCCCAGTACCGAGAACACCGCCATCTGGCGCAGTCCCGGGAAAGGCGTCAGCGCCATGCCGAGATAGCCGATCACTGCCGCCAGCAGCATCAGGCCGAGGCCGGGCAGCAAGCGGCGCAGCAGTTGGCGCGAATCCATGTGCTGGTCCGTGCCAAGGCGCGCGCATAGAAAATAAATCGCATAGTCCTGCGCGATGCCGACCAGGCTGGCGCCGAACACCAGCGTCAGCAAATGCAAACGGCCGAACAGCAGCCAGCTCACCGACAAGGCGCCGAGGCAGCCGATGGCGATCGACAACGCAATCAGCGCAATCGGCTTGAGCGAACGGAACGTCAACCACATCAGCAACACGATGCCGATCAGCGAGCCGGCGCCGATGGTGGTCATTTCACTGCTGGCCTGCCGGCTGCCGGCAGCGGCGTGGAGGATGACGCCGGCGGTGATGACTTCGGCATCCGGCACGGATTGTTTCGCCGCCCGGGTGGCCTGATCGAGCAGGGGAATGACTTGTTCCTGAGCGGAGATCGAGAATGCCGAGGGTTGCAGGTTCATCAGCAGCAGGACATACGAGCGTCCTCCGCTTTCCACGAACAGGCGGCCGTCGCGCGGGCGCACCGGGGTTTCTTGCGCGCGCGCCTGCATCCAGCCGCTGAACAGGCCGAAGGGATCGTCCTGCCATGCACCCAGTTTGGGACCGCCGCTGCCGAACATGCCGTACATCGCGCTCAGCGCCAACTGGCTCCATTGCTGCGGCGAGTCCTGATGCAGTTTGTCGCGTTGTTCCTGCGTGAGCAGCATCAGGCGGCTGTGGTCGAAGGTCGACAGCCACGCGCCTTGCAATTGCGCAGCGTCGCCCGCCATGGGTTGCAGCAGCGACGGCTGTTTGCCGATGACCGTTTCGTATGCCGATGCGGATTGCATGGCCTTGTCCCAGTCGCGTTCGCCGACAAGGACCACGACTTTTTGCTGGGCGCTGTCGACCATGTGGGCAAAGGCTTGCTGCATTACGTCGTCATGGCGTGATGACGGCAGCAGGGCCAGGATGTCGGTGTCCGGACTGACGCGCTGGACCAGCCACAGATACGCGTTATGACCCAGCAGCAGCGCGACGACCAGCAGCCATGCCAGCGCCAGGCCGCGCAGCGCCTTGGGTTTGCCAGGCGCAGTCGTTGTCGATGAACCGGCGTCGCTGTCGGCGCGTTCAGTCAAACATGGCTCCTTCTTCCGGCGTCATGGCCTTGTCGCCGGTCTGGATGTTGGAGAAGACGATATCGGTATGGTCGCCCGAGGCTTCCTGCATGGTGACCTTGTTGACGTAGGCGCCGCCATCCAGCTGAATGTCGCCGATGGCTTTGGCCAGGCCCGGCTCGCGCGCCTTGAGGGCGACATGCCAGTTGCCGTTCCTAATGGCGCCGTCCAGTTCAAACAGCTTGTCGAGCTGGCTCAGGTCACCCGCCAGCAGCGAGAACAGCACGTTGTTGATCATCTTGACGACGGGTTCCTGCTGGGCGTCGAGGCGCATGGCGACGCGGCCGTTCTGCATCTGCACGATGGCGTTGCGCGTGATTCGCAAGGTGCTCGGGAAGGGCTGCAGGGTTTGCCACAGGATGCCCTTGCCGGAGGCGACACAGAAACGTCCGTTCGACAGCAGCGGTTTCTTGATGCCGGTCAGTTGCTTGGTCTGGTCGAAGCGGCCGCACATGACGGCAGGCTTGGCCAAGGTGGCCTGGATCTGGGCGACGGGTGCGGCAGCATTGGAGTTTGCTGTGGCGGCGCAGAATGCCGCCGTCACGGTCAGCGTTCCCAGTACTTTGCGGAGAGAAAAAATCATGTCGGTTCCGGATAAGGTAAGTCCAGCTTTTGCCACAGAACGCGTGGGCTGACGAAGCACATTTCGCGCTTGTCCATCTGCACCGCCACCTGCGTGCTGACGCCGCGCGTGAGGCGCTGGCCGCTGGCGGCATCGGTCACCAGATATTCCATCTTCAGACGGTTTTCCCATTCGGTGATGGCGGCGCGTACCTTGATGCGCTGGCGAAAAGTGGCGGGGTTGGAGTAACGCACCTGGAGGTCGATGATGGGCCACATGTAGCCGGATTCCTTCATTGCCGCATAGTTGTAGTCGATCTGGTCGAGCAGCGCGCAGCGGGCGGCTTCGAAGTATTCGATATAGCGGCCGTGCCAGACCACTTCCATCGGATCGAGGTCGTAGAACTGGATCTGCAGCTCGACCTCGGCCTGCCACGGTGAATTGGCGAGCGTGATCTTGCCGTCGGCGGGCAGCTTAGTCATACAGGCTCCAGGCGCGCTCGCGGATGCGTTGCAGCAGCAGGCGCAGATCCGGTTCCAGCATGCGGTCTTCGGCGACTGGTGCGATGTCGGCGGCGAGGGCTGTCTGCATGGCTGCGAGACGGCCGCCGGGCAAGTCGGCCAGCGGTGTTTCCGGTTGCAATTCGCTGCGCAGCCAGACGCCCTGGCGTACGGTGATCAGCAGCGCGGCGACCACTTGTTCAGTCAGTTCCAGCACGCGCAGGCAGTCGCGCGCAGCGATGGTGCCCATGCTGACCTTGTCCTGGTTGTGGCATTCGGTCGAGCGCGAGAAAACCGAAGCCGGCATGGTCAGTTTCAGCGCTTCGGCGGTCCAGGCGGAGGAGCTGATCTGCAACGCCTTGAGGCCGTGGTTGATGGCCGCGCGCGGACCCTTGGCGCCCGACAGATTGGACGGCAGGCCGTTGTTGTAGCGGCTGTCGACCAGCAGCGCCATCTGGCGGTCGAGCAGGTCGGCGATGTTGGCCACGGCATTCTTCATGCTGTCCATGGCGAAGGCGATATGGCCGCCGTAGAAATGGCCGCCGTGCAGCACGCGCTCGTTATCCGGATCGATAATGGGATTGTCGTTGGCGCTGTTGAGTTCGTTCTCGATATTGCTGCGCAGCCATGGCAGCGCATCGGTCAATACGCCGATGACGTGCGGTGCGCAGCGGATCGAGTAGCGGTCTTGCAGGCGCTTTTCATTGCGCAGCGGCTGATCGCAGGCGAGGTCGGTCTGCAGCCAGCCGGCGACTTGCTGCTGGCCCGGATGCGGCTTGACCGAAAACAGCGTGGCGTCGAAATGGTGGGCGTTGCCGTCCAGCGAGAAGCTGGCCATGGCGGTGATGCGCGTGGCCACCTGGCACAGATATTCGGCGCGTTGGTAGGCCAGGCAGGCCAGTGCAGTCATGACGGCGGTGCCGTTCATGATCGCCAGCCCTTCTTTCGGACGCAGGCGCAGCGGCGTCATGCCGGCGGCTTGCAGGGCGGATGCCGCATCGACTTGTTCACCGTTCTTCCAGACCTGGCGTTCGCCGCACAGCACGGCGGCGAGATACGACAGCGGCGTCAGGTCGCCGCTCGCGCCGACCGAACCTTCAGATGGAATCAGCGGCAGCAGGTCGTTTTGCAGCAAGCCTTCGATCTGCTTGAGCAAGCCGACGCTGACGCCCGAATAGCCCTTGCTGAGCGAGGTCAGGCGCGCCGCCAAAATGGCGCGCGTCTGTTCCGGGGTGAACACGCTGCCCAGGCCGCAGCCGTGATACGTATAGAGATGGTGCGGCAGTTCGGCGATCAGCTCCGGCGGCACGGTCACGGTGCACGAGTCGCCGTAGCCGGTGGTGACGCCATAGACGGTGCCGTCTTCGCGCAGCAGGCGATCGAGGAAATCGGCGCCACGCTGGATGCGCGCCAGGAAATCAGGTGCATCGGACAACGCGGCATGTGCGGAGCCTTCGGCGATGGCGTTGACCTGTTCGATGGTCAGCGGGGTTGCGCCGAAAGTGACAAAGTCGGCTGCAGCAACCGGGGATTTAGTGTTTGGCATCGTGGTTATCCAATGTGGGCAGAGCCCAGAAATCGTAAAAGTTGAACCATTGCAGCGGCGCTTGCAGGCAATGGTGTTCCAGGCGTGCGGCATAGTCGGCCGCGAGTTCACCGAGCAGTTGGTCGCGCTGCTTGCGCGGCAACTGGATCTGATCACGAAAGCCTTCAAAACAAAGTTCTGCGCCGTCGCGCGTGCGACGCGAGAACATCAGAAAAACCGGGCAATGCAACAGGCTTGCCAATACGTAAGGGCCGATGGGGAAGGGCGCCGCCTCTCCCATGAAGGGCGCCAGCGCCACGCGCGGATTGGGCGACACCGGAACCCGGTCGCCGGCGATGACGACAAATTCGCCCTGTGCAACCTTGTCGGCCAGGATCACGGCGGTGGCCGGCGTCATCTCGGTGACCTGCATCAGGTTCATCTGGCTGCTTGGATCGAGCTGGGCCAGCATGTTGTTGAAGGCTTGCGCATGCTTGGTATGCACCAGCACCGTCAGCCTGACGTTGGGATGCCGGCGGCCGAGCAGGCGGCATAATTCCAGATTGCCCAGATGCGTGCAGATCATGAGTCCGCCACGGCCTTGTGCCGCGGCTTCGGTGATCAGCGCGCCGCCATGCACCCGCACCTTGTCCATCGGGAACAGACCGCCCCACAGCAGCATCTTGTCGAGCAGGCTCTCGCCGAATGCCGCGAAATGGCGGAATGCGCCGCGCAGGCCGACCGGCGTTGCCAGCGTCGGATGCGATGCGTGCAGATGGGCAAGGTAATCGAGGGACGCTTTGCGCGCCACCGGATTGCGCGCCATGTACCACACCAGCACCGGATACAGCATCAGCCGGAACGGCCAGCGGCCGAACAGGCGATAGACGGCAAACAGCAGACGCATGCCGGCCACGAAACTGACTTCGTTGATTTGCGCCCAATGCTTGCCGGACCGATGCGGGGGCGAGGGGGGCATGGCCTGCGTTTCTTTACTTGCGCTCATTGCGACGCCGTCCCTCGTGCGGTGGCGAAAAGCTTACGCCTCAGCAGCAACGGTGATCGGAGCAACATGCCGAAGAACAGCACGGTGTGCATGCGAGAAATCAGGACGTTGTCGAGCCAGATTTTGAAATGCGATACGCCGTCCGACGGATAGCGTACGCGCGTTGGCAGATTCACTATCGGTACGCCGCGCCAGTGCAGGCGCACCAGAATCTCCGTATCGAAGTCCATGCGGCTGCCGATTTTCTGTGTCGCGGTCAAGGCTGTGACGGCCGCCAGCGGATAAATGCGAAAGCCGCACATCGAATCGCGGATGTCGAAAGACAAGGTATTGATCCAGACCCAGACATGCGTCAGGTAGCGCGCATACAGGCGGCCTTTCGGCACGCTCTCGTCGTAGATCGGGCAGCCGCTGATCACTGCGCGCGGGTGCGCAACGCAGGACGCAACGAAGCGCGGGATGTCCGCCGTATCGTGCTGACCGTCAGAGTCGATCTGCAAACCATGGCTATAGCCTTGTTCGGCCAGATACCGCAAGCCGGTCATGACCGCATCGCCTTTGCCGCGATTGACGCTGTGGCGCAGTAGCGTGACTTGCCGGGGCGCGTCTGCCGCGAGCTGGTCGAGCACGGTGGCGCATGTGGTGTTGCTGCCGTCGTCGACCAGCACGCAATGCAGGCCATGTTGCAACACCGCTTCCAGCACGCCAGGGATGGCGCGCTCGTGGTTGTAGACGGGGATGACGATGCCGATTTTCGGCGTACTTGTTGCCGTCGTCGGATTCATGATGCCGCTCCCAAGAGAATGCGTCCGCTGGCATGCTGGCCGTCGGCGGAGTGCAGGCGGAATGCCAGCGCGCTTTTTTGAATGTCGTGCTCCAGTTCCAGGCTGACGGTGGCGCCGGGAACAATCACCCGCTGAAACTTCAGCGCCTGCATGCCGATGCAATCCAGCGGCAGGGACAGATATTGGTGCCCCAGTTCCAACGCCCAGTTCACTTGTGCAACGCCGGGCAAGATAGGCGCTTCAGGAAAATGGCCTTCGAAATACAGCAGGTTCTCCGGTACGCGCAGTTGCAGGGTGACCTGGGTTGCGGTGCGCTGCACCAGCGTATGTTCCGGCAGCAGCGGTCGTGCCGATCCCGGCGTTTGCGGCTCTTCCAAAAGCATGGTCAATGCCGCCAGCGTGGTCTTGCCTTGTGTGTTGGCCGGCATGGCGTCGAGATAGCGCCACATGCGCGGCAGCGCGACGCTCTCAATTGCATCTGCCAATACAGCGCGCAATTGCGTGTTGAGCGCTAGCTTGCCTTGTTGTTCCAGTACGCCGCGTCCCGCCGCGGTAAGGACCACGAAAGCGGCAATGCGATCGCGTTGGCCGTTTGCCTGATGCAGCATGACCCGTGCTTCCGCCGCGAGCGGCGATGCCAGCAGCAGGCGCTCGATCTGATCGAGCGAGATGCGTTTTTCTTCCAGCTTGACGATACGGTCGGCGCGGCCGCGCAGCGTAAATTTCCGCCCTTCGGAGAACTCCACCCGATCAGCCATGCGCAGCCAGTCGCTGTCGGGCAGATGCGGCGAGCGCACTTCCAGGCAATCGTGTTGGCTGTTCAAACGTACGTCGACATGCGGCATCGGCTGCCAGCGGTCGTCGCGCGCAGTACCGGAGACAGAAGCGGATACAGATGCGGGCAAGGGCTGGCGCCAGGCGATGCCGCCGGTTTCCGAGCTGCCGTAGATTTCGATCGGACTATGGCCGAATTGCTGATGCGTGACTGCTGCAACGTCGGGCAGCAGGGGGCCGCCGGACGAAAAGATGGCTTGCAGATGCGTGATGTCGGGTTGCACCGGGCTTTCCGGCAAGCGTTTCAGATGCGCCGGGCTGGATAGCAGCAGCCAGGGACGTAGCGGTGCGATCGCTGCCAGGTCTTCGGGGAAGAAAGCGCTGCGGGCATGGATTGCGCGGCCTGCGCACAGCGGCCACAGCACTTTGAACAGCAAGCCGTAGATGTGCTGGTGCGAGACCGTCGAGACGATTTCGGATGTGCCGACGCGCTCGCCGAACAGTGCATCGAGCGTGGCGACTTCGTTCGACATCTGCGAGAGTTTTTTCGGGATTGCTTGTGCGGCGCCGGTGCTGCCGGAGGTGTAGACCACCAGGCCGATGAAGTCGCCGTCCAGTTTGTTGCCGGATGCAACGGCGGGGGCAATGCTTTCTGAATCCGGCGAGGGGAGAGCCAACGGTTTCCATTCTTCCCCAAAATCGCCGATGAAGCCATCAACATCCGCAGCCAGTGCCTTGCACGTATCCGGCAAAGTGTCGCTCGGCAGATAAACCGTTTTGCCGGCTTGCCAGGCGCCGAACAGTGCTGCGGCGAAGGCGATCGTGTCCTGCATGTAGAGCGCAAAGTTGCGGCCGTCTCGGCTTGCCAGCAGATGGCGCCATTGCCCGGCTTCATTGCGGAATTGAGTGTTGCTGACGGCTTCGGTACTACGCCAGCCGACGAGATGGTCGCCGGCGCGCGTCACATGAGGCAGCGCCAGCATGTCGATGAATTCAGGCATGGTGATGACGCCTGACGTAAAAGCGCACGATGTATTCGCCGACGAACAGCACGCCCATCAGCACATAAGAAATCACGCCGGTATACAGCGACCAGATCGCTTCGGAAGCCCACACCGCCGTGGCAAAAGCAATGCCGCCATTGAGCGCAAAGAAGGCGCACCATACCTGCGTGACGCGGCGGGTGTAGGCAACAGCGAACGCCGGCAAATCCGGATCTTGCAGGCGTGCCAGCCGTTCGATGATGGACGGCGGGCGCACCAGGCTGGCGCCGAACAAAGCCAGCATGCCGAAGCTGACGATGACCGGATACAGCTTGAGAGGCAACAAGGCATTCCACAGCAGCGCCGGCGCAGCCAGCGCCAATGCCGCCAGGCTCATCCAGCGGTAGCGCTGGCCGAGTTTGAAGGTCAGCAGGCGCAATACCGCAACGGCGACCAGCGCCAGCGCCAGCATCCGCGGTTCCATCTTCCCGTGCGCGTACCAGATCAGCAGTGGATAGACCAGGATGATCAGCGTGGTCAGGATATTGGCGAAATCAGGCTTTTTCATCCGCCTGCAGCAGCGTCGCAATCACGTTGACCACATCCTGCACGGTGCGTACGGTGCGGAACACGTCGGGCTGGATACGCTTGCCGGTCATCTGGTTCAGTTTGACCACGATATCGACGGCGTCGATGCTGTCGATGTCCAGATCGGTGTAGAGGTTGGATTGCGGCGAGATATTGGCTTTGTCGAGTTCGAACATCTCATGCAGCATGTCGACGATCCAGACGTAGATCTCGTCCTTGTTCATGGTTGGCACTAAGGTTGTCATGGTGAGCCTACTTTACTTATTGGCGTGATTAGCGATCAAGGCTTCCAGGGATTGAACCGAGGCAAAGTGCTTGCGGGTTTCTTCAGAATTCGCGGATAAGACGACGCCATAGCGTTTTTGCAGCGCAACGCCGAGTTCGAGCGCGTCGATGGAGTCCAATCCCAGTCCGTCGCCGAACAGCGGGGCGGCGGAATCGATGTCGGACGGACGGATGTCTTCCAGTTGCAGAACTTCGATAATGAGTTCTTTGATTTCTTCGTCAAGTCTTGGCATCGCCTAGCTTTCTTTCATGAAATAGTTTTGCAGGTAGTACGTGAGCTGGCGCGCTGCCAGGGTCGGGTTCTCGGCCTTGCCGGTCACTTCCCTGATATCGATATCCTGTTGAATTTCGATGTTGAAGTGTGCCATGGTTGGCGGCACTTTCCACCATTTGTTACCTTTGGCGAGCGTTCCCGGGGTGCAACGGATAATCACCGGGGTAATTGCGCATTCGCCGCGTACGGCAACATTGGCCGCGCCGCGCTTGAATATCATGTTGCCGTCGGCGGGAGTACGCGTGCCTTCGGGGAAAATGATCAGGTTGCCGCCACTGCGCAGCGAAGCGATGCAGGCGTCAACCAGCTCCGGACCGTCTTCATTGCTGATATAGCCGGCCGCCCGGACCGGGCCGCGGGTAAAGGGATTGCGCCACAAGGCGCCCTTGACGATGCAGTCAGCTTGGCGCACGAACGCCATCAGCAAGACGGTATCGATCAGGCTGGGGTGGTTGGCGAGGATGAGCAGGCCGCGGCGCTGCAGTCTTTCAAGGCCGGTGATCTCATAGCTGAGTACGCCCAGCGCGCGCATCAGTTCGACGAACGCACGGAAAGACAGGCGGATAATGCGGCGCGACCAGAGGATGCGCCGCTCCTGGTCGCGTACGAGAAGGTTGAGCAGGGGGAAGATCGCCAATCGCAATACCAGCCCGCCGGCGCCAAAGGCAGCAAAACTGATTCCCGTCCCACATACTCGCCAGTATTTGTTGAAAAGGGCGGTTTGCTGCCCGGTCGATCGTTTCGTCGAATGCATGATCAGTTTTTTGCCTGATCGCTTATTCAACCAGTCAAGCATGGCGGCTCCAGCGCCAGTTGCGCCCATTGGCGATACGCGCCAGCTCGGTATCGCGACGCAGGAAGAAGCGCAGGACATCCAGTCCTGCCGGTGCGGCAGCAAGATTCATTGTCGCGCCATCCTGATCGGCGGCGGACCAGGACAGTGAAAAGTATTCGTCTGTGCTGCCAGCCGCATCCTCGTCCGCGGCTTCCAACAGCCACGCCCAGGCGTAGCCTTGTTCCGCGCAATCGTTATAACCGCTGAAAGCAGGTGGCGGCGGGCTGTCCGACATGACCAGCAAGACTTGCGGGGCGCCGTCCGCCAGCAGGCCGCAGGCCTCGATCAAGGCGTGTTCGACGGTGCTCGGACCGGCGGCGATGGCGATGCTGTTGCCGCGATCGCCGCGCGCGATGGAGAGCAGGCCGGCATTGGCGTTGTGTACGGAGAGACTGAATGAAGCAGGGGATAGTGGCGCATTGTTGGCCAGTTCCACCAGCAACTCGACCGAGCGCGCGCATTCGCCGTGACGGGACGCGAAGATGACAGGGATGGCGGATTGCGCCGGCAGGCATTGATAGGCTGTCTCCAGCGCCATTTTGCCGGTCGGGCTGGCGCGGCGGCGCAGCATCGGGGGCATGTCTTTGACTTTGGGTTCGCCAGGCTCAGATGCTTGTTTCCGGTCGTGAGCCCACTCCAGCCATGCGGCAGCGGTGTCTAAACCAGGCGCCCAAGCCGTATGCGATGCGACAGAAAAACTGACATCCCCAAAACGCATATTTCTATTCGAATGCTGTCGATTGCCCATGCTCTCTTCGCAAACGTTATCGTTATGTTAATCAGATAGGGCAGTCGTTATCGGCGTCCGGGGGCGGTTAAGGCACTCCGGCAAGCAATCCTGCCAACTGATCCGATTGTCTGATAATCGCTGCGACCCCCTCGCATTTTTTGTTAATGTGATAACGAGAGCCGGCTTATTGATCGTTAAAAAAAGTAAATCAAATATTACGATAAAAGTCGCTACAAATTTCTATTTCGGGATGAATATTTAGGCCAAAAAAAAGGCAGGGACGAGTTATCGTACCTACCTGTTTTGTTCCTGCAACGCCGACGCTCAATGAATTGAATCAGATCGCCAAGATTGCAGAGAACGCTTGCAATTGTTCAGATTGCCTTGCTACCAGACTGCCTATCGTTCATGTCGCACATTTCGTTTTGCAGATTCATCGCTATCTGAATTTTTGCTGACGATTTCTGTACTGCATCAATACTGCCTGCTCCATCAGCACATTTAAGTGCTGGTGCCGGGAGCCGGAATCGAACCGGCACGGTGTCACCACCGCGGGATTTTGAGTCCCGTGCGTCTACCTATTCCGCCATCCCGGCAACGCAAGACCGCGATTATGACGGATTTTGAGAACACGGGCAAGACCCTCATGCAATTTTGCTCATGCCGCGCTGCGGTACAAACAGGTATCATCGCCGCTTGATCGAAAATTGTCGAAGTATGTGGCACATGAATGCATGTTGAAGATTCGGGAAATTTTGTTGGGCAAGGCCTTGGATCCGCTGAAAAGCGAGACCCGCCATTCTCTGGCGCTGGTCGCTTTTCTGGCATGGGTGGGGTTGGGGGCGGATGGCTTGTCATCGTCTGCTTATGGTCCCGAAGAAAGTTTCCGTGCCCTGGGTGAACACACTCATCTCGGTCTTTACCTCGCGCTGGCGACGGCGCTGACCGTCTTTATCATTGCGCTGGCCTACAACCAGGTCATTGAGCTGTTTCCTACCGGTGGCGGCGGGTATCGGGTGGCGACCAAACTGGTCGGCCCTTATCTCGGCCTGATTTCCGGCGTCGCGCTGATTCTCGACTATGTATTGACCATCGCCATTTCCATCGCTTCCGGTGTAGATGCGCTGGCGTCCCTGTTGCCGCTTGGCTTCCAGGATTACAAATTGTGGGCCGAAGCTTTTTTCGTCGGCATGCTGATCGTCCTGAATCTGCGCGGGCTGAAAGAAGCGATTCAGTTCCTGCTGCCGATCTTCCTGGGTTTCGTCGCGACGCATCTGGTGCTGATCGTCTACGGTATCTTCGTCCATGCGGAATATCTGCCGGCGCTGGTGCCTTCCACGCTGAGCGATACCGGCACGCTGGCGCAGAATATCGGCTGGGCCGGTGTGGCGAGCATGCTGCTGCTGGCGTATTCGCAGGGCGGCGGTACGTATACCGGGCTGGAAGCCGTCTCCAACAACGTCAACATGCTGGCCGAACCGCGCGTGCGCACCGGCAAGGTGACGATGATCTATATGGCCTTGTCGCTGGCGTTCACGGCGGGCGGGATTTTTTTGCTGTATCTGTTGTGGGATGCGCGTCACGTCGATGGCGAGACGCTCAATGCGACCACGTTCCGGCTGATCATCAACAGCATGGGCAGCGGCAGCCAGTGGCTCAACGATATCCTGCTGGCGGTGGTGCTGGCGTTTGAAGCGGGTTTGCTGTTCGTCGCGGCCAATACCGGTTTCCTCGGCGGGCCGGCGGTGTTGTCGAACATGGCGGCGGATTCCTGGGTGCCGCACAAGTTTCGTTACCTGTCGACGCGGCTGGTTACGCAGAACGGTATCCTGGTCATGGGTATTGCCGCACTGATCGTTCTGTTCTGGACGCAGGGCAGCGTGACGCTGCTGATCGTGCTGTATTCCATTTCTGTGTTCCTGACCTTCGCTATTTCACTGTTCGGCCTGTGCCGCTACTGGTGGCGTCATCGCCGCCATCTGGCGCACTGGAAGCGGCGCTTCCTGCTGTCGCTGGTCGGCTTCGTGATTTGCGCCTCGATTCTGACTGTGCTGCTGTTCGAAAAGCTGTTTGAAGGCGGCTGGGCGACGGCGGTGATTATCGCGGCCATTTCTGCGCTGTGCATCTATATCCGTAATCACTACCGCGACACCAAGGAAGCGATCCGTTCGGTCGACCAGATCTTTTCCAGCCAGCCCTTCGGCACGAGCATGGATACGGCTGAACCGGATCCGGTTGATCAGACCGCGGTCTTCATCGTCGGCACTTCGCGCGGCGGAGGTTTGCATGCCTTGCTATGGGTGCAGCGGATGTTTCCGAATCACTTCAAGAACTTCATCTTCGTCAATGCGCGCACGGTCGATTCACACGCCTATGGCGGTGAGGGCGCGGTGGAACAGATGCGTGCCGAGGCCAATGCGACCTTGCAGTTTTTTGTGGATTTCTGCCGCAGCCACGGCATGGCGTCGACCTCGTTCCTGGGTTTCGGCACCGATGCCGTGCAGGAGGTGACCAAGCTTTGCTACGACATCAGCAAGCAATATCCGAATGCGATTTTCTTTACCAGCAAGCTGATTTTTGAGCAGGACAACTGGTTCATCCGCCTGTTGCACAACCAGGCGGCGCTGGCGATCCAGCGCAGGCTGCACTTTGACGGTTTGCAGATGGTGATTCTGCCGATGAAGGTCTGACGGACAAGAAGAGCGTTTTACGAAACGCTCTTTTTATTTGAGGCTGCAGATAGTCTTGATCATCTGCGCGCCGGTCGAACCGGGCACTGTGTCTTGCAGTTTGACGTCGCCATAGGCAAGGTAAGGGGAGAACAGTGCGCCGCCCTGGGCGTCAGCCTTGGCATACATGGTGCGGCTACCGAAACCGATTTGCTTGTCGTCACAGTCGAGATAAGCGATGGACACTTCCGACAAATAATATTTGCCGTGGCCCTGCAGCATTTGCGGCTTGTTCCAGTTCAGCAGGATATTGGCCTGCGTGACGCCGCGGCTGCGGCTAATGCTGGATTTGTCGACAAAGAAGGTGCCAAGGTCGTTGTCGCCGAGCAATGACCATTGCGCGGCAAAAACCTGGTTCGACACCAGCAGCAACGCCAGCACAGCAAATTTCATCATGTCCCGTTCAGTGAATTCGGTGGATGTTGGAAGATATTTCAAGAAAACATGAACGCCAGCATGGCGGCGTCATCTTCCAGCATGATCAGCAAGGTAACCGACCACAGCAGCGCATGGGCGCTCAGTGCTGCGGTGAAATACGTGAACCGGACCTTCATGATCGTAATGGAAATGTCAGCTTATTTTAAGCGGCAAATGCTAACACGGCATGACGGCGCTGTATTTCGGAAAATACCAATGGTGTAAAAAAGCCGACGATCCATGGGATTCGTCGGCCCGGGCTTGACACGGTTGGCGCGGCTGCGGTTATTTGCCGTCCGGCGTGCGGCCGATTTCCTTGTAGATGGACTGGATCAGGTCCTTGCCGATGCGGTCTTCCATCTCGCGGTGGACCTTGTACTGGATCTTTTTCCACGCGTTCTTTTCTTCCTGCGTCATGGTCAGGATTTTCATCTTGCCGGTTTTTTTGATGTCTTCCAGCGCGTCGTCGTTTTCCTTCTTCGCGTTGCTGTTGAAGTACTCGGTAGCGTCGATTACGGCCTTGTCCATAATCGGTTTGATGTCTGCAGGCAGCGCATCCCAGAAGCGCTTGTTGGCGATGAACACGTAGCCGTGATAGCCGTGTTCGGAAATCGTCATGAACTTCTGCACCTCAAACAGCTTGGCGGTGCTGACGATGGACGGTGGATTTTCCTGGCCGTCGACCACGCCGGTCTGCAATCCCTGATAGATCTCCGACCATGGCATCACCTGCGGCAGTGCGCCGACGATGCGGGTGCGCGCGTCGATTACCTTAGAGGACTGGATGCGGATCTTCATGCCCTTGATGTCGGCCGGTTTCATGATCGGCTTGTTGGAAGTCCAGTCGAGAAAACCGCTGTCCCACATGGCCAGGCCGGTCAGGCCTTTGCTGTCGAGCTTCTTGAGCAGGGCGTGACCGATCGGCCCCTGGGTGACTTTTTGCGCCTGCGCCATGTTGTCGAACAGGTAGGGCAGGTCGAATACTTCGAATTCACGCAGGCCCATCGGACCGAATTTGCCGAAGGTCGGCGCCAGCAATTGCACCGAGCCCATTTGCAAGGCTTCCAGCTCTTCCTTGTCCTTGTAGAGCTGGCTATTCGGATAGACCTCGACCTTGACCCGGCCGGCAGTCCGTTCTTCGACAATCTTCTTGAAATATTCCGCCGTCTTGCCCTTGGACGTATTGGTGGCGACGACGTGGCTGAATTTGATGACAATGGGTTGCTGCGCGGTTTGTGCTTGTGCGCTGAAGGCGAATGCTGCGGTGGTGGTGATGGCTGCTACGATGGCTTTCCAGTGTTGCATGGGGTCTCCTCCGTTGATATTGCCTGCATCCGTTTGGATGATGCGGTCGCGCTTCTTGTGAGCGCGATCCGCATCCGGACGTATTGCCGTCGCTAAATCATCAGGCCATCAGATGGCTGCAGCGATGGCCTTGCCGACTGCCGTGGTGTCGCCTGTGCCGCCAAGATCGGCAGTCTTCGGTCCTTCCACCAGCACCTTTTCGATGGCGCTCAGAATGGCATCGTGGGCTTGCTTGTACTTCGGATTGCCGTTGCCGAGGAAGTCCAGCATCATCGCGCCGGACCAGATCGTGGCGACCGGGTTGGCGATGTTTTTGCCGGCGATGTCGGGCGCTGAACCGTGTACCGGTTCGAACAGCGAGGGCATCTTGCGGTCAGGGTTGATGTTGGCCGACGGCGCGATGCCGATGGTGCCGGCGCAGGCCGGGCCGAGATCGGACAGGATGTCGCCGAACAGATTGGGCGCGACCACCACGTCAAAACGCTGCGGG
The DNA here is from genome assembly GCF_058801885.1 of Herbaspirillum sp. GW822-FHT03A08. Classification (NCBI taxonomy): domain Bacteria; kingdom Pseudomonadati; phylum Pseudomonadota; class Betaproteobacteria; order Burkholderiales; family Oxalobacteraceae; genus Herbaspirillum; species Herbaspirillum sp. GW822-FHT03A08. The sequence goes on along the minus strand of NZ_JBXANR010000001.1, from coordinate 389,819 downwards.
TTCAGCACGAAATGCGCGGTCAGGATGTCGATGTGGTACTTGTCCCATTTGACCTCGCCGTAGTTCTTGCCCATGGCTTCGACGCGCTCGTCCCAATAGGGCATGGTGATGGCGATGCCGTTGGACTTGGTGGCGGAAGTCAGATGCTTTTTCGGACGGCTTTGCGCCAGGTCGAAGGCGTATTTCAGGATGCGGTCGACACCGTGGCGGGTGAAGACCGATTCCTGGATCACGACTTCCCGGTCGGTGCCTTCGTACATGCGGCCGCCGATGGAGGAGTATTCGCCTTCGGTGTTTTCGCGCACGACATAGAAATCGATGTCGCCGGGTTTGCGGCCTGCCAGCGGACAGGGCACGCCGGGCATCAGGCGCACCGGGCGCAGGTTGACGTACAGGTCGAAATCGCGGCGGAACTTCAGCAGGGAACCCCACAGCGACACGTGATCGGGTACGGTGGCGGGCCAGCCGACGGCGCCGAAGAAAATCGCTTCAAATCCCTTCAACTGATCGAACCAGTCGTCCGGCATCATCTTGCCGTGCTGGGCGTAGTAGCCGCAATGCGCCCAGTCAAAATGGGTGTACTCGATATCGATACCGAATTTTTTTGCTGCGGCGTCGACGGCGCGCAAGCCTTCGGGGATGACTTCTTGTCCGATGCCGTCGCCGGCGATGACAGCTACTTTATGTCTGGTCATGTTCTCTGCTCCTTTAAAAACCGAACGGAAATCATAAACGCTATTGCGTGCGCCACACGTCGCTATAATTCACGAATCGGTTACTTCATAAAACACGAATCGTGAACAATCAATCCGCTGCCGCCCCTTTGCTGGAAGACCTGCGCCTGTTCTGTACCGTGGCGCGCAAGAACAGTTTTGCCGAATCCGCCAAGGAACTGGGCGCATCTCCCGCTTATATCAGCAAGCGGATTGCCTTGCTGGAGGCGGCGCTGGGCGTGCGCTTGTTTCACCGCACCACGCGCAGCGTCGTCATGACGGAAGACGGCAGCAACGTGCACGACTGGGCGCGGCGCATTCTCGACGACGTCGATCAGATGATCGAAACCGTCAGTACCGCCAAGCGGGTGCCGCGCGGCTTGCTCAAGATCAGCACCAGCTTCGCCCTCGGACGCAAATATGTGTCGCCGCTGATTTCCGAATTTGCGCGGCTGCATCCCAGTCTGCGGATTCAGCTGGAATTGTTCGATCGCCAGGTCGACATGATCAATGAAGGATTCGACCTCGACATCCGGGTCGGGCCGGTGCATGAGCCGCATCTGTTCGCCAAGCGCATCATCGCCAGCCAGCGCGTGCTATGCGCCAGTCCGGCATATCTGCAACGTCACGGCATGCCGCAGACCTTGTCCGATCTGACGCAGCATCAATGCCTGGTGATCCGCGAGCGCAATCAGTCGTTCGGCATCTGGCGCATGATGGGACCGAAAGGCGCAGAGACGGTGAAGGTTGCCGGCGGTCTGGCTTCAAACCATGGCGAGATCATTCATCAGTGGGCAGTCGACGGGCACGGCATCATCCTGCGCTCGATCTGGGATGTCGCCGCCAGCCTCAAGGACGGCAGCCTGGTGCGCGTGTTGCCGGGGTATTTTCAGGAGGCGGATCTGTGCGCGGTCTATCCGCTGCAGTTGAAGAATTCCGCCAAGGTGCGGGAGTGCGTGCGCTTCCTGCAGAAGCATCTCAATGTCCAGGCGCGTTAGGCAGGCTTTTAGGCAGACTTCCCGCCAACTTCCCGCAGCGTCAGCCGAACGCTTCTTGCAAACTTTGTATCTTGCCGGTATCGGCGCCGTCGTAACCCGCCAGATCGTCCACCACACTGCGGAATGTGGGTGACTGCAGAATATTGACCACGGCCTGCACCAGCGGATCGTTAAGCGACGCGGTCGGCAGGGCGAAGAAATAACGCTCGCGCACCAGCGGGATGAAATCCAGTCCAAAACGCTGCGATGCCGTCTGCACGCCGAAGCCGACGTCAGCCATGCCGCTGGCGATGAAGGCCGCCACTGCCGAGTGCGTGAACTCGGTATTTTCAAAACCATTGATTTTCTTGTGCGAGATACCTCGTCCGGCCAGCATCAGTTCCAGCAGCATGCGTGTGCCGGAGCCGGCTTCTCGATTGACGAAGCGCAGGTCGGTGCGAGTGAGGTCGGACAAGTCATGTATCTGTTTGGGATTACCCGGCGCGACGAACAGACCTTGATTACGCACCGCCAGATGTATTAAACAATCGCTGCGCTTGTTGAGCCATTTTGCGTAGGTAGCGATGGCCGGCTTTTCGAAGTCCCCCAGCGGCACGTGGAAGCCCGCCAGGTCGCATTCCTGGCGCGACAACGCCGCCACGGCGTCGGTGCTGTGGCGATAGCGCACTTCCACCGGCAGCTTGGCCTGATTGAACTGATTGAGCAGGGCGGCAACCGCAAAGCCGTGGCTGGCGTTCAGGCGCACGGTCTGGGATTTGCCTTCGACGGTCTTGCCGAGTTCGATTTCCAGTTCCGATGCCAGGCTGTCGAGCGTGGGCGACAGCCGCGCGCTGACCATGCGGTCGGCCCACAGCAATTTGCTGGCGAACGGCGTCAGTGTGGTGCCGCGGCCACGTCCGCTCTCAATCAGGCTGTGCCCAAACAATTGTTCCGAAGTTCGCAGCAGGCCCCAGGCATGCCGGTAAGAGTGGCGCAATTGCTCGGCGCCCTTGGCGATGGAGCCGCTCTGTTGAATCGCAGTTAACAGATTGAGCAAATCCGTGGTGTCGAGAGGCGTTTCTTCACCGTGAGCGATTTCCCAGTGAGGTTTGATGCGAACTTTATACATGATAAATATGAAATAAATAGCATATTGAGGGCGACGGATTTCAATGATACCTTCGCGGTAGCACGCGTAGTACATAAAAACTATAGGCAATTATTTGCATAAATAGCCGAATTCGTTCGACTTGCATATAATTGCCGCCCCACAACATTAAAGAGGAGGGAATAATGGCCTTCGATTTCCTGCAAAAGGAACACACCATAGCCAAGCCTGGCTTCAACCGCTGGCTGGTTCCGCCTGCCGCACTCGCAATTCACCTGTGTATCGGCATGGCCTACGGCTTTTCCGTCTTCTGGCTGCCGTTGTCCAAGTCGCTCGGTATTAAAGAGTCGATCGCCTGTGCGCCGGGCAGCGGCTTTTTCGACCAGGTGTTCTCCACGACCTGCGACTGGAAGATCTCCATGCTGGGCTGGATGTACACCATGTTCTTCGTCCTGCTCGGCGTTTCCGCGGCGATCTGGGGCGGCTGGCTGGAACGCGCCGGACCGCGCAAGGCCGGTGTCGTCTCGGCATTGTGCTGGTGCGGCGGCCTGCTGATTTCTGCACTGGGGGTATATACCCACCAGATCTGGCTCATGTGGATCGGCTCCGGCGTCATCGGCGGCGTTGGTCTCGGCCTCGGCTACATTTCGCCGGTGTCGACGCTGATCAAATGGTTCCCGGACCGTCGCGGTATGGCGACCGGTATGGCGATCATGGGCTTCGGCGGCGGCGCGCTGGTTGGCAGCCCGCTGGCCGACAAGCTGATGAAGCACTTCGCTACCCCGACTTCGGTCGGCGTGTGGGAAACCTTCGTTGCCATGGCAGTCATCTATTTCATCTTCATGATGGCCGGCGCCCTGGGCTACCGCGTCCCGCCAAGCGGCTGGAAGCCGGCCGGCTGGACGCCTCCGGCAACCACCAACAACACCATGATCACGCAAAACCACGTGCACGTCAGCAAGGTCTGGGGCATTCCTCAGTTCTGGCTGGTGTGGCTGGTGCTGTGTCTGAACGTGTCGGCTGGTATCGGCGTGATCGGCATCTCGTCGCCGATGCTGCAAGAAGTATTCGGCGGGCATCTGCTGGGTGTCAACGTCGGCTTCAGCGATCTGTCGCTTGAGCAAAAGGCGGCGATTGCGGCGATTGCGGCAGGTTTCACCGGTCTGATCAGCTTGTTCAACATCGGCGGCCGTTTCGTCTGGGCATCGTGCTCCGACTTCTTTGGCCGCAAGATGACTTACGTGATCTTCTTCGTACTGGGCTTCATCCTGTACGTCAGCCTGCCATGGTCGGCCAAGGCCGGCAGCATCGCGCTGTTCGTCGGTGCTGTTTGCCTGATCCTGTCGATGTACGGCGGCGGTTTTGCAACAGTGCCTGCTTACCTGGCCGACTTGTTCGGTACGCAAATGGTTGGTGCGATCCACGGCCGTCTGCTGACGGCATGGGCGACCGCCGGCATCCTGGGACCTGTCGTCGTGAACTACATGCGTGAATATCAGCTGTCGCTGGGCATGCCGCGCGATCAGGTTTACAACACCACGATGTACATCCTGGCAGGCATGCTGGTGCTGGGTCTGATCTGCAACTTGCTGGTCCGTCCTGTCGCTGCGAAGCATTTCATGACGCCGGAAGAACTGGCCCGTGAAAAGCAACTGGCGCACGAGAAGTCGTCGTCCGACAGCAATGCAACGATGTCCGATGCAGAACTGTCGCAAGTCGGTCGCGGCGGCAATCCTGCGCTGATCGGTGCTGCATGGCTGGCAGTCGGTATTCCGCTGGTGTGGGGCATCGCCCTGACGCTGCAAAAGACTGCGGTGTTGTTCAAGTAATTTAGCGTTGCAGTAAAGTAGTAAGGCTGCTGCAAGAATAAATTCTTGCGGCAGCCGGTTTCACCAGAAGTGTTCTGTACCAACCCGATGCATCTTGATAGGCAGGGAGAACATGAAACCGCTAGCTCACTCATCGATCAGACAGCGTGCCGCAACGCTCTTCAGCGCAGCGCCTGCACCTCTGATTGTTTGCATCATCTCTGCCGCTGCAGTCCTGGCAGTTGCGCTCTGCAGTATTTTCTTCCCCGGATTTCTGAACTTTGCCATGCCGCTCGTGCAGGCAGGGATCGCCGTATCTATTGCTGCCGGCTTGTTGTCGGCGGCGCGTAAAAAAGCAGCGCAATCACAGCACCCGCAGCAACGTCTCGTTCCAATCAAAGTCAGGCGGCGAGGCTAAGCGCGTATTTCCACGGCCCGGACCATAAAACAACAAACCGGAGCTATTCAGCAGTTCAGCAGGAGACGAAACAATGAACAGAGAACAGCCTTTCGACGTCGGCGCAGTCAGGGATGTGATTGCCGCGCGCCGTCATATGCCCGGCGCGATGTTGCCTATCCTTCATGGGATTCAAGATGCCGTCGGCTTCGTGCCGGCCGATGCCGTGCCGATGATCGCCGACGCGCTGAACGTGTCACGTGCCGAAGTGCATGGCGTGATTTCCTTCTACCATCACTTCCGCCAGCAGCCCGCCGGCAAGCATGTGATCCAGGTTTGCCGCGCTGAAGCCTGTCAGTCGGTCGGCTCCGAAGCATTGGCCAGGCACGCCGAGAAAGCGCTTGGCTGCGCCTTCCACGAAACCACCCCCGACGGCCAGTTCACGCTTGAACCTGTGTACTGTCTGGGCTTGTGTGCCTGCGGCCCGAATGTCGTAGTCGATGGCGAACTCCATGCACGCGTCGGCGCCGACAAGCTGGACCGTCTGCTGCAAGGCAAGCGAGGTGCGCCATGAGTGCGAATTTAACTGTATTCGTTCCCCGCGACTCCGCTGCCATTGCTCTGGGCGCCCATGAGGTTGCCGCAGCGATTTCCGGCGAAGCGGAAAAGCGCGGCATTGAGATCAACATCGTGCGCAATGGATCGCGCGGCATGTTCTGGCTGGAGCCCATGGTTGAGGTGGCGACCGCGCAAGGCCGTGTCGCTTACGGTCCGGTTGATCCTGCCGACGTGGCGAGTTTGTTCGATGCGGGTTTTCTGCAGGGCGGATCGCATGCATTGGCCCGAGGACTGACCGACGACATTCCTTATCTGAAAAATCAGGAGCGCCTGACCTTTGCCCGCGTCGGCATCACCGATCCGGTGTCGCTGATCGACTATCTGGCGCATGAAGGCTATGCCGGACTGCGACGTGCAATCGGCATGAGCAGCGAAGCCATCGTGCAGGAAGTCCTGGATTCAGGCTTGCGCGGACGTGGTGGCGCGGCGTTCCCGACCGGCATCAAATGGAAGACGGTGGCGAACGCGCAAGCGGCGCAGAAGTACATTGTCTGCAATGCCGATGAAGGCGACTCCGGCACTTTCTCCGACCGCATGGTGATGGAGGATGATCCATTCGTGCTGATCGAGGGCATGACGATTGCCGGTCTGGCGGTCGGCGCGACGCAGGGCTACATCTACGTACGTTCCGAATATCCGCACGCCATCGCTGCGCTCAACGAAGCGATCGCCACCGCTGGTCAGAACGGCTATCTGGGCGACGACATCCTCGGCTCAGGCAAGGCCTTCCGTCTGGAAGTGCGCATGGGTGCCGGCGCTTATATCTGCGGCGAAGAGACCGCCTTGCTGGAAAGCCTGGAGGGCAAGCGCGGTGTGGTGCGCGCCAAGCCGCCGCTGCCGGCGCTGGAGGGTTTGTTCGGCAAGCCGACCGTCATCAATAACGTGATCTCGCTGGCGACGGCGCCTATCGTACTGGCGCGCGGCGCGGCGTTTTACAAGAATTATGGCGTGGGCCGTTCGCACGGCACGTTGCCGTTCCAGCTGGCGGGCAATGTCAAATACGGCGGCCTGGTCGAGAAGGCGTTCGGCCTGACATTGCGCCAGCTGCTGGAAGACTTCGGCGGCGGCACTATCAGCGGCCGTCCGATTCGCGCGGTGCAGGTGGGCGGTCCATTGGGTGCGTACATGCCACCGCAGCAACTTGACACGCCGCTGGACTATGAAGCCTTTGCCGCCATCGGCGCAATGGTCGGCCACGGCGGCATGGTGGTGTTTGATGACAGCGTCGACATGGCGCAGCAGGCGCGCTATGCGATGGAGTTTTGCGCCATCGAATCATGCGGCAAATGCACGCCATGCCGCATCGGTTCGACACGCGGCGTCGAGGTGATCGACAAGATCATCGCCAACGACAACCGGCCGCAGCAAGTGCATCTGCTGCGCGACCTGTGCGACACCATGCTCAACGGTTCACTGTGCGCCATGGGCGGCCTGACGCCGTATCCGGTGCTGTCGGCGCTGAACCATTTCCCCGAAGATTTCGGTTCGCCGACTGAAAAAGCCGCCTGAACCTTATTCGCTACGCATCTACGCATTCAGCAAGGAGTTGTTGCCATGAACCAGCTCAACGAAACAGATTACGGCACGCCGGCGCGTGTCTCCGAGATAGAAGTTACTCTTGAAATCGATGGCGTCGCCGTCACGGTGCCGAGCGGCACATCGGTGATGCGGGCCGCGGTGGAGGCAGGCATTAACGTGCCCAAACTATGCGCCACCGATAGTCTGGAACCCTTCGGCTCCTGCCGCCTGTGCCTGGTCGAGATTGAGGGCAAGGACGGCCGCAAGATGAAGGGCTATCCCGCCTCCTGCACCACGCCGTGCGAATCCGGCATGAAGGTGCAGACGCAGACGCCCAAGCTGGCCGATATCCGGCGCGGCGTGATGGAGCTATATATCTCCGACCATCCGCTCGATTGCCTGACCTGTCCGACCAACGGCAATTGCGAATTGCAGGACATGGCCGGCACCGTCGGCCTGCGCGAGGTGCGCTACGGCTACGACGGCGACAACCACCTGGAGATGAAGAAGGATGAGTCGAATCCTTACTTCACTTACGATCCATCGAAATGCATCGTCTGCAATCGCTGCGTGCGCGCCTGCGAAGAAACGCAAGGCACCTTCGCGCTGACTATCAGCGGTCGCGGGTTTGAGTCGCGCGTCTCGGCAGGGCAGATGGATACTTTCATGGAATCTGAATGCGTTTCCTGCGGCGCCTGCGTGCAGGCTTGTCCGACCGCGACGCTGACCGAGAAGACCGTGATCATGATGGGCCAGGCCGAACACAGCAAAGTCACCACCTGCGCTTACTGTGGCGTGGGCTGCTCGTTCAAGGCGGAGATGAAGGGTAACGAAGTGGTGCGTATGGTGCCGTACAAGGATGGCAAGGCCAACCACGGCCACTCTTGCGTCAAAGGGCGTTTCGCCTGGGGCTATGCAACGCACAAGGACCGCATCACCAAGCCGATGATCCGCAGCAAGATCAGCGACCCGTGGCGCGAAGTATCCTGGGAAGAAGCGCTGACATATGCGGCCAGCGAATTCCGCCGGATCCAGGCCAAGCACGGCAAGGATTCGATAGGCGGTATCACCTCGTCGCGTTGCACCAACGAAGAAACCTATCTGGTGCAAAAGCTGGTGCGCGCCGCTTTCGGCAACAACAACGTCGATACCTGCGCACGCGTCTGCCATTCACCGACCGGTTACGGCCTCAAGCAGACGCTCGGCGAGTCGGCCGGCACCCAGACATTCGACTCGGTGATGAAGTCCGACGTCGTCATGATTATCGGCGCCAACCCGGCGTCGGCGCACCCGGTATTCGCCTCGCAGATGAAGCGCCGCCTGCGCCAGGGCGCGAAGCTGATCGTCATCGATCCGCGCACCACCGAGATGGTCAAGTCGCCGCACATCCAGGCCGACTATCATCTCAAGCTGCGGCCCGGTACCAACGTGGCCGTCATCACCGCGCTGGCGCACGTGATCATGTCCGAAGGTCTGCAAAGCGAGGAATATATTCGCGAACGCTGCGACGTCCAATCCTACGAGCAATGGAAAGAGTTCGTGCTGCGCGAGGATAACTCGCCGGAAGCCCTGTCCGCTGTCTGCGGCGTGCCGGCGGACGAACTGCGCGGCGCGGCGAGGTTGTTTGCTACCGGCGGTAACGGTGCGATCTATTACGGCCTGGGCGTGACCGAGCATGCGCAAGGTTCCACCATGGTGATCGGCATCGCCAACCTTGCGATGGCGACCGGCAACGTCGGACGCGAAGGTGTCGGCGTCAATCCGCTGCGCGGTCAGAATAACGTACAGGGTTCGTGCGACATGGGCTCGTTCCCGCATGAGCTGCCGGGTTATCGGCACATTTCCGATTCGACGGTGCGTTCCCAGTTCGAGCAAGCCTGGGGTGTGACGCTCAATCCGGAGCCGGGCTTGCGCATTCCCAATATGTTCGACGCTGCGATGGACGGCAGCTTCAAGGGGCTGTATTGCGAAGGTGAAGATATCGTCCAGTCCGACCCCAACACGCAGCACGTCGCCGCCGCGCTGCAGGAAATGGAATGCATCGTGGTGCAGGACTTGTTTCTCAACGAAACTGCCAAATATGCGCATGTGTTCCTGCCAGGTTCGTCCTTCCTCGAAAAGGATGGCACCTTCACCAACGCCGAGCGCCGCATCTCGCGCGTGCGCAAGGTGATGCCGTCGAAGTCGGGGAAATCCGACTGGGAAGTCACCGTGGCGCTGGCCGAAGCGCTCGGCTACCCGATGCCGTACAATCATCCTTCGGAAATCATGGATGAAATTGCCGCTCTGACGCCGAGTTTCCACGGAGTCAGCTACGACAAGCTGGAACGCCTCGGCAGCATCCAGTGGCCGTGCAACGAAGCCGCGCCGGAAGGCACGCCGATCATGCATATCGGCAGCTTCATCCGCGGCAAGGGCAAGTTCCTCAATACGCAGTACTTTGCGACTGATGAGAAGGTGACGCAGCGTTATCCGCTGATCCTGACTACGGGCCGGATCTTGTCGCAGTACAACGTCGGTGCGCAGACGCGCCGTACGGAGAACTCCCAGTGGCACGATGAAGACCGCCTGGAAATCCATCCGCACGACGCCGAAGACCGCGGCGTGCGCGAAGGCGATTGGGTCGGCATCGAGTCACGCGCCGGGCAGACGGTATTGCGCGCCACGGTGACCGAGCGGGTGCAGCCGGGCGTGGTCTACACCACGTTCCACTTCCCTGAATCGGGCGCCAATGTGATCACCACCGACAACTCTGACTGGGCGACCAATTGTCCCGAGTACAAGGTGACGGCAGTGCAGGTCATGCCGGTATCGCAGCCGTCCGAATGGCAACAGCATTACGAACAGTTCAACCGTGAACAGCTCGGTTTGCTGAAAGGCGAGAAGGCTCCTCAGGAGCCCTTGGTAACTAAATAAATTGACGTCGTCCTGACGAAAGTCAGGACCCAGCGTCGTTACGCAGACTGAGGCAGCGCCTGACGTCACTGGATTCCAGCGTGCACCGGGACGACGGTGATTGTTTAGACGTAGATTGTTTTTTTCTTAGTTTATTTTTGAGTAGCAGAAGCAGGTTTGAAAGAAGATCAGTCAATGAATGCATGTCCCATCCCATCGCCGGCAGATACTGAGTTCGCTACGGCGGCACAGGTCGAAGTGGAGAAGTGGCGCGACGGCCGGCGAGAAGTCATTACTGACGTCGTTGCCGAAGAAGTGCCGATCGCGCTGGAATACAACGGAATCTCGCATGCCGTGATGATGGCGACGCCGGCCGATCTGGAAGACTTTGCGCTGGGCTTCTCATTGACCGAAGGCATTCTGGCTGACCCGAGCGAACTCTACGATTGTGAGATCGTGCAGGGTGCGGAAGGCATCCAGGTGCAGATGAACGTCGCGACGGAACGTTTTGTCGCGCTGAAGGAAAAGCGCCGCAATCTGACCGGCCGCACCGGCTGCGGTCTGTGCGGGGCGGAAACGCTGGAGCAGGCTGTGCGTCATCCCGCAGCAGTGCAGGCCGATGCCTTGCGTTTTTCAGCGGAGACCTTGCACGCCGCACTGGAGTCCATGCAGTCGCAGCAGGAATTGCAGCAGCAAACCGGCGCCACGCATGCAGCCGCATGGCTGGGGCGCGACGGCAAGATCAAGCTGGTGCGTGAAGATGTCGGCCGCCATAACGCGCTCGACAAGCTGATCGGCGCGCTGGCGGAAGACAAGCAAGACTTTTCTGCCGGCGCCGTCATCATCACCAGCCGCGCCAGTTATGAAATGGTGCAAAAGGCGGCCACCGTCGGCATCGGCTTCATCGCTGCGATTTCTGCACCGACGGCATTGGCGATCCGGCTGGCCAAGGAAACCGACGTGACGCTGATCGGCTTCGTGCGCCGGCAGGGCCATGTCGTCTACGCCGGCCCGCATCGGTTGATTTAACATCGACCTGACAACAATATCCCAACACGAGACAACATCATGAATCTTCCGCACCTGATCAAGATGGCCAACCAGATCGGCACGTTTTTCTCGACGATGCCCGATCGTGCGCAGGCGGAGAACGATCTGGCCGCGCATATCAAACGTTTCTGGGAGCCTCGCATGCGCCGCGCCTTGCTTGCGTACGTAGAGCAAGAGGGCGGTTCCGAACTCAGCGAGATCGTGCTGGCGGCTGTGAAGTCGCATGTTGCCGATTTGCAGCCGGCCTGATTTTCGGTTTCTTAAAAGCTCTGCCGCATAGGTTTGTAGCGCGGCACCATATTGATTTCTCATTCGTCTGACAGGTAATGCAAGGGCGGCATTGGTACTCCAAAATGCCGCTATGCACCAATTTCCTGACGCACATTTTTATGCGTTACGGCCTTTTTCATTCATCCTTTTTCATCAAACTTTTCATGTGAAATAGTTTGCAAAAGGATTTTTGCACTGCTATCTTGGAACCGGTTCCAAAGATTCATCATAAAAAAAGAAACCTGGGAACCCGTAGAACAAATCAGCCGATGTATCAGCAGATAACAATCAACGATTTGGCAGGTAGAGTGAGACAAAAATCCAATATGCAACACATGCGCGGCGTTGGCGCGGGCAGGGTCACGATTGCCCAGGTCGCACGCGAAGCGGGTGTGTCGAAGACCAGTATTTCGAGATATCTCGGCGGCGAGCTTGACGCCTTGTCGGAGCCCCTGCGCGAACAGATTCGCAGCACAATTGCCCGGCTCGGTTATCAGCCCAGCCAGATGGCGCGCGGCCTGAAAGGCGGGCGCACACGGCTCATCGGGATGCTGGTGGCGGACATTCTGAATCCGTATTCCGTCGCCGTCCTGAACGGCGCCGAAGCAGCCTGTCAGGAGCATGGCTATACCCTGATGTTGTGTAATACCGGTAACGATGAAAAGCGCGAACTGCAGTCGCTGGCGGCTTTGCATTCTTATAGCGTGGAAGGTCTGCTGTTCAATACGCAAGGACGCAACGTGACGCCGCTGAAAGAGCTGGGACGCGTGGCATTTCCGGTGGTCCTGCTGGACCGGCGCATAGATGGTTGTGATTTCGATCTGGTCGGACTCGACAACGTCAGAGCGGCGCGCATGGCGACCGAGCATTTGCTGACGAGCGGTTATAGCGATATCGGACTGGTGGTGCAGCCCTTATATGGCGTGAGTTCAAGGCAGGGACGGCAAGCAGGATTCTTGCAGGCGCTGGCCGAAAGACCTGATTGTGAAGGCGAGACGCTGGAAGTGCACATTGATCAGCCCGGCCATGTTGCGGCGATGCTGCAAGATTTTCTGAAGCGGCGCAAAGCAAAACGTGGCGCAGGAAAAGTAGCGATTCTGGCCGGTAACGGCATGGTGTCATTGCAGATTGCACTGGCGCTGCAAAGCATGAAGTTGCGTTTCCCCGAAGATGTCGGCTTGCTGTGTTTCGACGAATTGTCGTGGTCGCCGCTGGTGGGCAGCGGCATCAGCACGATTGAGCAGCCGACGTACGAAATCGGTTTTGCCGCCATTGAACGTTTGCTGGCGCGCATCCACGGAGAGCATGCTCCGCGTCGGGAAATTTTGCTGGACGGCCGTCTGATCCAGCGCGGTTCAAGCTTGTCGGCAGGGGCGTTGAAGGAAACGAGAGATCAGATTTTTTAATTATTCTGGAACCGATACCAGAGACAAAAAATGCACGAGCGATGCAGAACTGCACAGAAGAATCGGACGGCAAGGCAACGCAGTCCGATATAAAAACAAGCTGTAAAGAAGAGAAGCAGTAAAGAGGGCGAAAGCCGTTTATTGAGGATGTTTGCAAGTCGCTTCTATCCGGGGCGACGAGCAAAAAAAGGAGACAAGTCATGAGCATCAAGAAACTGTTCAGCACCAAATTCGCCGCGCTGACCCTGGTTGCAGCCTGCGCCGCCAGCGCAGCGGTCAGCGCCAGCGCACAAACCGTGGCTGACCTGATCAAAAAAGGCAAGGTCACCATCGGCGTCGTCAGCGGCACGCCGCCATTCGGCAGCGTCGACGCCAAGGGCGAACCGATCGGCTACGACGTCGATGTGGCCAACCTGATCGGCAAGTACCTGGGCCTGCCGGTGGAAATCGTGCCACTGGTGCCGCCAGCACGTATCCCCGCGCTGGAATCCGGCAAGGTCGACTTCCTGGCAGCGACATTGGCGCCAACGCCTGAACGCGCCAAGTCGGTGATGTTCACGATTCCTTACAGCGGTTTTGAATTGTCCATCGTCGGTCCGGTCGCTTCCAAGTTCAAGAACCTGAACGATCTGGTCAAGAAGAAAGTCGGCGTTTCGCGCGGTAGCACCAATGACACCGCTCTGACACGTCTGGCGCCTGCCGGTACCGTGCTGGTTCGCTTCGAAGATGACTCGACCGTGACTCAGGCTTTGCTGAGCGGCCAGGTTGATGCGATCTCGATCCCGAACACCATGGCGACAGAAATCGTGAAGACACGCGGCGCGGGCAAGATCGACATCAAGTTCCCTTACTCGGTGCAACCGAACTCGATGACCGTGCGCAAGGGTGCTTTCGACCTGCAGCAATGGCTCAACAACTTCATCTACTACGTCAAGCTGAACGGCGAACTGGATGCAATTTCCCGCAAGTGGTCGGGTTCGCCACTGCCGAATCTGCCGGTATTTTAAGAAACGCTTAACGAATCCGGGTCTCGATCCAGTCTGCGAATTTAACAGCACGTCGTCCCGGCGAAAGCTGGGACCCAGTGTCTTGAACAGGCGATCGGCAAGTTCGTCGTAGCCGCCAACGTCGCTGGGTTCCGGCTTTCGCCGGAACGACAAGTTATTGACAGGCGTCGGTGGCCATTTGTCACTAACCGTGATCCGGATGTTTCCGCCGACCGTTGCAACTTCATGGCGGTGTGGTGAATCGGCAAGGAGTAGAAGATGTCTTATGATTTTCAGTTTGCGTTCATCTTTCAGCACATGGACCAGCTGTTGTGGGGGGCGCTGCTCACCATCCGGCTCAGTGCGCTGTCGATGATCTGCGGTTTGGCGGTGGGTATCTTCGGGGCGATCGTGAGCATTCACGGTTCGGCGCCGGCCCGCTTTGCGGTCACGTCCTATGTGGAGCTGATCCGCAGCACGCCTTTCCTGGTGCAGTTGTTCATTATCTTTTTCGGCTTGCCCGCTGCAGGCGTGCAGGTCGATGCCAATATTGCCGCGCTGGTGGCGATGACGGTTAATCTCGGCGCGTATTCGACTGAGATTGTGCGCGCCGGCATGATGGCGGTCCATCCTTCGCAGATCGAAGCGGCGCAGGCGCTGGCGATGACACGCTGGCAGGTGATTCGCCATGTGGTGCTGACGCCGGCGCTGGAGAAAGTCTATCCGGCCCTGGCCAGTCAGTTCACGCTGATGATGCTGGCCTCCAGCGTGGTGTCGGCGATTTCTGCCGAGGAACTGACCGCGAGCGCCAATCTGCTCGATGCCGAAACCTTCCGCAGCTTCGAAATTTACCTGATCGTGATGGTGCTCTACATTCTGCTGGCGTTGCTGTTCCGCCTCAGTTTCTGGCTCATCGGTCTGGTTGTGTTTAAACGCCGCCGCCGTCTTGGCGTAGCGCGGCCAAGGGGGAACCGATGATTGCCGAATTTTCCTGGGACCAGTTTGTTTTCTTGTGGGAAGCCGCGCGCTGGACGGTGCTGTTGTCGGTGCTGGCGTTCATCGTCGGCGGGGCGGCAGGTTTCGTCGTCGCGCTGATGCGTACTTCGCACCTGCAGATCCTGCGCACGGTGTCGGCGGTGTACATCCAGATCATCCAGGGCACGCCGGTGCTGATCATCCTGTTCCTGTCGTTCTACGGACTGGCGATCTACGGCTTCAAGCTGCCGCCGATGGTGGCTGCGACGATTGCGATGACGATTTATACCAGCGCCTATCTTGGCGAAATCTGGCGCGGTTGTATCGAAGCCGTGCCGGTGCCGCAATGGGAAGCCTCGACGGCGCTGGCGATGACACGCTGGCAGCAATTGCGCTATGTGATTCTGCCGCAGGCGGTGCGTATTTCACTGCCGCCGACGGTGGGCTTCCTGGTGCAGATCGTCAAGAACACCTCGATCGCTTCCATTATCGGTCTGGTGGAGTTGACGCAGGCGGGCAAGCTCGTCAGCAATGCAACTTTCCAGCCCTTCCTCGTATTCCCGATTGTTGCAGCGATTTACTTCATCTTCTGCTATCCGCTGTCGCGCTTCAGTTTTGCCCTAGAAAGGAAATTACATGCCCATCGTTGAGATCGAGAACATCACCAAGAGCTTTGGCAGCAACCAGGTCTTGAATGGGATATCGTTGTCCGTCGAGCGCGGGCAGGTCATTGCCATCATCGGACGCAGCGGTTCAGGAAAAAGCACGATGCTGCGTTGCATCAACGGTTTGGAGACCATTGATGGTGGTAGCATCAGCGTTGCCGGTCACAAGCTCACTGCAAAACATGAGCATCTGATCGAGTTGCGCAAGGATGTGGGGATGGTGTTCCAGCACTACAATCTGTTCCCGCATCTGACGGTGGAAGAGAACGTGATGCTGTCGCCGCGCATCGTCAAGAAAGTCGCAACCGAAAAAGCGCGCGAAACGGCGATCAAGGTATTGAAGCAAGTCGGCCTCGATCACAAGCGCGATGCTTATCCGGAACAGCTGTCAGGCGGTCAGCAGCAGCGCGTGGCGATTGCGCGTTCGCTGGCGATGGAGCCGCAGGTGATGCTGTTCGACGAAGTCACGTCGGCGCTGGATCCTGAGCTGACGCAAGAAGTGCTGAAAGTCATGGAAGAACTCGCCCGAGGAGGAATGACTATGTTGCTCGTCACGCACGAAATGGAATTCGCCCGGCGCGTCGCCGATCTCACCGTGTTCATGCATCAGGGCAAGGTCTGGGAAACGCGTCCGTCGAAGGAGTTCTTCGCCGATCCGCAAACGCCGGAAGCACGCCAGTTCGTCGGCGCCGGCAACATCAAATGAAAACCCCGGTACTGGTCGCGGCTTCGGCCTATGGCGCAGATTTTGTGCGCCAGGTCGGCCATGCGCATCTGATCCCCATCGTTGCGGCGGCTGGTGCCGCGGGCCTGGAAATTCGCCGCGAGTTGTTTACCGAGTTGCCGGATTTTGACGAGCTGCATGCGCTGTTGGCGAAGCACAAGCTGTTCTCGGTGTATTCGGCGCCGATTGAATTGTTCCGCAAGGACGGTTCGCTGGCGCGCGATGAGCTGGACGAAGTGATGGGCGAGGCGCAGCAATTGCAGTCGCGTTTCCTGAAGGTGTCGCTGGGACATTTTTCGCCGTCCAGCAATATGCTGGACTGGTCGCGCTTTGTGGCGCAGGCTCCCGTGCCCTTGTTGCTGGAAAACGATCAGACCGAACACGGCGGCAAGCTGGAATCGATCGCCAATTTTCTGGCGGTGTGTTCCGGCACCGGTGTGCCGGTCGGTATGACCTTCGACATGGGCAATTGGCGCTGGAGCGGCGTTGATGCAGAGGTCGCCGCGCGTACCCTGGCGGGGCACGTGCAATACGTGCACTGCAAGGGCGTGTGGAACGACAAGGGCAAGCTCAAGGCGATCCCGCTGGATGAGGACGATGCAGTCTGGCGACGCCTGTTCTCGCACTTTCCGCGCGGAGTGCAGCGTGCCATCGAATTTCCCATTATCGGCAAGGATCTGGAAGCAGTGACCCGCGATTACGTGGCGATGCTGGCTTCGGCGTAGTTTTTCGCCCCTGAGATCCGCTGCCTGACACGGCCTGAATTAATCAGAAAGAAAATAAATGACGCAAGCACAACTGGACGTCGTCACGTACGGCGAAGCATTGGCTTTGTTTGTTGCAGATGAAGTCGGCGATTTTGCCGACGTAGAAAAGTACACGCGCCGTCTGGCCGGCGCAGAAACCAACGTTGCCATCGGTTTGTCACGCCTTGGTCTGAAAGTCGGCTGGGTCAGCCGCGTCGGCAACGATTCCTTCGGCCGTTTCATTCGCAAGCGCGTAGCGCAAGAGGGCGTGGATGTCAGTCACGTCGCCACTGACATGGAGTTTCGCACGGCGATTCAGCTCAAGGCGAAAGCGGTCGATGGCGCCGATCCGGCGATTGAGTATTACCGCAAGGGTTCAGCCGCCAGCCATCTGTCGCAGGTCGATTTCGACGAGTCCTACTTTGGCGGCGCGCGCCATTTGCATGCCACGGGTATCGCTGCGGCGCTGTCGGCCAGCACGATGGCGTTTGCCCATCAGGCGCTGGATTTCATGCGTGCCAAAGGCAAGACAATTTCTTTCGATCCCAATTTGCGTCCCATGCTGTGGCCATCTCAGGAAGTGATGGCGCAGAAGCTCAATGAACTGGCCTTTAAGGCGGATTGGGTGCTGCCCGGACTGAGCGAGGGGAAGATTCTTACCGGCTACAGCGAGCCGCGCGACATCGCTGCGTTCTATCTGGACAAAGGCGTCAAGCAGGTGGTGATCAAGCTGGGTGCGGAGGGCGCGTATTTTCGCAATGCCAGCGAAGAAGGTGTGGTTGCCGGTGTTGAAGTCAAAGAGGTGGTCGATACGGTTGGCGCCGGTGACGGCTTTGCGGTTGGTGTAATCAGCGGTTTGCTGGAAGGACTCTCCATGCCGGAGGCCGTGATGCGCGGCAATCGCATCGGCGCGTTTGCAATCCAGGTCGTGGGCGACATGGAAGGTTTGCCGACACGCGCGCAACTGAATGCCGCTTCAGCCTGATGATTACATTTACCGTTATATAGAGATCTGAAATGAAACAGCATGTCGTCGTGTACAAGTCCTTGCCTGCAGATCTTCAGGATCGTCTGGAGTCGGAGTTCGAGGTCACCAGCTTTGCCGGCATCAATTCCGGCAACCGCGAGCAATTCATCGCGGCGCTGAGGACGGCGCACGGCATGATCGGCGCCAGTTTGCCGATTGCCAACGACATGCTGGACGCTGCGCCGCTGCTGAAGATTGCCTCGACCATTTCGGTTGGTGTTGATAATTTTGATCTGGAATATTTCCGCAAACGCGGCCTTATGCTGGCGCATACGCCGGGCGTACTCAATGAGGCGACGGCGGATGCGATTTTTTCGCTGATCCTCGCCAGCGCGCGTCGCATCGTGGAGCTGGCCGAACTCGTCAAGTCAGGGAAGTGGACCGGCAGCATCGGCGAGTCCTTGTTCGGCGTGAACGTACACGGAAAAACGCTGGGCATGCTTGGCATGGGACGCATCGGCAGCGCCGTCGCGCGGCGGGCACACCACGGTTTCGGCATGAAGATCATCTATCACAACACCCGGCCCAACCCGGAAGCGGAGAGGGATCTGGCGGCGACTTATGTCTCGCGCGAAGAATTGTTCCGGCAGGCTGATTTTGTCTGTCCGATGCTGCCGCTGACGGCACAGACCGAGCGCACGATCGGCGCGCATGAGTTTTCATTGATGAAGACCAGTGCGATTTTCATCAATGCGTCGCGGGGCAAGATTGTCGATGAAGCGGCGTTGATCGATGCCTTGCAGAAAAAGACGATCTATGGCGCGGGCCTCGATGTTTTTGAGACAGAACCGTTGCCGGCGGATTCTCCTTTGCTGCAACTGCCTAACGTGGTTGCATTGCCGCATATCGGCTCCGCCACGCATGAGACGCGGCGTGCGATGGCCGAGTTGGCGGTGCAGAATCTGATCGACGGATTGCGCGGTGCACAACCGCAGTATCTGGCTGCTTAGTCTTTCAGGTCTTCGTAAACCGTATCTTCAGCAACGCCATCCGGCAGATTTCATCTTGTCGGATGTACTGCGGAAAAATCATCCAAAAAGCAATCAAGGGGACTTTCGCTGCGGCGATTTAGTGTGTATGCTTCACACATTAAAAAGAACGATCGTGCTAAATTCGAGTGGTGTCCAGCTTTTGCGCCGCTTTTGCTTTTATAATCACCGTTCAGTTAACGTTTACGTCAATTCGTTTTTTCCAAGGACCAGGCGATGAAAGTATTAGTCCCCGTCAAGCGGGTAGTAGATTACAACGTCAAAGTACGCGTCAAATCCGACGGCAGCGGTGTGGACATCGCCAACGTCAAGATGTCGATGAACCCCTTCGACGAAATCGCGGTGGAAGAAGCCACGCGTCTGAAAGAAGGCGGCAAGGTCACTGAAGTGATCGCTGTTTCCTGCGGCGTCACGCAATGCCAGGAAACCCTGCGCACCGCAATGGCCATCGGCGCCGACCGCGGCATTCTGGTTGAAACCGCAGCTGACCTCGACCTGCAGCCTCTGGCCGTCGCCAAGCTGCTGAAGGCGCTGGCGGACAAAGAGCAACCGCAACTGATCATCCTCGGTAAGCAAGCCATCGACGACGACTCCAATCAGACCGGCCAGATGCTGGCGGCGCTGCTGGGATGGCCGCAAGCGACATTCGCGTCCAAGGTTGTGCTGGAAGACGGCAAAGTCTCCGTGACCCGTGAAGTCGATGGCGGCCTGGAGACATTGGCGCTGACTTTGCCTGCCATCGTGACGACTGACCTGCGCCTGAACGAACCGCGCTACGTCACGCTGCCGAACATCATGAAGGCCAAGAAGAAGACTCTGGATATCGTCAAGCCGGAAGACCTGGGTGTCGACGTCGCTCCGCGCGTCAAGACGCTCAAAGTCACCGAGCCGCCGAAGCGCAGCGCAGGCGTGAAAGTGCCTGACGTCGCAACCCTGGTCGCGAAACTCAAAAACGAAGCCAAAGTCATCTAAGGAAGAGACAACATGACCGCACTCGTCATTGCAGAACACGACAATGTCAGCCTCAAAGGCAGCACATTGAACACCGTCACCGCCGCAGCTCAGGCCGGCGGCGACGTCCATATCCTCGTCGCAGGCCACAACGCCAAGGCAGCCGCTGACGCAGCCGCGCAAATCGCCGGCGTGTCGAAGGTCTTGCTGGCCGACGCGCCGCAATTCGCCGATGGTCTGGCCGAAAACGTTGCCGAGCAAGCGCTGGCAATCGCCAAGGAATACACCCACATCCTGGCGCCGGCAACCGCCTACGGCAAGAACATCCTGCCACGCGTGGCCGCCAAGCTGGACGTGGCGCAGATCTCTGAAATCACCAAGGTCGACAGCGCCGACACCTTCGAACGCCCGATCTACGCAGGTAACGCGATCGCTACCGTGCAATCGTCGGACAGCATCAAGGTCATCACCGTGCGTACGACCGGTTTCGACGCAGCCGCTTCCGGTGGCAGCGCCGCAGTGGAATCGCTGACGGCAGTGGCCGACTCCGGCAAGTCCAGCTTCGTCTCGCGCGAAGTCGCCAAGTCGGATCGTCCGGAACTGACGGCCGCCAAGATCATCGTGTCCGGTGGCCGCGGCATGGGTTCGTCGGAAAGCTTCAAGATCCTCGAGCCGCTGGCCGACAAACTCAATGCCGCCATGGGCGCTTCACGCGCTGCAGTGGACGCAGGTTATGTACCGAACGACTGGCAGGTCGGTCAGACCGGCAAAATCGTCGCGCCGCAGCTGTATATCGCCGTCGGTATTTCCGGCGCGATCCAGCATCTGGCCGGCATGAAAGATTCCAAGGTGATCGTCGCGATCAACAAGGATGAAGAAGCACCGATTTTCTCGGTAGCGGACTACGGCATCGTCGGCGACTTGTTCGAAGTCGTGCCTGAGTTGGTCAAGCAACTGGGTTGATCCAAAAACGGCCCCGCCAGTTTGACGGGGCCGATTAATTTCAAGCATTACAGAAGCGTTGCAAAAGTTGCAGAAGCGCTGAGCGCAACAAGAGATTGCGTATTTGCGTATACAACAAGGAATCAGGAGTCGGAGATGAGCTACGTCGCACCAGTGAAAGATATGCTGTTCGTGATGAACGAACTGGCAGGATTGTCGGAAGTCAACGCATTGCCCCATTGCGAAGACGCGACGCCGGAAACCGTGGAAGCCATTCTGGAAGAGAATGCAAAATTCTGCGGCGAAGTGGTGGCGCCGCTCAATCATCCCGCCGACAAAGATCCCAGTTCATGGAGCGACGGCAAGGTCACGACCAGCAAGGGCTTCAAAGAAGCCTTTAAGCAGTTCGGTGAAGCCGGCTGGCAGGGCGTGCAGCATCCTGTCGAGTTTGGCGGCCAGGGCTTGCCCAAGCTGGTGGCGACGCCTTGCATTGAAATGCTCAATTCGGCGAATCTCTCGTTTGCCCTGTGCCCCTTGCTGACGGATGGCACCATCGAAGCGTTGATGACGGCCGGCACCGAAGAGCAAAAGAATACCTACCTGACCAATTTCATCTCCGGCAAGTGGACCGGCACGATGAACCTGACCGAGCCGCAAGCCGGTTCCGATCTGGCGCTGGTGCGCACGCGCGCGGTGCCGCAGGGTGATGGCATGTTCAAACTTTCCGGCACCAAGATTTTCATCACCTACGGTGAGCACGACATGGCCGAAAACATCGTCCATCTGGTGTTGGCGCGTACGCCGGATGCGCCGGAAGGCGTGAAGGGCATTTCGCTCTTCATCGTGCCGAAATTCCTGGTGAAGCCGGACGGTTCTCTGGGCGAGCGCAACGACGTGCATTGCGTCTCCATCGAGCACAAGCTGGGCATCAAGGCCAGTCCGACTGCAGTCTTGCAGTTTGGCGACCATGGCGGCGCCGTCGGTATGCTGGTCGGCGAAGAGAATCGCGGTCTCGAATACATGTTCATCATGATGAATGCCGCGCGTTTCGCGGTCGGCATTCAAGGCATCAGCGTTGCTGAGCGCGCCTATCAAAAGGCTGTGGCCTATGCGAAGGATCGTGTGCAGTCGCGCGATCTGGCGGGTTCTGCCGGTGCGGTCACCATCATTCACCAGCCGGACGTGCGCCGCATGCTGATGTCGATGCGTTCGCAGGTGGAGGCGGCGCGTGCATTGGCTTACGTAGCTGCGGCAGCCTCCGACGCCGGTCATCATCATCCGGACGAGGCGACGCGCAAGGCCAATCAGGCTTGTTATGAATATCTGGTGCCTATCGTCAAAGGCTGGTCGACGGAGTTGTCGATCGATGTGACATCGACCGGTGTGCAGGTGCATGGCGGCATGGGCTTCATCGAAGAGACCGGCGCCGCACAGTATTACCGCGATGCGCGCATCCTGGCGATTTATGAAGGTACGACCGCGATTCAGGCTAACGATCTGGTCGGTCGCAAAACGGCACGCGATGGCGGTGCTGTCGCCAAAGGCATCATTGCGCAGATTCACAAAACGGAATCGGCCTTGTCGGCTGCCGCGGCAGGAGAGTTCGGCGACGACCTGCAGGCGATCCGCAAGCGCCTGGTCGACGGCGCGCGCGCGTTGGATGAAGTGGTCAATTACGTTGTCGCCAACATCAAGACCGATATCAAAAGCGTGTTCTCAGGCAGTGTGCCTTACCTAAAGCTGGCGGGGGTGGTGTTGGGTGGATGGCAGATGGCGCGCGCTGCGCTGGTGGCAGTGGACAAGCTGAAAGCAGGCGAGGGCGACGCGCAGTTCTACAAAGCCAAGATCGCGACAGCACGGTTCTATGCTGATCACGTGCTGACGCAGGCTGCTTCGCTGCGTGCATCGATTGTCGAGGGCAGCGCCGGTGTCATGGCGTTGACTGAGGCGCAGTTCTGATTAGCAGGACTTGCCGGAGTGATCCGGCAAGTCCGTGGCAAGGAGGCGCATCAAACATCCGCGGCTGCGCAGGCATCAGCCGTAAGCGCCGCCGGTGAACAGCAGATCGAAGCTGCGCGCCAGCAAAGCGATTACCGACATGGCGCCGATGCCGAGCGTCAGCACCAGAATCAGCGCCAGCACCCAGTGCGATTCCGATTTCTTGCCGGATGCCGGGTTATGTTTGGCGTCCCACTTTTCGTCCGGCGTCAGGCCGATGACGAGCGCTTCCAGGAAGCCGCACAAAACCGAGAATACAAACAGCATTCCCATGAACAAAGGCTGGGAATTGCTGAAAATCAAGATGGCCAGCGCCGAAACCGGCAGCGTCGCGGCATGTAGCCAGCCGAAGATATCCTTGCGCCCATACAGATAAAACCGATGCAGGCCGATGCCGCCGGTGACGGCTGCGATAAAGGTGGTGAAGGTTTTGTTCTTGTGCGGAATTGTCATTAAGTTAATTTCTTGAGGGCAAAGACGCGGTTGGCTGCAGTACGAAGCACTACAGTGTTGTAAAAAAACTGCGGCTAGTATAGCCGCGGAAACTTGCCCCGCGAACGAGGTTCCGCGAGGTAAAGTGAATAAAACCGGCGTGTAATCGGCTGGTAAGCGAAATGGGTCGTTCCGGCCCGCTTGGATGGACACGGTGCTTGCCTGGCATTGAACTTGCCGTTTGGCTGACATTTCGGCTATAATCGTCGTCTTTTCCGTGTTCGAACACTTTTTGGAACCATTATGGTCGTTATTCGTTTAGCTCGTGGAGGCGCCAAGAAGCGCCCGTTCTTCAACATCGTTGCAACTGATTCGCGCAATCGCCGCGATGGCCGTTTCATCGAGCGTCTGGGTTTCTACAACCCGGTTGCATCCGGTAAGGAAGAGTCCTTCCGTATCGCTCAGGACCGTCTGGCTCACTGGCAAGGCACTGGCGCACAATTGTCGCCAACCGTTGCTCGTCTGGTTAGCGAAGCAGGCAAGAAAGCTGCTGCTTAATCGCAGTCGCTTTTTAGTTTCGCAGCGATAGTAAGACAGGTTTGTCACGCACATTACAATCAGGCGTTACCGTTCCTTCGGATCTGGTGACGGTCGGTTATGTCTCTGGTGCTTATGGTATTCAGGGCTGGGTGCGAGTCAAACCTTATTCGGCGGATGCTGATGCACTGCTGAGCGCAAAAAACTGGTGGCTGGATAAGCCGGAATTGCGCGATGTCGAGATGATGCAGTCCAAGTACCACAGCGGTGACGTGGTAGCGAAGCTGATGGGAGTGGCGGGTCGTGAAGGTGCTGAAGCGCTCAAGGGTGCTGTGGTGCAGATTTCGCGTAGCCATTTTCCTGCGTTGTCCGACGACGAATTTTACTGGGTCGATCTGATCGGCCTGGCAGTTGAGAACTTGCAGGGCGAGTCCCTGGGCGTAGTGAGCGATCTGATGGATAACGGGGCACACCCGATCCTCCGCGTTGCTCCTGCAAATTCCCCGGCAGAGACTGCCGATAGCAAGGCGGCAACAGAAATCCTGATTCCTTACGTCGACCAATTCGTCAAGTCCGTGACTTTGACTGAGAAAAAAATGGTCGTCGACTGGGGCCTGGATTATTAAACCGGCAATCCGACCTGTGATGCCGGCAGCATTGGAGAAAGTGCCGAATGCAATTTGATGTCGTCACGCTTTTCCCCGAAATGTTTTCCGCTTTGACGCAGTCTGGTGTAACGCGCCGTGCGTACGAGCAAAAGAAATGGGCGTTGTCGTTATGGAATCCGCGTGATTTCACAACGGACAATCACCGCACAGTCGATGACCGGCCTTATGGCGGTGGTCCTGGGATGGTGATGCTGGCAAGGCCTTTGCAGCAGACGCTGGCGGCGGCGAAGCAGCGGCAGACTGATCTGGGTTTGCCCTCGCCGCGTGTCGTGTACCTGTCGCCGCAAGGCAAGCCGCTGACGCATCAACGCGTCATGCAATTTTCACAGGATTCAGGTGTCGTGCTGTTGTGCGGTCGTTACGAAGCGATTGATCAGCGTTTGCTCGACAGCCATGTCGATGAAGAAATCAGCCTCGGCGATTTCGTTTTGTCGGGTGGCGAGTTGCCGGCGATGGCGCTGATGGATTCTGTGATCCGGCAGTTGCCCGGTGTCCTGAACGACGGTTCATCAGCGGTCGAAGACAGCTTTGTGAACGGTTTGCTGGATTGCCCGCATTACACGCGTCCGGAAGAGTATGAAGGCGTAGCAGTGCCGCCGGTATTGATGGGCGGGCACCACGCGGAGATAGTGAAGTGGCGGCGCGAGCGGGCGCTTGAGGCGACCGCAAAAAAGCGTCCCGATCTGATTGTCAAGGCGCGTCAGGATGGTTTGCTGACGAAGTCGGACGAGAAGTTCCTGAACAGTTTGTAGTAGTGCAGTTGTAGCAAAAGTGCAGGCAAGGCCGGAAGATCCCTGAAGGCAGTCTGTTGATAAATCCCCATCCTCTACCGGGCATCTATCGGTTTCAAACCGATGCAGTGAGCGCCGGCAAGATGGTTATTGGAGTAAAAAATGGATCTGATCCAGCAATTAGAGCAAGAAGAGATCTCGCGTCTCGCAAAGAATATCCCTGACTTCGCGCCAGGCGATACAGTCATCGTCAGCGTCAACGTGGTTGAAGGTACGCGCAAGCGCGCCCAGGCTTACGAAGGCGTTGTGATTTCGCGTCGTAACCGTGGTCTGAACTCCAACTTCATCGTCCGTAAGATTTCTTCCGGCGAAGGCGTTGAGCGTACATTCCAGTTGTACTCGCCACTGATCGCTTCGATCGAAGTCAAGCGCCGCGGCGATGTCCGTCGTGCGAAGCTGTACTATCTGCGTGAGCGTTCCGGTAAGTCGGCACGTATCAAAGAGAAGTTGCCTAACCGCCGTGGCACTGCCAAGGCTGAAGCGTAATCTTCATCAGGTCTTTGATATATGCATGAACAAAAGGGCGTCTTCGGACGCCCTTTTTGTATTCCATTTTTAGGATATGGTCTTGGCCAGTTTTGATCCCCTCATTCTTCCGATAGAGTCCGTCGCCGGCGAGGCGCCTCTGGATGCCGAGCGCATGCAGGAAGGCTGGTTGCGTCAGCGCTTTGCCAGCCCGCAGCCCTGGACGCCCGAGATCAACGAAGAGCAGCGCCTGCGCCAGATTGTCGGTACGCCGCGGCCTGCGGCAGTGCTGATGCCGATCGTAATGCGGAAGGAGGGCCCGGCGATGCTGTTTACGCAGCGTACCGCCGATCTGAAGGATCATGCAGGGCAGATCAGCTTTCCCGGCGGCCGCACCGAGCTGAGCGACGTCTCGCCTATCGATACCGCATTGCGCGAAACCGAAGAAGAAATCGGCCTGGCGCGCAGTCACGTGGAAGTCATCGGCAGCCTGCCGGAATATTTTACTGGCACCGGTTATCGCGTCACGCCGGTCGCAGGGCTGATCAAACCGCCGTTTGAAGTCGTTCCCGATCCGCGCGAAGTCGCCGAAATCTTCGAAGTCCCGCTGGCTTTCCTGATGGATGGTATGAATCACCAGCGGCGCACCATCGAACTCTCCAAGGAACTCGGCAGCAGGACCTTCTACACGATGCCTTATCAGCGTTTTTTCATCTGGGGTGCGACCGCCGGGATGCTGCGGAATCTGTTCCTTTTCCTGCGCAGCTGAACGCGTATTTTTCCTTGTATTGATGCCTGCTTCATAGGGAAAATATCTCTTGTGGACAACATAAAGCATCAGCAACTCTTGCCGCCGTTGTATCATTTGCGTGTTTCCGAAGAACGTTGCGCGCCAATTACGCACTTCCGTTCTCCAGACGGGGAAGCTCACAAATAAGACTCACCAAAAGGCGGCTTGATGACATTTCTTTCCATACTCTTTGCGCTCCTGATCGAACAATTGAAGCCGTTGCGGGCGGATAACCCCATCTATGCATGGATCAAATCCTTCGCGGCCCGCATCGAGAACTGGTTCAATGCCGGTCATGCACATCACGGGCGTCTGGGATGGTTTGTCATGGTGGCGGCACTGACCGTACCGGCCGGGGTGATCTACTGGCTTTGCCTGCGCATCAGCCCGCTGGCTGCGTTGGCGTGGAACGTCCTGATTGTCTACATGACATTGGGTTTCCGTCACTACAGCCACTATTTCACTTCGATTCAACTGGCGCTCAATACCGGCGACGAAGTCGCAGCGCGCGCCTTGCTGGCCGAATGGATCAAGCAAGATACGTCCGACATGGACATCACTGAGATTTCCCGCATTGCAGCCGAAAAGGCCCTAGTCACCACACATCGTCATGTATTCGGCGTATTCTTTTGGTTCCTGATGCCGGTCGGTCCGGCCTGCGCCGTGATGTACCGCGTTGCCGAATATCTGGCGCGCGCCTGGAACGAGCCGGATCACATGAAGCAGGAAGTCTTTGGTCGTTTCGCCGAGCGTGCTTTCTACTGGATCGACTGGATTCCTGCACGTTTCACCGCTTCGGCATTCGCGGTGGTTGGCAATTTTGAAGATGCAATCTATGCCTGGCGCAATTTTGCCGATCGCTGGAAAGACGAAGCGGTCGGCATCATTCTGTCGGCCGGTGGCGGCGCGATGGGAGTGCGCTTCGGCACACCGGCGGAATCGGCTTCCGGCGTCTTGCCGATCGATGCTGCGACCGTAGATTCCACGCTGGAAGCCGCAGACGGCTTCCCTGGCGACCAGCCTTCGCCACGTACCTTGCAGAGTACGGTAGGCCTGGTGTGGCGTGCATTGTTGCTGTGGATGTTCCTGCTTTTGCTCTTGTCTGTGGCGGTTTGGCTGGGCTGACCTGACATCGGAAAAATGCCTGAAAGACAAGTTTCTTTCAGGCATTTCATATTTCAGATATAGGTACATTCCAAGTCTTCTATAAGATATAATACTTGGGTTACGAAGGCTTCTTCCCCATCCGGCTGGAAGCTATTTATGTGGCAAGCGCTAGAGAACGAATTGCACGCATGGCTGATCCCATCAATACCACCAACGCGCCGGCACAAGAATTCATCATCATGGGTCTGACCCAGGATGGTAAACAGTTCCGTCCCAGCGACTGGGCGGAACGACTATGCGGCGTCATGTCCTGTTTCCGCCCGGAAGGCACTGGCGGACGCAACGCTCACCTTCAGTATTCCCCTTACGTTTTGCCTACGATGATCAATGGCGTGCGCTCTGTCGTCGTCAATGAAGCGCTGCGCGGTCTTGATCCGCTGGCGTATCATTTTGTGCTCAACTTCGCCAAAGACAACGGCTTGCAGGTCATCGACGCCTGCCTGGTGCCGGAGAAAAAAACCGACAAGCCCTAGGACGCATTACCTCAGTTGCTGTTGCTATCAGGCAGGCAATTGAGATAATGCGTTCTATCAACCTGCCTGCGATCTGGAGCGAGAGGCCATCAGCCGGTGGCGGCCGGAGCGGGAGAACCGGCGTGTACTTCGGTACATGACGACTCTGAGCACCGCACGACGCCGGATCATGGCCTCGCAGTAAGATCTCGGACAGGTTCTAAGTTGTCTCATATCGCTCAAGCTAGCCTGTGGTCGTGCGCCAGAGCCGTACGGGATGTAGCGGTTCTTTTGAACCATATTTCTTGCGGAGAAAAGCATCATGAAACATCGAATGGAGCGTGACACCTTTGGCCTGATCGAGGTCCCCGACGATCGGCTGTGGGGCGCACAGACGCAGCGTTCGCTGCATCATTTCCATATTTCCACCGAACGCATGCCGGCCGAGCTGGTTGTCGCGCTGGCAGCAGTGAAGCGTTCCTGTGCTGTGGTCAATCAAGGCCTCGGCAAGCTGGACGCCAAGAAGGGTGCCGCCATCGTTGCCGCCGCCGACGAAGTGATCGCCGGCAAGCATCCTCAGGAGTTTCCGCTGTCGATCTGGCAGACCGGCTCCGGCACCCAAAGCAACATGAACATGAACGAAGTGCTGGCCAACCGCGCGTCGGAGTTGCTGGGCGGCGTACGCGGCGAAGAGCGCCTGGTGCACCCGAACGACGACGTCAATCAGAGCCAGTCCTCCAACGACATCTTCCCGACTGCGATGCACGTGGCAGCCTGCATGGCCGTTGCAACACATCTGATCCCGATGCTGCACAAGCTGCGCGCCACGCTGGAAAAGAAGTCCGACGAGTTCAAGGACATCGTCAAGATCGGCCGTACGCATTTACAGGACGCTACGCCGCTGACCTTGGGACAGGAGTTTTCCGGCTACGTCGCGCAACTGACGCATGCGGAAATGGCGATCATTTCCACGCTCAATGCCGTGAGCGAACTGGCGGCCGGAGGCACGGCAGTTGGCACCGGCCTCAATGCGCATCCGGAGTTCGGCATGCGCGTGGCGGCAGAGTTGGAGACGCATTACGGCTTCCCTTTCAAGACCGCTCCGAACAAGTTCGCCGCACTGGCCAGCCATGACGCGCTGGTGTCTGCGCACGGCGCCTTGAAAACACTGGCAGCCGCTTTGATGAAAATTGCCAACGATGTGCGCTGGCTGGCTTCCGGACCGCGTTCCGGCCTCGGCGAACTGACGATTCCGGAAAATGAACCGGGCAGCTCCATCATGCCGGGCAAGGTCAACCCGACCCAGTGCGAAGCGCTCACCATGCTCTGCGCGCAGGTGTTCGGTAACGATGTGGCCATCAATATCGGCGGTGCCTCGGGCAACTTTGAACTGAACGTCTTCAAGCCGCTGATCGTGCATAACTTCTTGCAGAGTGTGCGTTTGCTGGCCGACGGCATGGACAGCTTTGACGAGCATTGCGCTCAGGGAATTGAAGCCAACCGCGACCGCATCGCCGATCTGATGGAGCGTTCGCTGATGCTGGTGACGGCACTGGCGCCGCATATCGGCTACGACAAGGCCGCCAAGATCGCCAAGCAGGCGCATCACGACGGCATCACGCTGAAACAGGCCGCACTGGCGCTTGGCTATGTCACCGAAGAGCAGTTCGCCCAGTGGATCAAGCCGGAAGAAATGACGGGGCCGAAGTAAAATCGATGAAAACGAGCTGGCTTCGGCGAGCTTGTTACCAAAGTTTTCCGCTTGTCCGACAGCGCCGCTTTCCAGGAAGCGGCGCTGTCGTTTCCGCTTCCGGCAAAGCCCTATGTATGCGGCTTTGTAGCGCCATGTACAGTATTCTTAAATAGGGTTACGAATTGAAACAAAACCGTTGAAACGTTGCCGTTTTGAGTATATTGAATGCAGAGAGATGGCGTCTGCTGTCTCCGTTAGATTTTCCGTGAAATATTCGAGGCGAATATGAAGAAAGCAGCTTTATTGGGATTGTTTGCGCTGGGTTGCATGGTGGCAAGCGGCGCCAGTTCTGCGCACACCCGTTTTGGCGTGTATATCGGCGGTCCGCTGTGGATTCCGCCGCCGGCCTATTACCCTGCGCCGGTTTATTATCCGCCGCCAGTCTACGTTGAACGCACTGCGCCTCCGGTATATGTGGAGCAAAATCCCGCGCCGGATAACTACTGGTATTACTGCCAGGAAGCCAAGGGCTATTACCCTTACGTGCAAAGCTGCCCCAGCAACTGGATGAAGGTAGTGCCGAACGGCCCCGGCGGCAACCAGCCTCCGCCGCAATAAGGATTCCGGTTAAGGATTCCAATTAACGCGCGCAGCGGCGCCGTGCCATCGCAGTCGGCATAAGCGTTGCATCCGCCGGGCAGTCATTTTCGAGGACAATATCGTGAAACCAATTTACAAGACAACAGGCGCTGTTTCAGCTGTGGCTGTACTGCTGGCGCTGGGAGGATGCGTGAGCGTACCGACCGGCCCATCCGTGATGGCCATGCCAGGCAAGGGCAAGCCGTATGAGCAGTTCCGTGCAGAGCAGATGCAGTGTCAGCAATATGCGCAGGATTCCATCGGCGGCGCAGCACAGGCAACGCAGAACAATACGGTCAATAGCGCAGCGGCAGGTACTGCAATCGGCGCTGTAGCCGGTGCCCTGATCGGCGCGGCATCCGGTAATGCAGGAGCGGGCGCTGCAATCGGCGCCGGCGGCGGTCTGCTGGTGGGTAGTGCAGCCGGCAGCAATGCAGCGGCGGGCGGCAATTATTCGATGCAGCAACGCTACGACATGACCTATAGCCAGTGCATGTACAGCAAGGGTAACCAGATTCAGACCCAGGCGCAGACCACGGTCTATACCTATCATCCGCGCCGTTACTACTATTCGGCGCCTCCGCCGCCTCCGGGATACTACGGCCCGCCGCCAGGTTACTACGGTCCTCCGCCGGGCGCGTACTGATCGCTCTGGCAGGCTGGAAAAACCGCATTGTGCGTATCACGCATTCAATGCGGTTTTTTATTTTGAGGAGGGGGGATGGAAGCGTTCAACCTGGTTGCAATGCAGCACAGGCGCGGATCTTGGTGATATACTCGCCCGATGCAATACCGAATCCCACAAATTCCCTTTACGCAAATCCAGCATTGGTGGCGCACCTGATTAGGGCCTGTTGACCATCAATTTGCGAGTGCGAACGGGCTGCAGGCGTGGACTGTCTAGGCGCAGCGACGCGACATAGCGGTGCTATGGCAAGAAGCTGCAACAACGACAGGCGACGCCTGCTGCTGTTCCCGAAGGGTTCCATCCAGAAAGCGCGCTGGCCGCGTTGCATGGCTTGCAGGTGGGCCCCACCACCTGCTACGCCACGCGCCTTGCCAGCACGCTTTCTGGATGGAACGCATCTCGCAAATTGATGGTCAACAGGCCCCAGGTGGCCCGCTTTTGCACAGCTTTGCAGTACAGCTTTTGTTAATGTGATGCCGCCAGTCCTGGCGGCATTATTTTTTGCTGATCGACTGGCGACATTCTGAAATTTCCGGAGTGACCATGTCTTTGAATGTTTCACCAGCATCCGAATCTTCTGCCCTTTCTACGCCTTCCCGGAAACCTGTCGTTTTAACCGGCGACCGTCCTACCGGTCCGCTGCATCTGGGCCACTACATCGGCTCGCTCAAGTCGCGCGTGCAGTTGCAGCATGAAGCCAGCCAGTTTCTGCTGCTGGCCGATACCCAGGCCATGACCGACAACGTCGGCCGCCATCAGAAAGTCACCGACAACGTGCTGGAAGTCGCCCTCGACTATCTGGCAGTCGGCATTGATCCTGAGAAATCCACGATCTTCATTCAGTCGCAGGTCTACGAGCTGTATGAGCTGTCGATGCATTTGCTCAATCTGGTGACGGTATCGCGTCTGGAGCGCAATCCGACCATCAAGGAAGAAATTCGCCTGCGCGGCTTCGAGCGCGATATTCCTGCCGGCTTCCTGACCTATCCCGTCAGCCAGGCCGCCGACATCAGCGCTTTCAAAGCCAATCTGGTGCCGGTCGGTAACGACCAGTTGCCGATGATCGAGCAGACCAACGAACTGGTGCGGCGTTTCAACAATGTCGTCGGCAAGGAAATTCTGGTGGAGTGCAAAGAGGTCTTGTCCGAAACCGGACGTCTGCCGGGCATCGACGGCAAAGCCAAGATGAGCAAGTCACTCGGTAATGCGATTGCCCTGGGTGCCACGCCCGATGAAATCAAACAGGCCGTCCAGCGCATGTACACCGATCCGAATCACTTGCGTGTGGACGATTCGGGCCAGGTCGAAGGCAATGTGGTGTTCGACTTCCTCGACGCCTTCGAACCGGACCGCGTTGCCCTGGAAGAGTTGAAGCAACACTATCGCCGCGGCGGTCTCGGCGACAGCGTACTCAAACGTCGTCTGGATGGTCACCTGCAAGCCTTGCTGGAACCAATCCGTACACGTCGTCAGGAATGGGAAAAGGAGCGCGGTGAAGTGCAGGCGATTCTGCGCCGCGGTACCGAGCGCGCTCGTGCAGTGGCAGCACAGACGGTGTCCGAAGTGCGTGGCGCACTGGGTCTCAACTACTTCTGATCCGGCTTTCCAGGCGCGCCGTTCTGGCGCGCCTTCCCTGCTCACATATTCTTCAGTTCTGAGCCGGCTTGCTGCGGACTTTGCCGCCGGACTGCTTGAGCGGCAACGACAGCAGCACTTCCAGGCCGCCGTTGCGATAATTGCGCAGATTCAGCAGGGCGCCGTGGTTCTCGGCGATATTGCGCGCAATCGTCAGCCCCAAGCCGGTGCCACCGGTATCGCGCGAACGCGACGTTTCCAGGCGATAGAAAGGATCGAACACCGCTTCCAGCTGGTCTTCAGGAATCCCCGGGCCATAGTCGCGGATACAAATCAGCACGCGGTTGGGCAGCAGGTCGTCCCGCGCAATCGAGACATCCGCACGCTGGCCATATTTGAAGGCATTGTCGAGCAGGTTGGTCAGGCAGCGGCGCAGGGCATTCGGCTGTGCAACGATGAAGGATCGCGTGGTGCCGGTCAGTTGGACCTGCTGACCGGCGTCGGACGCATCGGCGCAGACGCTGTCGAGCAGCGAGTCGATATCCAGGCGTTGCATCGGTTCGGATGAATCCATGCTGCGCGCCAGATCGAGTCCTTCGCGCACCATGCCTTGCATGACGGCCAGATCATCAATCAGTTTTTGCTGCAACTCTCCATCGCTGACCTTTTCCAGGCGCAGGCGCAGACGCGTCAGCGGCGTCTGCAAGTCATGCGTAATGGCCGCCAGCATGTGTGTGCGATGCTGGATCTGACGGCGGATACGTGCCTGCATGGCGTTGAATGCCTTGGCCGCGAGGCGAATTTCCGTCGGGCCTTTTTCTGCCAGCGGCGGGTGATCGATGTCGCGACCGAGTTCCGCAGCGGCGCTGGCGAGTTGCTTGATCGGACGTGCCGTCATGCGCGCCACCACATACGCCAGCATCGCGATCAAGACCAGGAACAACAGGATATAAGGCGTGCCGCTGAACGATCCCATGTCGCCGCCCCGTCCCCGCCATGACGGCGGTTCGCCCGGTATGTGCAGGCGCAGGCGCAGCAACGCCTTATCTTGCAGGCTGACATAGATCACGCGGCAGGTTTCCATGCGCGGCTTGCCGGGCGGAGCGGGCAGGTCCTTGCGAGGTGGCCGCGGCGTGCAGTCGCTCTCGCGTTGGACCACGATCTGACGGTCGGCGCCCAGACGCGCTTTCAGGATGTCCGACATCGGGCTGGAGCTGCGGCTGACGGTATCGCCGATGCTGTCGACCATCGCTGCCTCAAAACCAAAACTGCCTGCTGCCTGCAAGACGTTGCGGCGCGCTTCGGGACTGATCTCGTCAAGTGCTTGCACAAATTGCTCTACGCGCTCTGCGACGTGCTGGTAGCGGATTTCCTTGAGCGTATTGCGGCGTTCGTTGGAAGCCAGCCAGGTGGTAGTGACGGTCGCCACCACAATCCCGGCCAACAGGATCAGAAAGACCCGATTGGCCATCGAGCTAAAAAACGAACTGAAGATATTTTTCATTCAGGGGTTTCCATGGTCACTGTCGTCGCCAGTACATAGCCTTCGTTGCGGATGGTCTTGATGATGGTGGGGGTGCGTGCGTCGTCGCCCAGCTTCTGGCGCAGACGGCTGATCTGGATGTCGACCGAACGATCGAACGGATCGGCCTCACGGCCCTGCGTCAGCTCCAGCAACTGGTCGCGATTGAGGATCCGGTTGGGATGGTCGAGAAAAACCTTGAGCATGCGGAATTCCGCCCCCGACAGCGCCACCACCACGCCGTCGTTACTCAGCAGATGGCGCGCCGTCAGATCCAGCATCCAGCCCGAAAAGTGCATCGCCTTGGCTTCCGAGCGGCTCATGTTGGGCGGCAATGCCTGGGTGCGGCGCAATACGCTGCGGATGCGGGCAAACAGTTCACGCGGCTCAAACGGCTTGGCGAGATAGTCGTCGGCGCCCATTTCCAGGCCAAGGATGCGGTCCAGCGGCTCGCCGCGCGCGGTCAGCATGATTACCGGCACGTTCGATTGCGAGCGCAGGTTGCGGCACAGCGTGAGGCCGTCTTCGCCCGGCAGCGTCAGGTCCAGCACGATCAGGTCGACGCGCGATTCGTCCAGCACCTTGCGCATGTCGGCGCCATTGGTCGCCGTCAGTGTGCGAAAACCATTGGCGTCGAGATATTCCGCCAGCAAGGTGCGGATCTCGCGGTCGTCATCGACCACCAAAATGTGAGAATTTGTGTCCATGGCGGCCATTATGACAATTCCTGTAAAGAGGGCGACGCTGAATTGTATATTGGGATAACAGGGCGGCCGCCAGACATAGAGAGAAACAAAGCCGCCTTTCCCATATACAAAACGATACAAATCGAGCAACACGGGAAAAATCGCGGTTACACCGTGAGCGTTAAATGTGAAGCGTGCAGAAAGCACTCTCACGAAAGGAAACACACTATGTTAAATCTGAAAAAACACCTGATGATCGGCGTTGCCGCCGCAGGTATCGGTCTGACAGCCATGTCCTCGTTCGCCCAGATGCCGCCGGCCGATGGCAACGGCCCAGGCCCTGCCGGACGCCATGCGCCGACCGCCGACCAGATCGCCAAATTCGAACAACACCGCGCCAAGCGCCAGGCACAATTGCATGACAAACTGAAGATCACCGCCGCGCAGGAGGGCGCCTGGAAGACCTTCACCGAGAAGACCACGCCAACGCGTCCGGCCACGCCGCCGGTGCGTCCGAGCAAGGATGAATGGAACAAGCTGACCACGCCGGAACGCCTGGACCGCCATCTGGACATGATGAAGAAAATGGAAGCGCGCATGACGGACCGTATCGCCGCAACCAAGGAATTTTATGCCGTTCTGTCGCCTGAGCAGCAAAAAACCTTCGACCAGGAATTCCGCAAAATGGAAGAACATCGCTTCAAACATGGTCGTTTCGGCCATGGACACGGCGACGACCATGGTCCAAAGAAGTAAGTTTCTTTTGTAATCAAGGCCTTGCGCATACTTTCATGCGCAAGGCCTTTTAATTTTTAAAATGTTTTTTGCGATGCAACGATGAACATTTCCTGCATTTCATCATCGTATCGTCATGCTTCTGCACCATAATATCGAGTTGGCTTTTCCAGCTTCGCTCCGAGAGCCGTTTCTTGGCCTGATTGCTGCAACTGCTTCTGCAACCGCTTTTGCAACTGACGCCGAGCGCATTTTGTGAACACCCGCTACCTGTCTCCCGCGACAATGCTGATGTTCACGAAATGTCTTGATTAAAACCTATCCGTTTCCTGTCTTCCAAGATGACTACCACACCAACTCCCGATAACAAGCAAACGCCATCTTCCTCTTCCTCCGCCGGCAAACCGGGCTTGCTCAGGCGCTGGTGGTTCTGGATCCTGCTGGTCGTGTTAGCGGGCGGCGGTTATTCCTATTGGAGCCACAAGCGCGCGGCGACCGCCGAGCAGGCCCAGGGTCAGGGCGGTCCAGGAGGCCAGGGAGGTGCTGGCGGCCCCGGCAAGGGTAAGCGCGGCGCCGGCGGCCCGGGCGGTTTCGGCACGATGGGTTTGTCGCCGGTCGGTGTGGCGCTGGCCAAGACGGCGGATGTCAATGTCTACCTGACCGGTCTTGGCGGCGTCACGCCGACCGCGACCGCGACGGTGCGCAGCCGTGTCGACGGTCAATTGATGTCATTGCATTTCAAGGAAGGCCAACTGGTCAAGCAAGGCGACTTGCTGGCGGAACTCGATGCGCGTCCTTACCAGGTCGCCGTGACCCAGGCCGAAGGCCAACTGGCACGTGACCAGGCCTTGCTCAATGCGGCCCAGCTCGATCTCAAGCGTTACCGCACGCTGCTGGCGCAAGACTCCATCGCCAGCCAGCAAGTCGACACTCAGGCCGCACTGGTCAAACAATACGAAGGCACGGTCAAATCCGATCAGGGCAACCTCGCCAGCGCGCGTCTGCAACTGACCTATTCGCGTGTCACCGCGCCAGTCAGCGGCCGCACCGGCCTGCGCCAGGTCGATATCGGTAACATCGTCCATTCCAGCGACACCAGCGGCATCGTCATCATCACGCAAGTGCAACCGATCACGGCCATCTTCAGCATCCCCGAAGACAATATCCCAGCCGTCATGAAGCAACTGCAGGCCGGCAAGAAATTGCCGACCGACGCCTGGGACCGCGAGCAAAAGAACAAGCTGGCCAGCGGCACTTTGCTGACCATCGACAATCAGGTCGACGCAACCACGGGTACGGTCAAGCTCAAGGCGCAATTCCCGAATACCGACTTCGCGCTGTTCCCGAACCAGTTCGTCAATATCCGCATGTTGCTTGACACCCGCCAGGGCGCGACGGTAATTCCAAGTGCCGCGATCCAGCGCGGTTCCAAGGGGCTGTTTGTCTATGTCGTCAAGCAAGACAACACCGTCACCGTGCGCAACATCAAGACCGGTCCGACCGAAGGCGACGTGACCGCGATTGAAGACGGCGTAGCCTCCGGCGAAACCGTGGTGGTCGACGGTATCGACCGTCTGCGCGAAGGCGCCAAGGTCGAACCTGTCATGCGCGGCGGCGCTGACGATCCTGCCAACAAGCTGACTGAAAAAGCCGGTCCGCGCCGTCACAAACGCGATGGCGCTGCAGGTGCCGGTGGTGCAGCCGGTGCGCCAGCCGCGCAAGGTGAACAAGGCGGGCAGAGCCTGACACCCGAAGAGCGTCAAAAACGCTGGGCCGAGATCAACAAGCGCATCGACGCCGGCGAGTTCGGCGAAGAAATCAAAAAGCTGCCCGAAGACCAGCGCCGTCAACGCATGATGGAAATGCGCCGCCAGCAGCGCGCCAATGGCGGTGATTCCTCTACCGCTGGAGCTCCCGCTGCAGGCAACGCCAATGCAAACAAATAAAGGCTGAAGCATGAATCCTTCACGCCTGTTTATTCTCCGGCCGGTCGCCACATCGCTGCTGATGCTGGCGATTCTGCTGGCCGGCATCGTGGCTTACAAGCAGTTGCCGCTGTCGGCCCTGCCGGAAGTCGATTACCCGACCATCCAGGTCGTCACGCTGTATCCCGGCGCCAGCCCGGATGTGATGACGTCCTCGGTGACCGCGCCGCTGGAACGTCAGTTCGGCCAGATGCCGGGCCTCAACCAGATGTCGTCGACCAGCTCAGGCGGCGCATCGGTGATCACGCTGCAATTCAACCTCGATCTCAGCCTCGACATCGCCGAGCAGGAAGTGCAGGCCGCGATCAACGCCGGCGGCAATCTATTGCCGTCCGACTTGCCGGCGCCGCCAATTTATAGCAAGGTCAATCCGGCTGATACGCCGATCCTGACGCTGGCGGTGACCT
The DNA here is from genome assembly GCF_058801885.1 of Herbaspirillum sp. GW822-FHT03A08. Lineage (NCBI taxonomy): Bacteria > Pseudomonadati > Pseudomonadota > Betaproteobacteria > Burkholderiales > Oxalobacteraceae > Herbaspirillum > Herbaspirillum sp. GW822-FHT03A08. Next base: position 351,824 of record NZ_JBXANR010000001.1, on the reverse strand, counting down.
CCAAAACCTTGCCGCTGCCGAAGGTGCAGGATCTGATCGACACGCGTCTGGCGCAAAAGATTTCCCAGCTCTCCGGCGTCGGTCTGGTGAGTCTGTCGGGTGGTCAGCGTCCTGCCGTGCGCATGCAATTGAATCCGCGTGCGATTGCCTCGCTGGGCATGAACCTGGATGACATCCGCACCGCCATCGGCAACGCCAACGTCAATCAGGCCAAGGGCAGCTTCGACGGTCCGACGCGCGCCTCCACCATCGACGCCAACGATCAGCTCAAGTCCGCCGATGAATATCGCAATCTCATCATCGGCTACAAGAATGGCGCGCCAATCCGCGTCTCCGATGTGGCGGAAGTGGTCGACGGCGCAGAAAACATTCGCCTCGGCGCCTGGGCCAACGAGTCCGCCGCCGTCATCGTCAACATCCAGCGCCAGCCCGGCGCCAACGTGATTGCCGTGGTCGACAGCATCAAGAAGATCCTGCCGACATTGCAATCCAGCTTGCCGGGCGCCATTGATGTGCAGATTCTGACGGACCGCACCACCACCATCCGCGCCTCGGTGGACGACGTCAAGTTCGAGCTGCTGCTGTCGATCGTGCTGGTGGTGATGGTGATCTTCATCTTCCTGCGCAATATCCCGGCAACCATCATTCCGAGTGTGGCCGTGCCGCTGTCGCTGGTAGGCACCTTCGGCATCATGTACGCGGCCGGATTTTCGATCAACAATCTGACACTGATGGCACTGACGATCGCCACCGGCTTCGTGGTCGACGATGCGATCGTCATGATCGAGAATATCTCGCGTTACATCGAAGAGGGTATGGAGCCTCTGCAGGCGGCATTGAAGGGCGCGCAGCAAATCGGCTTCACGATCATCTCGCTGACGTTCTCTCTGATTGCCGTGCTGATCCCGCTGCTGTTCATGGGCGACGTAGTGGGGCGCCTGTTCCACGAATTCGCCGTCACACTGGCGGTGGCGATTCTGATTTCGGCGGTGGTTTCGCTCACGCTCACGCCGATGATGTGCGCACGTCTGCTGCATCACGTGCCGGAAGAAAAACAGGGTTGGTTCTATCACAAGAGCGGCGCCTTCTTTGACCGCATCATTGCGCGCTACGGCGTGATGCTGGAATGGGTGCTCAACCGCCAGCGCTCCACGCTGGTGGTGGCGCTGGGCACGCTGGCGCTGACCGTGCTGCTGTACATCTACGTGCCCAAGGGTTTCTTCCCGGTGCAGGATACCGGTGTGATCCAGGGTATTTCGGAAGCGACGCAATCGGTGTCCTTCGGCGCCATGGCCGAGCGCCAGCAGCAGTTGGCGAAAGTCTTGCTGGAAGACCCTGCCGTCGACAGCCTGTCGTCCTTCATCGGTGTCGACGGCATCAACGCCACGCTCAACAGCGGCCGCATGCTGATCAACCTCAAGCCGCATAGCGAGCGCGACATCAGCGCGAGCGACATCATCCGCCGCCTGCAGCCCAAGCTGACTGAAAAAGTCCCCGGCATCACGCTTTACATGCAGCCGGTGCAGGATCTGACCATCGAGGACAGTGTCAGCCGCACGCAATACCAGTTCACGCTGGAAGACGCCGATGCCGGCGAACTCAGCACCTGGGTGCCGAAGCTGGTGGAGCATCTGCGCCAGTTGCCGGAACTGGCCGACGTCGCCAGCAATGTCCAGGATCAGGGTTTGCAAGCCTATGTCGAGATCGACCGCGACGCCGCTTCGCGCATGGGCATCACTACGGCTGCGATCGACAACGCCTTGTACAACGCCTTCGGCCAGCGCCTGATTTCCACCATCTATACGCAATCGAATCAATACCGTGTGGTGATGGAAGTGAAGCCGGAATTCCAGAAAGGACCGGATGCACTCAACAGCATCTTCCTGGTCGCCTCCAACGGCAATCAGATTCCGCTGGCCAGCATCGCCAAAGTGACCGAGCGCACCGCACCGCTGGTGGTTAATCACCTCGGCCAGTTCCCGTCCGCGACGGTGTCGTTCAACCTGGCTTCCGGCTCGTCGCTGGGTGAAGCCGTCAAGGCTATCCAGGCTGCCGAGAAGGACATCAATCTACCCGACAGCATCGCCACCAATTTTCAGGGTGCCGCGCTGGCTTTCCAGGCGTCGCTGTCAAACACGCTGTGGCTGATCCTGGCGGCGATCATCACGATGTACATCGTGCTCGGTGTGCTGTACGAAAGCTATATCCACCCGATCACGATTCTGTCGACCTTGCCGTCGGCGGGCGTGGGGGCGCTGCTGTCGCTGATGATCTCGCGCAACGATCTCGGCATCATTGGCATCATCGGCATCATCTTGCTGATCGGTATCGTCAAGAAGAACGCCATCATGATGATCGACTTCGCGCTCGAAGCCGAGCGCAACGAAGGCAAGTCCCCGCGCGAAGCGATTTACCAGGCTTGTCTGCTGCGTTTCCGCCCGATTCTGATGACGACTATGGCGGCTTTGCTCGGCGCGTTGCCGCTGATGCTGGGTACCGGCGTCGGCTCGGAACTGCGCCAGCCGCTGGGTATCACGATGGTGGGTGGTTTGCTGGTGTCGCAAGTGCTGACGCTGTTCACCACGCCGGTGATCTATCTTGGTTTCGACAGCCTGGCCAAGCGCATGCGCAAGCGTTTCGGCAAGGACAAGCCGCGTGATTATGACGCGAGCGATCTGGACGACGATACACCTGATGCGTCGGCGCCATCCCTGCCGCCGCATGCCTGACGCCGGAACGACATAAGACAGCATGAATATTTCGCGTCCCTTTATCGAACGACCCATCGCCACTACCTTGCTGACCATCGGCATCGCGCTGGCGGGGATGGTGGCGTTCCGGCTGCTGCCGGTGTCGCCGCTGCCGCAGGTCGACTATCCGACCATTTCCGTCTCCGCCTCAATGCCCGGCGCCAGTCCTGAAACCATGGCCGCCACCATCGCCACGCCGCTGGAGCGTGCGTTGGGAGCCATCGCCGGCGTGACCGAGATGACCTCGTCGAGCTCGCTCAACTCCACCCGCATCACGCTCCAGTTCGATCTGACGCGCGACATCGACGGCGCCGCGCGCGACGTGCAGGCTGCGTTGAACGCTGCGCGCAATCTGCTGCCGTCCGGCATGCCGAGCAATCCCAGCTATCGCAAGGTCAATCCTGCGGATGCGCCTATCCTGATTCTGGCGCTGACCTCCGACACCATGACGCAAGGGCAGATGTACGACGCTGCTGACAGTATCCTGGCGCAGAAGCTGTCGCAGGTGCGCGGTGTCGGCCAGGTCAGCGTTGGCGGCAGTTCGCAGCCGGCAGTGCGGATCGAACTGAATCCGACCGCGCTTAACAAATACGGCATCGGTTCGGCCGATGTGCGCACGGCGGTCGCCGCCACCAACGCCAATCGTCCCAAGGGCATCGTCGAAGACGGCGACCGCAACTGGCAGATCTATGCAAATGACCAGGCCAAGACCGCCGCCGAGTACGCGCCGCTGATCGTCTCCTATCGCAACGGTTCGCCGGTGCGCGTGCGCGATGTGGCCGAGGTCAAGGATTCGGTCGCCGACGTGCGCAATGCCGGCTCCGCCAACGGCAAGCCATCGGTGCTGCTGATCCTCAATCGCCAGCCAGGAGCCAACATCATCGAGACCGTTGATTCCGTCATGGCCTTGCTGCCGCAGTTGCGCGCATCGATTCCGCATGCGATCAATCTCGAGGTGATGATGGATCGCACGCCGACCATCCGCGCCTCGCTCAAGGACACTGAGAAAACCTTGCTGATGTCGATCGCGCTGGTGATCATGGTGGTGTTCATCTTCCTGCGCAACTGGCGCGCCACGCTGATTCCCAGTGTGGCGGTACCGGTGTCGCTGATCGGCACCTTCGGCGTGATGTATCTGCTGGGCTACAGTCTGGACAACCTGTCGCTGATGGCATTGACGATTGCGACCGGTTTCGTGGTCGACGACGCTATCGTCGTGCTGGAAAACATCTCGCGCCATATCGAACAGGGCATGAAGCCGGTCAAGGCGGCGCTGATCGGCGCGCGCGAAGTCGGCTTCACGGTCTTATCGATGAGCATTTCGCTGATTGCAGTGTTTATCCCTATCCTGATGATGGGCGGCATCGTCGGCCGCCTGTTCCGCGAATTTGCGGTGACGCTGTCGGTGGCAATTCTGGTCTCGCTGCTGGTATCGCTGACGACCACGCCGATGATGTGCGCCAAACTGCTCAAGCGCGAGAGTGAACAAGAGCGCAAACCGGGAAGATTTTTCTCTGCGGTGGAACGTCTGTTCGATAGCATGCTGCGCGGTTACGAACGTTCGCTGGCGTGGGCGCTGCGCTTCTCGCCGCTGATGATCGTCATCCTGTTTGCCACCATCGCGCTCAATGTCTATCTGTATGTGATCGTGCCCAAAGGCTTCTTTCCGCAACAGGATACCGGCCGCTTGATCGGCGGTATTCGCGGCGACCAGTCGATTTCCTTCCAGGCGATGCGGATCAAACTCAATGAGTTCATCGAGATCGTGCGCCAGGATCCTGCAGTGGACAACGTCACAGCTTTCACCGGCGGCGGGCGGCGCAACGGCGGCAGCATGTTCGTCGCGCTAAAGCCTTTGTCTGAGCGCAAGATTTCAGCCGACAAAGTAATCGCCCGTCTGCGCAGCAAGCTGGCGCACGTAGCCGGCGCCAACGTCTTCCTGCAGGCAGCGCAGGACATCCGCGTCGGTGCGCGCCAGAGCGATTCACAGTACGAGTTCACACTGCAATCGGATGATCTGGAGGCGCTGCGCGTCTGGGAGCCGAAGATCCGTCTGGCGTTCTCCAACTTGCCGCAGCTGGAAGATGTCACCACCGACCAGCAGGACAAGGGTTTGCAGACCACGCTGACGATTGACCGTGAGACGGCCATCCGCAGCGGCGTCACACCGCAGCTGATCGACGCCAGCCTGAGCGATTTGTTCGGACAGCGGCAGATTTCCACGATTTACAGCGGCATGAACCAATACCATGTGGTGATGGAAGCCGCGCCGCAATACTGGCAAAGTCCGGAAATCCTGAACAGCACCTACGTCAGCCTGGCCAACAGCACCGCCAATCTGTCGCCGACGACGTCGGCGCTGGGTACGCCGCCGGCGCTGACGGCGGGCGGTAAACTCAACTCCAATTCGTCGCTGGCATTGACGCTGTCCACGGCGGCATCGAAGCAGGTGCCGCTGACGTCGTTCTCGCGTTTCGCGCCGACGACAACGGCCTTGAGCGTCAGTCACGAAGGTCAGTTCATCGCCTCGACGATTTCCTTCAATCTGGCCGAGGGCGTGTCGTTGTCGCAAGCAACCGAGGTGATCAACGACACGCTGGCGCGTCTCGGCGTGCCGACGGCAGTGCATGGCGCGTTTGCCGGCACCGCCAACGCCTTCCAGTCGTCGATGGGCAGCCAGCCTTTGCTGATTCTGACGGCCTTGCTGGCGGTGTATATCGTGCTTGGCATTTTGTATGAGAGCCTGGTGCATCCGATCACGATTCTTTCCACCTTGCCATCGGCGGGTGTCGGTGCGCTGCTGGCCTTGCTGGCGACCGGGACCGATTTCAGCCTGATTGCGCTGATCGGCGTGATCCTGCTGATCGGCATCGTCAAGAAGAACGCCATCATGATGATCGACTTTGCCTTACAGGCGGAACGCACCCGCGGCCTGTCGCCGCGTGAAGCGATCTTTGAGGCGTGCAGCCTGCGCTTCCGTCCGATCATGATGACCACCATGGCAGCGCTGCTGGGTGCGATACCGCTGGCGCTGGGTACCGGCGACGGCGCCGAGCTGCGTCAGCCGCTGGGGATTTCGATCGTTGGCGGTCTGATCGTCAGCCAGATGCTGACGCTGTACACCACTCCGGTCGTCTATTTGTACATGGAGCGTTTCCGTCTCTGGAGCAAGGGCTTGTTTGAACGCAAGACGGCGCGAGCAGATTCGGCAAATTCGGCGCACTCGGGGAATTCGGGCGCGGCTTAAGCAGCGGCGCCTACGGAGAAATGAAAATGACACACGCAAAAATCAACCGCACTCTGACGATGTTTTCGCTGGCCCCTGTGGTGTTGGCGCTTGCTGCATGCTCGGTCGGTCCCGACTATGTACGTCCGAAGATGGCCGAAGCGCCCGCCGTCTTCAAGGAAGGCCAGAACTGGAAACCCGCGCAACCGAGCGAACTGACCGCCGACGGCAAATGGTGGGAAATGTTTGGCGATACACAGCTCGACGCACTGGTCGGGCAGGTCGATATTTCGAATCAGAACCTGGCGCTGGCCGAAGCAAATTTCCGTAGCGCCATGGCGCTGGTGCAGACCTCGCGCGCGGCTTACTCGCCGACGCTGGATGCCTCGGCTTCCGCTACGCGCAGTCGCTCGGGCAGTAGTTCCAACAATTCTTCCTCGTCCAATGCCGCCGGCGTGCGCAATTCCTATTCATTTGCACTGAACGCGTCGTGGGAAGCCGACGTGTGGGGACGGGTGCGGCGCGATGTTGAGGCCAGCCAGGCCAGCGCACAGGCCAGTGCGGCCGATCTGGCGGCGACCCGCCTCTCGGCACAGGCTCAACTGGCGCAGAACTATCTGCAACTGCGCGTGCTGGACGCCCAGCAGAAGCTGCTGGAAGACACAGTGGAGGCGTATCAGCGCTCCTACCAGCTCACGAAGAACCAGTATGCTGCCGGCATCGTCGCCAAATCGGATGTGATTCAGGCGCAGAGCCAGTTGAACTCAGCTCAGGCGTCGGCGCTGGACAATGGCGTTTCGCGCGCTCAGATCGAGCACGCGATCGCACTGCTGGTCGGCAAGACACCATCCACCTTTAGCCTGCCCAAGGCGCCGCTGGAAGCAACTGCTCCGCCGATTCCGCAAGGCTTGCCTTCGATGCTGCTGGAGCGCCGTCCCGACGTGGCCGCAGCCGAACGTCGCGTCGCAGCGGCCAATGCCAGGATCGGTGTGGCCAAGGCGGCGTATTTCCCAAGTCTGACGCTGTCCGCTTCAGGCGGCTATCAGAGTTCGAGCTTCGCCGACTGGTTCTCGCTGCCGGGCCGCGTATGGTCGCTCGGCCCGCAACTGGCGCAATCGATCTTTGACGGCGGCTTGCGCCGTGCCGCGACCGATCAGGCCATCGCGTCCTATGACGGCACTGTGGCGGAGTACAAGCAGGCCGTGCTGACCGCGTTTCAGGAAGTGGAAGACAATCTGGCTGCGCTGCGCATCCTGGAGCAGGAGGCCTCTGTGCAGAATGAAGCACTGCTGTCCGCACGTCAGGCGGTGCTGCTTGTCACCAATCAATACAAGGCCGGTACTGTCAGCTACGTGAACGTGATTACCGCGCAGACCACCGCATTTTCAGCGGAGCGCACGGCGCTGGATATCCTCAACCGCCGCATGGCCGCCAGCGTGTTGCTGGCCAAGGCATTGGGCGGCGGCTGGAGCGACGCCAGTCTGAATGACTTGCAACCGGTTGCGCGCAAGTAGGGCGCTTGACTCGGCTAACGTAAAATGCAGGTCGAGCTCAATGCGGCAAGTCGACCAGCTGCGCGCGCAACATGCCGCGCAGCGCATTGCACACAACAATCTCTTCTGCACGCGCCAGATCCGCGCGGGTGATGATCGCTTCATTTGCTGCCAGATCGGGATCGGCCAGCAACACTTCGCGCATGACTCCAGGCAGCACGCCCGCCGACAGACCGGGCGTCAGCCAGCGACCATCCAGTTTTACAAAAACACTGCTGCGTCCGCCTTCGGTCAGTTCATCGCGTTCATTGAAAAACAGCATGTCGAAGCCGCCGTGACGTTCGGCGGTTTTCCACGCGTCGTCATAGACCGTGCGGACGGAAGTCTTGTGGCGTAAAAACAGATCATTGCTACTGGTGACGACCGGCGAGACAAATACCTTGAGCGGCTCCACTAACGGCGATAACGGGCCTTGTTGCAGGCGCAGCGCACCATCGCGCTGCAGGTCGAGCCGCAGGCGATGCGGCGTGGCCGGCGGCAGTTGCGCGCAAGCCTGATTGAGCGCAGTGCGGATGGCATCGGCGTCAAACAGGAAGTTGAAATAATCCGCCGAATCCTGCAGGCGTCGCATGTGAAGATCGAGATGGCGACAACCGTCTTCCCGCGTGGCGTAGATGGTTTCGAACAGGCTGAAATCGCTTTCCAGTCCGGTCAGGAAACTCGCCTTCAGTTTGCATTCGGCATATTCATCGGCGGCATTGCTGTCATACACGATGCCGGCGCCGACACCCATTTCACCGTTGCGCACACCGTCTTGAGGCGCCTGCAATACCAAAGTGCGGATCGGCACCGACATGCAGAAATCGCCGATCGCACCGTCATCATCAGCTGCGTCGAACCAGCCGATGGCGCCTGTGTATAGGCCGCGTGGCGTGCTTTCCAGTTCGCTGATGATTTGCATGGTGCGCCGCTTGGGCGCGCCGGTGATCGAACCGCAGGGATAGAGCGCGGCGAATATTTCTGCCAGTGTGGCATCAGGACGCAACTGCGCCGTGATGGTCGAGGTCATTTGCAGCACTTGCCCAAACCGCTCGACCGCAAACAGATGCGGTACGGATACCGAGCCGTTTACGGCGATTCTGCCGAGGTCATTGCGCAGCAGATCGACGATCATCAGGTTTTCAGCGCGATTCTTGTCGTCGTTCGACAGCGCATTGGCGCGCACTGCATCTTCTTGCGCATCGCCGCTGGCGCGCGCGGTGCCTTTCATCGGTTGTGCATGCAGCGTGCCGCGCGCATGGCGCACGAACAGTTCCGGTGAGAACGACAGGATGCAACGCTGATCCGGCAGGCGGATGAAGGCGCCGTAAGGTACCGGCTGACGCGCGCGCAGCTTGTTGTACAAAGCGGTCGGCGCACCATAGACGTCGAAGTGCAGGCGGTAAGTGTAGTTGACCTGATAGGTGTCGCCGGCGGCAATGTAGTCGCGGATACGCTTGATGTCATCAGTGAACTGGGCCTCATCCACGCTGGCGCGGATGTTGGCGGCGCCGCTTGCGTTTGCTGCGTCGGTGTCGGCTTGCTCTTGCAGCCAGGCGGTTGTTTCTGCTGCGCTCAAGAACTGATGTTGTCTGAATAGTAATATTTCTGCCTGTGCCGGTTCAGCATCCCCGGCCGCCGGATGAGGATCAATGCCATGCAGGCCGGTGCCCAGTTCGTAGTGCAGCAAGGAGACCGCGTGCAAACCGCCTTGGATTGCCTTTTCCATCTCGGCAAGCAACACCGGAAGTTCAGCAGCGCTGCGGCAGCTCAGCGTGGCGAGATAGCCCGTGTAAAGGCGTGAGCGCGGTGTCGCGGCGCGCACATCGTTGTCGTCGAGCAAAGCAAAGCAAAGGGGCTGCGTCATGGGACAAAAAGAGCAAAAAAACGGTGCGAATTCACAAGGGATGGCAAGTATGGCGCATTGCGCGAGGCATTGCAGGCGGAGAGGGCGCATCCGCCTGATATGCGTGCCCGGCAGCATCATAGCTTAACCGGTATACTGGAAGACATTTCCCCATATCCGGACCGGTCGCCCGGGTAGTTGCAATCAGCTGCAATTAGTTGCAACCGAAGCAATCACGATCCATTCTCCACTCTCATTTTCGTCCGATGGCATTTCCGCGCACATTCACCATTCCCCTGATCGTTGCCTGCGCTTTGTTTATGGAGCAGATGGATTCCACCGTGATTTCCACCTCGTTGCCGGTGCTGGCGGTGGATATGGCGGTCGACCCGATTTCGCTCAAACTGGCGTTGACGTCTTATCTGGTCAGTCTGGCGGTGTTCATCCCGATCAGCGGCTGGATGGCGGACCGTTTCGGCGCGCTGACGATTTTCCGCTCGGCGATCTGCGTCTTCATGATGGGCTCGATCCTGTGCGGCATTTCGCAGAACCTGCCGGAGTTTGTCGCCGCGCGCTTCTTTCAGGGCATCGGCGGCGCGATGATGGTCCCGGTCGGACGGCTGGTCATCTTGCGCAGCGTCGACAAGGCCAATCTGGTCAAGGCGCTCAGCTACCTGACGATTCCGGCGATGTTCGGCCCGGTGCTGGGGCCGCCGCTGGGCGGCTTCATCACAACGTATTTTCACTGGCGCTGGATTTTCTTCATCAATATTCCGATCAGCATTCTCGGCCTGTATCTGGCCACGCGCTTCATTGAAAACAAAAAAGAAGCGCAGGTCGCGCCGCTTGACTGGCCCGGTTTCATCTTGTCGGCGCTGGGATGTTCGCTGCTGATGATGGGGCTGGCGACCGCCGGCCGGCATCTGGTGTCGGGAGAAATCTCGCTGGCATGTGTGGCGATCGGAGCGCTGTCGCTGGTGGCCTACGTATGGCATGCGCGCCGTACCGAATATCCGCTGATCGATCTGAACCTGTTGAAGATCACGACTTTGCAGGCCGGCGTCGGTGGTGGTTCGCTGTTCCGCCTGGGGATCGGTGCGATTCCTTTCCTGTTGCCGCTGATGCTGCAATTGGGGTTTGGTTTCACCGCTTTCCATTCCGGTTTGCTGACCTGCGCTTCGGCGGCCGGCGCCATGTTCATGAAGACGATCGCGGCAAAATTCCTCAAGCGCTATGGCTTTCGCCGCGTGATGATCATCAACGGCACCTGCGGCGTGATTTCGCTGGCGGCCATCGGCTTGTTTACCCAGACCACACCGTATGCGGTGATGCTGATCGTGCTGCTGATCGGCGGCTGTTTCCGCTCCTTGCAATTCACCAGCCTCAATGCGATTTCTTATGCAGATGTCGATACGCACAAGCTGAGCCAGGCCACCAGCATCGCCAGCGTGGCGCAGCAGTTGTCGGTGGGAATGGGCGTGGTGCTGGGCGGTTTCGCCTTGCAGACTTCGAATCATTTGCAGGGCCATGCAACGCTGGTGGCGCAGGACTTCTGGCCTGCCTTCCTGACGGTTGCGGTGGCGGCTTCGTTTTCGATTCCCTTGCTGATGCGTCTGCCGGCGAATGCCGGCGCCGAGCTGGCCGGACGCGCTTCTGAATCTGCCTCGGCCGCCAAGCCAACTTCGGCATAAGTCAACATAAACGCTGAAAAAATTCTCGACATGCAACTCAAATACAGCGTCTTTCCCCTCGGAGCAGTATTGATCTGGGCCGGCAATACTGTCGTCAGCAAGATGTCGGCGGGCCTGATCGAACCGGCGGCGATTTCCTTTTACCGCTGGCTGCTGGCAGGTTTGATCCTGACGCCGTTCCTGCTGAAACCGGTCTGGCGGCAACGCCGTACGATACGGCCGCATCTGCCCAAGATTCTCGTGCTGGCCTTGCTCGGTATGGTGCTGTATCAGAGCCTTGCCTACTTCGCCGCAGCGACGTCGTCCGCGACCAGTATGGGGATGATTGCTTCGCTGATGCCGTTGCTGACGCTGCTGTTGAGCAGCCTGTTTCTGCGTGAGCCGCCGACCTGGGGCACGCTGGTGGGCGGTGTACTGTCGCTGCTGGGACTGATGATTCTGATCGGCAAAGGCCATCCGATGCAGCTGTTCGAGCACGGCGTGGTGTTCGGCGACATCCTCATGTTGCTGGCGACGGTGGCGTATGCTTTATACGGTGTGCTGCTACGCAAATGGGCGTTGCCGATTGCCTCCTGGCATCTTCTGTATCTGCAGATCTGGATTGCAGTGGTGCTGTTGTTCCCGCCATTCCTGCTGGCGCCGTATTCGCCGGTGACGGCGGCCAATCTGCCGTTGCTCCTATATGCAGCGATTGCCGCATCCATCATTTCGCAGATTCTGTGGATGAACGGCGTCGCGCATCTGGGCGCCAGCCACGCGACGGTGTTCATGAACTTGTTTCCCATTTTTACCGTCATAATCGCAGTGGTGGCTCTGGGCGAGTCCGTGCATTCGTATCATGCTATCGGCGGCGGCATTACGCTGGTCGGTGTGCTGCTGGCGCAAATGCTGAAGCAAAGAATAGTCCGCCCGGCCGTCTGATCGACATCAAAAAAGGTACAACATGATCGAGACAAACATGATCGTCAACTGCACGGTCTACAAGAAGGGTAAGAAGCTGCGCGACATTACCCTGGACGAAATCAGCGACGTGCTGGAGGAGGAGGGCACCTTCGTCTGGCTCGGCCTGCTCGAACCGAACGTCGAGCTGATGAACAAGATCAAGGAAGAATTCAACCTGCACGAGCTGGCGGTGGAAGATGCCTACGCTGCGCACCAGCGACCCAAGATCGAGGAATACGGCGACACTCTGTTCGTGGTGCTGCACACCGCGCAACTGGCCAGCGGCGAGACAAGTGAGATACTGTTTGGCGAAACCCACATCCTGACCGGCCCGCGCTTCGTGATCACCGTGCGCCACGGCGCTTCGCGCAGCTACGCCAAGGTGCGCGAGCACTGCGAGATGTTGCCCGAGCGCCTGGGGCGCGGCCCCAGTTTCGTGCTGTACGCCATCATGGACTTCGTGGTCGACAACTACCGTCCGATCATGGACGACCTCGAGGCCAAATTTACCCAGTACGAAGCGCAACTGTTCGATCCTGCCGCCAATACCGGCAAAGCCTATCTGCAGGAACTCTACCAATTAAAACGCCAACTGATCCGCCTGCGCTCGGCAGCATCGCCGTTGCTGGACGTCTGCAACCAACTGCTGCGCTTCCACGAAGGCCTGATCACCAAGGAAGGCAAGGTCTACTTCCGCGACATTTACGATCACGTAGTGCGCTTCATCGATACTGGCGATCGCCTGCGTGAAATGGTTGAATCGGCGGTGCAGATCAACCTGGCGCAGGTCACCATCCATCAGAATGAAATTGTGCAGACCCTGGCCGGCTGGGGTGCGATTCTGGCGATTCCGACCATGATTTTCAGCCTGTATGGCATGAATTTCGCCAACATGCCGGGCCTGTCCTGGCAATGGAGTTTCCCACTGGTGCTGGTGGGCATTTTCACCGGCTGTTCGCTGCTGTGGCGTCGCTTGCGCAGAGCAGGGTGGCTGTAGCGGCAGGCTCGGGGATGCGGTCCTGGCGGATGAATGCAAAGAAAAAAGAAAAGGGCGGATGTGACCGCCCTTTTTTACGCCTGTACATTCAGGCTATCGGCTCATCCTGCTTCAGTCGAAGCGGCGGTTGTACAGAATATTCAGACCGTTGATGGTGCCCGTACGCGCCACCACCGACCAGCGGCGCGACAATTGCCAGGTTGCCTTGGCGATGCTGGCGGCGCCAGTCAGGCTTTGCTCGTAACCGACCGAGAGCTTTTCCGAAATCGCCTTGCCGAGATTGACGACCTGTTCGTCGGAGAGCCCCGATTCGCTCGCGCCGATGGAGAACTGATCGAGGCCGATGTCCTTGGCGATCTTCTTGCCGCCAAAATTGCCGACGAAGGCGAGCGCCTGACTGCTGGCGCTGCGCTGGCCGAGGCCGGAGCTGTCGCTGCCGTGGCCGAACATCATCCATGACAGTTTTTCATCGTCCGGCACGTTCGGTTCCGACACCAGGCGCACGCGCGGCTGGTTGGCGTTGCCGGTGACTTCGACGCCGGCTTCGACATCCTGATTGCGGCGCATCGCGAGGATGTTCAGATTCGGATTGCTGATGGGGCCCTGGAAGTTGATGATGCCGCGCTCGATGTTAAGCTTGGTGCCGAAGGCTTCGTAAGTGCCTTCCGCAACGTTGATGGTGCCGGTGGCGCGCAAGGGGAGCAAAGGTTCGCTGCGCACCGTCATGTCGCCGCGCAGACGCAGGTCGGCGCCGCTGCCGTTAAAGCGGAAGTTGTTGCCCAGATCGACCTGGATATTCATCACCGGCGCAAAACGGCCGGCGGGCTTTTCGGTGGCGGCGGTCAGTTTTTCTTTCGACGTCGCGGCGGCGCCGGCTTTGGCCTTGCTGCCTTTGCGTACGATCACAACGTCGTCGCCGAGTTTGGGGGCGCTGCTCTTGGGCAAGTCAAACAAGGCCTTGTCGACCACGAATTTGCCGTCGATGCGCAACTGTTCGTTGACGTTGGCCAGCTTGGCCTGGCCCGACAGCATCAACTGGCGGTCGGGGCTGGCAAACAGTTGCAGGCGGTCGGCCACAATGGTGGCGTTAAGGTCGGGATCGGACGCGCCGAGCTGCACTTTGCCGGTGGCGCGCAAGGTGCCGTCGCCGCCGTGGAATTCGATCTGGCGCAAGTCGATGACATTGTCGTCCATGACGATGCGGGCGATGCCATCCTTAAGCTGAATACCCTGATCGAACAAGGTCACGGCCAGGTTGTCGCCGTTGATGGAACCCGACAGGCGCGGTTTGGCCACCGTGCCGCCGGCGTTCAGTTCCATCGCCAGCTTGCCGTTGAGACTGTATTGCGGGCCGAGCAGGGCGCCGATGGTTTTGACGTCAGGTACGTTGAGTCGTGCTTGCGCCTTGAGCGGCGAGTCCGCAGTCAGTGCGAGGATGCCATCCTGCCGGAGGAAGCCGGCCTGGCCGTCTGCTTCCACCGTACCGATGCGGCTGGCGGCCATGCGGCCGTTGAATTTTGCTTCCTGTCCGGCCAGGTCAATGCGCAATTGCAACGCCGACAGCCCCAGCGCCACCAGCGAACTGCCGGTGTTGACGGAGACATCGCCGCTCTTGCGCGCAATTTGCAGGAAGCCGCTGGCGCTTTCCGCCAGAGCGAAATTCCAGTCGGCATCGAACACCAGATCGGTCTTGACCGGCGGCGGCGTGCCCGTCATTTCCTGCACCAGTTCCATCAGGCGGCCGACATCGACGGCCTTGGCGCTGCCTTCCGAGCGGATGCGGCCTTGCTGATAGCTCAGGTTGCGCAGGTCGATGGCCATCTTGTCGATGTTGAGCCGTGTCGCACCGGCGATCACTGTATCGGGCGCCAGCGTCAGGCTTAGCGGCGAGGCCAGGGCGATGCGCGGCAGGCCCTGATTATCCAGCTTGTCGATGACGCCGTTCCAGCCGTAGCCGGTCTTGTCTTCAGTGATTTTGCCATGAGCATTGAGCTGCAAGGCCAGTGTCTGATCCTTGATGCGGCCATCGGCTTGCAGCGCCAGCTGGTGGCTGCCGTAGGTGCCGGACAGATTCAGTTTCAGTTGCTTGAGTACGGCGTCCGGACCGCTATAGCCTTCGCCGTTCAGACTCAATTGCAGTTTGTTGTTGGCCGATGCCACACCGCCCGCCAGGTCAGTTTGCAAATCGGTTTGTCCATCGAATTTGTTCAGATGATGCGGACCAAACGCCAGTTGTTCGCCGCGGTAGGTCGCGCGCAGATTCGGTCGCTGCATGGTGCCGGTGACCTGGCCATCCAGCTTCAGCAGACCGGAGATGCCGAATCCCAGCCGCGCCAGCTGAGGTGCGTTGATATGTACGTCGAGACGGTCTGACGGCGCGCCGAACGCACCTTTAAGTTGCAGTTGATTCCCTGCCACCAGCAAGTCGACGGTGCTGGGCAGCAGGCGCTTGCCGGCCAGTTGCACTTTGCCGTTGCCGCTCATGGGCAGATTGTCATAGCTGCTGTCGTGGATATTGAAGGCCAGCTTCGCTTGCAGTGCGGGAGAGAGCGAGCCGCTGGTATCGAAATCCATGTTGATGCGTGCCGAGATTGATCTGTCGCCGGCGTTTTTCGCACCCTTGCTGCCGGCGCTTGCCGGTACCGTGCCGGTGCGCATCCACAGAGACGGATCGAAGTTGCTGAGTTTGCCCTTGAATGCATAATTCATCGCACCAACCGTACCCAAGGTGCCGGCCAGTTCAAGCCGTGCTTTGGCGGCGGTCAGCTGGACTTGATTCAGCGTCACTTTGTCGGCGGTGATGGTGGTGTCAGCCTGGACGTTGTAGACGGCGTCCTGCAGTTTGAGGACGATATCTTGCGCATCCGGCTTCAACCGTACGGTGAGCGGGCCGCGCAGCGCGGTCGGCTTGAGGTCGCGATGGATGGCATGCAAGTCCAGATTGGCAATCTGGAAGTCAAAATTGCCGGCCTTGTCCGCTGGGCGAAATTGCCCTTTGCCGGTGATGCCTGCCTTGTTAAGCAGCGCGATGTGCAGATCCGACAACTGCTGGCTGTCCACGCCCAGATCGACACTGGCCTTGACAGACGTCAGCGGCAAGCGCTGCTGATCAATGCTGCCCGGAATGGCATTGCTGATTGTCACATCGCCGGATACGCGCAAATTGTCGGCGGTAGCCCCGGCTACCGGCGCCAGATCGGCGTGCAGTCGCAGATCCGCTTTCGGTGCGCTCGCGCTGAAGGTTTGCGGATTGATGTGTTGCAGGTCGACCTTGGCCTTCTTCAGCGGGACGGCGGCGAAAGGTGTGGCGACGACATCGGCGGAGCCATTCAGTTTGTCG
Organism: Herbaspirillum sp. GW822-FHT03A08; assembly: GCF_058801885.1. Classification (NCBI taxonomy): domain Bacteria; kingdom Pseudomonadati; phylum Pseudomonadota; class Betaproteobacteria; order Burkholderiales; family Oxalobacteraceae; genus Herbaspirillum; species Herbaspirillum sp. GW822-FHT03A08. The sequence goes on along the minus strand of NZ_JBXANR010000001.1, from coordinate 335,500 downwards.
CCGGTAGCGGTCAGGGCAATACCGAGTTCTTCAAGGGAGCCGGACAATTGCGCAGCCAGCTGAAATTTTTCCTGCAGCTTTTCTTGCTGATACAAGCCTGCCAGCTCGAGGCCGCCACTAGTGGCAAAAGGCCGTTTGCCGTTCAGATGCAGCAGGGCTGTCGCCCGGCCGAAGGCCGTGGTGAGCTTGTCCAGCACCAGGGTATGTTGCACGCCGTCGGATGTGCCATGCAATTGCAGGCCGCTGAGTTCGGTGATGGAGGTGCCTGTTTGCAGGCGCAGCTGCTGCAGCGAGATGTCGTTCAGGTTCAGGGCCAGCGGCAGGCTCAGTGAGGACGGGAGAGCAGTTGGCGTTGGCGGTGTCGGCTGCTTGTTGATGTCGACCGTACCGACGTGCAGATAAGACACCGTCAACCGGCGTTGACGCAAAGACAGATGCCAACTGGACTCGATGCGATCGATATCCAGCTGCATGGCCGCATCACGGTAGCGCAGATCGCGCAGGCGTATGCCGTCGGCCAGATTGCCGCCGACAAGCTGCCCGGACAACTTGCCTTGCATCGCCCAGACCGCAACACGCCATGCATTGCGTGTACCGCTGTCGGTGCCGGCCAGCCAGGCCGTTGCTGCCGTCAGCGCGAGCAGTGATGCAATGACGGCCACCAGCAGCCAGCGTCCGACATGCCTGCTTTTGCGTGGAGCAGGGGCAGGCGCTTGCTGGTTGTCGTTGGCGTCAGATACTGTCGGAGCGGTCATGCGTACGTCGTGTCGATGTGAGAATAAAAATTAAAAGGCGATGCCGAGCGAAATATGCGGACGGATCTGCTTCTTCTGGACGCCATACGCCAGATCCAGATTCAGCGAACCGACCGGGCTGCGCCAGCGTGCGCCGGCGCCGACGCCGTTATAAAAGGTCTTGTTGTTCCAGTTGTCGGCAGCGGCGCCGACATCGTAGAACACGGCCGCACCCCATTTTTCCGTGAACCAGCGCTGATATTCGGCGCTGCCCGTCACGAGATATTTGGTCGGATAGACGGTGCCGTTTTGTTCATTGCCGATGCTGTCGTAGCTGTAACCGCGCACCGACTCATTGCCGCCGGCACGAAACAGCAGCGACGCCGGGACCTCCGACGCAGAGCCTTTGGTGAAGACACCGCCCAGTTCAGTGCGGAAGATGATCAGGTCGCGTTTGGCGACCGGCAGGTATTGTTTGAAGCGGCCATAGATGCGGCCGAAAGTCTGGTCGGTGATCACGCCTTTCAGCGCAAAACCGGTTTCTATCGTCAACAGATTGCCGTGGCGCGGAAAGATGGGATCGTCGACGTTGCGGCGTGCCCATGAGAATCCCGGCACCAGTGCCTGGTGCTTGCCTTGTGAAATAACAGTGTCGCTTGGCAGGGTGGCGCCGTTCTCCTGTTGCAGTTCGTCCCGGTAATAGGTCAGGGTGTAGGCGGTGTCGTACAGCTCGCCGGTGCGCGCTCGTTTGATGCCGGCGCGCAGGCTGCGCAGATCGACGCCTTCGAGCCGGGTGCGTTCCATCGAGGTGTTGACGCTATTGACGAAATTTTTGCTGTCCGGCGGCATGGCCAGATTGAGCAGGCCATACTGGCGTTTTTGTTCCAGCCGCAATTGGCTGTCGAATACGTAAGCCTTGTTGAAGACGTTGTAATGCGTATAGCGGCCTTCAACCTGCGCGCCGGTATCGGTGGCGTAACCGACACCGGTGCGGATACGCTGCGTGGGGAATTCTGTGACCTGCACCTTGACCGGCGCCATGTCGGCGTTCTCAGGATCATTATCGATGCCGACGATGGCGTTGCTGAAGTAGGGCGTGTTCTGGATCTGGCGCTGCAGCGACAACAGGCGATTGACGTCGTACTCCTCGCCGACATTGAGCGGGTTGACGTTGCGGATGATGCTTTCCGGATAGCGCTTGGTGCCGGTAATCTGCAGCGGACCCAGCGTAAAGCGCGGGCCGCTGTCGTATTGCACCGCCAGGTCGGCCTGCTGGTCGTCGGGATCGACGCTGGCCTGCGACTGAGCGATGCGGGCAGCGGCATATTTATGCTGTTGCAGCTTTTCCAGCCCCTGGTTCTTCGCCGTGTCCCAGTCTTCCTGGCGGAACGGCGCGCCCGCAGGCAAAGACCAGTTTTTCTGGATATCGGCGATACGCGAGGGGTCTTGCTGGGCCGCGGCGCCCGTTGCAGTGATATCGACCGATCCGATCTTCGTCTGCGGGCCGGCTTCTACATGCAGTTGCACGTGCTTCGTGCGTTTTTCATCCTGGGCTTGTTCGACCTTGATCGTGGTCTTTGGGGTGAAATAGCCTTCGGTCGAGGCCAGTTGCACCACCTGATCACTGACGGTGTCGAGCAGAAACTGCAGCTGTTCGTCGCTCAGGTCGGCACGATCCTGGTAGCGCACCAGATCGAGATATTCCTTGAGCATTTTTTGCAGTGGTGCGGGAGCATCGATGTCGACTTTATATGCGGCATGGGCGGATCCTGCTGCGCACGACAAAACAGCAATGGCTAATCGACAAGTCCATTTCATTGGGGTGTTCGTAAATCCTGAAATCTTAGTAATCAAAGCACTCAGATGAAAGTGCAGTTAGGATGTTGTTTATTGTATTAACTAGGCTCTGCCGGGGATAAATAGTTCCCTGATCCGGTTCGGGGAACAGCCGGTGGCGAGGTAAGTCGGGGTTGTCGTTATTGTATCCGGCAAACCAGAAAATCGAAGCAGTAGCAGGAAAATTGCTGCAATTTTCAGAGTTTTCTTAAAAAATATGGAAGAGAAGGAGCAGGTTGGTGAGTGAGCAAACAATGGCAACGGACAAGGCAACGCAGGAAAGTCTTATTTCGGTCCGTCGCTGGACGGACAAACTGCTGAGCTTCAGGACGACACGCCCGGCGGGATATCGTTTTACACCGGGCCAGTTCGCGCGCCTGGGTTTGCTGATCAATGGCGAGATGGTCTGGCGCGCCTATTCGATTACATCGGCAGAAGCCGAGGACCAACTGGAGTATTACGCCATCATCGTCCCAGACGGCCTGTTCACATCGGCGTTGGACAAGCTCCAGCCGGGTGATCCGGTATGGGTGGAAAAACTCAGCTACGGATTCATGACGCCTGATCGTTTTACCGATGGCGAGGATTTCTGGATGCTGGCGACCGGTACAGGCCTCGGGCCATACATTTCGATCCTGCAGCAGCGTGAAGTGTGGCAGCAGTTTCGCAATCTGATTCTGGTGCATTGCGTGCGCCACGAAGAAGAATTGACCTATCAGGAAAAATTTGAAGCGTTGCGCGCCGAGGCGGCATCGCAAAATTTGCCGGCGCAGCTGCAACTGATTCGGATGACCACCCGGGACGAGGGCGCGGCGGTATCGGATCGTCTGTATGGCCGTATTACTACCGCGTTGCGTGAAGGCAGTCTTGAGCGTGCTGCCGGTCTGGTGATCACGACTGCATCGTCACGGCTGATGGTATGCGGCAATCCGGACATGATTACGGAAGTGCGCGAAATATTGAAAGAGCGGGGGCTTGGCCCTTGCCGTCGTGCAGGTGGCGGGCAATTCATTACGGAAGATTATTGGTGATGGCGCGCGGGTGATTGTATGGCGCGAGGCGTGAAGCGATGGAGATGACTGCTCCCATCGCCTTTTTTTTGCGTGGATATTCGTTCTGGCATTGAGAAATACGCCACGAAAATGAACGAAAGGTGTCAGCGATTCTTGTCGGTATATTGCAGCCGAAGCATCGACAGCAAACTCATCCGATAGCGATGATTTCTATCCATGTACGCGATGACTATGTCATCAGAAAGCAGAGGAAAAATTGCATAGCTTTTGATGTGAGATTCTCTTTCTCGAATATCTGCATTCTCAAAAAAATGGATGGCAACAGGAAAAATATTCCTAAAAATAAGAATTTTCCTAAAGATTTCTGAAGTACTCCCTTCCTATACTGGCCTTGTTATGAATTCATTTTTAAATGAATCTCGTAAATCGTTGTTGCTCCATTGCGTTGATTCCTGATCAAGAAATATTTTTTGGTGTGCTCTCATTAAAAGCATTGCCCATCGACATCAGGAAACGAAAAAATGCCGGAAACCAAGCGCAAAGACAATGCGTGGATTGTTGAGTGTCATGTCTCACATGCGCGAGGTATCCATGCCTGGAGTAACTGACTACCCGAGTTGATGACAGGAGAAGCCATGAGTTTAAATTTGAATAAAGTATTGCAAATCGCAATTGCCGACGATCATCCGGTCGTATTGAGTGCCCTGAAAGCGGAGCTGAGCCGCTTGCCGGAATTTCGCATCGTGTTGACGGCGCAGACCGGAGAAAAATTGCTGGAGTCCCTGCAGCGTACCCCGTGTGAAGTCGTCATCACGGACTTCGCCATGCCGACCGACGATAAGGACGAATCGGACGGCTTCGTCCTCATCAAGCGCATCCGCAACGACTATCCGTCGACCAAGCTGATCGTCTACACGGCGATGAGCAACAGCGCAGTAGTAAAGCGCCTTTACCGTATGGGGGTGTTTTCGGTAATCGGCAAGAAAGAAAAAGCAGAAGAGCTGATCAACGCCTGTCTTGCGACGCAAACGAGCAAGCAGGTTTATTTCCCGGTTTCCTTGCGCGGTGAGCTGGAAATGACTTGGGCGCAAGGCGATGCGTTTGCCCAGAACAAGGAGCTGACCATGAGCGAACTGGAAGTCGTGCGTTTGTTTGTCGGCGGCAGTTCGTTGAGCGACATCTGCGAGCGTCTTTCGCGCACACCAAGCACGGTGAGCACGCACAAGAACAACGCCATGCGAAAGCTGGGGTTGGGAACGGATGCGGATTTGATCAAGTATGCTTATGCGACGGGGATGATCTGAAGCGCGCCAACGCTAGCAGTAATGAAGCCTTTCCACGATAACTGCGGGCAGGCTTTTTTGAGAGCATCGGCCGGCAGCTGGTCAATCAAGATTTATTTGACGGGTTCCTGCTGTGCTGATGGCGTGAATTCTTCGGTGCCCGTCGGCTTGATTTCTCTTCGGACGAGCGGGAGCGGGGGGGGGGGGCGAAAGACAGCTTCTGAAAACAAAAAAGGACCGAATCCGGTCCTTGATTATTTGTTGCTGAGATTTTGTAAGCGCTGACCGCTTTCTCGCTTTTGCAGTAATGGGGTGGCTGACGGGGCTCGAACCCGCGACAACAGGAATCACAATCCTGGACTCTACCAACTGAGCTACAGCCACCACTGCATGACAAAGACCTGTTTCTGTCTTAAGTCAGTGAAGCAAAAGATTATACAAAACTGTGAGGCTTATGGCAAATAAATTAGTCATTCAATTTTTGCAAGACGTGAATGCCGGCATTTTCAGGTGATCTGGACGATCTCGGGCCGTAATTTCAAGAGACTGGCAAAGATCGTGTCGAGCGTAGAGACGCTTGCCGTCGTATAAGCCGTCAGGGAACCGCTCGGAGCGCCGGTGTTGGCGGACGAGCGCTCTTCCAGCAAACGCTGCAGCTGGCGTGTGACGGCTTCGCCGGTGTCAATGATGACGGGCGAGGCCAGGCCGGCGTGATGGGCGGCGGATTCAATCAGCGCGCGGACAAAAGGGTAGTGCGTACAGCCGAGTACCAGCGTGTCGGCGCCTTGTCCGATGAGCGGGGATACATATTGATCGACCAGCTTGGCAGTGGCGGCGGAAGCCAGTTCGCCTTTTTCGATCTGATCAACAAGTCCGACACAGGCCTGGGGCAAGAAACGCACGTCGCTGCTTGCCGCAATTTGCTCGCGCAGCTGGATAAAGCGCTTGCTGGCCAGGGTGCTGCGTGTGGCAAGTACGCCGACGATTTTGCTTTTGCTTTGCGCTGCAGCCGGCTTAAGGCCGGGTTCGATGCCGACGACGATCAGTTGCGGCCAATGCTGGCGAATGGCCTGAATGGCAGCGGCAGTTGCCGTATTGCAGGCGACGACCAGCGCCTTGATGCCGGCCTCCACCAGAAAGCCGGCGACCGCCAGCGAGCGTTCAACGATTTGCTGCTCGCCCTTGTCGCCATAGGGCGCATAGCCGGAGTCGGCGAAATAAAGCAGTTTCTCTCGGGGCAATGCCACGCGGACATGGCGCAGCACTGACAAGCCGCCAATGCCGGAATCGAAAATGCCGATGGGCGCATCGGCGGCCATCGGCATCGGTATTGCCTGCAATTGCGGCTGTGAAGCTGCGCCGGTCATCAGTGAATGATCTCCGGTTGCAGCATCATCGCCTTTTGCAGCGTCATCATGCAGTCGTGACAGGAATCTTGCTCAGCGCAGTGTTGGTCGCGATCTTTTCCTTCCACTCGGCAGGACCGGTGTTGTGCACCGAAATGCCGTTGGCGTCGACCGCTACGGTAACCGGCATGTCCTTGACGTCGAACTCGTAGATCGCTTCCATGCCCAGATCTGCAAAGCCCAGCACCTTGGCCGATTTGATCGCCTTCGATACCAGATAAGCCGAGCCGCCGACTGCCATCAGGTACGCCGACTTGTGCTTCTTGATCGCCTCGATGGCGGCAGGGCCGCGCTCCGACTTGCCGATCATGGAGATCAGGCCGGTTTGCTCCAGCATCATGTCGGTGAACTTGTCCATGCGTGTCGCCGTTGTCGGGCCGGCAGGGCCAACCACTTCGTCACGCACCGGATCAACAGGACCGACGTAGTAAATCACGCGGTTGGTGAAGTCGACCGGCAGCTTCTCGCCCTTGGCCAGCATTTCCTGGATGCGCTTGTGCGCAGCATCGCGGCCGGTCAGCATCTTGCCGTTCAGCAGCAGGGTCTGACCAGGCTTCCACGAGGCGACTTCTTCCTTGGTCAGCGTGTCGAGGTTGACGCTCTTGGACTTCTCGGTGTCCGGCACCCAGTGCACTTCAGGCCACTCGGACAGCGACGGCGGTTCCATGTAGGCGGGGCCGGAACCATCCAGCACGAAGTGGCCGTGACGTGTCGCAGCGCAGTTCGGGATCATCGCGACCGGCTTGGAAGCCGCATGCGTCGGATACATCGCAATCTTGACGTCGAGCACGGTGGTCAGGCCGCCGAGGCCTTGGGCGCCGATACCGAGTGCGTTGACCTTGTCGCACAGTTCGATACGCAGCTCTTCGGTCTTGTTTTGCGGACCGCGTTGCTTCAGCTCGTACATGTCGATGTCGTCCATCAACACTTCCTTCGCCATCAGCATGGCCTTTTCGGCAGTGCCGCCGATACCGATACCCAGCATGCCCGGCGGACACCAGCCCGCGCCCATGGTCGGCACAGTCTTCAGGACCCAATCTACCAGCGAGTCGGATGGGTTGAGCATGACGAACTTGGTTTTGTTCTCGGAACCGCCGCCCTTGGCCGCGATACGCACGTCAACGGTGTTACCCGGCACCAGTTCCATGTGGATGACGGCAGGGGTGTTGTCCTTGGTGTTCTTGCGGTCAAATTGCGGGTCGGCGACGATCGATGCGCGCAGCACGTTGTCCGGATGCATGTAGCCCTGACGCACACCTTGATTGACGGCGTCGGCGATAGAGCCGCTGCCGAAACCTTCAAAGCGCACGCCCATGCCGATCTTCAGGAACACGTTGACGATGCCGGTATCCTGGCAGATCGGGCGCTTGCCTTCGGCGCACATGCGCGAGTTGGTCAGGATCTGAGCGATGGAATCCTTCGCGGCCGGGCTTTGTTCCAGCTCATAGGCACGCGCCAGATGCTGGATATAGTCCACCGGATGGTAGTAGCTGATGTATTGCAGCGCGGCGGCTACGGATTCGATGAGATCGTCTTGCTTGATGATGGTCATGGCTGGTTCTCTCGGGTTGAATGAATTAATGCGGAAAGAGGGCTGTGTCAGTGCTGGTCAGGCGACCCCGGCGGCTCCTGCGGATGGCTCATGAGCCGGTCGCAGTACGCGATCGCCATGGCGGACAACAGAAAGGTGATATGGATGCCGGTCTGCGCCAGCAGGGTCTTGACGTCGTACAGGTTGGCGTTGATGAAGGTCTTGAGCAGATGGATCGATGAGATGCCGATGATCGCCGTCGCCAGCTTCACCTTTAGCACGGAAGCATTCACGTGCGATAGCCACTCGGGCTGGTCGGGATGGCTTTCCAGATTCATGCGCGAGACGAAAGTCTCGTAGCCGCCCACGATCACCATGATCAGCAGATTGGAAATCATCACCACATCGATCAACGCCAGCACCACCAGCATGATGGTCTGTTCATTGAGCTTTTCGGGACGCAGCGCACCTTCGATGGCGACAGCATCAAGGATGTGCTCCAGCGATGCGGCATTGCCCAGCGCAGCGCCGATCAGATCGCTCAGCTCGACCCAGAAGTGATAAACGTAGACGCACTGCGCCAGAATCAGGCCAAGATACAAAGGCAACTGCAGCCACCGGCTCATGAAAATCAGATTGGGCAGGATGCCGATCTTTTTCTTACCGGAAGAAGCGGGGCGGGTGTCTTTCATTGGCGAGAATCTTAAAAGTCGTAGAGTTGAAACCGGAGGTGTCTGCTGGGCGCGATTACGGCGGCGGCTTGTTCAGTCGTTGCCGGTACGTAAGTGGTACTCGCTCGGCACCTTGTCTGCCGCGCCGTCGCATGCTGCGGACGAATTCAGGCCGCTATTTTACACTCCCTTGCCGCTCTCTTGGCGGCGGGACGCGATTCCATCAGCCTTGCTGCCGATCTTGCCTGCAAATGCGATAATGCAGCCAGGCAATATGGCAACGCAGACGCAACACAGACCTATCGCAAACTTCACAGCATCGCCATGGTCTGACCTTTGGATAAGCTTGAATCCTGCAGCGAACAGCGCACCGACGCCGGTTCCGGCGGATCACCAATCCAGAAGGTGTAAGGACTGAGTAAGTGAAAACGCCTATGTTTTGCAAAACGCAAAAATCAGAAGTTGAGCGTTCCGCAAAAACAGATCGGTTTTTAAGGTAATTAAATACCGGCATTCGCGGCACGCAAAACGGACCGGCTTTTGCAAAAAGCAAAAATCATCAATCGCAGGAGACTAATCGTGGCAGATATTCAAACCTTCAAGCAGGAAAACCGTGTATTCGCTCCACCGGCAGAATTCGTAAAGAATGCCACCGTATCCGGCATGGATGCCTACAACGCCTTGTGCGCCGAAGCAGAGCGCGACTACGAAGGCTTCTGGGCCAGACTCGCGCGTGAAAACCTGCAATGGAAACAGCCTTTCACCAAGACCCTGAACGAGTCCGATGCACCGTTCTACAAATGGTTTGAAGACGGCAAGATCAACGTTTCGTACAACTGTCTCGACGTCAATCTTGAAAACGGCAACGCCGACAAGACCGCCGTCATCTTCGAATCCGACGACGCCAAAGTCACCCGCGTCACCTATCGCGAACTGCACAAGAAAGTCTGCCACTTCGCCAACGGCCTCAAGTCGCTCGGCGTCAAAAAAGGCGACCGCGTTGTCATCTACATGCCGATGTCGGTCGAAGGCGTCGCCGCCATGCAAGCCTGCGCCCGTATCGGCGCCACGCACTCGGTGGTGTTCGGCGGCTTCTCCGCCAAGTCGCTGCAAGAACGTGTGATCGATGCCGGCGCGGTCGCCGTCATCACCGCGGATTATCAAGTGCGCGGCGGCAAGCAACTGCCATTGAAATCCATCGTCGACGAAGCGATCGCCATGGGCGGTTGCGACACGCTCAAAAACGTCGTCGTCTACAAGCGCGCCGGCGCTGATATCAACTGGGTCGAAGGCCGCGACCTCTGGTTGCACGACGTAGTCGCCAACCAGTCCGACGTCTGCGAACCGGAATGGGTTGACGCCGAACATCCTCTCTTCATTCTCTACACCTCCGGCTCCACCGGCAAACCGAAGGGTGTGCAGCATTCGTCCGGCGGCTACCTGCTGTGGGCCGTGCTGACGATGAAGTGGACCTTCGACATCAAGCCAAATGACATCTACTGGTGTACCGCCGACATCGGCTGGATCACCGGCCACACCTACATCGCCTACGGCCCGCTGGCTGTCGGCGCGACCCAGATCGTATTCGAAGGCGTGCCGACCTATCCCAACGCCGGCCGTTTCTGGGACATGGTCCAACGCCACAAGGCCACCATTTTCTACACCGCGCCGACCGCGATCCGCTCGCTGATCAAAGCCGCCGACGCCGACGAAAAAATCCATCCGAAGCAATACGACCTGTCTTCGCTGCGTCTCCTGGGTTCCGTCGGCGAACCGATCAATCCGGAAGCCTGGATGTGGTACTACAAAAACATCGGTCATGAAAAATGCCCGATCGTCGATACCTTCTGGCAAACAGAAACCGGCGGCCACATGATCTCGCCGCTGCCGGGTGCGACACTGCAAGTGCCGGGCTCCTGCACATTGCCATTGCCGGGCATTACTGCCGCCATCGTCGATGAAACCGGCAACGACCTGCCCAACGGCACCGGCGGCATTCTGGTCGTCAAGCGCCCATGGCCCTCCATGATTCGCACCATCTGGAACGATCCGGAGCGCTTCAAGAAGAGCTATTTCCCTGAAGAATTCGGCGGCAAGGTCTACCTCGCCGGCGACGGTGCAATCCGCAACAAGGAAACCGGCAACTTCACCATCACCGGCCGTATCGACGACGTGCTCAATGTCTCCGGGCACCGCATGGGCACGATGGAAATCGAATCCGCACTGGTCGCCAATCCGATCGTGGCTGAAGCCGCCGTGGTCGGCAAGCCGGACGAAACCACCGGCGAATCGATCTGCGCCTTCGTCGTCCTGAAGCGTCCACGCCCGACCGGTGACGAAGCCAAAGCCATCGCCAAAGAGTTGCGCGACTGGGTCGCCAAGGAAATCGGCCCCATCGCCAAACCGAAGGAAATCCGTTTCGGCGACAACCTGCCCAAGACCCGCTCAGGCAAGATCATGCGCCGCCTGCTGCGCGTGCTGGCCAAGGGCGAGGACATCACCCAGGACATCTCGACACTGGAAAATCCGGCCATCCTGGATCAGTTGAAAGAAGCGCAATAAGGCTTGGCCGAATGGCGGGAGGAACAGGCGGGCAGCGCATCAAGCCCGTCAAATCCCGACGATCGATAGCAATCAGGCAAGTGTTAATGGCGGCGCAACAATGCGTCGCCATTATTTTTTAGTGGGTGAGGGGAGAAAACCGTCTCATTTTCTGAAAAATGTTGCTATAATCAGCGGCTTCGCTAAAAACGAAGCCAAATTCCGGAGAGATGGATGAGTGGTTGAAGTCGCACGCCTGGAAAGCGTGTATAGGTTAATAGCCTATCGGGGGTTCGAATCCCCCTCTCTCCGCCAGAATACAGACAAGGCCTCCAGACATGGAGGCTTTTTCATTTGTGCTACTCAGCATAGGTTGTGTCATTCGTCGTTTGCCATTGCAGACTTACAAACATCACCCTCAGCCATCCATCCCATGAAAAAGCGCATCGTCAGGTCCGATAAAGCGCGGGGCTTTCCAGGTCGCGTCTTTGAGGGAATGCGGCACTTGGTCCGCGACGCCGAGCAGGGATGCGAAAAGCGCCATGCGGATCGGGATGCCGTTGTCGGTCTGGCGGAAGATCGCCAGGCGCGGGTCGTGCAGAAGGTCGGCGCCGAGATCGTTCGCACCCGGGCGGCTGTCGCGTGGCAGGGGGTGCATAATCAGCGTATCAGTCTTGCAGACGGCATTGACCAGCGCCTGATTGATTTGGAAATCAGGCGTATAGCCCTCGATGGCCTCGTTGCCGAAGCGTTCTTTTTGTATCCGCGTGGCGTACACGACATCCGCGCCGCGTAACCCACTCGCGAGATCCGATGTTTGTTCGACGACGTTGCCGTTGATGGCGATGCGTTCGACGATGTGCGTTGGCATTTCCAATTGTTGCGGAGCGATCAGCGTGAATTTGATGCCGCGATAGAGCGCCAGCAATTTGCTCAGGGAGTGGACGGTGCGGCCATATTTCAAGTCGCCGACCATGGCGATGTGGGCGCCGTCGACCAGCTTGCCCAGGCGGGAGAATTCGCGTTGTATCGTGTACAGATCAAGTAGCGCCTGACTGGGATGTTCGCCGGGGCCGTCGCCCGCATTAATGACAGGGATGTTGGTTGCGCGCGCGAATTCCGCGACGGAGCCCTGGTCTGGATGGCGCACTACCAAGGCGTCGACATAACCGCTCAGGACACGGCTGGTGTCGTAGATCGACTCTCCCTTCGCCATGGAGGAGAACGTGAAGCCGGTCGTGTCGCACACCGAGCCGCCCAGCCGGCAAAAGGCCGCACCGAAACTTACCCGCGTGCGCGTACTCGCTTCGAAAAACAGATTTCCCAGCACGGCGCCTTCCAATACGCGCGACACTTTTTGTCTGCGTGCGATCGGCTGCATCACGTCTGCCAGTCGAAACAGCGCTTCGGCGGATTCGCGTGAAAACTGATCGACGGAGAGCAGGCAGGGCTTGCCTTCATGCGAGATGCTTAAATCGGAGGGGTAATGTACGCTTTGTGTATAGATTGAAGTATTCGCGCTGAGAATTTCAGTCACAAAGCGTTCGACGATGTCGGGCATGCGCCGGAATTCCTGCGATTCGTCCGGCAACAGCCAGGTGTCGAGAGCTCTACGGCTGACGCCAATTCGGGAGGAAAGCACCTCCCGCGTCATGTTCAGGCGACGCATGGCATCGCGCAGGAAGCTTTGTTGTTGAATAGTCATTGCCATTTTTCAATATTGTACGCAATGCGTATTTTATTGATTGTTATTGTGGATGACAATGATATTTATATACATATTGCGTAGATATTTGTGAGGGGCAATCCGTCCGTTGTCAGCCTCTGCCGACGAAGGGCATGTTGCTCGCCATCACCGTGAGATTGAGCACGTTGGCGCTCAGCGGCAGCGAGGCCATGTAGCGCACGGCATCGGCAACGTGCTGGACGTCCATCATCGGCTCCGTGGCGGTGGCGCCATTGGCCTGCAATACGCCTTTGGTCATGCGCGCCGACAGTGAGGTCAAGGCATTACCGATGTCGATCTGGCTGCAGACGATGTTGTACGGCCGACCGTCCAGCGCGATGCTCTTGGTCAGACCGGTCACGGCGTGTTTGCTGGAGGTATAGGCGGAACTGAGCGGGCGCGGCGTATGCGCCGATATCGATCCGTTGTTGATGATGCGTCCGCCTTGCGGCGATTGTTGCCGCATCAGGCGAAACGCGCCGCGCGCGCACAGAAACGCTCCCGTCAGATTGGTGTCGATGACGTTCTTCCACTGGTCGACACTGAGTTCATCGAAGGGTATAGCGGGCGCATTGACGCCGGCGTTGTTGAACAAAACGTCGAGTCTGCCAAACGAGGTGGAGATGTTTTCAAAGAGGGCATCGACACTTGCAGGATCGCGTATATCCACCGGCATCGCGACGGCATGGCGACCGGCGGCCTGTGCGGTGGCGGCGGCTTCTTCCAGCACTTCGCGGCGGCGTCCGGCAAGGATCACGGTGAAGCCGTCGCTGAGCAAGGCCTGGGCGACAGCCAGGCCGATGCCGCTGCCGGCTCCCGTGACGAGGGCGATTTTCGATGCGGCGGGTTCGGTAGGCTGAGTCATTGCAGATCCTTTGGGCAAGAGAGGGGGCGGTAACGTGATGCAGATGGAGGCCGCATCACGTTACCGCAGATCAGGCGATTTCGCTGACGCGATGGCAGGCGACCAGGCTACCCTTGAACGGTTGCAGAAGCGGAGTCTCGTGACGGCAGCGTTCGACGGCGTGCGGACAACGGCTATGGAAGGCGCAGCCGGGCGGCGGCGCGAGCGGTGAGGGCAGTTCGCCGTCGAGCATGAGGCGCACCTGGCGTTGCGCCGGGTCGATGCGTGGCGTGCTCGCCAGAAGAGCGCGCGTGTACGGATGCAGCGGGCGGCTGAAAGTATCGGTCTTGCTGCCGTGTTCGACTACCTTGCCGAGATACATCACCATAACGTCATCGGCAATATGCTCCACCACCGAGAGGTTGTGAGAGATGAACAGATACGCGACGCGGGTCTTTTGCTGGATATCCATCAGCAGATTGAGTACCTGCGCCTGGATCGAGACGTCCAGCGCAGAGACCGGTTCGTCCGCGACGATAACCTTCGGGTCCAGCATCAGCGCGCGCGCAATGGCGATGCGCTGGCGCTGGCCGCCGGAAAACATGTGCGGATAGCGGCCGTAGAATTCCGGACGCAGACCGACCTGCTTCATCATTTCCTTGGCTTTTTCCATGCGCTCGGCGCCGTTGAGCCGCGTGTTGATGATCAGCGGTTCTTCCAGCATGGCGGCGACTTTTTTGCGCGGATTGAGACTGGCGTCCGGATTCTGGAACACCATCTGTACCAGCGGGCGCGCTGCTTTCAGAACGGTGGGATCGCGCTCGGCAACATTTTTTCCATCGAGCCAGAGTGCGCCGGCGGTGGGCGATTCGATCATCGTGACTTGTCTGGCCAGCGTCGATTTGCCGCAGCCGGATTCACCCACCACAGCCAGAGTCTTGCCGGCGGCAAGCGTGAAGGACACGCCATCCAGCGCGCGCGAGATCGCCTTGGGTTTGAACAATCCCTGAGAGACGGGGTAGTGCTTGGTCAGTTTGTCTGCGCGCAGCAGCACTTCCGGTGCCGCTGTCGTGGGCGTGCTGGCCGGCGTCGAGGTAGTGAGTTCGGTCATCAGCTTGCCTTTTGCCATTGATTGGTCGGACGGCCGGCGCTATCCAGGGGGAAATGGCAGCGCACTTTGGCGTGGGCCGGACCGGTCAGCGCCGGGCGCACTTCGCTGCAATACGGCAAGGCGTAGGCGCAACGCGGGCTGAGCAAACAACCGGCAGGCCGGTCGTACTGGCCGGGCACCATGCCGGGAATGGTCTGCAGGCGCTCGCGGCCGGCGTTGTTTTCCGGCAGCGCCGCCAGCAGCGCCTGGGTATAGGGATGTTGCGGCGCGTTGAAGATTTCGGGAACGGTGCCGGTTTCCAGCACCTGGCCGGCATACATCACGACAACGCGTTGCGCGGTCTGCGCCACCACGCTCAGGTCATGTGTGATCAGCATCAGCGCCATGCCCCGTTCTCGCTGCAAGTCCAGCAGCAAATCCAGCATCTGCGCCTGCACGGTAACGTCCAGCGCGGTGGTGGGTTCATCGGCGATGAGCAGGTGCGGATTGCAGGCGATGGCAATCGCAACCATCACACGCTGGCTCATGCCGCCTGACAGCTGATGCGGATAGGCATCCAGCCGACGCTCGGGATCCGGAATATTGACTTGCTTGAGCAGTTCAAGCGCACGGGCGCGCAATTCGGCTTTTGAACCCTTCTCATGCACGCGCAAGGTTTCCATCAGCTGATACGCGACGGTGAAGGACGGATTTAGGCTCGTCATCGGATTCTGGAAAATCATCGCAATGTCCTTGCCCAGCAGAGCGCGCCGTTCACGCTCGGACATTTTCAGCAGGTCGCGCCCGTCGAAGGCCATGCTTTCGGCCTTGACGCGGCCGGGGTAGTCGATCAGTCCCATTAGCGCCAGCGAGGTGACGCTCTTGCCGGAGCCGGATTCGCCGACGATGCCGACGACTTCGCCCCGTTCGATGTGCAAGTCGAGATCGTCGACGGCGAGATGCGGATTGGCCTCGGTGCCGAACTCAACGCGCAGATGGTGGATATCAAGAAGCGCCATGGTCTATCGTTTCAATTTTGGATCGAGGGCGTCGCGCAGACCGTCGCCCATGAGGTTGAATGCCAGCACCGAGATCAGAATCGCCAGGCCCGGGAAGGTGACCACCCACCATGCGCTCTGGATGAATTCGAGTGCACTGGCGAGCATGGAGCCCCATTCCGGCGTCGGCGGCTGGGCGCCGAGACCGAGAAACCCCAGCGCCGCAGCGTCGAGAATGGCGGTCGAAAACCCCAGCGTGGCCTGGACGATCAGCGGCGCTGCACAGTTGGGCAATACGCAGTTGAACATCAGGCGCAGCTTGCCGGCGCCGGCGATGCGCGACGCGTTGACGTAGTCCTTGGACAGTTCGCTGATGACGGCGGCGCGGGTTTGCCGCGTGTAATGCGGCAACAGCACGATGGCGATCGCATACATCGCATTCATCAGGCCGGAGCCGAGCACGGCCACCACCGCTACTGCCAGCAGCAAACTCGGCAGGGCGAGCAGGATGTCCATCAGGCGCATGATGACCAGTTCGGCCACGCCGCGAAAGAAGCCCGCGATCAGGCCGAGTGCGATGCCGACACTCAGCGAAATGGTGACCGAGACCAGTCCGATGATCAGCGACAGACGCGTGCCGTAAATGATGCGCGACAGAATATCGCGGCCGACCGGATCGGTGCCGAGCAGGAACTTGGCGCTGCCGCCGGTCTGCCACACAGGCGGCGCCAGCGTCGTATCGCGGAATTGCTCAATGGCGGAGTGCGGCGCGATGACATCGGCGAAGATCGTGGCCAGCAACATCAGCAGGATCAACGCGAGGCCGATCACGGCGCCGCGGTTCTGGCGGAAGTGACGCCATAGTTCGATCGCCGGATGCGGCGGTTTGCCGATCCCGGCGGAGATGTTCGCGACCGGAGCCGGCGCTGTGGGGAAAGATTGATCGCTCATGCACTGTGCCTGATTCGTGGACTGATGACGCCGTACAGCAAATCGACGGCCAGGTTGACGCCGATGACAATACTTGCGGAAAGCAGGATGCCGCCTTGCACCACGGTGTAATCGCGGCTCTGGATAGCGCCGACCAGCCACTTGCCGATGCCGGGCCAGGAAAAAATGGTTTCGGTCAGGATCGCGCCGGCCAGCAGCGTGCCGATCTGGAGGCCGATTACGGTCACTACCGGGATCAGCGCATTGCGCAGGGCGTGGATCCCGATGACGCGCAGCTGGGACAAGCCTTTGGCGCGCGCTGTCCTGACATAGTCTTCACGCAGCACTTCCAGCATCGCGGAGCGCGTCATCCGCGCGACGACCGCCAGTGGAATGGTCGCCAGGGTGACGGTCGGCAGGATCAGGTGAGAGAGGGCGGAACGGAAGGCATCCATGTCACCTGCGATCAGCGTATCGATCAGCATGAAGCCGGTCACCGGCGGCAGGTCGAACATGATGTCGATGCGTCCCGATACCGGCGTCCAGCCGAGCGTGACGGAGAACAGCAGAATCAAGAGGAGCGCCCACCAGAACACCGGCATCGAATAGCCGGTGAGCGAGACGCCCATCACGGAGTAATCGAGCACGGTATTGCGTTTCAACGCGGCCAGAATGCCGGCCGGGATACCGATCAGCAGCGCCAGCAGCATGGCGCAGACGGACAGTTCCAGCGTCGCCGGGAACAGCGTCGCGAACTCGCGCAAGACCGGTTCATGCGTGACATAGGACACGCCGAGGTTGCCGCTGGCGACCTGCTTCAGATAGCTGAAATATTGAATGTAGAGCGGCTGATCCAGGCCCAGCTCATGCGCCATGCGGGCATACAGCGCCGGGTCCATGCCGCGTTCGCCGGACATGGCTTCCACCGGATCGCCCGGGATCAGATGGATCAGGGTGAAGACCAGCAGAGTGATGCCGAGGAAGGTCGGAATGACCAGACCGGCCCGCCGAAGCAGAAAAACGAACATAAGAAATACCTTGGGTAAAAATGAAAAGAACGCGCCGGTCCGTCTGGTCTCCACCGACCTCAGAAAACGTGTCGGAAAACTTACACTGCCGCCATCGCGATTGCGAAATCAGTGACCGGTACGACTCGTGTTGCCTGGTATTTTCAGTTGATTGAGGACTTGTCGAATTCTCTGCTTACCTCGGTCTGATGTGAGCTACCGGCCGTTGCAGAGGAGGCGATGTCGTCGTTTCATCGTCGTCTTGTTTATGTTGCTGCCGCCGGCCTTCTTATCGATACAGGAAGGCCGCCGGCAGCGGTAGTGCTCAGTAACTGACTTACTTGGTCAGATCGACCTTGTCGAAGTAGTTATGGATGGTCGCATCCATCTTGAAGCCCACCACTTCCTTGCGCACCGGGACGAAACGCGTGGAGTGCGCAATCGTGACCCATGGCGCTTCTTCCTTGGCGATGACCTGCGCCTGTTCGTACAGCTTGGCGCGGTCGGCTTGCTTGTTCAGGGACTTGGCTTTCTGCACCAGCGCTTCATAATCCTTGTTGCACCAGCGCGCCACGTTGCCGCCACCTTGCACCGCATCGCAGCCGAGCACGGTCTTGAAGAAGTTGTCCGGATCGCCGTTGTCACCGTTCCAGCCGTACATCATGGAATGCTGTTCGCCGGTTTTGGAACGCTTGCGGTATTCGCCCCATTCAAAGGTCGTCAGCTTGGTCTTGACGCCGACCTTTTCCCAGTCGGCCTGAATCAGTTCGGCCATGCGCTTGCCGTCCGGATTGTAAGGGCGGCTGACCGGCAGATACCACAGCTCGACTTCCACGCCGTTGGCATAGCCAGCCTTGGCCAGCAATGCCTTGGCTTTGGCGGGGTCGTAAGCGTAGTCCTTGACCTTGTCGTTATAGCTCCACATGGTCGGCGGGATCAGGTTCTTGGCGGCCATGCCGGTGCCGAGGAACACGGTGTTCAGGATGCTTTGCTTGTCGATCGCCATGTTCAGTGCCTGGCGCACTTCCTTGTTGTCGAACGGTTTCTTCTCGACGTTGAAGGCGATGTAGCCGACGTTCAGGCCCGGCTTGGTCAGCAGCTTGATGTTCTTGTCTTCCTTCATCAAGGCGAGGTCAGCCGATTTCGGATAAGCCATGACCTGGCATTCGTTGGCTTTCAGCTTCGCGTAACGCACCGAGGCGTCCGGCGTGATGGCATAGATCAGATTGTCGATCTTGGGACGGCCTTGCCAGGATTTGTCGAACGCCTTGTAACGAATGACAGCATCCTTCTGATACGAGACGAACTGGAACGGACCGGTGCCGACCGGGTCGCGGTCGATCACGTCGGGGGTGCCGGCGGCGGCCATCTTGTCGGCATATTCGGACGACAAAATGGACGCGAAGTCCATCGCCAGATTGGCGAGGAAGGGCGATTCAGGCGCCTTGAGCGTGAAGCGCACGGTGTAGTCGTCGACCTTTTCAAGCTTGTCGACGATCTTGCTCATGCCCATGTCGTTGAAGTAAGCGAAGGACTGGCCCGCTGCAAGTTTGTGGAAAGGGTGGCTGTCCACCGCCATGCGGTTGTACGAAAAAATCACGTCGTCGGCATTGAAGTCGCGGGTCGGCGTGAACTTGGCCGTGGTGTGGAACTTGACGCCATGGCGCAGTTTAAAGGTATAGGTCAGGCCGTCCGCAGAGACGTCCCACGAAGTCGCCAGACCCGGCACGATGTTGGTGGTGCCCAGCTCGAACTGCACCAGGCGGTTGTACATCGGCACCGACGAAGCGTCGAAGGTGGTGCCGGTGGTGAACAGTTGCGGATTGAATCCTTCCGGGCTGCCCTCCGAGCAGAACACCAGCGTCTTGGCTGCCATCGCGACGCCACCGTAAATGCACAGGACCGAGAACAGGCCTGCCTTGATCATTAACTTATGCTTGTTTTTCATTTTTGCCTCATTTTTATGTACCAAAATAAAACTCCGCCCGGATTGTGGGTTGCTGCTCGGGGTGGCTGCTTATTTCATGCTTCTTTCCTGCCTATTCCCTGCCTATTCCCTGCCGATTCCCTATTCATTGCCTGCTATTACTGGTGTTGCTTGCTACTGTCTTTGTATTGCTTGAAAACTGCGTCGGCTTCTTGCCGCCTTGTTGCGTCTGCCGATCGCATGCAATTTACGCGCCAATTTCAAGCGCCATGACATGGATCATGGCGCCGCCTGCGTTGGCCGGGCTTGTCCTCAGCTCGCCATGATGTCTTCAATGTCCGCGCATGTTTTCGGGATCGTGTCGCCGAGGATGCGCGCGCCGCTGCCGGTGACCAGGACATTGTCTTCAATCCGGATGCCGCCAAAATCCAGATACTCGTTAAACCGTTCGTAATTGATGTATTCGCGGTGCAATCCCTGGTTTTCCCAGCGCTGTATGAGCTGCGGGATGAAATAGATGCCGGGTTCTACGGTGATGACCATGCCGTCGCGCAGGGGTTTGGCCAGCCGCAGATTGCGCAGGCCGAACAGGTCGCTGCGGCGATGGCGGTCGTCGTAGCCGACCAGGTCTTCGCCATAACTCTCCATGTCATGGACGTCCAGGCCCAGCTGATGGCCCAGTCCGTGCGGATAGCACAATGCATAGGCGCCGGAATCGACAATCGCTTCCGGTTCGCCACGGAATAAACCCAATGCCGTCAGGCCGCGCACCAGGTCGATTGCCACCGCACGGTGCACATCGGCGTAAGCCATGCCTGCCCGAAGAGTGGCGATGCACTGTTGTTGCGCATGCAGCACCACCTCGTAGACGGCGCGCTGGCGGTCCGAGAAACGGCCGCCCACCGGGATAGTGCGTGTGATATCGGCGACATAGTGCAAGGGGCTTGCAGCGCCGGAATCGTTGACGATCAGATCGCCTTTGCACAAGCGGTTGTCATAGGAATGGTTGTGGAGAATTTCACCGTGCCGGGAAAAAATCGGTATGTACGGAGCATACGTATTGTGACGACGCAGCACGCGTTCCATTTCCGCGACGACTTCATATTCGTAGACGTCGGGCCTGGCATGCCGCATCGCCGCAATGTGCATCAGGCGCGCGACCGCTTGCGCCTTTTCCATTTCAGCGACTTCTTCGTTGCTCTTCACTTCGCGCAGACGGACGATGGCGGCAATCAGCTCTTGCGATGCACCATCTCTGATTTGCTTCGCCGGCTGCTGCAGCAAATCGCCCAGCACGGCGACAGTCTCGGCGCGATAGGGCGGAACATAGTGGATCGTGCGCTTTTGCTGCTGCGCATGGGCGAGCAATTGCTGCAAGTCCGCGCTGGGGAGGACCGTATCGATCCCGGCCTCGGCGGCCTCTTCCCGCAAGCTCGTCGGATGGGGGCCGTGCCAGATGATGTCGCTGTCGGATTGTTCGTCGCCAAACAGCACTTCGTTGCCGTCGTCGAGATCGATGAGCGCAGCCAGGGCAGGCCGTTGCAGGCCCAGGAAATAGGCGAAGGTGCTGTCCTGGCGAAATGGATAGGCGTCCCGCGGCGAGCTGAGCGGAATGGGGGCGGCGCCCATCAGCAGCACCAGCCCGGCAGGCATGGATTGCTGTAGCTGCTTGCGGCGGCGTTGGTATTCGTTACGGGTAAACATCGTGTCTCCGTTTTATTGTCGGTAGAAATATCGGTGATGCAAACGGATGCGGGTTCTTCTCGTGCGCTGGCAGACTACATGGATCAGGATGATAGGTCCAAGTTGCCGGCGGCGACAACTGTTTTGCATGTCTTGTCTGGTTTTCTCCGAGGTATTCTACTCACCGAGGCCGAAGGATGAGCATTCCGGATCAATTCTGCAATCCGTCATGGGCATGGCTTTTTGCGGAAATGTTGGCTGCAAGCTGTGCCCGGGTGGCAGCGGGAAGGATGGTCATGGCGTCGGATCGGAGATGTGCTGCAAAATGATGTTGAACGGACTGATTTGTTGCGATGCGCAGCAGGATTGTTTTTCTCTTGGCACGCTTCGGGAAATGTGCCGCCCGGATTCTATGTGAGGCAGCACATCGATCAAAAGAATATTTTTAATCTAGTTTATGCATTCAGGCATCAGAACTCGAAGCTGCAAAGCAAAAAGGCTCCCCTCGGGGAGCCTTTTCATTTGAGCGATCAGCGCACTTGCAACAGGCTGATCGTTTGTTTAGCCGTCTGCGTTAATCCGCGTAATCAACACTTTCAACACTTCTTCTGCCTTGTCATTCTCTACCTGGCAAGTGCCGGCATTTTCATGCCCGCCGCCGCCGTATTCCAGCATCAGCGCACCGATGTTGGTCTTCGAGGTGCGGTTGAGGATGGATTTGCCGGTGGCGAACACGGTGTTCTGGTTCTTCAGGCCCCACAGCACGTGGATGGAGATGTTCGTTTGCGGGAACAGAGCGTAGATGATGAAGCGGTTGCCGGCGAAGATGACTTCTTCGTTGCGCAGGTCCAGCACGACCAGGTTCTTGTGAACGGTGGCGCAGCGGCGGATCTGGTCTTTGCACTTCTCGGCATGCTCGAAGTACAGGTCCTTGCGTTCCTTGACATCGGGCGAGGCCATGATCTGATCGATGGTGTGTGTTTTGCACAGCTCGATCAGGTCCATCATCAGGTTGTAGTTGGAAATGCGGAAGTCGCGGAAACGGCCGAGGCCGGTACGGGCGTCCATCAGGAAATTGAGCAGATCCCAGCCTTCCGGATTGAGCACTTCCTGTTCATTGAAGCGCGCGGCGTCTCCCTTGTCGACGGCGGCCATCATGTCGCCCCAGGATGCCGGGAAAGCCTTCTCGCCGCCGTAGTAGTCGTACACCACGCGAGCAGCCGATGGCGCGTCGGGATGGATCACGTGGTTTTTGCGTTCACCGGTGTTGCGGATGGTTTCCGACAAGTGGTGGTCGAAGGCGATGTGCACGCCCGGCACGAACGGCAGGTTGGTCGTGATGTCGTTGTCGCTGATGGCGATCTTGCCGTCCTGCATGTCTTTCGGATGCACGAACAGGATTTCGTCGATCATGTTCAGGTGTTTCAGCAGGACTGCGCAGACCAGGCCATCAAAGTCGCTACGTGTCACCAGACGATATTTTTTTGTTTCTGACATGAGTGTTTCCCCCTCGTTGATTGAAAATTTTGCCTGGTGTTTGCCACTAGGATGCAATGGCTAATAATACAACTCAAAATTCTGCGTGGACAGAAATTGTTGCGATTGCAGTGGCTCCGGAGTGTCTGCGAAACAACCTCCGGGCGTGCTTTTTTGAACGAGCCCGACTCTTGATGGGTTTTTGATTTATTGCGAAAGAGGATGCGCGCAAGCCGATCCGATGGCCGCTGATGTCTCTTCAGTCAAAAGTGTTCTCCGGGAAAGAATCCGGTAGCAGATTTCTTTCGTCACCGCCTTTTTTTACGCAATAAAAAACCGCATTCGGCGCGGGGCTGATGCGGTTCTCTATCTTCTTCCGGAAGCCGAAGCAGAGTCACTGGGGGGGGTAACGGCCTCAGCTTTCCTGCCGGACTTCCATGATGCGCGGCAAGCTCATCTCTATCCAGTCCGTGAGGGCTTCGACGCGCTGCGCGGCTTCCAGTCCCAGTGGCGACAAGGTGTAGTCCACATGGGGCGGGACTACATCGTAGGATTTGCGGATCACCAGACCATCACCCTCCAGATCCTGCAAGGTATGCGCCAGCATCTTTTCACTGACGCCGCCGATTTTGCGGCGCAGGTCGCTGAAGCGGTGTGTGCCGGCCAGCAGCGCAACCAAGATCAGCACGCCCCAGCGGCTGGTGATGTGCTTGAGCACGCTGCGCGAGGGGCAATCGGCGGAAAACAACTCGCCGCGCTGCATCCGTTCTTTCAGCGAAACGTGATCGGCGAGCGGATTTGGGAGGGGATCTCGTGTATTCATCCGATTATTCTACACTAACCTTTTTGTGCGTACTTACTAAAAGTAAGTGTATCCGGTAATCTGCAATTTCTTTCACGTAGTTTCATTTTTATTGGATAGGAATTGTCATGATCGTCGTTACCGGAGCTACCGGCCAACTTGGCCGTCTCGTCATTGCAGCATTGTTGAAAACCGTTTCCGCAGGCCGGATCGTCGCCGCCGTGCGCAGCCCGGAGAAAGCCGGCGACCTCGCCGCGCTGGGCGTGCAGGTGCGCCGCGCCGACTATACCGATGCCGCCAGCCTCGACGCCGCGTTTCAGGGCGCAAGCAAAGTCTTGCTGATTTCTTCCAATGAAATCGGCCAGCGTCTTGCTCAGCACCGCGCCGTGATCGATGCTGCCAAACGCGCCAGGGTGCAACTGCTGGCCTACACCAGCGTGCTGCGTGCAGATACCTCGGCGCTGGGTCTTGCGGCCGAACATCTGCAGACCGAACAAGCCATCAAGGACAGCGGCGTGCCTGCAGCCATTCTGCGCAACGGCTGGTACACCGAAAACTACACCGCCGGTGTGCCGGGCGCGGTGGCGCAAGGCGCGATCTACGGCAGTGCGGGCGACGGCCGCATCTCTTCGGCCGCGCGCAGCGACTATGCCGAAGCGGCAGCAGTGGTGCTGGCGGCGGAAGGGCATGCCGGGAAGATTTATGAACTGGCCGGCGACAGCGCCTACACCTTGACCGAACTGGCGGCGGAAGTGTCGCGTCAATCGGGTAAGGCGGTGGAATATCGCAATATTCCGGAAGCCGACTACAAGGCTGCTCTGATCGGTTTCGGCTTGCCGGAAGCCGTAGCGACTTTGCTGTCCGATTCAGATACCGCCGCATCCAAAGGCGCCTTGTTTGACGAGGGGCGGCAGCTGTCGGCATTGATCGGCCGTCCGACAACTGCATGGTCGGCGACGGTTGGCGCAGCGTTGAAGTAATCTTGACGCCAACCGTGCAAGCACAGTGTTTGTACGGTTGGATAAAGCCTGTCCCGACTTACGAGAGTTTGTCGAGAATGCTGTAGTAGGCCACGCCCGCCGCGATGTAGAAGCGCTGCAATCCGTGAAAAGGAATTGGCTGTATCGTGCTGACCGGAAACGGGAATGCCGTGCCGTCGCCTGTCAGCCGCTGCGCCAGACAGCGCCCCATGGTGCTGGCCATGGCGATGCCGCGGCCGTTGTAGCCGAGCGCAATCGTCAGTCCGGCTGCCGGCTCATGGACGTGCGGCAGGAAGTCGCGCGTAATCGCCACGCGGCCGGCCCAGCGGTATTCGTATTCGACGTCCGCCAGCTGCGGAAACAGCAGCGCCAGCGAACGTTCCAGATGCGCGAAGTCCTGCGGCCCCTGCGGATCGGGAAAAGGCCCGCGTCCGCCCATGAGCAGGCGGCCCTCGGCGTCGCGGCGGTAGTACAGCAACAGCCGGCGCGAATCGGAGACCACTTCTCTGTTCATCAGAATGTTGTCGCCCAGCGCGGCAGACAGTGGGCGCGTCGCGACGATGAAACTGTTGGCGGCGATCACCGATTGCTTCAGTTGCGGCCACAGCGTGCCGGTGTAGCCGTTGGTGGCGATAATCACGCGCTCGGCGCTAATGACGGCGCCTTGCTCGGTATGCAGCAGCCAGCGTTGTCCCTGGCGTTCCAGTTTGACGACAGGTGTGCGGCCATGGATGGCGGCGCCTTGCGCCAGCGCCGCACGTGCCAGACCGCGGCAATATTTCAAAGGATGGATGCTGCCGGCGCGGCGGTCGACCCAGGCTCCCACATAGGCGGAAGTGCCGATGCGGCGGGCCACCGCGTCCCGGTCCAGTAGCTCAATTGGCGCGCCGCGTTCGGCCCATTGCGCCGCACGTTTTTCCAGCGTGGGCATGACGGCTGCCGAATGCGCCGGCTGGATCCAGCCATTGCGCACGGCGTCGCATTCAATGTTGTGACGCGCGATCAGATCGAATACTGTGTCGGCAGCTTTACCTATGGTGTCGATCAGACCTTCCGCCTTCGCGGATCCGAACATTACGCGCAGCTGATCTGGATCATATTTCAGGCCGGGGATGACCTGGCCGCCGTTACGCCCGGACGCGCCCCAGCCGGGCTCGCGGGCTTCCAGCACGCAGACCTTCACGCCGGCTTCGGCCAGATGCAATGCGGCGGACAAGCCGGTATAGCCGCCGCCGATGATGGCGACGTCAACGGTTTTTGATTCGGTGCAGGGCGGCGCTGGTGCGGCCTCTGTCGCAGTGGCCGCCCAGAGTGAAGACGGCAGCGCTGCGCCGGCCAGAGTTTGCTGCATGGTTTTGCTCATGGCGCGACCGCCGTTCCCTGATGGTCGCCTTGCACGCCGATTTGCGGCGCCAGGATGCGGCGCAGGAAATCCTTGGTGCGCGCATGCTGAGGCGCACCGAGCACGTCCTTGGCCGGACCTTCTTCGACAATCGTGCCGCTGTGCAAAAAGCAGACGCGGTCGGCCACTTCTTTCGCGAATCCCATCTCGTGCGTGACCACGATCATGGTCATGCCGTCGGCTGCCAGCGTGCGCATGACGGCCAGTACTTCGCCGACCAGCTCCGGATCGAGCGCGGAAGTCGGTTCGTCAAACAGGATCGCCTGCGGCTGCATGGCCAGTGCGCGGGCAATCGCCACGCGCTGCTGCTGGCCGCCGGACAACTGGCTGGGGTAAGAATCGGCACGTTGCGCCAGGCCGACTTTCTCCAGCAGCGTCATGGCGGATTTTTTTGCGACATCGGGCGCGATCTTGTTGACGAAGATCGGGCCTTCGACCACGTTCTCCAGCACCGTGCGATGCGGGAACAGGTTGAAACGCTGAAATACCATGCCGACGCGCGTACGCAATTGATGGATGGACGGCGACATGCTGTCGACGCGTTGGCCGTCGATCAGGATCTCGCCGGCTTCGTAAGTTTCCAGCCCGTTGATGCAGCGGAGCACTGTCGATTTTCCCGAACCCGACGGGCCGATGAGGCACACGACTTCACCTTGCGCAACCTGCAGCGACACGCCTTTCAGCACTTCATGCTTGCCGAAACATTTATGGATCTGCTTGACCTCGATCATTTGGCTTTTCCTTTGCCGGTACGGATTTCCAGGCGGCGGATGATATACACCAGCGGCAGGCTCAGCAGCAGATACAGGATCGCCACCATGGTGTAGACCGTCATGTTCTGGAAGGTGGAGGATGCAATCATCTGGCCGGCGCGTGTCATTTCCAGCACGGTGATGGTCGACACCAGCGACGAATCCTTGAGCATCATCACCAGCGTATTGCCGTAGGGCGGCAGGGCGATGCGAAACGCCTGCGGCAGCACCACGCGGCGCATGATCATGGGATTTTTCATGCCGATCGATTGTGCCGCCTCGATCTGTCCGACATCGACAGCTTCGATGCCGGCGCGGAAGTTCTCGGCCTGATAGGCGGAGTAGGCAATCCCCAGTCCGATCACACCGGCCTGGAAGGCGCTCAACTGGATACCGAATTCAGGCAGCACAAAATAGATGTAGAACAGCTGCACGATGATCGGCAGCCCCCGGATGATATTGATGATGGTCGCGGCAGTGATGGCCAGCGGCTTCCAGCGCGAGAGCTTCATCAGCGCGAAGGCGAGGCCGATCACCGAACTCAGAATGAAGGCGTAAATCGTGACCTCGATCGTCACCCATGCGCCGCGCAGCAGGATGGGCAGGAAATCGAGCATGTTCTGGATAAGCATGGCGTTTTCGCTGAGATGAATACCGGCAGTAAAAAGAGGAGATTCAGCCGCAGACTGCGCGGCCATGCGGCCGGCAGTCGGGCAGAGAGCGGATGCTTAGTTCAGGTTCCACTGCTGGACGATGCGCGCAATGGTGCCGTCGGCCTTGGCTGTCGCGATGGCCTTGTTCAATCGTTCCAGCAATTGCGTCTCACCCTTGCGTACCACCAGGCAGACATCGCCCATCAGCGTCGACTGGTATTCCTTCACCAGGCGCACTTGCGGATTGGCGCCTTGCGAGAGCTGATACGCCACGATAGGGCGATCACCGAAGCCTGCCTTGATGCGGCCCAGTCCGACGTCACGCATCATGTCCGCGATGGAGTCATAGACGCGCACTTCCTTGAAGCCGCCTTTTTTGTTAAGCGCATCGACGAACACCGTGCCGACTTGCGCGCCGACGATCTCGCCCTTCAGATCATCCAGGGATTTGTAGACATGCTTGTCTTCGGCATTGACGAACAGACCTTCACCATAGGAATACACCGGGTCGCTGAAGTCCACGATCTGCGCGCGGGCAGCGGTCTTGAGCATGGCGGCGGCAATGATGTCGATCTTGTTGGACGTCAGCGAAGGGATCAGCGCTGCAAACGGCGTCTGCTGCACATTGACGGTGAAGCCGGCGTTCTTGCCGACGGCGGTCACGGTGTCGACCATCATGCCTTGCAACTTGTTGGTCTTGATGTCGAGGAAGGTGAACGGCACGCCGGTCGAGGTGGCGCCGATGGTGTAAGTACTTTGTGCGAGAACGGCGGAAGAGGCAGAGACTGCGGCAAACAGAAAGGTGGCATGGAGCAGGTGTTTGCGGAGAGCGGTGAACGGTTTCATACATTTCCCTTTTGGTATGAGTCCGGCCGGATCGGCAGGCGACCGGGTTTGACGGATTGAACATCAATAAACGCTACGAAAATAAGTATATTCGCATTTAAAATATCGTCAATAGATATTATTGTATCGATATTCGATACGATTTATAATGATCTCGCATTGATCATCCAAAGAATTGCCATCAAGAGGTTTGCCATGAGCGAGACGGACACGAAAGAATCGCGGGAAGGTTCAGATCTGTTGTTCAACCAGTCCCTGGAAAAAGGGCTGGCGGTGCTACGCGCCTTCAGTGCGCAACGCCGCACCATGACGCTGGCGGAAGTGGCGGAGGCGACCTCCATCACCAAGAGCTCCGCACAGCGCATGATCTACACGCTGGAAGCGCTGGGTTATGTCCGCAAACATTCGCAGACGCGGCGTTTTCAGCTGACGCCCAAGGTCATGGAGGTGGGCTACAACTATCTCGCCGCCGATATCCTGGTCGACGTCGCCAATCCTTTTTTGTCCGAGCTGGCGAACATCACCGGCGAGACCATCAACCTGACCGAGCCCTACGACAAGGAGATGGTTTATGTGGCGCGCTTTGTGAGCAGCAAATTCATTCCCATCCACATGCCCATCGGCAGCCGCATTCCCATGTATTGCACGGCCTCGGGCCGCTCTTACCTGAGCGCCTTGCCGCCTGAAGAGGCGCGCGCGCAATTGCAAGCGACCGATCTGATCGGGCGCACGCAACACACGCGCACCGACATCAACGACATCCTGCAGGTGCTGGAGACCATTCGCGAAAAAGGCTATGCCTGCAATGTGGAAGAACTCTTCCTCGGCGACATGACGATCGCCTCGCCCATCCTCAACAATCAGGGCATGCCGGTGGCGGCCGTACACGTAGTGGCGCCGACCAGCCGCTGGACGCAGGAAGAAGCGGAGAAACGGCTCGGGCCGCTGGTGCTGGAATGTGGACGCGCGATCAGCAATTCGATACGCACGCTGACCTGATTTCTTTCAATTGCGGAAAAGAAAAAGCCGCTGCAGAGATTGTTCTCCGAGGCGGCTTTCGTTGTACCTGCAGGACCGGCGGTGCACCGATCATTTTCAATGCTTATTTATGGCGTGACGACACTTCCCACAAATTGAGGTGACCGTCTTTCGCCTGCTCGTCAATCGCCGCCAGCTCTTGCGGGGTGAAGCTCAGCTTGTCCAGTGCTGCCACGTTTTCACGGATCTGCTTGCTGCTGCTGGCGCCGATCAAGGTTGACGTCACGCGCGGATCGCGCAACACCCAGGCCAGCGCCATCTGCGCCAGTGTCTGGCCGCGCGCCTTGGCGATGTCGTTGAGCACGCGCACGCGCGCCAGGTTTTCCGCACTCAGATGATCGCCCTTGAGCGAGCCGCCGCCGGCACGGTTGATGCGCGCGTCTTCCGGAATGCCGTTGAGGTACTTGTCGCTCAGCAGACCTTGCGCCAGCGCGGTAAAGGTGATGCAGCCCATGCCCTGGCGCTCCAGTTCATCGAGCAGGCCTTGTTCGATCCAGCGGTTGAACATGTTGTACGACGGTTGATGGATCAGGCAGGGGATTTTCCATCCCTTGAGCAGTTCAGCCGCTTCCCTGGTCTTTTCCGGCGAGTATGACGAGACGCCTACATACAGCGCCTTGCCTTGCTGCACAGCGGTCGCCAGCGCGCCCATGGTTTCTTCCAGTGGGGTGTCCGGATCGAAGCGGTGCGAATAGAAGATGTCGACGTAATCGAGATTCATGCGCTTCAGACTCTGGTCCAGGCTTGCCAGCACATACTTGCGCGAGCCGCCGCCCTGGCCATAGGGACCCGGCCACATATCCCAGCCGGCCTTGGTCGAGATGATCAGTTCATCGCGATACGGCTGAAAATCCTGCTTGAACAAATGACCGAAGTTGGCTTCGGCGCTGCCGTATGGCGGACCGTAATTGTTCGCCAGATCGAAGTGGGTGATGCCCAGGTCGAATGCGGTGCGCAGCATTTCGCGCTGGTTCGCCAGCGAGCTGGTGTCGCCGAAGTTATGCCACATGCCCAGCGACAGCAACGGCAACTTCAGGCCGCTGCGTCCGCAGTTGCGGTATTGCATGGATTCATAGCGGGTGCTTGAGGCCAGGTAGGTCATGGATGTCTCTCCTTGATTCTCGGAATAGTTGATGCACGCCAACAGGCGAGGCCATGATCTTAGACCAATGCGGGGAAACGCGTCGGACTACACCATGCCGTGTAGCAAGGTACAGGGATGTGCGCTGATGAAAGTCGCTTGCTGACCGGCAAGGTTTAAACGGGTGTTAACTGACAAAAAACTGACTTGTTGCCGACGCGAAACCCTTTGCTGGAGCGGCTCTTCAAGTCGTCTTGGTATGTTGTAAAGATTTGTTGCGAAGCGCCTGAAAATATCGCCTAATGTTGCCTGGCCGGGGAAAAATACTTTGCAATATGAGATGCCCGGTCAAGCGTCTTGGGGGGATCCAAGCACAATTGCAAGAGAATCAGCGGTGCGCAAAAAATCGTGCACTTGCAATGACGAGTTACAACAATCATTAACCACTCGGCTGGAGAAGTACATGCAAAACCTTTTGATCGGGACAGGGGCGGGGCTGTTCGGCGTGGCCCTATTGTGGCTGCGTTATGGCAAGTCGCCCAATGTGGAAACACCGGTCTCCGACTTTCAGCGCAAGTTGAATTTCATTCGCGACATCTGCGACGGCAATCTGAAAAAATCAAACGCGTTGCTCACGGAAAAAATGGAACTCGACAAGAGTCTGTCCTATGAGCAGGCCGTCGATCTGGTCTATGCCGACATGCTGGAACTCACCAGCGAAGAACGCGCCGCCGTGCTGAAGCATGGGGAGCGTCGCAAGAAGAAGCGCTGAGATTGAGCGCGCGCCGATATTGTTACGCGCTCTTGTTCATGACTTCCTGAATTCTCTCCCGGTCTTTGCACCGAAAAAATAAACGGCTGCTGATTGATCTTGATGTCAATCGCAGCCGTTTTTGTCATCTCATTTTTGTCATTGCCTAATGCTTGACCGGCTCGGCATTGAAACCCTGCTTGCCGAGGAACTCGGCAACGAAGGGGGACCATATTTCGACGCCATTCGCGAACAATGTATGTCCGTTCTTGGCGAAGGGCGGCAACAGATGGTACTCGGCGTGCCCGCCGGCTTTGACGAAGGCCTCATGCCAGGCCTTGCTGTGCGCGGGATTGAAGTACTGATCGTTCTCCGTGTAGATCCACAGCATCGGCGCCCGGGTTGTTTGGCCGAAGCGGGCATACATATCTTCCAGCCGGTTGCCTTGGCAGGGGATGCCCGGATGGGCGGCTGGATCGCCACCGGAGCCGCCGGCGAAATTGATGGCGGCGATCAGTCCTTCGGGATGTCTGGCGGCGGTCGCCACTGTTGAGTAGCCGCCGACTGACTGGCCGACGATCAGTACACGGCTGGGATCGGCATAGGATTGTTCCTTGGCGTACTTCAGGACTGCCAGGATTTCGGTACTGGCCGCTTCCGCCATGGGCGCGTAGTTTTTGCTGTTGCAGGAACCGCTTTCTTCAGGATCGAAGCGCGTACCTTGTTCACCGTAACCGATGCGGGTCGGTACGAATACCGCAAAACCGCGTTCGGTGAAAAAGCGTACCTGCTTGGTATAGCGAAAGCGCGGTGGATCGGAGCGGTTGGTCCCGCTCCGGCCGTGATTGAGAATGAGGATGGGAAAGGGGCCGTTGCCATCGGGTTTGAACTGCGTGACGATCACCTTTCCGGTCTCTTCACGGTTGTAGAAATCCTTGACCTTCACATCAAGAGATACGATCGATTCGTGCAGGTCGCTGGCGAGTTGCTGGGCGCCGGCGGTAAGGCTGGTCGCGGCAAGGCTAAGGCAGAGCAGGAAGTGGCGCATGGTCTTTGTTCTGTTTGTGATTGGGGATGGCGTCGGCAAATTATCTGCGAACCGGCCGTGTTTGCGTGGATTTGGCAGAGGATTTTTTGCGGGAAAAAGAGCCTCTGTTGTCACTGTGCAAATAGTAATGAACATGGCTTGCAGCGGGCTGACGGAACGGGCGCGAACGTTCCGGCCGACATGCTAGAATCCATCGCGCTACAGGTGTGCAAGTGAAAATAAGTCCAACAACAAGATTTGTCCTTAACGCTTCACAGACCCGGAGAGCGTCATGCCTACCATCTCTTTCACCGTCAACGGCAAGCGCCGTTCCGTTGATGTCCGCGATCCTGAACAACCATTGCTGTATGCGCTGCGTAACACCATCGGCCTGACCGGTCCCAAATTCGGTTGTGGCCTAGGACAATGCGGTGCGTGTACGGTCTTGCTCGACAAAACGCCGCTGCGCAGTTGCATCACACCCTTGTCGGCGGTTGCGGGAAAATCCATCACCACTATCGAAGGTCTGGGTACGCCCGGCAAGCCGCATCCGGTGCAAGCCGCCTTCATCGCTGAACAGGCCGCACAATGCGGCTATTGCGCCAACGGCATGGTCATGACCAGCGCCGCCTTGCTGGCCTCCAATCCCTCACCGAGCGAAACCGAAATCAAGGACGCCTTGTCCGCCAATCTGTGCCGCTGCGGCACGCACGTGCGTATCGTGCGCGCGGTGCTGCGGGCTTCGGGGAGGACGCCCGCATGAACGCGCCATTCGATCTCCAGATGAGCCGGCGCCAGTTGCTCAAGGCCGGCGGTGCGCTGGTGGTGACGCTGGCGCTGCCGCTGCCGTTATCTGCGCGTGCGACCGAACAGGTCTTGCGCGACAAACGCGGCAACGTGCAGCCGCACGCGCTGTTGGACAAGACGCTGGACGTCAGCGCCGTGGATGGCTTCATCGCCATTCATCAGGACGGTACGGTAACGCTGTTTTCCGGCAAGGTCGATCTGGGGCAGGGATTGCGGATCGCGATTCGCCAGATGGCGGCGGAAGAGCTGGGCATCGGCGTCGACAAGATCGAGATGATCGAAGGCGATACCGCGCTCACCCCCGATCAGGGACCGACCGCCGGCAGCACCGGCATCATGCGCGGCGGCGTGCAGATTCGCCAGGCTGCGGCGACGGCGCGCGAGGCATTGATTGCCATGGCGGCGGAGCGGTTGCAGAAACCGGCTTCCGAACTGATGGTGCAGGATGGCGTGGTGCGGCCCAAGAGCGGCGGTACAGGTGTGAGCTATGCCGAGCTGGTCGGCGGCAAGCGCTTCAACCTCAAGCTGGACGCCAAGGCGCCGTTGAACAATCCGGCTGCCTACCGCGTCGTCGGCAAGCCGTTGTTGCGTCCCGATGTACCGGCCAAGGTGACTGGCACGCATACCTATGTTCACGATGTGAAGTTACCGGGCATGCTGCACGGCCGCGTGATCCGTCCGGCGGGCGAGGGTGCGCAGATCGTCTCGGTAGACGAAGCATCGGTAAAGAAATTTCCGGGTGTGAAGGTCGTGCGCATAGGCGACTTTCTCGCGGTGGCGGCGCCGGATGAATGGGATGCGATACAGGCTGCGGCTGCGTTGAAGGTGGTCTGGAATGACACCGGCAAGCTGATGGGGCACGAGAAGGTCGAGCAATGGCTGCGCAGCGGCCCTTTCGACGGGGAAGAAACGCTGGTCAATAAAGGCAACGCAGTGGCCGCATTGCAAGCGGCACCCGGCAAGCTGAGCGCCAGTTATTACTGGCCGGCGCAGACGCATGGCTCTATCGGTCCGTCGTGCGCGGTGGCGGATGTCGGTGCGAAGCAAGCCACACTCTATACCGCCTCGCAGGGTACGCATCGCTATCGTCCTGCTTATGCACAGATGCTGGGTTTGCCGAATGAGGCAGTGCGGCTGGTCTACGTCGACGGCGCCGGTTGCTACGGCATGAATGGGCATGATGACGCCGCCGCAGATGCCGCACTGATATCGAAGGCGCTAGGCAAGCCGGTGCGGGTGCAATGGTCGCGTCAGGATGAGCACGGTTTCGATCCTAAAGGCCCGCCGCAGGCACTGACGCTGGAAGCGGCGCTCGGCCCTGACAACACGATCGCAGCCTGGCGCACCGAGATGTGGCTGCCGCGCGCGACGGCAAGCCTGCCGACGGTGCCCTTGCTGGCGCCGCAGACCGCCGGAATGCCGCAACCCAAAGGCATCTCGACCGGTCTGATTACACAAAACGGCGACCCGCCTTACGAGGTTCCCAATGTCTCGGTCGGCGTGCACTGGCACGACAGCGCGCCTTTGCGTCCGGCCAATATTCGTGCGCCGGGCAAGATCGCCAACATCTTTGCCGTTGAGTGCATGACCGATGAACTGGCGGCCAAGGCCGGTGTCGATCCGCTGGCGTTTCGCCTGCAATCGCTCAAGGATGCGCGCGGTGCGGAAGTGCTCAGGCGTACGGCCTCGCTGTTCGGTTGGGAAGCGCGCGCTGCAAGTGCTGGCAGCAAGGCCAACACTAACAAGCGCGGACGCGGTATCGCCTATTCGCACTACAAGCACAATGAGACCTACGTCGCCATGGCGATGGAGGTCGAAGTCGACCGCAGCAGCGGCGAGATCCGAGTCCTGCGCGTGGCCTGTGCTCACGATTGCGGACTGATCATCAATCCGGATGGCCTGCGCGCGCAGGTCGAGGGTAGCATCTTGCAAACCATCTCGCGCAGCCTGTTTGAAGAGATTCGCTTTGACACGCGCCGGGTGCA
This sequence comes from Herbaspirillum sp. GW822-FHT03A08, assembly GCF_058801885.1. Classification (NCBI taxonomy): domain Bacteria; kingdom Pseudomonadati; phylum Pseudomonadota; class Betaproteobacteria; order Burkholderiales; family Oxalobacteraceae; genus Herbaspirillum; species Herbaspirillum sp. GW822-FHT03A08. The sequence goes on along the minus strand of NZ_JBXANR010000001.1, from coordinate 300,680 downwards.
GAACGTCGACTGGGCGAGCTATCCCATTCTGACATTCCCGGCGATGCCGGAGGTGCGGATCGACCTGATCGACCGGCCGACGATGCCGCCGCTCGGCGGCGGGGAGGCGGCAGCTTCGCCGGTGACGGCGGCACTGGCCAATGCGGTGTGGGATGCGGTCGGCATTCGCCTGCGCACCGTGCCGTTCACGCCGGAGCGGGTGAAGGCAGCGCTGGCGAGCGTCTGATGCATTTGTGTTCTACACTGCGTTGGCGGTTTCTTGCGATGTAATTACTGAGATACAACTGAGATAAAAACCAAGGAGAACAATCATGATCAAGACACACAATATCAAGGCAGCGCTGTTGGCAGCGATGCTGCTGAGCGGTGCATCGGTAATGGCGCAAACCGTCAGCGTCGAACTCAAGGGCGGCAATGAAGTGCCTGCCAATCCATCCACTGCCAGCGGCACCGGCAGCATCAGCGTGGCTGCCGACAAGACGGTGAGCGGCAGCATCACGACCACCGGCATTGAAGGCAAGATGGCGCATATCCATACCGGCGCCGCAGGCGCCAATGGTCCGGTGCTGGTCGGGCTGACCAAGAACGGCGATAACGGCTGGACCGTACCGGCCGGTGCGAAATTCACCGATGAGCAGTACGCTGCATATATGGCTGGTGGTCTGTACGTCAACGTGCATAGCGCAGCGCATCCGGGCGGCGAGATTCGCGGTCAGCTGTTGCCGAAGTAAGTCGTTAATCTGTTCAGGGGAGAAGGCAAGGCGCTTCGCCGCTTCATCTGAATAATCCGAATCCGGAAAAAGCCGTCATCGTCAGGTGACGGCTTTTTTTATTGGCGGTCACACTCGTGATCATGTTGACGACAGCGTCTTGTCGTACCTGTATTTGTCTTTAAATCATCAGACAACCTGTTCGCGATCTGGCCATAAAAAGCCAGATTTCTGCATCCTCGAAAGCTGTTTTCGGTATCCCGAAATGATAAAAGAAAGTGCGGTTTCACATACTTTGTTGATGGCTTGTAATCGGCTGTGGATAAGGCTTTGCGGGTTTTTTTGTTTGCCCTTGATAATTCGTTTGCAAAATGAAATTGGCGTGTTTATACTCCGCTTCATGTTGTATGACGACTGATAACGAATTGGTCGCATGACAGCCCTTTAATAATAAATACTGCTGCTGCAAGCCTGTTGCGCGCCGCAAGACAATAAGCAGGAGACCGCCCTCGGCGAATCAGCCGTCGGCATCCGGATTATTCGTCTTCGTCTTCCGCATGTCGGCCCAGGCGCGGTACCGGTCGGGAGATAGTCCGTGAGTATCGATCAAGTCGGCGCAAAGATAAGCGCCACCGTGCGCGCAAGCGCCAAAGCAAGCCATGTCCGTTATCTGATTCTGTTCATGCTGTTCGTCGTGACTACGGTCAACTACGCGGACCGCGCCACGCTGTCGATCGCCGGCACGTCGATGAAGGCGGAACTGGGCCTCGACCCGGTGATGATGGGTTATATCTTCTCGGCGTTCAGCTGGGCTTATGTGCTGGCGCAATTGCCGGGCGGCTGGCTGCTGGATCGTTTCGGCTCCAAGAAGATTTATGCGCTGAGCATTTTCCTGTGGTCCTTTTTCACGCTGCTGCAAGGTGGCGTCACCTGGTTCGGCACGGCTGCGGCAGTGGTGCTGCTGTTCCTGCTGCGCTTCATCGTCGGTATGGCGGAAGCGCCGTCGTTCCCGGCTAACGGCCGCATCGTGGCATCGTGGTTCCCGACGGCGGAACGCGGCACGGCGTCGGCAATTTTCAACTCTGCGCAGTATTTCGCGGCAGTGCTGTTCACGCCGCTGATGGGCTGGATCACGCATGTCTACGGCTGGCATCACGTGTTCACCGTGATGGGCGCGTTCGGCATTCTGCTGACCTTCGTCTGGATCAAGATCATCCATAGCCCTAAAGATCATCCGATGATCAACAAGGCCGAGCTGGAATACATCGAGCAGGGCGGCGGTCTGGTGGATATGGACCAGGCCAAACCGAAAGCAGCGGCAGGCGCCAATGACGGCAAAGCAAAGTGGGGCTACATCAAGCAGTTGCTGAGCAACCGCATGCTGCTGGGCGTGTATATCGGCCAGTACTGCATCAATACGATTACTTATTTCTTCCTGACCTGGTTCCCGGTGTATCTGGTGCAAGAGCGCGGCATGTCGATTCTGAAGGCGGGTTTCGTGGCATCGATTCCGGCGGTGTGCGGCTTCATCGGCGGCGTGGTCGGCGGCCTGATTTCGGACCGTCTGATCAAGCGCGGCAACAGCGTCACGATGTCCCGCAAAATCCCTATCGTCGGTGGCATGCTGTTGTCGACCACGATGATCCTGTGCAACTACGTCGATGCGCAATGGCTGGTAGTAGGCATCATGGCCGTGGCCTTCTTCGGCAAGGGCGTCGGCGCACTCGGCTGGGCAGTGGTCGCAGATACCGCACCGAAGGAAATCGTCGGTCTGTCAGGCGGTCTGTTCAACACCTTCGGCAATATCGCCGGCATCACGACGCCGATCGTAATCGGTTATATCCTGAAAGAAACCGGTTCGTTCTCGGGCGCACTGGTGTTCGTCGGCGCCAATGCGCTGGTGACTGTGATCAGCTATCTGGTCATCGTCAAGGAAATCAAGCGCGTCGAACTCAAGCCGCTTTGATCTTGTAATAACTTGCAGCAGATGGGAATAGCCATGAGCACCGAAACACACAGCGAAGCCAGCACCAACGTCAACACGCCGCGTTACATCCTGATGCACGAGAACGACAATGTCGCCATCGTCGTCAATGACCGCGGCCTGCCTGCCGGGACGGTTTTCCCGGATGGCCTGACGCTGATCAGCCAGGTGCCGCAGGGACACAAAATCGCCTTGCGCGATATTCCTCAGGGCGACGCCATCATCCGCTACGACGTTGCCATCGGTTATGCCGCGCGCGATATCGCCAAGGGCAGCTGGATCGAAGAATCGGTGGTGACGCTGCCGCCGGCGCGCGAGCTGGATAACCTGCCGATCGCTACGCGCAAGGCGCCTGCTTCGGCTTCGGTGCCGCTGGAGGGCTATACTTTCGAAGGCTATCGCAACGCCGACGGCTCGGTCGGCACACGCAATCTGCTGGCGATCACCACCACCGTGCAATGCGTGGCCGGCGTGGTCGAGCATGCGGTCAAGCGCATCCGCCTGGAACTGTTGCCGAAGTATCCCAACGTCGAAGACGTGGTTGCTCTGGAACATACCTATGGCTGCGGCGTCGCCATCGATGCGCCCAACGCCGACATTCCGATCCGTACGCTACGCAACATCAGTCTGAACCCCAACTTCGGCGGTCAGGCCATGGTGGTCAGTCTCGGTTGCGAAAAGCTGCAGCCGAACCGCCTGCTGCCGGAAAGCATCATCCCCATCCACAAGGAAGGTGAGCCTTACGTCGTCTGCCTGCAGGATTCGGAACACGTCGGTTTCAATTCGATGATCGACTCCATCCTGCACATGGCCGAAGCACGCCTGAAGGAACTGGACAAACGCCGTCGGGTGACTTGCCCGGCATCCGATCTGGTGGTCGGCGTGCAGTGCGGTGGCAGCGATGCTTTCTCGGGTGTGACGGCTAATCCTGCGGTCGGTTTTGCGACTGATCTGCTGGTGCGTGCGGGCGCTGCCGTGATGTTTTCAGAAGTGACCGAAGTGCGCGATGGCATCGACCAGTTGACTTCGCGCGCCATCAATGAAGACGTCGCGCAAGCCATGATCCGCGAGATGGACTGGTACGACAATTACCTCAAGAAAGGCGGCGTTGACCGCAGTGCGAATACGACTCCCGGCAACAAGAAGGGCGGTCTCGCCAACATCGTCGAGAAGGCCATGGGTTCCATCGTCAAGTCGGGCAGCAGCCCGATTTCCGGCGTACTGGCTCCCGGCGACAAGCTCAGGCAAAAGGGACTGATCTACGCCGCCACGCCGGCCAGCGATTTCGTTTGCGGCACCTTGCAACTGGCTGCCGGCATGAACCTGCACATCTTCACCACCGGCCGCGGCACGCCTTACGGCCTGGCCGCCGTGCCGGTGATCAAGGTCGCCACGCGCAATGATCTGGCGCGCCGCTGGCATGATCTGATGGATGTCAACGCCGGCACCATCGCCAGCGGTGAGGCAACGATTGCCGATGTCGGCTGGGAGTTGTTCCAGCTGATGCTGGACGTCGCCAGCGGCCGCAAGCAGACCTGGGCCGAGAAATGGAAGCTGCACAACGCGCTGACGCTGTTTAATCCGGCGCCGATTACCTGACCGTCAATATCCGTAGTTCACGTTACACCGCCGTACACAATAAAACCAACAAGCCTCTTGTCGATTGCTCATTGCAGGGCAGGGGCATTTTTTACCCTAAGGAGGAAGCATGGGAGTCATGAATTTTGCGCTGAAGCTGGGCGCAGCAGCAGTCCTGAGCAGCACAGTCTGCGCCGGCGTCAATGCCGCGACGATGGTGTACGTGTCCAATGCCGACAGCAAGGACATCTACGTCATGCAATTGAACAAGGACGGCAGCGTCACGCCGGTCGAACAAGTGCAGACCGGCGGCACGGTGATGCCGCTGGCGTTCAGTCCTGACCACACGCGTCTGTACGCTTCGCTGCGCTCGCAACCGTATTCGGTGACCACCTTCGCTGTCGATCAGCAAAACGGCAAGCTCAAGGCGCTGTCCACCGTGCCGCTGGCCGACAATATGGCCAACCTGGCGACCGACAAGACCGGCCGCTTCCTGTTTGCGGCGTCCTATACAGGCCACAAGGTATCGGTCAATCCGATCAGCGCCACCGGTCTGGTGCAGGAGCCGGCAACCGTCATCAACACCGGCAAGAATGCGCACGCCATCGGTTCCGATCCCCGGAACAATTTTGTCTTTGCCTCCAACCTGGGCAGCGATGTCATCCTGCAATTCAAGTTCGATGCCGCCACCGGCACGTTGACGCCGAACACACCGCCGTCGGTCGCCACCAAGGCCGGCGCCGGTCCGCGCCATTTCGTATTCCATCCGAATCTGCGTTACGTGTTCTCGACCAATGAGCTCGATAGTACGGTCAACACCTACGCTTATGACGCTGCGCACGGCACGCTGACCTTGCAAAGCACCGTGTCGGCAGTGCCGGCCGGATTCAAGGGCGATGCCCCGGCCGCAGCCGATATTCACCTGACGCCGAATGGTCGTTTCCTGTATGCGTCCGAACGCACGTCGAGTACGCTGGCCGCTTATCGCGTCAATGCAAAGACCGGCGCGCTGACGCTCATCGGCAATGTCCCGACCGAGACCCAGCCGCGCGGCTTCAACATCGATCCGCAGGGCAAGTATCTGTTGGCGGTCGGGCAAAAATCCAACGGTATGACCAGCTACGCCATCAATCAGAAAACCGGTGCGCTGACGCCCTTGCAGCACTATGAGCTGGGCAAGAATCCGAACTGGGTGGAGATCGTCAACTTCCCCTGAGTTGCCAGACTTGCCGGACGGCACAGATCACTAACAATCCCTCGCGGCGTCATGCGGGGGATTTTTCGTTGGGCTTGCAGAATTGCTGAATCGGCAACGTTGCCATTGATTTTCCGCAAGAACGATGTAAAAAAGCAGACCGCCATTTCGGCCTTGTTCTAAGATGCAAGAGTACGTTGATCGTGCGGAATATGAGAATGAACAACCGCAGTCTTGCGGAATAAACATAAAAATCAAGATAATCAGGAGCACGGAATGCGAAATATCACCGTTCGTTTTAGCCTCATGGGCGCACTGGCGCTGTTTGCCGCCATGATCGCGCTGGGCGCTGCCGTCGGCATCTTTGCACTGGGACGCGCGAATCAATCGACCGTCATGGTGCATGACGTCACCGCACGCGCCCTGACCATCAACGACGCCTACAAGGACACCACACGCACGCGTGCAGCGCTGACACGCGCCTATAGTGCGTTGAAAGAACAGAACGATCAGGAGGTCAAGAACTCCGCGCTGAAGAGCGCGCAGACCAGCTATGACCGCACCTTGAAGCTGCTAGATGAATTCAACAAAGCGCCCGCTTTCAAAGGGCAGGACGACAAGCTCAAGGCCGACCTGGTCGACGCGGGCAAGCAACTGTCGGACGTCTTGAACAAAGCCGCCGACGCCTTGCGCAACAATGACACCGCCGCCTATGCAGAGATCAACGGCCGCGACATCACCGCCAAGGGCGCCAGCTTTTCGACGCTGCTGGAAAAATTCCAGAAGCTCACCAAGGATCTGTCGGAAGACATCGTCGCCGAACGCGAGCGCGAGTACAACATGGTGGTCTGGCTGGTGGTGGTCGGCCTGGTTGCTGCATTGGCGCTGGTGCTGACCGTGCATTTCGTCTTGCGCAGCATTGTGCTGACACCGCTCAACCGCGCCGTCACCTTACTGGATCAGGTGGCCAACGGCGATCTCACCATGAAGATCGCCGACCCGGGCCGCAACGAAATCGGCCGTCTGTTTGCTTCCATCCGCAGCATGCAGCAAGGTCTGCTCAACACTGTCTCGCGCGTGCGCAGCAGCACCGACATCATTAATACCGGCGCTCAGGAAATCGCTGCCGGCAATCTCGACCTGTCGTCGCGCACGGAGACGCAGGCCAGCTCTCTGGAAGAAACCGCGGCATCAATGGAACAACTGACCGGCACCGTAAAGCAGAATGCCGAGAACGCGCAACAGGCCAACCAGCTGGCGCATTCGGCATCCGAGACCGCCGTCAAGGGCGGCGAGGTGGTGGCGCAGGTGGTCGACACGATGAATGCGATCAACGAATCCTCCAAGAAGATTGTCGACATCATCAGTGTGATTGACGGCATCGCTTTTCAGACCAATATCCTCGCCCTGAACGCTGCGGTGGAGGCCGCACGCGCCGGTGAGCAGGGGCGCGGTTTTGCTGTCGTGGCGTCGGAAGTGCGCAGCCTGGCGCAGCGTTCGGCCGCCGCTGCGAAAGAGATCAAGGGACTGATTACCGACTCGGTAGAGAAAGTCGACTCCGGCAGCCGCCTGGTGGAGCATGCAGGCAAGACCATGAGCGAAGTGGTTGAAAGCGTGCGCCGCGTGACCGATATCGTCGGCGAGATCAGCTCGGCCAGCCGTGAACAAAGCGACGGCATCGGTCAGGTCAACAATGCCATCACGCAGATGGATGAAGTCACGCAGCAAAATGCCGCGCTGGTGGAAGAGGCTGCCGCTGCCGCGCAATCCTTGCAGACGCAAGCGGTGACGCTGGCTGATGCGGTCAGTATTTTCCGCATCGATGCCAATGTGCAGGTGCTTGCGCCGGTGGCGCGTCCGGGGACGGTGTCTGCTTCGGCGCCGAAGGCGGTGGCGGTGGCTGCAGCGCCGGTGGCAACTAAGCCGGCATTGGCAAAGCCTGCAGCGAATGCAGTCGCAACATCGAAAGCTGCGCCGAAGTTGCCGTCGCCGGGCTCTGATGACGATTGGGAGCAGTTCTGATTCAGTAGCAACAAAACTGGCACGGAGAGTTTCCATCCATCGCCGTCGTCCCGGCGAACGCCGGGATCCAGTGTCCTGACTGAAGTCGAGGCGACGCTGGATCCTGACTTTCGTCAGGACGACGGCTTTTTTACATTCTGTGTTTCAACTTTCGAACGCACATAAAAAAAGCGCCGGAGCACACGCTCCGACGCTGGAAACCGCCGTTGCCGGCGGCTGTGGATACCTGATGAGGTCAGGGTTCTTTACGTGGCATCGCCGGGGAAATTACGCCGCGGTGTACGAAGTCTTCACGGTGGTGTAGAACTCGGCTGCATAAGCGCCTTGCTCGCGCGGACCAAAGCTCGATGCCTTGCGGCCGCCGAAGGGGACGTGGTAGTCGACGCCGGCGGTTGCCGTGTTGACCATCACCATGCCGGCTTGCGCATTGCGCTTGAAGTGGGTTGCATACTTCAGCGAGGTGGTGCAGATGCCCGACGACAGACCGAACTCGGTGTCGTTGGCCAGTTGCAGCGCGTGTTCGTAGTTGTCGGCCGGGATCACGGAAGCGACTGGTCCGAAAATTTCTTCACGCGAGATGCGCATGTCGTTGTTGCAATCGGCGAACAGCGCCGGCGTCATGTAGAAGCCGTCAGTGTCGCGCTTGACGCGCTCGCCGCCGAAAGCCAGGCGTGCACCTTCCTGTTTGCCGATTTCCACGTACGACAGGTTCTGGTCGAGTTGCGACTGATCGACGACCGGACCGATGTTGGTGTCGGCAGTCAGCGCGTGGCCGATCTTCAGGCCGGCCAGTTGATTGCGTGCTGCTTCGATGAAGCGCGGGTAGATGTCTTTCTCGACGATGATGCGGCTCGACGCGGTGCAGCGTTGGCCGGTCGAGAAGAACGCGCCTTGCACGGCAGCCGTGACGGCGACGTTCAGGTCGGCATCGTTCAGCACCACCAGCGGATTCTTGCCGCCCATTTCGAGCTGGAACTTGGCCATGCGGGCGACGCAGCCTTGCGCCACGCGCGCGCCGGTCGAGACCGAGCCGGTAAAGGTCAGGGCAGTGACGCGGCGGTCGTCGATGAAGCGCTGGCCGACCACCGAGCCGCGGCCCATGACCAGGTTGAACACGCCAGCCGGAATGCCCGAGCGGCTGATGATGTCGGCAATCGCCCAGGCGCTGCCCGGCACCAGTTCCGCCGGTTTGAAGACGACGGTGTTGCCGTAGGCCAGCGCCGGTGCGATCTTCCAGGCCGGGATCGCCATCGGGAAATTCCACGGGGCGATGATGCCGACGACGCCGACCGGCTCACGGGTGATTTCGATGTCCATGCCGGGACGCACCGAGGCTAGCTTCTGGCCCTGGATGCGCAGCACTTCGGCAGCGAAGAATTTGAAGATATTGCCGGCGCGGCCGGCTTCGCCGATGCCTTCGGCCAGGGTCTTGCCTTCTTCGCGCGAGAGCAGGCGGCCGAGCTCTTCCTTGCGCGCCAGGATTTCGGAGCCGATCTTGTCCAGCGCGTCGGAACGCGCCTGGATGTTGCCGACGCTCCATGCCGGGAAGGCGGCGTGTGCTGCGGCGATGGCGATGTCGGCTTGTGCTGCGTCGGCTTGTGCATACTCGCCGATGATGTCGGACAGGTCGGATGGGTTGACGTTCTTGTTGATGCTGGCGCCTTGCAGCCATTCACCGTTGATGTAGTTCGCGAATTGAGTCATCGATTTCTCCTGGATGTGGAAGCCAAAACTGACCGCGGGACGAATCCGGCGGTCAGTCGAGGGTTAGTTATTTATTGTTGGTGCTGCAATTACTGAGGTCCCAGACGCTTGATCAGCGCGGCCAGTTCTTCGTGCTCGGCTTCGGTGCAGGCGGTCAGCGGTGTGCGGACCGGACCGGCATCGTGACCGACAACCTTGGCGCCGGCCTTGACGATGCTCACTGCATAACCGGCCTTGCGATTGCGGATGGCCAGGTAAGGCAGGAAGAATTCGTCGATCAGCTTGCCGACGGTGGCGTGGTCTTCCTTGGCAATGGCGTGGTAGAAGTCCATCGCGGTCTTCGGGATGAAGTTGAACACCGCCGACGAGTACACCGGCACGCCCAGCGCCTTATAAGCAGCTGCGTAGACTTCCGCAGTCGGCAGGCCGCCGAGATAGGTGAAGCGATCGCCCAGACGGCGGCGGATCGTGACCATGGATTCGATTTCACCGACGCCATCCTTGAAACCGATCAGGTTAGGGCAGCGCTCGGCCAGGCGTTCCAGCATGTCGGCGTTGAGCTTGCAGACGCCGCGGTTGTAAATGATGACGCCGAACTTGACCGATTTACAGACCGCTTCAACGTGCTCGGCGATACCGTCCTGGCTGGCTTCGGTCAGGTAGTGCGGCATCAGCAGGATGCCGTGCGCGCCGAGGCGTTCGGCTTCTTGTGCGTAAGCGATCGCAGCGCGGGTAGGGCCGCCGGCGCCGGCGATGATAGGCACCTTGCCTTTGCAGGTTTCCACGGCGGTGCGGATGATGTCCGAGTATTCGCCCGGCACCAGCGAGAAGAACTCACCTGTACCACCGGCAGCAAACAGTGCGCTGGCGCCATAAGGAGCCAGCCATTCCAGACGTTCGATGTAAGTCTTTGGACGGAAGTCGCCCTGCTCGTCGAAGTCGGTCAGCGGGAAAGAGAGCAGGCCGGCGGAAAGAATCTGTTTCAGGTCTTGTGGTGTGTACATGTCAGTAGGTGCCAGGTGATGAAGTTAAAAATACCGTCGCGCTTGATAACAAATTCCAAACATGGTCAGCGCATCTGGATGGAACTCGTTCTTAAGCGTCTTAAGATATCAGTCATCGTACAACATGAATTAAGAGAAAGCCAGCAGTTTTTGCTGCCAGCCGGTGTTGCGTTGATTTTGCGTTGGTTCTGCGCTGATGTGCGTTATCAGCTTGTTACGATAGTGCAGGGCAATTCCGAAATACGTGATTGTTTGGTCAGGTATCCGGCGTCTCCGACGTCTTTTGCGCACCTGCCGCCGATTCGGCTGCCTCCTGCGCACGGCGCAGGCGCTCGCGGCTGTTGGTCAGGTGGTTGCGCATGGCCGCGCGCGCCGCTTCAGTATCGCGGCGGGCGATGGCTTCGTAGATGTCTTCGTGTTCGCGCTGCACGCGGTCCAGATAGCTGGCTTGCGGGTCGCGCGCCAGTTCCGCCGTGTTCAGGCGTTTGCGCGGGATCACGCCGGCGCCGAGGTGGCTCAGGATTTCAATGAAATAACGGTTGCCGGTGGCGGTGGCGATCTGGAAGTGGAAGCGGAAATCGGGGCCGACGGTGTCGTTGCCCTTTTTCAGATTCTCATGGAAGGCGTCCAGCGCGTGGCGGATTTCCAGCAGTTGCTCGTCGGTGCGGCGTGCGGCAGCCAGGCCGGCGGTTTCGGTTTCCAGACTGATGCGCAGTTCCAGCAGGGCCAGCAGATCCTTCATGGTGGTGATGGTGGCCGGATCGATATTGATATTGCCGGCCTTTTGCGCTTCCAGCACGAAGGTACCGATGCCATGCCGCGTTTCCACCAGTCCGGCCGCCTGCAGGCGTGAAATTGCCTCGCGCACCACGGTGCGGCTGACGCCCTGGGTGAGCATGATTTCAGACTCGGTCGGCAGCTTCTCGCCCGGCTTGATGGAGCCGTTGGAGATCATTTCGGAAATTGCGCCGACCACTTCCTGGGACAGGCTCTGGGTCTTCTTGCGCGGGCGCATCAGCGGGCTGGGTGTCTCGTTGACTTCCATTTTTATAGGTCGATATGTGTGAAAGTAGCCTGGAATTGCGGGGAAGAGCGTTCTGACGAACGGCGTAAGCCCGCAAAAAGATATGCGACATCTTACCAGAGGATGACTGGGTTTCGCACCCTTGATGCAGACTTAAATGGCCTTGCAGCCTCGTTGCGACGGGGGTTGAAGAGACTTTTCGGCTTTTTTCTGTCCGTTCAGCAGAAATCCCGGCTGCCGACATGGATTTCTCCCAGCAAATGGGACATGTCCACCAGTCGTTTTGCCACCAGATGCTGCACGCCGGAATGGGTTTGCCAGATGCCGTAGACGCCGAGCAGAGAGGCGTTGAGGACTTCATTGCGCTGTTTTTCCACCAGCGAGGGCCAGAGGATGACGTTGGTGGAGCCGGTTTCGTCTTCGATGGTGATGAACAGCACGCCCTTGGCGGTGCCGGGACGCTGGCGCACCGTGACGATGCCGCAGCCGCGTGCGAACTGGCCGTCCTGGAAGGTCGCCATCACGTCGTGCGGCAAAAACTTGTGCTTGGTCAGGATAGGGCGCAGCAGGGCGAGCGGATGGCGTTTGAGGGTCAGGCCGGCGCTGCGGTAATCGGCGACGATGTCTTCGGCCTCGGACGGCGCCGGCAGGCGCAGGATGTCTTCGCGCGACGGTGCGGCGTGCAGCAGGTCTTTGGCGGGGGCTGCGTCGAGCGCCTGCCAGAGGGCTTCGCGGCGATGGCCGCTGAGCGCGATCAGCGCGTTGCCGGCGGCGAGCGCCTGCAGGTTGTGCTTGTCGAGCCGGGCGCGGCGGGCCAGGTCCTGCAAGTCGGAAAACGTTTGTTCATGGCGCGCGCGTTCGATACGCAAGGCCGCTTCTTCTTTCATGCTGCCGAGCAGGGACAGGCCGAGCCGTACAGCAGGTCGGATGTCGGGGCGTGCCGGATCGACGTTTTCCAGCGTGCTGTCCCAGTTGCTGTGCATGACGTCGGCCGGCAGCACGCATACGCCGTGACGGCGCGCGTCCTGGATCAGTTGCGACGGTGAATAGAAACCCATGGGCTGGCTGTTGAGCAGCGAGCAGAGAAAGGCTTCCGGCTCGTGGCATTTGAGCCAGCTGCTGGCGTAGGCGAGGATGGCGAAGCTGGCGGCGTGGCTCTCGGGGAAGCCGTATTCACCGAAGCCTTTGATCTGCTGGAAGATGGCGTTGGCGAATTTTCCGTCATAGCCATTTTTAACCATGTTTTGAACTAGTTTGTGCTCATATTTTTCAAGGCCGCCTTTGCGTTTCCATGCTGCCATCGCACGACGCAGATCGTCGGCTTCTCCCGGCGTAAAGTCTGCAGCGATAACGGCGATCTGCATAACTTGTTCTTGGAAAATAGGAACGCCTTGTGTACGTTCTAATGCATCTTTCAGTGCTGGCGGATAAGTTGGATCTTCTTTACCTTCGCGACGCCGCAAAAATGGATGCACCATCCCGCCCTGAATCGGCCCTGGCCGCACGATGGCGACTTGAACAACAAGGTCGTAAAACCGGCGGGGTTTAAGTCGCGGCAACATGCTCATTTGCGCGCGGCTTTCGATCTGGAATACGCCGATAGTGTCCGCCTTGCAGATCATGTCGTAAGTGGCAATGTCGTCCCGGGGAATATCTTGCAGAGCGAGTGGTTTTCCATGTCGCTGTTCAACCAGTTCCAGAGCGCGTCGCAAGGCTGAGAGCATGCCTAGCGCCAGCACGTCGACTTTGAGCAAGCGCAAGGATTCCAGATCGTCTTTGTCCCATTGAATGACTGAGCGATCGGGCATGGCGGCGTTTTCTATCGGCACCAGTCGTGACAGTTTGTGGCGCGCAATGACGAAGCCACCGCTGTGCTGCGATAGATGCCGTGGAAAATTGATCAGTTGCCTGGAAAGGATTGCCCATTGATGGGCAACCGGTGATTCAGGATCCACGCCGCATTCGGCGAAGCGTTCCAGTATATCGCAGCTATTGTCGAACCACTGATACGACTTGGCGACCTTGTCGACGATTGAGGCGTCGACCCCGAGTGCCTTGCCGACGTCGCGCAGTACGCCGCGCGGACGGTAGGTGTGGACGGCGGCGGCGATCGCTGCGCGCATGCGGCCGTATTTTCTGTAGATATATTGAATGACTTCTTCACGTCGCTGATGCTCGAAATCGACATCAATGTCGGGCGGTTCGCCGCGTTCTTTACTGATGAAGCGTTCGAACAGCATGCTTGAAGAATTGGGATCGACTTCGGTCACGCCGAGGCAGTAGCAAACCACAGAATTGGCTGCCGAACCACGGCCCTGGCGCAGGATACCGTTGTCTTTCGCAAAGCGCACGATGTCGTAGACCGTGAGGAAGTAAGGCTCATAGGCCATGTCATTGATCAGCGTGAGTTCGTACTCGATCTGGTCAGTGACTTTTTGCGGGATGCCGGCGGGATAGCGCAGATGCGCGCCGAGATAGACTTCCTGGCGCAGATAGCCGGCCGGCGTCTGGCCGTCCGGGACCAGTTCTTCGGGGTATTCGTAACGCAGCGTGTCGAGCTCGAAGGTGCACATCTCAGCGATGTGCATGGTTTCCGCCAATGCCGACGGAGAGAAAATATTCGCCAGCCGTAGCCGTGAGCGCAGATGCTGTTCCGCATTCGGTGCGAGGTCGTAGCCGCAATCGCCGACGGCTTTGCCAAGACGTATCGCCGTCAGCGTGTCTTGCAAAAATTTGCGCGAGCGTACGTGCATGTTGACTTCGCCGATGGCGGTGACCGGCAGGCCATGGCGCTCGGCCGCTTCCTGGATAGTGCCGCGATGTAATTGATCGTAGGGGCGATACAGTTGCGTCAGTCCGAGCCAGGCGCGTTGCGGGAAGGTACGCGCCAGCCATGCTGCCTGCTGCGCCAGCATGGCCGCATCGGCAGGATAATGCGGCGCCAGAATCAGCAGGCAATCGGGCAGGCCACGCAGGTGGGCATGCGATGCCTGCGGTGCAGAAAAGTCATTGAGGTCGATGCGGTAGCTACCCTTGTCGGCGCGGGTACGGCCCAGCGTGATCAGCTCGGAGAGGTTGCCGTAGCCTTCACGGTTTTGCGCGAGGGCGATCAGTGTCAGCGGCGGCTTGCCGGCTTCCCATTCGATGCGGAAACAGGATCCGATAATGAGTTTCAGCTTGGCCTTTTTAGCTTCCATATGAGCGCGTACCACGCCGGCCAGCGAGCATTCATCAGTAACGGCGAGTGCGGTATAGCCGAGTTGCATGGCGCGTGCGGCGAGTTCTTCGGCGTGCGAGGCGCCTTCGAGAAAGCTGAAGTTGGACAGGCAGAACAGCTCCGCGTAATCGGGAATGGCGGAGGCGGCAGGCGAGGGAATAGGCGGGATATCAGGCATGGCTTGTCCTCGCTTCATCCGAACATGCCGTGCAGATACCAATGCGGCTCAACACCATCGACATCGCCGATGCGCTCGCGGTAAATCCAGTAGTGGCAATGATCGGCGCCTTCGGCGATGTAATAGTCGCGCGTGACCAGGTCGCCGTTCCACCAGCCTGCTTCAATGCGTTCGGCGGGCGAGACGGGGCGCAGGCGTGAACCGTAATAAGGACGATGCTGGCGCATGGTCAAGGCAATTGGTTTTTCCAGCAGCCACGTGGGGCGGGGCGGCAGAGGGCGTTCTTCCAGCGGGGCGGCGGCGTCCATGACGAAAACCCAGCGATTGGCCCGTTCCGGCCGATAGTCGGCGAGCGGTGCGGCGTGCAACACCTTGTCCGCACCCAGCCGGGCGACCAGCAGTTCGATCAGGCGCTTGTGGTCTTCGGGCGTACCGCCGGGTTCCGGAAACAGGTTGTTGCTGGCGGGCGCCATGGGTTCGGTTTGCGCCGCTTCCAGCACGACGGCGATGACCGGGGCGGTGATTTCCAGCCGCGCCAGCCGCTCTTTGAGCAGGCGGATCAGGTGCATGTCTTGCCAGGTCGGCTCGGCCAGCATGAGGTCAATAGTCGTGGGCGCGACGGCCTGGCGGCCGCGTTCGTGTTCCAGTTGTACGCGCACTTGCGTGACGGCCAGATGGCGCGCCGCCAGCCAGCCGCAGAGTTGAGTGAGCAAAGCCTGAATGGTGTATTGGGCGGCGTCGGCGTGTTCGATGCGTTCGTTTAATTCGATGCGTTGCCGGAAGCTGGGCGGGACTTCGATCCAGGCGTGCAATTCCGGTGCATCGCCATAGGCGCAGTCCAATGCATCCAGCATGTGCGTGTCGCCACGCCGTTGCAAACCGGCGCGCGGCAGGCGGCGCAGGTCGGCCAGCGAGCGGCAGCCGATGCCGGCGAGCCAGTCGAGATAAGGCTGCGCCGCCGGCAATGCGGCGACCGGCAGGCGGCTGAGATGCCGGTGCAGGCGATGCTGCTTCAACGTCCGGGCGCCGGTATGCCGGGCGAGTAAGGCGGCGCCGTTGGCGGTCGGTGCGCAGCTGATGACGGCATTCAGGCCGAGTTGCCGGACGGTGGCGCGGACGCGGCTGCACAAGGCGCGGATGCCGCCGAACAGGCTCAGGCTGGCGCCGATATCGAGCAGGATGGTGGACTCTTCCGCGAAGCTGGCCTGCGGAGTGTATTGCAGCAAGGCGGTGGCGGCGCCGAATAGTGTCTGCGCTTCGCGATCAGGCATGCGTTCGTGCATGAGCGCTTTCGGCAGCAAGGCCAGCACGCCGCCGCGCCGCATGCCGATACGCACGCCGGCTTCGCAGGCGGACTGCGAAGCCGCCATGACGCGGGTGTGCTCAAGCACGACGGCAGAGACTTCATCCGACCAGTTCGGATGAAATACTTCCAACGACAGCAGGGGCAGATGTACGGCGATCCACAGGCGCATGATGCAAAAGATTCAGTGAGGGCAAGGAGATAAACAAGGGCGTATCGCGCTGCGGTCCGCGTCGTTTGACGAAGCCGACTTCAATGCCGCCGGCTGCGGCCGCCAGCGACAAACGCAGCGGCGCGGGCGAAGCGTCCTGCGCACAACTGAGCGGTCGCAACATGACGAATAGGGTGCTGCCGGTTTGTGCCGCCAGATGCAGGCGGCGCAGACTGTCCTTGCGCATGTGTCGCTGCCAGAACAGCAGGGCGGCGCAACTGCCGGATTTCAATATCTGTTCGGCGGCCCAGGCGGCATCGGCGCTGGTGGCGGCGCGCACCGACAGCAGGCGTGCGGCATCGACGCCGATCTGGCGCCAGCCGATGGCTTGCGGTGCATGCGGCGTCTGCACCAGCGCGATGCGGCGCGGCGACAAGGATTGCAATGCCGGGCCCAGCAGGCGCAGTTCGCCGACGCCGGGCTGCGGCAGCAGCAAGTCGATCAGCGCGCCGGTCGGCCAGCCTTGGCCGGGCAGCTCCTTCGACAGCGCATCAAAGCCGGTATCGAGCCCGCGCGCCGTGCTGCGGGCAAGCTGTGAAGCGAGCCAGAGCGAGGCGTGAATGCTTTGAGGAAGAGGGGCTGACATGAACAAGCTTCGAAATACGTATACTGTATAAATATACAGTAATTAACGTGCTTCGGGGATCTTCATCAAGGGTGGTCTCTGCAGGTTTTGCAGTACCTGACAAGATTACTCAAGTTTGATATACTTGACGTAAATATTCGGGAATTCAGGGAGTGGTTCTGAAAACTGTTTCTGGAGTCGAGATTTCATGCGATTAACTACTAAAGGCCGTTTTGCTGTGACAGCAATGATTGACCTGGCGTTGCGCCAGGGCAATGGACCCGTCACGTTGTCCGCCATCAGCGAGAGGCAGGAAATTTCTTTATCATATCTGGAGCAGTTGTTCGGCAAATTGCGGCGCCACCAGATCGTTGAGTCCGTACGCGGACCCGGCGGCGGCTACAACCTGGCGCGCAAGGCGGGCGATGTGTCGGTGGCCGACATCATCATCGCCGTCGATGAACCCCTGGATGCAACGCAATGCGGCGGCAAGGAAAATTGCCATAGCGTCACCCACCCCGGTGGCACGCGCTGCATGACGCACGACCTGTGGTCGACGCTCAATGAAAAGATGGTCGAATATCTCGACTCGGTTTCCTTGCAGGACCTGGTCGACCAGCAGCACCAGAAAGAACAGAAGCAGCCGGAACACAGAACACTCGGTACTGAACAAAGCGTGGTTGTCATGCACCGCCCTCACGCAGCGGTTTGATTGGAGCTAGAACAAAATGAATGCACCTCTGGAAAAAAGCCTGTTGGACACCATCAAGGCGCCGCATTTTCCAATTTATCTGGATTACTCGGCAACCACGCCGGTCGACCCGCGCGTGGCCGACAAGATGATTCCCTATCTGCGCGAGCAGTTCGGTAATCCTGCGTCGCGCAGCCACATGTACGGCTGGACCGCAGAGAAGGCCGTGGAAGATGCACGCGAAGAAGTCGCCAAGCTGGTCAACGCGGATTCGCGCGAAATCATCTGGACTTCCGGCGCGACCGAAAGCAACAACCTGGCAATCAAGGGTGCTGCACAGTTCTACAAGACCAAGGGCAAGCACATCATCACGGTCAAGACCGAGCACAAGGCTGTGCTGGATACTTTCCGCGAACTGGAGCGTCAAGGTTTCGAAGCGACTTACCTGCAACCGCAAGACAACGGTCTGGTGACGGTCGAGCAGATCGCCGCTGCCGTGCGTCCCGACACCATCCTGATTTCGGTCATGCTGGTCAATAACGAAATCGGCGTGATCCAGCCTGTGCCTGAAATCGGCGAATTCTGCCGCTCCAAGGGCATCATTTTCCATTGCGACGCTGCGCAGGCAACCGGCAAGGTCAAGATCGATCTGGAAAACTGGAAAGTCGACCTGATGAGCTTCTCGGCGCACAAGACTTACGGTCCTAAGGGCATCGGCGCGCTGTACGTGCGCCGCAAACCACGTGTGCGTATCGAAGCGCAGATTCACGGCGGCGGTCATGAGCGCGGTCTGCGTTCCGGCACACTGGCAACTCACCAGATCGTCGGCATGGGCGAAGCCTTCCGCATCGCCCGCGAAGAGATGGAAACCGAACTGGCTCACATCCGCGCCATGCGCGATCGTCTGGCCAAGGGTTTGCAAGAGATCGAAGAAACCTATATCAACGGCGACATGGAGCATCGTGTGCCGCACAACCTGAACGTCAGCTTCAACTACGTCGAAGGCGAATCTCTGATCATGGCGATCAAGGACATTGCGGTGTCGTCCGGCTCGGCGTGCACCTCGGCCAGCCTGGAACCGTCGTACGTGCTGCGCGCCCTGGGCCGTAGCGACGAACTGGCGCACAGCTCTATCCGTTTCACCATCGGTCGTTTCACGACCGAAGAAGACATCGACTTCACCATTGATCTGATCAAGGGCAAGGTCGGCAAGCTGCGCGAATTGTCGCCGCTGTGGGATATGTACAAGGACGGGATCGACATCAGCACGATCCAATGGGCTGCACACTAAGTATCGCGAAAATGAAAACCGCCCCCATATAGAACGCAGGGGCGACCTCATCAAGGAGCATCAAAATGTCTTACTCGGAAAAAGTACTCGATCACTACGAAAACCCACGTAACGTCGGCGCCTTCGAAAAGGGCGACGAGACCGTAGGCACAGGTATGGTCGGCGCGCCCGCTTGCGGCGATGTCATGAAGTTGCAGATCAAGGTCGGCGCTGACGGCGTGATTCAGGACGCCAAGTTCAAAACCTACGGTTGCGGCTCGGCGATTGCATCGTCGTCGCTGGTGACTGAATGGGTCAAGGGCAAGACATTGGATCAGGCTTTGTCGATCAAGAACACTCAGATCGCTGAAGAACTGGCGTTGCCGCCGGTGAAGATCCACTGCTCGATCCTGGCGGAAGACGCCATCAAGGCTGCAGTGCAAGACTACAAGGCCAAGCACGGCAGCGTTGAGCAAAAGGCTGCGGCTTAATTCAAGCCGCAAGCGAAGCGAAAGAAGGCAGGCATCATGGCAATCACACTGACTGAAAAAGCTGCAAAACACATCAGCCGCTACATGGAACGTCGCGGCAAAGGTCTCGGCCTGCGTCTCGGCGTGCGCACGACCGGCTGCTCCGGCCTGGCTTACAAGCTGGAATATGTGGACGAAGAAACGCCGGAAGATCAGGTGTTTGAATCGCGCGGCATTCGCGTCTATGTGGATCCCAAGAGCTTGCCGTACATCGACGGCACCGAACTCGATTTCGCGCGTGAAGGCCTGAACGAAGGCTTCAAGTTCCAGAACCCGAACATGAAGGACGAGTGCGGCTGCGGCGAAAGCTTCCGGATTTGATGCCGTGACGGATGTTGTGATCGCCACGGTTGCCGGTAATACGGCGACCGGGTTGATCGGGATCTAGTGCTTAGCCAGAATCGTTAGCGATAGCCTCTGAAGAGTAGTTCTGCCAAGCCTGTTGAAGTCCGAACAGGCTTTTTATTTTTTGTTCATCTGAACAATCTTTGCACAACGTATGCAAAATCACTTCGCACTTTTCCAATTGCCGCAACGCTTTGCCGTCGATCTGACTGCGCTGGAAAAGGCGTTCCACGGCGTGCAGAGCCAGGCGCATCCGGACAAGTTTACCAATGCGACCGGCGCCGAGAAGCGCGTCGCCATGCAATGGGCCACCCGCGCCAACGAAGCCTACCAGACGCTCAAAAATCCTCTCAAGCGCGCCTCCTATCTGTGCGAGCTCAACGGCGTCGATCTGCAAACCGAATCCAATACTTCCATGCCGCCGGCATTCCTGATGCAGCAAATGGAGTGGCGAGAAGAACTTGACGACGCGCGTGCCGGCAAGAATATCGAGGCGCTCGAACAGCTCGACGGCGCCTTGCGCAGCGCGAAGAAAGACACCGTCGCCCGTATCGAAACGCTGCTCGATGCCAACGACTTCGCCGGCGCCGCCCAATTGGTGCGCCAGCTCATGTTCCTTGATAAATTCGGCGAAGAGATCGGTAACACGTTCGCCCTGATCGAAGGTTGATGCGCCATGCCTGACGTGTTCCTGTTTCTGATCGCCGCCATGATGCTGACCCTGGCTCCGGGGCCGGACAATATCTACGTGCTCACGCGCGGCATCGCGCAGGGCAAGAAAGCCGGCTTGGTTGCCGCACTCGGCTTTTCGTCGGGACTGTTCTTCCACACATTGTTGGCGGTGCTGGGTTTTGCCGCCATCATCAAGGCCTATCCGGCTGCGTATCACGCCCTGCAATACGCGGGCGCGGCGTATCTGGTGTATCTCGGCATCCGCACCTTGCGTTCTGCCGCGTCGATGTCGCTGGATGCGACCATGACACCGGTCAGCCTGTCGCGCATTTATTGGCAAAGCGTGATCGCCAACATCCTTAATCCCAAGGTGACGCTGTTCTTTATCGCCTTCCTGCCGCAGTTCGTCAACGTGCACGCCGGCCATGTGGCCTGGCAGATGCTGTTGCTGGCGGTAGTGTTCATTCTTCAGGCGCTGGCGATTTTCAGCGCGATTGCGTTTTTCTCCGGCATCGTCGGCGCGTACTTCAAGCGTCAGGCGCGTGCCGCTCTCTATTTGAACAGGCTTGCCGGCTGTGCGTTTGTGGGACTGGGTATCCGCATCGCCTTGCCGGAATAAATCGACTATGGCTCTTCTCCAAATCTCCGAACCGGGCATGTCCACCGCGCCGCATCAGCATCGGCTGGCGGTAGGCATCGATCTCGGCACCACCAATTCGTTGGTTGCCACCGTGCGCAACAGCATTCCTGAAGTCCTCAATGACGAAGAGGGGCGCAGCCTGTTGCCGTCGGTGGTGCGTTATCTGCCCAACGGCCACGCAAATATCGGCTACAAGGCGCAAGCTGCGCAGACCACCGATCCGAAGAATACGATCGTCTCGGTCAAGCGCTTCATGGGCCGCGGTCTGAAAGACATCGCCTACGTTGAAAATCTGCCCTACGATTTCCAGGATGCGCCCGGCATGGTGCAGCTGAAGACCGTTGCCGGTGTGAAGAGCCCGGTTGAAATTTCGGCGCAGATTCTGGCGACCTTGCGTCAGACGGCAGAAGACGCGCTGGGCGACGATCTGGTGGGCGCCGTGATTACCGTGCCTGCTTACTTCGACGACGCGCAGCGCCAGGCGACCAAGGACGCGGCGCAACTGGCCGGTCTCAATGTCCTGCGTCTGCTCAACGAACCTACGGCTGCGGCGATTGCCTACGGCCTCGACAATGGTTCGGAAGGCACGTTCGCCGTCTACGATCTGGGCGGCGGCACCTTCGATATTTCCATCCTCAAATTGACCAAGGGCGTGTTTGAAGTCTTGTCGACCGGCGGCGATTCTGCACTGGGCGGCGACGATTTCGATCAGCGCCTGTTCTGCTGGATCTGCGAACAATCGCAACTGGCGCCATTATCCGACGAAGACACGCGCATCCTGTTGGTGAAGGCGCGCGAGGTGAAAGAGCTGCTGTCGTCCAAGGCTTACACGCAAATCGACGCGGTCCTGAATTCGGGCGAAGAAGTGCATCTGTCGATCACGGCGGAAGAATTCACCGCGCTGACCCAGCATCTGGTCGCCAAGACCATCACGCCATGCCGCAAGGCCTTGCGCGATGCGAATCTGTCCGTGGACGACGTCGACGGCGTGGTGCTGGTCGGTGGTGCGACGCGCATGCCGCATGTACGCAAGGCCGTCGGCGAATTTTTCCAGACCACCCCCTTGGCTAATATCGATCCGGACAAGGTTGTGGCGCTGGGCGCCGCCGTGCAGGCCAATCTGCTGGCCGGCAATCGCGCCGCCGGCGACGACTGGCTGCTGCTGGACGTGATCCCGCTGTCGCTCGGCATCGAGACCATGGGCGGCCTGGCGGAGAAAGTCATTCCGCGCAATTCCACTATTCCATGCGCACGCGCGCAAGAGTTCACGACCTTCAAGGATGGCCAGACTGCGATGGCGATTCAGGTAGTGCAGGGCGAGCGTGAGCTTGTGGCCGATTGCCGTTCGCTGGCGCGTTTCGAGCTGCGCGGCATTCCGCCGATGGCGGCAGGCGCAGCACGCATTCGCGTGACGTATCAGGTCGACGCCGACGGTTTGCTGTCAGTATCGGCGCGTGAAATGACATCGGGTGTGGAAGCCGCGATCACGGTCAAGCCTTCTTATGGTTTGGAAGACGATGACGTCGCCCGCATGCTGCAGGATTCCTTCCAGTCGGCCGATGAAGACATGAAGCGCCGCGCCTTGCGCGAAGAGCAGGTCGAAGCCGAGCGCATTATTCTTGCGACGGAGTCGGCGCTGAATGTCGACAGCGCCTTGCTCAATGAACAAGAGCGCATCGACGTCGCTGCGCTGATCGAAGTCGTGCGCGAGAAGGCGCAAGGCGATGATCATCTGGCGATCAAGGCAGCAGTTGACGCGCTGGCGCATGGCACTGAAGAATTCGCCGCGCGCCGCATGGACCGCAGCGTTCACGCCGCGCTGGCCGGCAAGAAATTGGATGAAGTTTCGTAAAGATAGAGGTTAATACCGTGCCACAAATCGTCATACTCCCACACCCCACTTTTTGCCCTGACGGCGCCGTCATCGACGCGCCGGTAGGCAAGACCTTGTGCGATGCCATGCTCGACAGCGATGTCGATATCGAACACGCCTGCGAGAAGTCCTGCGCCTGTACTACCTGCCACGTGGTGATCCGCGAAGGTTTTGACACGCTGGATGATCCGACCGACAAGGAAGAAGATTTGCTCGACATGGCCTGGGGCCTGGAAGCGAATTCGCGCCTGTCGTGCCAGGTGGTGCTGGGCGACGACGATCTGGTCGTCGAAATTCCAAAGTACACCATCAACCACGCCAGCGAGAATCACTGATTCAGCTTACGTCTTGCATGGGCGACTGATCAACATTAGCGAGGCAGCCATGAAATGGACCGATATTCAGCGTATTGCTGAAGAGCTCAACGACAAGTTTCCGGACACCGATCCCAAGACCATACGCTTCACCGATTTGCATCGCTGGGTGATGGAGTTGGATGGCTTTGATGACGATGCCAATCGCTCCGGAGAAAAAATTCTGGAAGCGATTCAGGCTGCCTGGATCGAAGAGGCCGAGTAAGTTATTGCGGCGCAGGCTGCAGACGTAAAAAAAGGAGCGTATATCGCTCCTTTTTTACGTCCATCATTTTGTCATCTGCGCGCGCAATCACACCAGAATATTTGAAACATGCTGCATGCCTGTCGTGTACTGCGGAAAAATCTGCTGCATGGCGCTGTCGGGAATGCGCATGTGTTTCTCCGCCAGCGTTGACATCACTGCGCGAAAATCGGTCGTGATCGCCAGGTCGCGTCCCTCATTGAGTTCCGCCTTGTTCAGCCCGGGCCATTGTCCGTAAATCGTGTGTCCGCGCACGTTGCCGCCCAGCAGCCACATCACGTTGCCGTGACCGTGGTCGGTACCGCCGTTGCCATTTTCGCGGAAGGTTCTGCCGAACTCAGAGACCACCACGATCACTGTGTCATTGAAGGCCGGCCCAAGCTCCTGCGCCAGCGTCGCCAGTCCAGTCGCGAGCGGCGTCAGGCGGTTTGCCAACTGTCCGGCGCCGTTGCCCTGATTGGCATGGGTATCCCAACCGCCGACGGCAAGAAAGCCGAGACGGATCTTCGGGTCGCCGCGCATCAGTCGTCCCAGTCGCGCGGTGTCGACGGACAAGCCGTTGGGCAAAGGCGCACCGTTGTTGGCCACGCGCTGTTCATTGCTGCTCATTTCCGCCATCAGTTCTTTGCGCGCGGCGAGACCGTCGCGGTACGCCTTGCCAAGAGCATCGTTGTCGGCATACATCGCGCCATAGGCCTGATTGACCTTGGGCTGATCGATCAAGGTCGGCCGGGCGGCATCGCGGCCGGTCGGGAGGTTGGCGACGACTTGCCGGCCGCTGAGAATGCGCGGTGTCGATTCACCCAGCGTCAGGGCTTGCACCGGCGACTCGGATGGCGGCAGCTGGCCTTGCAGGCGATTCATCCAACCGTCGCGGGTGTTGTGCTGGCCGGGCGTGCCGGTCTCCATGTAATCCTGCGCTTCGAAGTGGGAGCGCGAACCGTCAGGTGATCCCGAGGCGTGGACGAAAGCCAGCTGGCCGCTTTCCCAATAAGGCATCAAGGGCCGCAATGAGGGATGCAAGCCGAAATAGCCGGTGAGGTCGATTGCGCCGTTGTTCTGTCCCGGCCGCGCCACAGCAATACTGGAGCGTGCCTGATAGTACTCGCGGTCACCGTGCGGCACGACGACATTGAGACCGTCGACGGCGCCGCGCAGGAAGACCACCACCATGCGAGGTGTGCCGTCGCCGTTGGCATGCGGACGTTGCTTCGGTGTGCCATAGGCGAGCGGGGCGTTGCTGCCTGAGGATGCAGTCGATGGTTTGCCGACCGGCGCCACAGCACAGCCCGACAGACCGATGGGAATGACAATGGCGCTGCTGCCGGCCATGCCCACGTAACGGATGAATTCACGACGGTTCATGATGGTCCTAACGTTTCATGAAGGCAGGGCTGCCCAGAATCAGGCCGACTTGCAGGTTCGCCGGCGATGAAGAGATCGTTGTCACGTTTTCCTGGCTTAGCATCGGCGACAGCGTCTGTATCAGTTGCACCGGATCGACAGGCGCCGCGTCCGGCGACGGTTGCGTGCCTTCAGTCCGCGCGATCGGCGATTTTCCGTTGCTGAGGCCGTTGACGAAATTGATCCGGCGCAATAGTGCATCAGGATTGAGCCAGGCTTCTTCGGAGTATTTGTAGCCCTCCGGTGTCAGCCAGCCGTACAAAGGCATCCCGAACTGGTTTAAAACGCCGCTGACGGGCTTGCCGTTGACCACCGGCGTTGCAGTCGCGCGCAGGGATGAGACCACATATTGGTAGGGTGTCTTGAACTGGCTCTGATAATTCTTGCGCGCCCAGAATTGCGGACTGTCGAACAAAACGCGCAGCACCGACTTGATATCGCCATTGGTGGCAAGGAAGCGCTGCGACATCTGATTCACCAGTTCCGGATCGGGCTGGTCGGAGACGAAGTACTGCACCAGCTTGGTCGAGATGAAACGCGCCGTGGCAGGATGGCGCGCAAGCATGTCGAGCGCAATTTCACCTTCCTGCTGGCCGCTGCGTGGAATCACTCTGCCGAGGAATTGCTTGTCGCCCGCATCGTGACGCCCCGGACGGAAGATGAAGGTGGCGTCGTCGGCGTCTTCTTTCATCTCGCGCACACTGATGGTCCAGCCGCTAAGGATGCGCGCCAGCGAAATCACATCGGCCTGGCTATAGCCGCCGTTGACGCCAAGCGTATGCAGTTCCATCAGCTCGCGCGCATAGTTCTCGTTGAGTCCCTTGAAGCGGCCTTTGGCTTGGGGCGTATTGGCGCCGCTGCTGAGCCAGTTGTCGAGGTAATACAGCATCGCGGGATGATGCGCCACGGCGCCGAGCAGTTGGCGAAAGTTGCCAAGCGCGTTGGGGCGAATGGCGTTCTTTTCGTAATCCGCATTCCAGTAGCGCACCCATTCCTTGCCTTCGAACACATTGAAATGGTTGAACCAGAATTCGGTCATGACCTCCTGCAACTGGCGCGGACTTTCCGTTGCCATCCACAGCCGGGCGACATGGCTGGCGGGCGTAATCTCCTTGGCGGCACGCTGGCGCGCGGCGTTCTTTTCTTCCGGCGAAGCCGTGTTGGGCGGGAAGGACGGCGGGCCGTACTGGATGTACAGTTGCGGGGCACTGAGGTTATAGGTCGGCAAGCTGTTCAGCCTCGCCTGCAGATCGGCGGGGAAGGGAATATGTTCCGGATCAAGTTGTTCGTCGATGTAGCGTTTGGCGCCAATTTTTTCAACCGCGGCAACATCGCCCGGGCGCGGTCCGTAAGCCATGCGGTTGAGGACATGCAGCGCTTTTTCCTGCGATGTCAACGCCTGTGCAGAGGCGAGACTGCACAAACACAATGCCAGTAATCCTGTCACGCCATGTCTGAACGAGGTCTGCATGATCTCTTTACACCAAAGGGAGAAGGGGAGCGTTCATTCAGTATGTACATCCTCCTTTCGCCTCGCTGTAATAAAGTGTAAGGGTCGAAACATGTCTGACAAAAAGCTGTCATCTACGAATTATTTTGCGGAAGACAGCATAGTGACCGAGTCCGTATAAAGAAGAGAAATTGCCGCCGTCATTTTCAACGAATGACCAATATTGAGAATGTGGTGAATTATCTTCGCTTGAATCTCTTCATTTTCTTATTCGAATTCCTTGATGCAGAAGATGAGTTCATTCAACTTATTTGGGTAACCATATTATTCTCGACTGGCAGTTTTTTCTTTCTTGAGAAAGTCCTTAATCTGCGTCATTTTCTCTCGTAAAACAAAGTCTCAAATTAAGAGAATTCTCATATACGGTTTTCCGCGTGATGGTCACAATGCCCCCTTGTAACGAGCTACCTGATGCGCTGCAATAAGGGCTGCCGAGCTGGAAGACTATGAGAACAATTGCGAATCTATCCATTTTAATCGTCGAAGACGAACCACTTCAACGCGCTTTTATTACTGAAAAACTGAAGGAACTGGGCGCAATCAATATTCAGGATGTATCTGACGGTATGGAGGCAATCGGTCTGTTGAAAGAGCGTCCGGTCGATCTGATATTTTGCGACATCGGCATGCCCAACATGGATGGCTCTCAATTTGTTCTGGCACACGCGGCGTTGCCGCTGCCGCGCGGCAAGGATCTGCCCATGCTGATCTGGACAAGCGCACTCGACGACGATTTGCTTGAGTCGCATCTGCAGATGGCCTGTTCGGCAGGTTTCCCCTTTGTCGATGCGATTGCCAAACCGCTGAGTTCGTTGGTGTTGAGCGTGGCTATTGATACGGTGCTGGCGCTATTGAATGCGATGAATGTTGCTCAGCAAAAGACGTCAAAATTCTCACGCAGCTTTGCTGAAGATACCATTGAGGACGACGATGTTTTGCGGGCGATCTGCGACACCAGTGAATTCGAGGTGTGGTATCAACCACACATTTCGTTGAAAACAAGAATGGTGGTTGGCGCTGATGCACTGGTACGCTGGAGTCATCCCAAATTCAGCGGCTTGTCGCCAAGTCAGTTCATGGATATCATTGAGCGGCAGGGCTTGGGCCTGATGTTGTTTTATCGCACGGTGAATCATGTGCTGAAAACCCAGCAAAAACTCGAAAAAATCGGCTGCAGAATCCCCATCTGTGTCAAAGCTTCCGCAACAACGCTGGAGACGCCTGAAATCGCGGATTACCTCTACGAGCGTATTCAGCGGCACGAAGTTTCTCCCTCTCTTATCACCGTGGGCATTTCAGAAGAAGAGCCGCCGCAGCAAGCATTGAAGCTGGCTGCTTCGCTCAATCGCTTGCGTTTGCGCGGATTGGGGCTGTCGATTGATGACTTCGGATCGGGGATTTCAACTATGAAGCTTTTGTCGCAAATGCCTTTTACCGAGATCCGCATCGACGGTCATTTTGTCCGCCAATTCCTGCGCCAGACGCAATGCAGGGTCATCGTCGAATCCACTATCAACATCGCGCGGCGGCTCAAACTCAAGGTTACTGCCGAGGGGATCGAGAACGCACGGCAGATGGAGGTGCTGGCTGCAATGGGTTGCATGTACGGGCAGGGGGCAATTATCAAACCGATGAAGCAGGAAGATTTTTTGAATAGCGTCGGTGCTGCACAGTTATTTAACAACGGTCTCGTTGATGCGTGAAGCCGCTATTGTATTTTTACTATTTTTGATACACTCGACCATAATTCGTTTGGTCGTGGGCCCGAATTTTATCGTGATCGCATCCAAGCGAAGCAAACCATCAGTATCGATGGCCATCGATTTTGCTGTGTAATGAAGGCGCGCGAAAGGATGTCACGATGACGTGGGCTGGAACAAAAGCGATTCGAATCGCCTTGCTGGATGACCATGCAGTCGTACGACACGGACTTGCAGCACGATTGAAAGAAGAGTCCGATTTCGAGGTCGTCGGCGCTTACGCTACCAGTAAAGACATGATGGCGGCGCTGCGGATTGCTCCCGCAGATATTTTGCTGATCGACTATTCGCTCAGCGTCAATGACATCGACGGATTGAATCTGATCCGTGCGCTGAAAGTGCGTTTTCCCGAGAGCAGAATCCTCGTCTCCTCTTCTCACTACAATCCTGCGACTGTGGCCCTCGCCATGAGAGCCGGCGCGCGCGGTTTCTTCGGCAAGGAGCAAGAACTCTCGGAGTTGATTGCTGCGGTGCGTTCCATATCGGTAGGCCGGGTGCATCTCAATCCGTTGATGGCGGCAGAGATTTCTTCCATGTTGTCCAACAATGCGCAAGAAGAAGAACCCACCGGCGCGGTGGATTCCCTGACCGATAACACCGAATTGTCGCCCCGCGAGAGGGAGGTGTTGCGCTGCTGCCTGGACGGCATGAGCGTGACGCAGATCGCCGAAAAATTTGCGCGCAGTGTCAAGACCATCAGTGGCCAGAAGCAGGCCGCGTTTCGCAAACTCGGCGTGCGCAACGATAATGAGCTGTTCAAGATTCAGCATCAACTCCAGGATTTATAAGGCGCATCATGACGACTATTCAGTCCGCGGCAGAACCACTGGTTCTCGTCATCGACGATTCGGCCACTAGTCGCGTCGTCATTGAAAAACAATTGAAGAAACTCGGCTGCAACGTCAGCACTGCCCAGGATGGGATGTCCGGCCTGGCTGCGATGATGAAGACTGAATTCGATCTGGTCCTGCTTGATTGCCAGATGCCTGACATGAGCGGTTACGACGTCGCGAAGCAGGTGCGCAAGCGCGAGCGCAAAGAAGAGAGTGCGCATACGCCCATCATTGCCATCTCGGCGGAAACAGATGCTGCGCATATGCAGATGTGTCTCGACAGCGGCATGGACGGCGTGTTGGGGAAGCCTCTGCCGGTCGACGAATTGAAAAAAATATTGTCATTGTGGTGCGATATCGACGTTGCCGACTCTCCCGCGACGGGTGTAGAAGAAATGAAGAACGTCGATCTGCAGGCCTTGTTCCGTTCCACGTCGCGGGAAGATTTCTGCTCCATGCAGAGCTTGCTGTCGCAGGCTGATTTGCTTGGTGTCGGACGCATGGCGCATCGCATGAAAGGCGCCGCGCTGACCATGGGTGCAGCGCAGATCGTCGGGACGCTTGAGCGCATCGAAGCAATCGCAACCGGAAAAACCGCACCTGCATCTGGTCTCAATGCGGAAATCGAGATCCTGAGGCAGCAATTGCAGACGATCTGAGGAGGCCCGGGGTCGTTGCGCGTGTGCGCGCAACCGCGGCATGCAGAATGTCCTGACAAATTCAGTTGCCGCCTGTCTGGTTAACTGATTCAGCGGACTATTCTAAGCCTCGACTTCCAACTTCAATTCCTGATGACTGATTGCCTGCTTCGGCGATCAGTCACCGTCTTGTCAGGCTCCAGCCCATGGCAATCCAGCCTTGCACCAGCCCTCAACGGTCTTGCGATGGCCAGCGCTGTCCTTGTTGCCCTCAAATCCTTCAAGAATGTCGTAGCACTCTGTGTAACCGTTTTCGGTAGCGAGCTTGGCTGCGTGACGCGAGCGCACCCCGGAGCGGCACAGGAACAGCAGTACAGTGTCCTTGCCGGCGACGGATGCGAGCTGTTCGAGAAATTGCGGGTTGGGTGTGCCTTCCGGATACAGGTTCCATTGCACGGCCACGTGCTGTTCCGCCGGCAGCGTCACCTGGCCGATCCAGTCGCGTTCTGCCTTGGTGCGGACATCCACCAGCTTGATAGCGGCATTGCCTTGCAGTAACGCATATGCTTCTTGGGGCGTTACCGCACCGGCATAAGGAAATTGTCCTGTTTGGGCGCGCTGTCTGGCAGAAGAAAAAATGTCATTGCTGGAGGTCATATTGCTTCCTGGTAATGATTGATAAAGAATTAAAAAATCGAGATTCAGTCCTGAATCGCAGTAAAAAGCACCAAAAAAGTGCAATGCATAAAAAATGGTATTTATTGGTGCATTTATTGAAATTTGCACCATAATGATTCAACCGAAAGGCGCCCGTGCACTGCTCGGAATCGCCTGTCCGCCAATAACTCCCTAAAATATGCCATACGCATCAACACAAGGCAGTTGATGGCATGGAATCTGCTATCATTCCCGCCTGAGTTCTGGCGCACTATCTGTTGTATTTGCTGCACACATCAAGTCGCACGTAGTCGGCTCATCACCCAAATTGTACAAATTTATACTACTTCCTCGTTTTAGGAGATTCGCATGGCAAGGACGGCCGCAGAGGTTTTGAAGTTGGTGAAAGACAATGAAGTCAAGTTTGTTGATTTCCGTTTTGCCGACACCCGGGGTAAAGAGCAGCACGTAACGGTTCCTGTTTCCCATTTCGACATCGACAAGTTTGAATCCGGTCACGCATTCGACGGTTCGTCGATCGCAGGCTGGAAGGGTATCGAAGCTTCGGACATGTTGCTGATCCCTGATCCAAATACTGCCAATATCGACCCGTTCATGGAAGAAACCACATTGTTCATGCAATGTGACGTGATCGAGCCATCCGACGGCAAGGGTTACGACCGTGACCCACGTTCCATCGCCAAGCGCGCTGAAGCGTACCTGAAGTCCTCGGGCCTGGGCGACACAGCCTACTTCGGTCCTGAGCCAGAATTCTTCATTTTCGACGGCGTGCGTTGGGGCGCGGACATGTCTGGTTCCTTCGTCAAGATCGAATCCGAAGAAGCATCGTGGAGCTCAGGCGCCAAGCTCGAAGGCGGCAACACCGGCCACCGTCCTGTCGTCAAGGGCGGCTACTTCCCAGTGCCACCAGTCGACAGCTTCCAGGACATGCGTTCGGAAATGTCCCTGATCCTCGAATCCCTGGGCATCCCTGTTGAAGTGCACCACCACGAAGTGGCCGGCGCAGGTCAAAACGAACTGGGCACCAAGTTCTCGACACTGGTTGAGCGCGCTGACTGGACACAGACACTGAAGTATGTGATCTGGAACGTTGCTCACACCTACGGCAAGACAGCGACCTTCATGCCTAAGCCACTGGTCGGCGACAACGGCTCCGGTATGCACGTTCACCAATCGGTCTGGAAAGACGGCAAGAACCTGTTCGCAGGTGACGGCTATGCTGGCCTGTCCGAATTCGCGCTGTTCTACATCGGCGGCATCATCAAGCACGCCAAGGCGCTGAACGCGATCACCAACCCAGGCACCAACTCGTACAAGCGTCTGGTTCCAGGCTTCGAAGCACCGGTCAAGCTGGCTTACTCGGCACGCAACCGTTCCGCATCGATCCGTATTCCACACGTTGCGAATCCTAAGGGCCGTCGCATCGAAACACGTTTCCCGGATCCACTGGCGAATCCATACCTGTGCTTCTCGGCTCTGCTGATGGCAGGGCTGGACGGTGTCCAGAACAAGATCCATCCAGGCGAAGCAGCTTCGAAGGATCTGTACCATCTGCCACCAGAAGAAGACAAGCTGATCCCGACAGTGTGCGCATCGCTGGAAGAAGCGCTGGACGCACTGAACAAGGATCGCGAGTTCCTGACACGCGGCGGCGTCTTCACCGACAGCATGATCGATGCTTATCTGGACCTGAAGGGCCAGGAAGTTCAACGCTATCGCATGACGACACACCCAATCGAATTCGACATGTACTACTCGCTGTAATCGTCGATTTTGTATTGATAAAAAAGGGAAGCTTGCTTCCCTTTTTTTATGCCTTATCGAGAACTTGGATGCGTTGTCATACACTAATCGCCATTTTCAATAAATGGATGCTGGCAAATGAAGTTTCTCGTAGCAGGAGCGCTATTGTGTGCGGCTTGTCTGAGCGATGCGCAGGCGCAAAATGATGTGTATGTTTGCACCGATGAAAACGGTACGAAAGAATACAAGAACACCGGGCTGACGAAAGGATGCCGCAAAGTCGAGTTGCCGGGACTGTCGGCCGCGCCGCAGCCAAAGCGGGCGGCGACGGCGGCCAATTCTCCCAAGGTCGACGCCGGTACGCAGAAGTCACGCGACAGCGATCGCAAACTGCTGCTGCAAGAAGAGTTGAATACGGAAGAGAGGAAGCTGGCAGGTTTGAAAGCTGACTTCAACAACGGCGAGCCGGAACGCCGCGGCGACGAGCGCAACTATGCCAAATATCAGGAGCGCGTCGCAGGCATGAAGGACGACATTGCACGCTCGGAACGCAATATCGCAGCCCTCAAACGGGAGCTTGCAAACGTGCATTAATTACTGCGTTCGTTAGTGTGTTCGTCAGGAATGCAGCGTTGTCGCAGGCTCGCCCAAATCTTGCTTAGCTGAAGGGATGCTGACAATCGTTCCTCGCGTATATCTGGTTCGATTGTTGGTTGCCTGTCACAGGCATTTCACAAGCATTTCACAAGTTTAACCGGAACGCATGAAAACAACGCTACCTTCACTGGATGGTCTCGATCTGCTGGCGTCAGCAGTCATCATCCTCGACGCTAACGGCGGCATTGTCTATGCCAACGCCGCTGCCGAAAATCTGCTGGAGAGCTCCTTCAAGGTGCTCTCGCAACAAAAGCTGAGCGAGCTTTTCCTCAATGGAAAAGAACTCGCCACGCTGTTCTATCAGGCCGTCGCTCATCAGTTTGCGGACAAGCGTCTGGACCTCGTTTTGGAGCGCATGGGACGCGAGCCGCTACAAGTCCATACGATTGTCACCGCGCTCGATAGTGCCGCCACTCCGGTTTTGCTGGAGCTGCGTGAAAACGTCCAGCAACTCAAGCTGGACAGGGAGGAACGCCTGCTCGACCAGAGCCAGGCCAATAAAGAACTCATCCGCAATCTCGCGCACGAAATCAAGAACCCGCTGGGCGGCATCCGTGGCGCGGCGCAGTTGCTGGAGCTGGAGTTGCCTGAGCGTCATCTGAAAGAGTTGCGCGAATATACCCAGGTCATCATCAAGGAAGCCGACCGCCTGCAAACGCTGGTGGACAGGCTGCTGGCGCCGCACAGGCGGCCGCATATCGTCGGCGACGTCAATATCCACGAAGTCTGCGAACGCGTGCGCAGCCTCATCCTTGCCGAGTTCCCGAATGGTCTGACCATCCGCCGCGATTATGACTTGTCGATCCCGGAGTTTCGCGGCGACAAGGAGCAACTGATCCAGGCCTTGCTCAACATCGTGCATAACGCCGCGCAGGCACTCGCCGATCGCATCCGCGCCGGTGACGCCGAACTGGTTTTGGCAACGCGAGTTGCGCGTCAAGTGACGCTGGCCAAGGTCCGTTACCGGCTGGCACTAGACTTGCATATCATCGACAATGGCCCCGGTATCTCACCAGACATCCAGGACCGTATTTTTTACCCGCTGGTTTCTGGGCGGGAAGGAGGTAGCGGTTTGGGACTGACGTTGGCGCAAACATTCGTACAGCAACATATGGGCGTTATCGAATGTGAAAGCCGGCCGGGATATACGGATTTCAGAATTTTGATCCCGCTTCCCTGATCACGATTTTTTATCGATCAGGAAAGTCGGGGACTGAAGCAAATGCAACACCGGCGCATGCCTTTGATGCTGTCTATTACACGCTACCAAAGCAGGAAAAGATAAGACTATGAAACCGATCTGGATTGTTGACGACGACGAATCGATACGCTGGGTATTGGAAAAAGCCCTCGCGCGAGAAAATCTCGCCACACAAAGTTTTTCCAGCGCGCGTGATGCGATGCAAGCATTGCAGACCGGCACGCCGCAAGTATTGGTTTCCGACATCCGCATGCCTGGCGCATCCGGTCTGGAACTGCTCCAGACCATCAAAGCCAAGCATCCCGGCATTCCGGTCATCATCATCACCGCCTTCTCGGATCTCGACTCGGCAGTGTCGGCCTTCCAGGGCGGCGCTTTCGAATATCTGGCCAAGCCTTTCGACGTCGACAAAGCAGTTGAGCTGATTCGTCGCGCGCTGGAAGAAAGCCTGCGAGAAACCGACGTCGAGCAATCCTCCGCCAACGCGCCGGAAATCCTCGGCCAGGCGCCGGCGATGCAAGACGTTTTCCGCGCCATCGGCCGCCTGTCGCAATCGAACGTGACCGTGCTGATCACCGGTGAATCCGGTTCCGGTAAAGAACTGGTCGCACGCGCTTTGCACAAGCACAGCCCGCGCGCGGCACAGCCTTTCGTCGCACTGAACACGGCGGCGATTCCGAAGGACTTGCTCGAGTCGGAATTGTTCGGTCATGAGCGCGGCGCCTTCACCGGTGCGCAAGCCATGCGCCGCGGCCGTTTCGAACAAGCCGAAGGCGGCACGTTGTTCCTCGATGAAATCGGCGACATGCCGCTTGATCTGCAAACGCGGTTGTTGCGAGTGCTGTCGGATGGACATTTTTATCGCGTCGGCGGCCATCAGTCCTTGAAGGCCAATGTGCGCGTCATCGCGGCGACCCACCAGAATCTGGAACATCGCGTGCGCGAAGGTTTGTTCCGCGAAGACTTGTATCACCGCCTCAATGTGATCCGTCTGCGCCTGCCCAGCCTGCGCGAACGCCGCGAAGACGTGCCGATTCTGGCGCGTCACTTCCTCACGCAAAGCGCGCGTCAGCTCGGCGTCGAAGCCAAGCGTCTGTCGCCGCAAGCGATGCAGTTCCTGTCGCAGCTTGAGTTGCCTGGCAACGTGCGTCAGCTGGAAAATCTCTGCAACTGGATCACCGTCATGGCGCCGGGTCAGACTGTTGAAGTCAAGGACCTGCCGCAAGATCTGATCGAAGAACGCAGCAGCAACTTCCAGCCGGTGTCGTCGCAAGCGGCATCGTCGTCGGCGCCGGCGGCAGAATCGCAAGGCGCTCCGGCTGCAAGTTTCGACGGCGACTTCGGCGGCGCCGATCGCAACTGGATCAGCCTGCTGGAAACTGAAGCGGCGCAAATGCTGGCCGAAGAACGTCCGGAAGTCATGGACATCCTCGGTCGCCAGTTTGAAGCTGCACTGATCAAGATCGCGCTCAAGCACACCCACGGTCGCAAGAACGACGCCGCCGTGCGTCTGGGCATCGGTCGCAATACGATCACGCGCAAGATTCAGGAGCTCGGTATTGGTGGTGCTGAAGACGACTGACGCACAGGTACAGGCACAAGCAAGTACAAGTTAAGGGAAGTGGGAGAGCAGTAGCAGTAGAGGGGTAGGGAAGCAAACATCGCCACGGATATGCCTCGCAAAGAATGCAAACCGCACGATGAACAATAAAATGAAAAGGGCCGGATTCGTTGATGAATCCGGCCCTTTTTTTACGTACGACTTTACTTACGTCCGGCCTGAGCCGGACGGAGCTGAAGATCAGCGCAGTTTCAACACATAGCGTGCCGATGCCGACGCGATGAAGCTCAACGCAGCGCCGAAGATCACGAAATAGCTGACCGACAGCTTGTTGCCGGTGGTCTGAATCAGCCAGGTAATGATCAGGCCGGCAAAACCGCCGAACAGCATCACAGCGATGTTGTAGCTCAGCGACATGCCTGTGCCGCGCGTCTGCACCGGGAAAATATCCGACAGCAATGCCGGCATCGATGCAAAGTACATGGTCATCAGAATGCCGATCACGATTTGCAGCAACAGCAGATTAATGAAGCTCGGCGAGCCGGTCAGGAACAGGAACATCGGATAGGTCAGTACAACGAAGGCCAGGCTGCTGGCGATCATGAACGGCGTGCGGCCATGTTTGTCCGACAGTTCGCCCACCAGCGGAGACGCCAGCATCATGATCAAGCCGGAGACCAGTGTTGCCGCGTACGACGACCATGCGGGCATGCCCAGTTGCTTGATGGCGTAGGTCGGCATGTACAGCGACAGATAGACCGACACGGTTGCCATGATCACGCTGCCGGTACCGATCAGCAGGCGCATCTTTTGAGTCGCGAAGGTGTCGCGCAGCGGTGTCTCGGTGCGTTCTGCTTCTGCGAACTCCGGCGACTCATCCAGGTGGCGACGGATGTAGAAACCGGCAGGGCCGATCAGCAGACCGAACAGGAAAGGCAAACGCCAGCCCCAGGAGTACAACTGTTCCGGTGTCAGCCAGCCGTTCAGGCCGGCGCCGAAAGCGGCTGCCATCAACAGGCTCAGACCCTGGCTGGCAACCTGCCAGCTGGAGAAGAAGCCGCGGCGATGCGGCGCGTGTTCGACCAGGAATGCGGTGGAACTGCCGAACTCGCCGCCTGCCGAAAAGCCCTGGATCAGGCGCGCCAGAACGATACCTGCCGGAGCCCACAGACCGATGCTGGAGTAGGTCGGCATGAATGCGATCATCGCAGTACCGATAGTCATCAGCACGATCGACAGCGACAAGGCTGCCTTGCGTCCGACACGGTCGGAATACGCACCGAGGATGACGGCGCCCAGCGGACGCATGAAGAACGACACACCGAAGGTCGCAAAGGTCACCAGCAGCGAGACCGTTTCATTGTCAGTCGGGAAAAACAGTTTGGCGATGACCACGGCAAACGCGCCGTAGATCAGGACGTCAAACCATTCCAGAGCATTGCCGATAGAAGACGAGATAACTGCTCGCCACGTTTGTGGATGAAGCTTGACTGACGCATCATTGCCGGTTGCTGCAGAACTCTTATTATTCATGCGTTCTCCCGTTGGTGAGTTTGTTGAGGTAAGTGTCGTGTAGTCACGGATTTGTCTGCCATGATTCCGATGAGTGGAATGCATAAAAACAATATGCGCAATATGCGCAATTCGCCGATGTCTATAGACAACCGACCGAGAATACGTGCAGGGGAGAGCGACTGTCAATCACGCATTTAGATCGTCGCATGATGCGATTCTTATTCTGCGGGAATGAGTGCGATTGGTCCTGTGGTTGATTCACCGGTGAATCAACAACGGGTCTCAAATGGCCGGCAATGCGATGTGCAACGTGCGCGTGAAATGCAAAACCGGGTTAAGTTTTTTCACCCAGTTTGCGCCATAAGGTGGTACGGCTGATGCCCAGATATTTTGCGGCTGCAGCACGATTGCCATCGAAGCGTGCAAGCACTTCTTGCAAAGACTCTTCCGCTTGCGCTGTACCGCTCGGTTTCGCCGCCGGCAATGTTGCAGTGCGCCTTGCCGATACGTCATCACTCGCGATTTCCGGCGCAGCGCGCGCGATCAGATTGGGCGTCAGGGCCTGCAAGGGTTCAGCCGCCAGGAACAGTGCCAGCCGTTCCATCATGTTGCGCAACTCGCGCACATTGCCGGGCCAGTCGTAGCGCGCCAGCAGCGGTGTGCAGCGCAAGATTTCAGCGTGCAGGTTGGCATGCGGGCGGATGTCCATCGCCGCCAGTGCATTCTTCAGGCACCACTCCGCCAGCGGCGCCAGATCGTCCGGACGCTCGCGCAGTGGCGGCAAGGTCATGCGCAGCACGCTCAGGCGATAGAACAGGTCAGCGCGGAATCGTCCTTCTTTTACGCGGCTGTCGAGGTCGCAATGCGTCGCGCTGATGATGCGTACGTTGACAGGGATCGGTCGCGTGCCACCGACGCGCACGACTTCACGTTCTTCCAGCACGCGCAGCAAACGTGTTTGCAAAGGCAAGGGCATCTCACCGATTTCATCAAGGAAGAGCGTGCCGCGATGGGCCGCTTCGAACAAGCCTGCGCGACCGCCCCGGCGCGATCCGGTGAAGGCGCCCTCTTCATAGCCGAACAGTTCCGACTCCAGCAGCGACTCCGCCAGCGCACCGCAATTGACCGCCACGAAAGGATGATGCGCCTGCACCTTGCCCTGCATCTGCGGATGGGCGCGATGGATGGCCTGCGCCGCCAGCTCCTTGCCGGTGCCGGTCTCTCCCTGGATCAACACAGTGGCCGGCGATTTGGCAAACAGCGTGATCGACTGGCGCACGGACTCCATCGCCGCCGAGTCGCCGCGCAAGTCGTTGAGGTGATGCCGGGCGCGCAAGGTATCGGCTACCGGTAAGGTACGTCCGCGCGTCGACTCCAGTTGCGTCAGGCGCGCCAGTTCCAGCGCATCGTCAAAAGCCTGGCGGATGCTGGCGGCGGAGTAGACGAAGATGCCGGTCAGTCCCGCTTCCTGCGCCAGACCTGTGATCAGGCCGGCGCCCACGATGGCCTTGATGCCGGCCGCTTTCAGTTCATTGATTTGCGAGCGCGCATCTTCTTCCGTGGCGTAGGTGCGCTGCACGATGTTCAGACCGAAGGTGCTCTGGAAATCGACCAGCGAGGGCATGGTTTCCTGATACGTGATCATGCCGATGTCGGGGGAAATCTTGCGCGCCTTCGCCAGCGCCTGCATCACGTCGAAGCCGCTGGCCTTGGCGATGATCACCGGTACCGACAAACGGCTCTTGAGATAGGCGCCGTTGGAGCCTGCCGCGATCACGGCATCGCAGTGTTCGGTGGCGAGGCGTTCGCGGATATGGCGCACCGCATCTTCAAAGCCCAGCGGGATCGGTTCGATGTCGGCGCGGTCATCGAACTCCAGCGTGATGTCGCGGAACAGTTCGACCAGACGCGACACGGAAACGGTCCAGATGACGGGCTTGTCGGTATTGTCTCTGGCGCCGATGGTGGGACGTTTCATGTTTCATCTTAAGTGTTTCATATGTTTCAAATGTAACACATTCATGCCCTGAGTATGGCCGTGAAAATTTCACGTTCTCCAGAGAAAAATGGCATAAGTCATTGATTTGACGCAGGCTTGCGCTGAAACATCGATTTCTTTTGCGTTGCAACATTCGATAGCGGCAGAGGTGGCATGCGCATTGCAATAAGCAGGGGCATCCATCCCGCTGAAACATGCGCGCCACTCAAATCAAAGGACGTCAAATGAATACTGCCTCCCAAACCACAAAACAAATCCTGCGCGATAAAGTCAATGCGCGCAAAGGCCTGCTGGTCCCCGGCGCTTTCAATGCCTTGTCGGCGCGCGTGATTGCCGATCTCGGCTTTGAAGCGCTGTATATCACCGGTGCCGGTGTCACCAATATGTATTTCGGCATGCCGGATCAGGGTTTCATCGGGCTCAACGAACTGGCTGATCACACTGCGCGCATTCGCGATGCCGTGGAAATTCCGCTGATCGTCGACGCCGACACCGGTTTCGGCAATGCGCTTAACGTACGTCACACCATCCGTACGCTGGAACGCGCCGGCGCCGATGCGGTGCAGCTGGAAGACCAGGTTTCGCCAAAGCGCTGCGGCCACTTCAGCGGCAAGGAAGTCATCTCCTGCGCTGAGATGGTGGGCAAGATCCACGCCGCCGTTGATGCCCGCAGCAATGACGGTATGCTGATCATGGCGCGTACCGATGCGCGCAGCGTCCATGGTTTTGAAGATGCGCTCGAACGCGCAGCCCGTTACAGCGAAGCCGGCGCCGACATCCTGTTTGTCGAAGCGACCGAAACCGCAGAAGAAATCCGCCGCCTGCCGCAAGCGCTCGACAAACCGCAACTGGTGAATCTGGTGATCGGCGGCAAAACGCCGATCTTCAACGCCGACGAACTGGGCGACCTCGGCTACGGCATCGTGCTGTACGCCAACGCCGCGCTGCAAGGCGCCGTGGCAGGGATGCAAAAGGCGCTGACCATTTTGCGCGATGCTCATCGTCTGGACGAAGACCCGAATTTCGTGACGCCGTTCGCCGAACGCCAGCGTCTGGTCAACAAACCGATGTTCGATCTGCTGGAAAAGAAATACGCCGACAAGTAAGTGAGAAATAGGCGAGCAATAAGCGGCATTTTCGCGGTCAACATCTTTCAGCATCCATATTCAAACAGCACCATCCCTACATCAGCAAGGAGATACGAATGAGCGAACCACAAGCACCGGCAACCGGCTTCAAACCGAAAAAATCCGTCGCCCTGTCCGGCGTCACCGCAGGCAATACCGCACTGTGCACCGTCGGCAAGACCGGCAACGATCTGCACTATCGCGGCTATGACATCCTCGACGTCGCCGATAGCTGCGAGTTCGAAGAAATCGCTCACTTGCTGGTGCACGGCAAGCTGCCGACCGCCGCCGAACTGAAAGCCTACAAGGCCAAACTGAAAGCGCTGCGCGGTTTGCCTGCCAACGTCAAGGCTGCACTGGAATGGCTGCCGGCGGCATCGCATCCTATGGACGTGATGCGTACCGGTGTGTCCGCTCTGGGCTGTGTGCTGCCGGAAAAAGACGACCACAACACGCCGGGCGCGCGCGACATCGCCGACCGCCTGATGGCCTCGCTGGGTTCGATGCTGCTCTACTGGTATCACTACAGCCACAACGGCAATCGTATCGAAGTGGAAACCGACGATGAATCCATCGGCGGCCACTTCCTGCATCTGCTGCATGGCGAAAAGCCGTCCGAGCTGTGGGAAAAAGCCATGCACACTTCGCTGATCCTGTACGCCGAACACGAATTCAATGCTTCCACCTTTGCCAGCCGCGTCATCGCCGGCACCGGCTCCGACATGTACTCGGCCATCACCGGCGGCATCGGTGCATTGCGCGGTCCCAAGCATGGCGGCGCCAATGAAGTCGCGTTTGAAATCCAGAAGCGTTACGACAATCCGGACGAAGCGGAAGCCGACATCAAGCGCCGCGTCGAGAACAAGGAAGTCGTGATCGGTTTCGGCCATCCGGTCTACACGATCTCGGATCCGCGCAACAAGGTGATCAAGGAAGTCGCGCGCAAACTGTCCAAGGATGCCGGCTCGGTCAAGATGTTCGACATCGCCGAGCGTCTGGAAACCGTCATGTGGGACATCAAGAAAATGTTCCCCAACCTCGACTGGTTCTCGGCTGTGTCGTACCACATGATGGGCGTGCCGACAGCGATGTTCACGCCGTTGTTCGTGATTGCACGTACATCGGGCTGGGCGGCGCATATCATCGAGCAACGCATCGACAACAAGATCATTCGTCCATCGGCCAACTATGTCGGTCCGGAAGATCTGAAGTTTGTGCCGATCAGCAAGCGCAAATAAACAAGCAGTACATCAAGCAACACACTACGCAACATCTGCAGCCTGCCGCACGAATATGAAATGGCGCGCAGGCTGCCACTCTTACCTAAAGTTTTTCACGGGACCGAGCCATGAATACCGCAAACCGCAAACCTTTACCTGGCACCAAGCTGGATTACTTCGACGCCCGTGCCGCGGTGGAATCCATCAAGCCAGGCGCCTGGAACACGCTTCCTTATACCTCGCGCGTGCACGCAGAAAATCTGGTGCGCCGCTGCGATCCGACCATCCTCGTCGATTGCCTGAAGCAGATCATCGAATGCAAGCGCGAACTCGACTTCCCCTGGTTTCCCGCCCGCGTGGTGTGCCACGACATTCTCGGCCAGACCGCGCTGGTTGATCTCGCCGGCCTGCGCGACGCGATTGCCGATCAGGGCGGCGACCCGGCCAAGGTGAATCCGGTGGTGCCGGTGCAACTGATCGTCGATCACTCGCTGGCAGTGGAGTGCGGCGGCTTCGATCCGCAGGCGTTCGAAAAGAATCGCGCCATCGAAGATCGCCGCAACGAAGACCGCTTCCATTTCATCAACTGGACCAAGAAGGCGTTTGAAAACATCAACGTCATCCAGCCCGGCAACGGCATCATGCACCAGATCAATCTGGAAAAAATGTCGCCGGTCATTCATAACGACAACGGTCTGGCCTATCCGGACACCTGCGTCGGCACCGACAGCCACACGCCGCACGTCGATGCGCTGGGTGTGATCGCCGTCGGCGTCGGCGGCCTGGAAGCCGAGAACGTCATGCTCGGCCGCGCATCGTGGATGCGCCTGCCGGAAATCATCGGCGTCGAATTG
The DNA here is from genome assembly GCF_058801885.1 of Herbaspirillum sp. GW822-FHT03A08. NCBI lineage: Bacteria > Pseudomonadati > Pseudomonadota > Betaproteobacteria > Burkholderiales > Oxalobacteraceae > Herbaspirillum > Herbaspirillum sp. GW822-FHT03A08. Next base: position 258,646 of record NZ_JBXANR010000001.1, on the reverse strand, counting down.
TCCGGCAAGCCGCAGCCCGGCATCACCGCCACCGACGTGGTGTTGTCGCTGACCGAGTTCCTGCGCAAGGAAAAAGTGGTCGGCGCTTATCTGGAATTCCGCGGCGAGGGCGCTTCCGCACTGACGCTGGGCGATCGCGCCACGATCTCCAACATGGCGCCGGAGTATGGCGCGACTGCCGCGATGTTCTTCATCGATCAGCAAACCATCGACTACCTCAAGCTGACCGGCCGCGAAGACGAGCAGGTCAAGCTGGTGGAAATCTACGCCAAGGAAGCCGGACTGTGGGCCGACAGCCTGGCGTCAGCACAATACGAGCGCACGCTGAAGTTCGATCTGTCGACTGTGGTTCGCACGCTGGCCGGTCCGTCCAATCCGCATCGCCGCTTGCCGGTGTCGGCGCTGGCCGAACGCGGCATCGCCGTCGATCTCGACAAGGCGCAAGCGCAGGAGGCCGAAGGCCTGATGCCTGACGGCGCCGTCATCATCGCCGCCATCACCAGCTGCACCAATACCAGCAATCCGCGCAACGTGATTGCCGCCGCGCTGTTGGCGCGCAACGCCAACAAGCTGGGCCTGACCCGCAAGCCCTGGGTCAAGTCCTCGCTGGCGCCCGGTTCCAAGACTGTCGAGCTGTATCTGGATGAAGCCGGCCTGACCAGCGAACTGGAAAAGCTGGGCTTCGGCATCGTCGCCTTTGCCTGCACTACCTGCAACGGCATGTCGGGCGCGCTCGATCCGATCATTCAGAAAGAAATCGTCGACCGCGATCTGTACACAACCGCTGTGCTGTCCGGCAACCGCAACTTTGACGGCCGCATCCATCCTTACGCCAAACAAGCTTTCCTGGCGTCGCCGCCGCTGGTGGTGGCCTACGCGATCGCCGGCACCATCCGCTTCGACATCGAAAAGGATGTGCTGGCCGTGGTCGACGGCAAGGAAATCCGCCTCAAGGATATCTGGCCGACTGATGAAGAGATCGATGCCGTAGTCAAGTCTTCGGTCAAGCCGCAGCAGTTCCGCAATGTCTATACCCCGATGTTCGCCGTGCAGGCCGACAACGGCGAGAAGGTCAGCCCGCTGTATGACTGGCGTCCTATGAGCACTTACATCCGCCGTCCGCCCTACTGGGAAGGCGCGCTGGCCGGCGAACGCACCATGACCGGCATGCGCGCGCTGGCAGTGCTGCCGGACAACATCACCACCGATCACCTGTCGCCGTCCAATGCCATCCTGGCCGATTCCGCCGCCGGCGAATACCTGACCAAGATGGGCTTGCCGGAAGAAGACTTCAATTCCTACGCCACCCATCGCGGCGATCATCTGACGGCACTGCGCGCCACCTTCGCCAACCCGCAACTGGTCAACGAAATGGCAGTGGTCAACGGCGAAGTCAAGAAGGGCTCGCTGGCCCGCCTCGAACCGGAAGGCCAGGTCATGCGCATGTGGGAAGCCATCGAAACCTACCTCAACCGCAAGCAGCCGCTGATCATCGTTGCCGGGGCCGATTACGGCCAGGGTTCATCGCGCGACTGGGCAGCCAAGGGGGTGCGTCTGGCCGGTGTGGAGGTGATTGCTGCCGAAGGCTTCGAACGCATCCACCGCACCAACCTGATCGGCATGGGCGTGTTGCCGCTGGAGTTCAAACCGGGCGTGACGCGCAAGACGCTGGGCATCGACGGCACCGAAACTTTCGACGTGACCGGCAAGCGTACGCCGCGTGCCGATCTGACGCTGGTGATCACACGCAAGAACGGCGAGCGCGTCGAAGTGCCGATGACGTGCCGTCTCGATACGGCAGAAGAAGTGTCGATTTATGAAGCAGGCGGCGTGCTCCAACGTTTCGCACAGGACTTTCTGGCGTCGACGGTGAAGGCAGCCTGAAGCCTCCGCTCAATTGAACAGGACACATGCATATGAACCACGTACCGCAAATCAAAATCCCCGCCACCTACATCCGTGGCGGCACCAGCAAAGGCGTGTTCTTCCGCCTGCAGGACTTGCCGGCATCCGCACAGCAGCCGGGCGCCGCGCGCGACGCCTTGCTGATGCGCGTCATCGGTAGCCCCGATCCTTACGGCAAGCAGATCGACGGCATGGGCGGCGCCACCTCCAGCACCAGCAAAACCGTCATCCTGTCCAAGTCCAGCCGTCCCGGTCACGATGTGGATTATCTGTTCGGCCAGGTCGCGATCGACAGCGCTTTTGTCGACTGGAGCGGCAACTGCGGCAACCTGTCCGCAGCAGTCGGCCCGTTCGCCATCAGCAACGGCCTGATCGATCCCGACCGTGTGCCGATCAACGGCACTTGCATCGTGCGCATCTGGCAAGCCAATATCAGCAAGACCATCATCGCCCACGTGACCATCACCGACGGTCAGGTGCAGGAGACCGGCGACTTCGAACTCGACGGCGTGACTTTTCCGGCGGCGGAAGTGCAGCTTGAATTCCTCGATCCGGCGGATGAGGGTGAGGGCGATGCGGGCGGCTCCATGTTCCCGACCGGCAATCTGGTTGACGACCTGGAAGTGCCGGGCGTCGGCACCTTCAAGGCGACCATGATCAACGCCGGCATCCCGGCGATCTTCCTGAATGCGGAAGACATCGGCTACACCGGCGCCGAGCTGCAGGACGCCATCAACAGCGATCCCAAAGCGCTGGCGATGTTCGAGACCATTCGTGCCCACGGCGCGGTGCGCATGGGCCTGATCAAGCACATCGATGAAGCCGCCAAGCGGCAGCACACGCCCAAGGTCGCCTTCGTCGCCAAGCCGCGCGACTATGTCGCCTCCAGCGGCAAGAAGGTCGCTACGGGCGATGTTGACCTGCTGGTGCGCGCGATGTCCATGGGCAAGCTGCACCACGCCATGATGGGCACGGCGGCAGTGGCCATCGGGACGGCTGCGGCGGTCCCCGGCACGCTGGTCAATCTGGCTGCGGGCGGCGGTGAGCGTACTGCAGTGCGTTTCGGTCATCCGTCCGGTACCTTGCGTGTCGGCGCCGAAGCGAAGCTGATCGACGGCGAGTGGAGCGTCACCAAAGCCATCATGAGCCGCAGCGCACGCGTGTTGATGGAAGGCTGGGTGCGCGTTCCCGGCGATTCGTTCTGAGCAGGGCAATTGCGGGAAAGCATGTTGCGATGCAGTGGCGGGAAAGCGGAATAAGGGAACACGGGAACGAAAGTTGGTAAGATGCCGTCCACATTCTCTTTTTCCCCTGCACTGGATCAAAACATGACTTTCTTGCAACGCGCTTCCGTACTGACTCTGTCCATCCTGCTGGCTGCCTGCGCATCTGAAAATGTGCCGCTGACCGAAACCAAACCGGTGCCGGCTCCGCTGCAGCCGGTTGCAGCAGCCGTAAATCCTGCTTGGGCCGGACGATTGGCGACAGGCTCTTTTTCCTGCGAAATGGGCAATAAGGTCGAAGTCAAAGTTGACGCTTCCAACAACGTGAGCCTGGTATGGAAGGGCAGCACCTACAAGATGACGCCGGTATCGACCTCCACCGGAGCGCTGCGTTTTGAAGACAAGGGCGATGGTCTGGTCTGGATTCAGATTCCGTCCAAATCGATGTTGCTGAATTCGAAGATCGGCCAGCAATTGGCGAACGACTGCAAGACGCGTTGATCGTTTGTTCGACACCGGTTGCTTGTCCAAGTGCAGGTAATTCGCGTGTCATCCGATGATGAAAAAAGGATGCTCGCGCATCCTTTTTTTTCGTCTCAAAAAAACCATTTGAAGTCGCTGGCGGCAATAAGAGAAGCGCGTGAATTAGATACAAATTAAGCTGGGCGTAAGCAAGTCCTGTCACAGTCAATAGCAGTACACAACACAGAAAGAAGATGCAGCGCAAAGATGCTGCACTCACAGCACGATGACATCTCCGTCATGTCATTGTGTATCCGGTTGCCATGAGGAGACATCATGAATTTCGCATCGTTCTACCAGCAGTCGATTGACGACCCCAACACCTTTTGGGCCAATGAAGCCCGGCGCGTCGACTGGCATACGCCGTTCAACAAGACCCTCGACTATTCGCGACCACCGTTTGCGCGCTGGTTTGTCGGCGGTGAGACCAATCTGTGCCACAACGCCATCGACCGCCATCTGGCGCAGCGTGGCGATCAGGCGGCATTGATAGCCGTCTCGACGGAAACCAATACCGAGAAAACCTACACCTTCCGCGAATTGCATCGCGAAGTCAGCGCCATGGCGGCGACCATGCAAACGCTGGGTGTGCAGCGGGGCGACAGGGTGCTGATTTACATGCCGATGATTGCCGAAGCAGTGTTTGCGATGCTGGCGTGCGCGCGTATCGGCGCCGTGCATTCGGTGGTGTTCGGCGGCTTTGCTTCCAACAGTCTGGCGACGCGTATCGATGATGCGCAACCGGCGCTGATCGTATCAGCCGATGCCGGTTCACGCGGTGGAAAAGTGGTGCCCTACAAAGGTTTGCTGGATGAAGCCATCCGGCTGGCGCAACACAAGCCGGCACACGTCCTGCTGGTGGATCGCGGTCTGGCGGAGATGCCGCGCGCAGATGGACGGGATGTCGACTACGCCGCGGCCCGGTCACAGCATCTTGACAAGCAAGTGCCGGTGGTCTGGCTGGAGTCGAACGAACCGTCCTACATCCTGTACACCTCCGGCACCACCGGCAAACCGAAAGGCGTGCAGCGTGATGTCGGCGGCTACGCGGTGGCGCTGACGGCATCGATGCAGTATGTGTTCTGCGGCAATCCAGGCGAAACCTATTTCTGCACCTCTGATATCGGTTGGGTGGTCGGCCATTCTTATATCGTTTATGGGCCGTTGATGGCGGGCATGGCGACGATTCTTTATGAAGGATTGCCGGTGTTGCCTAAAGAGACGCCGGACGCGGGCATCTGGTGGAGCCTGGTGGAGAAATACAAGGTCACGCGCATGTTCTCATCGCCGACGGCAATCCGTGTGCTGAAGAAACATCCGCCGGAATTCATGAGCAAATACGACCTGTCCTCGCTCAAGAGTTTATACCTTGCCGGCGAACCTCTGGACGAGACGACATCGAACTGGATTTCCACTTCGCTGGGCGTTCCGGTCATCGACAACTACTGGCAGACCGAAAGCGGCTGGCCGATTCTGTCGATTGCCAAAGGCGTTGACGACAAGCCGACGCGGCTCGGCAGCCCCGGCGTGCCGCTGTACGGCTACAAGATGCACATCATGAACGAATCCACCGGCGCGCTGTGCGGCCCTAACGAGAAGGGCGTGGTTGTGATCGAAGGGCCGCTGCCGCCGGGCTGCATGCAGACCGTGTACCGCGACGACGATCGATTTGTGAATACTTACTGGTCCAATTTCCGGACGCAGGTGTATTCGACCTTCGACTGGGGCATCCGCGACGAGGATGGCTACTACTTCATCCTCGGCCGTACCGATGATGTGATCAACGTCGCCGGCCACCGTCTCGGCACGCGCGAAATCGAAGAGAGCATTTCCAGCCATGCCAATGTCTCGGAAGTCGCCGTGGTCGGTGTCGAAGACAAGCTGAAGGGGCAGGTCGCCATCGCCTTCGTGATTCCGAAGAAAGCCGACGGTATCGCCACGCAGGAAGGCCGTCAGGCGCTGGAAGCGGAAATCATGCGGGTGGTCGACAAACAGATCGGCGCCGTCGGCCGGCCGTCGCGCGTGCACTTCGTCAGTCTGCTGCCGAAGACGCGCTCCGGCAAGCTGCTGCGCCGCTCGATCCAGGCAATTTGCGAAGGCCGCGATCCGGGCGACCTGACGACGATCGAAGACCCAAGTTCGTTGCAGCAAATCAAGGCGGCGCTGCAGAATTGAGCTTGTCCGGGCGTCTTGGCTGATCGTTCTGAATAAGCCAGACGCCCGCAATTTGGTTACACTACGTGTTATCAAATTTTCCTCCTCGCCATCCTCCATGAGCCTTTCGATTCGCCCGGCGACTGTCGCCGATGCTGCCGCTATTTGTGAAATTTACAACTACTACGTTCTGAACACCGTCATCAGCTTTGAGCTGGAAGCTGTCTCGGTCACCGAAATGGAAGGCCGCATCACCGAGATATCCTCGCAATTTCCGTGGTTGGTGTATGAGGAAGAGGGGCGTATCCTTGGTTATGCCTACGCCACCAAATGGAAGGTGCGCAAGGCGTATCAGCATTCGGTTGAAAGTTCGGTCTACATGGCGCAGGGCAGCGGCGGCAAGGGCATCGGTTCCCAGCTGTATGGCACCTTGTTCGCGCAACTGAAGGCGCTCGGCGTGCATGCGGTGATGGGCGGTGTTGCATTGCCGAATGCAGGGAGCGTTGCCTTGCACGAGAAGATGGGCTTCGTCAAAGTCGCGCATTTCGCCGAGGTCGGCAAGAAGCACGATCAATGGATCGACGTCGCCTACTGGCAACTGATCCTGTAAGGAGGAGGCAGCATGAGATCCACCAGAGCAACGGGCGCCATTGAGCGCCTGAACACGCGTGCAGAAACCAGGCAATATTCGATGGTGCGCACGTCCAGCGAATTGTTTTTTCTGGTGCAGCGTGTTGCCGGTAATCCGGTCGAGAAACTCAGCGAGCCGTTGCCGCTTGATGAATTTGTTGCTTTCGTCAACGCCTACGGGCCGCAAAAACCCAAGCGCATCAGCAAGCTCGACACAGCTTTCGAAAAGCAGTTGGTGAAGAAGGATAAGGAGTAACGCCGCAGTAACGTAGCAGAACAGCATTGGCAGGAGCATTCATGGAAAAACGGGATCAGGGCAAAGACTGGATATTGCGCACGCAGTCGTCCGGTGTTGAGCGCATCGAAGCCTTCTTCCATGGCAGCGGTTACGCTATGCATCGCCACGACACCTACGCGCTCGGCATCACCATGGCGGGTGTGCAGTCTTTCCAGTACAAGAAATCCTTGCGCAACAGCTTGCCGGGCAACACCATGGCGCTGTATCCCGACGAGCCGCATGACGGCCAGGCAGGCACCGAGCTAGGCTTTCGTTACCGCATGCTGTATGTCGAACCTTCGGTGCTGCAGGACGCGCTTGGAGGCGTCGCCTTGCCCTATATCGAGGGCGGTATTTCGACCGATCCGCGCATGTTCCACGCCCTCAGAAATCTGTTGGCGCAAATGGATGGCAATGTCGAACCGCTGCAGCAGGACGATGGCATTTTTGAGCTGGCTGCCGCGATGAATGCGGTATCGGGAAAGCGTCCTCGCCGCCATGCCGCGGATTTCCAGGCGGCACAACGCGCCCGCGAATACATCCACGCCGCACTCGATCGCACGCTCACGCTCGACGAGCTGGCACACTCCTGCGGCCGTGACCGCTGGAGCCTGACGCGCGATTTCCGCAGCTTCTTCGGCACCAGTCCGTATCGCTACCTGAGCATGCGCCGTCTGGACCTGGCGCGCCGCCTCATGGCGCAAGGCCAGTCTCTGGCCGAAGTCGCCGCGACGGCGGGTTTCGCGGACCAGAGCCATATGACGCGGCTGTTCACCAAGACCTACGGCATCGCACCGGCACGCTGGTTGCGGATGGTGAAGCCGGGCGGGTAAATCTGGGGAGGTAAGACCCTCACAGGAAGTTGCACGATCGTTCAAGACCGTACCGGATAGTCTGCGTAATCTGGCTCCTTGTTATTGATTGATACAGGAGCAGAACATGTCCGCAAGCACGTCACCCGCCGCCGCGAACCGCGATTACAAAGCCATCAATTTTGCCGAAAAACTGTCGCTGTTCAGCGAGCAGTGGTCGCAGCGCGTTATCGCCGAGATGAACGATTACCAGTTCAAGCTCGCCAAACTGGAAGGCGAGTTCATCTGGCACGATCATGCCGATACCGATGAAGTATTCATCGTCCTTGAGGGAAAGTTGCGTATCGACTTCCGCGACGGCGCGGTGCACCTCGGCGCAGGTGAAATGTTCGTCATTCCCAGGGGCGTTCAGCACAGGCCGTATGCCGAGACCGAAACCAAGATCCTGCTGGTCGAGCCGCGCGGTGTGGTCAATACCGGCAGCGAAGAGAGCGACAGGACGCGGCAGAACGATATCTGGATTTGAGAGCTTCCGGGAAACAGCAAATCCCGCTCAGCGGTAATGCCGTTCAATTAAGTCTATGTACCGAATCACTACGACTGCCGTCCTGACGAAAGTCAGGATCCCGCGGCGTATCGACCGTCTTTACGGCGCGGGGTCCCAGCGTGCGCCGGGACGACTGCGTCAGGAAAACGAATGGCATTGCCACATCAGCGGGCTTTGTTTTTGTGTGGCCGGCAACATCAGCCGATAGTCGCGACGACCGGTGTGTGATCAGAAGGCTGTTCCCATTTGCGCGGCACCTTGTCGATCACGCATGCGGTGCATTGTGCCGCCAGAGGAGCGGTCAGCAAGATGTGGTCAATACGCAGCCCCTTGTTGAGGCGGAAGCCCATCTGGCGGTAGTCCCACCAGCTGAAGAGTTTTTCCGGCTGTTCGAACATGCGGAAAGCGTCGGTGAAGCCCATTTTTTGCAGATGCTGGAAGGCTGCGCGTTCGGGCTCCGATACCAGGTTCTGTCCGACCCATGCTGCCGGATCGTGCACGTCGCGGTCTTCCGGCGCGATGTTGTAGTCGCCCAGTAGGGCCAGCTTGGGATGCTGCAATTGCTCTTGCGCCAGCCACTCGTGCAATGCCGCCAGCCATTTCAGCTTGTACTGGAATTTTTCCGAATCAGGCGCCTGGCCGTTGGGAATATAGGCACAGACAAAGCGCACGCCTTCAATGGTCGCTGCAATGATGCGTTGCTGTTCATCTTCAAACAGCGGGTTGTTCTTGACCACATCGCTGATGGCATGGCGCGACAGGATGGCAACGCCGTTGTAAGTTTTCTGGCCCGTGTAGACAACCTGATAGCCGGCGGCATTGATTTCCGCCAGCGGAAACTTGTCGTCGGTCAGCTTGGTTTCTTGCAGGCACAGGACGTCGATGGGATTGTCGCCCAGCCATTGCAGAACCTGAGGCAGGCGGACCTTTAAAGAGTTGACGTTCCATGTCGCAATTTTCATGAGCAAACTAAGCCTTTGTACAGAAGTCTTCGGAGGCGGAGAGCCTGGCCGGAAAGAATAAGCGGTAAAAATGATGAAGAGGGATATTACCCCATCCATCGGAAATCCTGTCCGGCAAGGCGCGGCTAATTGCCTTTTTCAGCAGATGGAGCGGCAATGATGGCGAGCGACTGGATTAAAAGGGCGGCTCGTTGCATGACATCCTCTTTTGCAGCACGGTTCTCCGCAATGGATTGCCTCGCTCGCCCAGGATCGTCGAAGTCGTGGGTGGCGCCTGGATATTCAATAACCTTGACCAGGTTTTTCGCATCGTTCACGGGCATGATGTTGAGACAGTTGCGCGGAGAAACTTCTTCATCGTTGTCGGCGAGGAAAACCCATACCTCGGTGTCGCTGCGATACCGCCGTGTCAGTAGCGAGCGAGAGCCGCAACCGGGATACAGCACCAGCGCGGCGCGGAAACGCTGGGGAGCCGCAGATGAATTTCCCTGCGTCTGGCGATACATCACATTGAGGGCCGTGCTGCCGCCATTGGACCAGCCTTGCAGCATGATGCGGTCCTTGCGCACGTCGTCGCGCCCCGCCAGATAGGCAAGAGCGCCTTCGGCGTCGAGAGGGCGCACCGTCATTTCGTTGACTGCCTGGCGTTCGGGCAGGTCGTGCGAGTTACGTCCATAGCCGTGTGCGCGGTCACGCGGGCCGAAACTGTCGACGTGCAGGGCTAGATAACCGCGACTGGCCCAGTATTCTCCCCACATCTTGTGCCGCTGCGAGAGCGTGCCCGCATTGCAGGGCGATACAACGTTGCGGCCGACACGGGAACACTTCGCGTTGACGTTACCGGAGTAGGGGCCGCCACGTCCATGCAGCATGACGATGGCGGGATGCGGTAGGTTGCCGCCGCCGGGCGGCTGGAACAGGTAACCCACCAGTTCGGCGCCATCTCCCGAGGGGAAGTAGACCGTGGCGGGAGGCGCTGCGGATGCGGTCACCGGCATGTTCCAGAACAGCGTCGCCAGCAGTGCAATGACCGCTCTTGGAACGATGCTGCGATGGACGGGCATCTGCCGCATCCACATCGCGCAGGGATTACTTGAAGTGATAGTTGATCGCGACCAGCCCCATGTTCTCGGTGCTGTGATTGACGATCGGGCTGTTGGCGATGCCGTTGCCCAGCCATTTGCGGCGGAAGGTGATATTGCCTACCCAGTTTTCGGCGATCGGCATTTCAATGGTCAGGCCGAGCATGGGTGTGGTCGATGCGCCGGCATGGTATTGGCGGAAACCGCTGGCAGTGGATTCCGATGCGGTGACGCCGTAGAAATAATCGTTGTAGGAGGCGCTGCGGCGTTCGATACCCACTTGCGGATAAATATGCGCGCGGCCGACGTCGACCTGTGCGGCATAGATGGCTTCCAGCAGCGTGCCATGCGACTTGTTGACGTCATAGAAGGCGTTCAGGAAGAAGGCGCCGAAGCGTGTTTCCTGCAAGGTGCCGATGCCGATCGGCACGGAGTTGGAGCGGCGGTTCAGGCCGCGCTCGGCGTCCATGTGGTCGAAATTGACGCGCGCTGCCAGTTCCAGGTAGCCGGCGCCCATCTTCACAGTCTTGAAGCCGAAAGTATCCAGGCGGGCGAAGAAGCGTTTGTAGTCGAAATATGCATAGGGCAGAACCGACGTCTTGTCGCTCTTGCCGAGAATGTTGCGTTCCAGGCGGAACACGCCCGGGCCGATGTCGCCGGTCAGATGATCGGGCAGGCCGGCATCGGGAGCAGCTTCTTGCGCGCACGCATGACCGGCAAACGACAGGAGCAGCGTGCAGAGCAAAGTTTTGTTCATGGTTGACTTTCTTGTTGATGAAACCGGAAAGCCCGGTTTCTCTATTCTGTTATCTGTGGCTGTGGCGAACGGCACGGCTTCGCTTTATTGTGCTTTGGCTTCCGCGCGTTTTGTTTTTCTTTTGATGACGGTGTCTTCCGGTTTCAGCGGCTTGCCGTCGCAGGTGTGCAATTTTATCTTGGGCACGGGCTTGCCGCTGTCGCGCTCAACCATCGGTGCGCAGGCTTCGCCTTTCTTGAACAGGTGGCCTTCGCCCCATTGTCGCAGGCCTAGCACCACCGTAAATAATTCCTTGCCTTTGGGCGTGAGGATGTATTCCTGATAAGCGCTGCCGTCCGAGGCCGGGACGATCTCCATGATGTCGGCCTCGACCAGGTCGCGCAGGCGCGTGGAGAGGATGTTCTTGGCCACGCCCAGGCTTTTCTGGAACTCGCCGAAACGCCGCATGCCATCGAAGGCATCGCGAATAATCAACAGCGCCCAGCGGTCGCCGACGACGTCGATGGATCGCGCCACCGGGCAAGGATCGCTCTTCAGACTTTTCCGCTTTGCCATTGTTTTGCTGCTTCCTCATGTGTGACCAATGGTTGCATTTTAGAACTCGCTCACCTACACTTCAACTAGTTTCAATTTGAAACTAGTTTGGGATTGCGTCGGAAACAGGCTAAACAAGCCGCCAAGGAGGAGATCGGATGACCGAAAACAATGGAGGGGATGGTATTTGTCTGTCGGACGACGTAGTCCCCGGGAGGCGGCCGGAGGGGCGGGAGGCTGCGGCTGAGGCTTCGGCGCCGACAGCCTCCTCCATGTCTCGCGCCATGGTGCTGCTGTTTGCGACGGCCTGCGGCATCAGTGTCGCCAACGTGTATTACGCCCAGCCGCTGCTGGATGCACTGGCCGCCGAATTCGGTTTTACGCAGGCAGCGGTGGGCATCGTCATTACGGCGACCCAGATCGGATCTGCGCTGGCGCTGGTGCTGGTAGTACCGCTCGGCGATCTGCTGGACCGGCGGCGACTCACGCTGACGCAGTTGTTCTTGCTGCTGGCCGCGTTGGCTGGCGTGGCGACGGCTTCGTCTCCTTTTCTGTTACTGGTGGGAATGCTGGCGGTCGGCATGCTGGGGACGGCCATGACGCAAGGGTTGATCGCTTACGCGGCAACGCTGGCCGGGCCGGACGAACGCGGCAGGGTAGTCGGTACGGCACAGGCTGGAGTGGTCATCGGCCTGCTGTTGGCGCGAACCATGGCGGGGTTTGTTGCCGATATCGCGGGATGGCGCATGGTCTATGTGGTCTCGGGGATTCTGGCGGCGATACTGCTGCTGTTGCTGCAGGGACGTCTGCCTCGGCATGGCGCATCCGGACGACATCTTCACATCCCGGCAACGAATGAGCGTCTGTCCTATCTTCAATTGCTTGCTTCAATGGTTCAGTTGATGTGGCGGGACCGCGTGCTGCAGATACGCGGCGTGATTGCGATGCTGATGTTTGCGGTGATGAATATCTTCTGGAGCGCGCTGGTGCTGCCGTTGCGCATGCCGCCGTATGCGCTCTCGCATGCGGCCATCGGCGCCTTCGGCCTGATTGGCGTTGTCGGTACTCTGGGTGCGGCCCGGGCCGGCAAGCTGGCGGACGGTGGAAAAGGGCAATGGACCAGCGGCATGGCGTTGCTGCTGCTATCGGGTTCCTGGCTGCCGCTGGCGATGCTGCCGCACAGCCTGTGGGCGCTGGCAGCGGGCATCGTCATGCTGGATCTGGCGGCGCAGGCCATTCACGTCACTAACCAAAGCATGATATTCAGATCGAATACCAATGCGCATAGCCGGTTGGTGGCTTGTTACATGATCTTCTATGCGGTTGGCAGCGGCGCCGGTGCGGTCATGTCGACGGCGGCGTTCGCTGCGTGGGGCTGGAGCGGCGTGTCGTTGCTGGGCGCTGGCGTGAGTTTGCTGGCGTTGCTGTTCTGGAGCTGGAGCTTGCGCCATATGCCTGATAGCGCAGGCAGACCGGCTACGTTGACATGATCGTCAGATCTGGTCGCTCGCCATCAGGATGACGCGGCCAATGATGATGTCTTGCTTGCCGTTGAATTCGTGGCGCTGATATTGTTGGCGGCTGGTGTTGTCGGAGGTCAGGTACCATCGGCCGAAATCAAGCTCCAGGCGTTTGATGACCGCTTCGCCCTGGTAGTTGATGAGATAGACCGCATTGTCCTTGAGACCGGTGTCGCCCGTATTGACGACCACTACGTCACCGTCTTTCAGCACCGGAGCCATGCTGGTGTCCATGACGCTGATCGCGAACAGCTTGTCGGCAGACAGGTGGCGGTCTTTGAGCCAGCTCGTCGGAAACCGCCACACACAGAGCGTCGGTTCCACTTCCACAGATTTGAAGCGCGCCGAGCCGGCCGTCAGTTTCAGGCTGACCTGATGAATGCTGACCGCCTCGCCCGTCTTCGCATCGGTTCTGGCACGCATCTGGTAGACATGGTGCGCGGTGCTTTCGCCGACTGCCAGCAGATCGAAATAGAGGGCGTTGAGTCCTAGTCTTTGTTCCAGGGTACGCGCCGCTTTTTCTCCAAAGCCCTGACCGCTCCGATAGGACGAAGAGAGCAGTTGCGCCAGGCGCGACTCGCTCATGTCGATGGCGTCGCAGAAGGTTTTGCGATCGCCACCATAGCGGTCCTCGATAAGCGCCTGCAACCTGTTGCGTCGATGTTCATGCATATCCATGACGGCATTTGAACGCAAATTTAGCATTTGGTAAATTAGCTTTTGCTTGACTTGTTTGTAGCAAATGCTAAATTATCAATATGACACTGATCGCTTATCTCAATTCTCTGCCGATCGAAAAGCGCAGCGAACTTGCTGCGCGCTGCGGTACGTCGTTTGATTACCTGCGCCAGATCGGCTACGGCAATCGTCCGTGTTCACCGCTGATCGCCGTTTGTCTGGAGCGCGAATCGCAGGGCGCCGTCACACGCAAGATGCTGTTTCCGGACGACTGGAGCAAGCTATGGCCGGAACTGCTGGAAAGAGGCGGTGAGTGACGCCATTGCCGGCGCCGGTTGATATGAGGACTTGGTTGGCAGCCGCTGGGTTGTCTGCTTTTCGCCTACTTTTTGTTTTTCCCCCTTTCCCCCGCTATGTATTTCTTTCTTCCGGCCTCGTGCCGTACACCCGGTTTTTATGCCGCACAGGCGACATCGTTGTTGCAGTGGATTCCCCGTGATGGACATGCATCTGAGGTGTTGCCCATCATGTTGGCCGTACTCGTCGTCGTGACGATTACGATATTGCCGGCAATCTTTTACTGGCAATACACGCAGCGGCATTGGTGGCGCTTGGGTGCCGGACTCGCGGCTTTTGTATTGATACAGGATTACCTGATGCGGGAGGACAAGGGCAGCATCGGCGAGACCTTCTTTGGCGCGACAACCTTGTTCGGACTTCTTTATCTGCCGCTGGTGGTGCTGACGGAAGGCAATCGCAGGCTAGCCCGCAAGCTCGCCGGTGACGCTTATGCCGGGATCGCGTTACGACGGTCCGAATGGCTGCTTGTTATCGCGCTGGCGGTGCCGACGCACTTGCTTTTGTTTGTCGCCGTCAATGCACTGGACATTCTCGATGTGCATATCCTGAACATCGGCAGCGATTTCGTGAATTGCTTGTTCAGCTTTGCGCAAGCAGTGAACTTGCAAGCCTATCGCGACGTATTGAACATGTTGTTGGCGGCGATTCCGGTGCTGTTGCTGGCGACCATGCTGGCGGCGTGGTTTCGCCGTAGCCGGAGACATCATCTCACCATGCCGTGGCAATTATATTTTGCCGCAGTACCGGGCGTGCTGTGCGGTGGCTTGTTGCTGGTGTCGCTGTTCGCACGCTAGCTCCAATAAAAAAGCCGTCATCGTTGAGGATGACGGCTTTGCATGCTGCTGTGACCGGCGCTATACGCTTTACGCGCGCGCCTTTTGAGCTTTCTTCGCCTGGTTCAGCAAGAAAGTCGTCAGCAACGGCACAGGACGGCCGCTGGCGCCCTTGGTCGCGCCGCCGCGCCACGCGGTGCCGGCGATGTCCAGATGCGCCCAGGTGTACTTCTTGGTGAAGCGTTCCAGGAAGCAGGCGGCAGTGACGCTGCCGGCAGGTTGACCGCCAATGTTGGCGATGTCAGCGAAGTTGGACTTCAGCTGTTCCTGATAGACATCCTGGATCGGCATGCGCCATGCGGTGTCGCCGCTGGTCTTGCCGGCTGCCAGCAGGTCATTGGCAAGCGCATCGTGAGCGTCGTCTTCCCGCGTGAACAGGCCGGAGTTGTGATGGCCCAGCGCGACCACGCAGGCGCCTGTCAGCGTGGCGATGTCGACCACTGCTGCTGGTTTGAAGCGTTCCACATAGGTCAGCGCATCGCACAGGATCAGACGGCCTTCGGCGTCAGTGTTCAACACTTCGATGGTCTGGCCCGACATCGAGGTCACGATGTCGCCCGGCTTGGTGGCGCGGCCCGACGGCATGTTTTCGCAAGTCGGGATGACGCCGATGACGTTGAGCTTCAGTTGCAGCTCGGCGATGGCGCGGAAGGTTCCCAGCACCGAAGCGGCGCCGCACATGTCGTATTTCATCTCGTCCATGGCTGCGCCCGGCTTGAGCGAAATGCCGCCGGTGTCGAAGGTGATGCCCTTGCCGACCAGGACGGTGGGGGCTTCCTTGGCCTTGCCGCCCAGGTGTTTGAGGACGATGAATTTCGGCGGTTCGTCGCTGCCGTTGGTGACCGACAGGAAGCTGCCCATCTTGAGCGCTTCCAGCTGCTTGCGGTCGAGCACTTCAACGCCCAGCTTGTATTCCTTGGCCAGCTTCTTTGCCGTATTGGCGAGGTAGGTCGGAGTGCAGACATTGCCCGGCAGGTTGGCCAGATCCTTGCTCAGTTCCATGCCATTGGCCAGCGCGACGGCTTCGGCCAGGCCGGTCTTGGCAACTGCAGTTGCCGCTGTGGAGACGCCGATGGCGATTTTTTTGACGCCGGTCGGAGCGGGATCTTTTTTGCTCTTCATGGCGTCAGAGCGGTAATTGTTGTCGCGTGCCGCCAGCACCAGAGCACGGATGGCCCAGGAGGTATCCCGGCCCTTGATTTTGTCCAGCGGCAGCACGACCAGCGCGTCATTGGCGCCGACGGTTGTCAGCGCACGCACCGCGGCTTGTGTTGCAGATGAGAAACTTTTGTCCGTAATCTCTTCATCTGCGCCCAGGCCGACCAGCAGCACGCGTTCGGCGGCAACGCCGGTCACGCCGCGCAGCAACAGGGTAGAGCCGGGTTTGCCGGTGATGTCGCCGGATTTGAGCGCGTTGGCAATCGCGCCCATCTTGTCCAATGCTTGCGCAGCCGATGTCAGCTTGCGGTTTTCAAAGACGCCAACCACGAGCGTGCCGGTCTTGGCAGCGGTGACGGAGGTTTTTGCGTCCAATGTTTTTATGCTAAAGTCCATCGCTTGTCCTTAGTTTGCTGTTTCGCTTCATCTTCGGCAGTATTTGCTTCGGATTCTGCTTCCTGTTTTGCTTCGTTTCCTGCTTCATTGACTCTTGTGATTATAAGCCCCGAATGATTTTTGAGCGCGCTCTTCGACGCGAATTGATGAGCACCGCCGGCGCAGTGTTCACAACGCTATTTACCATCATCCTCACTGTGATGCTGATCAAGATCCTCGGCCAGGCGGCCGGCGGACAGGTCAACTCGCAGGACGTGCTCGCGCTGATCGGCTTCCAGGCGCTGAACTACATGCCTATCATCCTGATCCTCACCGGCTTTATCTCGGTGCTGCTGGTGGTCACCCGTAGTTATCAGGATTCTGAAATGGTGGTCTGGTTCGCCTGTGGTCTGAGCCTGACGCGCTGGATCAAGCCGGTGCTGCGTTTCGGCTGGCCGATCATCCTGTTGACCGGCATCCTGAGTTTTGTCGCGACGCCGTGGGCCAACCAGCAAAGCGCACAATTCCGCGAGCGTTTTGAAAAGCGCGAAGACATCGCCCGCGTCTCGCCCGGCAAATTCCAGGAGTCGGCGACCGCCAACCGCATCTTCTTCGTCGAAGGTATTTCCGGCGACGCCAGCAAGGTCAAGAACATCTTCGTCAACACTTTCCGCGACGGCAAGAACAGCATTGTGGTCGCCAAAGAAGGCGAGATGGAAGTCGACAAGGACGGCGAAAAATTCGTCGTCATGAGCAAAGGCCGCCGCTATGACGGCGTGCCGACGCAGCCCGATTTCCAGATGGTCGAATTCGAACGCTACGGTCTGCTGGTCGGCGGCCAGTCCCAGGCTGCCGCCGGTGAGAAATCGGTGCGGGCATTGCAAAGCTGGGAGCTGCTGGCGCAAAACACCAGCTTCAGCCGTGGCGAAATGCTGTGGCGCATGGCCTTGCCGCTGATGGCGCTGACGCTGATCCTGCTGGCGATTCCGCTGTCCTTCGTCAATCCGCGCGCGGGCCGCTCCATCGGCTTGCTGGTGGCGCTGCTGCTGTTCGTTGTCTATAGCAACACCGTCAGCGTATTCCAGTCGTCGGTGGGCCAAAACCGCATCTCGTTCATGCTGGGATGGTGGCCGCCGCATCTGGTGGTGGCGCTGATCGTGGTCGGCTTGTTCTTCTGGCGGCTGAAGGTCAACAGCCGCTATCACCCGGCCGTTTTGTGGTCCGGCATGCGCCGTGCGCTTACTCTGAAACGGCAGGGCTGATGAGAGTCTTACAACGTTACATCACCGCCGAGATCGTGCGCTCGGTGGCATTTGCACTGGCTGCTTTTCTGGCGCTGTTCGCTTTCTTTGAACTGATGGGGCAGCTGGAGGCGGTCGGCCGCAACGGCTATCAGTTGCAGACTGCGTTGCTGTACGTGGCGATGGGTTTGCCAGGCAACGTCTATGAGCTGATGCCGACAGCGGTGCTGATCGGCACCATCTATGCGCTGGCGCAATTTGCCGCCAACTCCGAGTTCACCATCATGCGCGTGTCCAGCATGTCGACGCGCATGACCGCCAAGGCGCTGGCGAAGATCGGATTCGGTTTTGCCATCTTCACGATCTTGTTCGGCGAACTGGTTGCGCCCAAAACCACCGAGTTCGGCGAGAAGCTCAGGTTGCAGGCGCAGGGTTCTTCACTGTCGCAACAATTCCGTTCGGGCTTGTGGGCCAAGGACGTGATCAAGGATGCCGGTCTCGAAGGCAATGTCATCGGCACGCGCTTTCTGAACATTCAGCGCATGACTCCTGACGGCATGCTGGAAGGCGTAAAGATTTACGAACTGGACAAGGATTTTCACATGTCCGACATGATCGTCGCCGCGCGCGGCGATTATCAGGGCGAACATGTGTGGCAACTGACTGACGTGCAGAAGACAACCTTCATCACCAACAACAAGGCCAGCGCGATCACGACGCCGATCTCAACCAGCAAGAACAAGACGATCACCTTCGTCTCCGAGGTGACGCCGGAAATTCTGTCGGTGCTGTTTGCCGATCCGGACCGCATGTCGGCGTACGACCTGCGCGCTTACACCAAACATCTGGAAGCCAATAATCAGCGCACCGAGCGTTACGAAATTGCGTTCTGGAAGAAGGTCGTCTATCCGTTGTCGATCTTCGTCATGATGGCGCTGGCCTTGCCGTTCGCGTATCTGCATTTCCGCGCCGGCGGCGTCAGCCTGAAGATTTTTACCGGCATCATGATCGGTGTCAGCTTCCAGCTGATCAACAATCTGTTCTCGCATCTGGGCTTGCTCAACAGCTGGCCGGCGCTGTTGACGGCGGCCTTGCCGAGCACCTTGTTCATGCTGATGGCGATTGTCGCGCTGCGCTGGGTTGAACGGCGCTAGCTCGCAACACACACTCATGAAAAAATCACTCATTCTGTTTGCCCACGGCGCCCGCGATCCCAATTGGGCCGAACCGTTTCGTCGCTTGCGCGCGCTGACGCAGGCCAGCCTGCCTGAAGTGGCGGTGGAGCTGGCTTTTCTGGAATTGATGACGCCGGACTTGCCGCAACTGGCGGCGCAGCAGATCGCCGACGGCGCGCAGCAGGTGACGATCGTACCGGTGTTTTTGGGGCAGGGTGGACATGTCCGGCGCGATTTGCCGGTGCTGATAGAACAACTGCAGCAGGCGCATCCCGGCATTCAATTCAACGTCGCGGAAGCGGCCGGTGAAGATGCCGGCGTACTGCAGGCGCTGGCGACTTACTGTGTCGCGAGTGTCAGTAGTTCAAAATAGACGCGAACCGTCAGGCACTGCCTGATCGGGCGCAAACAATACCACTTCTCCCTGTGCGTCCGGGAATCCCAGCGTCAACACTTCCGACATGAACTTGCCGATCTGCCGCGGCGGAAAATTGACCACGGCCGCCACCTGCTTACCCACTAGTTGATCAAGCTGATAATGCGCCGTGATCTGCGCGCTGCTTTGCTTGACGCCAAGCGTCGGGCCAAAGTCGATCTTCAGCTTGTAGGCCGGTTTGCGTGCTTCAGGAAAGGCTTCGGCGGAGATGATCGTACCGATGCGGATATCCACCTTGAGGAAGTCGTCGAAGGTAACCGGCGCTGCAGCCGGGGCGCTGGAGTCGTGTAACAGGTGCATGGAATGTGCTCAGAAAAATAAGCGTCGTTGCAAGGTGGTTCAGCGGCAGTTCAGCTACGATTCGCCAGCGCTTCGCCGATCATGACAAGCACCGGGCCGCTGCACTGGGTCAGGCCTTGTTCCAGCGTGCCGAGTTCCAGATCGAGGATGCGCTCGTTGTCGCGGCTGCAATTTTCCACCACCACCACCGGCGTCGTCCGGGCATAGCCGAGCGACAGCAGCCGCTGCGCCGTTGCCGTCGCTTCGCGGCCGCCCATGTATTGAACCAGCGTGTCGCCGTTGGGCATGATGAATTCGCTCGGCTCATCCGGCGCCGTGCTGGAGGTGAACAGCGACACGCTACGGGCGATGCCGCGTTTGGTCAACGGGCGTTGTGCTGACGATGCGGCCGCCAGTGCGGCGGTGATGCCGGGGACGATTTCGTAAGGGATGTTCTGACTGTCGAGCGCGCGCAATTCTTCATCGGCGCGGCCGAACAGCATCGGGTCGCCGCCTTTCAGGCGCACCACCATGCGGTACTGGTGTGCACATTCGATCAGGCGTTCATTGATGACCTGCTGCGCAGTAGAGCGCTGTCCGCTGCGTTTGCCGACGGAGATCCTGACGGCTTGCGGGCACAACTCCAGCATCTCTTCGGTGACCAGCGCATCGTGCAAGACGACATCCGCCTGCGCAAGAAGGCGCGCCCCGCGCACGGTGATCAGGTCAGCTGCGCCGGGACCGGCGCCGATCAGATAGACCTTGCCGGTGGGCGTGGCGGAAGCAGGGGGCGTTGGCGGATGATTGGCTGGGACTGAGCTCATGCTAAAAAAGATAAGAATCGCAGCCCGGCACATACCGGCTGCTGCGCGTTTCAGCCCGCTTGTACGACTTTAGGCGGGTGAAACGGCACAGCAGCGATTATCAGGCATCCAGACGGATCATGCCAGCGGCAACCGTCTGGTGCGTGACTTCATCGATCAGGATGAAGGCGCCGGTGGCGCGGATGGCGTCGTAGCTGTCCGCTGCAATCGGCTGCTGTACGTTGATGGAGACGCGGGCGATGTCGTTGAGCTTGAGCGACTCGGCCGGATGGCGTTGCTGCGTGTTGATATCAAGCAAGGTATCGACCTTGGCCACGCGCGCCGCCACTTGCTTGGTGGTGTGCTTGAGCCAGTATTTACGGCGTGGGTCGAGTGCATCTTCGGACAGCCAGCACAGGTCGGCGTTGACGGTCTTGAGCAGCGTCGGCGCGCTTTCCACCGAGGCCAGCATGTCGCCGCGCGAAATATCCAGATATTCGTCCAGCAGGATAGTCACCGACTGACCGGCCGATGCCGATTGCAGCGAACCGTCCAGCGTCAGGATGTCTTTGACGGTCGCGGTCTGGCCGCTTGGTTGCACCAGCAGCTTGTCGCCTTTCTGCACTTTGCCGGCTTCGATACGGCCCATGTAGCCGCGGAAGTCGTTGGCTTCGTGGCCGTTGTGGCGCGCCACCAATTGCACCGGGAAGCGGAACGGCTCTGCGTGTGCATCTTCGTACACCGACAGCGATTCCAGCAGTTCGATCAGTGTCGGGCCTTTGTACCACGACAGATTGTCGCCGGCGGTCACGACGTTGTCGCCGGCCAGTGCCGACAGCGGGATCGGACGCACGTCCTTGAGACCCAACTGCGCCGCGAATTCCTGATAGGCGCCGACGATGCGGTCGTAGACGGTCTGGTCGTAATTCACCAGATCCATCTTGTTGACCGCGACCACCACGTGCTGGATTTGCAGCAGGTGAGCGATGGTCGAATGGCGCTTGGTCTGCGTCAGCAATTCCACGCTGCCGTCGTCATTCAGTTTGACCTTGGAGACGTCGATCAGGATGATCACGGCGTCGGCGGTCGAGGCGCCGGTCACCATGTTGCGGGTGTATTGCTCGTGGCCTGGCGTGTCGGCGATGATGAACTTGCGCTTCGGCGTGGCGAAATACCGGTAGGCCACATCGATGGTGATGCCTTGCTCGCGCTCGGCTTCCAGGCCGTCGGTGAGCAGAGACAAATCGATGGTGTCGCCCACGGTGCGCTTGTGCTTGGCGCGCGAGATGGAGGCGAGCTGGTCGGCGAAGATGCCCTTGCTGTCGAACAGCAGGCGGCCGATCAGCGTGCTCTTGCCGTCGTCCACCGAACCGGCGGTGATGAAGCGCAGCAGGCCGCGTTCGTGCGCGTTGGCGTCGGAATTCGTATTCAAGTCTTTTTCGGCAACAGCGGCATTCATCAGAAATATCCTTCTTTTTTACGTTTTTCCATCGACGCTTCGGAAGTCTGGTCGTCCATGCGCGTGGCGCCGCGTTCGGTGATCTGGGTGACTGCGGTTTCGGCGATGATGGCTTCCACGGAAGACGCATCGGACGCCACCGGGCAGGTGCAGGAAATGTCGCCGACGGTGCGGAAGCGCACCACGCGGCTCTCGACGGTTTCGCCTTCCTTGGCCGGGGTCAGGTCGGTCAGCGGCACCAGCAGGCCGTTGCGCGGGATCACCTGGCGCTCATGCGCAAAGTAGATCGGCGGCAGCGCCAGTTTTTCGCGGGCGATGTATTGCCATACGTCGAGCTCGGTCCAGTTGGAGATCGGGAACACGCGCATGTTTTCGCCCGGGTGGACGCGGGTGTTGTAGAGATCCCAGAGTTCAGGACGTTGGGCTTTCGGATTCCATTGGCCGAATTCGTCGCGGAAAGAGAAGATGCGTTCCTTGGCGCGCGCTTTTTCTTCATCGCGGCGTGCGCCGCCAATACAGGCGTCGAACTTGAATTCTTCAATCGTTTCCAGCAGCGTCACGGCTTGTGCGGCGTTGCGCGAATCGGTCAGCGGGTTGCGCAGGCGCACAGTACCGCGCTTGATCGAATCTTCGACCGAACGCACCACCAGCTTCTCGCCCAGCTCGGCAGCGCGCTGATCGCGGAAGGAAATGACTTCCGGGAAGTTGTGGCCGGTGTCGATATGTACCAGCGGGAACGGAAACTTGCCGGGACGGAACGCCTTCTCGGCGATGCGCAGCAGCACTACCGAATCCTTGCCGCCGGAAAACAGCAGGGCAGGGTTGCTGCACTCGGCCGCGACTTCGCGCATGATGTGGATCGCTTCCGATTCCAGCCAGTCCAGATGGCGGCTGCTGGCGTTGTCCAGGAAAAGTTGTTCAACTGCTGTGTTCATACGATGACCTTTGGTTCAAGCCGAATTTCAAATTTCAAATCGAGTAACAAATTGAATACTGCGAATGCTGCAATGTCAGCAGCGCTGCGCATCGGGATAGTGTTGTCGGTAGCAGACCGGTACCGGTAAAGCGAAATCAGGCGGGAGCGGTCTGCGACTTGATGCGGATCAGCTTGCCGTCCACCACGTGCAGGCCGCATTCCTTGGAGTCGGGGTTTTCCCACCACCAGCGGCCGGCACGCACGTCTTCGCCCGGCTGGATAGCGCGGGTACAGGGCTCGCAGCCGATCGACGGATAGCCCTGATCGTGCAGCGGGTTGTACGGCACCTTGTGGTCGCGGATGTATTGCCAGACATCTTCCTCGGACCAGTCGGCCAGCGGATTGAATTTGGCCATGCCGTGCGCCGGATCGTCTTCCTGTACATCGAGCGCGGCGCGGGTAACCGACTGCGCGCGGCGCTGGCCGGTGATCCAGGATTTATTGCCGGCGAGCGCGCGATTGAGCGGCTCTATCTTGCGGATGCGGCAGCATTCCTTGCGCATTTCCACACTGTCGTAAAACGCGTTGAGACCGTTCTGCGCTACGTATTGTTCGACGGCCGCAGTCTCTGGGCGATACGGCGTGACGTCGTAATCGTAGGTTTCCTTGATGCGGTCGAGCATGCCCAGCGTCTCTTTATGGAGGCGGCCGGTTTCCAGCGTGAAGATGCCGATCTTGTCCTGCAGCTTGGCGCGCAGGATCATGTCGGTCAGCACCATGTCCTCCGCCGCCATGCTGGAGGCGAACACCGCCGGAGTGTATTCGGCGGCGATCTTTTCCAGCGTGACGCGGGTGGCTGCAATCAGGTTTTGCAACTCTTCTTGCAAAGCTTTTTCGGACATGGCGTTACTCTCTCTTCCCTTGATCAACAATCAAACGATCAATCGCGGGTGACAACCGCCTCGCGTTTGGCGCGACGGAACAACGGGTTCTTCTCATCCCACGAGGTCTGGTACTTTTCCGAAAAATCGGTCAGGCCTTTCAGTGCATCGTGGATGTCTTTGTCGGCACGCACGGCGAAGGCGTTGAAGCCGACGCGCTGCATGTAGAACAACTGGTCGCGCAGCACATCGCCGACAGCACGCAGCTCGCCGGTGTAGCCGAGGCGGGCGCGCAGGTTGTAGGCGATGGAATAACCGCGGCCGTCGGCGAACTTGGGGAAGTCCACGGCGATGACCTGGAACGGCGCCAAGCCGTTTTTCAATTCGTCTTTCAGCTCTTCCGGGCGCTCGTCGCTGGCGAACCACACGCCGAGTTCCTTGCGGCCTTGCAGCGCTGCGCGTTGCGCTTGCCATACCTTCAGCGGCACGATGATCTTGCCTTCGGGAACGGCGACGCCTTCCGGCGTTTCACCTTCGGCCAGGCGCAGTACGGTCCAGTCATCGCTGATGACGACTTTGTCTTTAATCAGATTAGGCACAGACGTCTTCTCCAGTGACATGATCAGCTTTGATCGGGGTTGCATAGACGAAATCCTTGAACGGCGTGACGCCGACGCGGCGCACGGTGTCGATGAAACGTTCGTCTTCGATGCGTTGTTTGACATAGACCTGCAGCAGGCGGTCGATGACGGTCGGCATCTGGTGCGCCGAGAACGACGGGCCGATGATCTTGCCGATGCTCGAGGTATTGCCTTGCGCACCGCCCAGCGAGACCTGGTACCACTCGGCGCCATCCTTGTCGACGCCCAGAATGCCGATGTTGCCGACATGGTGATGGCCGCAGGCGTTGATGCAGCCCGAGATGTTCAGTTCGATGTCGCCGATGTCGTGCTGGAAGTCGATATTGTCGAAACGCTCGGCAATCGCTTGCGCAATCGGGATCGACTTGGCGTTGGCCAGCGAGCAGAAGTCGCCGCCGGGGCAGCAGATGATATCGGTCAGCAGGCCGATGTTCGGCGTTGCCAGACCGTGCGCCTTGGCTTCTTTCCACAGCGCGTACAGTTCGCTTTGCTTGACGTCGGCCAGCACCAGATTCTGCTCATGCGTGACGCGCAGTTCAGAGAAGCTGTAGCGGTCGGCCAGGTCGGCGACGAAGTCCAGTTGATCGGCGGTGATGTCGCCCGGCGGCACGCCGGTTTTCTTCAGCGACAGGATCGCAGCGGCGTAGCCGGGAACCTTGTGTTCCTTGACGTTGCGTTTGATCCAGTTGGCGAAGCCCTTGTCTTCGGCCTTCAGGCGCTCGTATTCAGCGTCGGTAGCCGGCAGGGTTTCATACGCAGGCTCGGTGAAGTAGTTCGCCACGCGTTGCAGTTCTTCTTCGGTCAGCGTCGACGGGCCATCCTTGATGTGCTGCCATTCTTCTTCGACCTGGCGTGCAAATTCTTCAGGGCCGATGGCCTTGACCAGAATCTTGATGCGCGCTTTGTAGATGTTGTCGCGGCGACCGTATTGGTTGTACACGCGCAGGATGGCTTCCAGATACGACATCGCGTGCTTCCATGGCAGGAAGTCGCGGATCTGGCTGCCGAGGATAGGCGTACGGCCCATGCCGCCGCCGACCAGCACGCGGAAACCGACTTCGCCGGCTTCGTTCTTGATCACATGCAGGCCGATGTCGTGCACGGCAGTCGCCGCGCGGTCTTGCTCGGACCCGCTGATGGCGATCTTGAATTTGCGCGGCAGGTAGGCGAACTCGGGGTGGAAGGTGCTCCACTCGCGGATCAGTTCGGCGTAAGGACGCGGATCGACGATCTCATCGGCGGCGACGCCGGCCAGTTCGTCCGAGGTGGTGTTGCGGATGCAGTTGCCGGAGGTCTGGATGGCGTGCATTTCGACCGTCGCGAGTTCTGCCAGGATGTCCGGCGACTCTTCCAGCTTGATCCAGTTGAACTGGATGTTCTGGCGTGTCGTGAAGTGACCGTAGCCGCGGTCGTATTTGCGCGCGATGTGGGCAAACATGCGGACCTGGCGCGACGCCAGCAGACCGTACGGCACCGCGATGCGCAGCATGTAGGCGTGGCGCTGCAGGTACAGACCGTTTTGCAGACGCAGGATGCGGAATTCGTCTTCGATCAGTTCATCGGAGAGGCGGCGGCGCACTTGATCTCGATATTGTGCAACTCGCTCTTTGACGATCAGGTGATCGTATTGGTCATAGCGGTACATCTTGTGGTCCCTGTTAACGTCTTGTCGGAATCTTGCAGTCGAGATTCCGTGTGATTAAAAAACTTAAATCAGCCTACCAAACCAACTTCAAGGCAACGCTCGTCAGCGTAACTGCCAGCAGGCCACGCAAAAACTTCTCCGGTACCGCGCGCGCAGCGAGCGAACCGATGGTGATGCCCGGCACCGAACCCAGCAACAAGGCGCCCAGCAGGCTCCAGTCGATCGATCCCAGCCACCAGTGGCCGAATGCAGCGATGGCCGTCAACGGTACCGCATAAGCGATATCGGTGCCGGCGATCTCAGCGGGCGACAAACGCGGGTAAAGCAGCACCAGCAGGGTGGCGCCGACAGCACCGGCGCCGATCGACGAAATCGTTACCAGGATGCCGAGCACGGCGCCGGCCGCGATGGTTGCGCCGGTCAATTGACGACCTTGCAAGTGGCGCTCCGGATGGGCATTCAGCCATGCCTGAAGTTTACTCTTAAACAGTAAAGCGATCACGGTCAGAAAAACCGACACCGCGATCGAATAGCGGATCACGAGGCTGATGCTGTCGCTGACGGCGCCGAAATGCTTCAGCAGCAGCGTAGCGACCACGGCGGCAGGCAGCGCGCCGTAGGACAGGCGGCGCACGATATCCCAGCGCACGGTACCCTTGAAACGATGCGCAAACGTCCCGGCCGTCTTCGTTGCCGAAGCAAAAGCCAGGTCCGTGCCCACCGCCACGCTGGGGTGGATGCCGAACAGCAGCGTCAGTAAGGGAGTCATCAGCGAGCCGCCGCCGACGCCGGTCAATCCGACCAGCAATCCGACAGCAAAACCGCTGACTACATAAGAAACAGTCATAACACCTCGTCTATAACAGGTCGAATCGTAATAAACTTAGACCCTAAACCAAACTACTTACTATTTATTTGCTTATATGCACATTCGGCATATACAAATACAGTCGCTGAAGACTCGTTGAAGTCTTGCTGCGAGGCCATGATCTGGCGTCGTCCGGTACTCGAAATCCTCATGGTCTCAAGACCACTCCGGTTTCTCCACCCCGGGCGCGACCTACTGATGGCCTCTCGCTACAGACTTGAACAGGTCTTGAACGTACAGAAACAGACAGAAACAGACAGAAGGACGGCTCATGAATCTGCATCAATTCCGCTTCGTCAGGGAGGCGGTAAGACAAAACTACAACCTCACCGAAGCCGCCAAGGCGCTGTACACCTCGCAGCCGGGTGTTTCCAAGGCAATCATTGAGCTGGAAGAAGAGCTCGGCGTTGATATCTTCACGCGCCACGGCAAGCGCATCCGCGGCCTGACCGAGCCGGGGCGGGCGGTGCTGCGCTCGGTGGAGCTGATCATGCAGGAAGTCGATGGCTTGAAGCGCATCGGCAAGGAATTTGCAGCCCACGACAGCGGCAGCTTTACCATCGCCACCACGCATACCCAGGCGCGCTATTCGCTGCCCAAGGTGGTGCAGGCTTTCACACAAAAGTATCCCAAAGTCAGATTGTCATTGCTGCAAGGCAATCCAAAACAGATTACCGAGATGGTACGCAACGACCAGGCCGACATCGCCATCGCTACCGAAGCCCTCGCTTCGGGCGAGGGACTTGTCTCTTTGCCATGTTATCAATGGGAACATGTGGTCGTGGTGCCGCCTGAGCATCCCTTGCTCAAGTCCAAGAACCTGTCGCTGGAAGAAATCGCCAGCTATCCGCTGATCACCTATGACGCAGCGTTCAGCGGCCGCAGCAAGATCGATCACGCTTTCAGTCTGCGCGACCTGAAGCCGGACATCGTGCTGGAGGCTATCGACGCCGATGTCATCAAGACTTATGTCGAACTCGGCATGGGGGTGGGCATCATCGCCGGCATGGCTTTCGATGGCGACCGCGATCGCGGCCTGCGTTCGATTCCCGCGGGCCATCTGTTCGGCACCAATGTGTCGCGCGTGGCCTTGAAGCAGGGCGCCTATCTGCGCAGCTACGTCTATACCTTCATCGAATTGCTCGCACCAACGCTCAATCGCAAGCTGATTGCGCAGGTCATGGAAGGCGAGAAGGACATGTACGAACTCTGACGAATTTTGAATGCGTTTACTCTGCCTGCAGTCCGTTTGCTGTAGTGCAGGCCGATGATCCGGAATTGATGCAATGATGCGAATGCTTGCCGGCCTGCATGGCCACACCTTGCGCCGTGTGCGCCGACTATGGCTGCAATACGGAATACTCTGGACCGGTGCGGTGCTGGTCGGTCTGGTGGCGGTGATGTATGCCTGGCTGATCGATTTCGGCTTCGAGATGTTCCGCATGATGCAGCGCGGCCACGAATGGCTGCCGCTGATCCTGACGCCTGCCATGAGCGCCTTGTGCGTGTGGCTGACGCGGCGTTTCTTTCAGGGAGCCGAAGGCAGCGGCATTCCCCAGGTGATTGCCTCGCTCGGCGAAGAGGGCGAGCTGCATGCCAAGCGCGCGCCCAAGCTGCTGTCGTTGAAAATTCTTGCCGGAAAAATCGGCGTTTCCTTCCTCGGTATTCTTGGCGGCTTTACCATCGGGCGCGAAGGGCCGACGGTGCAGGTGGGGGCTGCATTGATGTTCCAGATGCGGCGTTTTTATCCGCGTCCCAGCGCCTTGCTGGAGAAACGCCTGATCCTGGCCGGCGCCGCCGCTGGTTTGTCGGCGGCCTTCAATACACCTCTGGCCGGCATCGTGTTTGCGATCGAAGAGCTGTCGCGCAACTTTGAGCAGCGCGCCAGCGGCATTGTCATCACCACCATCATCTTTGCCGGCGTTGTCGCTCTCGGCCTGAATGGCAACTACACCTATTTCGGCACCATCAATGCCGGCGACGACAGTGCGCGCGAGCTGATCGTCGCAGTAGTCGTCAGCGGCGTGCTGATGGGCGTGGCAGGCGGCATCTTTTGCTGGCTGCTGCTCAATACGCACAAATGGATTCCTGCACCTTTGCGCACCCTGCGGGCGGAACGTCCCGTCGTATTCGGCGCACTGTGTGGCCTGATCGTAGCGATTGTCGGCATCTGCGCCGGCGGCATGACCTTCGGCAGCGGTTACGCGGAAGCCAAGGGTTTGCTGACCAATCAGACACAATTGTCGGCGTGGTATCCGCTGGCCAAGATGGTGTCGATGGTGGGGTCGTATCTGCCGGGTATTCCGGGCGGCATCTTTGCGCCATCGTTGTCGATCGGCGCCGGTTTCGGCAATCTGCTGCACATGGTGTTCGATCACACTTCGCTGTCGATGCTTATCGCACTGGCGATGGTGGGTTATCTGGCTGCGGTGACGCAATCTCCGATCACGGCCTTTGTGATCGTGATGGAAATGATCAACGGTCACGCCCTGGTGATTTCACTGATGGCGACCGCCTTGCTGGCTAGCCGTGTATCGCGCTTCTTTGCGCCGCCGTTGTATGAGGCACTGTCGGAGCGTTACGCGCAGCCGCATCGTTGAAGAATGCTGTCGTAGCCTGAGGCCGTAAAAAAAGCTGAGACCGCGAACGGCCTCAGCTTTTTTATTTGCTTCCTGACTTCTTGCTCGTCTTGTCAGACTTGTGCCACAGCCTTGGCAGAGGAGCGGCAGCCTTCCAGCAGGAAGGACAAGCCCACCACCAGCACCAGTTCGCCCTCGGCAGAGCGCGCGGTACCGGTGATGCCGTTGGTCTGGATTGCGGTCAGCGGTTTGATCACCAGATCGGCAGTGCCTTCCACGGCTTCGACGCCGAGGATGTACGGATGCGGCACCGCCATGACGATACCGACGCGTTCGCTGCCCGGCTCATAGCCAAGCACGCCTGCCAGCGAATGCACCGGCAACGGACGACCCTGATCGCGCAACACCGGCGCGCCGCCGACTTCGTCGAAGTCAGCCGGCAATTCCACCACGCGTTCCACAACCGCCATCGGCAAGGCCAGCGCCGCACCTGCGGTACGCACCAGCATGGTCGGGATGATCGACAGCTCAATCGGCAGACGGATCGAGAAGCGCGTACCGACACCCAGCGTCGAATCGATGCGGATCGTACCGCGGTGTTTTTCCACCGCAGTCTTCACCACGTCCATGCCGACGCCGCGGCCGGAAACGCTGGACGCCACTTCCTTGGTCGAGAAGCCCGGCAGGAACACCAGTTGCAGTGCTTCGTCGTGGCTTTGCGCTTCATGTTCGCCGATCAGACCCTTGCCGATTGCCTTCTTGCGCAGGAAATCGGGATCCATACCCTTGCCGTCGTCGAAAATTTCAATCATGACGCTGCTGGCCTCTTGCCATGCCTTGAGCGAAATGGTTGCCTTGTTCGGCTTGCCGGCAGCGCCGCGATCGGTTTCGATACCGTGGTCGAGCGAGTTGCGCAGCATGTGGACCAGCGGATCGTACAGGCTGTCCACAACGACGCGGTCGACTTCAGTTTCTGCACCGGAGATCGCCAGGTCGACGTCTTTGCCCAGATCCTTGGCCAGTTCGCGCACCAGTCGTGGAAACTTCTGGAACAGGCGGCCGACCGGCTGCATGCGCGTCGACAGCGTGGCGCGTTGCAGCTCGCTGGAGTAGCGCGACGCGCGGCCCAGAGTTTCGGCCAGCGTCGACATTAGCGAAGCGGCTGTGCCTTCGAACTTGAACTGTTGCAGCTTTTCCAGCAGCACGGCAGCCTGGTTGGCGGCCTGCACCGATTCGCCGGCAACTTCCAGCAGCGCGTCGAGCTTGCCGGCATCGATACGGATGCTTTCTTCCTTGCCGCCACCGGGCTGGTTGTCGGTTGCGCGGCGCGCCGGAGCTGCTGGGGCAGCAGCTGGTTTCGGCGTGGCCGACGGCAGCGATTTGGGATGGCTGGAGACTGCTGCGCTTTCTTCAGGCGCAGCATCGGCAGGTACATCGGCAATCGCGGATGCTGTTGCTGCGACATCGCCCGCACCGCCGGAAACCGCCTGATACAAGGCATTCCAGTCGAGCGAACCATCCGCGCCGAGAACGCTGGCGCCGCCATTGGCGGAGGGCGTCGAGATCGCGGAGGAAGATGCAGCTGCGGCCGGTGCTGCGGCAACCGGGGCCGCTGCAGGTGTTGCAGCGACAACCGGAGCAGCATTGCCTTCAATAGCTTGCGTCAGAATGTCTTCCAGGTCTTGCGGCATGGAAGCCAGGCTGGCCGGATCGGCGCCGTTGGACAGTTCATTGAGCTGGTCGGCGACAAAACCGCTGGCCTGCAATGCAGCCTCGATCGCCAGCGGCGTGACCGGCGCTTTGCCGGTACGCAGGGCGTCGAACAGGTTTTCCGTCAAGTGACAGGCCGATACCATGGCCGGCAAATTGACGAAGCCGGCGCCACCCTTGATGGTGTGGAAGGCACGGAAAACCGCGTTGAGAATTTCCAGGTCGTCAGGATGCCGTTCAAGAGTCAGCAGATGCTCTTCAACGTTAGTCGCGAGGTCCAAAGCCTCAACGACAAAATCCTTGAGCATTTCGTCATCCATTAGAACCCCAGGCTATCGAGTAAGTCGTCCACATCATTTTGCACCATGGCGGAGCCGGGAGAGGAGGGCCCGTTGAGCAGTTCTACCGGTTTTTCCATGGCAGCCTTGACTTCCGGCGGCGCATTGTCGCGCAGCAGTTGCGCCAGTTCGCGCTCGGCCACGGCGGTGATGCCGACGATCTTCTTGATCAGTTGGCCGGTGATGTCCTGGAAGTCCTGCGCCATCATGATTTCGAGCATGCGGGCTTTTTCGACCTCGGTGGCTTCGATGACGGCGGTGGAGAATTTCTTGGAGTCGTTCGCCAGATTCTTGAATTCGTCGATGGTCATCTGACCTGCGAACAGGCGTGCCCAGCGATCATCGATGTCCTTGGCCTTGCTGGCTAGCGCGTCCTGGGCTGGCATGCCGGCGTCGATCGAGTTGAGCACCTTGTTGGCGGCTTGTTCGGTCAGCGTGGCGACGTGTTCCAGGCGGCCCTGAGCGTCGCCGATCTGCGATGCGACATCCGACAGCGAGCGGTCGTAACCGAGTTCGCGCATGGAGTCATGCAGCAGACGGACGATGCCGCCCAGACGTTCGTACATGGGTTTGTCGGACTGATCTTCCAGCGATGCAGCCGGGCTCGCGGACGAGGCGGGTTCTGCTGCTGCAGTCGCGGCAGGCAGCGTTTGCGCCGAAATCTCGTCGAATAGTGCCTCTAAATCAACATCGTCACTCATGATCTTCTTTTCTCCATACAAATTTGATGCGTTATTTGCTTCTGCCGCAGATGCAGACAATCTTTCACAACTGAATTACATGGGGGTTCGACGAGATGGTCCGGTGATAGAAGCTCCTGTTCTGACAGATGGCTCAGGCAATACATGTCGTCAATGGATATCGGCCGGGAACACAAAACCTGTAGGACACGCGTCCGCCCGGTTCTGCTTGCCGCACCGATGTTTACTGTTGCTGATTTCCCCGAGTGACGCCTCGGTCGAGGCGGACTCCCGCTATTTGTTGAATGGATTATAAGGCCCTGTCAAGCTGCTCCATCGGCGAAAAAGCGATGAAAATTCCCCATTTCAATGACGTTATGGCGAGGATGTTGGTTTGCAGACAATCTTACTGCAAGCCTGCTTCGTTTGTCACAACAGATTGCCGGGAGTGGCGTTGCCGCATACAATTGCGCCGTTTTGGTGCTCGCCGGCGCATTTGCGCCCTCAGTCCGGCGAGTTAAACGGGAAGTACGGCGCGGAGAGCCGAGTGATTCATTGTCTGTCCGCGAACGTACGCTGCCCCCGCAACGGTAAGCAAGCGCTGTCGCATCCGACAGCAAACTGCCATGATTCGCCACTGTGTTCGCCCGGCCTGGTTTGATGTCCGGAGGCATGGGAAGGCATGGCAGTCGGTGCGGTCGTTGTTTTTTCGACCAGTTTTTGCCAGCTTGCAGCCCGGATACCGGCCAGACAGGGGAAGGTCATGCCTTCACATTCAATCCGGCTTGCGGGGAAGCGGGCCGGAGATGCTTATCAGAAATAGATCATGAAACATTCCGCTTTATCCTGGCGCGCCGTTGCCGGTCCCGCTGTCATGGCTTCGGCCGCTTTGTCCGTTCAAACTGCTGCAGCACAAACCTCAACCCAGACTGCAACCGCCCCGGGCCTGACGCCGGTTGTGGTGACGGCTTCACGCTTTCCGAATGATCCGGCCTTCAGTCCGGTGGGCGCGACCGTCATCGGCGCCGAGGAGATCCGTAACGCCGGTATCAATAACGTCAACGAGGCGATTCGCAAACTCGGCGGCGTGTATGGCCGTCAGAGCCTGGCAGGGCCTGGCGACTATGCGCTCGACATGCGCGGTTTCGGCAGCAACGGCGATCAGAACATGGTGATTCTGATTGATGGCGTACGCTTGTCGGAGAATGAGCTATCGACGGCTTTGCTGTCATCGGTGCCCATCGACAGCGTCGAGCGCATCGAGATCATGCGCGGCGGCAGCAGTGTGCTGTACGGCGATGGCGCCACCGGCGGCACGATACAGATCATCACCAAGCGGCCGGCGGCGGATGCCGTGCATGGCACTGTGGTTGGTGAGGTCGGCAGCTACGGCTTGCGCAGCGGGCGCGCCAGCGTCGCCAAGGGATGGGACGGCTTTGCACTCAATGCGGCGTACAGCAAACAGCACGCCGATAACTATCGCGACAACAATTACAGCAACCAGGAAAATTTCAGCGGCACGGCGCAATGGTTCTCCAATGAAGGCCGCTTCGGTTTGCGCGTCGATCTGGCGCGCGCCGATTATGGACTGCCGGGTTCGCTGACGATGGCGCAGTTTCTCGCCAATCCTCGCCAGACTGCCAACCCGCAGGATTACGGTTCTTATGACAGCGATCGCATTACCGCTTTTCTGGAGCGCAAATCTGGCGCGTTCGATGTTGCAGCGGAGCTTTCTCATCGCGAGAAGATTTCGCGTTCCAGCTATAGCGGCGCTGCCATCACCGAAGTGCATAGCCGCACCATGCAATTCTCGCCACGCCTGCGCCACGTTGCCGAAAACCGGTTGCTGAAAAATGAGCTGGTCACCGGCATCGATTATTCCGAATGGCAGATCGGCAATATCAACGGCAGCAGCGATGCTTCTCAGACGGCGCGCGCCGCCTATGTGCGCGATGAATTGCAGATCGCCGGAAATACGCGCATCGCACTCGGCGTGCGGCGTGAAGTCTTCGACAAGAAGAGCGTCATTGGCGGCTATGACAAGGGGCAGGGCGTCAATGCCTGGGACGCGCAGGCAAGCCATGCGATCGTTCCTTCCGTGCGCGTCTTCGGCAAGGCCGGGCAAAGCTATCGTTTGCCGACCGCCGACGAGAATGGTTTCACCGCATTGGCAACCGGGCAGGTTCTCAAGCCGCAGACTTCGCATGATCTGGAGTTCGGTGCGACTCTTGGCGGTGCAGACAACAACGCCACGCTCAAGTGGTTTCGCCATCGTCTCAAGGACGAACTGTTTTTCGATCCGACCGCCGGTGCGTTCGGCGCCAACGTCAACCTTGATCCGACCAAACGCCAGGGCGTTGAGCTGGAAGCCAGTGCGCGCCTGAACCAGGATTTCAGCCTGAAAGCCAACTTCCAGCATATCGTCGCCACCTTCACCGGCGGTCCGAACGCCGGCAAGGAAATGGTGCTGGTGCCGAAGAATACGGCGTCCGCCCGCCTGAACTGGAACTACGGCAATCAGACCGCCAATGTCGGCGTCCTGTGGGCCGATTCGCAACGTTATGGCAGCGACTTCAGCAACACGTGCAACGCACGCATGCCGTCGTACACGACCTTCGATGCGCGCTATGCGGTGCGCGTAAGCGCGTGGGAATTCGCGCTCACAGGCAGCAACCTGACCGGCAAGGATTATTTCTCGCAGGCTTTCGGTTGCGCCAGCGGCATCTATCCGGACAGTGGGCGTACAGTAAAATTCACCGCACGTTATGACTTCTAACGTCGACTTCTAAGGACTTCATGCGCCGCGCCATCCTGCTGCTTATTTGCCTGACAGTGCTTGCCGTGCTGGCGCTGATCCTCGCCGGCCTTTGCGGCAGTACCGGTTGCCTGCGGCCGAGCGGCGATCCGGACAACGTTGCCCTGCTGCTGCAATTGCGTGTGCCGCGTGCGCTGACGGCGTTCACCGTTGGTGCTTTGTTGGCGATGGCCGGCGCGTTGATGCAGGTCCTGTTGCGCAATCCGTTGGCGGAACCGTACGTGCTTGGCGTCTCGGGCGGCTCTGCCGCCGGCGCATTACTGGCGATGCTGCTGGCGGCTTCCGTCGGATTGCCGCGTCAGAATATTGCGGCAGTCGGTGCGGTGCTGGGGGCGGGCGTGGCGGTTGTCCTGTTGTTCGGCCTGGTCGGAAAATCTCTGCGCCGCTTGCCGTTGTCGCCGATGGCCGCCGGTCATCGATTGCTTCTGACGGGTGTGATGCTGGCGGCAGGTTTTGGCGCAGTCATCACACTGGTGCTGACGCTGGCGGCGGAGACGCAATTGCGCGGCATGGTGTTCTGGCTCATGGGCGATCTGGAGGACAGCCGGTTCTTGCCGATTGCCGCCGTCATCGCCTTTGCGGTTTTGCTGTGGTCAATATGGAATGCGCCGCG
Organism: Herbaspirillum sp. GW822-FHT03A08; assembly: GCF_058801885.1. Lineage (NCBI taxonomy): Bacteria > Pseudomonadati > Pseudomonadota > Betaproteobacteria > Burkholderiales > Oxalobacteraceae > Herbaspirillum > Herbaspirillum sp. GW822-FHT03A08. The sequence goes on along the minus strand of NZ_JBXANR010000001.1, from coordinate 223,238 downwards.
CCTGAATTTGCTGGCGCGCGGCGAGAGTTTTGCACAGTTGCTGGGAGTTCCTGTGGTGCGTTTGCGCGTGGCGACGCTGTGCGCAGCATCGCTGGCAACGGCAGCTGCGGTCACGATGGCCGGCACGATCGGCTTCGTCGGGCTGGTGGTGCCGCATGGTCTGCGTCTGCTGATCGGCAACGACCAGCGCGTCTTGTTGCCGGCGGCGGCGCTGGCCGGTGGCGGCGGATTGACGCTGGCAGACCTGGCTGCGCGCACGGTCGTCGCGCCGACGCAATTGCCGGTCGGCGTCATCACTGCGCTGATCGGCGTGCCGCTGTTTCTCTGGCTGCTGTCGAGGAGCCGTGCATGATTTCCGAAATGACGGCGAATGTTCTGCTTCACGTCGATCAACTGACGCTGCACGCCGGTCAGACGAGCCTGGTGACGGATTTCAGCTGGCAGGTGCGCGCCGGTCAGTTCTGGTGCGTGCTGGGCAAGAACGGCATTGGCAAAAGCACTTTGCTGCATGCGATCGCAGGTTTGCTTGAACCCGCTGCGGGACGTGTTTGTTCCCCTTCAGGCGAGATTGCGAAGTCGTCGCCGCAACAACTTGCACGATGGCGCGGATTGGTGGCGCAGCAGCAGTTCGATGCGTTTTCATGCAGCGTGATGGATAGCGTGATGGCGGGTTTGCATCCGTATCGACCCGGCTGGGGATGGCCTGATGATGCTGATCGGCAGGCTGCGCTGGCGGCGTTGGGGCGGCTCGGTATGGCGGCTGGCGTTCATGCCGATGTGGCTCGATTGTCCGGAGGTGAGCGTCAGCGTGTGGCGATCGCGACACTGATGTTGCAGGCGCCGCAGCTCTATCTTCTGGACGAACCGGCCTCGCATCAGGATGTCGCCGCGCAGCAACTGGTGATGCATGTGTTGAAAGAGCTTGCCGACGATCGTCACGCCGTGGTCGCGAGCATGCATGACATCAATTTGACGGCGCGATTTGCGACGCATGTATTGCTGATCGCTGAGGGACAGGTCTGGCAGGGATCCGTGACCGATATATTGCGCCCTGAGCTGTTGGAAGCGGCGTATGGCTGCGACTTCGAAATCGTCGAGTCAGCTGCGGGAAGATGGCTGATGCCGACAGCATGAGCGGCGGGCGGTGCTGATGGCGGCTATTTCAGTTCGCGGCGTGAGCGTACCGTATCCAGAATCTTGCAGACTTCTTCCGTCGCATCAAGAATGCGCGGCCCCGGCCGGTTAAGCCAGTCGGCGTTGACCGTGAAGAGTGTGTCGGCGTTGACGGCCTTCATTTTGCCGAACCGGCGCCAGTCGTCGAGCGGATGATCTTTGGCATCGTCAGGCGCGAGAATGGCGTCGGGGTCGGCGGCAATTACCGCCTCCAGGCTGACGTGCGGCGCCAGTTGCGGCAAGTCGGCGAAGATATTGCTGCCGCCGCAAGTGCGTAGAACGGACGACACCATATGCTTGCCGTTGAGCGTCATCAACGGCTGTCCCCATATCTGATAAAACACGCTGACAGGTTCGCGATCGCGATAGGTCCGGGCCAAGGCTTGCCAACGCTGGCGAAAACCAGCGGCGGCCTTGTTGCCTTCGCTTTCGGTTCCGCTCAGTACCGCAAGCCGCTCCAGCGAGGTCGCAATGGTTGCGTAGTCGGCCGGTTGGCTTTCGAACACGGGCAAGCCGAACGACCGCAGTTTTTGCAATTGCGCGACTGCGTTGCCGCTGTGCCAGGCGACGATCAGGTCGGGTTTGAGTGTGAGGATTTTTTCGATGTCGACGGCGCTGATGCGGCCGACTGAGGCGACTTGCAAAGCTGCAGGCGGATAGTTGCTGTAGTGGCTGACGCCGACAACGTAAGGACCCGCGCCGGCGGCGTAGAGCAATTCCGTGGTGTGCGGTGACAGGCTGACGATGCGGCGGGCGGGGCGTTCCAGATGGATGTCGTTGCCGTAGTCGTCTTTGACAGTGATGCCGCTTCCGACCGCAGTGGCAGCGGCCGCGGCGGTAGTGCCGGCTGCGGCGCCGACAGCGCAGAGCGCCGCAAGCAGCGATGCGACCGGCCAATACCGCATCAGATTTCCAGGTTGTCGATCAGGCGTGTCTTGCCGAGTTTGGCGGCAGCGACGACGACCAGCTGTGCGCCCTGTTCGAGGTCGGCAGCCGATGGCGCCTGCAAGTTCATGCGCTTGCGGATCGAGATATAGTCAGGTTGCCAGCCGCGTTGCGCCAATACATCCATGGCCTTGCGTTCAAGCTGTGCCACATCCGGACGGCCGCCACGCATTTCAGCGGCAACCTGATTGAGTACTTTGTACAGTTCCGGCGCTTCGGCGCGTTCGTCTGCCGACAGGTAACCGTTGCGCGACGACAGCGCCAGGCCGTCGTCGGCGCGCCAGGTTTCGGCGGCGATGATTTCGGTGGGCAGAGCAAATTGACGCGCCATGTTGCGCACGATCATGAGCTGCTGGTAGTCCTTCTTGCCGAACACGGCAACGCGCGGCTGCACACAGGAGAACAGCTTGAGCACGACGGTTGTGACGCCGGTAAAGAAGCCGGGGCGGAATTCACCTTCCAGGATGTTGCCGAGGTCGTCCGGCGGCTGCACGCGATATTCCTGCGGTTCCGGATAGAGATCTTTTTCGGTCGGCGCGAACAGCACGTAGACGCCTTCTTTTTCCAGCTTCTCGACGTCTGCCTGGAAGGTGCGCGGATACTTGTCGAAATCCTCGTTCGGTCCGAACTGCAGGCGGTTCACGAAAATCGACGCCACCACCGGATCGCCATGCGTGCGCGCCAGGCGCATCAGCGACAGATGGCCTTCGTGCAGATTGCCCATGGTCGGGACGAAGGCGGTGCGCAGCTGGCCGCGCAGTTGATCGCGCAGTTCTTCGATGGACGAGATGATTTTCATGTTGTGTTTCTTTGATTAGGGTACGGAGGCGGGCTGAGCAGATACCAGATTCACAGAGCTGAAAAAAAATCAGCTCGGCGAGTACGACAGCCGCACGTATATCGGCGCGAAGGCTTCAGCCTGCGTGATCTCGATCAGGGTTTCTTTGGCCAGTTCGAGCAGGGCGATGAAGTTGACCACTACCACCGGCACGCCGCGCATCGGGTCGAACAGATCGGCGAACTCGACAAAGCGCGCCGATTGCAGGCGGCGCAAGATGCCGGTCATGTGCTCGCGTACGGAAAGCTCTTCGCGGCTGATGTGATGGTGGGCGGTGAGTTTGGCGCGGCGCATGATGTCGCTCCACACCGATTGCAGATCGTCGAGGTTGACGTCCGGCCAGCGGGTGACGACGGTCTGTTCCACATACACCTGAGTGCGCACATAGTCGCGGCCGACTTGCGGCAGCGAATCGAGTTCCTGCGCGGCCAGTTTCATCTGCTCGTACTCCAGCAGGCGGCGCACCAGCTCGGCGCGGGGATCTTCGGCTTCTTCGCCGGTGTCAGCCTTCTTGACCGGCAGCAGCATGCGCGATTTGATCTCGATCAGCATCGCGGCCATGAGCAGGTATTCAGCGGCCAGTTCGAGATTGTGCTTGCGGATCTGCTCGACGTATTCCAGATATTGCAGGGTGACCTGCGCCATCGGGATGTCGAGGATGTTGAAGTTTTGCTTGCGGATCAGGTACAGCAACAGATCCAACGGCCCCTGGAAGGCTTCCAGAAACACTTCCAGCGCGTCCGGAGGGATGTACAGATCAGTCGGCAGCTTGAACAGCGGCTCTCCGTACAGTTTGGCGAAAGCGACGCCGTCGACCACATCCGGCGTGGTATCCGGCTGGCCTGCCAGCGTCAGTTCAGCAGCGTCGGAGGATTGATTCCCGGCGTTTTCGATCATGCTGGCTTAGTGGTTTTGGTAGACGTAAGGTTGTTGCTTGACGCGGGAATCCTTGTCGCGTGCGGTCTTGTCCAGATCCAGGGGCGCCTTGTCCCACAGCAGGGCACGGCCGGCGCGTTGTTGTTCTTCCAGTTTCGGATTCTTTTCCTTGAGCTCGGCGATGAACTTGGTCGCTTCGGATTCGTAGGATTTGAAAAGTTTGAAGAATGGCATGGTTTTTCCTGGAAATTCTTATTAACTGGCTAATAGGCGCTATTCTACCCTGTCTTGAAGCCCGAGAATCAAAGATGGCAATGATGAGAAACAAGGTGTTGGCGTGGTGCATGGCCGCTTGCGCGGCACTGCTGGCGCTGGGATGTGATCGCGACGGCAATCCCGTACAGGAGTTTGGCTTGGACAAGTTGAATAAAGGCGCCTCGACCGAGGCGGACGTACGCGGCGTCATGGGACAGCCCGACAGCGTGCGGGAAGAGAGCGGTGAACGCATTCTGGAATACCCCAAGGGGCCGCAGGGCGTGCGTACCTGGATGTTCCGTATCGGCACTGACGGAAAATTGACAGACTATCAACAGGTGCTGACGGACGAAAATTTCGACAAGGTGCAAAAAGGCATGACGCGCGACGAAGTGCGCAACCTGCTTGGCCGTCCGCGCACCGTGGTGCCGTTTGCGCGCAAGCAGGAAGAAGTGTGGGACTGGAAATACCTGCATGTCCACGAAGAACGCCTGTTCAACGTGCATTTCGACATGCAGACCGGCAAGGTCGTGCGCATGTCGATTTCGGAAATTTCCGGGCACTGATCAGTACTGCGCGCCCGGACAATCAGGGCGGATGCGAATAGTCGCCGAATTCCTGCCGGGCCTGAGCGACGGTCGGATCGTCGCCGATGTTCATGCGGCTCCTGCGCAGCATGCCGGCGTCGTCCAGCACAGAGTATGCCGTTGAACAAAACAGCGAATGCATGCGGCGCATGTCGCTGATCAGATCCAGATGCAGCGAGCTGGTTTCGATGCTTTGCTGGGTTTCACCGGCGAGGCGAATCAGGTGGGTCTTGGAATAGGCGCGTTCAAGATCGCGGAAAGCCTCCTTTTCGGCCAGCAGCTTCTGCGCACTTTTCAGATCGCCATCGAGAAATACCGACAAGCCCAACTGCAGGCTGGTCACCAGACGCGCGTGCATTTCGCAGACTTCGGTCATGCCGGCATCTGAGAAAGTGCGTTGCGGCGCAATCTTCTTGCTCTCGATTCCTTTGACGATGCGTTCGATGATGTCGCCTGCCTGTTCCAGATTGATGGTCAGGGTGACGATGTCGGTCCAGCGGCGCACTTCCTTGTCGTTCAGTTCTTCACGCGACACGCGCGCGAGGTACATCTTCACCGCGGTGTAGAGTTTGTCGACGTCGTCGTCGAGCTTGCGGATCTGCTGCGCGCGCAACTGATCGTTGTTGCGGATGACAGGCAGCAGGCTCAACAGCATCTTTTCGATCAGATCGCCGATGCGCAGCACTTCGCGCGAAGCATTGGCCAGCGCCAGCGAAGGCGTGTCGATGGCGCCCGGATCGAGATGGCGTGCTGCGATGGCGGCGTCATCATCCTTCTCTGTTTCCGGCAGCAGGCGTGTGCACAGACGCGCCATCGGTTCCACCAGCGGCAGCAGCAGTCCGCAACGCACGGTGTTGTACAGCACATGGAAAGCGACCACGCCAAAGCGAAGATCTTTGGTCAGCAGAGCAATCCACACTTCCAGATAGTTTATGAAGGGCAGCACGACAATTGCGCCGGAGAGCCGGAACAGCATGCTGCCCAGCGCCACGCGCCGTCCAGCCACATTCTGGCTGGCTGCGGTCAGCAGGGCCAGGATGCCGCTGCCCAAGTTTGCGCCGATGACCAGGCACAGCGCCACCTTCAGCGAAATGATGCCGGACGTCGCCAGCGTCGCTGCCAGCAGGACGGCGGCGAGACTGGAATAGGTCAGCATCGCGAATATGGCGCCGATCAGCGCATCGAGGACGATGTCGCCGGTCAGCGTCGAGAACAGCACCTTGATGCCGGCGCCCTGGATCATGGGGCGCGTGGCGGCGGTGATCATTTCCAGCGCCAGCAGGATCAGGCCGAGGCCGATCACGGCGCGCGCCATGCGGCCGATCGAGGTATGGCGGCGCGACAGATACACCACCACGCCACCGAAAATCAGCAGCGGAGAAATCCACGACAAATCGAAACTCAGCACGCCCGTCATCAGCGCCGTGCCGACATCGGCGCCGAGCATGATGGTCAGCGCCGGCGTCAGGGTTACCAGGCCCTGGGCGACAAACGAGCACACGATGACGGCGGTGGCGTTGCTGCTCTGAACCAGACTGGTCACGCCGACGCCCGCGAGGAAGGCAAGGCTGCGGCGTTTGATGCTGGTGCTCAGGATGCGGCGCAGCTGCGCGCCGTACACGCGCAGCACGTCGGTGCGCACGATGTGGGTGCCCCAGACCAGCAGGGCCAATGCAGAGAGCAGGTTGAGTAAGGTGGTCATGGCTCCAGCAAATGTTGAGTCAGTTCAGCGAATCCGGCGCCGCTGGGCTGGTGCGTGATGAAACGGGGCGGATGCGGCAGGCGATCGGCAAAGTTGAGCACGTTGGCCACGCCCACCGACAGCGGGAAATAGGCGAACATCGGCGCATCGTTGGGCGAGTCGCCTGCGAACACGCAACGGTGGCGTTCGGCGTCGTCGTCCAGATCGATGTCGTAGCGTTCCTGCATCATCAGGCGCGCCATGCTGAGTTTGTCGTAGTTGCCGAACCAGCCGTTGACGTGAATCGAGCTGATCTTGGCGGTCATGCCAGCGTCTTCCATAATCCTTACGATGCAATCGATTACATCAAGTTCCAAAGGAGGGACATCTTCGCAGAAATCAATAGCCAGATCGTATTGGCGGCAGAACTGGTCCGATGCGACTGCGCAGCCCGGTACTTCGCGCAGGATCTTGTCGCGTACTGCAGCAAGGCGCACGGTGTTTTCGCGCCGGATGTTTTCTTCCAGCAGATGGCGCGTATGCAGCTTGCCGGTCTTGCTGTCATGCCACATATACAACGCGCCGTTCTCGCCGATGACGCCGTCGACCGGCCACATGCGCGCAATGTGATCGCACCAGCCGGCCGGACGCCCGGTCACCGGGATAACGCGCAGGCCGCTGCGTTGCAGCGACTCCAGTGCTTCATAGGCCTGAGCGCTGAGCTTGCCGTCGGTGGTGAGCGTGTCGTCGATATCGGTGAAGACCGTCCGGACTTCTCTGGCGAGTGCGCGTGGCAATTGATTCAGCGCTTGCATGTCAGCTCCGGCGCGCGCAGCGTTCGGTGAACCACGCGGCAAAATCGGCGCGCTGTTGTTCCGTCATGTGCAGGCCGCACTTGGTGCGGCGCCACAGCACATCGTCAGGCTGGTAAGCCCATTCGCGCATGATCAGGTAGTCGACTTCACGTTGCACCAGTCCGCCGCCGAAATCGCGGCCCAGTTCTTCCGGCGTTTGCGCTTCTTTCAGGATTACGTGCGCGTTACGGCCGTGGCGGCCGAACAGGCGTGTCAGGAAATGGGCGTCGAGCCGGGCGTATTTCTTCTTCAGGTAATCCAGCTCCTGTGCGCGGTCGGCGCGCTTGAACTTGCCGCCTGGCAGAGCCTCCTGGTTGGTCCACGAACCACGGCGTGTTTTGGTCCACGGCGCCAGCTTTTCCAATACGGATTCCGCGAGGCGGCGATAGGTGGTGATCTTGCCGCCGTAGACCGACACGCAGGGCGTGTTCTCGGCGTCTTGCAACACCAGCGTGTAGTCGCGTGTGACGGCGGACGGATTGTCCGACTCGTCGTCGAACAGCGGACGCACGCCGGCGTAGCGCCAGACGATGTCGGCGTGAGCGATTGGTTCGGCCAGGTATTGATTGACGGCGCGCAGCAGGTAGGCTTCTTCTTCCGCACTGATTTTGGCGCCGTTGTCCATGTTCTCTTGCGGGACATCGGTGGTGCCGATCAGGGTGAACTTGTCTTCGTAAGGGATCATGAAGACGATGCGCTTGTCGTCGTTTTGCAGGATGTAGGCATGCTCACCCGCGAACAGGCGCGGCACGATGATGTGGCTGCCGCGCACCAGCTTGACGGCGGCATGTTTGCTGCCTTGTGCGGTCGGATTGAGCAGGTGATCCATCTTCGCGACCCAGGGGCCGGCGGTATTGACGACGACGCGTGCGGTGAGATTCTGGCGTACGCCGGTGATGGTGTTTTCCAGTTCGCATTGCCACACGCCGTTGGTGCGCCTGGCGTCAACGAGGCGGGTGCGGGCGAAGATGTCGGCGCCGTGTTCCTGCGCGCTTTGCAGATTCAGGATGACCAGCCGCGCATCGTCGACCCAGGCGTCGGAATAGGCGAAGCCGCGGGTGATGTCCGCGCGCAGGCCGCTGGGTGCATCCATGCGATCCAGTTCGATGCCGCGCGAATGCGGCAAGGTAATGCGGCCGCCGATATGGTCGTACATCCACAAGCCGAGACGGATCATCCAGCGCGGACGCAGGCCTTTGACGTGCGGCATGACGAAGCGCAGCGGCCATGCAATGTGCGGCGCGATGTTGAGCAGATGTTCACGCTCGGCCAGCGCCTCGGCGACCAGGCGAAATTCGTAGTATTCGAGATAGCGCAAGCCGCCATGGATGAGCTTGGTGCTAGCCGACGAGGTCGCACCGGCGAAGTCGTTTTGTTCGCACAGGGCTACCTTCAGGCCGCGTCCGGCTGCATCACGCGCGACGCCGGCGCCGTTGATGCCGCCGCCGATGATCAGGAGGTCGTAGGTTTCCGGACTGGCTGTAGGAGTCAGTAAGGTCATTGCTTTGCTCGCTTGCGGTTGGTTTTGTTGTTTGATGCCGTATTTGCTGCTTCGGTTGTGGCAGTTGTTTGTTCTTGCTGTCCCAGCTCTTCCACCAGCAATCTGGCGGTGGGTTCGTCGATCACCAGTTCGTTGATGTAGCCGCCTGTCAGTGCTGCGCGCAGGCCGGGAATTTTGCCCTTGCCGCACACCACGCAGATGGAGTGCGCCGCGCGCTGGAAGCGATCCAGATCCGGACCGCTGCTGCGCGCATTCAATGCCACGTCTTTCCAGCTGCCATCTTCGCGGAAGAACACCGTGGCGATGTCGCCGACCACGCCGTCCTTGAGGATGTCTTGCCGGTCGTGTTTGTCAAGGTAGCCGCCGGTATGGATGTGGCTGCCGGTTTCCGCTGCGCCGATGCTGAACAGCAGGATCGAGGCGTTGTTTTGCAAGGTGCGGATGGTCTTGATGCTGCGTTCGCGCCAGAGCGCGTTGCGCGTGTCGGCATAGTCGAAAAAGGCCGGCACCGGAAAGCTGTGCGCTTGCGCGCCGTAGTTTTGTGCGAAGCGCGAAACGATCGACTCGCCGAAGGTATTGACGATATTGGCGCCGGCGCCGGATCCGTTGAGCTGAACCACTGCAACGCCATGGACATGTTTGGGCACCAGATTCTCGGCGATGGCGGCAACGGTGTTGCCCCAGGCCAGACCGATGACGGTGGAGGGCAGCACCAGCGAGTTCAGGTAGGCAGCGGTATGCGCGGCAACGCGCTGCATGCTTTCGCGTTCGTTGGCCGATGCAGGCACCGGGACGACCTGGATCGAGCGCAGTGAATAGTGTTTCCTGATGACGGCCTCAAGATTGCCGGACAGCTCCAGCGGATCATGCACGCGGATCTCGACCAGACCGTTTTCCATGGCGTAAGACAGCAGCCGCGACACGGTGGCGCGCGAAGTGCCCATCTCTTCCGCGATGGCGGCCGTGGTCATGTTCTGAAAGTAATACAGACGCGCCACGCGGACGGCGGAATGCGCGATGCTCTGACGATCTGCTGTAGCCATATTTCAGTTTGGACAAATGATCATTTGTTTTGAACGTTTGTACAATAATCCAATTGAGCTTAGAAATCAAGTCAAGCCAGTCGTGAGCAGGGCTGTGGTGTATCGATATGCAGAGTGCCGACGGGGTGTGAAAAGAATGACGTGCGGAAGCTGCACAGGGAGGAGATGTCCGGACGTAAAAAAGCCGCCATACACCGGCGAATGACGGCGTATAGCGGCTTGAAATACGGCGGGGTGTCTAGTTGCGCAGCCAGCGGCGCATCACGATAGGCGAGGGCTCCATCGGATTGGCGCGGGTGTATTCCAGTTCCGGTGCGATTTCAAAGCCGAAGGCGGCGTAGACGTCGAGCAGTTGTCCCTGATCGGTCCTGACCGCCAGCCGGAGTTCGCCGATGTCGGCCGCCAGCGCGCGGTGGATCAGTGCTTCCATCAGATGCTGCGACAGGCGCTCGCCGCGATAGCTCGGCAGAATGCCCATGCGCAGGATTTCCCAGACGTCGAGCTCGGTATCCAGCGGCAGCCAGCGCACCGAGCCGGCCGGGACGTTGTCGCGCAGCAGCACAAAGCCGCCGCCGCGCTGCAGGTCTTCGGCGACGCGTTTCGGGTCTTCACGGTGGCCGCTGGAACTTGGCGCCACCTTGTTGGCCCAGCTGCCTCGCGTGATTTCGGCGATCAGCTCGGCGTCGTCAACGGTGGCTTCACGGATCAAAAGGTCAATGTCTGCCATGGTGCGATAGCCCGGCTTAACGAACGCGCATGCCCGGCTCGGCGCCTGGCCACGGGTTCAGCACGTAGATACCCGGTTTGGCTTTTTCATCCTTGGCGGAAGCGGCCAGCACCATGCCTTCGGAGATGCCGAACTTCATCTTGCGCGGCGCCAGGTTGGCAACCATGACCGTCAGCTTGCCGACCAGCTCTTCCGGCTTGTAGGCCGAAGCGATGCCGGAGAACACATTGCGCATGCGGCCTTCGCCGGCGTCCAGCGTCAGGCGCAGCAGCTTGGTCGAACCTTCGACCGCTTCGCAGTTCACGATCTTGGCAATGCGCAGGTCGATCTTGGCGAAATCGTCGATGCTGATTTCAGGGGCCAGTTCTTCGATGGCGGCCTCCGCTGTCTCTGCAGGTGCAGCAGCGGCAGCTTCAGGCGCATCGAACAGCGCATCCAGCATCTTCGGATCGACGCGTTGCATCAGGTGAGCGTAGGCGTTGATGACATGACCATCAGGCAGCGCGGTTTGCACATCGGCCCAGGTGAATGGCGCGACGTTGAGGAAGCCTTCCACTTGTGCCGCCAGTTGCGGCAGCACCGGTTTCAGATACACGGTCAGGATGCGGAAGGCTTCCAGCAGGCGGCTGCAGACTTCATGCAGTTGCGCGTCCTTGCTGCTGTCCTTGGCCAGTTCCCATGGCTTGTTGGCGTCGACATAGGCGTTGATGACGTCGGCTTGCTCCATGATCGCGCGCAGGGCCTTGCCGTATTCGCGTTGCTCGTAAAGTGCCTGAATTTCCGGCGCGATGCCGCGCAGTTTCGCCAGGAAAGCGTCGTCGCCGGTCGCCCACGCAGTCGACAGCTTGCCGTCGAAACGTTTGGCGATGAAGCCCGCAGCGCGGCTGGCGATGTTGACGTACTTGCCGATCAGGTCGGCGTTGACGCGTGCAACGAAATCGTCCGGGTTGAAGTCGACGTCTTCGACCTTGGCGTTGAGTTTGGCGGCGATGTAATAGCGCAGCCATTCCGGGTTCATGCCGATGTCGAGGTAGCGCAGCGGCGAGATGCCGGTGCCGCGCGACTTGGACATCTTCTCGCCGCTGACGGTGATGAAGCCGTGGGCGAACACGTTGTTGGGCACCTTGCGGCCGGCGAACTTCAGCATGGCTGGCCAGAACAGCGTGTGGAAGTAGGTGATGTCCTTACCGATGAAGTGGTACTGCTCGGTCTTGTCGTCCACCATGAAGGCGTCGAAGTCGCGGCCGATTTTGCCGAAATAATTCTTCAGCGAAGCCAGATAGCCGATCGGCGCGTCCAGCCAGACGTAGAAGTATTTGCCCGGCGCGTCGGGGATTTCGATGCCGAAATAGGGCGCGTCGCGGCTGATGTCCCAGTCGCCCAGGCCGCTTTCACCATCGAGCCATTCGCGGCACTTGTTGGCTACTTCCGGTTGCAGGCGATTGTTATCGAGCGCCCATTCACGCAGGAAAGCGACGCATTTCGGATCGGACAATTTGAAGAAAAAGTGTTCCGACGACTTCATTACCGGCGTGGCACCGGACAGGGTCGAATAGGGATTCTTCAGGTCGGTTGGCGCATAGACGGCGCTGCAGTTTTCACAGGAGTCGCCGTACTGGTCCTTGGTGCCGCACTTCGGGCATTCGCCCTTGATGTAGCGGTCCGGCAGGAACATGCTTTTGACCGGGTCGAAGAACTGGTCGATGGTTTTGGTCGTGATCAGCTTGGCATCATCGCGCAACGCACGATAGATGTCTTGCGACAACTGGTGGTTTTCTTCGCTGTCGGTCGAGCTCCAGTTGTCGAAGGCGATGTGGAAGCCGTCCAGGTATTGCTTGCGGCCGGCTGCGATGTTGGCGACGAACTGCTGCGGCGTCACGCCGGCCTTTTCAGCCGCGATCATGATCGGTGCGCCATGCGCATCGTCAGCGCCGACGAAATGGACTTCATGGCCCTGCATTCGTTGGAACCGGACCCAGATGTCGGCCTGGATGTATTCCATGATGTGGCCGATGTGGAACGCGCCGTTGGCGTAAGGGAGGGCGGTGGTAACGAAAAGTTGGCGTGGCGATGAAGTGCTCATTGGCAATGCTTGCTGGGTGGGTGAAAAGAAAAAGAGGGTCATTTTAGCAGTCGCGGGGCTTTTGGCGCAGTCTTGATAGACAAACAAGGCGCAAAGCATGGTCGCCGGAGCAGTGATTTGATGTCTGAATGGCAATTTTTTGCCGGTGATGCTTTGCCGATCCGCCTGTGGCGGCAGCCCGATTAGTTTAGACTTGCGGGTGCATTAAAAGCAGGTCTATCAAGGAGAGGTAATGAGCATCACCACCGAAGCAGTCAAAACAGCGCTTTCCCAGGTCATCGATCCCAACACGGGCAAGGATCTGGTCGCAGGGAAATCGGTCAAGAACATCCAGCTCGATGGCGCCAATGTCGCCTTCGACGTCGAATTGGGCTATCCCGCCAACAGCCAGATCGAACTGATCCGCAACGCCGCCGAGAGGGCGGTGCAGGATGTGGCCGGTGTCGGCTCGGTCAAAGCCAACGTTTATTTCAAGATCGTCGCGCATGCCGTGCAGCGCGGTATCAAACTCAAGTCCAACGTCAAGAACATCATCGCGGTCGCGTCCGGCAAGGGCGGCGTCGGCAAATCGACGACCGCCGCCAACCTGGCGCTGGCACTGGCCGCTGAAGGGGCCAGCGTCGGGATTCTGGACGCCGACATCTATGGTCCGTCGCAGCCGATGATGCTGGGCATCGACGCCAAGCCGGAAACCAAGGATGGCAAAACCATGGAGCCGCTGGAAAATCATGGCCTGCAAGTGTCGTCCATCGGTTTCATGATCGACCCGGACGAGCCGATGGTGTGGCGTGGTCCTATCGTCACGCAAGCCTTGCAGCAGTTGCTCGACCAGACCAACTGGCGCGATCTGGATTATCTGATCGTCGACATGCCGCCGGGTACCGGCGACGTGCAGTTGACACTGTCGCAAAAGGTGCCGGTCACCGGTGCGGTCATCGTGACGACGCCGCAAGATATTGCCTTGCTGGATGCGCGCAAGGGTCTGAAGATGTTTGAGAAGGTCGGCATCCCCATCCTCGGCATCGTCGAGAACATGAGTACGCATATCTGCTCCAATTGCGGTCACGCCGAGGCGATCTTCGGCAGCGGCGGCGGCGAGAAGATGTGTGCCGACTTCGGCGTTGACTTCCTTGGCGCTCTGCCGCTGACGATGGCAATACGCGAACAGACCGATTCCGGCCGTCCGACCGTCGTGGCCGAACCGAACGGTCCGGTTGCGGAAATTTACAAGAACATTGCGCGCAAGGTCGCTGTCAAAGTGGCGGAAAAAGCTAAGGACATGACCAGCAAGTTCCCGAGCATCGTGATTCAGAACGATTGACCTGAAACTGCTGATGCGGCCGAAATGCCGGTGCGGCCTGCGGGTGTTGTTTGTGTGTCCGGCTTTTTCGCCACTGTTGTATCTGATCAATGTAGTGTATTGAGGAGACATGTAATGACACCCCTGGCATCCCGTTTGATTCAAACCTTGTTCTGTTCGGCAGTGCTGCTGGTATCGGCAGCATCGACGGCATCCCTGGCGCAGGCGGCGGAACCTTCCGTCTCCTTCACCGCGCCAATGGACGGCGCCACCGTCACCAGCCCGTTCGACGTCAAGTTCGCCGTCTCCGGTATGGAAATCAAGCCGCTGGGCGACATGACGCCCAACACCGGCCATCATCATCTGCTGATCAATACTGGTCCTATCCCTAAGGGCGCGCCGATTCCGATGGACGACACGCATTTGCACTACGGCAAAGGCCAGACCGAAGCCAAGATCACGCTGCCGCCGGGCAAATACAAGCTGACCATGCAATTCGGCGACGGCGCGCATCAGTCATACGGCCCTGCCATGAGCAAGACAATCAATATCACCGTCAAGTAAATCCGGGTCGGTGCGCGGCATGATTCCATGACCGCTCCCGACGCGGTAAAATGACGGCTTTCCGATCAGACTGACAACGGCTTTGGCGTTCCAAGGCCGTTTTTATTTATCATGACATCCACAGACCAGACTGCTCCTTCCGCCGAACCCGTTCACACCCAGGTTCGTACCCGTTTCGCACCCAGCCCGACTGGTTATCTCCATCTGGGCGGCGCGCGTACGGCCTTGTTCTCGTGGGCCTATGCGCGCCGTTTCGGCGGCACCTTCATCCTGCGTATCGAAGACACCGATCTGGAGCGTTCCACCCCGGAAGCGGTGCAGGCCATCATCGACGGCATGCAATGGCTGGGCCTGGAACATGACGAAGGTCCGTTCTATCAGATGAAGCGCATGGAGCGCTATCGCGAAGTCGTGGCGCACATGCTGCAGCAGGGTACTGCCTACTATTGCTATTCCTCGCCGGAAGAAGTCGAAGCCATGCGCGAGCGCCAACGCGCCGCAGGCGAAAAACCGCGCTACGACGGCACCTGGCGTCCTGAGCGTGGCAAGGCCTTGCCGGAAATTCCGGAAGGCCGCAAGCCGGTGGTGCGTTTCCGCAATCCGCTCGACGGCGACGTGACCTGGGACGACGTGGTCAAGGGACCGATCACGATTTCCAACCGTGAGCTGGACGACTTGGTGATCGCGCGTCCGGACGGCACGCCGACCTATAACTTCTGCGTCGTGGTTGACGACTGGGACATGCGCATCACCCACGTGATCCGCGGCGATGACCACGTCAACAACACGCCGCGCCAGATCAACATCCTCAAGGCGCTCGGCGGCACGCTGCCGCTGTACGGCCACGTGCCGATGATCCTCGGCGCCGACGGCGAGAAGCTGTCCAAGCGTCACGGCGCGGTCAGCGTGATGGATTACCCGGCGCAAGGTTTCCTGCCGGAAGCCATGCTGAACTATCTGGCGCGTCTGGGCTGGAGCCACGGCGACGAAGAAATTTTCTCGATGGAACAATTCTGCGAATGGTTCGACCTCGATCACCTGTCGAAGTCGCCGGCGCAATTCAATCCGGAAAAGCTGGCGTGGCTGAACAACCATTACATCAAACTGGCCGACAACGAGCGCCTCGCCGCACTGGTGCGTCCGCTGCTGGAAAAAGAAGGCGCGCAGTTCGACGGGGCACCTGCATTGGCGCAAACCATCGCGCTGCTCAAAGAGCGCGCCAACACCGTCAACGAACTGGCGCCTGCGGTCATGATGTTTTATCGCCAGCCTGCGCCTGATGCCGCATTGGTAACGCAGCACATCACCGACGCCATCAAACCGGCGCTGCAAGATTTTGCGGCACGCTGTGCGACGGTGGAGTGGAACAAAGCAGCACTGGGCGCGATGATCAAGGAAGTACTCGCCGCGCATACGCTGAAGATGCCGTTGCTGGCGATGCCTTTGCGCCTGATCGTCGCCGGTCAGTTGCAGACGCCGGCAATTGATGCAGTGCTGGAATTGTTCGGCCGCGAAGTCGTGCTGGCGCGTTTGCAAAACTATTTGTAATAAAGAAGAGGGTTTTTCCGAAAACCCTCTTGCTATTTACCAATGCATGTTGCATAATCTCGCTTCTTCGCAAGGGGGTATAGCTCAGCTGGGAGAGCGCTTGCATGGCATGCAAGAGGTCAGCGGTTCGATCCCGCTTACCTCCACCAGCGACTAAGTAGTAAAAGTAGTAGAGTAAATGCTAGTAATAAACTGTGATGCCACACAGTCGGTAGTAAGGTAACAGCTGCGGGACAACACAATGTCCCCATCGTCTAGAGGCCTAGGACATCACCCTTTCACGGTGAGTACGGGGGTTCGAATCCCCCTGGGGACGCCAACGT
>NZ_JBXANR010000001.1:0-206846 GCF_058801885.1 Herbaspirillum sp. GW822-FHT03A08 | reverse complement strand
ATTGTCCCCATCGTCTAGAGGCCTAGGACATCACCCTTTCACGGTGAGTACGGGGGTTCGAATCCCCCTGGGGACGCCAAAACATAAAACGCCCGCTTCTGCGGGCGTTTTTGTTTTTGCGTCACCAAGTGATGTGCCTGCGCACATCACGCGGGGGATTCGAAGGGTTTCGCTTGCAAGCGAAACCGCGGCCTGCCGAAGGTAGGCGAATCCTCGGACGCGCAGCGTTCGTTAGCCAACCATCGAGTCAACGCCGAAAGAAGCAATCCAAAGAAAAGCAGCAATGTTTCGGCAAAGCCGAAACGAGCACGTCCGCAAAACGGACGAAGCCGACTCCGATCCAACACAGTCATCAAACAGCCAAAGAAGAGCCGCGAAGTTCCGGCAAAGCCGGAACCAGCAGCAGCCCGCAAAGCGGACGAAGCCGGCGTTCGATACAAGGCGATAGCCAGGCAAAGCCCTCAGGCAAAAAACACCATCGCCCCAACGTACGCCAAGCCTCAGCACCGCAAGCACCCATCACCGGCAACGTCACTGGATTCTCGCGTTCGCGAGAACGCCAGGACGGAGAGAGAAGAATGATGGAGCGTATTAATCCCGCAACCATCAATCTACCAATTCTTCCAACTGAAATTTTTTCAGCGCATCTCCACGCACCCCATCTTTGTCCTCCCAACGACAACCCATCTCCCCATTTCCCGTTAATCTCCCTCCTCAAATTCCACCAACCCCATTTTTCTTTTACTATCTCTTGATAGCAGCATCAAAACCAGACGCCCAAAGCGCAGAACCAACACCGAGGAGTCCACCATGAGCCAAGCCGCCGATCTCGCCATCGACGCGCGCGGGGTAGCAACCATTACCCTGAATCGCCCTGAAGTCCACAACGCCTTCGACGACCTGCTGATCGCGCATCTGATCAATCTGATCGCGCAAGCCAGAGACGACGCACAAGTCAAAGTCCTGGTGCTGGCTTCGACCGGCAAATCCTTTTCCGCCGGCGCCGATCTCGGCTGGATGCGCCGCATGGCCGACGCCTCGCGCGAAGACAACATCAAGGATGCGCACCAATTGTCGGCCCTGATGGAAAACCTCAATAACTTTCCTTGCCCGACGGTTGCCAAGATCCAGGGCACGGTCATGGGCGGCGGCGTCGGCCTGGTGGCGTGCTGCGATATCGCCATCGCCAGCGACAACGCTTTCTTCGCGTTGTCCGAAGTGAAGCTCGGCCTCGCGCCGGCCGTCATCAGCCCCTACGTGATTGCCAAGATCGGCGTCTCGCAGGCGCGCCGCTACTTCGTCTCGGCAGAACGTTTCTCGGCGATTCGTGCCGCCGCCATCGACCTTGTGCATGAAGTGGTGCTGGCGACCGAGCTCGATGCCAAGACCGAGCAAATCATCGCCACGTTGCTGGCTAACGGTCCGCAGGCCATGCGCAGCGCTAAGGAGTTGGCGCAAGAGGAAAATCCGTTGCCGTGCACACCGGCGCTGCGCGACTACACCACAGGAGTGATCGCCGATCTGCGCGCTTCGGAAGAGGGCAAGGAGGGGCTGCGCGCTTTTCTCGAAAAGACACAGCCAGGCTGGATCGCCAAACATTGATCCGGCGTCATTGCCGGCATCAAAAGAAAAAGCCGCCGTCTTCAATAGACGGCGGCTTTTTTCGTCGTAACGAAATCAATTACAACTTGATCTCCGTACCCAGCACTTTGAGGAATTGCGCCAGCCATTCCGGATGTCCAGGCCATGCCGGCGAGGTCACGAAATTGCCATCGGTGACGGCGCTGTCGACCGGGATATCTGCATAGTGACCACCGGCCAGTTTGACTTCCGGAGCGCAGGCCGGATAGGCCGAGATCTTCTTGCCTTCAATCACGCCCGCAGCAGCCAGCAACTGCGCACCATGGCACACGGCGGCGATCAGTTTTTTCGCTTCGGCGAAATGACGCACGATGGCGATCACTTTCGCGTCCAGGCGCAGATACTCCGGCGCGCGGCCGCCGGCGATGACGATGGCGTCGTATTTAGCCGGATCGATGTCATCGAAGCTGGCGTTGAGAGCGAACTGATGGCCCGGCTTTTCGGTATAAGTCTGGTCGCCTTCAAAGTCATGGATGGCGGTCTTGATCTTGTCGCCGGCTTTCTTGCCGGGGCAGACGGCGTGCACGCTGTGACCGACCATTTGCAGCGCCTGGAAAGGCACCATGGTTTCGTAATCTTCGGCAAAGTCGCCGGTCAACAATAAAATCTTCTTTGCTGCCATGCTGATCTCCTTGGTTGCAGGCCGGATGGCCCGGTTGGGGTGTTTCACTTCCGTAGCTTGCACGCTGATAGCGCGTTCTTATTTGATCCACGTCATCTGACGCGACTTCCCCATTAAAAATTCCTTGTTCGGCTCCATGCAGTCGCGCAAATAACTCCACAGCGCCGATACCCGCGCCACATGTCGTTGCTCGCTGGCCGCAACCAGCCAGAACGAACGCATGATTTCCACTTCATCCGGCAGCACCGGCACCAGTTCCTCCGATTGCTGCGCCAGGAAGCACGGCAGGATCGCCAGGGCCTGACCGCTGCGCGCCGCGGTGTATTGTGCGATGACGCTGGTACTGCGAAAGGCGCGGAAGGCTTCCGGCGCGATGTTTTCCTTGTAGCGCA
Source organism: Herbaspirillum sp. GW822-FHT03A08 (assembly GCF_058801885.1). Taxonomy (NCBI): domain Bacteria; kingdom Pseudomonadati; phylum Pseudomonadota; class Betaproteobacteria; order Burkholderiales; family Oxalobacteraceae; genus Herbaspirillum; species Herbaspirillum sp. GW822-FHT03A08. Next base: position 204,191 of record NZ_JBXANR010000001.1, on the reverse strand, counting down.
GCTCTTCGCTGAACACCAGGTCGTCGATATAACCGATGAAGTTATGGTGCTCCAGATCAGTGACCTTGCCGATGGCGGGATGGCTTTCCAGATATCCCGGCGTGGCATACAGCTTCAGCGCATAGTCCGCCAGTTTCGTGACAACGTAATTACCGCTGACCGGCCGTTCGATGGTAACGCTGATGTCGGCTTCGCGCTTGGACAGATTGACGAAGCGCGGCATCGGCAGCATGTCGACCGAGATGTGCGGATTGCGCGCGCAGAAGTGAGCAATATGCGGCGCCAGCACAAAGGTGCCGAAGCCTTCCGTCGCCCCAAGGCGCACCTGGCCCGACAGCAGGCGGTTGTGGCCGCCGAGTTCTTCGGCGGCGGCGTAGACGGTGCTTTCGATCTTTTCGGCGTATTCGACCAGGCGATAGCCATCGGCGGTCAGACTGTAGCCGTGGTTGTTGCGGTCGAACAGCTGGCTGCCGACCTGCTCCTCAAAGCGTTTGATGCGGCGCGACACGGTTGAGTGATCGATGCCAAGTTTCTTGGCGGCATCGACCAATCCCTGACTGCGCGTGAGTTCCAGAAATACGCGGAGGTTATCCCAGTCCAGCATGTTGTCTCCATTCGGCACTTCGATCTGCCTTGTTATGAGCGCTTTGCAATTATGCAAAAGGCTTTTGAATAATTGGTTATTGTAACGATATTAACGCACATGCAAAATGAGTCTCGAAATCGCCGCAGAGCAATTTCAGCAGAACGCAAATAAGACATATAACGAGGAGACTCCATGCAAAAAAACATCCGTGCCGCCCTGGCAATGGCTGCGCTTTCCCTGACCTGTATTTCTGCCGCCGTTCAGGCGCAAAATTCCGACACCGTCAAAATCGGCATTCTGACCGACATGTCCGGCCCGTATTCCGCCATGGGCGGCCAGGGTTCGGTGGTTGCCGCCAAGCTGGCGATCGAGGATTGCCTCAAGGCCGAATGCAAGGGCATGAAGATCGAGGTGCTGTCGGCCGACAACCAGAACAAGCCTGACGTCGGCGTCACCCGCGCCCGCGAATGGCTGGACCGCGACAAGGTCGAGGCGATTGCCGATCTGACCAACTCGTCAGTGGCGCTGGCCGTGCAGAAACTGATCAAGGAAAAGGGCGGCATCGCCATGTACAGCGGCCCGGCGACTGGCGCACTGACGACAGCTGAGTGCGCGACGAACGGTTTTCACTGGATGTTCGACACGTATTCGCAAGCGGCCGGCGCGGCTGCTGCGCTGACCAAGCTGGGCAATAAGTCGTGGTATTTCGTGACCGTCGATTACGCCTTCGGCCACTCGTTGGAGAAGGATGCCTCCGACGTCGTCAAGGCCAACGGCGGCACCGTGGTCGGCTCCGTGCGTCACCCGCTGAACGCCTCGGACTTTTCGTCCTTCCTGCTGCAGGCGCAGGCCTCCAAAGCGCAAGTGATCGGCCTGGCTGACGGCGGCACCGATGTCGTCAACGCGATCAAGCAAGCACGTTCGTTCAGCGTCGGCGACAAGAACCAGCGTCTGGTGGCCTTGCTGGTGTTCCTGTCCGACGTTCATGCACTCGGCCTGGATGCGGCGCAAGGTCTGGTCTATACCGATGGCTTCTACTGGGATTATGACGAACAGACGCGCGGTTTTTCCAAGCGTTTCGAAGCACAGTTCAAGAACAACAAGCCGACCATGGTGCAGGCCGGCGTGTATTCCAGCGTGTATCACTTCCTGAAGGCGCGCGCCGCAGCGAAGACGTCGGACTGGAAGGTCGTTTCACAAAAAATGCGTGAGATTCCAATCAGCGACGTCGTCATGCGCAATGCCTCCATCCGTCCTGACGGACGCGTGATTCACGACATGTATCTGTACCAGGTCAAGTCGCCTGCAGAATCCAAGGCGCCTTGGGATTATCTGAAATTGTTGTCGACCATTCCGGCGCAGCAGGCTTTCCGCCCCATGGATGCTGCTTGCCCGCTGGTCAAATAAGTTTTCCCGGGAGTCGGGTGTCGACATTGCCAGTCATCTCCGACCCGGCTTTCGGTTTCTTCTTCATCACTATGGAAAATGCATCATGAGCCAAGCCAACATTCCTAACGTTCCCCTTTACATCAACGGCGAACACGTACAGTCGACTTCGAAAGAATGGCGCGACGTGCTCAATCCGGCCACGCAGGAAGTCGTGGCGCGCGTGCCGTTTGCAACAAAAGAAGAAGTCGACCGCGCCGTCGCCAACGCCAAGGAGGCCTTCAAGACCTGGCGCAATACTTCGCTGGCGCAACGCATGCGCATCATGCTCAAGTTCCAGCAACTGCTGCGCGACAATATCGGCCCGCTGGCTGAACTGATCACGCGTGAACACGGCAAGACCCTGCCGGACGCCGAAGGCGAAGTCATGCGCGGTCTGGAAGTCGTTGAGCACGCCTGCTCGATTACCTCGCTGCAACTGGGTGAACTGGCCGAGAATGTGGCCGGCGGCGTTGACGTCTACACCATCCATCAGCCGATTGGCGTGGGCGCAGGTATTACCGCGTTCAACTTCCCGGTGATGCTGCCTTGTTTCATGTTCCCGATCTCGGTCGCCTGCGGCAACACGTTCGTGCTGAAACCATCCGAACAGGATCCGACTTCGTCGCTGTTCCTGGTTGAGCTGGCTAACAAGGCCGGTCTGCCGCCGGGCGTATTGAACGTCGTGCATGGCGGTCCTGATGTGGCCAACATGATCTGCGACCATCCCGATATCAAGGCGGTATCCTTCATCGGTTCGACCAACGTCGGTACGCACATCTATCGCCGCGCCAGCGAAGCCGGCAAGCGCGCGCAATGCATGATGGGCGCCAAGAACCATTGCATCGTGTTGCCTGACGCGCCCAAGGACCAAGCTATCAACAACTTGCTCGGCGCGGCATTCGGCGCAGCCGGCCAGCGTTGCATGGCGAATTCGGTGGTGGTGCTGGTCGGCAAGACCAAAGAATGGATTCCGGAAATCGTTGAGCGCTCCAAGGCCATGAAGGTCGGTCCGGGCAGCGACCGCAAGGCCGATGTCGGCCCACTGGTTTCCAAGGCCGCCAAGCAGCGCGTCGAGCGTCTGATCGGCATCGGTGTGGAGCAGGGCGCCAAGCTGCTGCTTGACGGCCGCAACTGCAAGGTGGCCGGTCATGAAGACGGCAACTTCGTCGGCCCGACCGTGTTCACCGGCGTCAAGGCAGGCATGGACATCTACGAACAGGAAATCTTCGGACCGGCGATGTGCATCGTCGAAGTCGAAACCCTGGACGAAGCGATCGCTTTCATCAATGCCAATCCGAACGGCAACGGCACCTCGATCTTCACCTCGTCCGGCTGGGCGGCGCGCAAGTTCCAGAACGAAATCGACGTCGGCCAGGTTGGCATCAACGTGCCGATTCCGGTGCCTGTGGCGTACTTCAGCTTCACCGGCTCGCGCGCTTCCAAGCTCGGCGATCTGGGTCCGAACGGCAAGCAGGCGGTGCTGTTCTGGACGCAGACCAAGACCGTGACCGCACGCTGGTATGCGCCTGACGAAGAAGCAGGTCAGGTCAACACCACCATTTCGCTGAAGTAATCCGCATCCACTCAGAGAAAAAGGAGAACAACATGAGCGCCGATATCGCTTTCATTGGTCTGGGCAACATGGGTTTGCCGATGGCGCAGAATCTCGTCAGGGCAGGATATTCGGTCAGCGGCCACGATCTGGTCAAAGCCAGCGTGGACAAGCTGGTCGAAACCGGCGGCGTGACCGAAGCCGATGCCATGGCCGCGGTCGCCAAAGCCAAGGTGGTGATTACCATGCTGCCGGCCAGCAAGCATGTGGAATCCATCTACCTCGGCGACAAGGGCATCCTGGCCAACATCAAGCCGGGCACCCTGCTGATCGACTGCTCGACCATCGCACCGGAGAGCGCACGCAAGGTCGCCGCTGCAGCGCTGGAGAAGGGTTTCACCATGCTGGATGCGCCGGTCTCCGGCGGCACCGGCGGCGCGACGGCGGGCACGCTGACCTTCATGGTCGGCGGCACCGACGACGGCTTCGGGCTCGCCAGGCCTTATCTGGAAAAGATGGGCAAGGCGATCTATCACGCCGGCGCCAGCGGCAGCGGCCAGACCGTCAAGGTCTGCAACAATATGCTGCTGGGCATCCTGATGATCGGCACCTCGGAAGCGATCCGCCTCGGCATCGCCAATGGCATGGACCCCAAAGTCCTGTCGGAAGTGATGTCCAAGAGCTCGGGCCGCAACTGGACGCTGGAGGTCTACAATCCTTGCCCCGGCGTGATGGAAAATGCGCCGGCATCGAAGGGCTACGCAGGTGGTTTCGGCGTCGACCTGATGCTGAAGGATCTGGGGCTGGCGGTCGAGAACGCATTGGCTACTGGCAGCAGCGTGCCGATGGGCGCGCTGGCGCGCAATCTCTACGACATCCACAGCAAGTCGGGTGCGGGTGGATTGGATTTTTCCAGCGTGTTCAACATGCTGGCGAAGGCGAAGTAGCAGGAGGTTGTAGTTGGTAGTTGCTGTCTGGCTGCGGGCCGTGGCGGGGGAGGCGGCACGGTTGCGCGGTCTCCGTTGATATCAGACCTGGCGCGGATGTCCTTAAGGATTTCCGCGCCTTTTTTATCTGAGCAAGATGCCGGTCAGTTGATTGCGAGAGACCCTTGCAGGCAATCCTCCAAGCGGTCGTCCTGACGAAAGTCAGGATCCAGCGGCGTAAAGACGGAAGCAACGACACGGGGTCCCGGCGCTAGCCGGAACCACAATTAATTCAGCGCTGCTTTGTTTTGCATGACGGGGGAAGAGAAAATTACTTCTTCACTTCATCCTCAATGTGCGCCTTCACGATGCTGGCGAAATCGCTGTCGGCAATGAAGCCCAGCGCCTTTGCGCGTTTCGCTTCAAAGTTGCCCGGCCAGGAGTTGACGATGCGCTTGATGGCTTCGTCTTCCTTCCATTCGATCAGTTTGGCCACATCGGCGCCGGCGACTTGTTCGAGTGCGTCGACCATCTGACGCACGCTGACCGACAAGCCATCTATGCTGAGGAAGCGTGCCAGGCCCAGATCGGCGCCGTTGATTTCGTGACCATGGATCAGGTTGTCGATTGCCTTGCGCGGCGACATCAGCCACATGCGCGTGTCAGGGCTGACCGGACACACCGAAGGCTGGCCGTTGAGCGGTTCGCGGATGATGCCGCTGGCAAAGCTCGATGCTGCCTTGTTCGGCGCACCGGGACGTACGGAAATGGTCGGCATGCGCAGCGCGCGGCCGTCGATGAAGCCTTTGCGGCTATAGTCATTGACCAGCAATTCGCCCATGACTTTTTGTGCGCCATAGGAGCTTTGCGGCATCAGCAGCGCGTTATCGGGGACTTGCGCCGGCAGCTCGCCGCCGAACACCGCGACCGAGCTGGTGAACACCACGCGCGGCTTGGTGCCGAGTGCGCGGGCGCGTTCGAGGATGATGCGGGTAGCGTCGAAGTTGATCTTCATACCGAGCTCGAAGTCGGCTTCAGCCTGGCCGCTGACGATGGCAGCGAGATGGAAGATCGATTGCGTATCTTTAGTGATGACGCGCTCGATCACGGCAGCATCGGCGATATCGCCGACGACCGGCTCAATGCGCGCGTCGTCGAAGCCTTGCGCGGCGACCACGTCGAGCAGAGTGATGCGGCTGATGGTTTGCTGCTTGCCGTCGCTGCCCGTCAGTTGGCCGCGCTTGAGTAATTGACGCGCCAGACGGCTGCCCAGAAAGCCGGCACCGCCGGTGATAACGATATGCATGTCTTCTCCTCTGACCTGCTGATGGCCTCTCGCTGCGAGCCATGAACAGATTGTTGTTGGTTGAGTAAAATCTGAAAGTTGTCATACAACTTTGCAGTCAGTGTAAAAAGAAAGCGGTATCATGTCAATCAACATGAAAAATACTCAGCTCTCCAAAACCAATTCCAATGCGTCGCTGCCGGCCGGACTTGTATCGGTCAAAGGGACGCTGGCTGATCGCGTCACCACGACGCTGTACGACCAGATTCGCCAGGGAGACTTCGCGCCCGGCGCGCGCATGCCGTCAGAAAATGAGCTGACCGAGCGTTTCCAGGTCAGCCGCACCGTGATTCGCGAAGCCATTTCGCGACTCAAATCGGAAGGTCTGGTCGGGTCGCGCAGAGGCAGCGGCACTGTCGTCCTGGCGCCGAACAATGCGACGCCGTTCCGCCTCGACATCGATGTGCAGGATTCGATTCAGGCGGTGTTGCGCGTGATTGAATTGCGGCGCGGCGTTGAAGGCGAGATGGCAGCGCTGGCGGCACAGCGGCGCACCAAGGCGCAGAACCTGCGCATCCAGCAGGCGCTGAGGAGCATCGACAAAGCGGTGCAGGAGGGCAGGGACGGCGTACAGGAAGATTTTGCTTTTCATGCCGCGATTTCAGAGGCGGCGCACAATCCGCTCTATACGTCTTTGCTGCAATTCCTGAGCCAGTTCCTGCAGGCGGCGATCCGGGTGGCGCGTATCAACGAAGCACGCCGCGAGGATTTCAGCCAGCAGGTGCGTAACGAGCACGCCGTGATTGCGCAGGCGATTGACGCCGGCGACGCCGATGCGGCGCGCGCGGCGGCGTTGCGTCACATGGAAAATTCGGCGCAGCGCATTCAGGCTGCGGATACGGCGTTCTGGGCCAGCGAGGGCGGCAAGGCGGCACAGCGTCTGGCGCAGACGAAAGGCCTGAAGTAGGGCGCAGAGCGCTGCCGAAAAGGCGGATTCTGCCTTGCCGGTCTGGCTGCGATCCGCGCCGCTCGCTATTTTTCCGCGCTTCGGATCAGATTCCGAGTTCCTTCTTCAAGGCGGGCGCGGAAAGGTGCGCCACTTCAAAGATCTTGTTGCCGGGCGATAGCACTGGTCGTGCTTGCCACAGCGATATCTTCATCAGCTTCCAGTTATTGGTGTCCAGTCCGACGAAAACCGAATGCAGGCCGTGTTCGCAGATCATCGCTTCTGCGTCGGTGGCGTGCAGTTCGCATAATTGCGCCAGGTCGACATCGGCAGGAATATCGATGAATTGCTGGATTGCGAATGCGGGTGTCTGCGCGATCGTGGGTCCTTTGAAGAAGGCGATCTTGTTCCAGCGCTGTACGATCGGGCGACCGTACTTGGCGACTACCGCACGAAATGCATCCGACAGCAGGAAGTCGCTCATGCCGCCTAGTTCATCCCACAGATAGAAAGGCGTATAGCGCGCCGGGCTGCCATCGATGGCATCGGCGATCAGAAAGGCCTTGGCGTAAAGTCCCGGCAATTGATCGAAGCGGCTGCCTATTTCTCTGACGCGCGCTCTGACGGGTTCTGCATCTGCGACATCAAATCCGTATTGCATTGCAAACATGGTGCTCTCCTTGAGGTTGTATGGAATCCGATAAGTCCGACTGGGGGTTGGCGAGTAGCGGTCACTGGTGAAAAGTGAAAGGCGCATTCTTCAATATAATTAGCAATGCAACTATATGGTGTAAAAATAAGCGCAAGTATGCGCGCGAAAAATAATCACTCCAGAGCTGAACGCACATCTCTGATTTTCAGGACGGCATCGGCGAATTCTTCCTTGCCCAGAATCTTTCGGATCTTCTCTGCGGCACCGCCGGCCGATGCATTCAGCGGTATCTTGATCTCAATGGCGGCGGCCGTCGGATAAACCGAGATCTCTCTGCCATCGCCTTCTGTCCTGCGGCGCTCAAGCAAGCCTTTTTGCTCCAGCGTGTCCAGCGCGCGCGTGGTGGTGGAGCGCGCAATGGCAAGCTCTGCCGCCAGTTCGCTCTGCAGCATTCCCGGTCTGTCGATGATGGCTCTCAGCATAAAGCCCTGCGGCGCCGTGAGACCGAACGGTGCGAACGCTTCCGCCCATTCACGCTCCAGGCGGCGAGACAGTGCTGCGGTATTGAAATAGAGGCAGTGATCAAACATGGATCAACGATACTGCAATTTAGTTCGCAATGCAACTATATTTGAACGCGGTGAAATCCAGGGAAATACGCCGGCGAGGAAGGGGTTAAGATTTGTATGTGTCAGACGCCTGGCGCTGTGCGAGAGGGGCGGGCTTGGCGGAGGCGGGAGGATGAAAAAAAGCCGCGATCCTCGCGGCTTTTTCTGCGGGTGCTGCTGAATGACTGAAATCAGTTACGAACCACTTTTTTGTATTCGTTGGTGCGTGTGTCGATTTCGATCTGGTCGTCCTGGCTGACGAACAGCGGGACCATCACGACGATCTGATTCGCTTCAATTGCGTTTTCGATCTTGGCTTCCTTCAGGACGTTGCCCGAAGTGTTGCCCTTGACAGCCGGTTCCGAGTACACAACCTGACGTACGATGGTTGTCGGCAGTTCGACGGAGATTGCCTTGCCGTCGTAGAAGACTGCTTCGCATTCCATGCCGTCTTTCAGGTAACCCAGAGCGTCGCCCAGGTTTTCGCCTTCGATTTCGTACTGGTTGTATTCGGAGTCCATGAACACGTACAGCGGATCAGCGAAGTAGGAGTAAGTCACTTCCTTCTTGTCAAGCACGACCACGTCGAACTTGTCGTCGCCGCGGAAGACGTTTTCTTGCGGGCTGTTGGTCAGCAGGTTCTTCATCTTCCACTTGTAAGTGAAACCAGTGCGGCTCGAACCGTTGACGTCGGAGCGCAGGACGATCATTGGCTTGCTGTCAACCATAATGATGTTGCCGACGCGAATTTCTTTTGCAAATTTCATAGCGAATATACGTAAAAAGTAGGTTGCGTAAAAATCTTCTGTAGCCTACTGGCAAAAAACACCGCAAGCCCACGTACGATTAGATTGTTGATGCATTGATGCGTAAAAATTAGCCCTATATTTTAACCTAAATTTCTAGCGCATCAGACTCTCGGTGGAACTGTTTCTGCAAACTTCAGCAAATTCGCCGCCAGATCGCCGTTTGCCAGCAACACTCGTTCCCAATCTATGGACAGCCTGGCAATGTTTGGCAGGTCGGCGTCCATATCGCGCCATAGTGCCGCGACGTCGATCGCCTCACCGGCGGCGCCGTTCCAGGCCAGCGCCAGCGTTTTCAGGCTATCGGTTGCAGCAAGATAGGTGTTGAGGAATGCCTTGAGTTTGACGTGGTGCAGATTCTCGTCTTGCGGGTAAATGTGCCAGATAAAGGGTTTGGCGGCCCATTGCGCACGGACGAATGAGTCCTCGCCGCGCACGAAATTGACATCGCAGGCCCACAGCAATTTGTCGTAGTCGGGTTGTGGTACGAAGGGGACGATGCGTACGGTGAGGGCGCCGCGCGTGGTATGCGCTCCCGCTGTCGATGGCTGCCCGAGAAAATCCGCTACGGCATCGCCGCCGACGCCTTCCGGTACGAGGCAAAGGACGGCCTGGTCACTTGCTTGCCATGTCGCGAACAAGGCAGCGATTGGCGCCTGCGGGTAGCAAAAGAGCGACACCTTGAGCGCGCGCGTTTCTATTTCGGTCACCCCGAACTGTGCCAGGAAGTCGACAGCGGCATGCGGATCGGCGAGGAAAGCTTCACGTCGGGCGGTCAGACCGGACTCCATCTGCAGGCCGCCGGTACGCTTGTTGAATCCCGGAAAGAAAAAATACTTCGTCAACGGCAACTGCGGATGCGGCGAGGGCAGGGTGTGGCAGCCTTCCACCCAGGTTTCCGCCGTCAGGCCTTCCAGATTCAGCCATACCGGGCGCGGGGTACATCCGGACATCGCCTTGATATAACCGGGCGGGATGTCGCAGGCGAAGAATTCGATGACGATGTCGGCCACGTCGCCGGCGGCAAAGATTCCGTTCTGATCGCGCCAGTGTTGTACGGCGATGCCCTGGACATTCTGTAAATCAGCGCGGCTGTCGACCTCCGGGCAAATCCGCTCGAAGCTTGCCAGATCATCCACCCACAGGGTCACTGCGACGCCATGCTCATGCGCCAGTTGCCGCGCCAGACGCCAGCAAATGCCGATGTCGCCGTAATTGTCGACGACCTTGCAGAAAATGGCGAGCGACTTGGCGGATGGTGCGGCAAATGAGGTGGCGGTGTCGGAATGCATTGCGATGATGTGTGGCTCAAACCTGAATGATACCGGGCAGCTCTTTGCCATGTCGTGATTATTCGGTTTTTGCCGCTCGCTTTTTAGGATGATTATAGTTGTATAATGCAACTATATTAAAAAGGAGAAGCGCCATGCCAGCAGATCATCTCTTCATCGATCAGATTCGTGCGTCGTCGCGCCAGATGGTGCGTGAACTTGGTTTCATGCAGGCGACGCTGGCGTCTACGGACTATCCGCCCTCGGCCGTGCATGCGATTCTGGAGATCGGCGCGCAGCGCTCGATGACGGCGGCGCAATTGTCGGATTTTCTTGGGCTGGAAAAGTCCAGTGTCAGCCGCATGGTGCGCAAGCTGGTCGAAGCGGGCGAGCTGAGCGAAGTCGCCAGCGAGCAGGACGGTCGTGTGAAGTGGCTTGCCTTGACCGCGCAAGGCAAGCGGACGCTGGCATCGATTCATGCCTACGGTCGCGGACAAGTCACCAGCGCATTACAGAAGCTGACTCCCTCGCAGAAAGAGACCGTGGCACAAGGTGTGGCCGCCTACGCGCAGGCGCTGCAGGCGCATCGTCTGGATACGGCTATCGCGGCAGCGGATGACATCAGCATTGTCTCCACTTATCAAGCCGGCGCAATCGGGCAAGTGGTGAATATGCATGCGAGCTTCTATGCCCGCACGGTTGGCTTCGGCAGCTTCTTCGAAAGCAAGGTGGCGGCCGGCATGGCGGAGTTCGTGCCGCGCCTGGAGCATCCTGGCAATGGCTTGTGGCTGGCAATGCAAGGTTCGCGCATCGTCGGATCGGTAGCTATCGACGGCGAAGATCTGGGTGACAACAAGGCGCACCTGCGCTGGTTCATCGTCGACGACGGTTTGCGCGGAGCAGGCGTGGGACGCCGTCTGATGGATGCCGCGATGGCGTTCTGCGATGCGCAGGGGTTTGCATCGGTACACCTGTGGACCTTCCGGGGACTCGACGCAGCGCGCCGTTTGTACGAGAGCTATGGATTCCAGCTCAAGGAAGAATGGCCGGGCGCGCAGTGGGGTAAGGAGATGGTGGAGCAGCGTTTCGAGCGTTGATGAGTCTAGAAATAAGCTCGGCGGACGACAAACTTGCATCTTCGCAAGTTTGTTGTATTTTTAAATCAATGCAGATTTTCATTTAAATTGCTTGCAATTTAATTTTTGGCTATGTATTATTCAATCCATGGCAAACGCAAACACATCGACGACACCGGCAGCAGCGATTGATCAGGCTCTCATGCTTGAAAATCAATTGTGCTTCGCCATGTACTCGGCGTCGCTGGCGATGACCAAGGTGTATAAGAAGATACTGAAAGACATCGATCTGACGTATCCGCAATATCTCGTGATGCTGGTCTTGTGGGAAAAGGACGAAGTCACGGTTTCCGATCTGGGCGGCAAGCTGTTCCTCGATTCGGGCACCCTGACACCTTTGCTCAAACGCATGGAAACGATGGGTCTGCTGCATCGTGCCCGTGATGTGGAAGACGAGCGCCGCGTGGTGGTGCGTCTGAGCCAGGAAGGCCGTGCATTGCGCAAACGGGCAATCGCCGTTCCGCAGCGACTCATGTGTTCCTTGCCACCGCTCGAACAGGTTGCTAATCTGCGAGAAGAGCTAAAAGTCCTGCGCAAGGGCTTGCTGGATGGCGCAGAAGATTAGTCGCACAGGTTTATTGTTTCACCCGTACTGTCGTTGCAAAAGTGACAGCAGCTGGGAGGTAGTAGAAGTGAGCTTGACCGCATATTATTTATATTGTTAGCAATTTTATTGTTTAAAATTTATTTGTAGTTTCCTATGTAATTTAATCGATGCTTCCCCTGCATCATTCTTCATACCACTCGAAAGGAATCAAAATGAAAATCGAAAAAGCACTCTATCAAGCTAAAGCAACTGCAACCGGCGGCCGTGAAGGCACAGCAAAGTCGTCCGACGGCATCCTGGACGTCAAGCTGACTACACCGAAGGAACTGGGCGGTGCCGGCGGTGCAGGCACCAATCCTGAGCAACTGTTTGCAGCCGGCTATTCGGCTTGCTTTATCGGCGCATTGAAGTTCGTCGGCGGCCAGGAAAAGATCGCCGTCCCGGCTGATGCAAGCATCACCGGTACAGTCGGCATCGGCACCATCCCAGGCGGCTTCGGTATCGAAGTGGCGCTGGACATTTCCCTGCCAGGCCTGGATCGCGCCGTTGCGCAATCGCTGATCGAGAAGGCACACCAAGTTTGCCCTTACTCGAACGCGACACGCGGCAACATCAACGTCACACTGACACTGGTATAAGTTACCGGGCAGCTGATGTAAAAAAGCCCCGCCGATATTCCGGCGGGGCTTTTTGTTTTTGCAAGCTCGCAAGCAGTGTCAGGCGCGGATCAATTACGCAAACGATTCAGCATCGCCGGCACGATGATGCGGTGAAATGGTTTGATCACCTCAAGATAAACACGTCCGAGCAACTGATTGGTGCGTACCACAGTCGTCACAGTCAGTTGCGCCGACAACTCCGATGTGCCGGACTCACGCCGCACCCATATCCGGAAATCCAGATGCTTGTCGTCAAAGCCGAGCTGCACCTGATTCTCGCTTTGCTCTACCACCGGAAAGCCCGCCACCGATGATGATGTGGACGATGCCTCGCCATCGATATGCAGGCCGGCCTGCTTCAAGCCAAACAGTCCAACGATACGATTGCGGGTCGACAGCAGCAGCGACACCCATTCCGGCGTGCGGCTGAACATTTGCCGCGTCAGTTCGCCGGCCGACAAGCTGCCTTGTTCGTCGCTCAGTGCAATCCGGAAGGTGTCGGCAAAGCCGGCGCCGGCCAGCGCGTGCAAGAGCGCCGGATCGGTGGCGACCAGCCGTGCCGAATGTGCTGGATGCAGGAAAGAGGCGCTCATGACGGCCTCACTTTCCACCGGGGGCGGGACGTTTTCTGGCCAGTTCGGCTTTGGCGTTGGCGGACGCAAAGCGTTCGTTGGTTTCGTCTTCCTTGCGGCGGCCGAAGGCGTAGTTGGCTTCCAGCCACATGACGTTGATGATGCCGAAGGCCAGTGCCAGACCGACGCCGAGTATCCAGGCGAAATACCACATGATGTTCTCCTTCTCTGAATGAATTAGTAAGCGGTGTGTTCGTTATCGGCAATGTGCTTGAGCGTCACCTTGCCGCGCATCACGCGATACACCCAGGCCGTGTACAGCATGATCAGCGGCAGGAAGAACAGCACCAGCCAGAACATGATGCCCAGCGTTTTCTGGCTCGACACGGCATCCCAGACGGTCAGGCTGCTGCGCGGATCCAGCGACGACGGCATGATGAACGGAAACATTGCTGTCGCCGCGGTCAGGATGATGCCGGCTACGGCGATGCCGCTGCAGATGAAGGCCAGACGCGCCTTGCGCCAGGCGCTGAACGCGGCAACCAGCAGCAATGCAACGATGGCGACAATGGGAATCGCTTTGGTCTCAGGCCAGCGTACGTAGTTGTCCATCCAGGCTCCCGCGGTGATTTCGACCGTCTTCGCCAGCGGCATGAAAGCGGAGTTGGCGCTCGGCATGGAGGTGATGCTGTAACCGTCGATGCCGCGCGCCACCCAATAACCGCCGATCACGAACAATGCCAGTGTTGCCAGCGATGCATAGATAGCGATCTTCCTGACCCGGGCTGCAATCTCCGCCTCCGTCTTCACCATGGCGAAGGTTGCACCATGTGTCAGCAGCATCGCCACGCTCATCAGGCCGGCCAGCAGGCCGAAGGGATTCAGCAACTGGAAGAAGTTGCCGGTGTATTCCACACGCATGGTGTCGTCGTAGTGGAAAGGCACGCCCAGCAACAGATTGCCGAAAGCCACGCCGCAGATCAGAGGCGGTACGATGCCGCCGGCGAACAGGCCCCAGTCCCAGGCATTGCGCCAGCGCGGATCGGCGACCTTGCTGCGGTAGTCGAAGCCGACCGGACGGAAGAACAGCGAAAACAGCAGCACCATCAGCGCAATGTAAAAGCCCGAGAACGCCGTCGCATACACCAGCGGCCACGCCGCAAAGGTGGCGCCGCCGGCGGTGATGAACCAGGTCTGGTTGCCCTCCCAGGTCGGACCGATGGAGTTGATCAGCACGCGGCGTTCAGCGTCGGTTTTGCCGACGAAGGGCAGCATAATGCCCACGCCAAAGTCGAAGCCGTCGGTCAGGGCGAAGCCGATGATCAGTACGCCGACGAATGCCCACCAGATGATTTTTAAAGTTTCGTAATCGAAGATCATGATTGTTTCCTTGGGTGTTCTTCTGCAATCAGCGGGTTGGTTTTGGCAGCGGCGGGCGTGGAGGCGTCCTCGACGGGGCGGCCGGTTTCTTGTCCAGCAACTCCCAGTGATATTTGCCGGTGTGCAGGCTGCTCGGGCCGCGCTTGGCGTACTTCACCATCAGCACCATTTCCACCACCAGCAGGAAGGTATAGAACAGGATGAATCCGGCCAGGCTGAAGTACAGGCTTGACGGCTGCAAGGTCGACGCCGACAGATGCGTAGGCAGGATGCCTGCAATGGTCCATGGCTGACGTCCGTATTCGGCAACGATCCAGCCAAGTTCAGCGGCGATCCACGGCAGCGGAATGCTGAACACCGCCAGGCGCAGCAGCCAGCGTTGCGGCGCGAGCTGCTTGCGGATCAGGAAGTAGAACGAGGTCGCGAAGATGAACAGGAACAATATGCCCAGCGCCACCATGCCGCGGAACGACCAGAACAGCGGCGCTACATTCGGGATGGTGTCGTCGACCGCCTTGGCGATCTGTTCCGGTGTGGCGTCGATGACGTTCGGCGTGTATTTTTTCAACAGCAAACCGTAACCGAGGTCATGCTTGAGTTTGTCGAATTCAGCGCGCGCGGCAGGCGATTTGTCGCCGGACTTCAGTCGCGTCAGCGCCGCGTAGGCGAGCATGCCGTTGCGGATGCGGACTTCATGCTCCTTCTTCAGGTCCTTGATGCCGACTACCGGCGTGTCGGTTGAACGGGTGGCGATCAGCCCGAGGACATAAGGGACTTTGAATGCGTAGTCGGTGCGCTCATTCTTGCTGTCCGGCATGCCGAACACGGTGATGCCGGCAGGGGCTGGATGTGTCTCCCATTCGGCTTCGATGGCGGCCAGCTTGACCTTGTTGACTTCACCTGCGGTGTAGCCGGACTCATCGCCGAGCACGATCACCGACAGCGTCGATGCCAAGCCGAAACCGGCAGCGACCGCAAACGAGCGCAAGGCGAATTGCGTGTCGCGCGCCTTGAGCAGATAGTAAGCCGATACGCCGAGCACGAACATCGACGCTGTCACATAGCCCGCCGCCACGGTGTGCACAAACTTCACCTGCGCCACCGGATTGAAGATCACGTCGGTCATGCTGACCAGTTCCATGCGCATGGTCTCGAAGTTGAATTCTGCGCCAACCGGATTGTTCATCCAGCCGTTGGCGATCAGGATCCACAGTGCCGACAGGCTGGAACCGAGCGCAACCAGGAAAGTCACCAGCAAATGCTGTACGCGAGTAAGGCGATCCCAGCCGAAGAAGAACAGGCCGACGAAGGTCGACTCAAGGAAGAACGCCGCCATGCCTTCGATCGCCAGCGGCGTGCCGAAGATGTCGCCGACATAGTGCGAGTAGTAAGACCAATTGGTGCCGAACTGGAACTCCAGCGTGATGCCAGTGGCCACGCCCATGGCGAAGTTGATGCCGAACAGCTTGCCCCAGAAACGGGTCATGTCTTTATAGACCGGGCTGCCGGTCATGACATAGACGGCCTCCATGATGACCAGAATCCAGGACAAGCCCAGGGTAAGCGGAACAAACAGGAAGTGATACAACGCCGTCACGGCAAATTGCAGCCGCGACAGACTGACGACCTCGTCAATGGGAAGCATGGGGGACCTCGGAAGTGGATGTAAATGTGGAGACGGCGCTTGTCGTTATTGTTGGTGCAGTTGTTGCGGTTGCGGTTGCTGTTGGAACGGGCGCCGGCGCCAGTAGATGCTGCTCCACCTGTTCGGTGGGCATGCGCATCTTTTTGGCTTGTGGTTCAGAAAAAAAGGTTTTTGCCAGCACGGTCAGAATCGCAATCTTGACCACCAGGATCAGCGCGATTTCAGCGCCGAGCGGCAATTGCGTGAGTCGGGGCAGGCGGGACAGACGATGAATACGGAACAACCATGAGGGCCTGGGCATTCTTCACTCCTTCCCGGGAGATTCGGAAAACTCTTCTTCAGGTGCGTCCTTGTCGGCTTTGCTGCCGGTTTTATCGCTACTGAAGCGGAACTTGTCCTTGACGTCCAGCAATTTCTTGATCTTCGAGCCCATCTTCATCAGCGAAGACAGCGTCTCCGGCGACAGACGCTGTACATCGTCGAACCAGGAACTGGATAGCTCGATCAGGTCGTACATTTCGCGCATGCGTTTTTGCGCGTGTTTATCGTCGGGATTGGCCGGCGCTTCCAGCAGGGCATCGCGCAGCATCGACAGTGTCGGCTCGATTTCGCGGCGGCGGCGTTCTTCCAGCAAGGCCTTGAAAATGTCCCAGATATCCTTGGGCGGCTCGAAATACTCACGACGGTCGCCGGGCTGGTGCAGCAGTTTTACCAGTCGCCAGGATTGCAGCTCTTTCAGTCCCATGCTGACATTCGAGCGCGAAAAGCTCAGATATTCGGCGATCTCGTCGGCATTGAGCGGTCTTGCCTGCACATACAGCAAGGCGTAGATTTGCCCGACAGTGCGGTTGATGCCCCAGCGGCTGCCCATTTCGCCGAAGTGAAGGATGAAGCGCTGCATCAGCGGGCTGAGTGTGTTAGGTTCCATGACTTATTGAATTTTCAGTAATTACTGAAATATACGATAATTCGAAAATTTAGACAATCGGAGTATTGCGCAAAGGTTCCGGCAAAGCTTTGCGCCAGATCATGGGAATGCGGTTTAGCGCCAATACGTCAATGATCCCAATGGATAAGTCGCAATGAAGAGTGATTTGTCGTGGCGAATCGGTGATAAATCGCGATAAATCGGGTTTATTGAATTTTTGGAAGGATAAAAAAACGGAAAAAGTACTCCGACTCTTATCAGGATTTGGAGAAAAGTACGATGGATCAGAGTCTGCCTCACCCGAAAAAACGTCATTTCGTCCGCAAGCTGCCCAACGAGAGCCGCCTGCAGCAGGCCTGGCAACTGAGCAAAGGCGCGGTCACAGCCTGGCTGGACGACTTTGCACCCAGCATGGGGGCTGCGATTGCGTATTACACGATCTTTTCGCTGGCGCCGATGCTGGTGATTGCAATAGCCGTCGCCGGCATGATTTTCGGCCACGACGCCGCCCAGGGTGAAATCGTCGGCCAGATCCAGGGCATCGTGGGTATCGAAGGTGCGATGGCGGTACAGGGTTTGCTGAAATCGGTCAGTGAGCCGCGCGACGGCATCATCGCCGCCGGTCTTGGCATCGTGACGCTGGTGATCGGCGCCACCGCCGTGTTTGCCGAGTTGCAAAGTGCGCTTGACCGCATCTGGCATATTCCCGCTGCACCGCGCGAGAGCGGCATCATGCCTTTGATTCGCAAACGCTTGCTGTCATTCGGTCTGATCCTTGGTCTGGGTTTCATGCTGACTATCTCACTGGTCGCCAGCGCGGGACTGGCGGCGTTGGGAAAGTGGTGGGGGAGCTGGTTCACCGGCTGGGAAATTCTGCTGCAGGTGCTCAATTTCATCATTTCATTTTGTGTCTTCACGGCGCTGTTTTCCATCATCTACAAATACATGCCGCGCGTAAGTCTGTCCTGGCACGACGTGCGCACCGGCGCCATCGCGACTACGCTGTTGTTCATCATCGGGAAATATCTGATCGGCCTCTATCTCGGCCGCACCAGCATGACCTCGGGCTTCGGCGCAGCCGGTTCGTTTGCGTTGCTGTTGGCGTGGATTTATTACTCGGCACAGATTTTCCTGCTGGGAGCGGAATTCACCTGGGTCTATGCCAACCGATACGGATCGCGATCTTCTGCATCTGTGCCGACGGAACACGAGGTCGCATCGCAAAGCTAGCACCCGCAGCACTGACTGTCGCATGCGTGTTAACATCCGGCGCATGAATAACGACGCCATTGCCCAAGCCTATCTGTATTTCCAGCACGGCCAGCTGGAAGCGGCGCATGCCATTTTGCAACCGCTCACGCTGGGCGCCGCCGATTTCAATTTGCTGCATTTGTCCGGCGCGGTGGCTGCCGGCCTCGGTCTGCATGAACAGGCAATCGACTGGTATGTTCGCGCGCTGGGGCTGAAGCCCGGCGATCTCGCTGTCAGCTACAAACTTGGACGCGTCTTTTACGACGCCGGCCGGCGCACGGAAGCGCTGAGCCTGTATCTGCAACTGATTGCTTCCGGCGTGCAGCACGCCGACATCTATATGGCCGCCGCCTTGTTGCTGCAGGATGCGCAGCGCAACGACGAAGCCTTGCAGACGCTGGAACACGCTTTGCGTCTGGCGCCGCAAAACGCCGACATCTGGTATCGCCATGCCGTGTCGCTCGGACGGCTGCAACGCCATGCCGACGCTTTGCACAGCATTCAGCAAGCACTCACGCTGGCGCCGGACAAGGTGCAATATCGCCTCGACCGGGCATTGACGCTATATCGCCTGCATCGCAATGAAGATGCCTTGACGTGTGTTGATCAGGTGTTGTCGGCCGCGCCCAACGCGGCCGATGCATGGGCGTGCCGCGCAGCGGTGCTGAGCCGCCTGTGCCGTTACGAAGAATCCATCGCCAGCAGCGACAAGGCGCTCGCACTGCAACCCGGCGACGCCGACTCCAGCGTCAATCTGGCGCTGACCCGTCTGACGCTCGGCAGGCTCGACAAAGCATGGCCGCTGTATGAATCACGCTGGCAGGGCGAACTCGCCGATCCGGCTCGGCATCAGGACATTCCCCGCTGGAACGGATCGCATGAGGTCGCCGGCAAGACGATTCTGCTGTGGGCAGAGCAGGGCCTGGGCGACACCATTCACTTTTGCCGTTATGCGCAGCAAGTCGCAGAGCTGGGCGCGCAGGTCGTGCTGGAAGTTCCGGCGACCCTGGAAAAGTTGATTGAAACGCTCGCCTCCAACGGCCGAATTCAGGTCATCGCCGCAGGCGATGCCGTTCCGCGAGTCGATTTGCAATTGCCGCTGATGAGCTTGCCCGGTGTGTTCGGCACCACGCTGGAAACGATTCCGTCTCGCCCCTCGTATTTGCAAGCGGATACATCGAAGCAAGCGCAATGGCAGATTTCGCTGACGCCCAAAAAACGTTTGCGCATCGGGATAGTTTGCTCCGGCAACGCGGGCAATCATAACGACCGGCGCCGCTCGATTCCTTTAGAGGCTTTTGCGCCCTTGTTTGCGGTGAGCGAAGACATCGAGTTCATCCTGCTGCAACCTGAAATTCGCCAGCGCGACGAAGCTTTTCTGCAAGCTAATCCATCCATTCTCTGGCCTGCACCGCAATTGCGCGCATTCGATGACACTGCTGCCTTGATTGCCAATCTGGACTTCGTCATCGGCGTCGATACCGCCGCCATCCATCTGGCGGGAGCGCTCGGCGTGCCGGTGTGGGTGTTGCTCTCGAAAGCCGCGGATTGGCGCTGGTTTCTGGAGCGTGATGACAGTCCGTGGTATCCGTCGGCGCGCTTGTTCAGGCAAGCGGCCGCCGATGATTGGGGCGACGTTATCCGCCGCGTGCGTCAGGTTTTGACGACGGCGTCTGCGCAGAAAAAATAATCAGTCCTGGCGATCCGGGAAAAACAGGCTGAAACTGATCCAGCCATCGCCGGTACATGCCACCGCTGCCGTCCCGCGATGCAGCGTCATGATGGCTTTGACGATGGCCAGGCCCAGTCCGTTGGATTCGGTGTATTCGCTGCGCGATTTGTCGCCGCGGTAGAAGCGGTCGAACATACGTTCCATCTGTTGCTGCGTCATGGCGGCGCCGCGGTTTTCAACGGCGATGGTCACGCCGTCGGCGCTGGTTTGCACCTTGATGCGAATAGCCGTTCCTTCTTCGCCGTAGCGCACTGCATTGACCACCAGATTGCTGACCGCGCGCCGCCACATGATCAGGTTGGCGCGGCAGGCGGCGTCCTGACTGGCGTTGACGTCAAAATGCATGTCGCGTTCCGCTGCGACGCCTTCGAAGTAGTCGGCGATCTTGTGCAACTCCTCGGCCAGCGCGATCGGTGTGCGGTCAACCGTAAGATCGGCGT
Source organism: Herbaspirillum sp. GW822-FHT03A08 (assembly GCF_058801885.1). Lineage (NCBI taxonomy): Bacteria > Pseudomonadati > Pseudomonadota > Betaproteobacteria > Burkholderiales > Oxalobacteraceae > Herbaspirillum > Herbaspirillum sp. GW822-FHT03A08. The sequence goes on along the minus strand of NZ_JBXANR010000001.1, from coordinate 183,841 downwards.
GGTCGGCCTGCGCCAGGAACAGGATGTTTTCAATGATGCGCGACAGCCGCGTCAGTTCTTCCAGATTCGATTCCAGCAGCTGTTCATACTCTTCCACATTACGGCGTTTGCCTAGTGTGACCTGCGTCTGGCCCATCAGAATGTTGACCGGCGTGCGGATCTCGTGCGCCAGGTCGGCGGAGAATTGCGACAGATGTTCGTAACCGTTTTCCAGGCGATCAAGCATGGCGTTCAAGGCGCTGGCGAGCTGGCGCAGTTCGGCAGGCGCGTCTTCTTCGCGCAGGCGGGTGCTCAGGTTGGCCGGCGTGATTTCGGCCGCGCGCTTGCTCATGCGCGTGAGCGGCATCAGGTCGCGGCGCAGTACGGCGAAGCCCAGCACGGCGGTCAGCAGCACCGTCAGCGCCACCGCCGCGATCACGCGCCACAGGTACACCCTCATCATGCGCGACTCTTGCGTCATGACATAGGCGGCGACGATTTCCACGGTATCGTTGTGGTTGCCGACATCGGCCAATGCAGCTACCCAGCGCACGCGTACACCATCGGCGCGCATGCCGTCATGCAGCGACGTGATCGCCAGCGGCATGCCGATGGCGACCGGCGTCATCGGTGGCGGCGTCAGATTGTCCGGGTTGATGTTGATGAAGGGCGTATCACCCTGGCGGCGGAAGATGCGCACGTCCTGCTCGTTGCCCAGCATGCTTTCAAACAGCGCCGGACGCTGCTCCATCTGCTCGACGTTGTAAAGATCGTGGAGCAGGTTGCGGAAATGTTCCACGCGGCCGATCAGCGTGTAGTCGGCGCGAATTTCCAGCGATTGCCTGGCCGAGTTGTAGAGATACATGCCCAGGCCGGTGACGACCAGACAGGCGATCAGTGCGAAGAGGGCGCTGACACGAAAAGCCAGCGTCCAGGAACGCCACGGTTTCATGCTGATGCTTTCATGGCGTTTCCGAGAACATGTAGCCGATGCTGCGTACGGTATGGATCAGCTTCTTCTCGAAGGGGGCGTCGATCTTGGCGCGCAGCCGCTTGACGGCGACGTCGACGACGTTGGTGTCGCTGTCGAAGTTCATGTCCCACACCTGCGAGGCGATCACCGAGCGCGACAAGGCTTCGCCGCGACGCTTGATCAGCAGATGCAGCAGCAGAAATTCCTTGTTGGTCAGCACGATGTTGACGCCTTGCCGCGTTACTTTGTGGCGCACATGGTCCAGTTGCAGATCGGCGACCTGATACACCTCGGCGTCGCGCGTGACGCCGCGCCGCAAGAGGGTACGGATGCGCAGCACCAGTTCAGTAAAGGAGAAGGGCTTGACGAGGTAATCGTCGGCACCGAGTTCCAGCCCGCGAATGCGGTCATCGACCTGATCGCGCGCCGTGAGGAAGATTACCGGCAGATCGCGTTTGGCGCGCAGGGCGCTCATCACCTGCCAGCCGTCGGTGCCAGGCAGCATGACGTCCAGCACGACCAGATCGTATTCCTGCTCCATCGCCATGTGCAGGCCGTCGGTGCCGTTGCGCGCCAGATCGACCGTATAGCCGGACTCGCGCAGACCTTTTTTGAGGTAGTCGCCGGTTTTCGGATCGTCTTCGATGACAAGGATGGCCATACAGGATTCCAGGTGAATGTTGCTGCGGTGTTGGCGGATTGTTGCCGGATACACCTTACATGGGGGCATTCTAACAACTCGCTATGGCCTTCTCGATGACAAATTTGTCATCAAAATGCCATGTTGACGACACTGCCAATGCCCTAGGATGATCGTGCGAGAAAAGTCTTTTGCCTTCCGGGATATGATTTACCTGCGATCTACATGTTATTTGTCGCGCTATTCATCGCCTCAGGTGCCTCAAGGCAACAGACCGAACCCATTCATTATTTCAGGAAAACGCCATGCTGATCAAAATCCGTCCCGACCAGATCGATATTCCTCTTGCCTCGGAAATCACGCCGCAGGAAGTCTTTGCCTCGCGCCGTGCTTTCATCGCCAAAATGGCGGCAGGCGCCATCGCCGGCAGCGGCATGGGTCTCATCGGATCGGGCAGCGCGTTTGCTCAGTCAGCCACCGCCCGCAAGCTGGCAGCCAAGCTCAATAGCGCGTATGCCGTGATGGACAAGCCGACCGCCTATCAGGATGCGACTACCTACAACAACTACTACGAATTCGGCACCGACAAGTCTGATCCGGCCAAGACCGCGGGTACGCTCAAAACCAATCCCTGGACCGTGAGCATCGAAGGCGAAGTGAAGAAGCCTTTCACGCTGGATCTGGATGCGCTGACCAAACTGGCGCCGCTGGAAGAACGCATCTATCGTCTGCGCTGCGTGGAAGGCTGGTCAATGGTGATTCCGTGGATCGGCTATTCGCTGTCGGCGCTGATCAAGAAAGCCGATCCGACCGGCAACGCCAAGTACATCGAGTTCGTCACGCTGGCCGACAAGAAGCAGATGCCGGGTTTGTCAGATCCGATTCTGCAATGGCCGTATACCGAAGGCTTGCGCATGGATGAAGCCAATCATCCGCTGACCTTGCTTACGCTGGGCATGTACGGAGAAGTGCTGCCAAACCAGAACGGCGCGCCGGTGCGCGTGGTGGTGCCCTGGAAGTATGGCTTCAAATCGGCCAAGTCCATCGTCAAGATTCGTTTCCTCAAGGAGCAACCGAAGACCGCCTGGAACATGTATGCCGCGCAGGAGTACGGCTTCTATTCCAACGTCAATCCCAACGTCGATCACCCGCGCTGGTCGCAGGCCACCGAGCGCCGCATCGGTGAAGACGGCTTCTTCGCGCGCAAGCGCAAGACATTGATGTTCAACGGCTATAACGATGTCGCCGGTTTGTATTCCGGCATGGATCTCAAGAAGTATTTTTAAGCAGGCCAGCAAGATGAACGTATTGAACGCATTGAAAACTCTCTCGACGCGGCAGGTCTTGTACATGCGCAACGTCTTGTTCGTACTGGCTTTGCTGCCGCTGGCGCGTCTGGTGCTGTTTGTCTTCCTAGACAAGCTCGGCGCCAATCCGATCGAGTTCATCACGCGCAACACCGGCGACTGGGCGCTGTACTTTCTGACGATCACGCTGGCGGTCACGCCGCTGCGCCGCTTGACGGGATGGAACTGGCTGGTGCGTTTGCGCCGCATGCTGGGTTTGTATGCGTTCTTCTACGTGTTCCTGCATTTCACGATTTTCTTTTGGCTGGATCATTTCTTCGACGTTCAGGAAATGTGGAAGGACATCGTCAAGCGTCCTTTCATCACCGTCGGGGTGCTGGCTTTTGTGTTGCTGATTCCGTTGGCGATCACCAGCACCAATGCCATGGTGCGCCGGCTCGGCGGCAAGCGCTGGCAATGGCTGCATCGCCTGACCTACGTGATCGTGCCGCTGGGCGTGCTGCATTTCTGGTGGGTCAAGGCAGGCAAGAATTTGCTGGCGCAGCCGATTCTGTTCACGGCTATCGTGGCGGCCTTGCTGCTGATGCGAATCCTGTCGCAAAAGAATCGTCAGCAACTGGCGCAATTGTTTTCCCGGCGTGACGCTGGTGTGGGTTTAGTGAAAGAGAGTAAATGATGAAGGTATATTTCAAAAAATTTGGTTTGCCCTTGATGCTGGCGACAGCTGCAATGACGATGCAGATTTCGTCGTCGCAAGCAGCGGAATCCGCCTTCAAGATTCCTGCGCCGAAAAGCGCACCGGCAGCTGCCACGGCGGCAACGGAAACGGTGGTCCTCGCCGGCGGTTGTTTCTGGGGCGTGCAGGCGGTGTTCCAGCACACGCTCGGGGTGACCAGCGCGGTGTCGGGTTATGCCGGCGGCAGCAAGGAAAATGCGCACTACGATATCGTCGGCTCCGGTTCCACCGGACATGCCGAGTCGGTCAAGGTGACCTTCGATCCACGCAAGATCTCGTACGGCAAGATCCTCCAAATCTATTTCTCGGTCGTGCACGATCCGACGCAGCTCAATCGCCAGGGACCTGACATGGGTACGCAATACCGCTCGGCGATCTTCTATCAGAGCGACGACCAGAAACGTATCGCCGCCGACTACATCGCTCAGTTGGATGCGGCGAAAGTCTATCCGGCGCGCATCGTTACGCAGTTGACGCCGTTGCAACCGGCGGCTTTCTATCCTGCTGAAGATTACCATCAGGATTTCGCCACATTGCATCCGCAGCAAGGCTATATCGCGCGCTACGATCTGCCCAAGATCGAAAATTTCAAACAGATGTATCCCTCCGACTATCGCGCCGCGCCGGTCACTGTCTTCCGCAATTGATTTGTCCTGATTGCTTCCGCTCTCCCGGGCGGAAGCATGACAAATTTGTCACCGCTTTGTCATTCGTTTAACCCAGCCTCGCTTCTACACTGTTCGTATGTGCTGCTTTCCGGCGTGCCCGCCTGTAAGGCATCCATCGATGCGATCAACAAAAAAAGAGGAGGTTTTAATGCAAACAACATTGACGACAGTGAACCGTCTGGGGCGTTTCATGCAGCCGCACCGTCACGTCGCGGCAGCAGCTGTGGTCGCCAGTTCGGTAGTGATGGCGGCGGTTTTCTTATGCACCAGCGGCAATGCCATTGCCCAGGACATGCAGGGAATGCAAGGGATGCACCACCACGGCGCAGAGCCGGCCGCCGCTGCGGTCGCTAAAGATGTACCGGTATTCATCGCCAGCACCGCAAAGCCGTTTTCCGGGTTGATGGATGACGCCATGGCCGTCATGGATCACGGCATGACGCATGCGCCGATGAACGGCAAGGCCGAGCACGATTTCATCACCATGATGATGCCGCATCACCAGGGCGCCGTGGACATGGCGAAAGCGGTGCTGTTGTATTCGGACGATCCGGAAATCCGTAATCTCGCGCTCGGCATCATCACCGAGCAGCAAAACGAAATCCGCGTGATGCAGGCATGGTTGCAGCGTCATGGCGACAAGACAGACAAATAGATTTTCGTGCAGGCGCTTTTTCACATTCTTTTTTATACCAACACCAGGGACAACATCGACATGAAAAAAATCTCTCTCATCGCCAGCGCGGTGTCCGTATTGTTTGCTCAGGCTGCGTGGGCGCTGCCATCGGCACAGGACCGCGTGTATACCGCCGACCAGAACAGCAACACCGTGACCGTCATCAATCCTGCGACCAATACGCTGGTCGGACAGATTCGTCTGGGCAATCCGCGGCCGGACGTGCTGTCGCCGCTGTACAAGGGGCAGATCAACGTGCACGGCATGGGCTTCTCGCCGGATCACAAGACTTTGCTGGTCGTGTCCAACGGTTCCAACTCGGTGACCTTCATCGACACGGCGACAAATCAGGTCAAGGGCATCACCTACGTCGGCCGTTCGCCGCATGAAGGTTTCTTCAGCGCCGATGGCAAGGAAGTGTGGGTGGTGGTGCGCGGCGAGGATTACATCTCGGTGATCGATCCGCTCAGTTTCAAGGAAACGCGCCGCATCCAGACCGGCGTCGGTCCGGGCATGGTGCAGTTCATGCCGGACGGAAAACTGGCGTTTGCGGTATCGAGCTTCACGCCGCAAGTCGATGTCATCGACGTCAAGTCGCATCAGGTGATCAAGAAGATCGACGTGGTCAGTCCGTTTTCACCTTTCCTGCAATTTACGCCGGACTATAAGGAAATGTGGATGACGCACAAGGACGTCGGCAAGGTCACACGCATCGATACCAGGACGATGGAAGTGACCGGCGTCATCGATACCGGCTTCATCACCAACCATCTGTCCTTCGCCAAGGTCGACGGCAAGGTGCTGGCGTACGTGACGATCGGCGGTGAGAATGTGGTCAAGGTATTCACCACCGACAAGGTGGCGAAACTGGTGGCGACCATTCCGACCGGCGCGTTGCCGCACGGGATCTGGACTTCCGATGACAGCAGCCGCATTTATGTGGGATTGGAAAACGGCGACGGCGTCGAAGTCATCGACCCGGCCAGCAACAAGGTGATCGCGCATGTCGGCGGCGGCCAGGCGCCGCAGGCGCTGGTGTATCTGTCGCACGTGGTGGGCGCGGATGGCGGCACCAGCAATCTGGTGCCGCGCGTGAACAGCGATCCCCTGAACATTCGGTTGCAGCCGGTGCAGCAGTCTGCCGAACCGGCGCGCGGTTTTGTCGTGTCGCGCAATCTGGGCGTGATCGATGCACTGGAAGTATCGCTGTTCAAGCTCAAGCCGCAGACGAGCTACAGTGTCTATCTGGATGGCCAGCCGGCGCCGGTGGCGCGCTTCCTTACCGATGCCAAGGGTGTCGCCAACGGCACGGCCATCGGTCCGCTGCGGGAGCCGGCAGCGCCGGGCGTGTCTGCTCCTGCCGGCGCCAGCCGCATCATCGTGATGGAAGGTAATCAAGCGGCCGACGCCGCCAAGGCGGTGCTGATCGAAGCGAAATAGAAATCAGGCAGGTGTGAGCGGAGAGACCGGGAACAGATAGCGGCGACGCATAAGTCCCGGGATCTCCGCCGCCGGCAGCGGGTGCGAGATGTAATAGCCTTGCACTTCATCACAGCCGAGCGCTTGCAGCAGTTGCAACTGCTGCTCGGTTTCCACGCCTTCCGCCACGACCGTCATGTGCAGGGCATGCGCCATCGAGACGATGGCGTTGAAGAATACTTCGCCCTCGGCGCGTACGCCCAGTTCTGCAGTGAAGGCCTTGTCGACTTTCAGTACGTCGAGATCGAGGCGCTGCAATTGCGACAGTGAGGAATAACCGGTGCCGAAATCGTCGACCAGCAGCTTGATGCCGAGCTCCTGGAAGGATGCCAGTTCTTCGGCGATTTCCAGCGTGTCGGCCATCATGCAGGATTCGGTCAGCTCGATCTCCATTTGCGCCGGATCAATGGCGTAGTCCCTGAGCGCCGTGGCAATGATGGTGTTGAGATTGCCCTGGTTGAGCTGGCGCGACGAGACGTTGACCGACATCGGCAGCGCCGGCAATCCTTCTGCCTTCCACTGCGCCAGTTGCGCGCAAGCCTTGCGGATGATCAGTTCACCCAGCTTGAGGATCAGGCCGGTCTCTTCCGCTACCGGGATGAATTCCAACGGCGACACCATGCCGCGTACCGGATGCTGCCAGCGCGCCAGCGCTTCCATGCTGCAGAACTCTCCGGTCGCGGTGTTCACGCGCGGCTGGAAATGCAGGACGAATTCATCGCGTTCAATCGCCAGGCGCACGGCATTTTCATTTTCCAGTTTGATCTGCAGGCGTTCGGACAATTGCGGCTGGTAGAAACGGAAGCGTTTCTTGCCGTCCGACTTGGCCGCATTCATGGCGGTGTCGGCGTGTTTGAGCAGGGCATCTACATTGTCGCCGTCGCGCGGATACATACTGATGCCGATCGACAGGCTGACTTGCAGCACGTTCTGGTTGGACAGCATGATGGGCCGGGAGAACGCCTGCAAAATGTTCTCGGCGAGTTGCGCCGCATCTTCGACACTGCCGCTTTGCTGCTGAATGATGGTGAAGGCGTCGCCGCTGAAGCGGACCAGTTCATTCTTCATCGGGGATTGCCGCAGCGGATTGTCGGGTGCCGATGCCGCTGATGCAGCATCGGCGGCAAGCAGTTCCTGCAGGCGTTGCGTTACCGATTGCAGCAGCATGTCGCCGCTGGAATGGCCCATGGTGTCGTTGATGTTCTTGAAATCGTCAAGGTCGAGAAACAGCACGGAAAAACCACGCCGTTCACTGGCGGCGTCGTTGAGCACCTTGCGCAGATGGTCGATGACCCAGTGGCGGTTGTGCAGGCCGGTCAGGTCATCGGTGTTGATCTGATCGAGCAGGGCCAGTTCATGCGCTTTGGCTTCGCTGATGTCGCGCACAGTGATGACCAGGCCAAGCTTGTTGCGCACCATCTTGCGATACAGCCAGACTGTGTTCAGCGGGCTGTCGTCGGGGATCATGTATTCGTCTTCGTAGTAGCCGACTTCCATGGCTTGCTGAAACGTCGGCAGCAGTTTTGTGAAATAGGCCGGCGAATAGTGGCGTGACATGTAGCTGCCGATGAATTCGGCTTTATTCTTTCCGAATACGGTGGCGCCGCGCTCGTTGCAGTCGAGCACCTCGAAGTCGATCACGATGCCGTCCTTGTTGCGCACGGCGCGCCACATATAAAAGCCGTCGTTGCCGCCTTCGGTGACCACGCCGTATGCCTCGCGCGCTTTCTCGGCTTCGCGCTTGCGGATGGCCAGACGCAGCGACAGCAGCGTGCCGACCACCGCGCAAATCGCCAGGAAAATGGAGCAGGCGGTGGCGATGACGGTGTAGTCGCTGGCGCGCTCCCGGAAGGAGGCGTAGATGTCTTTGGTCGACATGCCGGTTACGGCGAGCAAGGGGTAGTCATGCAAGGCATGCCACGAAACAATGCGTTCTTCGCCGTCGGTGAAGAGCGAGCCGGACATCACGCGCACACCATTGTCGCCTTCAAAGGGCGGCACGGTCTTGAACATGATCTGATGTGCGATGGTTGCCTCGGGAGTGCGCGAGACCAGCGGCGCGCCATCCCGTTTGAAGAGCGACATGAAATCATTCTTGCCGATCGCAGAGTCGTCTTGCGAAGGCGCCAGAAAGGCCGGCTCGACCGCCACCATCACCAGTCCGTTGAAGGAACCATCGGCGGCATCGAGGCGACGAGAGAAGCGGATCAGTGTGCGCATCGAGCGCAATCCTACCGAGGGGTTGCTGATGAGCAATCCGGCATGCGGATGGTTCCTGTGCGTAATGAAGTAGTCTCGTTCGGCAATGCTGGCGAGATTGTTCAGCGGCAGGGAGCTGGTCTTGAGAGCGCCGTCGCGGTCCGAGATGGTGGCGTACAGCAGCGCCGACGTCGGATACAGGCCCTGGCGCTGCTGGTCTTCAACACTCAGGTGGCCGTTGGTGTAGGCCCAGTAGTACTTGAGGTTGAGCGTGATCTGGTCGATCTGAGAGACGGAACGCGACAATTGATCGGCATACGATTTCGAATGCGCCCGCGCCTCCTGCATTGCCGACTTGCCGATTTCGGCTTCGCGGTCGTTGAGACGGGACAGCAGCAGGGACCACATCAGCATGGCGAGAAGCATGCAGCCAAGTGGCCACGAAAGAATGCCGAGAACTTTGAGTAAACGCTTCTTCACTGTCGTCTGCTTATAGTGTGTGGTCTCGTTATGACGGGATGGCCCATGATGCGTGATCGGCCCGGGAACTGCGATTCTTTAGTCCCTTTTTCTTTTTCTTGATCTGAGTCGGACAGATTTAATACTGAGAGATGATTATATAGAAACGTTCGTTCGGTTTATATGATTCTGCGTATCAGCGAGACAGATGTTTGTCGCGACTGTCAGATGCGCGTGACGAGGTCCGCAAGCAGAAAAAAACGCTGTCCGCATTGTGGGCGCGATCATCGCTCGCCGACCGGCGGTAGAGAGGAAATTGAGCGGCGCCCTCAGACCGTCCGGCGCCGAATAGATGACTCCGTGCGGCTCAGCGCAGGCGAGACATTCTCTTCCAGTTCCAGATCCTGACACCGAGGGCGCACCAGATCAGGAAGATCACCATGTTGGCCGGCAGCCAGACCAATTGCAGCCAGACGTAATAGCGCACCCATTCGCTCCAGTGCTCTGCATGCTGCACGCCGCCAAGCGCGACGACGGGCATGGTCCCCTGAAAGCTGACGTACTGGCTCCATCCGGCTACGACGATGACCGGCAGGATCAGAAAACTCCAGAAGAACCATGTGCGATGCATCCGAACATGGCAAGGACGTTCACCGCATACTGCATGGTTGTGGTCATCACGGCCGTCGATATCGTCGTGAGGATGGGTCAGGTTGACGGTATGGTTTGCGACATCGTTCTGCATAGTGCCCCCGCATTTGCAAACTGGCTTGGTTGAATTTGTTTGGTTTCTTATTTCTTCGCAGCGCTATTGCGTGGGATCACGTCATGGCCGCAAGCGCACCGGCAGACAAGCCTTCCGATCACCACGAACGGCGATGCGCCGCTGCTGCCGGGTCAGGCGTGATTGCGAGTTTTTGCAAAGGGAAGGTTTGCCGCGGCAAGATCGTGCAGACGTGCATACAAGCGTCGGCACGGGCGCGCTGCACAAGTGCATGCGATTCTCTGGCTGACCGGAAGCAGCCAAACGGTGACAAGGCATTTGCGGTTCTCGCTGAGATGTCAGATCTGCCCCTTCTTATTGCGAGCAGGAACAGTGCTCGCAACAATCCTGGCAGACAAGTTTGTTATGTAATAGGAAAAACAAGACGATACGTTTCGTCTTGGATTTTAGGTGCAAAATTCCTACGACGCAACAAAACTTGCGAGAATGTTGTTAAATTAATTCGGTTTTTGGTTTTGCAGGGGTGATGCCGTCAAGCACCAGGGCGACATGCAAATCGATATGACGCTCGTCGATACCGGCATGGCGCATCAGCATGCGCTGAATAATAGGACCGTAGAGCAGGTCGAAGATGACGTCGAAGTCGAGGTCTTCCTTGAATTCGCCATTTTTAATGCCGCGCAGCAATACCTGTTTTGCAGCGCCGCGACGCGGATCGAGGAAGTTGTCGTTGAAGAGGCGCATGGTTTCTTCATCGAATTGCGACAGACCGATCATTTCACACACCACACGACCGGTTTTGCCGCGATACAGCTTGGCCAGCTTGCGAATCTGGTTTTCGATGTCGTGACGCGCCGATTCTGTCTCCGGAAAAGCCACGTTGGGGCCGACTTCGCGCAGCAGTGCTTCCATCGCCAGCGCACTCTTGTTGGGCCACCAGCGATAAATCGTCGCCTTGCCGACACCCGCGCGCGCAGCCACGCCCTCAAGCGAGAGCTTGTCGAACCCGATTTCTTCCAGCAGGACGCACGTGGCGTCAAGAATGGCGTCATGGGTTGCAGGGTTGCGGCGTCTGCCTGTAGCTGGATCAGGCATATAGGTGAGAGAAATGGTCATGCTCCAATTAGGTAGTGCAAGTCTGTCTACAGCCTATATCGGTCACATATGTCACAACTTGAGAAAGAAACGGCTCCTGCATCAAATTTTCATAACATTTTTTTACATACCTCCTGAAATGGTCAACCGATCGCCGAGGCGCTTGGCGTCTGAACAGGGGTGTGCTGGAAGGGGGAAGTAAAAGCGCGATGCAGCCGATTTCTTGATGGCGCCTCAAAGATTGTGATGCGGCAACATTTTCTCCGAAGCCGGCAGCCTGATACGTGCTGCGCTATTCAGCGCCGCGCAAACAGGCTCTTGCCGGATTCATTGATAAAGATCAGCAGGCACATCAGCAACAGGAATGCGGCCAGCAATCCCGCCGCATTCAGCAGCACATGCGGATAGCCCAGCTCGTTGACGTTGATAAACGGGTAGGGATAGAAGCCGGACATGCCGCCGCGCCACAAGGTGATGAACAGATAGGACAGCGGATAGATCAGCCACAGCAGGCTGCGTTTCAGACTTGGCTGGAAGCGCGGTACGAAAAAAATCCAGTACACCATCGACAGCAGTGGCGTCACCGTATGCAGGCTCTCGTTGACCAGGGCGCGAAAGCCGGTGGGTTGCCACAACTGGCGCAGCAGGACGTTGTAGGCGATGCCGACGAAAATCATGTACGCCACGACGGCCGTCGTGACCTGCGGCTTGCGAAAGAAGCGGCTGACCGGATTGTCGCCGCGCAGAGCCAGCGCAGAGAAACTGACTGCGCTGAGCAGGATCGTCAGATTGGTCAGATAGCTCGACAAACGCGCCACGCCATCCATCACGGTCATGCCGCGCACCAGCACGCGGTCGATGGTGATATCGGTCTGGGCGCTCAGGGCGAACCAACTGATGGCGGCGATCAGCAGCGCCAGCATGCAGGCGATATTCGAGAGTTGCCGGTCGGGGAAGATTTCAGCGGAAAAAGTCGGTTCGGGCGTGGACATCGTCAGGCAAAATAAAAGGCGTCGGAGCAGGAGTCAGTAGCAGGCGGCGTGCAAAAGCCCAGCGAGTATTGAATCACGATATGGAGTGGTGCGGGCACATATTGTTCCCACGGGGAGGCTCTGTTCGCGGCTTTTTACACCTGCTTACCTCATTTGTCTGCTTTATTTGCTCACTTGCCTGTTTTCAGCCCGGCTTTTGTCCTGCATGCGGCACGCCTCAGATGAAAACGAAGTCTTCATTGTGATTCGGCACCAGGCTGATCGTCTGCAACAGCTGGAACAAGAGTGAAGCCCCGATGGGCAGCGTGATGACGCCGATGGTAACCAACATGATTCTCTCCCTGTTTAGCACGATAGTGCGAAATTTATATAAAGAAACGCCAAACAAACTTCTCTTGGAAAAACCATCCGGCGGACGCCGGACAGAACTCAACCGTGGTAATTGAAACTGCGATATGTCGAAATCAACCGCTCATAGGCTGTTTGCACACGCTCCAGCGCTTTAGGATCGCGCAGGAAGCGGGCATCGTGCATCAGCCCGACCATCAGGCAGTACAGCTCGAACACCAGTTGTTCCGGATCGGTATCCGGCCGCAACTGGCCTTCTTCCAGCGCCTGTTCCACCGTCCGATGCAGCATGCCGCGCCATTGCATGATGTTTTTCTTGATGCGATCGCGCATCGGATTTTCGAGGTCGTCGTACTCAAAGGCGCCGGCGATATACAGGCAGCCGACCTCATTGCTGGTGCGCCGCAGCCAGTTGCGGACCATCGCGCTCAGGCGCGGCAGGCCGCGGGGCAACGCCATGGCCGGCTTGAAAATCTCTTCAACGAAACGGCGATCGAATTCATCCAATACCGCCTGCTGCAAAGCCTCGCGTGAACCGACGCGCGAGAACACGCCGCTCTTGCTGATGCTCAGGCGTTTGGCGACTTCGCCCAGCGACAAGGCTTCCAGGCCTTCGTTTTGCGCCATCTCAAGGGCGGTATCGACGATGGCGGCAAGTGTGAGTTCGCTTTTGGCGGTACGGGTAATGACGGTATCCATAGCCGTAAATTTAGCACATGTGTGCGAAATGTAAAGGTGCTTCTCGAAAAATAGCGGCGATGCGTAGAACTACGGTAGCGATCCGCGGCACGTCAATGCGAGCAATGCCTTGTGGAAATTATTTATCGGATTTCGGCAGCAGCAGTTGCAGCGCCGCCGATGTTTCAGCATCGGCGGGAAAGAAGCATTCCATCGCCAGCTCCGACAAAGTGATATCGACCGGCGTGCCGAAAATCGTCGTCGTGCTGAAAAAAGAAAGCAGGCCGTGTTCTGTCTTCAACTGAAACGGCACGGCCACGGCGGCGTAAGGCGAGAGCGCGTGCTCGCTTGCGTGTTCATCGTGGCCGGGCGCCGGATAGGCGTGCAACTCCTTGTTCAGATCAATCAGTACCGGATCGGCGCTCAAGGCAATCTGCTGGCGCAGGCGATCCTGCATGTGCTGCCGCCACTCGGCAAAGTTGGCAATGCGCGGCGCCAGTCCTTGCGGATGCAGTGTCAGGCGCATGACGTTGATCGGCGTTTGCAGCAACGCCGGTTCGACACCGGTCAGCAGCAAGGGAATGATGCGATTGGCGGAGACCAGGTTCCAGTGGCGATCTACGGCCAAGGCGGGAAACGGCTCGTGTCCGGTGAGGATCTGATCGATGGCCTTGCGCGCCGCCAACAGCGCGGGATCATCCAGCGCGCGTTCCGGAAACAGCGGCGCGAAGCCGCCGGCCATCAGCAAGGCATTGCGTTCGCGCAGGGGAATGTCGAGGCGTTCCGCCAGACGCAGCAGCATTTCGCGGCTCGCCTGCGAACGCCTGGTTTCGAGAAAGCTCAGATGGCGTGTTGAAATTTCCGCTTCGCAGGCAAGGTCGAGCTGGCTCATGCGGCGGCGCACGCGCCACTCGCGCAGCATGTCGCCGACCGATCGCGCGGAGGAGGAAGAGGCTGGAAGCGTAGGTGTCGAGATCATGCGCCGATCATAGCGTATCGATGCGCTGCATCACATTACCTCGGAGGTAATTGTCCGGCATCCGGCCATGCGCAATGATGTGCCTGACGCTGCGTTTGCCGTACTGCAGGACGCGCCGGCCAGCGATCACACTTTTCGCTTTCCTCTTTCTTTATATGGAGTTCAGCATGACACATCCGACATCTCAGGCATCTTCGTTAGCTCAGGCCGATATGGCTGCCACCGGCGAACAAATGAACAATCTCGTGGATATCTACATCGCGGTTTGGAACGAAACCGACGCCGTACGCCGCGCCGGTCTGATCGCTGAAATCTGGACCGCCGACGCCAGCTATCGCGATCCCTTGATGCAGGGCGACGGCCACGCCGGTATCTCGCAACTGGTGGCGGCAGTGCATGAACGCTTCCCGGCTTTCCGTTTCAGCCGTATCGGCGAGCCGGATTTTCATGGCGATCATCTGCGCTTTTCCTGGGCGTTGGGTCTCGATGGCGAAGAGGCGATGGTCAAGGGAACTGACTTTGCGGTGCTGGAGCAAGGACGGCTGCGCAGCGTGACCGGCTTTCTGGATCAGGTACCGGCCTGAGTTGGTTTCAGGCAGGGCGGCAACGGTTGTCGTGACAACTGTCGCTGCCTGTTCCGGTCATTGTGCGTTCAGGATGCGCTCCACGCGTTCGGCGCTGGCGGGGTGACTGGACAGGTAAGGGGGGACGCCGCTACCGGACGCTTCTTTCTCGCCCAGCCTTTCAAAGACATAGGCCAGCTTTTGGCGGCTCATGCCATTGGCCTTGAACAGGGCGATGGCGTAGTCGTCGGCTTCGCGCTCCACGTCGCGCGAATACTTCATGTCGAGCAAGACGGTCGGTATGTTGGCGATCACCGCCGAGACGTCGCCAAACAGCACCGTCGCCGCCGCGCCGATGGCCGAGCTCTGGATTAGTCTGCGCATCAGATGGCGCCGCTGCAGATGGCCCAGTTCGTGCGCCAGCACACCCATGACGGCGTCGTCATCGTTGAGCAAGGTCACGATCTCATCGGTCAGCACTATCTGGCCGGAGGGCAGGGCAAAGGCATTGGGACCGATGCGGCTCTTGCGGAACACGATCTCATACGGCGGCACATCATCCATCTGCGCCATCGGCCCCGTCAGCATCTTGAAGCGCGCCGTGATGGCCGCCCGTTGCGCGAGCGGCAGCGTGGTTGGCGCCAGGATATGTTTGTCCAGGAAATCCAGTGCGCCTTCGCCGATGCGCTGTTCGATGCCGGCCGGCAGTGAGCGCGCAATCAGGCCGGAAGCGGCCGGCAGCAAATAGAGATAACTCACGATCAGCACCATGATCAGTGCCGCGGCGGCGGCCAGCGTCGCGCGCCAGTTCTGCTGCATGCGCACCACCAGCGAATCGCGATGGCTGGTGCTTGCCAGCAAGGCGGCGAAGGCAGCATGGTCCTGAATTTCAAGGTAGGCGCCATCGGGGTAGGTCACCTTGCGCGCCGCACGGCTGAGTCTTTCGGAGACCCGCAATTGCGCAATCGGGCACACACGCTCGATGGACTCTGCTTCGCTCGCATTTGCCAGGCTACTGTAAATGCGCGCCATGCCGTCAATCACCTCCAGCGTGACGGCGTGGCGGCGCGAGGTCTTACCGTCGAAATAAAAAGCGGCGACTGCAGGCGTCATAGCGACAAATCGAAATCGAGCAAGTCCGTCATGCCTTCTCCCATGGCCGAGCCCGATGGCTCGTTGTCTGCGATGAACTCGTCGAGGCTGCCGGCGGGATGCAGACTCATCGACTCGACCCGGTAGCGCAGTGCGCGGATCTGGGCAAAGGGCGTGTACAGGCCCAGAGTGCAAATGATGCCGACGATGTTGGTGAAGGTGATGAACATCATGCGGCCCCAGCGCATCTCGCTACGGAAACCATGCTCGCCGAGTTTGGTGTGATTCCAGATCAGGTTTTGCATCAGCGTCAGGAACAGCGGATACATCAGAAAAGTCCAGGCGTACAGCGCCAGGAGCACCAACACGAAAGAAAAGACATGGCCCGCGCCGAACGATTGATCGTTCACGAAGGGATAGGCGCTCGCACCAACTGTGAGCAAAATGGCAATGAAACCGGCAAGGTAAATGCCGAAGCCGATCAGGTAGGTTTTATAAAAGGCGCCGACTGATCCGTCGAAGGAAAAATGGCTGGCGCCGAAGCGCGATTCGGTATGCTGAAAACGCTTGATGCGCTGATGCGTGAACGGCGTCAGCAAATACAAGGTGAAGAAAGTCAGCAGCGGCAGCCACAGATACACCTTGTACGTGCCAACAGCGTTGCCGCGAAAACCGAAACGGATGCCGCGGTAGCTGGTGTTGTAGAGCTTGAACTGCAAGCTGCGCCAGATCAGCCAGGGCATCGCGACCATGAAGGCGATCAGCACGAGCAAGCCGAGCAGCGGGTTGAGTTTGAGGCCGAACTGATAGCCGAACAGCAGCACGACGGTGATGATGCGGCCTTTGAGGATTGCCATCGGATTGCCGTGATACTCAAAACTGGTGCCGGCGACCGTGGTGTTGTCATAAAAATAACGCAGCCGTCGCACCTTGGCCCAGGCCGAATAAATCCCCAGCGTCACCACCGACAGCAGCAGGTTGACGATCCAGATACGGAAGTATTCGGAGCCGCGTCCGCTGAAAGAAAATGCTTCCACCGCAGGTGTCGCCGGAGTGACCGGTGACGCCGAAAAATTGGGGCTGGCAGGGAAGTCGGGCTGGCCGGGTTGGTCGAAAGTGTCGCTCATGTGTTCCCCATCAGTTTGTTTTTGAAATTGATTGACCCCTCAGAGTGCGCCAAAGAATCTCTTGTCGCCTTCAAAAAGTCAAGCGCGCGCGGTGACATGTTCAGGCAAAGTGCATGTTTGAAGTACGTATTTATTTGCGATGAAGCGTCCTCAAAAAAATGTAACAGCGCTTGCATTGTTTTAGTTCGTCGCGGCGATTGCGAATGCATTGAATGAGAAGACGGCGACGCCATCAGATTGCAATGAAGATGGAAGATCCAGACACTGAAATCAGCAGCGATTGCCGCCGGCAGAAAATATCTGCACAGTTAAATCAGCACGAAAAATTCGGCGCTAAAAAAGCGATGCAAACCTGTGCGAAAAATATTTACGCTCTCATTTCACTGTTACAAAATTCTCGTGAACTTTCTATTTATTGATGTGCCGAATCGCTGAGATCGTTGCACAGCTCGTGTCCTTCAACATCAGTCGGCATCAGCTTTTCAGCGATCTCGCCCTCTGCGGCGAAGATGTTCATCGCGATTGAAAAATTGGATGAGCGCATCGCCGATTCGTTTTATCAGTGCCACGTCTTGCACCGCACATTTATCTTCAGGAGATACCATGCTTCGCTCAGAAACTCTCTTTGGCAAACGAGAAACCAATTCGCCAAATTCCCCTTTCAGCGCCAGTAATAATTTGACGCAACCGGGCGTATCCAATGTGTCCAAGCCAGCCGGTACTCCATCATCTTCCAGCAGTCCGCAATCGAGCTCCGGCTCCAACGAAATGGGCAGCAAACTGATCGTCGGTCCCAACATCAAACTCAAGGGCGTCGAGATCAACGATTGCGACACGCTAGTCGTTGAAGGCCGCGTTGAAGCGACCATGGATTCGCGTGTGATCCAGATCGCAGAGAAGGGCGCCTTCAAGGGCTCGGCGGAAATCGACCTGGCGGAAATTCGCGGCGACTTCGATGGCGATCTGACCGTGCGCCAAAAACTGGTGATCTACTCCAGCGGCAAAGTGTCGGGCAAGATCCGCTACGGCAAACTGGTCATTGAAGAAGGCGGGCAGCTCAGCGGCGACGTGCAGGTCGGCGGCGCAACAGAGCAGCGCGAACTCTTGCACAAAACTGCATAACTTGACCAATACGTCAGCCAACGCGCCGATTCAGCGCATCACCTGATAGAAACTGAAGGCCGTTTGCAGCATCGGCGGCTCTTTTTTGTTTTCGGCATGACAAATGAAGCCTTCCGGGCGGCGTCCGGACGGTTTTATCGTTGTTTGTTGTCGCTTATTGCCGTTTGTTGTCGTTTATTGTGGCTCTCAGCGGCTTGTACGCGCGCCGCTTAGTTTTGCGCGTATTTGATCTTTCGGGGGCCGCCTGTGGCGGGACCGGGGCTTTGTGCGCATGCGCCGGGCATGCGACAATAGCGCTTTTCGTCTTTTCAGATGCTCTTTTGCTGCATTCGGGAAACATGCACAGGTAAATGCCGCATGCGACCCGGGATGCGGGTGAGCAGCGGACGACAGTGTTTTTAAGATTGACTATGGCCCACCCGGAATACATCCTCACCATCTCCTGTCTCGACCAGCGTGGCATCGTTCATCGCGTGTCGGGTTTCCTCGCCGACCACGGCTGCAATATCATCGATTCGGCCCAGTTCGGCGATGCGCAATCGAAGCTGTTCTTCATGCGCGTGCATTTTTCTTCGGAAGACGCCGGCGTCACCGATGCAGCGCTGCGCGCCGATTTTGCCGTGCTGGGCGGTTTGCTCAACATGGACTGGCAACTGCACGACGCCGCCGCCAAGCCGCGTGTCATGCTGATGGTGTCCAAGATCGGCCACTGCCTCAACGACCTGCTGTTCCGCTACAAGAGCGGCCTGTTGCCCGTAGAGATTCCTGCGATCGTGTCGAATCACACCGATTTCTACCAGTTGGCGGCAAGTTACAACATCCCGTTCCACCACCTGCCACTGGCGGCCGGTGCATCGGAAGAGGCCAAGCTGGCGCAGGAAGCGCGCATCCTCGAAATCGTCGAAACCAACCAGATCGATCTGGTGGTGCTGGCGCGCTACATGCAAATCCTGTCGCCGTCGCTGTGCAGCGCGCTCAAGGGCCGCGCCATCAATATCCATCATTCTTTCCTGCCCAGCTTCAAGGGCGCCAAGCCTTACTATCAGGCGCATGACCGCGGCGTAAAACTGATCGGCGCCACGGCCCACTTCGTCACCAGCGACCTGGATGAAGGCCCGATCATCGAGCAGGGCGTGGAACGCGTCGATCATTCGATGGGCCCGGATACGCTGACGGCCATCGGCCGCGACATCGAATCCGTTGTGCTGGCGCGTGCGGTGAAGTGGTTCACCGAGCATCGCATCCTGCTGAACGGTCATAAAACCGTCATCTTCAACTGATCCAGAGCTGAATTTGGTCTGAACCGGATCTGGCTAAGCGCTTTTGCAAAGGCGCTTGGCAGACCCAGACCAGGTTTTTTAACGCCGGCGCAGATTCTCTCTGCGGCCGGCGTTTTTGCATCTGTGGCCGGGGTTTGTGCAGCCCGCCGCGAGGGGCTTCCCATTTTTGGCGAAAAAGCAGGCTACGGGCGGGAATCCGCTGCTTTCGCGTATGGCAATGCGGCAATGATTCGGCCATAATGCCGGTGGAGCAAGAATCTCGCGTTTTATCGATATTTTTGCAAAATAAATTTCGCGCTTCGTCGCTTTATACCGCTCAGGTCGTTGCGCCGTATCTCTTCTTCCTCAGGAAAGCCCGCTCAGCATGAAAAATTGGACGATCAAACAGCGACTACTCAGCAGTTTTGCGGTCATCCTGATCCTGATGGTCATCATGGCGGCGGTGGCTTCAACGCGTCTGGCGAAGATCGATGATGAGGCCACCAGCCTGCGTCAGGACTCGACTCCGGGTTTGTACTACAGCACCATGATCAATGCCGCCTGGTACGAAAATCTGTTGCTCGGCCAGCAGATTGCTCAGGTTGACGAAAGCGACGCCACGCGCCAGGCCGACATCGCGCTCTTGCGCGCCAACGGCGAGCGCCTGAATCGCTTGCAGGAAGAGTACGACAAGACCATCTACAGCGCCCGCGATCGCGCGTTGTTCGACCAGTTCAAGCAGGCGCGCATGGCCTATCGCCAGATTCAGCAAGACATCCTGAAAATGGATTTGTCCAGCCCCAGTCCCGCCGTCAACAAGATCATCGCCGAGCAGCTGCGTCCGGCCTGGCGTACCGGCTATGCCCTGACGCAAAAGATGGTCGAAATCAACAAGACCATTTCCGATGACTCCGCGCAGCGTATTACCGACGCGGTGACGCAAGCCAAGACCAGCATGCTGATCTCCGTGATTGCAGCGGTGGCGGCGGCCGTCGTGTGCGGCTATTTCCTGCTGCGCGCGATTACGGGGCCGATGGAGCGCCTGATGGGCATCCTCGACGTGATGCGCGCCGGCGATTTTTCGCAGCGTTTGTATTTCGAGCGCCGCGACGAGTTTTCGCATCTGGCGGCAGGATTCAACCGTATGACCGATGAACTGACCGCGCTGGTGGGGCAGGCGCAGAAGTCGTCGGCCCAGGTGTCGACCTCGGTGACTGAAATCGCCGCCACCTCCAAGCAACAGCAAGCCACGGCTGCCGAGACCGCAGCGACGACCACGGAAATCGGCGTGACCTCGCGCGAAATTTTCGCCACCTCGCGCGACCTGGTCCGCACCATGAATGAAGTCTCGCTGGTCTCCGAGCAAGCCGCCACACTGGCCGGCAGCGGCCAGACCGGCCTGACGCGTATGGAAGAGACGATGCACGACGTCATGGACGCGGCCGGTTCGGTCAGCGGCAAGCTGGCCATCCTCAACGAGAAGGCCGGTAACATCAATCAGGTCGTCACCACCATCACCAAGGTCGCCGACCAGACCAATCTGCTCTCGCTCAACGCCGCCATCGAAGCGGAAAAAGCCGGCGAGTACGGCCGCGGGTTCTCGGTTGTCGCCACAGAAATCCGCCGTCTTGCCGACCAGACTGCGGTCGCCACTTACGACATCGAGCTGATGGTCAAGGAAATCCAGTCGGCGGTCGCCGCCGGCGTGATGGGCATGGACAAGTTCTCCGATCAGGTGCGCCGCGGCATGTCCGAAGTGCAGCAGGTCGGCACCCAGCTGTCGCAGATCATCGCGCAAGTGCAGGCGCTGGCGCCGCGCTTCCAGGTAGTCAACGAAGGCATGCAGGCGCAGGCCAATAGCGCCGAACAGATCAATCAGGCGCTGCTGCAACTGAGCGAGGCCGCCCAGCAGACCGTCGAATCGCTGCAGCAATCGAGCCAGGCCATCGACGAATTGAATCTGGTGTCCAACGGTTTGCGCAACGGCGTCTCGCGCTTCAAGGTATCGGCCTGATGGCAATGCGCGCAATGACAACCGTCACGGCAACGCGGACAACACGAGTCTGAGCATGCTTTTTTTGATTTTTCAGATCGGCAATGATCGATATGCCCTGGACGCAAACCAGGTCGCCGTCGTGTTGCCGCCTGCGCCGTGCAAGCAGGTGCCGGACGCGCCGGTCTGGGTGCGCGGGATATTCAGCTATGACGGACGCAATGTGCCGGTGCTGGATATCAGCATGCTGGCGCTCGGCAAGCCGGCGGCAGAACGCCTGAGCACGAGGCTGGTGCTGGCGCATTACACGCCGGCAGGACGAGAGCCGCAGTTGCTCGGCCTGGTCGTTGAAAAAGCCACCGACACGCTGCGCTGCAACGCCGAAGACTTCACGGCATCGGGATTGCTGCACGAGAACGCCCGTTATCTCGGTCCGGTCCTGCGGCATCAGGGTGAACTGATTCAATGGATCAGGGTTGAAGACATGCTGGACGACGCGGTGCAGGCATTGTTGTATCCGGAAGAGAGCCGGGCATGAGCGCGCAGATGAATAACGTGAGTCACAACAATCACGGTCTCGGCAATGGCGCCGCCAATGCCCAGGTGATCGAGCAGATCGCCGCCATGCTCAAGCAGCATATGGGGCTGGATGTCGCCGCCGTCGGCAGCTCGCTGATCGAGCGCGGCGTCCGTGAGCGCATGAGCCAGCTCGCGCAAAACGATATCTACGGCTATTTGCACACCTTGCAGTCGGGTGTCGGCGAATTGCAGGAACTGATCGAACTGGTGGTCGTGCCTGAGACCTGGTTCTTCCGCGACCGCGAAGCAATCCTGACCGTGGCCCGTCTGGCCCGTGAAAAGATCGTGCGCTCGCCAAGCGCCGGCGTGCGGATACTGAGTCTGCCATGTTCGACCGGCGAGGAGCCGTATTCCATCGCCATGGCGCTGCTTGATGCCGGCGTGCCGGCGGGACAGTTCCGTGTCGATGGCATCGACATTTGCAAGCGTTCGCTATCGATCGCGCAGCGCGGCATCTATGGCCGCAATTCCTTCCGCGGCAAGCAACTCGAATACCGCGACCGGCATTTCACCGGTTACGACAACACGGCATCGGCCTTGTCGGAAGAAGTACGTCGCCAGGTTGGTTTGCGCCATGGAAATATGCTGGCCGCCGATTTTCTGGCGAACGAAGCGCCTTACGATTTCATCTTTTGCCGTAACGTGCTGATCTATTTTGACCGCGACGTGCAGGCGCAGGCCGTCAAGGTACTGGAGCGTTTGCTCGACCAGGACGGTTGCATTTTTGTCGGCCCTGCCGAAGCGGGCATCATGTTGCGCCCGCATATCGAATCGATCGGCATTCCGCTGACTTTCGGCTTCCGCCGCAAATCCGTGACGGCGGCGAAAGCGGAGGCACCTGTCTTGCCACCGTTTGCCAAACCGGCCGCGCCCGCCTGGATGCCGACATCGGCACAGGTGCCTGCTCCGGTTCGGGAGCGCAGCAAGGTGTTCGCATCATTGCCGGTCACGCGGCCTGCCATCGAGAAAGTTTCCGTTCCTGCGCAAGACTTGCTCGTTCGTGCGCGCGCCTGCGCTGACCGTGGCGAGCTGGCGGAAGCGCAAGACCTGTGCGAGCAGCACCTGCGCGCCGCAGGTCCATCCGCTGATGCTTATTATTTGCAAGGCTTGATCAACGATGCGCGCCAGGATACGGCGACCGCGTTACAGCTATACCGCAAGGCCATCTATCTGCAGCCGGATCACCGCGATGCCTTGCTGCATTTGTCCGGTTTACTGGCGGCGCAGGGCGATGCCGCAGGTGCGCAGCGTTTGCAGCAGCGTGCCGAGCGCGCGCAACTGACGCAGGACAATGAGGAGCAGCCGCATGTCTGACGTTTTGCAAGCAACGCCGGCACTGGACGTGGTGGTTGACGACTGCTGGAATCGCATCGGCGTGCGCGGCGACAACAGCTGCCCGAAGCTCAAAGAATATTTCCGCTGCCTGAATTGCCCGACCTTTGCCGCCGCTGCTTCGGCTTTGCTGGATCGGCCGGTATCTGCGGCCGGTACCCGTACGCCAGGCGATACGAAATTGCAGGAGGCCGCCGGCAAGGATGCGCTCAGGCGCGGCCGCGGTGACGCCACGGCATCGATGCTGGTGTTTCGCGTCGGCGAAGAGTGGCTGGGCTTGCCGACCACGACGATCGTCGAAGTGATTGAGGCGCGCGCGATTCATTCGCTGCCGCATCAAGCCAATCCTGCGGTGCTGGGACTGACCAATATTCGCGGTGCGCTGAAGATCTGCGTGTCGCTGGGGCGGATGCTGGGCATCGGTGCCGTTGGCGCAGCCGATATGCATGCCGGGCAGCGTCTGCTGGTGGTGGCGCATGAGGAGCAGATCCTGGCGTTTCCCGTCAATGAAGTATCGGGGGTGCATGCCTACGCGGCTGACGCGGCACAGTTGCCGCCGTCCACCGTGGCGCAGACCGGTTCCGCCTACACTCAGGCCGTCATCGGCTGGCGCAACAAAAAAGTCGGCCTGCTCGATTGCGGTCTGCTGTTCTATGCCTTGAATCGGAGTCTGACATGAGTTCGACCGATATCCGGCAGATGACCATGCTGGAATTATTCCGGCATGAAGTGGAAAGCCAGGTTCAGGTGCTTAACGCCGGCTTGCTGGAGCTGGAGCGCGGCAGTGATCACGCTGGCCACAGCGACCGCGAGGCTTTGCTCGAACCGTTGGAGGCGTGCATGCGTGCAGCGCATTCGCTCAAAGGCGCGGCGCGCATCATCAGTCTCAACGCCGGCGTCAATGTTGCGCACGTGATGGAAGACTGCTTCGTGCTGGCGCAGCAGGACAAATTGCGTTTGCGGCGCCGGCAGATCGATGCATTGTTCAAGGGCGTCGATTTGCTGACGCGCATCGCCAATGCGCCAGGCGATGATGAAACCTGGGGCGAGCATGCCGGCAAGGTTGAGATCGATACCTTCATGCTGGCGCTGAGCACCGCGATGGCAGACGATAGCGACGACGGCATCGCACCTGCGGCCGTGCCGGCCGATGCAACGACCGCTGATGCCGTGCCTGTGGCGGCAGCCTTAACAGCCACCGCAACGGCAGCACCGTCGATACATGTGGACAGCCGCGAGCAACGCGAACTGCGCGATGCTGTTTCACCCAATGGCGTGCGTTCGGTGCGCGTCAGCGCCGACAATCTTGATCGTCTGCTCAGCCTGAGCGGCGAGTCACTGGTCGAATCGCGCCGCCTGAAGTCGTTTGCCGCCTCGATGCTGCGCCTTAAGCGCATGCAGCGCGACGCCGCACAAGCCCTCGATCTGTTGCAGCAAAAAATGACCGGTAGCGACGAAGCCACGCACGTTGCGCTGGCGGAAGTGCGGACGCTGATGGTGCAATCCCAGCACATGGTCGGCGATCAGTTGGCCGAGCTGGAAATGTTCGACCGCCATTCCGTCAACCTGTCGCAGCGTCTGTATGAAGAAGCGCTGGCTTGCCGTATGCGCCCGTTTGCCGACGGCACCGGCGTCGGCTCGGGCAACTATGCGCGGATGGTGCGCGACGTCGGACATTCGCTCGGCAAATCGGTACGGCTGGAAATCGTCGGCAACGCGACACAGATCGATCGCGACATCCTGGAAAAACTCGATGCGCCCATCGGCCATCTGTTGCGTAATGCCGTAGACCACGGCGTCGAATCGCCGCAGCAGCGCGCGCTGGCCGGCAAGCCTGAACAAGGCAAGGTCACGCTGGAGGCACGTCATAGCGCCGGCATGTTGCAGGTGAATGTGGCGGACGACGGCGCCGGCATCGATTTTGATCGTCTCAAGCAAATCATCGTCAGCCGCAAGCTCTCGACCGAAGAGATCGTAGCGCGTCTGAGCGAGTCGGAGCTGCTCGATTTCCTGCTGTTGCCGGGTTTCAGTCTGCGCGACACGGTGACCGATATTTCGGGCCGCGGAGTCGGTCTCGACGTGGTGGCCGATATGCTCAAGCAAGTGCGCGGCACCGTACGCATCACCAGTACGGCCGGGCAGGGCACGCGCTTCCAGTTACAGTTGCCGCTGACCCTGTCGGTAATCCGCAGCCTGCTGGTCAGCATTGACAACGAACCCTATGCTTTTCCGCTGGCCTACGTCAATCGTACGCTGGAGTTGCAGCGCGATCAGCTGGATGTGCTCGAAGGCTATCAGCACTTTCATTTCGAAGGCCGCCAGATCGGCCTCGTCAGCGCACACCAGATTTTGCAAAAAGGCGAGTTGCGCGCCAGGGGCGAGTCGGTCATGGTAGTGGTCATCGGCGATAACGAAAACACCTATGGCCTGGCAGTTGACCGTTTCCTCGGCGAACGCATGCTGGTGGTGCAAGCCCTCGATTCACGCCTCGGCAAGATTCCCAACGTGCAAGCCGGCGCCCTGATGGAAGACGGCGCGCCGGTGCTGATTCTGGATGTGGCGGATATGTTGCGCTCGGTGGAGAAGCTCAGCGTCTCCGGTCAATTGGAAAACGTGCAGCATGCCACCAGTGAAGATGCCGGGGCGGCGCGCAAGAAAGTATTGATCGTGGACGATTCGCTGACCGTGCGTGAACTGGAGCGCAAGCTGCTGGCCAATCGCGGCTATCAGGTCACTGTGGCGGTCGACGGCATGGACGGCTGGAATGCCGTGCGTACTGAGCAGTTCGATCTGGTCATCACCGACATCGACATGCCGCGCATGGATGGCATCGAACTGGTGACGCTGATCCGGCAGGCGCCGCATCTGCGCACTTTGCCGGTCATGATCGTGTCTTACAAGGATAGAGAAGAGGATCGCCAGCGCGGCCTGGAAGCCGGCGCGGATCATTATTTCACCAAGAGCAGTTTCCACGACGAGACCCTGTTGCAGGCCGTAGTGGATTTGATCGGAGCCGCCTGACGTGAAGATCGCAATCGTCAACGACGTGCCCATGGTGGTCGAAATTTTGCGGCGGGTGCTGGCCGAGTGGCCGGAACATCAGTTGCTGTGGGTGGCGCAAGATGGCGCCCAGGCGGTGGAATTGTGCGCCTGGCGACTGCCGGATCTGGTCCTGATGGACATCGTCATGCCGCATGTCGATGGCGTTGAAGCCACGCGTCGGATCATGCAAAAGACGCCTTGTCCGATTCTGATCGTGACGGCGGATATCGGCGCCTGCGCCGATCAGGTGTATCAGGCGCTTGGTTACGGTGCACTGGATGCGGTCGATACGCCGGCCTTGTCAGGCAGCGATTTGCGCCAGGGCTCGGCGGTATTGATGGAAAAGATCGCGCGTATCGGCCGCATGGAACACAAGCCCGCCGCAGCAAAGCTGACGCCGCAGCGAGAGCGGAGTGCCGCCAGGCCGTCCGCACTGGCCGGCGTATCCGCGCCTGCCGGCGTATCCGACAAGTTGGTGGCCATCGGTGCATCGGCAGGCGGGCCGGGTGCATTGGCATCGATACTGCGCGAACTGCCGAAGGATTTTTCGGCTGCGGTGGTGATCGTCCAGCATATCGACCCCGGTTTTGCCGGCGGCATGGCGGCATGGCTGCAGCAACAAACCGGCTTGAAGGTGCGCGTGGCGCAAGAGGGCGACCGGCCGCAATGCGGGACCGTGATCATGGCCGGCACGAATCAACACCTGCTGTTCAAGAATCGCGACACGCTCGGCTACATGCCGGAGTCGCCGGAGGATGTCTACCATCCTTCGATTGATGTGTTTTTCCAGAGCCTGGTCCGGCAGTGGCGCGGCCAGGCTGTGGGGGTATTGCTGACCGGCATGGGGCGCGATGGCGCCATCGGTCTCAAAGCCATCCGCGATGCGGGGTATCACACCATCGCGCAAGACCGACAAAGCAGTTCCGTCTACGGCATGCCGAAGGCGGCTGCGGCGCTGGATGCCGCCACCGAAATCTTGCCTCTCGGCGATATCGCCAAGGCATTGGTCAGTCAATTTACGTAATAAGGAACGACAACATGGAGTCACCGACTCTTACCAATAGCGACGATAGCGAGCTGGGCATACAGCTACCGCCGGCGGACTACAAGATCATGGTGTTGCTGGTCGATGACCAGGCGATGGTTGGCGAAGCAATTCGCCGTGCTTTGCTGAGTGAATCCGACATCGATTTTCACTATTGCCCGCGCGCTGAAGATGCCGTACGCGTCGCCGAGAAAACCCAGCCCACCGTGATTCTGCAGGATCTGGTCATGCCCGGCGTCGACGGTCTGACACTGGTCAAGCAATACCGCACCAATCCGCTGACGATGGACATTCCCATCATCGTGTTGTCCAGCAAGGAAGACGCACTGATCAAGCGCGATGCGTTTGCCACCGGCGTCAACGACTACATGGTCAAGCTGCCGGACAGCATCGAACTGATTGCGCGCATCCGCTACCATTCGCGTTCGTACAACAATCAACTGCAGCGCGATGCCGCTTACCGTGCATTGCGCGAGAGCCAGCAGCAATTGCAGAAGACCAATTTCGAGTTGCAGCGTCTCACCAATACCGATGGTCTGACCAGCATCGCCAACCGCCGCTATTTCGACGATTATCTCAATGCCGAGTGGAAGCGCGCCAAGCGCGTGCAGCAAGAGATTTCGCTGCTGCTGATCGACGTCGACAACTTCAAGCTGTACAACGATAACTACGGCCACGTCGCCGGCGATCAGGTGCTAAAAAATGTGGCACGCGCGATGGAGGCAAGTGCAGTGCGTTCCTCCGATCTGAGCGCGCGTTTTGGCGGCGAGGAATTTACCGTGATCTTGCCGAGTACGGATGAAGCCGGCGCGATTGCTGCCGGAGAAAAGTTGCGCGAGATGGTTGAAGCGCTGCATATCGGTCACGCACATTCCACCACCGGCGAATGGCTGACCGTCAGTGTCGGCGTTGCGACGATGATTCCGAAAGATGAACAGACTCAGAGCGATCTGATCCGCCTGGCCGACAAGCGTTTGTACAAGGCTAAACAGCAAGGCAAGAACCGCGTGATCGCAAAAGACGACTGAACGAGCACAACCCGGCAGGTCAGCTCATGCTGAACGCTTGCGTCGATTCCGGAAATGAAAATCCGGAATCGACGCATTTTTTTTAGCCGGGATATTGTTCGCGCATTACACGCTTGTTGAGCTTGCCGACGCTGGTGCGCGCCAACTCGCTGACAAACTCGATGCGATCCGGCACGCCGTATTTTGAGATCACGCCATCTTCGGCTGCGGCCAGCACCAGCTTGCGGATGTCGTCGACGCTGACGTCAGCGGCCCGGCCCGCTTTGAGCACCACCAGCGCCACCGGGCGTTCGCCCCATTTGGCGTCCTTGATGCCGATGACCGCCGTTTCCGCCACTGCCGGATGGCGCGCGATGATCTCTTCGATTTCCAGCGACGACACCCATTCGCCGCCGGTCTTGATCACATCCTTGATGCGATCGGTCACCTGCAGATAGCCGCGCTGGTCGATGTTGCCGATGTCCTGCGTATGCAGCCAGCCGTCTTCCCACAAATCTTTCGACGCCTCCGGATTGTGCAGATAGCCTTGCGTCAGCCAGGGTGCGCGCACCACGACTTCGCCGGTGCTCTTGCCGTCGTGCGGGCAGTCGTTCATGTCGCCGTCGACCGTGCGCAAGGCCACCAGCGGCAGCGGGCGGCCGGTCTTCACGCGCGTGGCGACGTCCTGTTCCGTACCCAGCTCTGCTGTCGGTACGTGCGCCAGCGACAGGATGGGGCAGGTCTCCGACATGCCGTAGCCGGTGAACACATCGATGCCGCGCTCGCGTGCCGTCTGCGCCAGTGTGCTGGTCATGGCGGAGCCGCCGATGATCATTTTCCATTTCGACAGATCGACCTCTTTGGCGGCGGGCGCGCTCAGCACCATGTGCAGGATGGTCGGTACGCAATGCGAAAAGGTGACTTTTTCGGTATCGATCAGCTTGAGGATGGTGTCGGGGACGTAGCGGCCGGGATAGACCTGCTTGAGTCCGGCCATGGTCGCGACGTAGGGCAAGCCCCACGCGTGCACATGGAACATCGGCGTCAGCGGCATGTAGACGTCGTCGCGATGCAGGCGGCCCTGTTGCGGCGCCAGTGCAAGTCCTGCGGTCACGGCCAGGGTGTGCAGCACCAGCTGGCGATGGCTGAAGTAGACACCCTTGGGCATGCCGGTGGTGCCGGTGGTATAGAAGGTGGTGGCGCGAGCATTCTCGTTGAAGTCGGGGAAGTCGCACCTGGGCGAAGCCTGCGCCAGCAAGTCCTCGTACTCGCCGGCAAAGCCGGGGCCCCGCGGCGCCGGTGTGCCGTCATCGGTAATCAGCACGCAACGCGTGAGCGTAGTCAGTTCGCCGCGGATCTGTTTGAGCACCGGCATGAAGTCGGAATTGACCAGCAGCACGTCGGCCTGCGCATGGTTCAGCGTGTAGGCAATCTGTTCCGGCGACAGGCGCACGTTGACGGTTTGCAGCACGTAGCCAAGCATCGGGATCGCAAAGAAACATTCCAGATAGCGGTGGCTGTCCCAGTCCATCACCGCGACGGTATTGCCGGGTTGCAGACCCAGTTCGCGCAGCATGTTGCCCAGACGCTGGATGCGTTCGTACAGATCGGTATAAGTGTGGCGGCGCTGGTTGGCGATGCCGTAGACGATTTCCTGATCGGGCGCGGTCGCCAGCGAAGAGTGGAGCAGTTGCTTGATCAGCAGCGGGTAGCCGTAAGCCTCGGGTGTGGTGTCGATGATGTGGGCGTTCATGGGGTCTCCTGTCTTTGTTGTAGGGGACGGCGACGTGGTCTGTCGCCATCCTCATGTTCATCAACCGATGATAGCCCGGTTTGCTGTCGCGAGTCTTACTTCTGTGGAGCAAGCTCGATACTGGTGACGGTCAGCACGCCATTGATTTTCTCTGCGGTGAAAAGGACCTGATCGCCGGCCTTGACCTTGCCGAGCATGTCGGGCGATGCAGCACGAAACACCATGGTCATGCCCGGCATCTCCAGATTGGGGATCTCGCCGTGGCGAATGGTGATCTTGCCGGTGTCGGTATCGACCTTGCGGATTTCACCGTTGACTTTGGGGATGACGTCGCTCTGTGTTACGACGGACATTGCATGGTGCATCGTGTCTGGCTTCATCTCCTGCGCGGCTGCGGGCAGAGCCGCCGCCCCCACTGAAAATACAGCGGCAAGCAACACAGTACTGAAGAAAACGGTGTTCATATTTTTTCCTTTTTTGATGGTGAATCGGTATCAGTGTTTGTGCGCGCCATCGGTGGCGGCGGCAGTCACGACGGTGACGCTGCCTTTCATGCCGGCGTCGTAGTGACCCGGCTGCAGGCAGGCGAAATTGACAGTGCCGGCTTGTGTGAACTGCCAGATCAGTTCGCCGTTTTTGCCCGGCGCCAGGCTGATCTGGTTGTCGTCGGCGTGTTCCATTTCGGGATTTTTCAGCATGGCGGCGTAGTGTGCCTTCAATTGCGCTTCGGTGCCGAAGACCATTTCATGTTTGATCTTGCCGCTGTTACTGACGACAAACCGAATCGTATCGCCGGCTTTCACTTGCAGTTTTTCCGGCGTGAAGCGCATGTTGTCGCTCATGTCGACCTTGACGGTACGCGTGACTTTGCCTGCGATGCCGGGCTGGCCGACTGTGTCGTCGGCATGTTCTGCATAATGATGCGACCCTGGATGCGACCCCGGATGCGACATGGCCTCCCTGGTTTGTGCGCCGGCACTCCATGAGGCTGCGGTCAGCAAGGCGGCGATGAGGAGGTTTTGTGTGTACATTTTCTTCATGATTTTTCCTTGATCAGTGTTGATGATTGCGTCGGATCACGTTGACGGCGTTGCCGTCCGTGCTGAGTTTCTTGTCGGGCGCGGAAGCCGCCGGCTGCCCCGCGCCGCGCCATTCGTAAGCTACCGTGCCGGGCGGCGCCTTATACCAACCCGGGTCGCGGTAATCGTTGCGTCCCAGGTTCTTGCGTACCTTGACGACGCTGAACATGCCGCCCATCTCCAGCGAGCCGTACGGGCCGCTGCCACCCATCATCGGCAGCGTGTTGTCGGGCAGCGGCATTTCCATCTCGCCCATGGAGCCGCCTTTATCACCCATCACCATGTAGTCCGGAATGAGCCGGTTGATCTTCTTCGCCAGATCGCGCTGGTCGACGCCGATCATGGTCGGCACGTTGTGGCCCATGGCGTTCATGGTGTGATGCGCCTTGTGGCAATGCAGCGCCCAGTCGCCTTCTTCGGTGGCGTCGAATTCGATGGCGCGCATCTGGCCAACGGCAATGTCGGCGCTGACTTCGGGCCAGCGCGAAGCAGGCGGCGTCCAGCCGCCGTCGGTGCCGGTGACCACGAATTCATGGCCGTGCAGATGGATGGGATGATTGGTCATCGTCAGGTTGCCGACGCGGATGCGCACGCGGTCGTTTTGTCGCACCGGCAGCGGATCGATGCCGGGGAAGGCGCGGCTGTTCCAGGTCCACAGATTGAAGTCGAGCATGGTATTGACCTTGGGCGTGGCGGCGCCGGGCTCGATGTCGTAGGCATTGAGCAGGAAAACGAAATCGCGATCCACACGCATGAAGCTCGGATCCTTGGGATGGGTGATCCAGAAGCCCATCATGCCCATCGCCATCTGCACCATTTCATCCGCGTGCGGGTGGTACATGAAGGTGCCGGCGCGGCGCGCAGTGAATTCGTAGACGAAGGTTTTTCCGGGCGGGATGCCCGGCTGCGTCAGGCCGGTGACGCCGTCCATGCCGTTGGGCAGGCGCTGGCCGTGCCAGTGCACGGAAGTGTGTTCGGGCAGTTTGTTGGTGACAAAGATGCGCACGCGGTCGCCTTCGACAACTTCAATCGTCGGGCCCGGACTCTGGCCGTTGTAGCCCCACAGATTGGCTTTCATGCCAGGTGCGATTTCGCGCACCACCGGTTCGGCGACGAGGTGGAATTCCTTGACGCCGTTATTCATGCGCCAGGGCAGCGACCAGCCGTTGAGCGTGACGACAGGATGGTAGGGACGGCCATCGGGCGGCGTCAGCGGTGCTTGCGTGCCGGCGCTGTTTTGCGTGGCCGCTTCCGGCAGGGAGGCGGCGCCGATGCGCGTGACCGCAGTGGCGCTGACGGCCAGCGCCGAGCCTTGCAGGAATGCGCGCCGGCTTAGTGTGTTGGTGGAGTCAGTCATGGATTTTTCCTTCAGTCTTGTTCGGTGCCGATGTCGTCACGCTCGACGCCGGCCCGCCCAGCGCCAGTTGCAAGTCGCTGTCGGCGACCCAGTAATCGCGTGCGGCGTCGATGGCGGCGTTGACGGCATTGGCTTGTTCGCGTGCATCGGCCAGCAGTTCAAACACGCTCGCCAGCATGCCGTTGTAGCGCAGCAGGTATTCGTCGGAAATGCGTTTGCGCAGCGGCACCACTTCGTCCTGATATTGGCGCGCCAGCAGGTAGGCGTGCTGTTGCACGGCATAGGCGCTGCGTACTTCCGATTGTGCTTGTACGGCAGTGGCGGCGAGACGATGCACGGCCTGCATGTAGATTGCCTCTGCCTTGGCGACGCGCGCGCCGCCCCAGTCGAACAGAGGAATCTCGATGCTGGCCTGATAGCCGATCTCGGCAGGCTTGCCGCTTTCCGCATTGCGCACATAACCAAGATCGAGCACGTTGATGAAGCGCGTGGCTTTGGTCAGGCCGAGCGAGCCTTGCAGCGCGGCGACTTCCAGCTTTGCCGATTGCACGTCGAGCCGCTGTTCCATCGCAACTTGTTCGCTGTCGTCGAGCGTGACGGCGCTCTTCGGCAGTTCTGGCAGACGTGACGGTAACTGCAAGGAACCGTCCTGCTTGCGCAGACCGAGCAGGCGGATGAGATTTTCCTGCTCCTGCACTGCCTGCGTTCGAGTCCGTGTCAGCTGCGCAGAAGTCTCCAGATAAAACGCTTGCTCGCGCGCCGCATCGAGTTGCGAGAAATTGCCTTGCTTCGCCATGCGGGACGCCAGTTCGTGTGCGACTTCTGCGGCCTGGCGAACCTGCTCCTGATAGCGCACGCTCTGCGTTGCTGCGATGCTCTGGTAGTAGGCCTTACGCGTCATCGCTGCTGTTCGCAGCATGGCGTCGGCCAGCTTCAGTCTGGTCTGCTCGAAGCGGCGCGCTTCGATGCGTGATGCCGCCGGCATGGTCAACAAGCTCATCACCGACAGCGTCAGGCTGCGGTCGATCTTGATGTCGTCGCCGGTGTGCGTACGGCCGAAGTTGAAACCGGGATTGGGCAGTCGTCCGGCCTGCACCAGATCAGCTTCGGCAATGCCGAGCTCACTGTAGGACGCTTGCAGTTCGCGATTGTTGAGCAAGGCGATCTGCACGGCGTCGCCGACGCTGAGCGGTTTGGCCAGCATGGCGCGCACGCGTTGCGCAACGCTGTCGGCATCCTGCTCGGAACGACTCCAGCCGGTTTGTTTGTTGAGCCGCTGTTGTGCGACTTGGTTGACGGCGTCAAAGCCGCCGTCGTCGCTGAAGCTCGCACAGCCGCTCAGCACAATGGCGAGCAGCGGCGGCGCGAGTTTCCGCAAAGGGGAAAGTGCATTCATGTAAGCCTCGTGCAAACGAAATGTTCACCGGCGGGAGTTAAATGCCGGAACGGTTGCAGGAAGCTGCAAGCCGGGCGACACCAACTCGCCAGACTCAGGCAGCTTCAGTGATTACACGGACAGTGAAGGGGGACGTTCGGGATTTTCCGGCGTATAGCCGACGAAGCCATGTTGAACCATGGCGACATGGATGTCTGCCGCGACGGGCAGGTTGATGAGTTTGTCCAGCGCCAGCGGCAGGATGGCGCCGATGGTGCAGACGCTGCAGGAACTGCACGAAGCAGCGGAGGCTTTGTGCTGATGCGGCATGGCGTGACCGGTGGCGGAGCCGGTGTCGGCTTGCGCACTCATGCTGGTGTCTTGCATGGCGTGCATGGTGTGCATCGCATGCATGTCATGAGCAGCGTCGTGATCCATTGAGGCTGAGGGTACCGCGACCTCATAAATTGCCGGAGTCAGTTGCGAAGGCGCGCAACCCATCTGTACCGCGGCAGCGAATCCCTGAACGGGAATCGCAAAGGCCAGCAGCCAGAGCAGGAGGATTTTTACGCGCGAAGTCATGGGCCGTAGTGTAGCACTGCCTGGAAATGGACTCGTTATTTTACGAGCTTTGTTGCGAGATTCGTTACTGGATTCATGAGGGATGAAAGCGGGCGCGGCCCGGTGTAAGCCGCGCGCGGCCGGATCAGTTCACCGGTGGCGCGTTGCTCCAGCGCTTGCGCGATCCAGCCCATGCCGCGTCCCAGTGCGAACAGACCGAAAGCTGCACCGACCGGCAGTTGCAGATGGCGCCGTACGGCGACCAATGCAAAATCGACTGAGGGATGATGGCCGATCAGGGCATGAGCCGCCTTGATCATTTTCTGCCATTGAGGATGCTGCGGAAGGATCTTTTCCAGCAAGGCAATCGCCCGCGCATCGCCATCTGGATACAGGTGATGGCCGAACCCCGGCAGGTCTTCACCGCGTGTCAGACGCTGCTGCATTTTGCCGGCAACATTCTTGCCGGCTTGAATATCGATCTCATCAAACATCGCTTCAACGCGGGCGGTCGTGCCGCCGTGCTTGCCGCCGGTGAGCGCCGCCAGTCCGGCAATCACCGCAGCGCGCAGGCTGGTGCCGGTGGAGGCCACGCAGCGCGCCGTGAAGCTCGACGCATTGAGCTCATGATCGGCGCACAGCACCAGCGCCATGCGCACCAGCGCGGCACCGTGGGCATCGAGCTTCCATGCTTTGGCGCACTGCTCGTGAATCGGCATCGCGCTTGGTCGCGTGCCAAGCAGGCTGGCGGCGAGCAGACGCATGAGTACGCCGCAGCCTTCGGCTACGCGCTCCGGCGAGATTTGCCAGGCGGCGGTGGCGGCATCGTCGCTGGCGATGGTGAACAGGGGGAGCAGAGCATCCTCGGCGCGACGTTCGCTGAAGTGTTTGAGCATGCCGGCATAGGCAGCATGGACAGGCACATTGCCGGCAGCGAAGGCCTGTGCCGCACTGCAATTCCACAGCAGGGCGGCGACGTCTTCCACGCTGTGCGTCGCGGCGAGAGCGATGGCGTCGTGGCCGCGATAGTAGAGCCGTCCGTCTTCGATCAGCGTGATGCCGGATTCCAGCACCGGCAGGCCCCAGCTGAGCGTGGCCTTGGCGACTTCCTTCGGTTTGCGTCCACGTGTGCGTTGGGTGGCAAGACGCTTGACTTCTTCCTCCAGGTAACGGCTTTCGCGCACCTTGCCGTCGGTTTGTGCGGTCAGTAGGCCACGGCTGACGTAGGCGTACAAGGTCTGGCGCGACACGCCGAGCGCGGCGGCGGCTTCGGCGGAACTCAGGTAAGTAGGCATGGCGTCGAATGAGAAGAGCGTGTTGGTGCGTGAACTTGACGGGCTATATTGCGCATTATGTTGATTATATTAATCAATATTGACAATTAAAACGAGCGGAATATGCTTCAGTCATCTTCACTTATCTTCATGACGCGAGGTCCGGTATGTCCACTTTGTCTGCTGTTTCAGAAGCAAGCGCGCGCGGCTTTTTGCGTGAAATCTGGCTGGCCGCCCAAGGCGGGCACGACTCTCTCGAACAAGTACAACTAACCGGTAGCGGCAGCTTGCCGTCCATCTTTGCTGTCACCGATCTGGCGGTGGGGGCGATAGGCGCAGCCGGCCTGGCCGTTGCCGAGCTGACGCATGCCGCCGGCAACGCTGTCGCCGAGGTGCAGGCAGATCGCCGGCTGGCTTCGTTCTGGTTCGGCACTTCAATACGGCCGCAGGGTTGGGAAGCGCCGGCCTTGTGGGATGCCGTCGCCGGCGACTACCAGGCGGCGGACGGCTGGATACGTTTGCATACCAACGCTCCGCATCATCGCGCGGCAGCGTTGACGGTGCTGGGCGCAAGAGTTGATCGTGCTGAAGTGGCTGCTGCCGTCGCGGGCTGGTCAGCGGAAGAGCTGGAGATCGCCCTGGTCGCTCAGGGTGGTTGCGCAGCGGTCATGCGCACGACGGATCAGTGGCGGGTTCACCCGCAAGGGGCGGCGGTCAGCAGCGAACCATTGCTGCATATTGTTGACGGACCGGCGGCCGCGAAGCCCGGCTGGCCCGTCGCCAGACAACGTCCTCTGCAAGGCATCCGCGTGCTGGATCTGACGCGCGTACTGGCGGGGCCGACGGCGACGCGGTTCATGGCGGGCTTCGGCGCTGACGTGCTGCGCATTGATCCGGCCAGTTGGGATGAACCCGGCTTGATACCGGACATGGTGCCGGGCAAGCGTTGCGCGCGGCTCGATCTGCGCACGTCGCTGGGGCAAGAGATTTTCACGCAATTGCTGGCGCAAGCCGACGTGCTGGTGCATGGCTATCGTTCTGATGCATTGGCCGGCATGGGTTTTGATGCAGAAAACCGTCGCCGCATCAATCCCGCGCTGGTGGATGTGAGTCTCGATGCCTACGGCTGGAGCGGGCCGTGGAAGACGCGCCGCGGTTTCGACAGTCTGGTGCAGATGAGCAGCGGTATTGCCGAAGCGGGCATGCGCCAGCTCGGACGCGACAAGCCGACGCCGCTGCCGGTACAGGCGCTTGATCACGCGACCGGCTATCTGATGGCGACGGCAGCGATACGTGGATTGACCCAAAGACTGAAGACCGGCAAGGGCATGGAAGTGCGCACTTCGCTGGCGCGCATGGCGCAATTGCTGGTGACGGGATCGGGGCAGCAGGTCGACGCCATGCTTGTGCCGGAAAACAAGGACGATCTGGCGCCAGCGATTGAGAAGACATTCTGGGGGCCGGCGCAACGTGTGCGTGGTGCAGTGACAGTCGGAGGCGCAACGATGTCGTGGGATCGGCCGGCTGCGCCGCTGGGTTCGGCGCAACCGGCGTGGTAGGAAGAGTTAAAGCGAACGCACCAGCCGCAGGCCGTTGAAGACGACGATCAGGCTCGCACCCATGTCGGCAAACACCGCCATCCACAGCGAGCTTTCGCCGGTCAGCGCCAGCACCAGAAAAACCGCCTTGATGCCGAGCGCAATCGCAATGTTTTGCATCAGCACGCTATGGGTCTTTTTGCTCAGACGGATGAAGTCGGGGATCTTGCGCAAGTCGTCATCCATCAGTGCGACGTCAGCGGTCTCCAGTGCGGTGTCGGTGCCGGCCGCGCCCATGGCGAAACCGATCTGCGCGCGCGCCAGCGCCGGGGCGTCGTTGATGCCGTCGCCGACCATGCCGACGTAGGCGTGTTTGGCGATCATGTTGCCGATGGCGTTGAGCTTGTCTTCCGGAAGTTGATCGCCACGCGCATCGTCGAGCTGTACAACATCGGCGATGGCGCGTGCGGTGTGCGCGTTGTCGCCGGTCAGCATGGTGACGCTGACGCCGAGTTTCTTCAATTGAGCGATGGCGTCGCGGCTGCTGTCGCGCACCGTGTCGGCGACTGCCAGCAACAGCTGCGCCTTGCCTTCGCGGCACAGGATGGTGGTGGTCTTGCCTTGCTTTTCGAGCGCCAACAAACGTTCTTCCAACGCCGGGCTGCACATGCCGAGCTCATGCACCATACGATGATTGCCGAGATAAAAAGCGGCGCCGCCGATGTTGCCTTGCACGCCTCGGCCGGTCAGGGCTTCAAAGTCGCTGACGTCTTCTGCGATTGCATCGGCCTGTTGCGATTTCCAGCGCATTTTCCAGTATGCGGCAATCGCCGCCGACACCGGATGGTCGGAACGCAGGGCGAGACTGGCGGCATGCGTGAGCAGACTCGCCTCATCGCCCTCAGACGAGGACAAGACCTGCACGTCAGTGACCACCGGCTTGCCATGCGTGATGGTGCCGGTTTTGTCGAGCGCCAGCGCCTTGAGCAGCCGGCCTTGTTCCAGATACACGCCGCCCTTGATCAGGATGCCGTGGCGTGCCGCCGCAGCCAGTCCGCTGACAATGGTCACCGGCGTGGAAATCACCAGCGCACAAGGGCAGGCGATGACCAGCAACACCAGCGCCTTGTATAGCCACGGATAGAAGGGCGCGCTGAACAGCAGCGGCGGCAACACCGCCACCAGCACGGCCACCGCCACCACCGCAGGGATGTAATAGCGCGCAAACTGATCGACGAAGCGCTGCGTCGGCGCGCGCTGTCCCTGCGCCTGCTGCACGCTCTTGACGATGCGCGACAGCGTCGATTCGCTTTGCACGGCG
The DNA here is from genome assembly GCF_058801885.1 of Herbaspirillum sp. GW822-FHT03A08. Taxonomy (NCBI): domain Bacteria; kingdom Pseudomonadati; phylum Pseudomonadota; class Betaproteobacteria; order Burkholderiales; family Oxalobacteraceae; genus Herbaspirillum; species Herbaspirillum sp. GW822-FHT03A08. The sequence continues at coordinate 145,490 of NZ_JBXANR010000001.1, read as the reverse complement.
GTGACGCGATAGTCGAAGGATGTATTGCCGTTGATGGTGCCGGCAAACACCTGGTCGCCGGGCTGCTTGGCGACCGGCATGCTTTCGCCCGTGATCGGCGCCTGATTGATGGCAGGCTGGCCGTCGGTGACGACGCCGTCGAGCGGGATGCGTTCGCCCGGTTTGACGCGCACTGCGGTGTTCAATACCACTTGTTTGGCGGCGACGCTGATCCAGTCGCCATCCTGCAACACCGTGGCCTGGTCCGGCGACATGGCCATCAAGCCGGCTATGGCATTGCGCGCGCGGTCCAGCGACAGCGACTCGATCATCTCTGCCAGGGTGAACAGCACGATGACCACTGCAGCCTCCGGCCATTGGCCGATGATGGCCGCGCCGATAACGGCAAGCGACATCAGGAAGTTCATGTTCAGCGAGAGATGGCGCAGCGCGATCCAGCCTTTCTTCAGCGTGTCGATGCCGCCGATGGCGATCGCAAACAGCGCCAGCGCAATGACGACGAGCGAGCGGTCGTTACCGGTATTCCAGGCGACGACTTCGGCAGCGAGTGCGGCCACGGCGGCGACGCCGACCATCAGCCATTTGCGTCCGGGAATGGCGTAAGAGGCGCTGTGATCGTCACCGCCTGAGCCGGCGGTGGCATCAAGCGTGTCGCTCTTGACCTTGGGCAGCATGTCGAGCGCAGCGAGCGTGGTCACGATGGGCTCGACCGAGGACAGGCGATGCTGTACCGTCAGTTCGCGCTGGATCAGGTTGAACTGCATCGCGGCGATGCCATCCATGTTGGACAGGCGTTCGCGGATCAGCTTTTCTTCGGTCGGGCAATCCATCTTCTGGATGAAGAAGACAGCTTCTTCGGCATCTTTCAGGCCGGTCGGTTTGATGTTGTCGATGGTGGAGATTGCGTCGTGGTGATGCGCGTGATCGTGCCCATGAGCGTGGTTGTGCTCATGATTGTGCTTATTGCTGTGATTATGTCCGTGATCGTGATGACTGCAATTCGACATGCGTGCTCCTGATAAGCAGAATATGGGGGCTTCCTGTATATTAAAAACCCTGAACCAGCTACAAGGTCAAGCCTTTAATGACCCTGCTTGCGGGGCGGTTATGCAAATACAGAGGAGTGGGGAATGGACAGCTTGAAGATAGGCGAACTGGCGGCACGCACCGATTGTCCGGTGGAAACCATCCGCTATTACGAGCGCGAGGCTTTGTTGCCGGAACCGACGCGTTCTCAGGGCAATTACCGTCTGTATGGCGACAGCCACGTCGAGCGCCTGCAATTTATCCGCCACTGCCGTTCGCTCGACATGACGCTCGACGAAGTGCGCAGCCTGTTGCAGTTTCGCGATGCGCCGGAAGACAACTGTGGCGAGGTCAATGCCTTGCTTGACAAGCATATCGGCCACGTCGCTCAACGCATCAGTGAGCTCAGGAAATTGCAAACGCAATTGAAAGGCTTGCGCGCGCAATGCGACAGCGCGCAGGCGGTCAAGGATTGCGGCATTCTGCAGGGGCTGGCCAACATGAGCGACGACAGCAAACCGGTGAATTTGGGCAGCCATGGCAGCGGCTGTCACTAACCCTATATGAAAAGCGTCCGAAGCATCTGGCTGCTTCGGACACCAGAAACACTCAGGCAAGATTACCGAGGATGCTGTCCATGGCCCAGCTCGTATGCGCCGCCGAGCGTCCGGTCGACGGATGTTTGCCGGTGCCGCGCAAATGTTCGTGCATCTTGCGCACGTGATGGAGCTGAATGTTTTCCGGATGGGCGATGTCCAGTTGCTGTGTGCCGCCGGCATTGGTCAATGTCAAAGGCACATCACCAAAAATTGAGAAAACGATCTTGCCTTCGCTGCCGGTGATCTCGACGTGATCAACGCGCTCAAAGCTGCCGAAATTCCAACTGCCGCTGCCGGTTACGCCGGAGGCGTGCAACCAGCTTGCGCTCACCGCATCCTTTGCTGAATACAGTCCTTGTTGGTTGGCGCTGCTGCCGGAAGCTTCCAGCATGTCGCCGAAATAATGCGAAAACAGATTCAATCCATGACTCGCCAGATCGTCGAAGTAGCCGCCCGGTGCAATCTTGGCGTCGGTGCGCCAGTTATCGGCGCGGCCGAGATCGGTCAGCGAAGGCGTGCGGCTGAACTGCCAGCTGACATGCCGCGCCGTGCCTATCTTGCCTTCGTTGATCCAGCTCTTGATCTGCGCAAAGCGCGGCAGCGAACGCCGGTAGTAGGCGACAAACAGCGGCAGGTCGCGTTCTTCAAAAGCGGCGCAAATGCTCAGGCACTCGTCGTAGCTCGGGGCCATCGGTTTTTCGATGCAGCAGGGCTTGTTCGCCGCGGCCACCTTGAGTGCGTAGTACAGGTGTGTATCGGGCGGCGTGGCGATGTAGACGGCGTCGATGTCGGGATCGGCGATCAGGGCGTCGGCGTCGCTGTAGTGTTTCGCGACGCCATGGCGCTGCGCGTAGTCGGCCGCTTTGTCGGCATCGCGGCGCATGACGGCGTGCAGCGCGAAGCCTGGCGTCTTTTGATAAGCCGGGCCGCTCTTGCGTTCGGTGACGTCGCCGCAGCCGATGATGCCCCAGCGGATGGTATCGGGAAGATCGGTTTTTATCATGATGATCGACTCTTGTTTTGTGACCGTTCTTGATTGCGCCGGTTGACGCGGTATGACATCAGGCTTTTACATCAGGCCTTCATCAGACTATTGCTTTGCAGTATTGCATCACCGCATTACATCACGTCGCGTGCGCGCTGGGAAGCTCTGCGCCGAGTGCGTCGAGTATCGGGCAGTCCGGGCGGTTGTCGCCGTGACAATCATGCGCAAGATGCTGCAGTGTCGATTTCATCGCCTGCAGTTCTCGGATCTTGGCATCCAGCTCGGCGATATGCTCGTTGGCCAATTGCTTGACCTTGCGGCTCGGACGCGACTGATCGAGCCATAGCCCCATCAGGTCGGCGATCTGTTTCATGGAAAACCCGAGTACGCGCCCTTGCCGGATAAAGCGCAGCAGATGCACGTCGCGCTCGCTGTAGATGCGGTAGCCGGCGTCGGTGCGCGCTGCCTTGGGCACCAGGCCGATCTCTTCGTAATGGCGGATCATCTTGGCCGAGACGCCGGATGCTTGTGCGGCGTCGCCGATATTCATGCTCATGCGCGTTCCCCTTTGTGACTTCCTTTGTGGTCTTGCTTCCCATCTTGCGGTTGCCAGCGTTTCAGCAACAGAGCATTGCTGACCACACTCACGCTCGATATCGCCATCGCTGCGCCGGCGATCATCGGATTCAACAAACCGAAGGCCGCCAGCGGAATGCCGACGATGTTGTAGATGAAGGCCCAGAACAGGTTCTGGCGGATCTTGTTATAGGTGCGCCGCGAGATGTCGATGGCATCGGCCACCAGCGCCGGATCGCCACGCATGAGCGTGATGCCGGCCGCCTGCATGGCGACGTCGGTGCCGGTGGACATGGCAATGCCGACATCGGCCGCCGCCAGCGCCGGCGCGTCGTTGATGCCGTCGCCGACCATGGCGATGCACTGGCGCTGCTGGCCGTCTTTGTCAGCTTTATCGGCTTTGCGCAGGTCCATGATCGCCTGCGCCTTGTCGGCCGGCAGAACATTGGCGCGGAAGTCGTCGAGTCCCAGTTCCTGCGCCACGTGCGCCGCCGCGCCCTGATTGTCGCCGCTCAGCATGACGGTGCGGATGTGCAGCTGATGCAGGCGTTCAATGGCTTGTCGCGCATTGCTCTTGATAGTGTCGCCAAAAGCGAGGAGACCCAGCAGCGTTACGCCATTGTGTGCGTCGGGATCTGCGTCGGCTTGGGCCAGCCACGAGATGGTGCGGCCTTGCTGTTCCAATTCTTTGGCCTGCATGTTGAGTGCCGTCTGACTATCCGGTGCTGCACCGAGTTCCTGCATCCAGCGCGCGCTGCCGAGATAAGTCAGGCGACCATCGATCAGCGCTTGTGTGCCGCGTCCGGGCACAGCCTTGCTGTCGTTGGCCTCGGTCAAGGCGACGCCTTTGTTGCGAGCGGCATCCATGACGGCATGTGCAAGCGGATGTTCGCTGTGGCGTTGCAGGGCTGCCGCGATACCTAGCAGCTTGTCCTCATCACGGTCGACGGCGTACAGCGCAGCCAGCACCGGCTTGCCTTCGGTCAGCGTGCCGGTCTTGTCGAAAGCAACGGTGCTGATGCGGTGGGCGATTTCCAGTGCTTCCGCATCCTTGATCAGAATGCCGTAGCGCGCCGCCACCCCGGTGCCGGCCATGATCGCCGTCGGTGTCGCCAGGCCGAGCGCACAAGGGCAGGCGATCACGAGTACCGCGACGGCGTTGAGCAATGCCTGTTCCCAGTCGCCGCCGACGATGCCCCAGCCGATCTGCGTCAGCAGCGCCAGCACCAGCACCACGGGCACGAACACGGCGCTGACCTGATCGACCAGGCGTTGTATAGGGGCCTTGGCGGCTTGCGCGTGTTCGACCATGCGGATGATGCGCGCCAGCACGGTCTCGGCGCCGATGGCGGTGGTCTCGATCAGCAACAATCCGTCGCCGTTGATGGCGCCGGCAGTGACTTTGTCGCCGGGTTGCTTTTCCATGGGCAGACTTTCGCCGGTGAGCATGGACTCGTCCAGATGGCTGAGACCTTCCCGCACGACGCCGTCAACTGCAACGCGTTCACCGGGACGCACGACGACCAGGTCGCCGATGCGGATGGACGACAGCGCAACCTCGGTGTCGACCCTGTCGCGCCGCACAGTCGCCTTGTCGGGACGCAGCGCATTGAGTGCGCGGATGGCGTCGGCGGTCTGGCGCTTGGCGCGCGTTTCCAGCCATTTGCCGAGCAGCACCAGCGTGATGACCGCAGCTGATGCTTCGAAGTAAAAGTGAGGTACAGCGTGGCCGCCATGCATGCTCATCGATTGATTGAGCAGCTGATACAGCGACAAGCCATAAGCGGCGCTGGTGCCGAGCGCTACCAGCAAATCCATATTGCCGGTGTGCGCCTTGACCGCGCGCCAGCCGGCACGATAGAAGCGTGCGCCCAGCCAGAATTGCACCGGCGTCGCCAGCAGCAGTTGCCAGATGCCGGGCAATTGCCACTCGATGCCGAAAGGCATCAACAGCATCGGTAGCATCAAAGGGGCGGTCAATGCCGCGGCAACCGCGACCGGCCACCACGCCGGCAAAGCAGGGCGCGCCGATTCCGTCTGTGCAATGGCCGGCAGTGTGGCGGTGTAGCCGGCGCGTTCGACGGCGGCGATCAAGATATCTGTGGATACTGCGCTGGTAGTGGTCAGCGTCGCCTTTTCGCTGGCGAGATTGACGGAGACCTCGCTGACGCCGGGAATTTTATGGAGTGCCTTTTCGACGCGGCCGACGCAAGAGGCGCAGCTCATACCGGCGATGTCGAGCGTGATTTCTTCTTGTTTGACGTCGTAGCCGGCCTTGTGGACGGCTGCGATCAACTGGTCGGCATGTACGCCGGACTCGGCTTGCACGGTAGCAAGCTCGGTGGCCAGGTTGACGCTGACGTCGCGCACCGAGGGGACTGCGCGCAGGGCTTTTTCGACACGGCCGACGCAGGAGGCGCAGGTCATGCCTTCGACGGCGAGGGTCAGTTCTTGCAGACGAGATGAAACGATGGAAGTGGCGATATTGGACATGATGCTCTCATTGACGGTTTGATCATGGATTCAGCATGATCCTTCCCATCATGGTAAGGTCAAGGCCTATTTTGACACGATTGTTGAAAATGTGCGCTTGACCTTGCCCGTATGGGAAGGTTTAAGCTGGCTTCATCAATTCTCATCAACTGAAAAAGGAAAGCATCATGCTGACATTCAACGTCCAGGATATGACCTGCAACCACTGTGCAAGCGCCATTACCCGCGCCGTGAAGGAAGTGGACGCCAACGCCAGGGTTGACGTTCAGGTAGCCGAAAAGCGCGTCAATATCGACAGCGGCATGGAGGCTGCGGAATTTGCGGAAGCCATCAAGGAAGCCGGCTATACGCCGGTCGCAGCTTAATGCGCTGCTGTTTTGCTATTTGCTCAGCAATCGCATTGCCCGTTCCAGCCCCTCGATAGTCAGCGGAAACATGCGCTGACTCATCAACTGCTGGATGATGGCGATCGATTGCCGGTATTGCCACAGGCCTTCCGGCTCAGGATTGAGCCAGGCGAAATTGCTGAAGGTGCTGGTGAAGCGTTGCAGCCAGACGGCGCCGGCTTCGGCGTTGTTGTACTCGACCGAGCCGCCGGGCTGGACGATTTCGTAAGGACTCATGGTGGCGTCGCCGACGAAGATCAGCTTGGTATCGGGTGAATATTTGTGCAGCAGATCCCAGGTCGGGAAGCGCTCCGCATGGCGGCGGCGATTGTTCTTCCACACGTAGTCATAGACGCAGTTGTGGAAGTAGAAGAACTCCATATTCTTGAATTCGGTCTTGGCGGCAGAGAATAATTCTTCGGTACGGGCGATGTGGTCGTCCATGGAGCCGCCGACGTCGAACAGCATCATCACCTTGATGTTGTTGCGGCGCTCCGGCTGCATCTTGATGTCGAGATAACCGGCGTTGTTGGCGGTGGCGCGGATGGTGTCGTCGAGCGCCAGTTCTTCCTCGGCGCCGTCGCGCGCGAACTTGCGCAGGCGGCGCAGCGCCACCTTGATGTTGCGCGTCCCGAGTTCGCGCTCGCTGTCGTAATCCTTGTAGGTCCGTTCGTCCCACACCTTCACCGCGCTGCGGTTCTTGCTCTCGCCGCCGATGCGTATGCCTTCCGGGTTGTAGCCGCTGTTGCCGAAGGGGGAGGTGCCGCCGGTGCCGATCCACTTGTTGCCGCCTTCGTGACGCTCGTGCTGTTCCTTGAGCAGTTCTTTGAGCCGGTCCATCAGCTTGTCATAGCCGAACTTCTCCAGCGCCGCTTTTTGCTCCGGTGTGAGTTCGCGCTGCATGCGTTTCATCAGCCAGTCGAGCGGGATCTCGGGATTCTTTTCGAAGATGGTTTCTATGCCCTTGAAGTAACTCCCAAAGGCTTTGTCGAACTTGTCGTAATTGGCTTCGTCCTTGACTAGCGTAATGCGCGAGAGGTAGTAGAAATCGTCGATCGACGGCGAGATGACGTTCTTTTGCATGGCCTCAAGCAGGATCAGGAACTCCTTGATGGAGACCGGAATCCGTGCGTCTTTGAGCGTGAAAAAGAAGTCGATCAGCATAAGAAAAATAATTGAATCTGAATCAGTGTCCGAGCTTGAATTGCAGGTGGCGTTTGACCGCCGGCCACTCGGATTCGATGATGGAATACACCACCGTATCGCGCAGCGAACCGTCCGGCATGCGCTGATGATTGCGCAGGATGCCGTCCTGTTTCGCTCCGAGCCGCAGAATGGCCGCACGCGATTGCTGGTTCAGCCAGTGCGTGCGGAATTCGACGGCGATGCAGTGCAGCGTTTCGAAGGCGTGGGTCATCAGCATCAGCTTGCATTCAGTATTGATACCGGTGCGCTGGGCGCTGGCGGCGGTCCAGGTTGATCCGATCTCGACGCGGCGATGTACCGGGTCGGCGTTCATGTAAGTCGTCATGCCGCACAATCCGCCGGTATCGTGGCGCCGTGTGACGAAGGGCAGCATCGAGCCTTGTTCCTGCAGCTTGAGGCGGCGTTCGATTTCGGCGCGCATGTTTTCCGGCTTGGGGATCGAGGTGTACCAGAGCTTCCACAGCTTGCCGTCTGATACCGCAGCAATCAGTGCATCGTGATGATCGAGCGACAGCGGCTCCAGCGTGGCGTACTGGCCTTTGAGCGTGATCGGGTGCAGGAATTGCATGGCGGACTCCCTGGGTTGGCGACGACGATGTAAGACGATTTACGGCAAATTGGCGATCAGCTTATCGGTTATTGCGCGACATGAACACCAGGCGCTCGAACAGGTGTACATCCTGTTCGTTCTTCAGCAGCGCGCCATGCAATGGCGGAATCGCAGCTTTGCCGTCCTTGCTGTGCAAGGTTTCCGCCGGGATGTCTTCGGCCAGCAGCAGCTTGAGCCAGTCGATCAGTTCCGACGTCGATGGCTTTTTCTTCAGGCCGGGAATGTCGCGCACTTCGTAAAAAGTTTGCAGCGCCTGCGCCAGCAGATCGCGCTTGAGGTTGGGGAAGTGCACGTCGACGATCTGCTGCATCGTGTCCTTGTCGGGGAACTTGATGTAGTGGAAGAAGCAGCGGCGCAGGAAGGCGTCCGGCAATTCCTTCTCGTTGTTCGAGGTGATGATGACCAGCGGCCGATGTCTGGCTTGCACCATCTCGCGCGTTTCGTAGACGTAAAATTCCATGCGGTCGAGCTCACGCAGCAAGTCGTTGGGAAACTCGATGTCGGCCTTGTCGATTTCGTCGATCAGCAGGACTTGCGGCTCGTCGGCGGTGAAGGCTTGCCACAGCACGCCCTTGACGATGTAGTTGTGGATGTCCTTGACGCGCTCGTCGCCGAGCTGGGAATCGCGCAAGCGCGATACGGCGTCGTACTCGTACAGACCTTGCTGCGCCTTGGTGGTCGATTTGATATGCCACTGCAGCAGCGGACGGTTGAGCGCGGCAGCTACTTCTTCGGCCAGCATGGTCTTGCCGGTGCCGGGCTCGCCTTTGATCAGCAGCGGGCGTTGCAGGGTCAGCGCGGCGTTCACGGCCAGCTTGAGGTCATCGGTGGCAACGTAGCTGGAGGAACCTTCGAATCGAGTTTCTTGTCGCATGGCGGGGATGTCATCAGGACGAAAATAAATTCGAGTATAAGGTAGAACGCATCTCGCGATTATTGATGGGATGCATTCGACAAGATTCAAGGCTATTTTTTCTGTTATTTGATTGAATTCACGCCTTTCATCCCCAGATAGCATAGTTACGAGGTTCCGGCTGGCCTGCTGGGGCAGCCGGGATCCTTTTCCCTCATAAATACACAGAGTGAGGCATGAAGTTCCTTTTTCTTAAAATGCGCGTGATCTGGCGGCGCTTTCGCCACGGTCTGCAAGCGCGTTACGAACACCACGTTGACTATGCGCCGCAACTGGAAGTGTTGATGCGGCGCGCTGACGTCGACTCCGTCTGGCACGACCGCGCCAACTGGATGATCGATGTGGCCGAATGGCTGCGCCATCAGCCGAAAGTTTCTCTGCTCGATGCGGAAGGGCGCCGCCGTGTCCGGCACCAGCGCGTACACGCCATGCTCGACTGGCTGGATGAACATCGCGATGTGCGGCGCCAGGTGCAGAATTGCCTGCAAAAGACGCTGCGCGAAGCCAGCGGACCGGAACTGTTTTCAGTCACCGGCCTGCCGCATGAGTCGGCGTTTTTCAGCGAACTGACTGAGCGCGCGTTCAAGATGGTGCTGCCGCGCCATCTGTCGCCCAGCGAGTTACCGACTTTGTTTGCGGCCATGTTTCCCGATCCGGAGGATGCGGAATGGCTACTGGAACTCGATCAGGACCAGCAGGAGCGCTTGTGGAAGCTGGCCGCCGATGACGGGATTTCTCACGCCTATTGGCAGCAGATTGAGGAAGCGCTGACCTATCTGACCACCGTAGTCGTCGCCGACGGCATCAGCCCGGCGTTTCGCCAGCGGCTGGAACCGAAGATGCCGCTGCAGGCAACGCCGTTCATGGCCTTGCGGCGCGAAATGGAAGCCTATCTGCGCGCCAGTCCGAACGACGAAGGTGCATTGCGCAGCGCACGCATGCTGATCGCGGTGTGTCAGGCGCAGACCGACCGCATCTATGCGCATCTGGACGAATACGGCGTGTCGGTGAGCCTGGTGTACCGGATCGAGCGCATGCGTGCGCAGCTTACGCGTATGGGACGCCTGATCGACGTGCGCTCGGCGACATGGCGCGAGCCGGGGGCGGGTGGCAGCACCGGACGCGTGCAACTGCTGCTGGCTGACCTGATTTCCGCTCATCACAGCCGCTCATCGGTGCGCAGCCTGGTGCGCCGCAGTTTTGCGCTGCTGGCGCGCAAAATGGTCGAACGCAGCGCCGATCATGGAGAACATTACATTGCGCGCGACCGCTCGGGTTACCGCGCCATGCTTAAAGCGGCTTGCCTGGGCGGCGTCGTCACTGCCTTCACCGTGCTGATGAAAATCGCGCTGGGCAAGCTGGGACTGGCGCACTTCTTTGAGGGAGCGTTTGCTTCGGTCAACTACGCGGTCAGTTTTCTCGTCATTGCCGCCATCGGCGGCGTACTGGCGACCAAGCAGCCGGCGGTGACAGCTCCGGCGCTGGCGGCCAAGATGGGCGAGCTGGATACGGTCGACGGTCTGCGCGCCTTGCTGACGGAGACGGCGATGCTGCTGCGCTCGCAGGCGGCGGCGATTTTCGGCAATCTGATAGCGGTCATTCCGACCATGTTGCTGATTACAGCCGGATTCATGCTGGCGTCCGGCACGACATTGATGAGTCCGGCAAAGGCGGCTGGCGCCATGCATGACCTGTCGCTGATCGGGCCGACGCCCCTGTATGCAGCGCTCACCGGTATTTTGCTGTGGCTGTCCAGCCTGGTGGCGGGATTTGCCGACAACTGGTTTGCTCTGCGCCGTCTGCGTGAGGCACTGGCGCATCAGCGGCGTCTGGTGCACGCGCTGGGACCGACCCGCGCGGCGCGCTGGGCGGCATGGCTGGAGCGTCATGTGGCGACGATTGCCGGCAACGTTTCCCTCGGCATATTGCTGGGGATGACGCCCGTGGTGGCGCAGTTTTTCGGTTTGCCGCTGGACGTACGTCACGTCACGCTGGCCACCGGCACGCTGGTGGCGGCGTCTGCAAGCCTGGGCTGGAGCGTGCTGACGACGCCGCAGTTCTGGCTGGCGGTCAGCGGCATCGTGCTGATCGGCGTGCTGAATGTCGGTGTGGCGTTTGCCAGCGCCATGGCCCTGGCGTTGCGCGCGCGTGATATTCCGGCGCGGATACGACGCGTAGTTTTTCGTGCTGTGCTGCGACGATTTACGGCTTCTCCCTTGAGTTTTTTCTTTCCTGAAAAAGCCGCGAGCGCCGCTGCCAAGCCCGTTCCCGCCGAATCGGAAACGGAAGAAGAACGCTGAAGCAGTGCAATATGAGAACAGTAGGCGGAAGGATGTTGTAATTTGGAGCGCCCCGACAGTTTGACTCGGGGCGCTGTTGGGGTAAAATCAACCGGTTTTTTGGCATCGCAGGGGACGGGCGAGAATGCTTAAGCCGAAATGGTTGAGCCAATAATGTATAGCCAAACCTGTGGGACCAGCTTCGAACAGTGTCGTATTTCGACTTAGTTTGTGCCTTAGTTTGATTTTATTTACCCCTGCCAATATGAAAAAACTATTCGTACTGCTCGCTTTCGCGGGTGTTGCCAGCGCGGCCTCGGCCGTCGATCTTGCAGGTAACACCGGTAAGGTCAATGTGTCGATGTGCATCGGTTGCCACGGCATTCCAGGTTACAAAGCGACTTTCCCCGAGGTCTATCAGGTCCCCATGCTGGGCGGCCAATCCGCAAAATATATCGAGAACGCACTGAAAGCCTATCAAAAAGGCGAGCGTAAGCATCCGTCCATGCAGGGTATCGCCGGTAGCTTGTCCGATAAGGATATCGCCGAGCTGGCTGCTTACTACTCACAGCAAAAATAAGGGAAGCACGAGATGAAAAAGATCATGACTTCGGCGGTTTTCGCCGCTTCTTTCGTTGTTTCGCTGAGCGCGGTGGCGGCCGGCAATGCTGAATCCGGCAAGCTGCTGACCGAGAAATACAATTGCGCTTCCTGCCACGGCAAGGATTTCAACTCGCCGATCGATCCGTCCTATCCGAAGCTGGCCGGCCAGCATCAGGATTACCTGCAGCACGCGCTGGTGGCCTATCGCCGGGGCAACGACGGCATGAATGGCCGCACCAACGCCATCATGTCGGGCCAGGCCAAAGCGCTCACCGACAAGGATATTCAGGATATCGCAGCGTATCTGCATAGCCTGCCGGGTTCGCTGGTGCTGGAAAAGTAAAAGGCAAAAGTTAAAAGCTAAAAGCTAAAAGTTAAAAGCTAAAAGCTAAAAGCTAAAAGCTAAAAGCTAAAAGCTGGCGAAGTCGATAACAACGACGCGAGCTGAAATAAAAAAAGCCACGGCATGCCGTGGCTTTTTTTATGGGAGCGTCATTTGCGTGTCATCTGCCGGGAGCAGTCTCGCAGACTGCTGGCTTAGCGGCGCCGGATGCTTTCGATGTAGGCGGCGCTGTCGGGCGGCAAGCCGCTGCGCTGGGAGTTCCAGATGACTTCGCCCAGGCATTCCATGATTTCGTGCTGCGCCTCATGCTCCGAACCCTTGCGTTGCGCCAGTGCCTGAAATGCTTTGCGGATGCCAGGCGGCTGGTCGATGGAAATCTGCTCGCTGATCGACAGGTGCATCGACAGGTGCAGGAAAGGGTTGGTCTGGCCTTGCTCGACCGAATAGTCGGCTTCCAGCGCGCGTTCGACATCGAGGAGGTCGTCGTCGTATTCGGGGTGCTGGATGATCCAGTCGCGGGCGATGGCTTCGAGCGGGGTCAGGATCTGATTTTCGCGATGTTTGCGGAAGGCTTCGCAAAAGAAGCGGCGCACATCGTGCTGGGACGGGTTGAACATTGCGGCTGCTGGGACGACGTAAAGGCATCATTGTACGTCTTATCGCCGAAGTCTTCCCGCCGCCGCCGGACCTGGACTTTCTCCATTCGTCACACCCTACTGCGCCAAAATATTCCGGCTTGAGTTGTCGTACGGTAATATGGGTGCAGATGGCGAGGACACATCGCCACATTTCGGAAAGGGACGCCGATCATGAAGCTCCGGTTTTGCACGTGGCAACAGCCTTTGCCGCTTGCCTTGTTGATGTGCGCACTTTGCCTTGTGATGAGTCCGGGCGCAGTTGCTTCACTCAAAACAGACAAAGCGGAAAATGCCGAGAAAGCAGAGAAGGCCGGCAAGGAAGCCCAGACGGTCCTGATCGGCTATGCCGGGCCGCTGAGCGGCATGTCGTCCGGCGTCGGCAAGAGCATGGCCAATGCGGCGCAACTGGCCGTAGACGAAGCCAACAAGCGCGGCTTGCAGATTCAGGGTAAACCGGTCCAGCTGCAATTGCTGCTGCAGGACGACCGCACCAATCCCCGCACCGCCGAATTCATCGCCCGCTATCTCGCCAAAACCGGCGTGGTCGGCGTGATCGGCCATTGGAACAGCGCAGCCAGCCTGGCAGCAGCGCCTATCTACAATGCAGCCGGTGTCATCCAGATCTCGCCCGCCACCATGAGTACGCTCTACACGCAGCAGGGCAATCGCGCCACTTTTCGCACCATCGGCAACAACGGCAGCGCGGGCAGCTATACCGCCGACTATGCGATAAAAATCCTGCAAACCAGGCGTGTCCTGGTAGTCGATGACGGCACGCCGTTCGGGCGCGGCTTCGTCGAGCAATTCAGCCGTACCGCCAAGGAGCTGGGAGCACAAATCGTGGGTGCGCATACGGTGAGCGACAAGACTTCGGACTTCAATGCGGTACTGGCGGATGTGGTCAGCGTGCGTCCCGATGCGGTACTGTTCGGTGGTCTGGACATGCAGGCGTCAACCCTGGCGCGCGCCCTCAAGCGGCGCAAGCTGCAGACGCGCTTCATCGGCGCCAGCGGCACCGTCGGCCTGCCGTTTCTGAAGGCCGCCGGCGCCGACGGCAATGGCAGCATCGTGCTGGAGCCGGGACTGCCGACGGAAAAAATGCCGGGCTGGAAAAATTTTGAAAAGAACTACATGCAAAAATTCGACAGCAATATCGACTTGTACGCGCCGTTTGCCTACGACGCCGCGCAGGTCCTGATTGCCGCCATGCGGCAGGCGAATTCAGTCGACCCGAAGAAAGTGGCGGAAGCCTTGCACGACATCCGTTTTGCCGGCATGACCGGCACCATTTCCTTTAATCGGGAAGGCGATCTTATCAACCCTACCTTTACCATCTACGAAGTGCAGGATCAGAGCTGGGTGGTGCGCAAGATCATTTCCGGCAGCGTGAATTAGGCTGCTGTCGGAGGAAGCGGATAGCGCTCAGACGCCTTTTTGCGGCAGCGGTGTTTTTTGTTTGAACTCACACAGGTCGGCAATGATGCAGTTCCAGCACTGCGGCTTGCGCGCGATGCAGGTGTAGCGGCCGTGCAGGATCAGCCAGTGATGGGCGTCCTGCAAAAACTCCGGCGCGACGAATTTCATCAGCTTGCGTTCGACTTCATCCACGTCTTTACCCGGCGCAAGGCCGGTGCGGTTGGAGACGCGGAAAATATGCGTGTCGACGGCAATGGTGGGATGGCCGAAGGCCGTATTCAATACCACGTTGGCGGTCTTGCGGCCGACGCCGGGCAGGGCTTCCAGCTCTTCGCGCGTCTGCGGCACTTCCCCGCCGTGCTGTTCCAGCAGGATGCGGCAGGTTTCGATGACATTCTTCGCCTTGGTACGGAACAGGCCGATGGTCAAAATATACGGAATCAGTTCATCCACGCCGAGCTTGTAAATTTTGGCGGGTGTATTGGCGACCGGATACAGCTTGCGCGTGGCCTTGTTGACCGAGACGTCGGTGGCTTGGGCCGACAGCAGCACGGCGATCAGTAGCTCGAACGGCGTGGTGTATTCCAGCTCGGTGGTCGGAGTCGGGTTGGCTTGACGCAGACGGGTGAATATTTCGCGGCGCTTTTCGCTGTTCATGGTTGGCTGGACCTGGCTATTTAATGTGGCTTGGCTGTCGGATTGCCGTCGGTTGCTGCGGCTTGTTCTTTCTTCAGGCGCGCACGTTCGATGGCGGCCTGGATAATAGCTTTCTTGCGATCTTGCTCGGCTTTTGCTGTCGGCGACAGCGCGTTTTCCGATTCAACTTCTTTTAGTTTTGCAGCAGCTTTGGCGGCGAGGCGGGCATCGTTTTCTTCCTTCTCGCGGCGCAGGCGGAAGCTGCGGAAATCGTGCTGAGCGCGTGCCGTGTCTGCTTGCGCTTGCGACCAGGCATCCCAGCCGGTTTTGCCGGGCGTTACTTCGATCATGGCGATGCAATCGACCGGGCAGGGCGCAACGCACAGGTCGCAGCCGGTGCATGCGTCCGCCAGCACGGTATGCAATTGCTTGGCCGCGCCGACGATGGCGTCGACCGGACAAGCCTGGATGCACAGCGTGCAGCCGATGCAGACGGCTTCATCGATGATGGCGCGGGTACGGCTACGTTCGATGCCGTTGGCGGGGTTGAGCGGCAACAGTGGACGTTCCAGCAGTTGCGCCAGGCGCGCGATGCCTTCGGCGCCACCAGGCGGGCATTGATTGTAGGAAGCGCTGCCTTCAGCGATGGCCTCTGCGTACGGACGGCAGGCAGGATAGCCGCACTTGCTGCATTGGGTTTGCGGCAGCAGATTTTCGATCTGATCGGCGAGTGTAAGGACAGCGGGAGAAGACACGGTGAATGAGCAGCAGTGAGCGGTAGTAAGAGGTAAACCAGTGAGCAGCGCCGCAGACGACGCAAAGGATCTGGAGCCGTATTATCCGGGAAACCGGGCTGGTGTGGGAAATCGCTGGGCAATAAAAAAAAGCCCTTGCCGGTTGCCGGCAAAGGCTTTTTCAGCTTTTCAGTGCAGCGCCCGGTCTCAGGAATTCGCCTGGATGAATTCGCCGATCTTCGGACAGATGACTTCGCGCCAGCGGCGGCCAGAGAAAATCCCGTAGTGGCCGCACTTCGGCGCCGTGAAATGTTGCTTGCGCGCCTTCGGAATCGACGAGCACAGGTCTTGCGCCGCCTGTGTCTGGCCGGAGCCGGAGATGTCGTCTAGTTCGCCTTCGATGGTGAACAGGGCGACCGACTTGATGTCTTGCGGACGCACGGTTTTGCCATCGATTTCCCAGGTACCCTTGGGCAAATCGAAGTCCTGGAACACGATTTTGATGGTTTCGAGGTAAAACTCTGCCGGCATGTCGAGCACGGCGTTGTACTCGTCGTAGAACTTGCGGTGGCTTTCTGCGGACTCGTCGTCGCCGTCGCGCAAGTGCATGTAGAAGTCCCAATGGCTCTCGGCGTGGCGGCGCGGATTCATGGCGACGAAGCCGGCGTGCTGCAGGAAGCCGGGATAAACCTTGCGGCCGAAGCCGGGGTAATTCGGCGGCACGCTGTAAATAACGGTGTTTTCGAACCAGCTGAACGGTTTTTCCGTAGCCAGGTCATTGACGGCGGTCGGTGATTTGCGCGCATCGATCGGGCCGCCCATCATGGTCATGCTCTTGGGCAGCTTGGGATCATTGGCGCTGGCCATCAGCGCAATCGCTGCCAGCACAGGCACGGTCGGCTGGCATACCGAGATCACGTGGACGTCCGGACCCAGCGTGCGGATGAAGTCCTGAATGTAATAGACATAGTCGTGCAGGTGGAAGGCGCCCTTGTCCATCGGCACCATGCGCGCATCGGTCCAGTCGGTGATGTAGACGTCATGGTTCGGCAGCAGGCCGCGCACAGTGTCGCGCAGCAGCGTCGAATGGTGGCCGGACAGCGGCGCGACCAGCAGCACAGTGGGTTGCTTCAGCGCGGCGAGTTGCTTGGTTTCCAGATCCTTGCGGAAATGGATCAGGCGACAGAACGGCTTGGTTTCGGCAACTTTTTCGATGATATCGACGGTCTCGCCGTTGATGTCGGTCGATTCGATCTGGAATTGGGGTTTTTCGTAGTCTTTGCCGAGGCGGTAGAGCAGTTCGTAACCGGCGGCGATGCGTTGTGCAAAGGGAGTATGCGCGAACGGGGAAACAGGATCAGAGAAAAGTTTTGCCGAAGTTTCCGCCCACTGCATCAGGGGATTGAGAAAGGTGCGGTTTAATTCGTGAAGTTGATAAAGCATAGCTAACCTTTACACATAATACGCATGAAGCTGGCTGATATATCCGTAACGGCATTGTGTGCCATTCGGACTACAAAACTTGCTATGTTGCAACGCAATATTTTACCACGGTTCGACCTTCGCCGTCCTTGTCCGGCCCATGATAAAAACGCGAAATGTCGACAAAGAATTTTCAGCTTGTCGATCAAATAAAGCCTTTTTATTCAACGATTTATGGCTACATTATCGGCATCAGGTTGTCTTTCCTGAAGCCATATGAGGGATATTCAGGCAAGAAAAAAGCCCCTGTCCGCAAGGAGAGGGGCTTTTTTTCATACCGGCCTGATCGCCAGTGATGCATTCATCAGTCGAAAACCGGTGTTTCCACGCCGAGGATTTTATGCAGTTTCGGCGACGTTGTCGTGTATTGCATGTGGATCTTCTTCTCGGGGAAGATGTACGGCGCCGCCCCGAAGGCTGCCAGCGCGGCTTCGTGGAAACCCGACAGGATCAGCTTCTTCTTGCCCGGGTAGGTGTTGATGTCGCCGACCGCGAAGATGCCTGGAACGTTGGTTTCGAACTTTTCGGTGTCGACCACTTTCAGTTGCTTGCGCTCGATATCCAGGCCCCATTCGGCGATCGGGCCCAGTTTTGGCGACAAACCGAAGAACACCAGCAGCATGTCCAGCGGCAGGCGGCGGGTGACACCGTCGGCGCCGGTGACCTTGATTTCGGACAGCTTGCCGTCCTTGGCTTCAAAGCCGGTGGCCTGGCCGACCAGGAATTGCATTTCGTACTGTTCGCACAGTTCTTTCATCTTGGCCACCGATGCCGGCGCTGCGCGGAATTCTTCACGACGGTGCAGCAGTACGACGGATTCTGCCTTGCCGACGAAGTTCAGCGCCCAGTCCAGCGCGGAGTCGCCGCCGCCGCAGATGACGATGTTCTTGCCTTCAAATTGGGCCGGATCTTTGACGCGGTAGAACAGCTGCGAGCCGTCAAAGGCTTCGATGCCGTCGACCTTCAGGGTGCGCGGCTGGAACGAACCAACACCGGCGGCAATGAAGATAGTCTTGGTGATGAACTTGGTGCCGGCGGAAGTTTCGAGGTCGAAACGGCCGTCTTCGCGTTTTTGCACGACGGTGACTTCCTGGCCCAGATGGAAGATCGGATCGAACGGCTCGATTTGCTTGAGCAGGTTGTCGGTCAGTTCCTGGCCGGTGCAGACAGGCACGGCAGGAATGTCGTAGATCGGCTTGTCCGGGTACAGTTCGACGCATTGACCGCCGACATTGGCGAGCGAGTCGATGACGTGCGCCTTGATTTCCAGCAGGCCCAGTTCGAATACCTGGAACAGGCCGACAGGGCCCGCGCCGACGATGACGGCATCGGTTTCGATCGGCGTTGTTTTGCCGGCGTCAGCGGCCGCAATCTTGAAGTTGTCCATAAAAAATCCAATTCCCGTTTCAGTTGAGAGGTGTTTCCAGACTCAATTGGCTACCGGCCAAGGCAGGTTTGTACGGCATGTTGCAACTGCCTGTACATTCCCGATCTTGGCTATATGGCTAGAGGTGAAGGCTGTGTCCGTTGCAGCCGGTGGACCGGATGAATATCAGATTCCGGCTGCCGGCTGGTGCATCGCTTAGCGTTGCAGGAACTCCAGTTTGTTCTTGGCGTCTTTCCATTCCTCGGCTTCCGCCAGGGGAGCCTTGGTCTTGGTGATGGAAGGCCAGTTGCGCGCCAGTTGCTCATTGAGCTTGATGAATTCTTGTTGATCGGCCGGGACGTCTTCTTCCGCATAGATCGCATTGACCGGGCATTCCGCAACGCAAACGGCGCAGTCGATGCACTCGTCCGGATCAATCGCGAGAAAATTCGGGCCTTCGCGGAAGCAATCAACCGGGCATACATCAACGCAGTCCGTATAACGGCAGCGGATGCAGGAGTCGGTCACAACGTGGGTCATAACAGTCCTATCTGTAAAATTTCTTTAAAACCGATGTCAAACTCAGCCGGATTTAATGGCAATATGGCGCGCAATGTGTCGCAATTATGTAGCGATTCATTTGCGCAGGCATTGTTGCCGCAGCTTTTGCGGATCGGGAGTGCCTTTTGAGGCAGGCTCGGCGCAAATTCACTGCTTGCGAACAATTCTTATCTAACCGGCTGGAAAGCCTTGTATTTTAAGGCAATTCAACTTTTCTCACAAATGAGGCTTATACAGATTACGTATAAGTAAATATGAAATATTCATTCGCCAAAGGACAGGTTTAAAAGTGCACGCCGGACATACAAAAACAAAAGTACGACTCGGCCGCCTGACCAGCCCGACAAGCCTGGTTGCTGTCTGCCTGTTCATGCTGACGGCGATTGCGCAAGCGCAGAACATCCGTATCGGCGAGATCAACAGCTACAGCGGCGTACCGACATCGAGCCGGTCGTACCACAACGGCGCTGAGCTGGCCGTGGCGGAGATCAATGCGGCAGGCGGCGTGCTGGGGCGCAGCGTCGAGCTGGTTTCGCGTGATGACACCGGGATTCCCGATGAGGCCGTCAAACACGCCGAGCAGTTGCTCAAGACCGACAAGGTCGACGTGCTGAGCGGTTCCATGCTGTCGAATGTGGCGCTGGCGGTTTCCAAGGTGGCCGCTTCGGAGAAGAAACTGTTCCTGGTCGGCGACGCCTTGTCGGACGCAATCACTCTGGACAAGGGCAATCGCTATACCTTCCGCCTGCGCCCATCGACTTACATGCAGGCCGCGATGCTCGCGGAAGCCGCGGCCAGACTACCGGGCCGGCGCTGGGCCATCATTGCGCCCAACTACGAATACGGCCAGAGTGCCGTTTCCAACTTCAAGTTGCTGCTGAAAGAACGCCGTCCCGATATCGAGTTCGTCGCCGAACAATGGCCAGCCATGGGCAAGCTGAAAGCGGCGGAAGCTGTGCGGGTGCTGCGCCAGGCGCGTCCCGATGCGATCTTCAATGTGACCTTCGGCACCGATTTGCAGCAGTTTGTGGAAGAGGGCAGCCGCCAGGGTTTGTTTGCTTCGAGTACGGTGTACTCCATGTCGGCCGGGGAAGCGCTGGGCGATATGCTGGGCCAGTATGAAGCGGTGCGGAACTGGGTGGTGCTGGGTTATCCATCCGATCAGATTGCAACGGCCGAACATCAGCGCTTCCGCGATGCCTACCTGAAGCGCTATGGCGAAAAACCGCACCAGGCGGCGATTTTCGGCTATAGCACGATCATGGCGATTGTCTGCGGCATGAAAAAGGCCGGTTCGACCGACTCGGACAAGCTGGTGACGGCAATGCGCGGCATGAACATGGATACCCCGGTGGGGCCGATATTGTTCCGTATACAGGATCAGCAATCCAGCATGGGCGCTTTTGTCGGTACCCTCGGATACAAGGATGGCCGTAGCCCCTCCAGCGACTGGCGCTATCTGGACGGCGCGCGCTACATGCCTGACGAGACCTACGTCAAAGGCCGCCGCCCGGCTTCAGCGATGCGATAACGCGGGTCGTCGCTTACATGGCCGGGATGTACAAGCCCGTATTCCGGTCCTGCCTGAAAATAAACCATGTACGCAGGCGGGGCACCTTCTGTTCTATCCAAGGTAAGATAGTGCCCCTTGTATCCTCTATCGCACACGTGGTGGTGCGTCGCCAGGTCCCATGATTATTTCTTCTTTGCTCGATACCGATCTGTACAAATTCACCATGATGCAGGTCGTGCTGCATCATTTTCCCGGTGCCCAGGTCGAATACCGATTCAAATGCCGCAACGATGATGTCGACCTGACGCCCTACATCGATGAGATCAAGGCGGAAATCGCCGCGCTGTGCCGCTTGCGGTTCCAGGAGTCGGAGCTGGCTTATCTGCGCAGTTTCCGTTTCATCAAAAGCGACTTCGTCGACTTCCTCGATCTTTTCCACCTCAACGAAAAATACATCAGCGTCACGCCATCGCCACTCAACAACGGCGAAATCGATATCCAGGTCAAAGGTCCGTGGCTACACACGATTCTGTTTGAAGTGCCGGTGCTGGCGATCGTCAATGAAGTATATTTCCGCGCGACCCAGCGCGCGCCTGACTATGAAACCGGTCGCACGCGCCTGCGCGACAAGATCGCACTGCTGACCGACAATCCTTTGCTGGAAGGCTGCAAGATTGCCGACTACGGCACCCGCCGCCGCTTTTCTCGTAGCTGGCATGCGGAAGTGATCTTGGCGATGAAGGACAAGATGGGTAGCCATTTTGCCGGTACCTCCAACGTGCAGTTCGCCATGCAACACGACCTGACGCCGTTGGGCACCATGGCGCATGAATATCTGCAAGCCTGCCAGGCGCTCGGTCCGCGTCTGCGTGATTCCCAGATTTACGGCTTTGAAATGTGGGCGCGCGAATACCGCGGCGACCTCGGCATCGCCTTATCCGATGTGTACGGCATGGACGCTTTCCTGCGTGATTTCGATATGTATTTCTGCAAGCTGTTCGACGGCGCGCGCCACGACTCCGGCGACCCGTTCGAATGGGGCGAGCGCTTGCTGGAACACTACAATAACAATCGTGTCGACGCCAAGAGCAAGGTGCTGGTGTTCTCCGACGGACTTGATTTCGACAAAGTGGTGTCGCTGTACCTGCGCTTCAAGGATCGCGCAAAAGTCGCCTTCGGCGTCGGCACCAATCTGACCAACGACCTCGGCTATACACCGCTGCAGGTCGTCATGAAAATGGTGCGCTGTAACGGCCAGCCGGTCGCCAAATTGTCCGATACGCCGGCCAAAAACATGTGCGATGACGAGGCTTATGTGAAGTATCTGCGGCAGGTGTTCGAGATCAAGTAATCGCTTGCAGCAAGCGCAATTTTGCAAGGAAATTGCGCGACTTGAAATATTTTAAAGCAAGCCGATTCCGGTCATCCGGGCCGGTCTTGCTGGTATAGTGTGCGCTCGACTGATTCGGATTTTCTCGAACGAATTTCCCCGATTCTACAGGGCCAAAATTGCATAAAAAATTCATCACAACCTCGGCCTCTGTGGCCCTTGTCTTACTGCTCCCCAATCTGGCCTTCGCGGCCGATCTTGATGGCAGTAGCTTGTCTGTGTTGTGGGGGATTCCCTTCATCGGCTTGCTGTTGTCGATTGCTCTTGGACCGCTGTTGTTCGAGCATTTCTGGCACCATCACTATGGCAAAATCGCCATTGCCTGGGGACTGGCTTTCCTGGTGCCTTTTGCAGCCGTGTTCGGCGGATACGCCGCAGCCGCCGGTACGGTACACGCCTTGCTGGCGGAGTACATTCCTTTCATTGCCTTGCTGACGGCCCTGTTCGTCGTGGCGGGCGGCATTTGTGTGCGTGGCAACTTGCACGGCACGCCGGCGCTCAATACCGGCTTGCTTGCACTGGGTACCGTACTGGCCAGTTTCATGGGAACGACCGGTGCGTCGATGTTGCTGATTCGTCCGCTGATCCGCGCTAACGACAACCGCAAGCATGCAGTGCACATCGTCGTATTCTTCATCTTCCTCGTGGCCAATGCAGGCGGTTCGTTAACGCCGCTGGGCGATCCGCCGCTGTTCCTGGGTTTCCTGAAAGGCGTAGACTTCTTCTGGACCATGCAACACATCTTCCCGGAGACGCTGTTTGTCTGCATCTCCTTGCTGGTGATCTTTTATCTGCTGGATCGCCACTACTATCAGAACAAGGAAGAAGTGTCGCCGCCGGCGCTGGATCCGACACCGGATTCGCGCATCCGCTTTGAAGGCAAGATCAATTTTGTGTTGCTGCTGGTCGTCATTGGCCTGGTGCTGATGAGTGGTTTCTGGAAGTCAGGAGTCGAGTTTTCGATCATGGGCACGCCCGTCGAATTGCAAAGCTTATTGCGCGATGTCGCATTGGTGGCCGTGATCTTGGTTTCGCTGTGGGTCACGCCGAAATCTGCGCGAGAGGGCAATGATTTTGCCTGGGGGCCGATCGCCGAAGTAGCCAAATTGTTTGCCGGGATTTTCATCACCATCACGCCCGTCATTGCGATGCTCAAGGCCGGCGAGGCGGGCGCCTTTGGCGCGGTGGTGCGCGCCGTGACGGGGGCTGACGGCCAGCCGATCAATGCGATGTATTTCTGGATTACCGGCTTGCTGTCGTCCTTCCTCGACAATGCGCCGACGTATCTGGTCTTTTTCAATACGGCTTCGGGCGACGCCAAGACCCTCATGACGACGCTTTCGTCGACATTGGCGGCAATCTCGGCGGGCGCTGTTTTCATGGGCGCCAACAGCTACATCGGCAATGCGCCCAACATGATGGTCAAAGCCATTGCGGAAGAGCGCGGCATCAAGATGCCATCGTTCTTCGGCTATATGGCGTGGTCGCTGGCGATCCTTGTGCCGCTGTTCATTGTGATGACCTTCATCTTCTTTGTTTAACGATAAAAAGAGACAAGCATGAAACCTAAGATTTTCGTAGCCCGCGCAGTATTTCCTGAGGTGCTGGAGCGCCTGGCGCAACATTTCGACGTCGAATCGAATCAGGAAGACCGCATCTTCACCGCCGCTGAGTTAATGGAAAAAGTGCGCGGCAAGGACGGCCTGTTTTCAACGCCCAGCGAGCCGGTAACGGCGGCCTTGTTTGCCGCCAATCCGGAGTTGAAAGCGGTCTGCAATATGGCCGTCGGCTACAACAATATTGACGTGGCGGCCGCGACACAGGCCGGCGTCCAGGCTACCAATACGCCCGACGTGCTGAATGAAACCACCGCCGATTTCGGCTGGGCGCTGTTGATGGCGACCGCGCGCCGCGTGACGGAATCGGAGCACTGGCTGCGAGCCGGCCACTGGAAAAAGTGGAGCTATGACAGCTTCACCGGTCCTGACGTGCATGGTTCCACGCTCGGTATTATCGGCATGGGGCGTATCGGCCAGGCGATTGCCCGTCGCTCGATGGGCTTCGACATGAACGTGATTTACCATAATCGTTCGCAACTCTCGCCGGAACTGGAGGCGCGCGCCAACAAGGCCCGTTACGTTGGCAAGGAAGAGTTGTTGCGCACGGCGGATCACGTGATCCTGGTCCTGCCGTATTCCAAGGAATCGCATCACACCATCAAGGCAGCCGACATCGCCTTGATGAAGCCGCAGGCGACGCTGATCAATCTGGCGCGGGGCGGCATTGTCGATGATGCGGCGCTGATTGCTGCTTTGCGCGACAAGAAGATTGCGGCGGCGGGATTGGATGTGTTTGAAAACGAACCGGCTTTCAATCCGGATTTTCTCGGGTTGTCGAACGTGGTGCTGACGCCGCACATCGCCAGCGCCTCAACACCGACCCGGCTGGCGATGGCCAATTGCGCAGCCGATAATCTGATTGCTGCGCTGTCGGGGCAGACGCCGCCGAATCTGCTGAATCGCGACGTGCAGCCGAAGCGCTAATGCATGTTTCCTTTTGAGCAATAAAAAACCCGCCGAAGCGGGTTTTTTATTGTGCTGGCCTGCAAAGCCAGAAACCGGGAGGACGTTATTCAGTCCCCAATTTCAGCCCTTCAGATCAGCGATCAGGTCGATGTATTGCTGTTGCGCCTCTTCCTGAGGCAGGCCCTTGATGGCTGCCCAGGCATCCCATTTGGCGCGCGCCACGAAGTCGGTCATGCCCGGACGTTCGCCTTGCACGTCGCCGCTGCTGCCTTGCTTGTACAGACCGTACATCTTCAGCAGCGTCATGTTGTCAGGGCGTTCCGACAGATTTTTGGACTCCGCCACGGTTTGCTCAAATTGTTCCTGCAGACTCATCGTCTTCTCCTTGAATGGATATCAGGCTAAACGGACTCAGACAGCCAGCAGTTCGACTTCGAAAATCAGCGTTGCATTCGGCGGAATCACGCCGCCGGCGCCACGTGCGCCATAGCCCAGCGAGGCTGGAATGATCAGCTTGCGGATACCGCCGACCTTCATGCCCTGGACGCCTTCGTCCCAGCCCTTGATCACATGGCCTGCACCCAAAGGGAACGCAAATGGATCGTTGCGGTCTTTACTGGAGTCAAATTTGCTGCCGGCGCTGCCGTCCGGATTTTGCAACCAGCCGGTGTAGTGCACGCTGACATGGTTTCCGGCTTTGGCTTCGTCGCCTGTGCCAACCTGGATTTCTTCGTATTGCAGTCCAGAGGAGGTAGCGATAGTAGACATTTTTTTCCTTTCAAAGAGTATGTTTATGCCGTTGGTTGGCAACTGATTAGCTGTATTTTTAGCCGCGCGTTCGGGAGGTAGGACCTTTGAAAGGCCCGGTTTCCCTATGTTCTGCGCATCTGCATGCTGCGTTACTGAACGGGGTTGGTCGCAGTGTAAACCAAAACATAGTCTTCAACACCTCTCGTGTCAGCCGAATCGGCATCAGAGGCGTTATGTGCCCTGGGGCGTGCTTTTCAAAGATGTTACGCACGATAAGATCGAAAATTTTTAAGTAAAGTTTCTTCATGCTGCATAGTTTTGCCCGGCTTTTCCGGATATCCCGGCTTTTCTCCTTCGTGCTGTCGCTGTGCATGCTGCTCGCTGCTCCGGTGTACGCAAACGTCGTCGTCGTTCTCAACTCGGGCGATGCGACCGTGACCTTGCTGGATCAGGCGACTTATAAGGAAATCAACACATTTTCCGTCGGCAAGGAACCGCACCATCTGATGGCGACTCCGGACAACAAGTCCCTGATCGTCGCCAGCGCCACCGGCAACCAGCTGATTTTCCTCGATCCCAAGACCGGAGAGATCCAGCGCCAGCTGCGCGGCATCATCGATCCGTATCAAATCGGCTTCTCGCCCGATCAAAAATGGTTTGTCGCCAATGGCTTGCGTCTGGACCGCGTCGACGTCTACCGCTATGACGGCCGCGATCTGGAATTGGCCAAGCGCGTGCGGCTGGCGAAGACGCCGAGCCACATCGCGTTCGACGCCGCCAGCACCACCGCGTTCATTACCCAGCAGGGCAGTAACGAAATCAGCGCCATCGATCTGGCGACCCAGCAAGTCAAGTGGACCATGCCCGTCGGCAAATTGCCGGCAGGTATTTTCATGACGCCGGACAACAAATATCTGCTGGTCGGCATCATGGGCAAGGACTACGTGCAGGTCATCGACTGGCGCACGCAAAAGACGGTCAAGACGATCCGTACCGGCGAAGGAGCGCACAACTTCCGTGCCCATGGCGACAAGCGCTTCGTCTACGTCTCCAATCGCGTCTCCAACACGATCAACGTCATTGACCTGCAAACGTTGGAAAACGTCGGCAACATTCAGGTGCCAGGCGGTCCGGATTGCATGGAAATCACCGAAGACGGCAAGACCATGTGGGTCACGTTGCGCTGGATTAAGAAAGTGGCTGTCATCGATCTCGCCAGCAAGAAAGTCATGAAAGTCATCCCCGTCGGCCGTTCGCCGCACGGTATCTATTTCTTCAATCGGGCTCCCGACCTCTGATGCAAATCGAATCGTCTCGCTTGCGCAAGATTGCCGCTCTGGCAGCCACGGCTGCCGTCACTGCAGCAATCTGGCCGGCGCAGGCGGCGACCGACAATGCCGGCTCCTGCAAGGGAACGATTTACCTGACCTTTGACACCGGCAGCCAGTCTCAGGCGGAGTACATCGCCCAGACGCTCAACAAGCATCACATCAAGGCGACGTTCTTCCTCGCCAACGAAAAAACCATCCACGGCGACTACACGCTGGATCCGGCCTGGGCGCCTTATTGGAAGGCGCGGGTAGCCGAGGGGCATGCTTTCGGTACGCACACCTTCGATCACGTGTACGTCCAGCGCGATCTGCCGGATGGCCGTATCGAGGTCAAACCGCAATTCGGGGCGCAAGCCGGCAAGAAAGAAGTCTGGACCGCCGGACAATACTGCAGCGAGTTGCAACGAGTGGCTGATCGCTTCACCGAATTGACCGGCTCCAAACTAGATCATCTGTGGCGCGCGCCAGGCGGCAAGCTGACGCCGCAATTGCTGGCGGCGGGCCGCGCTTGCGGCTATTCTCATGTTGCCTGGGCCGAGGCCGGTTTTTCCGGCGACGAGCTGCCGAGCGACAAATGGCCGAACGCCATGTTGCTGCAAAAGGCCTTGCAAAAGCTCAAGGGCGGCGACATCGTGATGGCGCATCTGGGCATCTGGTCGCGCAAGGATCCATGGGCGCCGGCCGTGCTGGAGCCGCTGATTTCCGGACTGGAGCAAAAAGGGTATTGTTTCGCGACCTTGCGTGACCATCCCGCTTACCAGGCTGCTCTTGGCAAGCAGCAGACAGCCGTCATCAAATAGTTACGTACTGAATTACGCACGGATTGAGCATGATGCACCTGATTCAAACTTTCTCAGATTTGTTCGCCACGGCCCAGGGCTGGCTGTTCGAGACGCTCGTTCAGCCCGCGGTGTTCGCGCTTGGGCTGGGCGAATTCGTCGAAGAAGCGTTCACCGGCACCGAATGGTTTCTGGTCGGTGTGTGCGAGCTAGCGGTGTTGTTCATCATCCTGCGTCCGCTGGAATCCATGATCCCGGTGCACCCAATCCTGGACAAGCGGGCGCGCTGGAACGATTTCATTTACACCGCCTTGCATCGTCTGGGCGCTTTTTCGATCATTGTGTTCTTTCTGCTCGATCCGGCGATGTCCTATCTCAGCGAGTTTCTGCATTGGGAAGGATGGGGCACGTTCAATCTGGACGACGTCTGGCCCGGCGTGACCGACCAGGCGCTGGTCAGCTTCCTGCTTTACCTGATCGTGCTGGATTTCTGCGATTACTGGTATCACCGTGCGCAGCATGGTTTCCGCTGGTTATGGGCTTTGCATAGCCTGCATCACAGTCAGGAAAACATGAATCTCTGGAGCGACGACCGCAATCATCTGCTCGATGATCTGGTGCGGGATGTCCTGATGGGCTTGGTTGCGCTGGCGATCGGCGTGCAGCCGGGACAATATATTCTTCTGGTGTCCGCATCGCGCATGTTGCAAAGTCTGCAACATGCCAATGTGCGTATTCACTTCGGCCGTATCGGCGAGTACCTGCTGGTGTCGCCGCGTTTCCATCGTCTGCATCACGCCATCGGCATCGGTCACGAAAGCCGCGGCAAGAACTCGCTGGGCGGGCATAATTTTGCGGTGCTGTTCCCGATCTGGGATGTCATCTTCCGCACCACGCATTTCGGCAAGGCGTTTGCCATGACCGGTGTGCGCGACCAGTTGCCGCCGCCGGCCGGCAAAGGGCGCAACTACGGACGCGGCTTCTGGGCGCAACAGTGGCTCGGCTTGAAGCGTATTGTCGAATTCTCTCGCCGGACCGCCCGCTGATGCGCTTGTTCGCAACCTCATTTGGTCGGGCGCTGTTGTCGCAGCTGCACATCAGGATGCTGCTGCTGACGGTGCTGCCCTTTGCGTTGTCCATCCTGATCTGGGGCATCGCCTTATGGTGGGGATTGCAGCCGATGATCGACTGGCTGCAAGACTACTTTGTCGGCCACAACGGTTTCGGCGTGGCCGGCTCGATACTCAACTGGTTCAACATGGGCGCACTGAAAACGGTGATCGTTCCCTTGATCGCCATGTGGGCCTTGCTGCCGCTGATGATCCTGACCGCGCTGGTGTTTGTCGGGTTGTGGGCAGTGCCTGCCATTGCGCGTCACGTCGGCAGCCGTCACTATCCACATCTTGAACAACGTCACGGCGGCTCGTGGTGGGGCAGCATCTGGACTTCACTGTGGTGTTTCGCCGTATTTGTTTTTGCGTGGATCATCACGCTGCCGATCGCCATTTTTCCGCCGCTGGCCTTCGTGATTCATCCGCTGCTGTGGGGCTGGCTGACTTATCGCGTGATGGCCTACGACACGCTGGCCGACTATGCGACGCCTGCCGAGCGGCGAGCGATCCTGCATGAGCATCGCTGGCCTTTGCTGCTCGTTGGCGCGATTGCCGGAACCATGGGCGCGGCGCCAACTTTGCTATGGCTGGGGGGCGCGCTATCGGTGATCTTTTTCCCTATTCTGGCCGCCGGTGCGATCTGGCTGTATGTGCTGGTGTTCGTCTTCACTGGCTTATGGTTTCAATACTATTGCCTGGAAGCGCTCAGCAAACTGCGCGCCGGCAATCCGACTCCGGAAGTGCTTGAAATACCAAACTAGCATTCGGCCTGCCTGATTTTTCGGATCAGGGCATAATTCCGGGTTACCACCTGCAGGAGTGAACGGATACATATGGCTATCGGACTCATCATCATCGGCGACGAAATCCTGTCCGGAAAACGCGTCGACAAGCATTTCCCCAAAGTACTTGAACTGCTCACCGCACGCGGCCTGCAACTGGCCTGGGTGGAATATGTCGGCGACGACACCGAGCGGATCACCGCGACATTGAAGAGAACCTTCGCCAGCGAAGACATTGTCTTTTGCACCGGCGGTATCGGCGCCACTCCCGACGACCATACCCGCCAATGCGCTGCGGCGGCATTGGGCGTCTCGCTCGCATTGCATCCGGACGCCAAGGTAAAAATCCAGGAACGCATCGCCGACACCGCACGCGAAGCTGGCATCACTCCGAACTACGACGCGCCGGAAAATCTGCACCGCCTGAAGATGGGCGAGTTTCCCGTGGGCTCTTCGATTATTCCGAATCCCTATAACAAGATTCCCGGCTTCTTCGTACCCAATGTCAGCGGCGAGGGCGCGCATTACTTTGCGCCCGGCTTCCCGGTGATGGCCTGGCCGATGTTCGAATGGGTACTCGATACGCGTTATGAACATCTGTTCCACCGTCTGGCCTGGGCGGAGAAGTCCGTGCTGGTCTACGAAATGCCGGAATCGACGATCACGCCGCTGATGGAGGCCATCGAGGCCGAATATCCGTTGGTGAAGGTATTCAGTCTGCCGCATGTCGGCGATGCGCAGACACGCCGCCACATCGATCTGGGCGTCAAGGGCGAGCCGTCACAGGTGGAGGATGCCTTCCGCAAGATGGAAGACGGACTGCGTAAACTGAACGCCGATTATCAGCCGAACAGCAAATAAAACGATAGCGCCATGCAGGCCGGGCAGGAGAGTGGGCTGAACGGGCAAAAAACGGGCAAAAAAATGCCCCGGCTCACCGAGGCATCAGAAACGGTATCTTAGGAGGAAAATCAGATACCGAGGAGACAAAGATTGCTCTGAGGCGCTACGGGTGAAACGGGGTATTCGCCTCTTTGCTGAATTCGTGTCTTGCACAAGCGTCGTTGCGTGAAACTCAGGGAATCTTGCAGCGTTACAACTGTGTCAACGTGATGAAGCAACCGGGCAGAACAGTCATCATATCCAATTCCGTCTGCCCAGGTGGGCTTCTTGCTGAAATTATTTTTTCGCGCCGCGGCCTGTTGCTTTTACGGTCGCTTGCGACAGCTGGTCAACCGCTGTCGTCACGTTGGCTTCCATCGCTTCGGCAGCTTGCTTGGCGCTTTTAGTGAGCTGCTCATATCCCGCATTGAGATTGCCAATCGTTGTCTTGACGAAAGAGATCGCGCCTTCGGTGCCGGCGGGCGCATTCTTCGCGGCTTCGTCAATCATCGAAATCACCTTGCGGTTGACTTCGGCAAGCTGGGATTCTGCTGTCTTGGTCAGTTCCGCCTGGGTGCTGGAGAAGATGCCTGCGACATGGCGGCCGTAAGCGATACCTTTTTCTACGCTAGGCTGGGCTTGTGCGCTCGACAGCGAGAAGAATTCCTGTGCATCTTTGGCAGTCAGCAATTTCTGGACTGCATCGTGCGTTTCTTCCAGGGAAGATTTCGTTGCTTTCAAATTCAGATCCACCAGCTTTTCGACGCCCTCGAAAGTCTTGTTTGCGAACTGGCTGAACAGTGCGACTTGAGCTTCGAAGTTCGCTTTGGTAGCGGCGGAAAATTGGTCGGTGAGAGTCGTCATATTCGTGGTCCTTTGGTCTGATTAAAAAAAGAGAATGAAGGGTTCAGGGAACATGCACGCGTATTGTTGGAAACTGAATTTGTGCGGTGCACAATCAGGATTTTAGGTGAAAATACTTACAAGTCAATATTTTTTGTCGCCGATTTTTAAAAAGATTGTGAGCTGTTTTTTTAAGCCAACGCACATACTTCCGCGTCGGTTTTTTTAAGGGAAAGAAGACTGTTTTGAAAGCGTTTTACAGCGACCATTTTGTACTGCCGCTACCCGCAGGCCATCGCTTCCCGATGGTGAAATACCGCATGATTCGCGAGGGCGCGGCCGATGCGGTTCCTGATCTGGAGTTCCACGAAGCGGTCGCCGCCAGCGACGGCATGCTCGCTCTGGCTCATCATCCGAAGTATGTTGAACTGGTGTCCAATGGCCAGTTGTCCGATCACGCGCAAAAGGAAATCGGTTTTCCCTGGTCTCCCGAAATGGTCGAACGTTCGCGGCGGTCGGCAGGCGCCACCATCGCTGCATGTCGCAGTGCAATAGAACAAGGCGTCGCCGTCAATCTGGCTGGCGGCACGCACCACGCTTATGCCGACCATGGCGCAGGTTTTTGTGTATTCAACGACGCCGCAGTGGCGTCTCGCCTGATGCAGGCGGAGCGTCGCGTGTCCCGGGTGGCGATCATCGACCTCGATGTGCATCAGGGCAATGGCACGGCGTCGATTCTGGCCAACGACGATTCTGTTTTCACTTTGTCACTGCATGGCGAGCGCAACTATCCGTTTGAGAAAGAGCAAAGCGATCTCGACGTCGCCTTGCCGGATGGCGTGACCGATGTGGAATACCTATCTGCATTGCAAGACGCATTGGGGCAATTGATGTTGAGATTCGATCCGCAATTGATCATTTATCTTGCCGGCGCCGATCCGCATGAAGGAGATCGGCTCGGCCGTATGAAACTCAGTCTGGCAGGCCTCGCCGAGCGCGACAGACTGGTGTTCGAACTAGGCCGTCAGCAAAGAATTCCGATCGCGGTTACGATGGCGGGCGGTTACGGAAAAAATATCGAAGACACCGTCGCCGTTCACATACAAACAATTACGCTTGCCAGTCGATACGCTGCCGACTGGCGTTGATCGCGCTGCGCCGGACTCATGATGTGAGCCTGCCGTACAGAGCGTTCCGGCGGAGACACCAGGCAGCCGTTTTGGATAATCATGATTCGCGTCACCACCGGTAGTCGGCCCGATATTCAGTCCGATATTCAGTCCGACACCCCGCAGGACAAGCGGTCCTGGCATCCCCGGTTGCTCAATCTCGTGCCGCTGGCATTTGTGCTGATCTGGAGCACAGGCTTCATCGTTGCCAAGTTCGGTCTGCCTTATGCGCCGCCGCTGACTTTCCTTATCCTGCGCTTTATCGGCGTGCTGCTGTTTTTGCTGCCGCTGGTGTGGGTGTTGCGCGCGCCATGGCCGCGCGGCAAGCAGGCTGTGCATATCGCCATCTCTGGCATGCTCTTGCATGCAGCTTATCTGGGTGGTGTCTGGACAGCAATCAAGCTGGGCATGCCCGCCGGACTCAGTGCGTTGATCGTGGGTTTGCAACCGGTCTTGACCGCCTTTGCAGCGCCGTTCGTCGGCGAGCGCGTCAAAGGACGGCAGTGGCTGGGATTGGGGCTGGGCTTGTGTGGCGTGGGGCTGGTGGTCGCCAACAAGATTTCATTGATCGGCTTGTCGTGGACGGCGATCTGGTTGTGCGTGATGGCACTCGTTGCCATTACGATCGGCACGCTGTATCAAAAGCGGTTTTGCGCGCACTTCGATTTGCGCACCGGCACCATCATTCAATTCATTGCGTCCGCACTGGTGTTGTTGCCGTTCGCGATTTTCGTCGAGGATTTCAGTCTCGACCTCCATACGGTCACGTGGACGTCGCATTTTATCGGCGCGTTGCTGTGGTCCATCCTTGCCTTGTCGATCGGCGCGATTTTCCTCTTGTTCGCCTTGATCCGCCGTAGCGCGGCAACGCAAGTCACCAGTCTGCTTTACCTGACGCCGCCGACCACAGCGGTGATGGCATGGCTGATGTTCGGCGAAGCGTTCAGCATGGTGGGTATTGCCGGCATGGTGATTGCGGTGATCGGTGTCGCCTTCGTCGTCAGAAAATAAAGCGAATCGAAAGCGAAGCAAAATCAGGCCGGCATCAGTGTAATCAGCTTGAGATCCGGCCGATTCGCCACGCGAAAATTTACTTGCTGATATGTCAAGGTTCCGCGTACCGGATGCTGGAATAAACGTTCGCCGCCTTCGCGTTCCACCACGTCCTGCAAACTCCATGCGCGTTTGAACAGACTGCTGCGTGAAGACAGCTCTTCGACCATCTGCTTGATCTGGGGATCGTCCAGGTATTGTCCGCAATCTGCCCGAAATTCGCCAACCAGGCGGCGCGCACGCTGTTCCCAATCCGTAATCAACTCCTGCGACGCCGTCGTGCAAAAGGTGAAGTAGAGCAGGTTGCTGCTTTCGCTTTTAGGACTCAGCCAGCCGGTGAATAAATTCTTGGCGGGGACGTTGCAGGCCAGCGCATTCCAATAGCGATCCAGTACATAAGCCGGCTGGCGAAAATTGCGCACTACATCCAGAATTTCCGGCGCCACGATTTCTGCGTGGTCGTCCTGATGCACGGGATCTTTCTTTTCCGCCAACTCGAACAGATAAGCACGCTTGGCGCGCGGCAGGTGCAGGGCATCTGCAATACGCGACAAGGCCTGCGGCGAGATGGAGTCGGTGCGTCCTTGTTCTATCCACGTATACCAGGTCACGCTGATGCCGCATAACTGCGCCACTTCTTCGCGGCGCAACCCTGGCGTGCGGCGGCGTGTGCCATGCGACAGATGACTGAGGCCGGCCAGCGCCGGCGAGGTTTGCTCGCGCTGCGATTTGATGAATTCGCCGAGTGCTTTGCGTTTGATGTCTTCGTTTGGCATGAGATCCAGGTAGGGTGCTGATCGTCGGATGGGCATTCCGTAGCGCCCAGAGTATGGCAAAACTTGAGGCCTAAGGTAGTAGTAATTCGATCAAGTCTATTGGTTTTAATAATAGTATAAACACTGGTCTTGTACCAGAATGCACGATCGCTAAACTAGCACTTCCCAGCTGTTTTTATTAACTCTTCCCCCATCAGGAGCCAGGAATGCGTAGCCATAACCAAGTCATCTCAGAACAATTCGGTACCACCGCAGCGTCGTATCTGACCAGCGCCGTACATGCCCAGGGCGCAGATCTGCAAGACCTCGCGGCTTACGCTGCGGCATATCCGCAAGCGCGCGTGCTGGATCTGGGGTGTGGCGGCGGCCATGCCAGCTTTGCCGTCGCGCCGTTTGCGGCGCAAGTCGTTGCTTATGACTTGTCGGCGCAAATGCTGGAAGTGGTGCGCATTGCGGCAGAAGACCGCAAGTTGCCGAATATCGAAATCCAGCAGGGCAGCGCAGATAGCTTGCCGTTTGCTGATGCGACATTTGATGTTGTCTGCACCCGTTTCAGCGCGCACCACTGGCGCAATCTGCCGCAGGCCTTAAAGGAAGCGGCGCGGGTATTGAAGCAGGGCGGCCGCTTCATTGTCATCGATACTGCCGCACCGGCAGATGTCCTGGCCGACACCTACATGCAAGCCATCGAGTTGTTGCGCGACACTTCGCACGTCCGCAATGTCAGCATGACGTCGTGGAAGAAACTGATCGCCCAGACCGGCTTGCAGGTGGAGTTTTCCAAGAGCTGGAAACTGACGCTGGAGTTTTCTTCCTGGGTAGCGCGCATGCGTACGTCGCCTGAGCACATCACCGCCATTCAGTCGCTGTGGCGTGCGGCGCCGGCCGAGGTGCGGGATTATTTCCATGTCGGCGACGACTATTCCTTCGACATCGACACCGTGCTGGTCGAGGCGATCAAGAAGTGATGCCCGGTAAATAATATAAATCACGACCTAAATCCACCCCAATAATATATTGGACCAAGGATGAGGCGGCGCTTAAGCTGGCGGCATTTCTTCACACGCCAGTCTTCGCCAGCCTATGAGAGCCCCGCGCTCATCCAGTTCATCCGCCATCCTTGCCGTGTTGGCGCTCGCCACGGCAGCGTTGTTCTGGGCCGGCAATATGCTGGTCGGCAAAGCGCTCAATCAGCAAGTCGCGCCCATGGCACTGGCATTTTGGCGCTGGGTGCTGATTCTGGTCATTCTGGCGCCGTTTGTGCTGCGCGACGTAATGCGGCATTGGCTGGCGATCCGAGCAGCATTACCTTTGCTGGCCCTGTTGGCATTGCTGGGCACCGGCTTGTACAACGCGCTGATTTTCGGCGCCTTGCACTTCACCAGCGCAACCAATGCCGCCTTGCTCAATTCATCGATTCCCGTCTGGACCTTGCTGCTGTCGGTGTTGTTGCATCAGCGTCGTCCCGGCCGCATGGAACTGGCCGGCGTGATCGTGTCGCTCTATGGCGTGGCGATAATCATCAGCCATGGTTCATTCGCCGGCCTGGCGAGTTTTCAACTCAATCGTGGCGACGGCTGGATGCTGGTTGCGATGGTGATGTGGAGTCTGTATCTGCTGCTGTTGCCGCGACGTCCGCGCGCCTTGCCGAGCTTCGCTTATCTGTGGGTGACGGGAGTGATCGGATTGATCGCATTAACTTTTGTAATGCTCGTCAACGGAGGTGGGCAGGCGTTCGTTATACCGCTCAATCAAAGCAGTTTGGCCGGTGTGTTTTATCTGGCGGTGTTCCCTAGCATTCTGGCAACGCTGGTATGCAATTACGGCATAGACCGTATCGGTTCCGTCAGGGCATCTCAATGCGTTCATCTGGTACCGGTATTCGCATCTGTTATCGCGATGGCGTGCCTCGGAGAGACGTTACACTGGTATCATGCTTTAGGTTTTATTTTCGTACTGGCGGGTCTGGTTATAGCAAATTACAGGGGTATCGCGACACAGAAAAAAGTCGCGTAGGTTTCCAAAAAGTAAAATAAAGCGCATTTCTCAAGAAAGTTGTTTAAAAAGTTGCGCTAACTACCTAATTATCTTGCGATTTTTCCTCGATTTGCTACACTGCCAACAGTTTCTTGTATGTATCAATCAGGGGGAGGTTCACCAATGCTTAAATCTGCGCTAGCTGTCGTTACTACGCTACTTTTCGTGGTGGCCGGCATTTCTCCCGCACAGGCTCAAACGTCGGCCAATACCAAGAAAACAGTCGTTAAAAAGACCGTAGTCAAGCGAGTCGTCGTTAAACGACAAGCCGCTCCCAAGCGCGCAGCACCGCAAGCCTCCCTTGATCACCGCGAAAAACTCGTTAAAAAAGTTGCTTACGTGCACGGCAAACGCCGCGTCGTCTATCAGCGCGTCGCCGCGATGCCGACTGTACCGGTTGTTCCTCCAGTGATGACCGCCGGCGACATGGCCGGCCTGAACCTGACGCAAGATCCGCTGGCGCTGCGTTCCAACGTCGCACTGGTGATCGACCAGGCGAGTTCGCAAGTCCTGTTTGAAAAGAATTCCTCCGTTGCCTTGCCGATCGCATCCGTGACCAAGCTGATGACATCGCTGGTCGTGGTAGAAGCGCGTCAGAACATGGAAGAGACATTGACCGTCACCGATGACGACGTCGATCGTCAAAAACACAGCAGCTCCCGCCTGCGCGTGGGTGCGCAATTGTCGCGTGACGACATGCTGCACATCGCACTGATGAGCTCTGAAAACCGCGCGGCATCGGCACTGGGCCGCAACTATCCGGGTGGTCTGCCCGCATTCGTTGCTGCGATGAACGCCAAGGCGCGCTCGCTGGGCATGATGGATACACACTACGTTGATTCGACCGGCCTTTCCAGCAACAACGTCGCCAGCGCACGCGACCTCGCCAAGCTGGTGGTCGCTGCTTACAACTATCCGGTCATTCGCCAATACTCGACCGACGCCAAGTACATGGTCGAGCCTAGCGGTCACGCTCTGCAATACGCCAGCTCCAATCGTCTGGTTGCCAGCAAGGACTGGGATATCGGCCTGCAAAAAACCGGTTACATCAACGAAGCAGGTCACTGCCTGGTCATGCTCACCAAGATCGAAGGCCGTTCGGTGGTGATGGTGTTCCTCGATTCCAAGGGCAAGCTGTCGCACGTCGGCGATGCGGCGCGCATGCGCAAATGGCTGTCCGAGCAAGGTCCGCAAAATCTGACGCGTGTGAATCTGCGCGGCGGGCGTGCTGACGAAGGTTGATTTCAGATTACATCGGCTATCTTTCATACCCGATAAATAAAAAGGCGAACCGCGGTTCGCCTTTTTTATTGCCTGATTTTATTGTTTGTTTCGGACTACGCTATGTGATCAAGCCGCGCCATCCTGCTGGCTCACGAAACCCAATGCAGAGGAAATCTGCGCCGCGGTCGTGATCAGATCCTCAACCCAGTCTTCCTGCAGGCGATCCGCCGGCGCCGAAATCGATAATCCCGCCACCAGCTTGCCGGAGTCGTCACGGATGCCGGCTGCCATACAGCGTACGCCCAGTTCCAACTCTTCATTGTCGCGCGCATAGCCTAGTGCGCGCACCATGCTCAGTTCGCGTTCCAGCTTACTGAGGTCAGTGATCGAATTCTTGTTGTGCCCGGCCAGTCCGGTGCGCGTTGCGTAAGCACGCACCGCCTTGGGGTCGTCAATCGAAAGGAACAGCTTGCCGGTCGACGTCAGGTGCAAGGGTGCACGGCCGCCGATGGCACGCACCACCTGCATGCCGGAGCGTTCAGAGAAGGAGCGGTCGATGTACACGATCTCATCGCTCTGACGAACCGACAGGTTGATCGTTTGATGCGTCTTGCGGTGCAGGGCGCGCATGAAGTCTAGCGCAGCTTCGCGCACGCTGAGACGGCTCTTGACGATGTTGCCCAGCTCGAGCAAACGCATCCCAAGACGATACGTGCCCGGCTCGGAACGGTCGACGAAACGCTTCACCACCAGATCGTTGAGGATGCGGTGAGCGGTGGAAGGGTGTAGTTTGGTCGCAGCCGACAATTCCTTCAGACTGACCGGATCCGGATACATTGCCAGAGCGTCCAGCAGAGACACCATGCGCTCAATGACCTGAATCGATATCGCGCCTGTCTCGTCTTGGGCTTCTTTTTTCATATCAGTGTTTGATGCATTGCAATACGTTCTTTATACCACATTGTGAAACACAGAAGAAGGCAGTGCGCTACAACAAGGCGTTTACGGGTGTTTCCAGTAGTTTTACCGGCGTCAAAATGAAACGACCTTGCATAGGTGCGATATGTGCAAGGTAGTTTCAGCCGGTATGGCCGGCACCGGAATTTGATCCAGTTGAATGTCACCTCGTGGTTGAAGAGCTGCGAAGCGATGCTCAAAGCTATATTGCTGCCAGTGATTCCTTTATACGAATTTGATATGAACAAGCCGGCTCTATATTCAGCGGCATTGCGATTGCATATCTGTTTTTCGCATATTGAGAGAAGAAAGTATTCGTTCGTTTTTCCTTGCTCACTCATTAATCTGTGACCTCCAGAACAAAACTGAACCAAGAGGGATGCAGATCATGTTGAAAAAGTTTATCAAGTCGGTTGCGGTGGCAGCCTTGTTTTCGCAGGTCGTGCCGCTGGCGCACGCCGCAGATATCTCGTTGCTGAATGTTTCCTACGATCCGACTCGCGAACTCTACGCCGACTATAACAAGGCTTTCGCCAAGTATTGGAAAGCCAAGACCGGCGACAACGTGACCATCAAGGCATCCCACGGCGGCTCGGGCAAGCAAGGCCGCTCGGTTATTGACGGTATCGACGCCGACGTCGTTACGCTGGCACTGGCCTACGACATCGATGAAATCTCCGAAAAAGCCAAGCTGCTGCCAGCCGACTGGCAAAAGCGTCTCGATCATAATAGCTCGCCGTACACCTCGACCATCGTGTTCCTGGTGCGCAAGGGCAACCCTAAGCACATCAAGGATTGGGACGATCTGATCAAGCCGGGTGTCTCGGTGATCACACCAAATCCTAAGACTTCCGGCGGCGCACGCTGGAACTATCTGGCAGCCTGGGCCTACGCCTTGAAGAAGGGCGGCAATGACGCCGCAGCGCGCGACTATATCTCCAAGCTGTTCAAGAACGTGCCGGTGCTGGATTCCGGCGCCCGCGGCGCCACCATCAGCTTCGTTGAACGCGGCCTGGGCGACGTCCTGCTGGCGTGGGAAAACGAAGCCCTGATCTCGCTCAAGGAGTGGGGCCCGGACAAGTTTGACGTCATCACGCCGTCGATCTCGATTCTGGCGGAACCGCCTGTCGCAGTGGTCGACAAGGTCGTCGATCGCCGCGGCACCCGCAAGGTTGCTGAAGAATATCTGAAGCATCTGTACTCCGACGAAGGCCAGGAAATCATCGCCAAGAACTACTACCGTCCGATCAATCCGAAGATCGCTGCGAAGTACGCCTCGCAATATCCGAAGGTCAATCTGATTACCGTCGACAACACCTTCGGCGGCTGGCAAAAGGCGCAGAAGGATCACTTCTCCGACGGCGGCAGTTTCGATCAGCTGTACGTGCCGAACAAGAAGTAAGTATGTAATCAATGCATTACATCTCCGGAAATCCGCCTGGCGATTTCCGGAGCCATCACCAGATTTATCCTTTGAGTTGACCATGACGATTCTCTTGCTGGCTGGTAGTCCTTCAGCGCCATCCCGCTCCACCCGTTTGCTGCATCACGTCGGCGAAAAGCTGGCCGCGCTGGGGCACCGATATTCCAAACTGGATGTGCGCGATTTGCCGGGGCAGGCATTGATCCGGGCCGATTTCAACGACGCCGAAATCAAGGCCGCGCTGGCCCGCGTCGAAGAAGCTTCGGCCGTCGTCGTGGCCACGCCAGTGTACAAAGCGGCTTACAGCGGCGCACTGAAAGCCTTCCTCGATTTGTTGCCGCAGTTCGGCCTGACCAACAAGCTGGTGTTGCCGCTGGCCACCGGCGGCAGCCAGTCGCACATGCTGGCCCTCGATTACGCCTTGCGTCCGGTGTTGTCGTCGTTGAATCCCAAGCATGTCCTGCCGAGCATTTATGCGACGGAAGCGCAGGTCACCTGGTCGGAGCAAGATGGCCTCGTGCTCGATGCACCGATCGTGGCGCGCGTGCAGGAAGGCGTTGAACAACTGTCGAGCAGCCTGATTGCCTTGCACAAGACCGCGCCGGGCGAATTTACCGATGTCCCGTTTTCGCAGATCCGATGTAGCGTGTAGTCGTTAAGCGCCACACAGAATTTCATTACTGACGCCTCAGAAATCGATGTCCGCGTTAAGGGCGGAGGGGCATTGTTACGCCAAAAAACTATTCGGGAAACAACATGAGTTCACAACATCGTATTACCAGACGCCGTACTTTGAGTTTGCTGTCGGCGCTGACAATCGCCGCCGCCAGTCTGAGCATCGGCAACGTCGCCTTGGCGCAATCCAAACCGGTTCTGCGCATCGGCTATCAAAAGGCTGCCAGCACGCTGGTGCTGCTCAAGGCGCATGGCTCGCTGGAAAAACGTCTGCAGGCGCAAGGCGTGGAAGTGAAATGGGCTGAGTTCGCCGCCGGTCCGCAATTGCTGGAAGCATTGAATGTCGGCTCGGTTGACTTCGGCTATGTCGGCGAAGCGCCGCCGGTATTTGCACAAGCAGCGGGGGCCAATTTCGTCTACACCGCGTACGAAATACCGACACCGAATGCCGAAGGCTTGCTGGTGCAAAAAGATTCGCCGATCAAGACCGTCGCCGAACTCAAGGGCAAGAAGATCGCCTTCAACAAAGGTTCCGACGTGCATTGGCTGGTCGTTGCCTTGCTGAAGAAAGCTGGTTTGACTTACAGCGACATTCAACCCGTTTATCTGGCGCCTGCCGATGCGCGCGCCGCATTTGAAAAAGGCGCCGTCGACGCCTGGGCCATCTGGGATCCGTTCCAGGCCGCCGCCGAGAAGCAAATCAGTGCACGCCGTCTGGCGACAGGCGTCGGTGCCGTCAGTCATCACCAGTTCTTCCTGAGCGCGCGTCCGTTTGCTGAAAAGAACGGCGAGATCCTCAAAGTCCTGCTGGAAGAAATCACCAAAGAAGGCCAGTGGATCCGCGCCAACACCAAGGAAGCCGCCGCACAACTGGCGCCGATTCAAGGTCTGGATCCTGACGTCATCGAAGTCAGCCTGAAGCGCTACGAGCACATCTTCAAGCCGGTAGACGCCAAGGTGCTGGAGGAGCAGCAACGCATCGCCGATGCCTTCTTCGAGCTGAAGCTGATCCCGAAAAAACTGAACGTCAAGGAAGCGGTGCTGAAGTAATCCTGGCGATGCGCCGTGCCCGCAAGGGCATGGTGCAATCCGGATCCGGCACGGTGTTGAATATTATTGATTGGAGTCTGCAATGAATGTTTTCTGGTTTCTCCCCACACATGGCGACAGCCGCTACCTCGGCACCTCAGAAGGCGGCCGCCGCGTCAGCCACGACTATCTGAAGCAAGTTGCGGTCGCCGCCGACACGCTCGGCTACGACGGCGTGCTGCTGCCGACGGGGCGATCCTGTGAAGACGCCTGGGTGACAGCATCCAGTCTGATTGCAGAAACCAAACAATTGAAATTTCTGGTTGCCGTTCGCCCGGGCCTGAGCGCACCGAC
Organism: Herbaspirillum sp. GW822-FHT03A08; assembly: GCF_058801885.1. Lineage (NCBI taxonomy): Bacteria > Pseudomonadati > Pseudomonadota > Betaproteobacteria > Burkholderiales > Oxalobacteraceae > Herbaspirillum > Herbaspirillum sp. GW822-FHT03A08. The sequence continues at coordinate 104,034 of NZ_JBXANR010000001.1, read as the reverse complement.
CTTGTCCGCACGTATGGCTGCGACCTTCGACCGTCTGTCCGGCGGACGTCTGCTGGTCAACGTCGTCACCGGCGGCGATCCGGCGGAGCAAGAGAGCGACGGCATCTTCGGCACCCACAAGGAACGCTACGAAATTTCCGACGAATTTCTCAAGATATGGCGTGAAGTCTTGACCAAGACCCACACCGGTGAAGAGACCAATTTTGAAGGCAAGCATCTGAGCGTCAAGGGCGCCAAGGCCATCTATCCGCCGATCCAGACGCCATATCCGCCGTTGTACTTCGGTGGTTCGTCCGATGAAGCCATTGATCTGGCGGCGGAACAAGTCGACGTCTATCTGACCTGGGGCGAACCGCCTGCCGCCATCGCAGAAAAAATCGCCAAGGTGCGTGCCCGCGCCGAAAAGGCCGGCCGCAAACTGCGCTTCGGCATTCGCTTCCATGTCATCGTTCGTGAAACCAACGAAGCCGCCTGGCGCGCTGCGGATGAACTGATCAGCAAGCTCGACGACGAGACCATCGAAAAGGCGCAGAAGTCGTTTGCCAAGATGGACTCGGAAGGTCAGCGCCGCATGGCGGCGCTGCACGGCGGCAAACGCGACAAGCTTGAAGTCAGCCCGAATCTGTGGGCCGGCGTCGGCCTGGTGCGCGGCGGCGCCGGTACTGCACTGGTCGGGGACGGTCCGACCGTGGCGGCGCGCATGAAGGAATATGCCGATCTGGGTGTCGACACCTTCATCTTGTCGGGCTACCCGCATCTGGAAGAGTCTTACCGTTTTGCCGAGCTGGTGTTCCCGCTGCTGCCGCGCAAGCAGAAAGAAGATCTGCCGGGCTTCAACATCACCGGACCATTCGGCGAGATCGTGGCCAATACCCACGTGCCATCGGCGCCCAAGGCAACGGCAGCCAAGCAAGAGTCGCAAGAACTTCGCGTCTCCGAAAGCTGAGGAATCGACATGAGTGCAGGCATCACAAGTTCGGGCGTGGCGGACGCAGTAGCAGTTACTACATCCGCTACGCCGGCCAAATCGGTACGCAAGAGCGAACGCGGCCACAGCTTCGGCCGTAAGCAACTGGCATCGTGGGCTTTGCCGGTCGGACTGATCGTCTTCTGGCAAATCGCTGCCCAGGCGGGTTGGCTGTCCAGCCGCATTTTGCCGGAACCGTTCGCTGTTTTGCGTGCAGCATGGCATCTTGCGGTGACCGGCGAGTTGTGGGTTCATCTGGGCGTGAGCACTGGACGCGCGGCTTCCGGTTTTGCCGTCGGCGGTGGACTGGGGCTGCTGTTGGGCTTGTTGACCGGCACCTTCCGTCAAGCCGAGACCTTGCTCGATACCACTTTGCAGATGGTACGCAATATTCCGGCGCTGGCGCTGATTCCGCTGGTGATTCTGTGGTTCGGCATTGACGAGACGTCGAAACTGTTTCTGGTTTCGGTCGGCGTGTTCTTTCCGATTTATCTCAATACCTTTCACGGCATCCGCTCGGTCGACAAAGGACTGATCGAAATGGCCAAGAGCTACGGCCTGTCGGGCTGGCCTCTGTATCGCGACGTGATCCTGCCGGGCGCCTTGCCCTCGATTCTGGTCGGCGTGCGTTTTGCGCTGGGCTTGGTATGGGTGCTGCTGATTGTTGCTGAAACGATTTCGGCGCAGGCGGGTATCGGCTACATGACCATGAATGCACGTGAGTTTCTGCAGACCGATGTCGTGCTGGTCGGCATTCTGCTCTATGCCTTGCTGGGCAAGCTGGCCGACGTGCTGGCGCGCGGCCTGGAAAAATTCTGGTTGCGCTGGCATCCGGGTTACCAATGAAAGAGGGTGACATGATGCAAAACAATCACGTGGAAACCACAGAAGTAAAAAATGCCGCTGAGCGCAAGCCAGGCCAGGTGCGCGGTGTTCGCGTCGCGGCCAAGGCGCTGTCCAAATCCTACGGCGGCCGCGAAGTGCTGAAGTCGGTTGAGCTGGACGTCAAGCCGGGCGAGTTCGTCGCCATCGTCGGCCGCAGCGGCTGCGGCAAGAGTACTCTGCTGCGTCTGATCGCCAAACTGGAAACAGCCACCAGCGGCGACATCGCCTTCGCTCAGGATGGACATCAACCTGAGACGCGCATCATGTTCCAGGACTCGCGCCTGTTGCCATGGAAGCGCGTGCTCAACAACGTCGCACTCGGCTTGCCGAAAGCGGCGCTGGCGTCGGCGGCGCAAGCCTTGCGCCAGGTCGGTCTGGAAGAGCGCGGCGGCGAGTGGCCTGCGGTGCTGTCCGGCGGACAGCGTCAACGCGTCGCCCTGGCCCGCGCACTGGTGCACGATCCGGAATTGCTGCTGCTCGATGAACCGCTGGGCGCGCTGGATGCGCTCACCCGTATCGAGATGCAGCAACTGATCGAATCGCTGTGGCAAAAGCGTGGCTTCACCGCCGTGCTGGTGACCCACGATGTCCAGGAAGCGATTGCGCTGGCGGATCGCGTGGTGCTGATCGAAGACGGCCGTATCACGCTCGATCAGACCATCGACCTGCCGCGTCCGCGTGCCCGCGGCAACCTTGCCTTCGCCCAGATCGAAGAAGCCATTCTGTCGCGCGTGCTGCAACATCCGGCCAGTGCGCCGGACAGCACGCTCGGCGATATCTCACTGCAAAAGAGCGTCAGCCAGGTGCAGTGGGCCATTTGATTTATCCCTTTTATTTTTTAACCGCAGTCCCTCAAGGAGCAAAGCATGACCATTCAAGCCATCAACGTTCGTAACCAATTCAAGGGCAAAGTAAAAGCCATCATCGAGGGATCCGTTGTCTCCGAAGTCGATGTCGAGACGCCAGCCGGTATCGTCACCTCCGTCATCACCACACGCTCGGTCAAGGACCTGGGTCTGGTGATCGGCAGCGAAGTAGTGGCACTGGTCAAGGCGACCGAAGTATCGATCGCCAAACTCTGATTCTGGCTGCATCTTTAGAGCGGCTGACAAAACGCCGATGGCAAGGCGCGCCGACGAAGACAGTACGAAAGTACGGCTAGGAGAAGCAACGCCGGCAGCGGCGTTTTGTTAGCCGCTCTTTATTGCATTGGAGCCATTGATGAAGTATCAAGCCCTGGAAAAATATCTTGCTCGTCTCAACGGCTCCGTCAGGGAAGAGTCCAGGGTGTGGCTGGATGCGGAAGGGCGGGCGCAAGGCAAGTATTTCAATACGACGCTGACGTCCGCCTTTCAACCGATACGAGCATTTGGCAGCACGGCGATTGCCGATGCCGGCATCGTGGCGCACGAAGGATTCGCGCGCAGCTATTCGGAAGACGACAGCGGCCTGCACCTGTGGCGCCTGCTCGATCAGGCTGCCAGCGATGACGAATCGGTCGAGCTGGACCGCTTGTGCCGCATGCTGCATTCCATCAATTTTTATCGCCAGGCGGAGGACAAGGTCAGTCTCCATCTGAGCGTGCACGCACGCCTGCTGGCGGCGGTCGACAGCAACCACGGGATTGCTTTCCGGCGCATCCTCAACATGCTGGAATTGCCGCACGAACAGATCGTGTTGCAAATGCCGGTGGTCACGCAGAACCAGCGCTGGTTGCTGAACTATGTGCTGGACAATTACCGGCGCAATGGATTCAAACTGGGCATCAGTGCAGCCGACGCGCGCGATGCGCTGGCCTTACTGGAGAAGGTCAAGCCCGATCTGATCAAGGTCGATGCGCGCGAGATCACGGATGAGCAAAGCACCGGGAAGCTTTTGCGCATCGCCGGTGAGCAGGATATCCGGGTGGTGTTCAAGCGTGTGGAAAACCCGGACGTGTTCACCAAATTGCAGGCATTCGGACAAGCTCTTTCGCTGCCGGTGTATGCTCAGGGCTATCTGTGGGATACGCCGAAATCGACGCTGGCTGCGCCAGCCGCACACGATTCGGCGACCGCACCCTCCGGCATCAAGGTGGCCTGATATGAGCGAGACGACTGCACTGCAAGCGAACCGGCGCCATTCACCGCGTCTGGCCGATTTTCGTGTGCTGGTCGTCCCGGGCTTGCATGGCAGTGGAGCTGAGCATTGGCAGTCACGCTGGCAGCGTCTTTATCCTTCTTTTGAACGTGTCGAGCAGGATCGCTGGGATACGCCGGATTTGCCGGTGTGGTCGCAACGCTTGCAGGATGTCTTGCAACGAGACGTCCGACCGACGCTGATCGTGGCGCACAGCTTTGGCTGTCTTACGACGGTGCATCGTGCTGCTGCTGATGCCGGGCTGATCGCGGGGGCTTTGCTGGTGGCGCCGGCTGATCCGGTCAAGTTTGCGGTGGCGGATTCCGTTCAGGTGGCGTTGCCATTTCCTTCGATTGTGGTGGGGAGCGGGGATGATCCCTGGATGACTGCTGAGCGGGCGCAGCATTGGGCGTCTGTGTGGGGGAGTGAGTTCGTTTATGCCGGGGAGGTGGGGCATATCAACTCGGACTCGGGGTTGGGGGATTGGGTTGAGGGGCAGGAGGTGTTGGGGCGGTTGGTTGCTCGGATCGCGTCTCCGGTCTCGGCTTCTGTCTCTGGCTGAGTTGTTTCTTCTTCTGTAATCGACTCCTTTCTTTCTCCGATCAAGCGTGGTTTGCCGGGGTAGTCCGGCGGCTACTCTCAAGCGGACTTCGAGACTGGCTTGCTTCGCATCGCCTTCAGGTACTGAGGTGATTCAATCTTCTCCGGCCTTATTTATTTCGTCGTTCCAACGCACAAGCTGGAACCCGGTTTCGTTGCGACGATTGAGTGACGCGCTGACGCCACCGGGTCCCAGCGTTCGCCGGGACGACGGGTTATGGCTGGAAGATTATCCGTCGCAACTCAAATCCCCTGACCACCCGACACTTCAATCCGCTGCGCCGTCACCCAGCGATTATCCTCCGACAGCAAACTCGCAATCATCGGTCCGATGTCGTCCGGCAGACCGACACGGCCAAGTGCTGTCATTCCTGCAAACAGTTTATTGATGTCCGGGTTGTCGCGGACCGCGCCGCCGCCGAAGTCGGTTTCGATGGCGCCGGGTGCGACCGTGTTGACGGCGATGCCGCGTGGGCCGAGTTCTTTGGCCATGTAACGGGTGAGTACCTCCACCGCGCCTTTGGCTGCCGCATAGGCGGCATAGCCGGGGAAGGAGGTACGGGTCAGGCCCGAAGACAGGTTGACGATGCGGCCGCCGTCGGCGATCAGGGGGAGCAGGGTCTGTGTCAGGAAGTAGACGCCCTTGAAGTGGACGTTGACCAGGCCGTCAAACTGGGCTTCGGTGGTCTGGCCGAGCAGGGCGTAGTCGCCGTGGCCGGCGTTGTTGACGATGTGGTCCAGGGTGTCGCGCGACCAGGTTTGGCGCAGGGTAGTGCGCAGGCTTTCGGCGAAGCCGTCGAAGGTGGCGACGTTGCCGGTATCAAGCCGGAGGGCGGCTGCCTTGCGGCCCATGGACTGGATTTCGGCGACGACGGCTTGTGCGTCTTCGCTGCGGCTTTGGTAGGTGACGATGACGTCGCCGCCGTGGCGGGCGATGCTTAATGCGGTGTTGCGGCCTAAGCCGCGGCTGGCGCCGGTAACGAGAGCTATTTTAGACATGATGCGCTTCCTTGATGATGAGATGCTGCGTGGATGGGAAGCCGCAGTATCGGATCCGGGCGGGGCGCATGGTTACCGGAAACTCGACGATCCTTGCCTGATCCTCCAAATGGGATGCGCGTTCGGCTGCGACGAGGTAGGCTTGCAGCATGACTACTTTACTCACTACCGTACATCGCTATGCCGAGTCCCACGCCGACAGGACCGGCTTGGCGCAGACGCCCATTGCCGGGCTGACGATCGTGCGTGCAACTGAGGTCAGCGATCTGCTATATGCGATTTCGCGACCGTTGATTTGTCTCGTCTTGCAAGGAGGCAAGCATGTCACGATGGGCGCGCAGGCGTTTTCGTTCTCCGCGGGGGATTCCTTGCTGATCACGGCGGATGTGCCGACGGTCAGTCAGATCACGCGCGCAAGCCTTGCTGCACCTTATCTGTCGCTGGTGATGGAGCTGGACCCGGCGGTCATCGCCGATCTGGCCATGCAGATGGATGTTGTCCGGGAAGACGGCGCGTTGCCGGTTCGTGTCGACCCCACGGACAGCGAAGTGGCCGATGCAGCATTACGGCTGATGCGTTTGCTTGATCGTCCGGCGTCGTTGCCGGTGTTGCATGTGCAACTGGTGCGCGAGTTTCACTATTGGCTGCTGGCCGGCAAGCATGGTGCGGCGATCCGGAGTCTGGGATGGCCGGATAGTCAGGCGCGCCGGGTGGCGCGTGTAGTTGAGGTGTTGCGTACCGATTTTGCACAACCCTTGCCGGTGGAGCGTCTGGCGGCGGTGGCGGGGATGAGTCCATCGTCGTTTCACCAGCACTTCCGCAACGTGACCTCTTTGTCGCCGCTACAGTTTCAAAAGCAGTTGCGTCTGATCGAGGCGAGGCGCTTGATGCTGTCGGAGGGGGTAAGCGCCAGCAGTGCGGCGTTCGCGGTTGGATATGCAAGCGTGCCGCAGTTCACGCGGGAATACGGCAGGATGTTCGGCCTGCCGCCGGTGAAGGATACGGAAGAAGCGAAGAGTAGGGTGCGTGCGTCTGCCTAAGAACGTGGTGATGATCTGTGAATGGCATCGTCAAGAATTCTTGACCGGAAAATTGCAAGCTGGCGTTGCGCCCCGAGCCTCTCGCGTGCGTTCCCATCTTATTATTCAAGCCCCCTTTTCAATATGCCGAGACCGTCGGAGCGAACAGTTTTTTGATAAGACATCTTCCACGGGCAGCCGGTGAGTTGCATATAGAAAACCTCGCAGAGCTATTCGTAAAATTTACTGTATCTGACCTCGTGCGCTTCTTCGCCTTTTCAAGCACGTGGACAATCTCTTCAAATTCCTTAGGGATCATATCGCTCATATAGAACGTGCATGTTCTGCTGCCAAGGACAATCACAAACATATTCTTGAATCCTGCTAACGACAAATTTTCCCGATAGCAGGCAGAAATACACTCTCCATATTTAACGAATTTTCCTGATTTTCTTGGGCCTGCAGCTGAGTGTGTGTTTACAACGCCCTTATCTTCGCGGACATTGGCAGGTTGTACTTTTCTCAAGGAATACGTTCTAAGGAAAACAACGATGACGATTAAAAAATTACTACTTCCACTACTACTATTCACAAGCATCTCTGCCTTGACTGCCTGCAATACGCCTTTGCCGGCGGTGCAGGAGAAGGCTGACACGATATCGTATGTGCCCATACCGAGGGAATATGTCTCGGTTTCTTGCGTGACACACGGCACCGGCTATATCCATTCCTTTTACATTGAGGAACCTGCATCAAGCAGTCGGTTGGGAGGCCGTGAAGCAGGAGGCACTAACTGCGGCGGCATCATCGCCGCCGGCTACGCTCTGCCCAAGACCTGGTTTCCGGGGATGAAAGTCAAGGTGCGCTGGAACCGTCCGATCAAAGGCGTGGATAGCTGGCATGAAAAGACGACCAATATCATGCGATATGACGAGGTGGGGACGATCTATGTTCACTTTTTCCCGGGGGACCAAGTGCGCGTAGTATCCGCACTCCCTTATCCAGAAAGCCTAAAGCATCCTATACCAGCCAATGCCACGGTCCCGCCACCGGAGGAGCAATAATCATGTACACACCAATTTATTCAGCTCCGACGACGATAGAGAACAACGCTGAGCAAGAAATGATGACGACAGAGCAGCAAGAGCGCGCCTTGGCCGATCTGCTCACAGAGCCACCCGTCTACAAATCCAACGGTCTTAGGATGCCTTCCTGCCAGTCGATGGTCAGAATTGGTCTGTTCTTCGACGGCACCAGTAACAACAAGTATCGGGATGAGCCCAAGCAGGAACATACCAATGTCGTCAAGCTGTTCAATGCGCACAAGGACGTCAGGGGCGAAGGTTTTCTGGACGATATGGACTGCTTCCGTTTCTATATCCCCGGTGTCGGCACCCGTTTTCCTGAAAATCAGGAGTGGAAAGAAACACAGGAAGGCAAGGCCATGGGCAAAGGTGGACAAGCGCGGATTTTGTACGGAATTCTAGAGATCTATAACGCTGTTCATCGCGCTTTTAACAGTGATCGACCACTGCTTTCACCACCTGAAATTACAGCCAAACTAAAAAGCTACACCCGCGACGTCGAAAGTAACTACGACAAGGAATACCCCGAACATGAGCGCCGCAAGCGGTGGTTCACAGAACTACGCGATGAGTTGAACGACAAGCTAAAAGCCCGGCGTGACATCATCCTCCAGCCGCGCATTCCCCTGATTCGCGTGGCCGTATTTGGTTTTTCACGCGGGGCGATTGAAGCGCGCAGTTTCTGCTACTGGCTGCACGCCGCGCTGGAAGAGAAATCAACGCTCGCTGGCATGCCCATCGAGATCAACTTCCTCGGCCTGTTCGACTCGGTCGCCTCGGTCGGCCTGCCGCATTCGGCGGCGCAAACCACGCCGTTCCGCTTTATCGACGGCCACTTCAGCTGGGCGGCAGAGACTTTGACGCCACTTCCATCGCTGGTCAAACAGACGGTGCACTACATTGCCGCGCACGAACAGCGCATGAACTTCCCGGTCACGCGCGTGCAGGGCAATAACGTGCAGGAAGTACTGTATCCCGGTGTGCATGCGGATGTCGGCGGCGGCTACTGTCCCAAGGAGCAAGGGCGTGGCATGACGATGGGGCAGATGGTGTCGCAGGTGCCGCTGCTGCATATGCACAAAATTGCGCGCCTGGCAGGCGTGCCCTTGGTGACCTATCGCCAGATGGATGCACGTCTGCAAAACGACTACGCCCTCAGTCCTGAGCTGGCCGCCAACTGGAACACCTACATGGCTGCCGGAGATTTCGCCGGAACGTATGAAAGTCAGGTACGCGAACACATGCGGATGTACTACCGATTTCGCTATCACTGGTTAGGCCGCATGGCGCAACTGCCGGCCTGCAAACGTGCCACTCCTCAAGAGCGGCAAGACATGGTCAGCTACGACGATCTGTTCAAGGGTGACATGGAATTGCTGCGTGAGCGCGCCAAGGGCGGCCCTCCAAGGAGGTACCGAGCCAACGGCGACGAAATCAAATTCTTTGCACCGGGCCACAGTCACATCGCCAACCGCGAACAGTTACTGCGCGCAGATATACGCCAAGCACCCGACGACAGGGAAGCGCTGGTGCTTCAGGTATTCGAAGAACAACGGGGCCAGTCCAAGGCCGAGGGCATCGCCTTGCTGGAAGAGCAGGTGCACGATTCGCTGGCGGGGTTCTATCTGGGTGGCTACATCAGCGCAGAAGAGAAGGCTGAGAAACTACGCACATGGCAGACCAAGCCGCCGTCGCGGGAAGATAGCTACAACTATCAGGCCTGGCAGAATTTTGAGAAGGCCAAGGCTAACAATCGCGAACTGCAAAAGATTCTGGACGATAAGGCTGCGTTGGCGACGCAGGCAGAGACCGCTCGTTTTAATGGTCGTTTGGGAGACATGGAAGATATACAGCGTGAAAGCGCCTTCACCGACAAAGAAGCCACCTTATTGACGCTAGATGCCAACGGTCAGCCTATCTTCCCCGTACAAAAGGACAGCGATGCGGGAGCATTGTGTAGTGTCCTTGTCGCTACGCAGACGGAGACTCTACGCGAAGGCGGTGGGTATCTGGTGCCGCGCTTTGTGTTCTTGCCATAACGACACGTTGTGACATGGGCTGGTACGATGCGTGAAAAGATTACCCAACCCAGCCGGATATTCACGAGCTGAGAGGGGATCGAAAAATGAGGCCGGCGCGCGCAAGAAGTGTTTTGGGCGCGCCTGTCTTTGATGTTTTAATCAGGCATTCTTTGCGGCTCTACTCAGGAAATCGTGAGAATGTTCTTTGCATCGATTTTTCCCAGCGCCTGCAGCACGCCTTTGTCCTCGATCCTGCACAAGAATCCCTTCACGCTAGAGACAAATTCAATCCGCATCGCCAGGTCGTTGCCGAACACCGCTTCAATCGCCAGCAGTGCATCGACGCGCTGACTGATGTCGGCAATGCCGGCTGCTGCCTGCAAAGATTCGGCCAGCGGGTCAGAGATCGGATAGGCCAGCCCCGCTTCATCTTCCGCGCGCAGATAACGCATCCAGCCGGCTACCGCAAAACAAAGACGCTCGCACGGCAAGCCTGCGTCGAGACGCGCGCGTATTGTGCCAAGCAGCCGCTGCGGCAACTTTTGTGAACCGTCCATCGCGATCTGTTGCAGACGATGCTTCAACGCCGGGTTGCGAAAACGCGCGACCAGTTCGTCTCGGTATTCGTCCAGTCCTGGGCGCTCCAGCGTCGGTGCGATTTCTTCCGTCATCATGCGCTCGATGAAGCTGCGCAAACTGTCGTCGCGGATCGCCTGATCGACCGTGACATAACCTGCCAGAGAACCGAGATAGGCGAGGCTGGAGTGGCTGCCGTTGAGCATGCGCAGTTTGGCATGTTCGTACGGTTCTGCTTCCTTGACCATGGTGGCGCCGGCCTGTTCCCATGCGGGACGCGGACCGGCGAAGCGGTCTTCGATCACCCACTGCGAGAACGGCTCGGTCACGACCGGCCAGGCATCGTCAACCTTAAGGCGGACGGCGATGGCGGCGCGGTCTTCATCGGTGGTCTTGGGGACGATGCGATCCACCATGGAGTTGGGGAAAGCGCCGTGCTGAGAAATCCATTTCGACAGTTCCGGATCAATGCGTTCGGCAAACGCCAACACCAGCCCGCGCGAGGTATTGCCGTTGGACGGCAGGTTGTCGCAGGATAGTACGGTGAACGGCGGCAAGCCTGCGTCACGGCGCTTCTCCAGCGCGCGCACGATGAAGCCGATGGCCGAGCGCGGCGCGTCGGCATGCGCCAGATCGTGCGTGATATCGGGATGATCGAAGCGCAGCGTGTTGGTCGCCGGATCGTGGCAATATCCTTTTTCCGTCACGGTGAGGCTGACGATATGGCAGTGCGGATGACTCATCGCGGCCAGCACGGCGGCGGGCGACTCCGGCGCTACCAGCGTATCGATGATGGAGCCGATGACGCGAAGCTGCTCTCCCTCGACACCTCTTATCCCCAGTGTGTAGAGATTGTCCTGCGGCGCCAGCGCATCGCGGGTATCGGGACTGCGCAGCGATACGCCGATGATGCCCCAGCGCAGATCGCCTTCCGCCAGCACCGTGTCGGTATAGACCGCCTGATGCGCACGGTGGAAGGCTCCCAGTCCCAGATGCACGATGCCGGGCAGCAGGGCGGCTCTGTCATAGGTCGGCAGAGCCGCCTGCTTGCCGGCCTCCGCCAGGGTTTGCTTGTTCAGCTTCATGATGCGCCCGAATCAGTTTTGCGGATGTTCTTTGACGCGGGACACTAGTTGCGTCGGGCTGACGAAGCGCATCGCGATCAGCAGCCAGATCAGCGTGACGATCATGTAGACCATCGCCATGGCATCGATCGACTGCGAAGCGCGCACGCCTGCGGCAAACACCGAGTAATAAAGCGCCACCACCAGCGTCTGCGTATCCGCGCCGGCGGTCAGGAAGGTCAGCTCGAACATTGCAATCGTGCGCACCAGCACCAGCAGCGAGGCGGCCAGAATGCCCGGCGCCAGCAACGGCACCAGCACATGGCGGAACATCGTGAAGGTGCGTGCGCCGAACACGCGGGCCGCCGATTCCAGATTCGGATCGATCTGTTCGATGAACGGCGTCATGACCAGAATCACGAACGGCAGCGCCGGCAGCAGATTGGCGATGATCACGCCGGGGAGGGTGCCGGCCAGATGCAGTTCATACATCAACGTCGCCAGCGGGATGCCGTAAGTAATTGGCGGGATCATCAGCGGCAGCAGGAACAGGCCCGTCAGCAGTTTCTTGCCGCGGAAATTGCGCCGCGCCAGGGTATAGGCCGCCGGCACGCCGATCAGGATCGATAGCACCACCACCGACAGCACGACCTGCACCGTCACCAGCAGCACGTCGCCGAGCTGGAATTCCTGCCAGGCGGCGGAATACCATTCCAGCGTCCAGCCGTTCGGCAGCCAGGTGCCGAGCCAGCGCTTGGCAACTGAGTTGGTGGCGACCGAGGCGATCATCAGGCCGACGTTGATCAGGAAGAAGGTCATCAGGCCGACTACCAGTCCGCTCCAGGCGCGGCTGGCCCAGTGGGTGCGGCGCTTCGGTGCGGGCTGCCGTGAGATCGATTGCGAAGTCATCATGGGAGAAGTTGTCGTTGCTTGATTCATAATTAACCCTTGCCTCCGGTGACCGGACCGCGATAGAACAGATTGCGCGCGCCGAGCACGATCACCACCACGCCCAGTTGCACCGCACCCATGATCATCGCTACCGCCGAGGCCATGGAATAGTCATAGTTCTCGAACGCCGCTTCATATGCAGCAATCGAAATCACGCGTGTCGCACCGGCCGGCGAACCCAGCAGAACGGCAGATGGAAAAACCGAGAACGCCTGCACGAACGACAGGCAGAACGCCATCGCCAGACCCGGCAGGATCAGCGGAAAGATCACGTAACGGAACTGATTGAAAGGTGTCGCGCCGAGCGTCGCAGCGGCACGCGGCAGCACAGGATCGATGCCGGTGATGTACGACAGGATCAGCAAAAAGGCGAACGGAAAACCCGATATCACCAGCGAGATCACTACACCTGCATAGTTATGCGTCAGGCGGATCGCGCCTTCGTAGATGTGCAGCGTCTGCAGGATCTGTGCGAACCAGCCCTTGGGGCCGAAGTAAGTCAGCATGCCTTCGGCGATCAGCACTGTACCGAGCGTGATCGGGATCACGAGGATGGTGGTGGCGATCTTTTGATACGGCGTCTTGTGGCGCAGGCGATAGGCCACGGGCACGGCGATCAGGATGTTGATCAGCGTTGCCGGCAAGGCCAGTTTGAGCGTCACGCCGATGGTCATCCACAGGTTGTCGGTGCTGAAGAACTTGATGTAGTTCGACAGCATACCGCCTTCCAGCGGCTGAAACGACAGGATCAGACCGTGAATGAACGGATAGACGAATACCGCCAGCATGAAAATCACCGCCGGCGCCGCCATCCACATGGCGGGATCTCGCCAGCGCGAGCCGGCTGTTTGTGAAGACATCAGCATCATGCCACCTGCTCAAAAGGATAAGCCAGCACGCGGTCGGCAGGGACCGATACGCGGATAGTTTCGCCCGGCGATGCCTTGCCTTCAGCGCGGACATAGAGGCGGGTATTGTCTTGCGTGCGCAGCATGAACAGCGATTCGCGGCCATAGTATTCAACCGACTCGACGCGCGCACTGATGCTGTTGCCTGGCGCGGTGCCGTCGGCGCAGATGCTGAATTCTTCGGGGCGGATCGATACGGCGGCGCGGCCGTTCAGGCGCATCTTCGGAATGCCGGTCAGATTGACGCCGGGACCTGCCAGTGTGACGGTTTGCGCATCCTGGCCGACCACATCGAGCACCAGTTCATTGCGATAACCCATAAAGCGTGCGACTGCCAGATTCGATGGTTGGCCATAGACTTCCGGCGGCGTGCCGATTTGCTGGACCTTACCGTCTTTCATGACGACGATGCGGTCGGCCAGCGACAGCGCTTCATCCTGATCGTGGGTGACGTACAGTGTGGTGCGGCCGAGTTCGCCATGGATGCGGCGGATTTCGGAGCGCATTTCCAGACGCAGTTTGGCATCGAGGTTGGACAGCGGCTCATCCATCAGAATCAGCGGCGGCTCGATGACGATGGCGCGGGCGATCGCCACGCGTTGTTGCTGGCCGCCGGACAACTGGCCGGGCAGCTTGTTCATGTGTTGCGCCAGTTGCACCAGATCAAGGGCGCGTTTGACGCGGGTCTGGATTTCAGCGGCAGGCACGCCGCGCATCAACAGGCCGAAGCCGACATTCTTGGCCAACGTCATGTGCGGGAACAGGGCATAGTTCTGGAACACCATGCCGAAGCCGCGCTGTTCAGGCGGCAAGGTATCGATACGGTGATCGTCGAGATAAATGCCGCCGTCCGACAGCGGCAGCAGGCCGGCGATGCAGTTCAGCGCGGTCGATTTGCCGCAGCCCGAAGGGCCGAGCAGGGCGATGAATTCGCCGCGCGCAATATCCATTTGCAAACCATCAAGTGCTGCGACTTGCGGCGCTTCGGTTGTTTTTCCGGTGCCGCCAAAGCGACGTGTGACGCGATCCAGTCGCAATGTCTTGAAGTCAGGTTTCATGCTTGCCTCTTATTGATCGTAATGAGCCGGGTGGCGCGGAATACGTTGTTGCCACCCGGCCTGTCTCTGCTGTGCTTTTGCTTATTTAAATTTTTGAGCGCCGACTTGCTCGTCCCAAATGCGGAAGGCCTTGACCATCACCTGCGCATCCAGCGGTTGCACGTGCGGGAACTTGGCGATCCAGTCGGCGTACTCGGCGCGGCCGAATTCTTTCAGCGTGTCCTGGCTGGCTTGCGGCGCCATCGTCACCGGCACGTTCTTGATCGCAGGGCCGGGATAGAAGTAGCCCTTGTCATAGGTCTGCGCCTGTTGCTTCGGTTGCAGCAGGTAGGCCATCACGTCCAGCACCACGGCTTGCTTGGCGGGAGCCAAGCCCTTCGGCACGATCATGTAGTGCGTGTCGTTGACCCAGGTCATGTTCTTGAAGGCGCCGACTTTGAACTCTTTCGGCACCACGCCCAGCGCGCGCGGGTTGATGTCCCAGCCGGTCACGGTGACGGTCATGTCGCGCGAACCTTCGCCGAGTTCCTTCATCACGGCGCCGGTGCCGCCCGGGTAGTATTCGATGCAGGTGTTGAGGTCTTTCAGGTAAGCCCAGGTCTTATCCCAGCCCTTGACCGGATCTTTCGGATCCTTGTCGCCCAGCAGGTAAGGCAGGCCCATCAGGAAAGTGCGGCCGGGACCGGAGTTGGCCGGGCGCGCGTAGATCAGTTTGTTCGGATTGGCCTTGCACCATGCCAGCAATTCCTGCGGCGTGGTCGGCACTTGCTTGACCTTGTCGGGGTTGTATTCCAGCAGCGGACCGGCAGGCATGAAGGCGACTGCCAGACCCTGGTTGTGCGCCAGTTCCTGCATCTTCTTCACTTCAGGAAGATAGTTCTCGGTCAGCGGCGCAAACTTGGCATTGTTCTCCGGCAGCAGCGTTACCCACAGATTCTGCTCAATGCCGGCGGCCAGGATGTCGGTGCCGCCGAGGACCAGATCGATGTCGCTGCGCTTGGCGTTTTGCATCGCCTTGAGCTTGCTCGGCAGCTCAGGCGCAGGGGCTTTGGTGAAGGTGAATTTGACGTTCGGATGCGCCGTCTTGTATGACTCGATGGCGTCTTGCAGCAAGGCTAGCGAACCGGCGACGTCGACCACGTTGATGGTGACGGCTGCCTGCGCGTGCGCCGCAGGGCTGCCGGCCAGGGCGGCAAGGCCGAAGCCGATGGCAGCAGCCATGACGGTGCGACGGGTCGCTTTGTGCAAGGTGTTCAAAACCTGTTTCATTACTGTCTCCTCCTGGGAATAGATGTTAGGTATCGGGATAAAGCCGACGTCTTAAAACGTTCTGATGCATCTTCAATCCGTACTAGCTATTACTTATTGCTGATTGCTGTTTTGCCGATGTGCTTCTCTTTCAAAAACGGTTACAAGCGATAGGCCTGTTTGGCCAGTCGGTATGTCAGGTCATGCGCCAGCTCGAGCGCTTCGTCTTCGCGCAGGCGATGCTCGGCGACCAGTCGCGCCAGGTAGCCGCAGTCGATGCGGCGGCTGACGTCGTGGCGCGCCGGGATCGACAGGAAGGCGCGGGTGTCGTCGTTGAAGCCGACCGTGTTGGCAAAGCCGGCGGTCTCGGTCGTCAGTTCACGGAAACGGCGCATGCCTTCCGGCGCGTCGAAGAACCACCATGCCGGGCCAAGCTTGAGCGCCGGATACACGCCGGCCAGCGGCGCCAGTTCGCGCGAGTAGCTGGTTTCATCGAGCGTGAACAGAATGATGGACAGGCGCGGATCGAGGCCGAAGCGATCCAGCAGCGGCTTGAGCGCACCGACGTATTCGGTCTGCATCGGAATGTCGAAGCCCTTGTCGCGGCCGAAGCGCGCCAGCATTGCCGGGTTGTGGCTGCGCCAGGAGCCAGGGTGGATCTGCATGACGAGACCGTCTTCGATGCTCATCGCCGCCATCTCGGTCAGCATCTGGGCGCGGAACAGTTCGGCCTCATCGCGGCTGATCTTGCCCGAGAGCGCCTTGTCGAACAGCGCCTTGCATTCGGCCAGAGGCAAGTCGGCGGTGCGCGCGCTCGGATGGCCGTGATCGGTCGAAGTCGCGCCGTGTTCCTTGAAGAAGGCACGGCGGTTGCGGTGCGCGTTCAGATAGCCTTCCCAGGTGCGGGTGTTCTCGCCGGTCAGTTCGCCGAAGCGGGCGACGTTGGCGGCGAAGCCTTCGAATTCGGGATCGATCACCGGGTCTGGACGATAGGCGGTGACCACGCGTGGACGGCCTTTCGCTGTTTGCCAGGGATCGCTCTTCAGCTTGCCGTGATGGGCGAGCGGATCGAGCGGCGATTCGGTGGTGGCGATGACCTCGATGTTGAAGCGTTCGAACAAGGCGCGCGGGCGGAACTCGGAGCGTTGCAAGCAGGCGTCGATATGATCGTAGAGCCGGTCGGCATTGGCTTCGCTCAATCCTTCTTCGAGACCGAACACTTCCTGGAACACATGATCCAGCCACATGGCGGACGGCGTGCCGCGAAACAGCGTCCAGTGTTTCGCCACCAGACGCCAGATGCGGCGCGGATCGGTTTCCACTGCAGCGCCATCGCTGTCTTCACGTGTTGGGATACCGAGATCTTCCAGTTTGACGCCCTGGCTGAACAGCATGCGGAAAACATAGTGGTCCGGCTGGATCAGCAGCGCCGATGGGTTGGGGAAGGCGGCATTCTCGGCAAACCAGCTCGGGTCGGTGTGACCGTGCGGGCTGACGATGGGCGCGTCTTTGATTTCCTGATACAGACGGCGCGCAATGGCGCGGGTGTCCGGGTCAGCGGGGAACAGTCGGTCTGGGTGCAGCAATGGCATGTCGTCTCCTGATTTCCAATGGCTTGCTTGTCCGTTCATTCCGTCCTTGGCTCTGGCGGGTTTGCAGGTTTTGCTTACCCAGGCCTCTGGCGGACGTCATGACGGTTTCTCTTTCTGAATCTGCTGTCGTTTTTGCCTTTTTTGCCCTTACTCCGGGTTATGCGGCATATACGCCTTGCCGCCGCCCCAGCCGCGCGAGAACTCGCTGGTCACGCGTTCGAGGTGGGCATGCATGGCTTTGCGCGCGCCGGCCGGGTCGCGGTCAACGATGGCCTCAAGGATGCGGCGATGGTCGACCAGCGTCTGCTGGCGCAATTCCTCGGTATGGAAGTGCTCTTCCATCTTGATCCACAGACGGCCGCGCTGGTCCCACAGGTTTTCAATCACGCTGACCAGCGCGCTGTTGCCGGTGGCGCGGGCGATCGACAGGTGGAAGGTGCGGTCGGCCTCTTCGTTGTTGGGGCGGTCGTGGTAGAAGCGCTCCATGTCGTTGAGGGCGCGCAGGATGGCGTCGAGCGCGCCGTCGGTGGCCATGCGCGCGGCAATCGCGGCGACTTCGCCTTCGATCATGCAGCGCGCCGACAGAATCTCGAAAGGGCCGGGGCCGATTTCCTGGATGGCCGGCGCCGCGCCTTTCTTCTCAATTACGTAAATCCCCGAGCCGCCGCGCACTTCGATCACGCCGGTCAGTTCCAGCGCGATGAGCGCTTCGCGCACCGATGCGCGGCTGACCTTGAGCTGCGCCGCCAGATCGCGTTCCGACGGCAGGCGCTCGCCGGCGTGAATCTGCTCGTCGCGGATATACGCCTGAATGCGATCGGCGACCACGCGGTAAAGCCGCGTTTCGGGGGCGCTGAGTTCGGCGAGGGCAGTAACGACTTTGAGCATGGCGTGCTTTTCTAAAGGTCGTAAAAAGTGGTCAGGCCATTCTAGGTTGGCCTGACCAATATTGCAATACGGTCTAGCCAATTTATTTCGCGGTTCGCCAAAGTGCCACTGGATGCGGCTTGTAAGGCATTTGAAAGCAGATTTCCTGTTTTGCAAAGTGGTCGACCAATTCTTGTTTTGATAGGTGGTCAGTCGTCGGATGACTATAGCGGAAGCCGCTTTCCGAGAAAAGAGGAGAGATAAAATCGATGCAAATTCAGGCGTTTTTGCGTTCGTCTATATACGTAAATTTTCTATAGACATGCAAAAAAATTCGTTCTCTTTATAACAATGCGGTGCGAATATCGCCACTCATTAGTCGTATTTGTAATAAGAGAATTGGCCGCCACAGGCCGGAAGCCGCTTTCTCGTCGCGCTCCATCGCGTCCATCGAAATCAAAGCGGCTCTCATAAGAAGGAAACACAAGCGTGACCGTGCCGATTGCCCCCCCTGTTGTTAACAAAGCGCCATTCCGGGTGTTGCCGGGCTTTCGCCTGTCGCTCGGTTTTACGCTGTTTTATCTGACATTGATCGTTCTGATTCCTTTGTCGGCAGTGTTCCTCAAGACTTTCACCATGACCTGGGATGCCTTCGTCAGCGCCGTGACCTCGCCGCGCGTGATGGCATCGTACCGTCTGACGTTTGGCGCTTCTCTATTAGCTGCGCTGTTGAACGTGATCTTCGGCGGCATCGTGGCATGGGTACTGGTGCGCTATAAATTCCCCGGCAAGCGCATCATCGACGCGCTGGTCGATTTACCGTTTGCCTTGCCGACCGCAGTGGCCGGTATTGCCCTGACGACGCTGTATTCGCAGAACGGCTGGATCGGCCGCTACCTGGAGCCGCTCGGCATCAAGGTCGCCTTTACGCCGCTGGGCGTGCTGGTGGCGCTGACCTTCATCGGCTTGCCGTTTGTTGTGCGCACCGTGCAGCCGGTGCTGGAAGACGCCGAACGCGAACTCGAAGAAGCGGCCGCCAGTCTTGGTGCGTCGCGTTTGCAAACCTTTGCCCGCGTGATTTTTCCGACGGTGTTTCCTGCGCTGTTGACCGGATTCGCTCTGGCGTTTGCCCGTGCTACCGGCGAATACGGCTCGGTGGTGTTCATCGCCGGCAACATGCCGATGGTGTCCGAAATCACGCCGCTGTTCATCATTACCAAGCTGGAGCAATACGACTACACCGGCGCAACCGCGATTGCCGTGGTGATGCTGATTGTGTCCTTTGCCTTGCTGCTGACCATCAACCTGTTGCAAGCCTGGGTCCGCAAGCGCGGCCAGGCCGAGAAAGTCTGACATGAGCGCCGTCATTACTCCGGGTGTCACTGCCACACCGATGCGCGGCGAGCCCGCTTACGCGCCGGCCGCCACGCTGGAACCTTTGTGGGTGCGCATCGTGCTGGTGGGGATCGCTTTTGCCTTCCTGACCCTATTCCTGTTCGTGCCGCTGGTGGCGGTGTTTTATGAAGGCCTGAAAAAAGGCTGGGACGTCTACGTCGACTCCATCATCGAGCCGGACGCCTGGTCAGCCATCAAGCTGACCCTGATGACGGCGGCGATTGCCGTGCCGCTCAATCTGGTATTCGGCGTCGCCGCAGCATGGTCGATCGCCAAGTTCGAGTTCTGTGGCAAGAACATCCTGCTGACGCTGATCGACTTGCCGTTCTCGGTGTCGCCGGTGATCTCCGGTCTGATCTATGTGTTGCTGTTCGGTCTGCAAGGTTACTTCGGCCCCTGGCTGCGCGAGCACGACATCAAGATTCTGTTTGCGGTGCCGGGTATCGTGCTGGCGACAGTATTCGTGACCTTTCCCTTTGTGGCGCGTGAGCTGATTCCCCTGATGCAGTCGCAGGGCAGCGAAGAAGAAGAGGCCGCGCTGGTGCTGGGCGCTTCCGGCTGGAAGACCTTCTGGCACGTGACTTTGCCCAACATCAAATGGGGCCTGCTGTACGGCGTGATCCTGTGTAATGCCCGCGCCATGGGCGAGTTCGGTGCGGTGTCGGTGGTGTCCGGCCATATCCGCGGGGAGACCAACACGATCCCGCTGCAGGTCGAAATTCTCTACAACGAATTCAATATCGTCGGTGCATTTGCGGTGGCGTCGCTGCTGGCTTTCCTTGCGCTGGTGACGCTGGCCATCAAGAGCTTTATCGAGTGGCGTCTGCACAAGCAGTTGACCGCCCACGTCGCCCATCCCGGCGCGGATCTGGAGTAAGGATTAGGAGTTAAGCATGAGCATCGAAGTCAAAGACATCAACAAGCGTTTCGGCAATTTTGTCGCACTGAACAATGTTTCGCTGAATTTCCCCGCGGGCGAACTGACCGCTTTGTTAGGACCGTCCGGCTGTGGCAAGACCACGCTGCTGCGCATCATCGCCGGTCTGGAGTCGCCCGATTCGGGGCAGGTGCTGCTCGACGGCGACGACGCTTCGGCGCGCCATGTGCGCGAGCGCCAGGTCGGTTTCGTGTTTCAGCATTACGCCTTGTTCAAGCACATGACGGTGTTTGAAAACATCGCCTTCGGCCTGCGCGTCAAGCCGCGCAATCAACGCCCTTCCGAAGCGCAGATACGCGAAAAGGTCACCAGCCTGCTGGAACTGGTGCAGCTGGATTGGCTGGCCGATCGCTATCCGCCGCAATTGTCCGGCGGTCAGCGGCAGCGTATTGCCCTGGCGCGCGCACTGGCGGTGGAGCCGCGCGTGCTGCTGCTGGACGAGCCGTTCGGCGCGCTTGACGCCAAGGTCCGCAAAGAACTGCGCCGCTGGCTGCGCCGTCTGCATGACGAACTGCACGTCACCAGTATTTTCGTCACCCACGATCAGGAAGAAGCGCTGGAAGTGGCCGATCAGATCGTGCTGATGAACAAGGGTAACGTCGAGCAGATCGGATCCCCCAGCGAGGTCTACAACCATCCGGCGTCGCCGTTCGTCTACGGCTTCCTCGGCAACGTCAACCTGTTCCACGGTCGCGTGCACGAAGGCGTGCTGGAAGCGGGCGGCGTCACCTTCGATGCGCCCGATCATGCGCAGGCGCAGGACGAAAAGGGCATCGGCTACGTACGTCCGCATGACCTCGAAGTGGATCGCTACTCGCCCGGCGCCGAAGGCATCGTGGCCCAGCTCAGGCGCTCGCATGCCATCGGCCCGCTGGCGCAGCTGGAGTTGGAGCGTGACGACAATTCCGAACTGATCGAAGCCGTGATTTCCAATGAACGCTTTGCGCAATTGAATCTGAAAGACGGCGAAACGCTGGTGGTGCGACCGCGCCGCCTGCATGTCTTTGTAGATAAGTTCGTCGACAACGCGGCCTCTACCGGGGCTGCACAGAATAAGGATGCACGATGAATTTCCAGCAACTGCGTTCCATCCGCGAAGCTGCGCGTTGCGGCTTCAACCTGACCGAAGTCGCCAATGTGCTGTTTACCTCGCAGCCCGGCGTAAGCCGCCAGATCCGCGAACTGGAAGAAGAACTCGGCGTCGAGATTTTCGAACGCAACGGCAAGCGTCTGATCGGCCTGACCGAACCGGGCAAGGGCATCCTGCACATCATCGAACGCTTGCTGCTGGAAGCGGAAAATCTGCGCCAGGCAAGTCAGGAATACGCCGGCGAACAAAGCGGCACACTGACCATTGCGACTACGCACACTCAGGCGCGTTATGTGCTGCCGCGCGTGGTGCAGGCTTTCCGAGCGGCGTTCCCGCAAGTGAGGATTGCGCTTCAGCAAAGCGCACCGGAACACATTGCCGAGTGGGTGATGTCGGGCAAGGCGGACGTCGGCATTGCGACGGAAGGTCTGAGCCAGTTCAAGGATCTGGTCTCTTTCCCTTGCTATACCTGGAACCACGTCATCGTTGTGCCGCAAGGCCATCCGCTGCTGTCGCTCAAGCATCCGATCACGCTGGAAGAATTGGCCGCACATTCGCTGATTACCTATGACGTCGGCTTCACCGGCCGCGGCCATATCGACGACGCTTTCCGCAAGGCCGGCATCGAGAAAGATATTGTGCTGACGGCCATGGATTCGGACGTGATTCAGCAATACGTCGCACTCGGCCTGGGCGTGGGCATCGTGGCGTCAATGGCGATCGAACAGGGCAAGCATCATGGTCTGGAAGCAATCGAGGCATCGCACTTGTTTGCACAGAACATCACGCGTCTGGCGGTGCGCCGCGGTGCATATCTGCGTGCTTACACCTACGACTTCATCCTGCAGTTTGCACCGGAACTCAAGCGTGCCGATATCGTTGCAGCATTGAATGAGCCGACTTCACATTGATGTGAGGTTAACGCTGTTCTGTTTCATCAAAACCGCCTTCCAATGAAGGCGGTTTTTTTATGCGCTCAAACTGTCGCCGGGCTGCGCAGGTTGGATGTCGGCAGACAACCAAGGCCTTCAAGCGTCGCGCGCACCGCTTCGTCCAGCGGCGTATGCGGTTCTTCGCCGAGCATCTGCAGCAGGCGCTGATTGCTCATGCGTACCGGCTGTTGCCACAGGTAGCGCATTTCCTTCATTTCCTTGAACAGCGGGACGAAAGGTGAGGCCGGCGCCAGCAACCACCATGGAAAGCCGCGTACCGGCAACGACGTATTGCCGACAGCGCGGCGGATGGCATCGATCATCTGCATGCCGTCGGCATCCCAGTGGCCGTGCATCTGGAAGGTGGCAAACTTGTCCAGCACCGCCTCGCGTTCTATCAGGCGCATCATGGTTTCAGCCAGATCGGGCAGGTAAGTCCACTGATGGCCGAGGCCTTGTTTCCCCGGATTGGTGATCGAAACCGGTATCTTGCCCGGCTTGACCAGACATTGCGAAAACCAGTTGCTGCCCGCTTGCGGACCGAAGAAATCGCCGGCACGCACGATCAGGCTGCGCACGCCATCGCCGGAGGCGGCCTGCAGGCGGCGTTCCAGCTCGACGCGAATGGCGCCTTTGCGCGTGACCGGACGTTGCGCAGAGTTTTCACTCAGATTCGGCAAGGCATCCGGGCCGTAGTTGTAGATGGTGCCGGGCAATAAGATGCGCGCGCCGAAATCCTGAGCAGCGGCGATGCTGTTGCCGATCATCGGCAACACCAGCTCGGCCCAGCGCTGGTAGCCCGGCGGGTTGACGGCATGGACGATCAGGTCGACATTGCGTGCGGCAGCAACGACGTCGGCGCGCTGCATGGCGTCGCCTGCTATCCATTCATATTGCTGCATGCCGGGGCGGGCCGCGACCTCGGCGGCGTTGCGATGCAGGGCGCGTACTTGCCAGCCGCGCGCATGCAGCTTGCGCGCCATTTCGCCGCCGATGCCGCCGGTGGCGCCGAGCACCAGGGCGGTCTTGGTTGTTGCGGTTGCATTGTTTGCGTTCGTTGCATTGTTCATGATCTGCTCCGTGGTTGTGGTTTGCTAGTGAGGCCAGTTCGCGAGGCCCAATGAAGCCAGTGTCGGATAAATGGGCATTAAATGGAATTGTTGAAAATAAGTGAGCTGCTATACTTATTTGTATGACTAAACTAGCTGCCGATCCAGGCTGGGAGCTTTACCGTTCCTTTCTCGCTGTACTGACCGAGGGCTCGCTCTCGGCGGCTGCGCGGTCGCTCGGGCTGACGCAGCCGACAATCGGGCGGCATGTCGATGCGCTGGAACAGGCGGTTGGTTTTGCGTTGTTTACGCGTTCGCAACATGGCTTCATGCCGACTGAGGCGGCGCTGAGTTTGCAGCCTTATGCAGAAAGCCTGGCTTCAACCACCGCGGCCCTGATGCGCGCAGCATCGGCGCACGGCGGCAAGGATGCCTCGGCGAAAGGGGGCGTGCGGGGGACTGTGCGCATTACGGCAAGTGAGGTAGTGGGGGCGGAAATCCTGCCGCCCATTCTGGTAAAGCTGAAACGGGCGCATCCCGAGCTGGTGGTCGAGCTGGCCTTGTCGAATCGTGTCGAAGACTTGTTGCGGCGCGAAGCCGACATCGCCGTGCGCATGTTGAGGCCGACGCAGGAAGTACTGGTCACAGGCCGCGCCGGTGCGATCGAACTGGGTTTTCACGCGCACAAAAATTACCTCGCGCAACACGGTGCGCCTAAGAATATGGATCAGTTGATGGAACACACGCTGATCGGGTTCGACAAGGAAACCGCGTTCATCCGCAATGCCGCCAAGGATATCGCCATCATGCGGCGCAGTCATTTCTCCTTGCGCACTGACAGCGATCTGGCGCAACTGGCGATGATCCGCGCCGGCTATGGTATCGGCATGTGCCAGACGCCGCTGGCCAGACGCAACCCCGATCTGGTGCGGCTATTTGCGAAACAGTTTTCCATGAAGCTGGAGACGTGGGTAGTGATGCATGAAGACTTGCGCAACAGCGCGCGCGTGAGCACGGCCTTTGACGCTCTGGTTGAGGGCTTGCAGGAATACATCGCATCATGAATCAAGCCGAGAATACCGGGTTGCCTCCGAGGCGTCCGATGTGCACGCGTTGCCTGCGTGCGCAGAGCAGTTGCATTTGCAGCTGGATCAGGACCCTGGCGCCGGTAGCGCAAGTGCTGATCTTGCAGCATCCGCTGGAAATCCATCAGGCTAAGGGCAGTGGGCGTTTATTGCATCTGAGTCTGCAGGGCAGCAAGCTCGCCAATGGCGAACAGTTTGAGGAAGAGACGCTACGCCGTTTGCTGTATGCGGATGTGGATGGGCAGTCGATACAACCAGTGCTGCTGTATCCGCAGACGCCGGGCGAATCGCCTGCGCGAATCTTGCCGTTGCCGGATTTGTCCACGCCGGCGCGTGTGCGACTGGTAATCCTCGATGCGACCTGGCGCAAGAGCCGCAAGATGCTGTATCTGAATCCCTTGCTGCAACACCTGCCGCGTTTGCCGCTGATCGATCCGCCTGCGTCACAGTACCGCATCCGCAAGGCGCATCGCGCGGATCAGTTGTCGACGCTGGAAGCCACTTGCCATGCGCTGGCGCAGCTGGAAGCCGGCGAGGGTAAGTATCTGCCGCTGCTGCAGGCTTTCGATGGCTTTGTGGCGCAGCAGACTTCTTATATCCCCTAAGATCCGGACCCGCTCAACGATCCTCCAGCGTGATCGGCAAGCCCGACTGCGGTTTGACTTCTTCGAGGCAAATCATGGAGCGCAGGCCGGCTACTCCCGGCACCTGCATCAGACGATCGGTCAAAAAATGCGACAGGCTCTTGAGGTCGTGCGACACCACCTTGAGCAGATAGTCGAAATCGCCGGAAATCGTGTAGCACTCGATGATTTCCGGAAACGCCCGGATTACGCTTTCCACTTCACGCACCTGCTTGAACTGGGCGCGATCGAGCGACAACGCCACGAACGCCGTCACGTCCAGTCCTACCGCAGGGGGCGAGACCAACGCCGCATACCGGCGAATCACCCCTTGTTCTTCCAGCACGCGCACGCGGCGCAGGCATTGCGGCGGCGACAGATGGATGTTTTCCGAGATGTCGACATTGCTCATGCGTCCGTCGTTTTGCAGCAATTCGAGGATCTTGACGTCGAGTTTGTCCATGGAATCTCCTTGTAATGAAATAAAGCTGCATAACTATCTCTTTATTTATAGGATAAAGAAAGCAAATTTCCAATGTTCATCTGTAAAATTTCTTGCATTGAAACAACGGCGGCGAGCAGTAACGCCGATCATCATGGTCAAGTACATCGGAACCCGGGAATTGCAGTCTTTCGTGGCCGCCCAGTCGGTGGAACGCGTCATTGACGCGCTGACGGGCTATATAAAAGCAGACTACTTGCGCTGGCAACAGTTCGACAAAACTGCACGCATGGCGAGTCATTCCACGGTAGGTGTGATCGAATTGATGCCGATTTCGGACGGCAGGCTGTATTCGTTCAAATATGTCAATGGCCATCCCAAGAACACCGCGCACGGCTTGCTGACGGTGACGGCATTCGGTGTGCTGGCCGATGTGGACAGCGGTTACCCGCGCCTGCTGAGCGAGTTGACGCTGACCACGGCCTTGCGCACGGCGGCGACTTCGGTACTGGCGGCGAAATACATGGCGCGCCGCAACAGCCGCGTGATGGCGCTGATCGGCAACGGCGCGCAGAGCGAGTTTCAGGCGATTGCGTTTCATTGCCTGCTGGGCATTGAAGAGTTGCGTGTGTTTGACGTCGATCCTGCGGCGACCGAGAAGTTGTGCCGTAATCTCGCCGCCTATCCGGCTTTGCGCTTGGTGCGCGCCGGCAGTGCAGCGGAAGCGGTGCGCGGCGCCGATATCGTCACCACCGTCACGGCAGACAAGCGCAATGCCGTCATCGTGACGCCGGACATGATCGAAGCCGGGATGCATCTCAACGCTGTCGGTGGCGACTGCCCCGGCAAGACCGAGTTGCACCGCGAGGTATTGGACAAGGCGCGCGTGATCGTGGAATTCGAGCCGCAGTCGCGCATCGAAGGTGAATTGCAGCAGATGCCGTCCGACTTCGCCGTGACCGAGCTGTGGCAAGTCTTGTCGGGCGAGGCGGCAGGGCGCAGCAGCGACACCGAGGTGACGGTGTTCGACTCGGTGGGTTTTGCGCTGGAGGATTTTTCCGCGTTGCGCTATCTCGACGAACAACTGAGCGGCGACGATGCACAATCCATCGATCTGGTGCCGGAACTGGCTGATCCTAAAAATTTGTACGGCGTTGCCCTGGGCGGCAAACCGGCTGTGCTGGACGTGCTGCAGAAAGCGGCTTTGCTGCATGCCTGATGTTCCGGCGCGACGGGCGATTTGCTCGATTTGATTTATCCGCTTCACTTGTTTAAGGAAATTACATGAAACAACTCAGACTGATTGGCGCACCTACCGACATCGGCGCCGGTCGTCGCGGCGCATCGATGGGGCCAGAAGCCCTGCGGGTGGCCAATCTTCAGCAGGCTTTGCAACAGCATGGCCTGGATGTGATGGATGGCGGCGACCTGATCGGTCCGGCCAATCCGCGGCAGGGACCGGTCGACGGTTTCCGTCATCTTGAACAAGTCGTTGCCTGGAACCGCAGCGTGCATGAAGCTGTGCACGCGACCTTGCAGCAGGGGCAGTTGCCGGTGCTGCTGGGCGGCGACCACGCGCTGGCGATCGGATCGATTGCGGCGGTAGCGCAATATTGCCGCGAGCAAGGCAAGAAGTTGCTGGTGCTGTGGCTGGATGCGCATGCCGACGCCAATACCAATACTTCGACGCCGACCGGCAATATCCACGGCATGCCTGTGACCTCTCTGCTGGGCATCGGCCCGGATCAACTGACCAGCATCGGCGGCCAGGTGCCTGCGCTGCTGCCGGACGCCATCCGCCAGATCGGCATTCGCAGCGTGGACCGCGAAGAAAAGCAGCATCTGCGCGAGCTAGGTCTGCGCGTCTACGACATGCGCCATATCGACGAACACGGCATGCGAGTGACTATGGAGCAGGCGTTGGCCGGCATCGACGCCGACACCCATCTGCATGTCAGCTTCGACATCGACTTTCTCGATCCGGCGGTGGCGCCGGGTGTGGGGACGGCGGTGCCGGGCGGCCCGACTTACCGGGAAACCCAGCTTTGCATGGAGATGATTGCCGATACAGGGCGTCTCGCATCGCTGGACGTGATGGAGCTCAACCCCGCGTGCGACGTGCGCAACCAGACCGCGGAGCTGGTTGTCGAGCTGGTGGAGAGTTTGTTTGGCAAATCTACACTTATTCGATAAAAAAGCGACAATTTGTCAGTTGACGGATCGAGGCATACGCCGGATCATGTCGGGTTTCGCGCGCGAAGCGCACCCGGCATGACTTCCGGCAATTTGCACAAATGCGAGCCGGTGTCGGGTGGCAAATCCGGGCAGTCTTAAGAAAGCACCAGGAATTCGTTTTACCAGTGCCATTGTTTTGGCATGTTTCATCAACAAAAGCTTCACTACAGCTTCACCTCAGGGAGAAAACCATGTCGTTCAAGAAATTTGTCGTGCTCGCCAGCAGCGTTCTCGCGCTGACACTGTCCGCCACCGCAACTCAGGCAGCCGACCAGACTTACGTCGTCGGCGCCGGCGGCACTTACCGCCCATTTGAGTTCGAAACGCCGAAGAAGGAACTGGTCGGCTTCGACATCGACATCATCAAGGCTATCGCGAAGGCGTCCGGCTTCCAGATCAAGCTGGTCAGCACGCCGTGGGAAGGCATTTTTGCCACCCTGGGCCAGGGCGACCGCGACATCATCATCTCCGGCATCACCATCACTGAAAAGCGCGCCCAGATGGTCGACTTTTCGCTGCCTTACTTCCCGGCCGAGCAAGTCATCATCACCGGTTCCGGCTCCAAGGTTGCGGCACTGGCTGACCTGAAGAAGCTGCAAGTGGGCGTGGTCAACTCGACCGCAGGCGACATCGTCCTGTCGGAAGAAGTCGGCAAGTCCAGCACCGCGATCCACCGTTTCGACAACACTCCGCTGATGCTGGAAGAACTGTACCGCGGCGGCGTTGATGCAGCGATCGGCGACGTCGGCGTGATCAAGTTCTACATCAAGAGCCATCCGGAGAAGCAATTCAAGGTGGTCAGCGACGCCAAGTTCACACGCCAGTACTTCGGTATCGCCGTGAAAAAGGGCAACAAGGAACTGCAAGACAAGATCAACGCCGGTCTGAAGAAGATCGTTGCCGATGGCACTTACGCCAAGATCTACAAGGAATGGTTCGACGCCAACGTCCCGACACTGCCGTTGCAATAATCAGCAATCCGCGCATCTAAGTATTTCTTTTCAATGCCCACGTTCTCTTTGCAGACCGTGGGCAGATTTTTACCCGGATTGCATTCATGAATTCTTTCTTTCAATGGGAAATCATCGGCGAGTACCTGCCCCTGTTTGTCGAGGGCACGTGGATGACCATCAAGGCCGCGGTCATTTGCGTGATCGCCGGTACCTGCTGGGGCCTGGTGCTGGGTGTCGGCCGTCTGGCCGAGGCGCGTCATGGCTTCTGGAAATATTTCCTGCGTTACGCGGTGCAATGGCCGATACGCTTTTACGTCAGTTTCCTGCGCGGCACGCCGTTGTTCGTGCAGATCCTGCTGATCCACTTCGCGCTCATGCCGATGCTGATCAATCCGAGCGGCGGCCTGATTCTGAGCGGCGACATCGCGCGTGAAATCCGTTCGCAATACGGCGCGTTTGCGTCGGCGGTGCTGGCGATTACGCTGAACTCCGGCGCATACGTCTCCGAGATCTTCCGCGCCGGCATCCAGTCGATTGACCGCGGCCAGAGCGAAGCATCGCGCTCGCTCGGCATGACCTACATGCAGACGCTGCGCAAGGTGGTGTTGCCGCAGGCGTTCCGCCGCATGCTGCCGCCGTTGGGCAACAATGCAATCGCGATCGTCAAGGATTCCTCGCTGGCCTCGGCCATCGGTCTGGCGGAGCTGGCATATGCCGCACGCACGGTGTCCGGCGCGTATGCGCGTTACTGGGAGCCGTACCTGACGATCTCATTGATTTACTGGGCGATTACCTTGCTGCTGTCGGCATTTGTCCGTCACCTCGAAACACGCTACGGCAAAGGAGATGCACGATGATCAGCGTCAAGCAATTGCAAAAGCAGTACGGCCAAGCGCATATCCTGCGCGGCATCGACTGCGAGATCAAAGAGAGCGAAGTGGTGTGCGTGATCGGTCCTTCGGGTTCCGGCAAGAGTACATTCCTGCGCTGCCTTAACGGCCTGGAAGAAGCGACTGACGGCGAGATCTTCATCGACGGCGTCAAGGTCAACGATCCCAAGGTCGACCTGAACACGCTGCGCGCCGGCCTGGGCATGGTGTTCCAGCGCTTCAACCTGTTCCCGCACATGTCGGTGCTGGAAAACCTGATCATGGCGCCGATGCAGGTGAAAAAGCTGTCGCGCCGCGAGGCGGTGCTGGTGGCCGAGAAGCTGCTGCAGAAGGTCGGCTTGCTGGACAAGATCGACGCCTTCCCGAACCAGCTCTCCGGCGGTCAGCAACAGCGTGTGGCGATCGCCCGCGCGCTGGCGATGGAGCCGAAGGTCATGCTGTTCGATGAACCGACTTCCGCACTCGATCCTGAGCTGGTCGGTGAAGTGCTGACGGTGATGAAGACGCTGGCCGAAGAAGGCATGACCATGGTCGTGGTCACGCATGAGATGGGTTTTGCGCGCGAGGTGTCGGATCGCGTGCTGTTTATCGATCAGGGCGTGATCATGGAAGAAGGTCCGCCGCAGCAAGTATTGGGTGAGCCGAAGAATGAACGCACCCGCGATTTCCTGCGCAAGGTGCTGTAACGACAACCTTATAGGTCGTGGTCCTGGCGAAAGTCAGGATCCAGCGTCGTTGAAGTGTGCTGGGGCATGAAGTTTTTGCCGGCATTGTAACGACGCTGGGTCCCAGCGTGCGCTGGGAGGATGGGTTGAAGGATTGAGTTTGGATCGAGTTTGCGGCGTCTCGCACGCAATAAAAAACCGCCATTGCACGCAAATGCAATGGCGGTTTTTTTACGTCAGTCGAATCGGCCGGATCAGCGTAGTGCGTCCGCGCATTCCTTGACCAGTGCCGGACCGCGGTAGATCAGGCCGGAGTATAGCTGCACCAGCGACGCACCGGCTTGCATCTTGGCCTTGGCATTGCTGCCGCTGAGGATCCCGCCCACGCCGATGATCGGCAGCGCATCGCCCAGTTCAGCCTTGAGGCCGCGCACCACTTGATTCGACAGTTCAAACACCGGCGCGCCGGACAGGCCGCCGGCTTCTTCACCATGCTGCAAGCCTTTGACGGCATCGCGCGTGATGGTGGTGTTGGTGGCGATAACGCCGTCGAGCTTGTGGCGCAGCAGCGCATCGGCGATGTTCTTGATTTGTTCGGCGTCGATGTCCGGTGCGATCTTCAATGCGACCGGGACATAACGCTTGTGCTTGTCGGCCAGGCGCAGTTGCGCTTCCTTGAGTTGCGACAACAGGGCGTCCAGCTCGGATGCGCCTTGCAGCTGGCGCAGGTTCTTGGTGTTGGGCGAGGAGATGTTGACGGTCACATAGCTGGCGTAGGGATAGACTTTTTCCAGGCAGTGCAGGTAATCGTCGGCGGCGCGTTCGATCGGGGTGTCGGCGTTCTTGCCGATGTTCAGGCCCAGCACGCCTTGCTTGCCCTGATAGAAGCGCGAGCCCTGCACGTTGGCGACGAAGGCGTCGACGCCGCCGTTGTTGAAACCCATGCGGTTGATGATCGCGTGCGCGGCCGGCAGGCGGAACATGCGCGGCTTTGGATTGCCCGGTTGCGCGCGCGGCGTGACCGTGCCGATTTCAATCGAGCCGAAGCCAAGCGCGGCCAGGCCGTCGATGTAGGAGCCGTCCTTGTCCAGGCCGGCGGCCAGGCCGACCGGATTGGGGAAGGTGATGCCCATCACGGTGCGCGGATCGGCGGCAGGCTTGCTGATGAAGCCGGTCA
Source organism: Herbaspirillum sp. GW822-FHT03A08 (assembly GCF_058801885.1). Classification (NCBI taxonomy): domain Bacteria; kingdom Pseudomonadati; phylum Pseudomonadota; class Betaproteobacteria; order Burkholderiales; family Oxalobacteraceae; genus Herbaspirillum; species Herbaspirillum sp. GW822-FHT03A08. The sequence goes on along the minus strand of NZ_JBXANR010000001.1, from coordinate 72,603 downwards.
GGCCGAGCGCGGCGGCGCGGCGCAGGGCGGGCAAGGTCAGGTGGTGAGCGGATTCTGCGTCGAGGGAGAACAGCAGCGGACGGGCGAGGGCGTAGAGGAGTTTATCGGACACGATGAGTCGGCTAGAGGGAAAAGTGCCGCTATTTTAACGTGTCCGGTGTGCTTTTCCGTTGAAAAGACAGGCGGGACTAATCGAGCAACTAATCGCGCAACTCGGCCCAGTTGCCGTTCTGCAATGCTTCCAGCGGCCGGAAGTTGGTCTTGTAGGCCATCTTGGCGCTTTCCTTGATCCAGTAGCCCAGATAGACATACGGGATCCCCAACTGGCGGGCTTGCTCGATTTGCCACAGGATGTTGTAGGTGCCGTAGGACGAGCCTTCGACATCCGGATCGTAGAAGGTGTACACCGATGACAATCCGTCATCAAGCACGTCGATGATACTGACCATGCGCAGCATGCCGCCGGGTTCGCGGAACTCGACCAGGCGCGTGTTGACCTTGCTTTGCAGCAGGAACTGCGCGTACTGGTCGCGGCTGTCCTGATCCATGCCGCCGCCGGCGTGACGTACGGACTGATAGCGCAGGTAGAGCTCGTAATGTTCGTAGGCGTAGGTCAGGTTGGTGACCAGCGTCACCAGTTGTTGATTCTTTGTCCAGGCGCGGCGCTGGCTGCGGTTGGGAACGAATTCTGCCGTCTTGATGCGCACCGGCGTACAGGCCTGGCAACCGTCGCAATACGGGCGGTAGGTAAAGATGCCGCTGCGGCGGAAACCGGTCTTGACCAGTTCGGAATAGACGTCGGCGTTGATCAGATGCGAAGGGGTGGCGACTTGCGAGCGGGCTTGCTGGTTATCGAGATAGCTGCATGGGTAGGGAGCCGTCGCATAAAACTGCAACGTGGAAAACGGCAGGTCTTTAAGGTGCGTCATGTGCGTCCTGTGGTGTCCTGTAATGCAGTCGCTGGCATCAATTCGTTGTGCTTGCCGCAATAGTGTCGGTGTAACAAATTCGTCATGATTACCAGTAATTTACACTACTTTCCCGAACCAGTAACTGGGTCCGCCGAATGGGTTTTTACGCAACATTCACGGCTTGGTGAGCAGGTCCAGCGGATGCCAGAAAGTGATCTGCGGCGCTTCGATAGCCTGGTGTAAATGCCTGAGAAAGTCCTTGCGTGGTATCGGCGCCGCGCCCAGTGAGGCCAGATGCGGGGTTTCCTGCTGGCAGTCGATCATCTGCACGCCATGCTGGCGCAGGAAATGCACCAGATACGCCAGCGCAACCTTGGAGGCATCAGATACGCGCGCGAACATCGATTCGCCATAGAACATCTGGCCGATGGAGACGCCATAAGCACCGCCTACGAGTTTGCCGTCCAGCCAGACCTCGGCTGAATGTGCATAGCCGGCGCGATGCAATCCGCAATAGCCGTCGACGATGTCTTTTGAAATCCAGGTGCCGGCGTCATCCTTGCGCGGCGCAGCGCAGGCGCGCATCACTTCGCGGAAAGCCGAGTCGAATCGGACTTCCCAGCGGGCATCGGTATGGCGGCTGCGCTCGATCTTGCGCAGGGTTTTTTTAAGGCTGTCGGAGATGATGAAGCGGTCGGTGTACAGCACCATGCGGGGATCGGTGCTCCACCACAGGATGGGCTGACCTTCGGAGAACCAGGGAAAAATGCCGTGACGATAAGCATTGAGCAGACGCTGCGGCGACAGATCGGCGCCTGCAGCCAGCAAGCCGGCCGGCTCGGTCAGCGCCTTGGAGACATCCGGGAAGGGAGAATCGACATCCAGCCAGGAAATCATGCGTGGTCCCCGAGACTAATCAGGTTGCATCATGCGTTTGCGGATATCGTCGGTATGCAGGCCGAAACTGCCATCGCCTGTCCTGACCTTGGACAGATCCGCAAAGTAGGAGCGCAGAGTGTATTCGACCGTAGGGAAGGCAATCTCCGACCAGGGGATATCTTCTTCCCTGAACAAGGCGACTTCCAGGCTTTCAGTGCCAGCGGCGTAATCGAGGTCGAGCAGCTCGGCCAGGTAAAAGAAATGCACCTGATGTACATGCGGCACATTGATGAGCGAGAACAGCGGGCCGAGCCGGATGCGGGCGCCGGCTTCTTCTTCCGTTTCGCGCGCGGCGGCGTCGGTGGTGGTTTCGCCATTTTCCATGAAGCCGGCAGGCAGGGTCCAGTAACCGTGACGCGGCTCGATGGCGCGGCGGCACAGCAGCACGCGCAATTCACCGTCGCGTTCCCAGACCGGGATGGAGCCAACCACCATCTTCGGATTTTGATAATGAATGGCGCCGCAATTGCCGCACACGAAGCGCGGACGATTGTCATCGGGAGGAATCTGCAGAGATACCGGATGAGCGCATTCAGAACAAAATTTCATAAAAGACGGTCGACGTATTTTTGTAGGAATAATTGACGGCGATCAGGCGCCATCGCGTGATAGGTGATTCATGCCAAAGTGCGGGTAGAAGTGTATCACTGTCGCCTGTAGGGAGACTCTTTTATCGGCGGTGACGCCAGCGGGCTCGTTATACAGGTGACCGGAGCACGCGATGCCTGGACGAAAGCCGGCAGAGGAAAGAATTCGAGCAATCGGTTTGCATAGTTCGTGGATATGTCGTATAATCTTTTTCTTCAGACGCGGGGTGGAGCAGTCTGGCAGCTCGTCGGGCTCATAACCCGAAGGTCGTAGGTTCAAATCCTGCCCCCGCAACCAAATTTGTCTAAAACCGTTGATAGCCTTGGCTCTCAGCGGTTTTTTGCATTTCACGGCAGCATTTTTGCGATGTATGCGTAGCCGCCTCAGTATCGATAGCAACAAAAAAAGCCACGCGAACGTGGCTTTCGTATTTACGGCACCGACAGCGCCGATACTGACTCAGCCGCTGACTTTGGTACCGTCGGCGTTTTGAGCGACAGCAGTGACGGAGCTTGAATTGCTTTGCTTCGTCGCTGTGTTGGTATCAGTCTTGATATCGCCGCCGGCACTGGCCATGACCTTGGCGAAATCTACGGTCGATGGTTTGTGTTTGGCGACTTGTTGCGCGTGTGCAGCTGTCGCTGCATTGGAAGAAGAAACGGTATTGATCGTCATGGTGTACCCCTCTGATGAAGAAACGAATTCTGTGGTCGATCCAGCGAAGCCAGTATAGGGGAGGAAAACGCTTCGTCTCATGACGTGCGGAATAACTTACACAGCTTTACCTTTATGACGGAGGACGTTTTTCTTAACAAGCGCAAAGAATTGCGAGGGGCATCAGCCGAGGCGGACGAGTGGATTGCGGCTTGTGTCGGCTGACGAGAGCGGGGTGTTTGTTTTGCGCGTCGCTGTTTGTGCATATTTCATCGTCAATGCTGGCGGAGTGCCATCGATGGACTCGCCGTCCATTTGCTGCATTTCGCGATAGGCAGCTTGTGCCGCCTTGCGATAAGCGGGGGATTCGCGGCGTCGCTGTTCTGCCGCCAAGTCCAGCATCTCACGATAGGCACGCTGCGCTTCCCTGCGATAGACAGGTGTATGGCTTGTGACTTTCTTCCGTACCGGTGTTGAAGCGTGGTGCGGCGTGACGGGCGCGCTGGGCTTGGCAAGCACATTGGTGCTGCGATCAGGGCGTGTCAGCCACGCCAGTAAAACGGGCAGCAACAGGACAGGCCAGATAAGAAAAACGATTTGCATGGTGGCATTGCAAGATGGAATAAGATGCCTTGCATTGTGGAGACGGGCGCGTCTGCGACATATAGGAAAAATCTCAAAGTACGGACTACTAAGGCATTGCGGCAGCGAGAAGAGACTTGCTCGGGGCGGTGGGATAAGAACAAGGACAGGAAAAATATCAGGATGACATCACGATTGAAAATAAATGGCTTGCTGGTCTGGCTCTGGCGCGTGGCCGCGATTTCGCTGCTGTTGTCGGCATGCCAGACAATACCGGCTGGCATCCCGGCCGAGGAACAGCAGAAAATCGACCGTCTGCTGACACTGATGGATCAGCGCCTGAACGTCGCGGTCATGGTGGCGCAGTCAAAATGGAATTCGGGCGCGCCCATCAACGATCCCGTGCGTGAACAGAAAATCCTGGATGATCTGAGTGTCTCACTGAACAGTGCAAGCGATGGCGAAAAATCATTCATGCGGCGTTTTTTTCAGGCGCAATTCGACGCAGGCAAGTTTATTCAATTGGATTTGCACACGCGGTGGCGCAAGGAAAAGCACGAACGCTTTGCCGCACCTCCAGATCTGGCGCGAGACATCCGGCCCGAGCTGGATCGGCTGACGCCTTTGCTGATCGATGCGCTCAACCAGACGCTGCCTTTGCTCAAGCAGGCATCGGCACGGCAATACTTGCAGCAACGCAGTGAGGTGCTGGTACGTGGCGATGCGGACGGCGCCGCACGGCGTGAAGCGGTTCAGGTGTTGCTCGAGATGCGCTAAACGCGCCGTATTAAGCGCGTCACATCATTTTCTCACGCTCAGCGTTTGCTTTTTCCCGCACAGGCCTTGCGTCGTAACGTCAGATTTGCAATGGTATTGCCGGACACGCAGGCCGCATACGTGTTGGCGTAAGAAGAGAATTCGCGGCGAGCTTCCTGCAACGGCAGACTCAGCAAATGAGCGATGAAGTCCCGGCTGCCGATTTCGAAATGCTGATAGTCGATCGGCTGCTTCCAGTTGCCGCCCCAGATCATGAATCCATGCCTGAAAAAAATGTCCTGCACCTCTTCGGCCATACCCGCACGCATGGGTGTGCGTGACTGATATTGCCCGCGCGCAGCAAGCGGCAGCACAACGAGTTGCTTGCCGGCGTCTTTACCGATGTAGGGGTTTTGCAGCGGATTGATATCGATGGCGACGCCGTAGGCATGTTTGGACCACGCGCTGCCGCCGGTCATCGGACGGCCGTTGAAAGCAGAGGTGTTGTTGTCCGCCATCGACGCTTCGTCGTCACCCTGATACGCCTCCAGGGATCTCGCTTTATGGAGCGGGAATCCACGTTGCAGCAGTGCATCGAAGATAGCTTGCACTTGCGGTGCGACGACATCCAGTACGACGACATTGCCGTCGTCATTGCGGTGTCCTGCAAAGTCCTGATAGGAAAATGAAACTTGCATCATCCGACCGCATTTGACCGGGTTCTCTGCGCTGATGACTTTGTTGCTTTGCATCGTTGCGCATTGTTCGCTTGTCAATGGCGTGATCTCTGCGTGCGCCGAGATTGGCAGAAGCAGTAGTGCAAAGGAAACAATGCAAAAAGCGGCGGTCGATATCGGATATGAAGGTTTATTCGGCATGCGGAGGCGAAGAGGGAATTGTCGGAATGGATTGTCGCGAAAGCTTACGCAAAGAATGGCCATTCTCCTACAAGATGGGGCCTGCCGGGCGGGAACAATTGAACGTGAGCGCATCTAAATTTGTGCATGCAGTCACTTGTGTTCAACTTGTATTCAATAACTTCTTGGAGGAACTATGTTAGTACGTCACGCAGTGTTAGCTTCTGTCATGTTCACCGCCTTGCTGGCGGGCTGTAACAAACGCGATGAGGCTCCGGCCGCACCAGCAGCGAGCGATTCGTCGGCCGCCACGCCTGCACCGGCTACACCGACGCCGCCGGCCATGACGCCGCCGCCAGCCCCGGCAGGTGATGCCAAGCCTGCAGATGCCGCACCACCTGCAACACCACCGGCTGACAACGCAACCAATACTGACAAGAAGCCTTAATGCATAAGCATTGAGACTTTGATCAGACGGGTTTGAGCAACGCCCATGCGGGAGCAATCCGGCATGGGCGTTTTAGCGTGTGCAACAAATGAAACGAAACAAATTTTGGAAGTGTTTAGAAGAAGTGCGAACTTTGTGACAGCAGGCGACTCCTAAAAATGGTTGAACTGTTCCTTCAACCTCCCTCTTGAAAGGGAATTTGGCCCGCAGTCTATTGCTGCGGGTCTTTTTTCTTCTGGTGCAACATCATCATCGCCATGACGTTGTGAGCGGTACCCTCGTACCGCCACTGTCACCGCATATCGCCAACGATACTGCTTAGAATGCCGGTACCAGGGATCCCTTGAATTCCGCTTCGATGAATTTACGTACTTCGTCCGACTGGTATGCCTTCACCAGTTTCTTCGCCCACGGTTTGTCCTTGTCTTCCACGCGCGTCACGATCAGATTGGCGTAGCGGCCCTTGGCGTCTTCGACCGCGATGGTGTCGCGCTGCAGGGACAGGCCGGCCTTGAACGCGTAATCGTTGTTGATCGAAGCCGCTGCGAGATCGTCGAGCGAACGCGGCAGTTGCGCGGCATCCAGTTCCACCAGCTTGAGCTTCTTGGGATTTTCGATGACGTCCAGCGGTGTGGCATTGACGCCGTTTTCACCGACGCCGGGTTTGAGTTTGATCAGGCCGGATTTTTGCAGGAGCAGCAGGGCGCGGTTGCCGTTGGAAGGATCATTCTGGATGCCGATGCTGGCGCCTTGCGGCAATTGATCGACCGTCTTGTATTTCTTGGAATAGATGCCCAGCGGCGCCGTAATCGTCAGGCCGACCGGGACCAGCTTGTAGCCGCGCGTCTTGATCTGGCTGTCGAGGAAGGGTTTGTGCTGAAAGGCGTTGGCGTCGAGATCGCCGGCGGCAAGCGCCTCGTTCGGTTGCAGATAGTCGCTGAAGGTAATGATCTGGATGTCGAGACCGTCGCGCGCGGCAACGCGTTTTACCACTTCAAACGTCTGCTCGGAATTGCCGACCGACACGCCGACTTTGATTTTTGTTTTGTCCTGTGCCGAAACGGCGTTGGCGCCCAGCGTGAGGACTGCGAATAATACGGATGCGGAAATCGACCAGCGGCGCATTTTTTCTCCCGATGTTGTATGCGAATATGGGCCATCAAAGGCAAGGCGGGATGGTCACACAAGGCTTATTCGAGGAGAACGAATGATTTTGCATGTCGATATGCGATAAGTGTCATCCGTGCCGGCGCTACTTCTCCACGCCGATGATGGCGCCGAAGGACGGGCCGATGTCTGCTTCCAGCGAGGGATAAATGCGTGAAATGCTGCCGTCCAGGTAAAGCGCGTCGACGCAGTGCAGTTTGTCACGCAAAAACTGGGCGAAGTCGTAGAAGGTGATGGGATTTCTCGCCATGACCAGCACGATCTTTTTCGCGGGATCGATGCAGGCGGCATTGCGCACGAACAGGTTGATGGAGCCGGGATCGAAGGCGGCGTTGATTTCTCCGTTGCGCAGCATGATCGGCCCCGACTGCGTGGCGTACAGCGCATGTGACAACCAGCGGGATCGGTCGCTGTCGACGCTGGCGGTGTCGACAATCCGGGCCTGTTTTTCTTCCACGATAAAGACGCCGTTCGGCTGCAGGTAGAAGTTGCCGTAGGCGTTCTGGCGCGTATTGAGTTTGCGCAGCATGACGCCGTTCTCTATGTACAGGCCGAGCGGACGCCGGTCTTTATCGTAAATGCCGGCATTGGTGGCACAGAACAGATCCTTGCCCTGCGGCCGCAGCCAGGCGCGCAAATTGGAGAAGGTGCCGAAGACATTGCCCGACGGGTCTTTCCAGTACATGCGCAAGGCATCTTGCTGAGGATCGATATGGCAAGCCGTGACGCTGATCTGGTTGTAGCGGTATTGCCGGATTTCCGCCGCCTGAACCGTGAACTGTGTGGCCGTCCATATTGCCGCAGCGACGGAGAAGAACGGACCTGCATGTCTGAGGAAATCGGTGATCTGGCGCAAAGGCTGGAGCATGCAGGGATGAAGGTAAAAGTAATTGTAAATGGCGGTTAAGCGCGCTAAAGAAACCGGGTATGTTGCCGTAAATCATCTCATCGTCAATGTTTCAGGAAATAACGCACTTTCGTACCACGCACCCAGACCATGCCTGAATCGCCGCAACAGGCAATGAATCCCTGACGCTGTATCCGACTCGCCGTTGTCTCCGTGATGACGCGGAGGGTGTTGCTGCGCGCTGTGATTGCGACGGGCGGCATATCGAACTGAAATATTGTATTCGGCAAAACAGCATCCCGATGAGTTATCCCGATGCGGAAAGAAAATAAATTTAAATCTGCACGCCGGCCTTGTGCAAGCAGGCAAGCGATGCAGGTGAACAGAAAGTCGTTATGAACCATCAATACGGAAGCCGGCGAGCAGTCCTCCATCGCCGGCAAGCCATCATCGCAACAGGGGCAGCCATAGCCCCGAAGCCGCCTTCCTGCTCAGATCGCGTCCTCCCTCCCTCTACGATTACAAAGAGCACATCATGAAATGGTTTTATAACCTTAAGATCGCCCACAAGCTTGTTATCTCGTTTGTCGCGGTATTGATCCTGACGATCATCCTCGGCCTGTTTTCGATCGGCCAACTGAGCCGCGTCAACCAGGCATCGACCGACATCAGCACCAACTGGCTGCCGGCAGTGCGCGCAGCCTTGCAGATGAAGACCACTCTGAGTCGGATTCGCGTCGCGGAATTGCAGCATATCCAGTCGGACAATGAAAAAGACTTCGACATGTATGAGAAGTCGATTGAGTCGCAGATTGCGCAATTCAAGAAGTTCGACGACATATACGCCAGTCTGATTTCGGAACCGGAAGAAAAGACCGTCTATCCGGAATTCAAAAAAAACCTCAGCGCTTATTTTGCCGAAAACAAGAAGATCCTGATGCTGGCGCGCAGCGGTCTCAATGACGAGGCCCGATTGCTGATTCGTGGCGACTCCACCAAACTTTATATCGCCATGGCTGCTCAGTTGGATCGTCTGAGTCAGATCAACGAGGCCGGCAGTGCAAAAGCGGATGAGACCGCGACATCGACCTATGAAGCCGCGCGCATCTGGATCGTGGTTCTGTTGGCCGCCAGCGTCGCGCTAGGTTTGCTGCTGGCGTTCTGGGTCGCAGGGATTGTGTCGCGTCCGCTGACTGCCGCGGTGGGAATTGCCCGGCGCGTGGCCGGCGGCGACCTCACGGCGCAGATTGAAGTCCGTTCGCGTGACGAGACCGGCCAACTGATGCAAGCACTGAAAGCGATGAACGACAGCTTGCTCAACATCGTGTCGCAGGTGCGTACCGGCACCGACACGATCGCCACGGCATCGACCCAGATCGCCAGCGGCAATCTCGATCTGTCCAGCCGCACGGAAGAGCAGGCCAGCTCACTGGAAGAAACCGCATCGTCGATGGAAGAGCTGACTTCCACGGTCAAGCAAAATGCCGATAACGCCCGTCAAGCCAATCAACTGGCAGTCTCGGCATCGGAAGTGGCGGTACAGGGCGGCGGCGTAGTCGGACAGGTGGTCGATACCATGGGTGCCATCAACGAATCGTCGAAGAAAATTGTCGACATCATCAGCGTCATCGACGGCATCGCTTTCCAAACCAACATCCTGGCGCTGAATGCTGCGGTGGAAGCCGCGCGCGCCGGCGAACAAGGCCGCGGCTTTGCGGTCGTCGCATCGGAAGTGCGCAGCCTCGCGCAGCGCTCTGCCAGCGCAGCAAAGGAAATTAAGGAACTCATCAGCAATTCCGTTGAAAAAGTGGACTTCGGCAGTAGGCTGGTGGAGCAGGCCGGCGCCACGATGGCGGAAGTAGTGGCGAGTGTGCGCCGCGTGACTGACATCGTCGCTGAGATCACCGCTGCCAGCCAGGAACAGAGCGCGGGTATCGAACAGGTCAATCAGGCCATCGCGCAAATGGATGAAGTGACGCAGCAAAATGCGGCGCTGGTGGAGGAGGCCGCTGCTGCCGCGCAATCGTTGCAGGATCAGGCGGCCAATTTGTCCGAGGTGGTCAGCGTCTTCAAGATCGATCAGCAGCAACTGCAGGCGACATCCGCAGCGAAGGCTGCGAACAACGCCAAGCGCACGATCGACATTACGCCGCGCTCGAAGGGGATTCCTGCCAAGCGCGCGTCCATGCCGGTCATTCCCAAGGCGGCCGAGAGTGAGGCTGACTGGGAGCAGTTCTAAAACGATTCCCGGCCGTTGAACGTTTCAGCCGGATCTGCAAAAAACGCCGCCTGAGTGTGCCCGGCGCGGCGTTTTTTCATGCGAGCAGGAGGCCGGAGCGTGATAGTGAGGTGCAGCGCAACAAGAGCATATTTGGAAATATCGATTAAAAATTTTTGTTTTTTGAATAAAAAGTGTGCGAAATATTCTCGTGATGCGCAAAAATAGCAAATACAGGGTCGTTCGCATAAAAAAAGCTGTCGTATATGACGGAAATGTTACACTCCTGCCCCATAGCGCCAGCATCGGTAAAGATGCAGCGCTTTGTTCATACTTTGTTCATATGTAACGTCTGCTCAATGTTGTTGCCGGCCAGAGCCGCAACGAATAAATATATTGGAGGAAATTCAATGAAATCCGTATTCCCTTTGAACCGCCTGACAAAAATCGCCATGGCCGTTGGTGTCGTCGCATCCGCAGTTTCGTTCGCCGGCACAGCCCAGGCTGAAACAGTGAAGATCGCGATCGCCGGCCCGATGACTGGTGCGGTGGCCCAGTACGGCGACATGGTCAAAGCCGGTGCACTGACCGCAATCGAGCAAATCAATGCAGCCGGCGGCGCCGGCGGCAACAAGTTTGAAGCCGTCCTGATGGATGACGCCTGCGAGCCGAAGCAAGCAGTTGCCGTCGCCAACAAGATCGTCAGCCAAGGCATCAAGTTCGTGATCGGTCACGTCTGCTCGGGTTCGACCATCCCTGCATCCGACATCTATGAAAACGAAGGCGTCGTGATGATCACGCCGTCGGCGACTGCGCCTCAGCTGACTGAAGCCAAGCCGCACAAATATATCTTCCGCACCATCGGCCGCGACGACCAGCAAGGTCCTGCCGCCGCCAAGTACGTGGTTGAAAAGCTGAAGCCAAAGAAGGCTGCCGTCCTGCACGACAAGCAATCTTACGGTCAAGGCGTGGCGACTTCGGTCAAGGCCGGCCTGGAAGCGGCAAAGATTCCAGTCGTCGTGTTTGAAGGCGTGAACGCCGGCGACAGCGACTACTCCGCCGTCATCACCAAGCTGAAATCGCAAGGCGTAGACTTCGTCTACTTCGGCGGCTATCACCCTGAAATGGGTCTGATCATGCGCCAGGCGCGCGAACAAGGCGTCAAGGCCGTGTTCATGGGTCCTGAAGGCGTCGGCAACAAGGACATCACGGCCATCGCCGGCCCTGCTTCCGAAGGCATGCTGGTCACACTGCCGGCCGACTTTGCTGCCGATCCTGCCAATGCTGCACTGGTCAAGGCTTTCGCTGCACAAAAACGCGATCCTAACGGCCCGTTCCAGATGCCTGCTTACTCGGGTGTGAAGGTGATTGCCGATGCGATCACCGCCACCAAGTCGACTGATCCGACCAAGGTTGCAGCGTACATCCACGCCAATTCCTTCAAGACACCGATCGGCACTGTGGAATACGACAAGAAGGGCGACCTGAAGTCGTTCAAGTTTGTCGTCTTCACCTGGCACAAAGACGCAACGAAGACTGAAGCCAAGTAATTTTTTCTCCGGCTTGCAGTAGTCGTCCATACTGACGTCCCATGCAAAATGCCCCATTGCGGTAAGAATGGGGCATTTGCACATCTATATTTGCCAAGTTTCCTATGAATGAACTGCTCCCACAACTGACCCAGCAGCTCGTCAACGGGCTGAGCCTGGGTGCGATCTATGCATTGATCGCCATCGGTTACACCATGGTCTACGGGATCATCGGCATGATCAATTTCGCGCACGGCGAAATTTACATGATCGGTTCCTACGTTGGCCTGGTGACGCTTACCGCCATCGGCGTGCAGGCGGGTTATCCCTTGCCGCTGTTGCTCGGCGCTGCGTTGATCGTCTCCGTGGTGGTCACCGGCCTGTACGGCTGGACCGTCGAACGCGTCGCTTATCGTCCGCTGCGCGGCGGACCGCGCCTGGTGCCGCTGATCTCAGCCATCGGCATGTCGATCTTCCTGCAGAACTACGTGCAGATCGGCCAGGGTTCGCGCGACATGTCCGTGCCTGTCCTGATTTCCGGCGCGCTGGAATTCCAGATGGGCAGCGACTTTACGGTCACTATTCCTTATTCCCGCATGATCATCGTCGGCGTCACGCTGCTGCTGATGGTCGGCCTGACGCTGTTCATTGCGCGTTCGCGCATGGGTCGCGCCTGCCGCGCATGTGCCGAAGACATGGGCATGGCCAATCTGCTCGGCATCGATACCAACCGCGTGATTTCCTTCACCTTCGTGCTGGGTGCGATGCTGGCGGCGGTCGGCGGCGTGCTGATTGCACTGACCATCGGTAAGCTTAATCCCTACATCGGTTTCATCGCCGGCATCAAGGCGTTCACTGCTGCCGTGCTGGGCGGGATCGGCAGCATTCCCGGCGCGATGCTGGGCGGTGTGCTGCTGGGACTGGCCGAGACATTCGCTGCGGGTTACCTGCCGGCTGAATACAAGGATGTGGTGTCCTTCGCCTTGCTGGTCCTCATCCTCTTGTTCCGTCCCACAGGTTTGCTGGGCAAGCCGGACGTGGAGAAAGTCTGATGCCTGTTACTTTTAAAAACGCCGTGGCGGCGGCGATCCTGACCGCCATTCTGACCACGCCGCTGCTGGGCCTGCAATTGCAGCTAGAAGGTTACCGTGTGGTCTTGCAGGCGCACTGGACGCCGGTGCTGATCGCGGTGCTGGCGGTGTTCGTGTTCCAGCTGATCAAGCCGACTCTGACGCGCAGCACCAAGGGTGTGCGTCTGCCTGCATTGCCGAAGCTGCAGCCGCGGCAACAGAAATACGCCTTGCTGGTGCTGTTCGCGATTGCGCTGGTGTGGCCGTTCTTCGGTTCGCGCGGCAACGTCGACGTGGTGACCCTGGCTTTGATTTACGTGATCCTGGGCCTCGGCCTGAACATTGTGGTCGGCTTTGCCGGTCTGCTGGATCTGGGCTATGTCGGTTTCTATGCGGTCGGTGGTTACACCTATGCGTTGCTCAACCAGTACTTCGGTTTTACCTTCTGGGAGTGTCTGCCGATTGCTGCCGGCATGTCGGCCTTATTCGGCTTCATCCTCGGTTTCCCGGTACTGCGTTTGCGTGGAGATTATCTGGCGATCGTGACCCTGGGCTTCGGTGAAATCATCCGTCTGCTGCTCAACAACCTGACCTCGCTGACCGGCGGTCCGGATGGCGTGTCCGGTATTCCGAAACCGACCGTGTTCGGCATCGAAATGGCGCGTAGCGCCAGCGTCGAAGGCGGCACGACTTTCCATGAAATGCTCGGCCTGACGTATCAGGGCAGCCACATGGTGATCTTCCTGTATTTCGTCGCCTTGCTGCTGGTGCTGTTTACTTACTTCGTGACCAGCCGCCTGATCCGCATGCCGATGGGACGCGCCTGGGAAGCGCTGCGCGACGACGAAATCGCCTGCCGCTCGCTGGGCATCAATCCGACCAAGATCAAGCTGTCCGCATTCACGCTGGGCGCGGCGTTTGCCGGTCTGGCTGGCAGCTTCTTCGCCGCGCGCCAGGGGCTGGTGAATCCGGAATCCTTTACCTTCATCGAATCGGCGCTGATCCTGGCGATCGTGGTGCTGGGCGGCATGGGTTCGCAGCTGGGTGTGATTCTGGCGGCGATTCTGCTGACGATTTTGCCGGAAGTGGCGCGCAGTTTTGCGGAATACCGCATGCTGATTTTTGGTCTGGTGATGGTATTGATGATGATGTGGCGTCCGCAGGGCTTGTTGCCGGCAACGCGTCCTCACGTGGAGCTGCCGCGATGACGACGACTAATACTACTTTGCTGCAGGTCTCGGATCTGTCGATGCGCTTCGGCGGTTTGCTGGCGGTCGACGGTGTGTCGCTGTCGGTGATGGACAAGGAAGTTTTTGCCATCATCGGCCCTAACGGCGCCGGCAAGACCACCGTCTTCAACTGCATCAGCGGCTTCTACCAGCCGACCACCGGCGACATCAGCCTGGGCGGTGCGTCGATTGCGCGCAAGCCCAGCCACGTCGTGGCGCAACAGGGACTGGTGCGCACCTTCCAGAATATCCGGTTGTTCAAGACTCTGACCGTGGTGGAGAACCTGCTGGTGGCCCAACACAATCAGGTCAACAACAATCTGGTGTCCGGTTTATTGAAGCTGCCCGGATATCGCCGCGCCGAGAAGGAGGCGCTGGATCGCGCCGCCTACTGGCTCGACCAGTTGGGTCTGACTGCGCTGGCCAACCGCGAAGCCGGCACCTTGTCGTATGGTTTGCAGCGCCGCGTCGAGATCGCGCGCTGCATGATCACCAAGCCGCGCCTGCTGCTGCTGGACGAACCCGCGGCCGGCCTCAATCCGCAAGAGAAGCAGGAGCTGCAGCAGCTCATCGACACGCTGCGCCGTGAACACGGCGTGGCAGTCCTGCTGATCGAACACGACATGAGCCTGATCATGGGCATCTCCGACCGCATTCTGGTGATGGAGCACGGCAAGCCTATCGTCATCGGCACGCCGGATCAGGTGCGCAATGACGAGCGCGTGATCAAAGCTTACCTGGGAGAAGAATGATGTTGCAGTTTGAACAGGTACATACCCACTACGGCGCCATCGAAGCGCTGCATGGCGTATCGCTGAATGTGGAGCAGGGCGAGATCGTCACGCTGATCGGCGCCAACGGCGCAGGCAAGACCACCTTGCTGATGACCTTGTGCGGCAAGCCGCGTGCATCGAGTGGCAAGATCGTCTTTGAAGGCCAGGATATCACCCAGCGTGCGACGCACGAAATCATGCGCATGGGCATGGCGATTTCGCCCGAAGGCCGTCGTGTTTTCCCAAGCCTGACCGTACTGGAAAATCTCAAGATGGGCGCGTTTTTCGCCACGAATGAGCAAATTGAAGAGGGCGTGCAGTACGTCTTTGGTTTGTTCCCTCGTCTGAAGGAGCGTACCAACCAGCGCGCCGGCACCATGTCCGGCGGCGAGCAGCAGATGCTGGCGATCGGCCGTGCGCTGATGAGCAAGCCACGTTTGCTGTTGCTGGATGAGCCGACGCTGGGTCTGGCGCCGCTGGTGATTGCGCAAATCTTCGACATCATTCGCACCATTCGCGACAACGGCGTGACGGTGTTCCTTGTCGAGCAAAACGCCAACAAGGCGCTGGGTGTAGCCGACCGCGGCTATGTACTGGAAAACGGCCATGTAGTACTTGCCGACACCGGCGTTAATCTGCTTGCTAATGATGCTGTGCGCAAGGCGTATCTGGGACACGCATGATGCGCTGATCCAGTGCTTTGATGCAGCAATGCAACGATTGCGGGTCCGCACCTCACAAAGGTCCGGACCCGTAATTTTTTTCTGAAGCAGCTTGCACTGAGGTTTGTCGAGTTTGCTGCACGCAGGCCAGGCATTGTCGATTATTTTGCCCGCTATAAAAAACTTCCCCGGTCGGTTACAGTAGGCTGCTGCAAGGCGTGTATTTTTTGTTCACGCATCTTATGTCCGCCGTACCGATCATCGCAAGGGAAAACACGTGTACCTACCCAGCCATTTCGCCGAATCCGACCTTCAGGTCTTGCACCGTCTGATGCAGGACCATCCTTTGTCGACACTGATTACGCAGACGTCGTCCGGTCTGGACGCCAATCATATTCCGCTGATCTTGAGCGCCGACGAGGGGGAGCATGGCATTCTGCGCGGACACGTGGCGCGTGCCAATCCGGTCTGGAAGGACTACGTTGCGACAACCGAAGTCCTTGCGGTCTTTCAGGGGGCAGACGCCTACATCTCGCCATCCTGGTACCCCACAAAGAAAGAAAACGGCAAAGCCGTGCCTACATGGAATTATGCCGTTGTGCATGCCAGCGGTCCCTTGCGCATCATCGACGACGCCGAATGGCTGCGCGCGCTGGTCACCAGGCTGACGACGCATCATGAAGCCGCAATGGCGCAGCCATGGTCAGTCAGCGACGCGCCGGCGGACTATATCGACAAGATGATCAGCGCCATCGTCGGCATCGAAATCCCGATCACCAAGCTGGTTGGTAAATGGAAGGTCAGCCAGAATCAGCCGGTGCAAAACCGCGCCGGCGTTGTTGACGGCTTGCTCAGCGGAATACAGCCGAATGCTGCTGCGATGGCTGCGTTGGTGGCGAGCAAAAAAGACTGAAGCAGAGGACGGAAGGAATAAAGAGGCTGCGCTGAAATCGCAGTTTCTTCTGCAGGTTTTCAGGCGTTGCTGGTAGCGACTGACAGCACGACGCTGAGATAGCTGCTGCTGCGATTGCGGCTGCGCGCTTTCTCTTTTTCCAGGCGGAAGATTTCCTGATAATGCGCCTGGATGCGTTGACGCAGCTGGTTCAGGTCTTGTTCGGAGATGGATGACAGCATTTGCTGTAATTGCCGTTGCAACTCACGAATCTGGCGGGTCAATTGCTGGATGCGCTCGGAAATATCCTCGACGACGGCAGAAGCGGCGTTGGCGGCGTATTTTCCAAATTGAGCGCTGGCAGGCATGGTGTTCCCTCGCAGAAGTAGTACTTCCTTTTACGTCCATCCCGGCGATTTCTTGAGGGCAAGGCAAAAATAAGGCGGCGTACCGGATTTCCCGGAACGCCGCCATGGAATTGTCTTTTTATTAATTTTGAGGCGGGAAGATCAACCTGCTCAGATCACGCCACGGCGAATCTGATCCAGTTCGATCGATTCGAACAGCGCCTTGAAATTGCCTTCGCCAAAACCATCATTGCCCTTGCGCTGGATGATCTCGAAGAAAATCGGGCCGATCAGCGTCTGCGTAAAAATCTGCAGCAGCAGACCCTGGCCTTCGGTCGGCGCACCGTCGATCAGGATCTTCAGTTCGCGCAGCGCGGCCAGGTCTTCCTTGTGGCCGGGGATGCGGCGCTCCACCAGATCGTAATAAGTGTTGATGGTGTCTTGCAGCGGGACCTGGCGTTGGTACAGCGTGCGCACGGTCTGGTAGATGTCGTCGGTGCCCAGCGCAATGTGCTGGATGCCTTCGCCGTTGTACTGCTTGATGAATTCTTCGATCTGCGATTTGTCGTCAGCGCTTTCGTTGATCGGAATACGGATCTTGCCGCAAGGGCTGGTCATGGCACGCGATTTCAGGCCGGTCATCTTGCCTTCGATGTCGAAATACTTGATCTCGCGGAAGTTGAACAGACGCTCGTAAAAGGATGACCATTTATCCATCGCGCCGCGCACCACGTTGTGCGTCAGGTGATCGATGTAGGTCAGGCCGACGCCGACAGGATGGCGTTCGACGTTGGGGAAGAATTCAAAATCGATGTCGTAGATCGAACCGCGCTCGCCGTAGCGGTCCACCAGATACAGCAGCGAGCCGCCGATGCCCTTGATGGCGGGGATGTTCAGCTCCATCGGGCCGAGCTTGGCTGGCACGCCTTCGGCACCCATTTCCAGCGCGCGCTTATAGACTGCTGCCGCATCCTTGACGCGGAAGGCCATGGCGTTGACGGAGGCGCCGTGCACCTTGGCGAATTCGGTGGCGTTGCTGTCCGGCTCCGCATTCAGGATGAAGTTGATCTGGCCTTGGCGGTACAGTGTGACGTTCTTGGAGCGGTGACGCGCTACGGCGGAGAATCCCATCGATTCCAGCACGGTGGCGATCGGCATGGGGTCCAGCGCCGCATATTCGACGAACTCGAAACCGTCGGTGCCCATCGGATTGTCGAACAAATCGGTGGCGCTGCGGGTGGAAGTGATCTGCGTGGCTTGGCCCATCATGGTCTCCTGGAGTGTGGGGCAGGGCAGGCGCCTTGTGAACGCCTTGCACCGGCTGCGTGCTGGGTAATGTATGAATCCAGTTTATTGCAGGAGATGCGCAAAATGTGATTGTTATTTCCACATTTGTCGCTGTATGATGCACAAATTGTTCAAAATAATGGGGAAAAGAGGGCGATATGAGCACAATCACCGTAGATCGGTTTGATCTGGCCTTGCTGGCGGAGTTGCAGCGTGACGGTCACATCACCAACAGCGCTCTCGGCCAGAAAGTGCACCTGTCGACTTCCCAGATCAGCAGGCGCGTGCAGCGTCTGGAAGAAGCGCACGTCATTGAGCGCTATACCGCAGTGCTGGATCCTGCTGTCGTCGGTCTCGGCGTCACGGCGTTCACCAATGTCACACTCGACCGCCAGGGTGAAACGCGCGGCGATCAGTTCGAGAAAGCGGTGCAGAGCATGCCCGAAATCATGGAGTGCTTTTCCATCACGGGCGAAGCGGATTATATCCTGCGCATCGTCGCGCCAGATCTGGCGGCGTTTTCCGAGTTCATGATGACGCGCCTGCTGCGCCTGCCGGGCGTGACCAACGTCAAGTCCAATATCACCATGAAACAGATCAAACACTCGCACGTGCTGCCGCTGGATCACGTCACGCAACCGGCGCAAAGCCGCCAGCGGATCAAGTTTTCGTCCTGATTTTCGCTTCAGAAAACAACACCGGATTTGAAAGCAAGGCCCGGAGTGTCGGACTGGTTTGGGATTTTTATACTGCGATGACCGTGTAACCAAAAGGTGTCATCATGTTTAGTATGAATACCCGCAAGTCCATTTTATCCGCTCCTGTTTCCCGGCTCGCCGCCAGCCTCGACGACGAGCGCTGGCAGGCCGTCACGCAGCGCGACAAAGCCGCCGACGGCACGTTCTATTACGCTGTGCGCACCACCGGGGTGTATTGCCGTCCGTCGTGTCCTTCGCGTCAGGCTCGACGGGAAAACGTCGCCTTCTACGATACCGGCGCATTGGCGGAACAAGCCGGCTTTCGCGCCTGCAAACGCTGCAAACCGAACGAAGCTGCACTGGCTGAGCGTCAGGCGCAGGCCATCGCCGCAGTCTGTCGCGCTATCGAGCAGGCGGAGGATTTGCCTTCGCTGGATGATCTGGCGCAGATCGCCGGCATGAGCCGCTTCCACTTTCATCGCGTCTTCAAAGAAAAAACCGGTGTCACGCCCAAGGCGTACGCCGCAGCTCACCGGGCTCACCGTTTACGCCAGGGCCTGGTGCAGAGCGACACCGTCACTAATGCCATGTATGACGCCGGCTTCAATTCCAGCGGACGCTTTTATGCAGAATCCACCGGGCGGCTGGGCATGACGCCGAGCGCCTATCGCAGCGGCGGCAGCGGTGCGCAAATTCATTTTGCGGTGGCGCAGTGCTGGCTGGGTGCAATCCTGGTGGCGACCACTGCCAAGGGCGTTTGCGCGATCACGCTGGGCGACGATCCGGATCAGCTGGTGCGCGATCTGCAGGATCAATTTCCGCAGGCGGAGCTGATCGGCGGCGATGCGGAATTTGAAAAACTGATCGCCAAAGTGATCGGTTTCATCGAATCGCCGCAAGGCGATCTCAACCTGCCGCTCGATGTGCGCGGCACGGCTTTCCAGCAACGCGTATGGCAAGCCTTGCGCGAGATCCCGGCCGGCGCGCGCGTGACATATTCCGATATTGCGCAGCGCATCGGCAAACCATCTGCCGTACGCGCCGTAGCCAGTGCCTGTGCGTCCAACGCCATTGCCGTGCTGATCCCGTGCCATCGCGTGGTGCGCATGGATGGCTCGCTGTCGGGTTACCGCTGGGGTGTTGAGCGGAAGAAGGCTTTGCTGGAAAAAGAGGGCGAGGGAGAAGGAGCAGGGCTGTCATGACCGGCGATCTGTTCGCTGCCTTGCGCGTACCGTCCATCGAACGAATCGACGACGGCGCGGCATGGCTGCGTGCTTTCGCCGACGAGCAAGCGACCGCATTGATGCAAGCCATTGAGCAGGTGACTGCGCAAGCGCCGTTCCGGCAGATGCAGACGCCGGGCGGTTACACCATGTCGGTGGCAATGAGCAATTGCGGCGAACTCGGCTGGGTCACGGATCGGCGCGGCTACCGCTATCAGCGTGACGATCCGCTGTCGCAACAGCCGTGGCCTGCGATGCCGGAAGTGTTCATTGAATTGGCTGTGAAGGCGGCAACGGCAGCCGGCTTCGACAACTTCATGCCGGATGCCTGTCTGATCAATCGCTACGTCCCCGGTGCGCGCATGTCGCTGCATCAGGACAAGAACGAAGGTGACATGACGGAGCCTATCGTATCGGTGTCGCTGGGATTGCCGGCGATCTTTCTTTTCGGCGGCAGCGAGCGCGCCGACAAGCCGCTGCGCATGCGGCTGGAAAGCGGCGACGTGGTGGTGTGGGGCGGTCCGGCGCGTTTGAGTTTCCATGGTGTCGACACGTTGATGGAGGGCGTGCACGAGTTGACCGGCACGTGTCGCTACAACCTGACTTTTCGCAAGGCCGCATAAAGCCTGAATCTTGTATGGTGCCCGGCGACGCGACCCAAAATGGGGCGCCAAAAGACAAACCAGGCCAACAGGTCTAAAATTTCGGGTTTATCCATCCAAAATAAGACAGGCCATCATGGAGACAGCGCTTAATCCGCCGGAAATGCCTCAGGCAACCGAGAAACAGGCAGTAGAAAAAACCGGCTTCCGCGTCCTGGGCGCGATCAGTTTTTCGCATTTCCTCAACGACATGATTCAATCGCTGCTGCTGGCGATTTATCCGCTGTTGAAGGGCAATTTCCACCTGAGCTTTGCTCAGATCGGTCTGATCACTCTGACGTTCCAGGTGACGGCTTCGCTATTGCAGCCGCTGGTCGGCCTGTACACCGACAAACATCCAAAACCGTATTCGCTGGCCATCGGCATGGGTTCTACCTTGTGCGGTTTGCTGCTGCTGTCGGTCGCGCCGAATTTTGGCGTGCTGCTGGTCGCCGCTGCGCTGGTCGGCACCGGCTCCTCGGTCTTCCATCCTGAAGCTTCGCGCGTGGCGCGTATGGCATCGGGTGGTCGCCACGGCCTTGCGCAATCGCTGTTCCAGGTCGGCGGCAACGCAGGCAGCGCGATGGGGCCATTGCTGGCCGCATGGATCATTATCCCCGGCGGACAACGCAGCATCGCGTGGTTCACCATTGCAGCCCTGATTGCGATCGTCGTGCTGCGTCAGATCGGTCACTGGTACCAACGCCAGCAACTGGCCGGCAAGACCAAGTCAAAGAAAAAATCTTCCGGTTACGTCGAGCTGCCGCGCAACAAGGTCATCATGGCGGTCAGCATTCTGCTGCTGCTGATCTTTTCCAAGTACTTCTACATGGCCAGCCTGTCGAGCTACTTCACGTTTTACCTGATCAGCAAATTCCAGCTGTCGGTGCAGGATGCGCAGATTCATCTGTTCGTGTTCCTGTTTGCAGTGGCGATCGGTACCGTGCTGGGAGGTCCGATCGGCGATCGCGTCGGCCGCAAGCTGGTGATCTGGGTATCGATCCTGGGTGTGGCGCCGTTCACGCTGATGCTGCCCTACGCCAACCTTTTCTGGACCGGCGTGCTGACGGTCATCATCGGCATGATCCTGGCGTCGGCCTTTTCGGCGATCCTGGTGTTCGCACAAGAACTGATGCCGGGCAAGGTCGGTACCGTGTCGGGCCTGTTTTTCGGTTTCGCGTTCGGCATGGGTGGTATCGGCGCCGCGCTGCTGGGCAAATTGGCTGACGTGACCGACATTTTCTTCGTGTATCAGGTCTGCGCCTTCCTGCCGCTGATCGGCTTGCTGGCGGCTTTCCTGCCGAAGCTTGAGAAAGCGCCTGTGACGGCATAACTCCGCGGTTCTTTCCACAATAGAAAATCGGCTTTCCATGAAAATGGAAAGCCGATTTTTTTGTCTCTTCTAGCGCTTTGGCGATTTCTGCCGCTTCGGCTCGTCTTGCAAGCGTTGTTGCAGCAGCGCCAGCACCGCAGCTTCTTCCGGGCTCAAGGCATGCAGGTCGTGGACCAGATTGTCGCGCACCTGCTGCTTGAGCGTACCCGCCGTCACGCCGTCCAGATAGGACGAGATTACGTCCGGATGCACATAGCATTTGCGGCAGATTGTCGGCGTGTTGCCCAGCTTCATGGCGACGTGTTCAATTGCCTGAACGATGTTTTTCTTCGCCTGGGCCTGTGAATCAAATTGCTGAAATTCGTTGAGCGCCAGCGCCGCCAGCACGGTCCCGGCCCAGGTGCGGAAATCCTTGGCAGTGTAATCCTCGCCCGTGATCTCGTGCAGGTAGTCGTTAACGTCGCTGGAGCCGACGCTGTGCGTGTCGCCGGCTTCATCAACGTACTGAAACAGATCCTGTCCCGGCAAATCGAGCAGCTTGCGCACGATGCGCACCATGTAGGGATCATGCAGTTTGATCGTGTGCTGCACACCGCTCTTGCCGCGAAAATGGAACTTGATGTCGGCTCCGTCGACCTTGACGTGGCGATTGCGCAGCGTGGTCATGCCGAACGACTGATTGTTGCGCGCGTATTCGTCATTGCCCACGCGCATGAGTGTCGCCTGCAACAGATAAATCACCGTCGCCAGGACTTTCTGTTTGCTCAAGCCGTTTTTCTTCAGATCGTGCTCAAGACATTTACGTATCTGCGGCAATACCTTCGCAAAGCTGATCATGCGTTGGTATTTGACCTCGTCGCGCACGATGCGCCAGCGCGCGTGATAACGATATTGCTTGCGCTGGCGTGCATCGCGCCCGGTAGCCTGGATATGGCCGTTGGCCCAGGGGCAGATCCATACGTCCTCCCAGGCAGGAGGAACAGCGAGCGCCTTGATGCGGGCGAGCAGGGCGCTGTCGTGAATGGTCTTGCCGTCGCTGTCGGTATAGATGAAGTCGCCATGATCACGCGTACGGCTGATGCCCGGCGTGTCGTCGTTGACATAGCGCAGACCGCTTTCCCTGGCGATTTTCTTTGCACTGGGCACAGTCGGGCCTGGCGCGCAGGCCGTGTCGCGATGGGCTTGTGTATGCATGCGAAGGTCTTTCTCAAAGAGAGCTTGCGTTTGCGAATGGCGGCACGAAATCAGACTGCAGTCTCCGGCAGAGGGTCTCGTCGTGAGCGGCGGCAGGGAATTGTGAGAAGCAGCCGTCGATGAAACGATTATCGGCGTATTGCGTCGAGAGGAATGTCGGCGTAACCAGACAGCGCGTGTGGGACGTTTCCTACGTGCGCGGCCGGGCACTTGCAGACGGCAGAAAATAAAAAAGCCGAAGCGCAATGCTTCGGCTTGGCAGGTTGCAGCGCGGTTGCTGTTTTGCTGCAGATTTTCGATATGTCAGGCGGTCGCAGTCGCGTGGAATTGCTGCCGGCCCATATAACGCGCCACCGACAAATCTTCCGAAGCGATGGCGGGACGTCGACCCGAAATCAGATCCGACAGCAGTTGACCCGAGCCGCACGACATCGTCCAGCCCAGCGTGCCGTGGCCGCTGTTGATGAACAGGTTGCCGATCGGCGTGGCGCCGACGACTGGCGTACCGTCTGGTGTCATCGGGCGCAATCCGGTCCAGAAGCTGGCTTGTGCCGTGTTGCCGGCACCGGGGAACAGGTCGTTGACTACCATCTCCAGCGTTGCACGGCGCTTCGGATTGAGTTCCTTGTTGAAACCGACCACTTCCGCCATGCCCCCCACGCGGATGCGGTTGTCGAAGCGCGTGACGGCAATCTTGTAGGTTTCGTCGAGGATAGTCGACACCGGCGCTGCCTCGGCATTGACCACCGGGACGGTGATCGAATAGCCCTTGAGCGGATACACCGGGATGTCGACGATGTTGCGCAGGAAGTTGGTGGAATACGACCCCAGCGCCACCACGTAGCGGTCGGCTTTGACCAGTTCCTTGCCGCAGACCACGCCGTCGATCTCGCCGCCCGCCACCGCCAGCGCATCGATATCGACGCCGTAGCGGAAACGCACGCCCAATTCCTCGGCCATTTTCGCCAGCTTGGTGGTGAACAGCTGGCAGTCGCCGGTTTCATCGTTCGGCAGGCGCAGGCCGCCGCTGAGTTTGTGGCTGACCTTGGCCAGCGCCGGTTCGGCATTGGCGAGCTGGCTGCCGGTCAGCAGCTCGTAGGGCACGCCGGTCTGACGCAGCACGTCGATATCCTTTTGCGCGCCGTCGAACTGCTCCTGCGTGCGGAACAGTTGCAGCGTGCCTTGCTGGCGGCCTTCGTAGGCTATGCCGGTGTCGGCGCGCAACTGGCGGAAGCAGTCGCGGCTGTATTCGGCCAGGCGCACCATGCGCTCCTTGTTGATGGCGTAACTATCGGCATTGCAGTTGCGCAGCATTTGCCACATCCAGCGTAATTGCTGCAAAGTGCCGTCGAGACGGATCGCCAGCGGCGCATGTTCTTCAAACATCCATTTCAGGGCCTTGAGCGGAATGCCGGGCGCAGCCCATGGAGAGGCGTAGCCGGGCGAGATCTGGCCGGCGTTGCCGAAGCTGGTCTCCAGCGCCGGACCCGGTTGACGGTCGAGCACTGTGACCTGATGACCGGCCTTGGCGAGGTAGTAAGCGCTGGTGACGCCAATGACGCCGCTGCCCAGAATAACGACACGCATGATGTGATTCCCTGAAATAGTTGTAATTAAGCTGTAATTCATTAGAATTTAAAACTATGATATTGAGAATTAACTAGCATTTGTTTGTGTATTAATTGCTAAAAACGAGAATAAATAATGAGAACGCAGCAGCTTTCAGTACGCACCCTGGACAAGCTGGACCGCAAGATCCTGGCGGTCCTGCAAAAGGACGGGCGCATCTCGATGAAAGACCTCGGCGAGCAGGTCGGCCTGTCGATCACGCCGTGCATCGAGCGCGTCAAGCGCATGGAGCGCGACGGCGTCATCAGCGGCTATTACGCGCGTATCAATCCGGAAACGCTGGGGGCGACCTTGCTGGTGTTCGTAGAGATCACGCTCAACCATAAGTCGGGCAATATGTTCGAGCAGTTCCGCCGCGAGGTGCTGCGCATCCCGGAGGTGCAGGAGTGTCATCTGGTCTCGGGCGACTTCGACTATCTGATCAAGGCGCGCATCCGCGGCATGGCGGAATACCGCAAGCTGCTCGGCGACATCCTGCTGCAATTGCCGGGTGCGGCGCAGTCCAAGAGTTATGTTGTGATGGAAGAGATCAAGGAAACGCTGGCCTTGCCGCTGGAAGAGTAATCGCCGGCTTGCTGGGACAGAGTTGAGATATCGTCAATTCTTGTTTATTAAAAAATGTCAGATCAGTCAAATCAATCGGAACTGGAAACGCATCTTTTCTTCCTGTGCACGCAGGTCGTGTACCGGCGCAATCACTTACTGCAAGACGCTTTGCGGCCGCTGGAAATCCTTCCCACGGAATACCGGATCCTGAGCGCAGTCCTGCGCAAAGGTCCGCTGACGATGCAAGAGCTGGCGCAATGGACGGCCTACGAGCGCACGCGCGTGACTCGCATCCTGCACGCGATGGAAGCGCGCGGATGGATTGCGCGCAGCGCGTCGGAGCATGACAAGCGGTCAGTGGTCGTGCAGATCACGGACAGCGGACGCGAGATGTTCTGGCAGGCCAAGGTCATCGTCGATCAGGTGACCGATCAGGCCATGAGCGGCAACTCGGAAGAAGAGATTGCGCAGCTGCGGCATGGCCTCACGGTCTTGCGCAAGAAACTGATGGCGATGGAGAGCTGACTTGTTCTTCATCCTGCGTGGGCAGAGGTTGCGCATTGATGCGCACGACCCTCTGCCCATGCTTTTGTCTCTGCAATGATCGCGCCGGCATCGGCGATCTCCTCCTGTTGCAAAAAATCCACCCGTTATTTTTTCAGTCAGCTTGAGCAGTCTGTTGCAAAGCGCAATTTCCCCTCGTGCACCATCTCGTGACGTGGGCTGATTTCTGTCGTGACCATCAGTTGTCTCCAATGGCATTCCGGATCGCATTCGTGCGGCGATTTTCCGTGAGAAGCGATCGCCGATACCGTGCCCTTGTTTGGTGATTTGCGACGGCATTGCGCTTGTTTTTGGGGCGGCGCAGCATTTATGTTACTAAATAACAGTTCTTGCTTTTTCTCGTAATGCTTCGTAGATAAGGGATTCGTAACTTTTTGCATGTGTTTACTGATTGCTGCTTCAAACGGCGTGATATAAACTACCAAAAAATTTCAGCAAGCAGTCGCAGCAAAAGAATAAAAAACAAAGCATCAGCAAACGGCGCGCTATGGATGTCGCTTGACCGGCGGTTTTGAAAAACCGGTCGCCATTCAGTCCGCCGTTGCAAGGCCAGGATTTTTAACCCAGCAGGCATGTAGGAGAGGATGATGACAGTGCGATCTTTTTTACCGTCGTTCAACAAGGGCAGGCGTCTGCTATTTCAATATGCGGCAAGCGCAGCGGTGCTGGCGTCGGTAGGCACATTAGGCGTGGCGCCACTGGCACAGGCTGCTCCGGGCGGCGTCGCCAATCTGGCGATGGTGGCCGAGCCGCAAACGCTGGATCCGATGGCATCGACCACCGATCTGGTCGCAACCATCATGCAGCACGTCTATGAACCGCTGTATACCTTCGACGCTAAGTGGAACATCCAGCCCATGCTGGCGGAAAGCCTGCCCAAGGTGAGTGCTGACGGCAAGACCGTCACCATCGAACTGCGCAAGGGCGTCAAATTTCACAACGGCAAAGAGATGAAATCCGACGACGTCGTCGCTTCTCTCAAGCGCTGGATGGACATCGCACCGCGTGGTAAGGCGGTATCGAAAGAGATCAAGAGCCTCGACGCCAAAGGTCCGTACACCATCGTGCTGAGCATGCAGAACGCCTACGCACCGCTGCTGGCGCATCTGGCGCTGCCGTCCGGTTTCGCCGCGATCATGCCGAAGGAGTCTGCAGTCAATCCATTGAAGGATTTCATTGGTACCGGTCCTTATCAGTTCAAGGAGCGCAAGCCTGACCAATACGTGCTGCTGACCCGTTTCGACGGCTACAGCGCGCGCAAGGAGCCGGCCAGTGGTTATGCCGGCAAGCGTGAGGCTTTGCTGTCCGAGCTGCGCTTTATCCCTGTGCCGAATCCGAATACCCGCGTTGAAGGTTCGCTGTCCGGTCAATATCAGTTCGCCGATCTGCTGCCGGCGGAAGCCTCGCCGCGTCTGGCAGGCAAGCCGAATGTCGTGCCGGTGATCACTGCGCCGTTCGGCTTTCCGTATGTGGTGCTGAACACGGTGCAAGGCCCGCTGCAAAAGCAGGGTGTGCGCCAGGCGATTCAGGCCGCGCTGAACATGAAGGAAATCATGACCGCCGGTTTCGGCGATCCGAAGTTCTTCTCGGTGGAAGGCAATCACTTTCCGAAGGGCTCGCCGTTCTACTCCATGGACGGTACCGCTTCGTATAACCAGGCCAATGCAGCCAAGGCGCGCGACCTCGCCGCCAAGGCCGGTTACAAGGGCGAGCCGGTCAAGATCCTGACCAGTAAGCAGTACGAATTCCACTACCGCATGGCGCTGGTGATGGGCGAAGAACTGAAGCTGGCCGGTTTCAAGGTCGACATGCAAGTGGTCGACTGGGCGACGCTGATCCAGCGCCGCAATGATCCGGCGCTGTGGGATATCTACATGACCCATTCGGCTTTCCTGCCTGAACCGACACTGTCGCCGCCGCAACTGAGCGATGGCGCACCGGGCGGCTGGAAGAGCGCCGGCAAGGACGTGTCGGTCACCGTGTTCTCGCACGAGATGGATCCGGCGCATCGCGGCGCATTGTGGGGCAAGGTGCAGAGCGTGGTGTACGACGAAGTGCCGTATATCCGTCTGGGCAGCTTCAACAGCCTGACCGCGAAATCGTCCAAGCTGCAGGGCTACACACCTATGCCTTGGCCGTATTTCTGGAATACCAAGCTGGCTGACTAAGTAGCTGGAAAGCACTTCTCTGCGCAACGCATGATTTTCCCTGCATTGCGCAGAGGCAGGCTCTGAACATTTCATATCCCATCGATTTCGTTTTTGACGAAACCGATGGACGGGCTGCATCCGTTTTTTCTTTTATTTCCTAACCGACTTCACGTCTATGCTCCGTTATCTTTCAGGACGCTTCACCGGCATGGTGATCGTCATGCTGATCGTCGCCGTGCTGGTGTTCTTCATCACGCGTCTGGCGCCGGGCGATCCGGCTGCGATCATGCTGGGCGACCAGGCCACCGTCGCCGATATCGCCAAACTGCGCGCCCAATATGGCCTCGACAAGCCGATGCTGGTGCAATTCGGCTTCTGGCTCAAGGAGCTGGCGCAGGGCAACCTCGGCCAATCCATTTTCTTGCAGATGCCGGTGACCGAAGCGCTGGCTTCGCGTGCCGAGCCGACTTTCTTTCTGACGATTTTTGCGGTGGCGCTGGCCTGCCTGATCGGCATTCCGTGCGGCATTGTTTCCGCCGTGTGGCGCGGTCGGGTGGTGGATCAGGTGTTCACCGGCATCGCCATGCTGGGCGCAAGTATTCCCAGCTTCTGGTTCGGCCTGATCCTGATGCAGATTTTCGCCGTCAAGATGGGCTGGTTTCCGGTGGCCGGTTACGGCGATCCGGGTGCGCCGTTGTGGGACCGTCTGCATCACCTGCTGCTGCCGGCAGTGGTGCTGGGCGTGCTCAATTCGGCGCTGATCATCCGCTTCACGCGCGCTTCCATGCTCGACGTGCTGTCCGATGACTACGTTCGCACGGCACGCGCCAAAGGGCTGAACGAGCGCCGTGTGATCCTGCGTCATGCCTTGCGCAATGCACTGATTCCGGTGGTGACAGTGATCGGTCTGACGGCGGCGCTGATGATCGGCGGCGCGGTGGTGACCGAGACGGTGTTCGGTTTGCCGGGCGTCGGCAATCTGGTGGTGTCGGCAGTGCAGCGGCGTGATTATCCGGTGATTCAGGGCGCCTTGCTGGCGATTGCCGTGATCTATGTGCTGATCAATCTGGCGATCGATTTGCTCTACACGCTGATCGATCCGCGCGTCCGGTATTGATCCGGCTCTTGAACAGAATCACAGGATTTCCCATGTTTGCTTTTCTCTCTAAATTCATGCGGCGCAAGCTGGTCATGTTCGGCGTCATCAGCCTGGTGCTGCTGGCCGTCCTGGCTGTCGTGGTGCCGCTGACTTCTCCTTACGATTCGTCGGCGCTGGACATCATGGCGCGCCTGCAGCCGCCGTCGGCGTCGCATTGGTTCGGCACGGATGAATTCGGTCGCGATATTTTCACGCGTGTGCTGACCGGCGGCCGCTATTCGCTGACTATCGGCGCGCTGGTGGTGGTGATCTCACTGGTGGCCGGCGTGCTGATGGGTTTGTGCGCCGGTTTCTTCAAACGCATGGATGCGCCCATCATGCGGGTGGTCGATGCCATGATGTCGTTCCCCGACATCCTGCTGGCGATTGCGCTGGTGGCGATTCTCGGCTCCTCGCTGATCAACGTCGTGCTGGCGCTGGCGATTGTCTATACACCCCGTGTGGCGCGTATCGTGCGCGCCTCGACGCTGGTGGTGCGTGAGCTGTTGTTCGTGGAAGCGGCGCGCGCGCTGGGCGTATCGACGGTGCGCATTGTGTTCTTCCACGTGCTGGGCAACATCCTGTCGCCGATTCTGGTGCAGGGCACCTTCATCTTCGCCTACGCGATTCTGGCGGAAGCGGGCTTGTCTTTCCTCGGCGTCGGTGTGCCGCCTGAGCTGCCGACCTGGGGCACGATGATTTCTTCCGGGCAGGCCTACGCCGAGCAGGCGATCTGGCTGGTGGTGTTCCCGGGCATCGCCATCGTGCTGTCGGCGCTCTCGCTGCAAATGGTCGGTGACGGCCTGCGCGACATGCTCGATCCGCGCCTGCGCAAAAGCCTCTAATTCCTCCAGCAAAGAGAGTACAGATCATGCAAGAACAGAGAGTCCAACAAGGGACGCCGCTGCTGGAAGTCGACAACCTGCAGACGCATTTTTTCACCGAGCAGGGCACCGTAAAGTCGGTCGACGGTGTGAGCTTCACCCTCAACGCCGGCGAGACGCTGGCCGTAGTCGGCGAGTCCGGTTCCGGCAAGTCCGTGACCAGCTTGTCCATCATGGGTTTGATCCCGGCCGACGCCGGTCGCGTGGTTGGCGGCAGCATCCGCTTCAAGCGCCGCGACGGCGAAACGGTCGACCTGACGCGTTTGCCGCAACGCAGCCTGCGCCAGTTGCGCGGCAATGAAATCGCGATGGTGTTTCAGGAGCCGATGACCAGTCTGAATCCGGTCTTCACGCTCGGCGACCAGATCGCGGAAAGCGTGCGCCTGCATCTGGGCAAGAGCCACAAGGATGCCATGATCCACGCGCAGCGCATGCTGGAGCTGGTCGAGATTCCCGCCGCCGCACGCCGCTTGTACGAATATCCGCATCAGCTGTCGGGCGGCATGCGCCAGCGCGTGATGATTGCGCTGGCCTTGTCGTGCAATCCTTCGCTGCTGATCGCCGATGAGCCGACCACGGCGCTGGACGTGACGATTCAGGCGCAAATCCTGGCGCTGCTGCAAAAGCTGCAGCGCGAAACCGGCACCGGCATCTTGTTCATCACCCATAACCTCGGCGTGGTGGCAGAGATCGCCGACCGCGTCGCCGTGATGTACGCCGGCCGCATGGTGGAGCAGGGCAGTGTGCCGCAGATTTTTGACAATCCGCAACATCCCTACACGGCCGGCTTGCTCAATTGCCTGCCGGGCCGCAGCAAGAACCACGCCGTCGCCGGCGAGCGTCCGCGTCTGGCGGCGATCCCCGGTCAGGTTGCCAGTCCGCTGGCGCCGCCGCCGGGTTGTGCTTTCGAACCGCGTTGCAGCTACGCTTCGGATGCCTGCCGTGTCGCCATGCCACCGCTGACGCTGGGCGATGACGGCCACAATGTACGCTGTGTTTTGAGGAAGTCGGCATGAGCACGATGAATACGACAAATAACGCCAATGTAAACAATGTGAGCAGCACCGCGCCGCTGGTCGAGGTACGCCATCTGAAAAAGTACTTCAGCGGCAAGCAAAAAGACGCGCCCATCCGCGCCGTCGACGACGTCAGTTTCGCCATCATGCCGGGCGAAGTACTCGGGCTGGTTGGCGAATCCGGCTCGGGCAAGAGCACCGTCGGCCGTACTTTGCTGCGCCTGATGGAGAGCAGCGGCGGCGAGATTCGCTATCAGGGGGAGGACATCTCCAACCTGTCGGCTTCGCGCATGCGCGCTCTGCGGCGCGAGATGCAGATCATTTTCCAGGATCCGTATGCCAGCCTGAACCCGCGCCAGCGCGTGCGCGACATCATCGGCGAAGCACTTGATACGCACGGCCTGCACCGCGGTGATGCCCGCGCCACGCGCATCGCCGAGCTGCTGCAACTGGTCGGCTTGCGTGCGGAACATGGCGCGCGCTATCCGCACGAGTTTTCCGGCGGCCAGCGCCAGCGTATCGGCATTGCCCGCGCTCTGGCGGTAGAGCCTCGCTTCATCGTCGCCGATGAGCCGGTATCGGCGCTGGACGTGTCGATTCAGGCGCAGGTGATCAATCTGTTGCAGGACCTGCGTCAACGCTTCAATCTGGCAATGTTGTTCATTTCGCATGATCTGGACGTGGTCGAATATATCTGCGATCGCGTGGTGGTGCTGTATCTGGGTAAAGTCATGGAAATCGCACCGGCGTCCGCCTTGTTCGAGAAGCCTCTGCATCCGTATTCACAGGCTTTGCTGGCGGCTTCGCCCAAGCCGGAGTCCGATGCGCGGGAGCAAGCCAGGAATCGCCGCACCCTGCAAGGCGATTTGCCTAGTCCGGCCAATCCGCCGTCGGGATGCGTGTTCCGCACGCGTTGCCCGTATGCACAGGAAGCCTGTGCGGCGACGGTTCCCGACCTCCGGGAAGTCTCGTCCGGCCGCTGGCGTGCCTGTATTCGCGATGATGTGTTGCTTTGAGTGCGGCTGCGATCTCAATACCGGTTGATGCAGTCTAAGAGCCCTGTCTCCTTGCTATTTTTCTTTGCTCGTCGTCCTGACGAAGGTCAGGAGAAGGTCAGGACCCGGTGTCGTATCGGCGCTTGTCACGACACTGGGTCCCAGCGTTCGCTGGGGCGACGCTGACGGTGGCTATCTTTGTGTGAGACGCCTTCGTTCGCTGTACTCCTTTTTTAGCCGCTTGACTGTGTACGTCACGACTGCCCGCAACAGGTAGACTCTCCATCATCTGAAATTGTATTGGTGGAGCAAAAATGGCGAAGGCAGGCAAGGCAAAGATCGAGACCTATAACAACCCTGCAGGCGGTTGGGGCGCGCTGAAGTATGTGGCGCTGAATCTGGTCAAGGAACACGTGGCCGACGGCAAGGGCCTGCGCACGCTGCTGTCGCAGAACCAGCCCGACGGCTTCGATTGCCCCGGCTGCGCCTGGCCGGACCGCGAGCACACTTCTACCTTTGAATTCTGTGAAAACGGCGTCAAGGCGGTGGCGGCGGAAGCCACCAAGAAGCGCGTGACCAACGATTTCTTCGCGCAGCACACCGTCACCGAGTTGATGCAACAGTCGGATTACGAGCTGGAAGATCACGGCCGCCTCACCGCACCGATGGTCTACGACGCCGTTAGCGATAAATATGTGCCGATCGCCTGGGACCAGGCTTTCGATCTGATCGGCCGCCATCTCAATGCGTTGCCGGATCCGAACATGGCCGACTTCTACGTCTCCGGCCGCGCCAGCAATGAAGCTGCCTTCCTGTTCCAGCTGTTTGTGCGCCAATACGGCACCAACAACTTCCCCGACTGTTCCAACATGTGCCACGAGCCGACCAGCGTCGGCCTGCCGGTCACCGTCGGCGTGGGCAAGGGCACCGTGCTGCTGGACGACTTCGACCTGTGCGACACCTTGCTGCTGTTCGGCCAGAATCCTGCCACCAATCACCCGCGCATGATGGGCGAGTTGCGCCATGCGTCCAAGCGCGGCGCCACTATCGTTGCTATCAATCCTTTGAAGGAACGCGGCCTGGAGCGCTTCGCCGATCCGCAAAGCAAGATCGAAATGATCACCATGGGCAGCACGCAGATCAGCTCGATGTTCATTCACCCGACGCTGGGCGGCGATCTGGCGCTGATCAAGGGCGTCATCAAGCGCACCATCGAGCTGGACGATGAAGCCGTGCTCAAGGGTGCCGAGCGCGTTCTCGATGTGAAATTCATCGAGGAACATACTTCCGGTTTCGACGAATTTGCCGCAGACGCACGCGCAGAAAGCTGGGCCGACATCATCGGCGAGTCGGGCGTATCGCGCGAAGACATTGAAAAGCTGGCGCAGGTCTACGTCAAAGGCAAAGCCGTAATCGCCACCTGGGGCATGGGTCTGACGCAGCACAAGCACGCCGTCGGCACCATTCAGCTGCTGTCCAACATGATGATGCTGCGCGGTAATATCGGCCGTCCCGGCGCGGGCCTGTGCCCGGTGCGCGGCCACTCCAACGTGCAGGGCGACCGCACCGTCGGCATCGATGAAAAGCCGACCGATGCCTTCCTCGACCGTCTGGAACAGGTATTCGAATTCAAGGCGCCGCGCCACCATGGCAACGACACCGTCGGCTCCGTGATGGCGATGCTGGAAGGCCGTACCAAGGTCTTCATCGGCCTGGGCGGCAACTTCGCCATGGCAACGCCGGATACGCCACGCACTTTTGACGCGATGCGTTCGTGCAACCTGACTGTCCACATTACTACCAAGCTCAACCGCAGCCATCTGGTGCACGGCAAGGACGCGCTGATCCTGCCGACGCTGGGCCGTACCGAGATCGACATGCAAGCCGGCGGCGCGCAAGGCGTGACGGTGGAAGATTCGATGAGCATGGTGCACGTCTCTTACGGCATCAACAAACCGGCGTCGGAAAACTGCATGTCGGAAACAGCCATCGTTGCGCACATCGCCGAAGCCACCATGAAGCATCGCGACAACGGCAAGAAAATCGACTGGCTCTGGTACGCCGAAGACTATTCGCGCATCCGCAACGCCATCGAAAAGGTCTACGATTCCTTCAAGGACTACAACCAGCGCATCGCCAATCCGGGCGGCTTCCATCTGGGCGTTGCTTCGCGCGACCGCGTCTGGAAGACCAGCACCGGCAAGGCCAACTTCGTGGTCAATGCGATTCCGCTGGACACGCCTATTCATCGCGCCCGCAAGATGTACGGCGAAAAGCTGATGACGCTGATGACCACGCGGTCGCACGATCAGTACAACACCACCATCTACGGCATGGACGACCGCTATCGCGGCGTGTTCGGCCAGCGCCGCGTCGTGTTCATCCATAAGCTGGACCTGGAATTGCTAGGTCTGAAGGATGGCGAGTGGGTTGATCTGGTCAGCGTCTGGGACGACGGTATCGAACGCCGTGCCGACGGTTTCCTGCTGGTGGAATACGACATCCCGCGCGGCTGCCTCGGCAGCTACTATCCGGAAACCAATCCACTGGTGCCATTGGAAAGCTTCGCCGACAAAGCGCGCACCCCTACCTCTAAATCGATCCCGGTGCTGCTGCATCGTGCGGCTGTACAGCACGCGAAGGCGGCCTAAGAGCATCCGTATGGACGACGCCCAAGAGCAGTTGCAGGATCAGCTTCCCCCGGAGCTGGTCCGCATCCTGGACGAGTTGTACCAGGAGTATCAGCGCAGCCAGGCGCCGCTGTCGCTGGCGCGTCTGTCCAAACGGACTGAACTGCGGATGAGTACTTTGCGGCGTTTTCTGACGGCGCTGGAAGAGGCGGGGATTGCCATCGTGGTGGTCAACGACGACGGCACCGGCAACGCCATTCTGACGGCGGCCGGACTCAAGCTGCACGGTTGAGTTTCAGCTCTGTTTCAGCTAAGTTCGGCGACGATCCTTGCAATCGTCTTCAAGGCTTTTTCAATCTCTTTCGACCACGTGTAGCTGTAGTTCAGCCGGATGAAATGGCTGTAGCGGTTGGTCGCGGCAAAGATGCGTCCCGGTGCGATCGTAATGCCCAGCACCAGGCAGCGCCGGTACAACTCCATCGCATCCACGCGCGGCGGCAGTTCGATCCACAGAATGTAGCCGCCGGCCGGCTCCGACACGTGTGTTCCCTCAGGAAAAAATCGCAACACAAAATGCCGCATCAGATCGCGCTGCTGCAGCAGGCCGCGGCGTACCCTGCGCAGATGGCGTTCGTAGCCGCCTTGCGTCAGGTATTCGGCAATCGCGCGTTGCGGGATCGTCGGCGTAGCCAGCGTGTTGAGGAATTTGAGCTTCTCGACCTGATTGCGATAGCGGCCGGGAATCGCCCAGCCGACGCGATACGCCGAGGTCAGGCTCTTGGAAAAGGACGAGCAGTGCAGCACCAGGCCGTCGCGGTCGTAAGTCTTGAGCGAGGTCGGATGCGCTGCGCCGTAGAACAATTCACTGTAAACCGCATCCTCGATCAGCGGCATGTCGTATTGATGCGCGAGGTCGACCAGACGTTGCTTGTGCGCGTCCGGCATCATCGAGCCGAGCGGATTCTGGAAGTTGGGCATCACCATGCAGGCGGCGATCTTCTGAGTTTGCAGCAAGGCTTCCAGTGCATCCAGATCAATGCCGGTCAGCGGATCGGTGGGGATCTCGACGGCGCGCATGCCCATGCGTTCGATCGCGTGCAGCATGGCGTAGAAGGTCGGCGTCTCCACTGCGATCGTATCGCCCGGCTGGGCCACGGCTTGCAGGCAGAGA
Source organism: Herbaspirillum sp. GW822-FHT03A08 (assembly GCF_058801885.1). NCBI lineage: Bacteria > Pseudomonadati > Pseudomonadota > Betaproteobacteria > Burkholderiales > Oxalobacteraceae > Herbaspirillum > Herbaspirillum sp. GW822-FHT03A08. The sequence continues at coordinate 37,035 of NZ_JBXANR010000001.1, read as the reverse complement.
TTGATCGCTTCGGTCGCACCGACGGTGATGATGATGTCTTCCGGTGCGACGTTGAGACCGGTTTCCAGATAGCGCCGCGCGATCTGGCGCAGCAGGTCGGGGTGGCCCGGCGGCAGATCGGTGAAAACGCTGAAACTGTCGCTGTTGCGCGTAATGCGGCTGGCGTACTGGCCGATGCGCTGCGAAGGAAACAGCGCCGGATTCGGATAAGGCGAACCCAGCGGAATGGTGCCGTCTTGCTGGATGGTCTTCAGCGTGGCCAGCACCAGCCGGCTGACATCGACTTCATGCGGCTGCTGGGTGGCCGGATGCGTCGGAGGCAGCAGTTTGCTTGCCGCGGACGCGGACGCCGGGGCGACAGTCTTGCGCACGAAATAGCCGGACTGCGGGTGGCTCTCGATGATGCCGCGGCTTTCCAGCAGCTCGTAGGCGCGCACGACCGTGGTGACGCTGACGTTGTGCTGCTGGCTGGCGGCACGCACTGATGTCACGCGTTCGCCCGGCTGCAGGACACCGGCGTGAATGGACGCCGCCAGTTCATCGGCGAATTTTTTGTAGAGCGGGACTTGGGGCGTAGAGGTTGTACGGGCCATACTTTATTGTTCTGCTTTATTCTGCTGTTAGAGTAGCGCTGCTACGCATTCTACAGAAAGGCGCAATACATGATCACTGTCCATCATCTGAATAACTCTCGCTCGCAGCGCGTGCTATGGCTTCTGGAGGAACTGGGACTCGAGTACGACATCAAGTTTTATCAGCGCGACCCCAAGACCATGCTGGCCCCGCAGTCGCTGCGCGACATTCATCCGCTGGGCAAATCGCCGGTGATTACCGACGGCGACCTGACGATTGCCGAATCCGGCGCGATTGTCGAATATCTGGTCGAACGCTACGGCAACGGCAAATTCATCCCCGAAGCCGGCACCCCGGAGCGCCTGCGCTACCGCTACTGGCTGCACTATGCCGAAGGATCGGCGATGCCGTTGCTGCTGATGAAGCTGATCTTCAGCCGCCTGCCAAAGTCCGTGCCGGGCCTGATCCGGCCGGTTGCCCGCATGATTTGCAACGGCGTACTGGGGCGCATGGTTGATCCGCAGCTCAAGCGGCATCTGCAGTATCTGGAAGGCGAACTGTCGCGCAGCACCTGGTTTGCCGGCAATACCTTCTCAGCAGCCGACATCCAGATGAGTTTTCCGGTCGAGGGCGCCCGTTCGCGCGGCGGCCTCGATGGACATTATCCGAATCTGCTCAAATATCTTGAAGCCATCCATGGACGCCCGGCGTATCAGCGCGCACTGGAGCGAGGCGGTCCGTATGAGTTGCTGCGCTGAAGTGGCGTGAGCCGCCAGCGGACTGCGCCAGATCTGTATTGAAGGACCGGAATCGCCGCGGGCATGTGCCTCCGGCGATTTTTTTACGTTCGTATTGTTATCGTTTTTGCAATTTCATCAGTCTGCGGAAGTCATACCGGCGCACGGCGAAACGGATCTTCGTATCGGTCTGCAGCCTTATGTATCGCAAAGTAAATCCTGAAGAAAGGCTACATTTTTTCCGTCAGTCGAAGTTATAATTGAGAATTATTATTATTTAGATTGGCCCGTTGAGGCCATCATGAATGAAACATGAGGGAAGCCGCCGTCGCCGGAAACATGCCAAAACAGCAACGCCGTTCGTTCTGGCTCAAGCATCTGCATCAATGGCACTGGATCAGCTCGGCCATTTGCCTGATCGCCATGCTGCTGTTCGCGGCGACTGGCCTGACGCTGAATCATTCTGCGCAGATTGAGGCGCATCCGCAGGTGTCGAGCAAGCAGGCGCAATTGCCCAAGGACTTGCTGGCGCAATTGACTGCAGAAGAACACAAGGACAAGGATGCCTTGCCAGCGCCGTTGAAGACCTGGCTCGACCAGCAATTGTCGGTCGCAATCGACCAGCAGACCGGAGAGTGGTCGGCCGACGAGCTGTACGTCTCGCTGCCGCGTCCGGGTGGCGACGCCTGGCTGCGCGTCGACCTCGGCAGCGGCAAGGTCGAATATGAGAAGACCGATCGCGGCTGGGTTTCCTATTTCAACGATTTGCACAAAGGCCGCAATACCGGCACGGCGTGGAGCTGGTTCATCGACATCTTCGCCGTGGCTTGCCTGGTGTTCTGCATCACGGGGATGTTCCTGCTGCAACTGCATGCAGGCAATCGTCCGGTGACCTGGCCGCTGGTCGGGTTCGGGCTGGTGGTGCCGCTGGTGCTGGCTATCATTTTCATTCACTGATTTTTCTCTTTTTTTCTCTTCACAAGCGAGGTTGAGTCATATGCGCGTGCTGGTTCCTGGTCTGTTGCCGACGACGTTGTCGGCTGCCCTGATGGGCGTGGTGTCGTTGCCGGTGGTTGCGGCGGACATGAATGTCAAAGTCGAAATCCCGAGATTGAACGTCGCCGAGTATCACCGTCCCTATGTCGCCGTCTGGCTGGAGCGCCCAGACCAAAGCGTCGCGGCGACGCTGGCGGTCTGGTACGACGTCAAGAAGAAGGACAAGGAAGGCGAGAAATGGCTGAAGGACCTGCGCCAATGGTGGCGTCGTGCCGGCCGCGATGTGCATATGCCTGTCGATGGCGTGAGCGGCGCAACGCGCCCGGCGGGTGACCAGCAACTGACGTTCAGCAGCGACAAAGGCCCGTTGGCGCAATTGCCGCCCGGCGATTACGTCCTTATGGTGGAAGCTGCGCGTGAAGTGGGCGGTCGCGAAGTGGTCAAGGTGCCGCTGCAATGGCCGCCGAAGGGCGGGCAAAGCGCCAAAGGCAAGGGCGAATCCGAGCTCGGCGCCATTACGCTGGACTTCAAACCATAACGGGAAGGGACGACATGAAACTCTCATTCAAGCTCGCTGCCGTCGCGATGACACTGGCGATCGGCCTGCCGCTGTCGGCCAACGCGCACCGCACCTGGCTGCTGCCGTCGTCGACGGTTTTGTCGGGCAACGATCCCTGGGTCAGCGTCGACGCCGCAGTATCGAACGATCTGTTTTTCTTTGAAAGCTTCGCGCTCAAGCTGGACGGTCTGCAGGTAACCGCGCCGGACGGCACCTTCGCCACGCCGGAAAATGCCTACACCGGCAAACTGCGCACCAGCTTCGACGTGCATCTGACGCAAAGCGGCACCTACAAGATTGCTGTCATCAGCATGGGTCTGTTCGGCAGCTACAAGGATGCCGCCGGCCAGACCAGACGCTGGCGCGGCACTCCCGAGACCCTTGCCAAGGAAGTCCCGGCCGACGCCAAAGATCTGCAAGTGACGCAGATGCAAGGCCGTATCGAGACCTTCGTCACCGCGGGCAAGCCGTCGAAGAGAGTGCTGGAAACCACCGGCTCCGGTCTGGAGCTGCAGACGATCACGCATCCGACCGATCTGATCGCCGGCGAGACGGCGAACTTCCGCCTGCTGCTCGACGGCAAGCCTGCCGCTAACGTCAAGGTGACGGTGGTGCCGGGCGGTACACGCTATCGCGACAAGCTCAATGAACTGACGCCGACCACGGATGCCGACGGCAAGTTCAGCGTAACCTGGCCTTCCGCCGGCATGTACTGGATGGAAGCAACGGTCAAGGACAACAAGCCGAATCTCAAACCGGCTACCGATCGTCGCGCCAACTACACCGCTACGCTGGAAGTGCTGGCGCCTTAAGTTCTGCTAGTGAAGCCCAGGCGTTCGCCGTACCGGCGGCGGACGCTGTTTTACAGGCCGTCATCCGACGGCCCTCTGTCTCTTTCCAGAATGAATTGTCTGCGTTGTCATGAATCGCGTCTTTATCCCGCTGACCCTTTCCCAACCTGATCCTGTACCGGTCGATGCCGTGGTCGACAGCTTGTCGGGGCTGACCATGGGCACGTCCTGGTCGGTCAAGCTGATCCGGCCGGAGGGCAGCGATCTGGAGACGATTCAGAAGGGCGTACAACGGCAACTGGACCTGGTTGTGGCGCAGATGAGTACCTGGAGCGCCGACTCCGATCTGAGCCGCTACAACCACGCGGCAGCCGATAGCTGGCATGTGTTGCCGGTGCACTTTCTAAAGGTGCTCGACTGTGCGCTTGCAATTGCCGAGCGCAGCGGCGGCGCATATGACCCGAGTGTCGGTCCGCTGGTTAATCTCTGGGGCTTCGGTCCCGATCCCAAACGTACGGACCGGCCGGACGACGCAGCCATCTTGCACGAACGTCAGCGTTGCGGCTGGCGGCGCATACGCATCGATCGCGCGCGCCATGCCTTGCTGCAACCGGGCGGCCTCTATCTTGATTTTTCCTCCATCGCCAAAGGTTACGGCGTCGACCTGGTTGCCGCTTATCTGCGCAGCATGGGCGCAGTCAGTTATATGGTGGAGGTCGGTGGTGAGCTATACGGACATGGCGTCAAAGCAGATGGTCAGCCGTGGTGGGCAGGGATGGAACATCCCCCCGTGGCTTCCGTCACGCAGGAACACGTACAAAGCATCGCAGCGCTGCACGGTGTGGCGCTGGCGACATCCGGCGACTATCGGCGTTACTTTGAAGACGGCGATCGCCGCTACTCGCACACCATCGATCCGCGTACGGCGCAACCTGTCGCACATGCGCTGGCGTCGGTCGCCGTGCTGCATGCCGACTGCATGACCGCCGACGCCTGGGCCACGGCATTGATGGTGCTCGGCGATGAAGAGGGGCTCGCGCTGGCATTGAAGAACGGCCTCGCGGCTTTGTTCATCAGCCGCGACGGCGACGGATTCCGTGAACGCCTGACACCGGCCATGCAGGCGATGCTGGGATGAGCAAATCTGTGCGGACGCAATTCATACCCGGCTCCGGCCTGATCGGTCTGGCCTGCGGCATCGGTGCAACGGTGGCCGTCGGCCAGATGCAATTACTGGACGGCGCCACGGGACGCTTGTTCGTGGCGGCGCTGGTGCTGCTGTTTTACATGGTGTTCTGCTGCGTTATTTTCGTCGGGCATCGTCGCAAGCAGCAGGCGGCATCGGCATGGCAGAACAGCGATGCAAGTCCGACGGGCGATACTACGAAAGAGGTGTTGATCGCCTTTGCCAGCCAGACCGGATTTGCCGAACAGATCGCACAACAGACTGCGCAAGCCTTGAAAGACGCCGGCATGCAGGTCCGCGCCTGCAGCTTCGCGCAAGTGGATCTGGCGCAATTGCAAGCGGCCCGGCGCGTGCTGTTCGTGGCCAGCACCACGGGTGAGGGTGACGCCCCCGACAGCGCCGCCGGGTTTGCGCGCAAGGTGATGGGGCAGGCGGCGACGCTGCAGGATTTGCAATATGGGGTGCTGGCGCTCGGCGACCGCAGTTATGTGCAGTACTGCGCCTTCGGTCATGCGCTTGACGCCTGGCTGCGTCACCATGGCGCGCACGCGATGTTCGACATGGTGGAAGTGGATAACGGCGACACCGGCGCCTTGCGCCACTGGCAGCATCATCTGGGCGTACTGAGCGGCCATACCGACATGGCCGACTGGAGCGCCCCCGGCTACGAGCGCTGGACTTTGTCCGAACGGCGTCTGCTCAATCCCGGCAGTGCAGGCGGCGCGGCTTTCCATTTATCTTTCAAGCCAGTCGATGCACAACAGTTACTGTCGTGGCAAGCCGGCGACATCGCCGAAATCGGTCCGCGCAATGATCCCGCCAGAGTGCGCGCCTTGCTGGATGCCTTGCAACTGGATGGCAGCGCGCCCGTACTGGACGAGGCGCTGGGCGACGTTCTGGCACGCAGTCTGCTGCCGCACGATGCTGCGGAACTGGCATCATTGCAGGGAATGACGGCGCAAGTTCTGGTGGACAGCCTCAAGCCGCTGCCGCATCGCGAATATTCAATCGCTTCGCTGCCGCAGGACGGCCAATTGGAATTGCTGGTGCGCCAGACGCTTCTGCCGGACGGCAATCTGGGACTGGGATCCGGCTGGCTCACGGCGCATTTGGCCGAGCAGGGCGAGCTCGATCTGCGCGTGCGGCCGAATCGCGGTTTTCACCCGCCGGCCGACGATTGCCCGCTGATCCTGATCGGCAACGGCACCGGCCTTGCGGGTTTGCGCGCGCACATGAAGGCGCGTATCGCCCTGGGCCGTCGCCGCAACTGGCTGCTGTTCGGCGAACGTTCCGTGCAGCACGATTTTTTCCACCGCTCCGAGATCGAAAGCTGGCAGGGGCAAGGCATGCTGGAACGTCTGGATCTGGCTTTTTCGCGCGATCAGGCGCAGCGCATCTATGTGCAGGACCGTCTGCGCGAAGCGGCGCACCTGCTGCAACAGTGGGTTGACGATGGTGCGGCCATCTATGTCTGCGGCAGTCTGGATGGCATGGCAAGCGGCGTGGCGCAGGCGCTGAGCGCGATTCTGGGCGAAGAAGCGCTGGAGTCGATGGCCGAACAGGGTCGCTACCGCCGCGACGTCTATTGAGCGGCGTGAGCAAAGCGCCGCTTTGTTCATGCCGCTAAGCCGCAAATTGTACTTTTCACCTCCGACAGGAGAGAATAGGCACATAGCGACTTCAAGAGATAAGAAAAATGAGTTTTTTCGCCAGCTTTTTACTGATCCTCTTGCTCGTGGTCATCAGCGCATTTTTATCCTGCGCCGAAATTTCTCTCGCCGCCTCGCGCAAAATCCGTCTCGAAATGCTCGCCAAGGAAGGCGACGCCAATGCTTTACGCGTGCTTGCCTTGCAGGCGCAGCCAGGCAATTTCTTCACGGTGGTGCAGATCGGCCTGAACGCGGTCGCTATCCTCGGCGGCGTAGTCGGTGAGCCGGCGCTGACGCCGCACATGATCAGCGCAGTGAGCACGGTGTATCAGGGGCCGTGGCTGGATACGGTGAGCTTTTCGATTTCCTTCCTGTTGGTGACCTCTTTCTTCATTCTGTTTGCCGACCTCATGCCCAAGCGTCTGGCGATGCTGGCGCCTGAGCGAGCGGCCATCATGCTGGTCAGCCCGATGCTGTTTCTTGAGAGCGTATTCAAGCCGCTGATCTGGCTGTTCAACGGTTTGTCGAAGATGTTTTTCACTCTGTTCGGTTTGCCGCAGGTGCGTCACGACGTCATTACGCCCAACGAGATCCACGCCATCGTCGACGCCGGCGCGCAGGCCGGTGCCTTGCTGCATCAGGAGCACCACCTGATCGAAAACGTGTTCGAGCTGGAAAGCCGTTACGTGCCTTCGGCGATGACGCAGCGCGAGAGCATTGTCTATTTCCTCGTCACCGACACCGAGGAAATGTTGCGTCAGAAGATCATCGATCATCCGCACTCGCGCTTCCTCGTCTGCGAAAACAATATCGACGACGTGCTCGGCTACATCGACAGCAAGGATGTACTCAAGCGCCTGCTCAAGGGCGAGCAGTTCTCGCTGCGCGACAAGGGGCTGATCCATGTGCCGCTGTCGATTCCCGACAGTCTCAATCTGTGGGAAGTGCTGGAGCGCATGAAAGCCGTCGACGAAGACCTCGCCGTCGTCGTCAACGAATATGCGCTGGTGGTCGGGATCATCAGCATCACGGATGTTACCAGCGTGCTGATGGGTAATCTGCTGAACCTGTCGTCGGAAGAACAGCAGATTGTCAAGCGCGACGAGCACTCCTGGCTGATGGACGGCCTCACGCCGCTGGCCGAGGTGATGAATGCGCTCTCCATCAGCGAGTATCCGAATCCGATGGGATACGAAACACTGGCCGGTTTCATCATGTACATGCTGCGAAAAATTCCGAAAAAAACCGACTTTGCGCTATTCGCCGATTACAAATTCGAAGTTGTCGACATTGAAGGCAATAGAATCAACCAACTCCTGGTGACACGATTCAAGCCGGAGAAAATTGACAAGCCTGAAAAAGAAAAAGCGTAAGGCATACCGCCCGAACCAGCGCTACAGGATCCGTTCATCATCCACAGGGAGGGCTCACAGGAGCCCGTATGTATCACGTGAAGTACCGCCGTGCGCAAGTCTGCGCACGGTCTGCAGGAAATGTTCTGCGTCTGTTTTTCTTTTTCCTTTTTGTATTTCATTCTTCTCAATCCGTGGCGGCGCGTGCACCCGTCATGCTGGCCAATGTCTATCGGCCCGGCATTGTCCTTGATGACTATTGGGTGAGTGAGAAATTCGACGGCGTGCGCGGTTACTGGGATGGCCGTCAGCTCCTGACACGCGGCGGCGAAGTGATTCATGCGCCGGACTGGTTCGTCGCCGGCTGGCCGGCTGTGGCTATGGATGGCGAGCTATGGGCCGGCCGCGGACATTTTTCGCATGCTTTGTCGACGGTCCGGCAGCAGATCCCCGACGACACAGCGTGGCGTCAGATGCGCTTCATGGTGTTCGATCTGCCGGGACACGCTGGGACCTTCGACGAGCGTCTCCCAGCGCTGCTTACCACCGTACAGAAGATACACTCGCCGTGGGTGCAGATTGTCGATCAGATCAAGGTGCCGGATCATGATGGCTTGCAGGCAATGATGAACAGGATCGTCGCGCAAGGCGGTGAAGGCGTGGTGCTGCATCGCGGCGCTTCGCTTTACCGCGCTGAGCGCAACGACGATTTGCTCAAGTTCAAGCCGTATGACGATACCGAAGCACGTGTCGTCGGCCACGTGCCGGGCAAGGGAAAGTACGCGGGGATGGTGGGCGCCTTGCTGGTGGAGACGCCGGAGGGGCAGCGCTTCAAGCTCGGCAGCGGCCTGACGGATGAGCAGCGGCGCTATCCGCCGGCCATCGGCAGTCTGGTGACTTACCGCTATCGTGGGGTGAACGATAGCGGTATTCCGCGCTTTGCCGTGTTTATGCGTGTGCGGGAGAGTGATCGGGACGAATGATCAAGGTGACAAGCCGACGGCGTGATTGCGTTCGGAAATTTGCGTATTGAGCGTCCAGAAGTCATACAGCACGCCAAAGCCGAACACGCCGAAAGTGAATAGCCAGATGATGCCGCTCAGCCATTTGCCCATGTACATGCGATGGATGCCGAAAAAGCCGAGGAAAGTCAGCAGCAGCCATGCCACCGAATAATTGATGTTGCCGCCGCTGAAGCGCTGATCGGCTTGCTTGTCCATGCCGGGGATCAGGAACAAGTCGATGATCCAGCCGATACCGAGCAAGCCCAGCGTGAAGAACCAGATGGTGCCGGTAATCGGTTTGCCATAGTAAAAACGGTGCGAACCGGTAAAGCCGAAAATCCACAGCAGGTAACCGATGGTCTTGCTGTGCGTGTCGTGAGGGGAGTAGCCGGGATTTGCGTTGCTGGTAGTGCTGACGTCGGAAGTCATATTCATGCAGTTTCCTCTTGTTGAAGTGGGCGGGAGAATGGACGCAAAGGACGGGCGAATTGCATCGCGAATGGCATGGCAATTGTACTGAGCTTGCCGGTCGCCGTCTCTCTGGTTCTCTGTCTTTGGGAGGAAAAGGCCGCATTGGTTCCTGAGCACAGACACCGGTTTCGCGCGCTTGTGCGATCATGCGCGAAACCGGGTCAGGCTCAGCGTTTCAATGCCGGCTACAAGATGCTCAGCCGGTTGACCGCGCTGATGGCGGCAAGTATCGACGCCGTCACGATGTTGACGTGCCGGGCGGCCCCGAAACGGGTACCGGGCGTGCCGGGCGCCGCCGCCTCCACGATGGCCCATGCCTGTGCGTGCGCGCCGCTGCCGATGCTGCGCTCTTCGTAGCCGTCAATGCGCAAGCCCTGCAACCGGGTCTGCAAGGCATCGACGGCAGCCGCAATCGGTCCGTTGCCCGTCCCGCGCAATTGGACCGTCTCGCCGCCAGTGACGACTTCCAGCACGATTTGCTGACCGGCGTCGACATCGCGCAAGCGGTGGTTCAGATATCGCATGTGATTTTCATCGCCGGACGAAACCAGATAAGTCTGTTCGAACAGGTCCCACAAGGCCGCACTGCTGATTTCTGTTTCGCTGGCATCTGCATGTCTCTGCACAATCGCGCTGAACTCCACTTGCATGCGGCGCGGCATCACCACGCCGTGGTCGCGCTCCAGCAGAAAGGCGATGCCTCCCTTGCCCGACTGGCTGTTGACGCGGACGATGCTGTCGTAAGTGCGGCCGATATCTTTCGGATCGATGGGTAGGTAGGGGACTTTCCACAAACCGTCAGACTGTTGCGCTGCAAAGCCTTTCTTGATCGCGTCCTGATGCGAGCCGGAAAACGCGGTGAACACCAGATCGCCGACGTAAGGATGGCGCGGATGAATCGGGAGCGACGTGCAGCTCTCCGCGATCCGTGCGACAGCGGCGATGTCGGAGAAATCCAGCTGCGGATCGATGCCATTGGTATAGAGATTCAGCGCCAGCGTAACCACGTCCAGATTGCCGCTGCGTTCGCCATTGCCGAACAGGCAGCCTTCCACGCGTTGCGCACCGGCCAGCAACGCCTGCTCTGCGCAGGCAACGCCGGTGCCCCGGTCGTTATGCGGATGCACCGACAGCACGACGTGTTCGCGGCGCGGCAAGCGGCGATCCATCCATTCGATCTGGTCCGCAAACACATTGGGTGTGCTGACTTCCACGGTGGTCGGAAGATTGATGATGACGGGGCGACCGGGTCCTGCATCCCAGGTTTCGATGGCGACATGGCAGGCTTGCAGCGATACGTCGAGTTCGGCCATGCAAAAAGTTTCCGGCGAATATTGCAAGATCCATTCGGTCTCGGGACGTTGTGCCGTCAACTCTTTGAGCAGGCGGACATTGCGCTCGATGAGTTGCATCACTTCCGGTACGCTGAGGCCGAATACAACTTCACGCCATACCGGTGCGACAGCATTGTAGAAATGCACGATCGCGCGTGGCGCGCCTTGCAGCGACTCCACCGTGCGAACGATTTGCTCTTCGCGCAGTTGTGTCATCACCATCGGCGTGACGTCGGTGGGGATGTGCCGCTCATTGATAAGCCGACGCACGACGTCGAAGTCTGTCTGCGACCCGGCAGGAAAACCGACTTCGATTTCTTTGAAGCCCAGCCTGACCAATTGATGGAACAAGGTCAGCTTGCGCTCGCTATTCATGGGTTCGAATAGCGCCTGGTTGCCGTCGCGCAGGTCGGTGGACAGCCATGTCGGCGCTTTGACGATGGTGCGCGACGGCCATTGGCGATCAGGCAGATCGACAGGGGAGAGTGAGCGATATTTGGTATGAGGATGAGCAATCACGGTGAAACTCCGCTGAATGAAAGGATGGTCCGGTTTCCCCAGCGATACATCGACGCATCGATGCATCGTCATCCGGCCGGGATCAGAGGGAAACCGCTTCAGCGTCGCAACTCGCAACTTGCAATGAGCCGCTTCAACGCAGGCAGATCCCGGCCATAAGCCAGAAGTAGTGCCAGCGATAGAAGTAGAAGCGTCAATGCGGACATGATGTCAAATCGGTGAAGAAGAAAATGATTCCGATCAGCGATAACCGATGCGGGTCCCGAACAGCGGACGTTGTACAAGCTGTGTGAGCAAGACCCCGACCAGGCTGATGCCGCCGCCGATGACGTGATACGCATGCATGGCTTCGTGCAGCCACAGGATGGCGAACAGCGCCGTCAACACCGGCAGCAGATTGATGAAGATGCTGCAGCGATTCGGTCCGAGTTTTTTGACGCCTTCGATCCACAGGAAGGACAACAGTATCGAGGAACCGATACCCGAATAGCCGATCAGCGGCAGCGTGCGCGCATCAAGTACTGCAGTCCCGGCAGGCAGCAGCAGGAATTGCGGCAGCATCAGGACGAGTGCGGCGATGGCTTGCATATAGACTGCTTGCCAGACCGGCACGCTCATCTTCCACAAGCGAAGCAGCACGCCGTACAAGGCATAGGACAAGGCCGCCAGCAGCATCAATGCATCGCCCAGATGCACGCCATCGCGCAGGACCGCGCTCACATCCCCATGTCCGACCAGATACAGCAAACCGGTGAACGACAGCAAGCCGCCGGCAGCCATGCCGACGGTAATGGCTTCACCCAGGACGATTACACTCAGCAGCGCCGTCAGCAGAGGAATCAGCGCAGTGACGATCGCCATGTTGGTGGCGGTGGTGCTCTCCGCAGCGCGATAGGACAGGCTCTGGAACAGCGCCATGGCAAGCAGGCCGGAGATGGCAAGCTGCCACCAGTGGCGGCGAATCAGCGCGCGATTGAGCCACAGCGGCCGCAGGACGAAGGGACTCATCAACAGCAGCACCAGGATCAGACGATAGAAAGTGATGGCCGTCGGCGAGATCGCGGAGGCGGCCATTTTTGAAACGATGACATTGCCCGCCCAAAGCACGATGGCAAGGAAGGGATAGAGGTAGGAAGTCAGTGGCATGGGGGAGGCTCGTTGGTGTGCTGTCGCGTGTTGGTGATGACGGTCGTAAGGAAGACGAGGCCTATCTTGCGTGGAATCGATAAGTCCGTCGCGTGCTAACATGCCTTTGCTTGTCGCAAAAGTGACAGGCGTCATTTTTTTGTGCTCCAGCCATGGATACCTCCAACTACCATCACCTGATCGATTCCAATGCACCTGCCGCCGCGCTGGCGATCGACTATCCGCACGGCCATGTGATCGAACCGCACCGCCATGCCTATGCGCAGTTGCTGTATGCGATCGAAGGCGTCCTTGTGGTGGAGACGGCGGAGGGACGCTGGGTGGTGCCGCCGACGCGCGGCGTCTGGTTGCAGCCCGAAGTCGATCATCAGGTGCGCATGCGCGGCGACGTCAAGATGCGCACGGTGTTCGTCAACTTGCAGGAGCTGCCGAACTTGCCGCAGCAGAGTTGCGTGCTCGATATCCCGCCGTTATTGCGCGAGCTGATCGTGGCGGCGGTCGGCATCGGCCCCGAGCTCAATGCCGATACGCGCGACTGGCATCTGTTGCGTCTGCTGGTGCATGAATTGCGATCGGTGCCGGTGCTGCCGCTGTACCTTCCGTTGCCTGCGGATGAAGGCCTGCGCAGGATTTGCGAAGCGCTGATGGCGCAGCCGGATGAGACGGCCACCATCGATGCGCATGCGGAACAACTGGGCATCGCCACGCGTACATTTCATCGCTTGTTTTTGCGCGAAACCGGCATGCGTTTCAGTCACTGGCGACAGCAGGCGAGGCTGCTGCTCGCGCTGGAAAATCTCGCCCGCGGTGACAAGATCATCGACGTGGCCCTGGATCATGGTTACACCAGCCAGAGCGCATTCGCGGCAATGTTCAAGAAGCACTTCGGCATGTCGCCGAGCCGTTTTTTTCGTTGATTTTTTGTTGATTTTGCGATTGACAGCGTTGTTGTGTTTTAACGAAAACGTCAACGATTTGTCAGTAAAATTTCCTGTCCGCAACGCCAAACGCGTAAGTGGTGTAAACTGGTCCGACCTTAGAAGGCTGTCAGAAGCGAGGCCGGTAGCACCGAAGCAGCAACCAGGCCCGCCGAAACAGCCCGAACTCTTTCCAGTCGTACCGCATCAACGTGTCTCCCTCGCTTATCGTTCCGCTCATTGTCGGCTGTGCGCTGTTCATGGAAAACATGGACGTCACGGTCATCGCTACTTCCTTGCCAGCGCTGGCGCGCGACCTCGGGCAGGATCCCATCACCCTGAAACTTGCCTTGACCTCCTATGTGGTCAGCCTCGGCGTGTTCATCCCGATTTCAGGCTGGGTGGCGGACCGGGTTGGCGCGAAGACAATTTTCCGGTCGGCGATGATCACCTTCATGGCAGGCTCCATCCTGTGCGCCTTGTCCAACACGCTGTTCACCTTCGTGGCGGCGCGCTTTCTGCAAGGCATCGGCGGCGCCATGATGGTGCCGGTGGGGCGCATCATCATCGTCCGCTCCGTATCCAAGGCCGAGCTGGTCAAGGCGATCAGCTATCTCACGTTGCCGTCCTTGCTGGGGCCGGTGATCGGACCGCCGCTGGGTGGTTTCATCACGACGTATTTTCACTGGCGCTGGATTTTCCTGATCAACATTCCGATGTGCATCCTCGGCCTGTATCTGGCCGGCCGCTATATCGAGAACTTCCGTGAACCGGACGCCGCGCCGCTCGACATGAAGGGTTTCTTGCTGACTGCCTGCGGCGGCGGGGTGGCGATGCTCGGCTTCTCGCTGATCGGCAACCACCTGATCCCTCAGGAGTGGCCGATCATCATGTGCGTGGTCGGATCGATTGCGCTGTATTTTTACTTCCGTCATGCGATGCGGGTCGAACATCCTTTGCTCGACCTGCGTCTGTTGAAAATTCCGACACTGCGCGCCAGCGTGCTGGGCGGTTCGCTGTTTCGCGTCGGGCTGGGTGCGGTGCCTTTCCTGTTGCCGCTTGCGCTGCAAGAGGGGCTGGGACTGAATCCGTTTGAGGCCGGCACGATTACGTGCGCCTCGGCATTCGGCGCCATGTTTATGAAGGCGCTGGCATCAACGGTGCTGCGCCGCTACGGCTTTCGCACGGTGCTGATGTTCAATGCGGTGTTTGCGGGGATGGCGATTGCGTCGTACGGTTTGTTCACTTCGCACACGCCGTATCTGGTGATGCTGCTATCGGTATTGCTGGGCGGCTTCTTCCCGTCGCTGCAATTCACTTGCCTCAATTCGATTGCCTACGCAGACATCAGCAACCGCGACGCCGGACGCGCGACCAGCCTTGCCAGCGTAGTGCAGCAATTGTCGCTGGGCATGGGCGTGACGATTGCGGGTCTGGTGCTGCAGATTTCCAATTATGTGCAAGGTCACGCGACGATCGTCGAAGCCGACTTCTGGCCGGCTTTCCTGGTGGTCGGATTGTTCTCGGTCGCCTCGGTGCCCGTGACCCGCCGCCTTCCGCACAATGCGGGTAGAGAGTTGACGCACGGTAAAGCAGCGGCCAGCAAGTAAAGCGCCAATAAATCGATATTCGCCGATAGTCTCGCAAGCAGGGCGCGTATTATGATGGCACGGTCATTTCTTACGGAGTTTCCATGCCTCGCATTCGCACACTTTCCAAACCTTCATTCAAGCCGGTTAAACACGTTTCCATCGCTGCCGGCCTGGTCTTGTGCAGCACGCTGGCGTTTGCCTTTTCGCTCTCCGACATCAGCAATCAGGATGCAACCAGCGGGCTGAAGGCGGCGCTGGAGAAGGGCGCCAACGTCGCCGTCTCCAAGCTCGGCGTCGAGAACGGATTCCTCAACAACGACAAGGTCAAGATTCAGTTGCCAGGACCTTTGCAGCAAGCGATGCCGCTGCTGAAGATGACCGGGCAAGGGCAGAAGCTGGACGATCTGGTGGTGTCGATGAACCGTGCCGCAGAGTCCGCTGTACCTCTAGCCAAGCCTTTGCTGATCAATGCCGTCAAGTCGATGTCGGTGACGGATGCGAAAAATATTCTCTCCGGCGGCGACACTTCCGTAACGGATTTTTTCCGCCAGAAGACCGCCACGCCGCTGGGTGAAAAATTCCTCCCCATCGTCAAAAAGATCACGGACAAAAACGGTCTCTCGGCCAAGTACAACAGCACCATGGGGCAAGTCGCCAAGACCGGTCTGGTGTCGGGTGAGCAATCGACGGTTGAAGGTTACGTCACCCAACGTTCGCTCGACGGTTTGTTCTACATGATCGGCGAAGAAGAAAAAGCCATTCGCCGCGATCCTGTCGGCGCCGGCAGCGCCATCATCGGCAAGGTATTCGGTGCGTTGAAATAGCGCTTCAGCGCTTTTCCGCGGCAGGATAATTTGCGCTGATTCCAGGCGCAAAAATTACCCGAAAACAATAAAAACCGGCCTGAAAGCCGGTTTTTTCACGTCTACAGATTCGGCGGTTATGACTCCTTGAAATGTCATTCCTGGACTTCATTAAGCAATTCGGTTATAGTGACGGCTGTCCCAGCGACAAATCTTGTTCAACTACTAAGTAATTCCTGACCCGTCTACGGGTTGTCTCGTTCTCCGGCGTGCCGCTTTTCCTTGCAGGCCGGGATGCATAAATCGTCGATCGCGCAGCTCGCTGTTTCACTGCCATCGATTTCATCGCCGCTTCTTGCGGCATCGGTTCGTATCCAAACGATCTGCCCTGCGAGGGCAAGCGAACCACGAAAAATAGTCAAACGCGCTGTCGCGGTTTCGGTATCGGCATTTCAATGATTTCGACCATGGCGGCCACACAGGGGGTAACCATGACGCGATGTTTCCGCAACGTCATCGGTGGCGCAGCCGTTTCCGTGCTCGTCATCGCCGGCCTGATCCAATGGATCGGCATGGACGTGATCATTCAATACCGCAGCGATCTGATCTACTACACCGGCAAGCATTTGCAGCTAGTGGCGTGGTCGATGCTGCTGGCGACGGCAGTCGGCATTCCGGCCGGCATTCTGCTCAGCAGGCCGTCGGTGGCGCGACGCGCCGAGTATTTCATCCAGATATTCAATATCGGCAACACGATTCCGTCGATTGCCGTCCTTGCGCTGGCGCTTGCGTTCTTCGGCATCGGCAACTGGCCGACGATCGTCGCGTTATGGCTGGCGTCGCTGCTACCTATCGTGCGCAATACGTTTGAAGGCTTGAAGAACGTGCCGGCGGCCATGCGCGAAGCTGCCAAAGGCATCGGCATGAAGCCGTATCAGGTACTGTTTCGCGTGGAGCTGCCGAACGCCTTGCCCATCATCGTCGGCGGCATTCGCACGGCGCTGGTGATCAACGTCGGTACTGCGCCACTGTCGATGCTGATCGGTGGCGAGAGTCTGGGCGGCCTGATCTTTCCCGGCATCTATCTGAACAACCATGGCCAGTTGCTGTTGGGCGCTGCGGCGACCGCCTTGCTGGCATTGTTGCTGGACGCGATGGTCAGCCTGCTCAGCAACTGGTACTTGTCGCGCCGCGGCCTGGCATAACAATCAAGGGGAAACGCACCATGAAAAAAATATATTTCACTCGCGCCTTCATCGCGTTGACATTGATGCTGGGTCTGTCGACAGCGGGGCAGGCACAGGCTTCCAGCCTGGTTGTCGGCGGCAAGAACTTCACCGAACAACTGATCCTGTCTCAAATGACTGCGCAATACCTGAGCGCCAAAGGCTATGACGTCGATCTTAAGAACGGCCTCGGTTCGACGCTCATGCGCAAGGCGCAGGAAAGCAATCAGCTCGACATCGTCTGGGAATACACCGGCACTTCGCTGATCGTCTACAACCACGTCGACGAAAAACTCGACGCCGAGGCGTCCTATGAGCGTGTGAAGGAACTTGATAAAAAGATCGGCCTGATCTGGCTCAACGAATCCGCGCTCAACAATACCTATGCCTTTGCGATGCCACAAAAGCTGGCCGACGCGCAGGGCATCAATACGCTGGAGGACCTCGCCCGGCACATCACACAAGAGAAGCAGGCCGGTGGCAAGCCGCACCTGATGGGCGTCGATTATGAATTCGCTTCTCGCCCCGACGGTCTCGATCCGATGCAAAAGCTATACGGTTTTCAGCTCGACCGCAGCGAGGTCAAGCAGATGGATCCGGGTCTGGTCTACACCGCCTTGCGCAACGAGCAGTTGTATGTCGGCCTGACCTATTCGTCGGATGGCCGCATCAAGGGTTTTAATCTAAAGCTGCTGGAAGACAACAAGGGTTACTTCGCGCCTTACAAGGCAACGCCGGTGGTGCGTCAGGAAGTGCTGGAGCAAAATCCGGAACTGGCCGAACAGCTCAACGCGTTGTCCGCCGCGATCGACACCGAAAAGATGACCGAGATGAACAAGCGCGTCGACATCGACCAGGAGCCCGTGGGCAAGGTCGTCACCGAATTCCTGCAGCAGCAGGGTCTGATATGAGGAGCCGCCCATGAATCTGATTCAATACCTCTTCAGCGACTGGCACAACATCCTCAATTTGACGCTGCAACATCTGAAACTGGTCGGCATCGCCGTCAGTCTGGCCATCGTGATCGGCGTGCCGCTGGGCATTGTAATCACGCGGCATCGCTGGCTGGCGACACCCTTGCTCGGTCTCGCCACCGTAGTGCTGACCTTGCCGTCGATTGCCCTGTTCGGTCTGATGATTCCGGTGTTCTCGCAATTCGGCGCCGGCATCGGACCCTTGCCGGCGATCACGGCGGTGTTCCTGTATTCGCTGCTGCCCATCATGCGCAACACCTTCCTCGCGCTCGACAACATTGACAGCAGCATCCAGGAGGCAGGCATCGGCATCGGCATGACTTTCTGGCAGCGCCTGCGCATGGTTGACCTGCCGCTGGCGGTGCCGGTGATTCTCGGCGGCGTGCGTACCGCCGTGGTGATGAACATCGGCGTGATGGCGATTGCCGCCGTCATCGGCGCGGGCGGACTGGGCGTGCTGATCCTGCATGCGATCAGCCAAAGCAATATGCAAAAACTGGTTGTGGGCGCTGTGCTCATCAGCGTGCTGGCGATTGTCGCCGACGTGCTGCTGCAAGGCCTGCAACGAATTCTGACACCGAAAGGACTGCAAAAATGATCGAACTCGACCAACTCAGCAAAACCTATACGCAAAAGGATGGCAACCTCGTCAAGGCAGTTGACTCCGTCAGCCTGAAAGTGGCCGAAGGCGAGATCTGCGTCTTCCTCGGTCCGTCCGGTTGTGGCAAGACCACCACCCTGAAAATGATCAACCGCCTGATCAAGCCGACGTCCGGCCGGGTGCTGCTGAACGGCGAAGATACGACCGGCATCGATGAAGTCAGTTTGCGCCGCCACATCGGGTATGTGATCCAGCAGATCGGCCTGTTCCCGAACATGACGATCGAAGAAAACATCACCATCGTGCCGCGCCTGCTCGGTTGGGACAAGAAGCGCTGCCGCGAGCGAGCGACAGAATTGATGGCTATGGTGGCACTGGATCCGGCGAAATTCCTGAAACGCTATCCGCGTGAATTGTCGGGTGGACAGCAGCAGCGTATCGGCGTGATTCGCGCACTGGCGGCGGATGCGCCGGTGCTGTTGATGGATGAACCGTTCGGTGCTGTCGATCCGATCAACCGTGAATCGATCCAGAACGAATTCTTCCAGATGCAGCGCCAGCTCAACAAGACGGTGATCATGGTCAGCCATGACATTGACGAAGCGATCAAGCTGGGCGATCAGGTGGCGATCTTCCGCGCCGGCAAGCTGGTGCAGTTCGATCATCCTGACACCTTGCTGGCGCGTCCCAAGGACGATTTCGTCAGCGCGTTCGTCGGTCAGGATCACACACTGAAGCGCCTGTTGCTGGTGCGCGCAGGCGATGCAGCAACGACGCCTGCGACGGCGCGCCCAGGCTTGCCGCTGCAAGATGCAATGACGCTGATGGACGATCAGGATGCACGTTATCTGACGATCACCGACAACGACAACCGTGCGCTGGGCTACGTCAGCCGCCGCGATATCCGCGGGGCGCAAGGCGTCAGCGGCGACAAGGTCAAGCCGTTCACGCTCAACGCCACGCCGGATGAAAATCTGCGCGTGGTGCTGTCGAAGATGTACAAGCACAGCGCCAGCTGGATGCCGGTCATCGATGCGGAAGGGATGTATCTGGGAGAGGTGACGCAGGATTCGATTGCTGACTATCTCAGTTCCGGCAAGTCGCGCGGGCAGAAGCTGGCTGCCTGAAGTTCTGCGGCATCTGTAGCGTTGTAATAAAAAAGCCCCGGATGTCCGGGGCTTTTTTACGTTCTTGTACTTTACAGCAGGCGGTGCATGAAGATGGCTTTGCCGGTTGTCGGATTCAATTCATATCCGCTGAAACCGCTGGTCGCATAAAGAGCGCGCGCGACCGTATTGCCTTCCAACACTTCCAGGGTGATCTTGCAGCAGCGCAGCTCGCGTGCGCAGTTTTCCACGGCTTGCATCAACCGCTTGGCAATGCCGCGTCCGCGATAAGCCGGCGCCACGGCAAAGTCATGGATATTGAGCAGCGGCTTGCAGGCGAAGCTGGAGAAGCCTTCGATGCAATTCGCAAAACCGGCTGGCGTATCGCCGTCGAACGCCAGGAAAACATGCACGGAAGGGCGCTTGCGCAATTCATCGATCAGATGGGCGCGGACAAAATCGGTGATGCCTTCGCCGCCGCCCATCAGATCGGACGCATACGCATCGAGCATGTCGAGAATGGCGACGCCATGTCGCGGATTGTTGAGATCTGCCTTGATGACGTCGATCATTTCTGCCACTCCGATACCTCGCGTTGTTTAGTCGAAAGCAGCTATTTTACCTGCCGCGACCACCGGAGCGATGAGTCGATGCCGATGGACGTGCAGCAGGTCCGCGGTTTTGTGCAGGACCCTGGCCTTGTGGCTTGGCAGGGCCGCCTTGACGAGGCTTGGCCGCTGCTTGTTGCCCTTGGCCATTGCCGGCACCCGGTTTTTTCGGTTGTTGCGCACGACCGCCACCACCACCGCCAGCGTTGCCGCCACGACCACCGCCGCCACCCTGGCGACGTTGACCGCCACCGCCACCGCTGCGCAGTTGAATCGGCTGTGGCTTTGCCTTCGGATCAGGTTCGAAACCAGGAATGATTTCGACCGGGATTTCGCGCTTGATGAAGCGTTCGATGTCGTGCAGCATGTCGCGCTCGTCGACGCACACCAGCGATACGGCAGAGCCGGTTGCCCCTGCGCGGCCGGTACGGCCGATACGGTGGACGTAGTCTTCCGGAACGTTCGGCAGATCATAGTTGACCACGTGCGGCAACTGGTCGATGTCGATGCCGCGTGCAGCGATGTCGGTAGCGATCAGCGCTTGCAGCTTGCCATCCTTGAACTCGGCCAGTGCGCGGGTACGTGCAGCCTGGCTCTTGTTGCCGTGGATCGCCATGGCGGTGATGCCGTCGCGTTCCAATTGTTCGACCAGCTTGTTGGCGCCGTGCTTGGTACGGGTGAACACCAGCACTTGTGTCCATTTGTGCGTGTTGATCAGATGCGCCAGCATTGGATGCTTCTTGTCGCGGTCGACCGGATGGATCTTTTGGCCGATCACTTCGACGGTCGAATTGCGACGCGCGACTTCGATCATTGCCGGCGAATTCAGCAGGCCGTCGGCGAGTGCCTTGATTTCGTCGGAGAAGGTCGCCGAGAACAGCAGGTTCTGACGCTTCTTCGGCAGGATCGCGAGGATCTTTTTGATGTCGCGGATGAAGCCCATGTCGAGCATGCGGTCGGCTTCGTCCAGAATCAGGACCTGGATATTGCGCAGGTCGACGGTGTTCTGTTGCATGTGATCCAGCAGGCGGCCTGGTGTTGCGACCAGAATGTCGACGCCTTGCTTGAGCTGGCGAATTTGCGGATTGATGCCGACGCCGCCGAAGATGCAGGCGGAAGTCAGCGGGAGATATTTGCCGTACAGACGGACGCTTTCTTCAACCTGTGCAGCCAGTTCACGTGTCGGAGTCAGAATCAGTGCGCGGATCGGCACATGACCATTGATCTTGACGCGTTCAACCGACGACAAGCGTTGCAGCAGCGGCAGCGTGAAACCGGCGGTTTTACCCGTGCCGGTTTGCGCGCCTGCCAGCAGGTCGCCGCCGGCGAGCACTGCAGGAACGGCTTGCGTCTGGATGGGAGTTGGCGTGGTATAGCCTTGTTCGGTTACGGCACGAACGATTTCCTCGGAAAGACCGAGAGCGGAGAATGACATAGTGGAATTTAAAAATATCGGCCTGTCGCCGCAGTGGGCGCCAGTCGCAGGCAAACGGGATTGAAACGTCGGGAGGACAGCGGACTTTGACTGGAGAATGTGCCGCACGGGGCGCAGTATAACAGCAGAAGTCCGGAAACAGGTGTTTCTCTGCAATTGCCTGTTGTGTCAGAATGTGAGCGGCGATTTTCTGCCCGCTTGTTATTGCCGAACTCTTACTAACATCAACAATATTTGGGGTCAAAGAATGATAGGGAAATTCACGAAGTATGTTGTCACAGTAGCCATGCTGGCGGTGGTCGCCGGTTGTGCGTCTTATCGTACCGATACCGATACCACGTTTGCGTCGACCAAAGGACTATCGAACACCAACAAGATCGTCATCAGCGAGACCGCCTTGTCCGGCAAGAAGTACAAGGAGCTTGGGCTGGTAGAAGGAGAAGTCAAGAAGTTGACGATTTTCCATCGTGATCCAACCAAGGAACAGGTCGACATCATCCTGTCGGACAAGGCTGCGGCGATGGGGGCCGATGCGGTGATCAATGTAGTCTACAAGAGCGGTATCGGCATGACGACCTGGGGTTACATCGAAGCCAAGGGGACGGCAGTCAAATTTGCCGATTGATTGTCCTGGCAATGTTCGTTTGTGAAAGCGGCCGTCCTCATGACGGCCGTTTTTTTATCTTCAGACCGATCATGCATCCAGCAAACGCAAGCCAATTGTGCCGGCAATAATCAGGGCAATGCACAGCAGGCGCAATGGCGACAAGGCGTCATTGAACAGATAAATGCCCAGTACCGCCACGCCGACCGAGCCGGTGCCGGTCCAGATGGCGTATGCCGTGCCGGCCGGCAAATTGCGCATCGCCAGCGTCAGGAACAGCACGCTGCATGCGGCTGCGCCGATGCCGATCAGGCTGGGCGTGAGTTTGGTCCAGCCGTTTGCATACTTGAGCGCGATCGCCATGATAATTTCCACTACACTTGCCAAAGACAGGTAAATCCAAGCCATGTGTTTCTCCGTAATGAATCGATTGAACAGGCGCTCAGCATAGGCAGAGGGCGAAAGTGCAACAAGTAGGTACTTTTTGGTAACCATGAAACCCGCAAACAACATTTCTGCAGAAGAGCCGCCAACCGATATTTACAGCCTCGCCTGTCCATCGCGCAAGGCGCTGGAACTGGTCGGCAGCAAATGGGCCTTGCTGATCTTTCCGGCGCTGGCGGCAGGGCCGATGCGCAACAATGCCTTATTGCGCAAGATCGAAGGCATCTCGCAAAAGATGCTGACGCAGACATTGAAAGAGCTGGAGCGCAATGGCCTGGTAACGCGCTGTAATCTGGAGACGGCGGCGCCGCACGTGGAGTATGAATTAAGCCCGCTGGGCGAATCGCTGAGCGAAACGCTGATTGCACTGGATAACTGGGCGGAACGGCATCACAGCGATTTGCAGCGCGCGCGTGAACAATTCGACAGCGATGAAAAAGCCGGCGAACAAGTCGCCGGGCGTATCGTGCATAAGTTGAAATGAGTTGAAATAGGCTGGTCAGTAAATCAGCTCGACTGCGCGGCCAGAAAATCCAGCACTGGCGGCAACACCAGCTTGCTCTGCATCAGCCCGCCGAAATGCGTTACGCCGGGCAGAGATACAAAGGATGCGCGCGGCAGCAATTCGGTACAGCGTTTCACCGCTGCATGACGCGCATCGGCATCGCCGCAAAACATCAGACAGGGCATGTCGATCAAGGGCAGCAATTCTTCCATTGAGACGCGTGGCTGTTGCGCTGCTGCTGCCAGAGCGTGCAAGTCATTGGCGCGGATCATCATCTTCACTTCGGCGGAGATCCGTTCATTGAGCACCGACTCAAAGGCAGTGATGAACGCTGCCGGATCCGAGCCGTCGAGTCCTTTGAACGCATTCCAAGTGGTGTCAGCATAGGGATGGGCCGCACCGAGGATCAGCGACCGCAGGCGATGCCGGGCATGGCGCACCATGCCGTAGCCGACCCAGCCACCCAATGAATATCCGCAGTAGTCGACCTTGTCGATGCCGAGCTCGTCGAGTATGGCGACTACATCTTCGGCACGTTGCTGCAGCGTGTAGGCATTGGTGTCGTGCGGCTTATCGCTCAGGCCGTGGCCCAGGGCATCGATGGCGATGACGCGATAGTGTTGCTGCAAGACTTCGGTGAAACCGAAAAAACGCCAGGCTTGCGAGCTGCTGGTGAAGCCGTGATGCAGGAGCAGGTCAGGGCCTTCGCCGCTGATTTCGTAATGGATGCGCCGGCCGGCGCTGGTGACAAATGGCATGGAGACGAGGGTCTAGGCTGGAGTAGGTTTACACTTCTTGAGCAGCGCTTGCGAACGGATTCGGATTTCTTCGTTTGACAGATCTTCCTTGTGCGTGGCGATCGACCAGATGTGGCCGTAAGGGTCGCGCAACACGCCTGAGCGGTCGCCGTAGAATTGGTCCTGCACGGCGCGCAGCTTGGCGGCGCCCATGGCGACGGCCTGGTTGAAGATAGTGTCGACGTCGTCGACGTAGATCAGCATGCTGACACCCGCGCCGCCCAGTGTCTTGGGGCAATGGATGCCCATTTCGATGAACTCGTCGGCCAGCATGACGCGTGCATTGCCGATCTGAATTTCAGCGTGCCAGATTTTGTTGTGGGGACCGTCAATGCGCATGACTTCGGTCGCGCCAAAGGCTTTCTCGTAAAACTCAATAGCGCTGGCGGTGTCGGAGACGATCAGGTAAGGCGTGACGCTGCTGTAGCCTTCGGGAATGGGATTGACTGCCATGCTCGTCTCCTTGGGTGGCTGGGAAGCGCGCCGCAAATCGAATTGAATCGCAGCGCCTCCCTGGCGTAACTTGGTGACTGCTCCGGCTCTCCGGCCGGATTGTGATAAGTGGTACGTAATGCGTGATGCCGCACTGAAGTCTGAATCTTATGCGAATTCGGACAGCAAATTGACTTGCTGCGAGAAAATCTTTGGATTACCGGCCAGGACGTCGCCCTTGTACAGGTAATCCGCCTCGCCCTTGAAGGTGCCGACGATGCCGCCTGCTTCCGTCACCAGCAGCGAACCGGCGGCGATGTCCCAGGGCTTCAGGCCTTTTTCGAAGAAGCCGTCGAGACGGCCGGCGGCGACGTAGGCCAGGTCCAGCGCAGCAGCGCCCGGACGGCGCAGGCCGGCGGAGTTTTCGGTCATGACCTTGAACATCTTCATGTATTCGTCCAGGCCGTCCATGTCGCGGAACGGAAAGCCGGTGCCGATCAGGCCGTCGGCGATCTTGTCGCGCTTGCTGACGCGGATGCGCTTTTCGTTCAGGTAGGCGCCGGCGCCTTTGGAGGCGGTGAACAGGTCGTTGCGGGTTGGGTCGTAGACCACGGCTTGCGTGATGATGCCGCGCTGTTGCAGCGCGATCGAGACGCAGTATTGCGGGAAGCCGTGAATGAAGTTAGTGGTGCCGTCGAGCGGATCGATGATCCAGACGTTTTCATTGTCATCGTGCAGGTTGGCAGATGGGCCTGACTCTTCCGCCAGGATGGCGTGGTCGGGGTAAGCGGTCTTCAGGACCTCAATGATGGCGTCTTCCGCTGCCTTGTCGACTTCAGTCACGAAGTCGTTGTGCTGCTTCTTGGTGACCTTGAGCAGAGAGACGTCGAAGGACGCGCGATTGATGACGGCAGCGGCGCGGCGGGCAGCCTTGATCGCCGTATTGAGCATTGGGGGGATAAGCATCCTGAGGGTTCCGTTAAAATGGCGTCTTCGCCGCCGGTTTCGTTACCGTCGGGAGAAGTTGCACAACAATGAAATTAATGAGCGGTGCAGCGTCCGAAAATTGCCAATTTGATATCAAAAGGGCATTGCCGAGCCTGTTTTAAGGCTGGCTTACGAGGTTTTCGGGCGTGCGAATACCGCTATTTTAAATGAACACGCCCAAAATCGATAATTCTGTTTTCAAACGCCTGCGTTTCGTGTTGGTGGAAACCAGCAGTCCAGGCAATATCGGCGCAGCTGCCCGCGCCATCAAGACCATGGGTTTCGGCGAGCTGGTGCTCGTCAATCCACGGTTTCCCAATGCTGTGCAGGAAGAGGCCGCAGTTGCTTTTGCCAGCGGCGCGCAGGACGTCTTGTCCGGTGCCCGCATCGTGTCGAGCATCGAGGAGGCGCTGCAGGATTGCAACTTTGCCGCTGCGATCAGCGCACGGCTGCGCGAGTTTTCGCCGCCTGTGGTGACGCCGCGCGCGATCGCCGGGCAAGTCGCCGGCGACAGCGGTCTGAAGGCGGCGCTGATTTTCGGCAACGAACGCTTCGGTTTGCCGAACGAACTGGTGCAGAAATGCAACGTTCTGATCAACATCCCGGCCAATCCCGACTATTCGTCGCTCAATCTGGCGCAAGCGGTACAGGTGCTGGCCTATGAGTTTCGGATGGCGGAGCTGGGCGATCACAGGCAGGCGACCGATATCGGCTTTCAGGGCGAAATGGCTGGCGTGGCGGAAATCGAGGGCATGTTCCGGCACCTTGAAGAAGCGCTGGTGGCCATTGAATTCCTGAAGCCCGACAGTCCGAAGAAACTGATGCCGCGCCTGAAACGTCTGTTTTCACGCACGCAGCTGGAAACCGAAGAGGTCAATATTCTGCGCGGCATTGCTCGCCAGATTCTGACACCCAAACAAGAAAGAAAGCCCAAGGAATGAGTAAGTTGAGTCTGGATCGCATCCTGCAATCGCAAGGTTTTGGATCGCGCAAATATTGCCGGTCGCTGATTGAAGACGGCGAAGTCGTCATCAACGGTGAAGTGGTCGACGATTATCGTTTGACGCCGGATACTGAAGGTCTGGTTTTTACACTGTTCGATGAAGAGTGGACCTATCGCGAACACGTTTATATTGCGCTCAACAAACCGGCCAATTTCGAATGCTCGCGCAAGCCCAGCCATCATCCGGGTGTGCTGACAATTTTGCCGGAACAGTTTTCCTGGCGCGATGTGCAGCCGGTCGGGCGGCTGGATCATGACACCACCGGTTTGTTGCTGATGTCGGATGACGGATCATTCATTCATGCGCAATCGTCGCCCAAGCGCCATGTGCCGAAGGTGTATGCGGCGACTACGCACGATGCCGTCACGGATGAACTGATTGCGCAATTGCTGGGTGGCGTGCAACTGCATGACGAGCCGGCGCCGCTGGCCGCCGTGACGTGCCGCAAGCTCGATACGCATTTGCTGGAGATCGTGCTGGAGCAGGGCAAATATCATCAGGTCAAACGCATGCTGGCGGCGGCCGGCAATCATTGCAGCGCTTTGCGCCGCGTCGCCATCGGCGGCTTGCAACTGGATGCGCTGGAGCTGGAAGAGGGCGAGTGGTGTTATCTCGATGCGGCGCAACTGGCGTTGCTGGTGCCGGCTTAAGTTTGATTGTTGTCTGCTGGAGTTTGATATGCTCCGTATCGATGAATCATAAGCACCGTCGTCCCAGCGAACGCTGGGACCCAGTGGCGTACTCGACGACTATGGATGGAGCCTGTGGAGCGAAAGACGCCGGGTCCTGACTTTCGTCAGGACGACAGCATCGGTGAGGCGAGCTGCAGTGGCGTTGAAAGACAGCGCCGCAACATCAATGACGCGTGTCGGTTTGCGGCACGGCGTCTGCAGGTGTCTCAGGAAGAAAGAGGTGGGCACAATCGATCGCGTCAAACTCATAGTGCTGACCGCAGAAGTCGCAGCTGATGCCCAGTTTTTCCTGGCTTGCCAGCGCTTCTTCGATCTCCGTCTGACCCAGCATCTTCAACATCCCGCCGACTTTTTCGCGCGAGCAGGAGCAGTGGAATTCCGGATGCTCCGGTTCGAAAACGCGGATGGATTCTTCCCAGAACAGGCGACGCATCAGCGTTTCGATATCGGTGCTCAGCAACTCTTCATTGCGTAATGTGTTGCCAAGCATGGAAAGCCGGTTCCAGGTTTCCAGCTCTTCCATGGGCGCGTTTTTACCGCCCAGTGTCGGCAGTTTTTGCAACAGCACGCCGCGCGCAACCTTGTCGTCCGCAGCCAGCCACAGCTTGGTGTCGAGCTGCTCGGAGCGCAGCATGTAGTTTTCAATCACGGTCGCGATGTTGTCGCCGTCCAGCGGCACGATGCCTTGATAGGCCTGCTGGCCGGGCATCTTGTCTTTCGGATCAAGCGTGATGGCAAAACGGCCATCGCCGTTGGCGTTGACGAGTTGCTCCAGTGTGGCGTCTTCCGGCACTTCGGCGCCTTCGACGACTTTGGCCGTGGCGCGCAGGCGCAACTCGGAGTCGCATTCAACGACCAGCAACTTGACCGGGCCGTCGCCATGGATCTGCATGACGATCATGCCGTTGAATTTGAGATTGGCCGACAACAGCGCTGCTGCCGACAGCATTTCGCCGAGTAGCGTTTTTACTGCGATCGGATAGTCGCGGCGCGCCAGGATCTGTTGCCAGGTCGCAGAAATTTCCACCAGCTCCCCACGAACCGGCGCATCTTCAACCATGAATTTTTGCAGCGTATCTTTCATTGTTTCTTTCTATTGCTTACTGATGCACACGAGAGGCGGCTGATGCCGCGTCGTGTTGCGTGCCTTGTTTTAATGACGCGTCAGGCGATGCGTTTGAGACTGGTTTTGAACAATTGTGCGCGTTCGACATAACCGTCGGTGCCGGCGCGCATGCGGGCGATATCTTCTTCCGTCAGGGTGCGCACGGCTTTGGCCGGCGAACCGATGATCAGCGAGTTGTCCGGAAACTCCTTGCCTTCGGTGACCAGTGCACCGGCGCCGACCAGGCTGTTCTTGCCGATTTTGGCGCCGTTGAGCACGATGGCCTGGATGCCGATCAGAGCGCCTTCGCCGATGGTGCAGCCGTGCAGCATGGCTTGATGGCCGACGGTGACGTTTTTGCCGATGTTCATCGGGTAACCGACGTCAGTGTGCAATACTGCACCCTCCTGAACGTTGCTGTTTTCACCGATGGTGATTAATTCATTGTCGCCACGAATACTGACGTTGAACCAGACGCTGGCATGCTCTTCGAGCTTGACTTTGCCGACCACGACGGCCGACTCGGCGACGTAGGCAGTCTCTGCGATTTCCGGCGTGTCTTGTTCCAACTTGTAAATTGCCATAATAAAATTGTCTCCTCGGTTAATCGAGAACACAGACATCCATATTGGGACGGACTGTGTTGCATCAACCCGTCATTTTACCGCTGCTTGTATGAATTCACCTTTGAACTCTTCTTTGAATGCCGATTTGCCCGGCGACAATTTTTTTATTGCGGCCGAATTGCGTCGGGGCGCCTTAAGCTGCCTGATCCAGACGGAGAGCGCCGTGAAGGTTGCCAGCGTTCACGTGCTGGCAAACGAGTGGCATGCAGGGCGTCTCGCACTGGATAGCGGCGCTGCCTTGTCGGCGGATGGAGCTGCCATTCCCGGCAGGCCTGCGCAGCCTGAGCTGGTGCCGCCGTTGCAGGTGAAGCATCGCTCGATGGTAACGGATGAAGGACGAGCCGCGATGATCCATGCACTGGCACATATTGAATTTAACGCAATCAATCTGGCGCTGGATGTGATCTGGCGTTTTCCGGACATGCCGGAGGCATTTTATGTTGACTGGCTGCAGGTGGCGAGTGAGGAGGCGTATCACTTTTCTTTGCTGGCGGCGCACTTGCGGGTACTGGGTTATGCCTACGGCGATTTTCCTGCGCACAACAGTTTGTGGGATATGGCTGAAAAAACGCGTTCCGACATTCTTGCCCGCATCGCGCTGGTGCCGCGGACGATGGAAGCGCGCGGCCTGGACGCAGCGCCGCCGGTACGCAACAAACTGGCGCAGGCTGGGGATCAGGCTGCGGCGGAGATTCTCGATATCATCATGCGCGATGAAATCGGCCACGTCGCCATCGGTAACCGCTGGTATGGCTGGCTGTGCGAGCAACGCGGTCTTGACCCGATTGCAACGTTTGCGGACTTGTCGGTTGAGTTCAAGGCACCGGTGATGCGCGGTCCGTTCAACATGACGGCGCGCCGTGCAGCGGGTTTTACGGATGAGGAATTGGCCTTGATGGTGTAACGGCGGCGTGTTCGAACTTAGCGCACTTCGGGAAGAAATCTTTACCGTTTTATGGTGTCCGAGAGAGTGTGGTCCCGGCGACGTGTTATCGTGCCGCAGGATGTTTTTCACGCGTCCTTCGGACGATTTTGATTTTGAAAGGGTAATATGAAATTCACTAAATTGATGGGCGCGATGCTGACAATCGGCGCGGTGGCGCTGGCGGTTTCCGCTTGCCAGAAAAAAGAAGAAACCCCTGGCCCGGCGGAAACGATGGGCAAGCAAATCGACAGCGCGGTGAAGAACGCCGGCGATCAGGCTGCGGTGGCAGCCGGCAAAGCGCAGGACAAGGCAAATGAAGCCGGTCAGAAACTGGATCAGGCCATGAGCAAAGCCAAGGACGAGGCCAACGATCTGACGCAAAAGGCCGGAGAAAAGATTGAAGCTGCGGGCCAGCAGATTCAGGACGCAGCCAAAGACGCCAAGAAGTAGGCACAGACGCAGTCGAACAGTCTGCCTGCCTGTGTGGCGTATCGATGTAACTCAGGAAACCCGCATTTCCCCATGCGGGTTTTTTATTTTGTCGGCCTTGTGGATTTCTTCGATGACGAGGGCCTGGATCGTCGGATCGAGCGCCAGGGCGACATGGCCGATGCCGCTGATCGGTATGTTTTCCGCACCGGGCAAATGAGAAGAAATTTGCGGCGACACGATATTGTCGTGATGCGAATAAATCGACAGGATGACGGCCCGGGTCGCGGGGTTTTCTGTTGCGGCCAGTTTGTGCAGCCATTCGCTGCTGGTGCCTTCCTCTGCACGGCCGAGCCAGTTCATTTCGCCGCAATTGATACCGATGCCGAAGTTGGCGATGGTGGTGCCGTGATGCGGCGTGCCGAGCGTGATGACTTTTGCAATGTTGGCATGACCGTGGTCGCGCAGATAGGCGCGCGCCGCGAGGCCGCCCATACTGTGCGCGACGATGACGATTTTATCCTGACCGCTTTCAGTGACCAGGCGTTGCACGGCTTCGTGCACGATAGGCGCATAGCCGTCGATGCTGCCGAACACCGGCTCCATGTCGACGGCGTAGTGGGTGATGTGGGCTTCGCTGAGCGCCTGGCTCATCCAGTGCCAATAGCCGCTGTTGCAGCCGTAGCCGTGAATGAGCAAGACCGGCAGGGATGTCGTGTCAGTGAAGATGCGTTTGTCGAAGCGCTGAAAAGGCATGCCCCAGGAAGAGCAGACCATGGTGGCGCAATATTCACCGGCAAATAAGCGGAAGATTCCGGGCCAGGTCAGTTCCGGAGTGTGGGCGGATTTGGCGCGATACGGCCATGTCAAAAAGAAGCTGTTGGCCGTGATGGAGGCGCGAAACAAAGCAACCAGAGCAAGGCTGAGGACGATCGCCAGAGGAACGTTGGTGACGTGCAGTTTGACGAGCAGAAGATAGAACAGAATGCCAACGCCAAATTGGGTGAGCAGCAAGGTTCTGGCGATGCGAGCGATCATGCAGCGGCGGCCTCGTGAAGATGAGCAAACGGCTAGCGTAACAGGATTGCATGACCGTTTTGTTTCAGTGTGTCCCTATTGTTTCTTTTTGCGTGGATTCAGATCGACAATGCGCGTGCCGGCAATCCTGTCGTGCAGGAACTGACGTTGCGGGTCAAGGTAGGCCAGTGCCGCCCAGACCAGGAGGTTGGCGACGGGAATCCACACCAGCATCCAGTTCTTCGCACCCAGAGCCCAGGCGAGTGCCAGACCCGGAACGAACCACAGCCAGCTCAGCAGGAAGCGGGCCAGAGCGCGCAGTGTGCTGACAGGTAAGTTATCGTTGTCCACCAGGCGAATGCGCCAGGTTTTCATTGCCAGCGTCTGGCCGCCGTGGGTCCAGAACCAAATGAAATACAGTCCCAGGATGACGAACAGCCAGCTTTCCAGCGCGTGGCGCAGGTACAGCGCATGGCGTTGCTGGAGCAGGGTGGAGAACAGCCACGCTGAAATAAACAGCACGCCAAACAGCAGCATGGACTCATACACCATGCTGCACAGGCGGCGTCGGAGGGAGGGCGTGGGCATCGTGTCCGATGCCTGGTTCGAGGTGCTGTGCAATGTGGCGCTCAAGGCTGTCTCTTCTCTTGATAATGAATCTGGCGCGCTGATGAATTGAACATGCGCCGGCGGCATAAGAGGCTCATCATACGCGGCGTCATTTGTGTTCGCCATGAAAAAATGCCATGCCGGCGTTCTGGCGCGGACATGGCATTTACGTTTTCGCCCGGGATATTTCGTTCGGGTTTGCTGTTCAGTTTATTTTGTTTCGACCGGCGCGGGGGCTGGGGCTGCCGGAGCGGTGATCGCAGGCTGGGGCGCCAGGGTTTGCTCCAGTGCTTCCTGCGGCAACTGGATTGTCGGTGCGGCTTTGCTTTGTGTCGCAGGCAATGCCGCGACATGTTTCGGCAATTTGGCTTGCGACAGCTTCTTTTTCTGTTCTTCCGACAATTGCTGGTATTCCTTCCACTGGGCCGATTTCTTGTCGGCATCCAGCTTCTTTGCGCGGGTATAACTTTCACGAACCGCGCGGCGCTGTACTGGAGTCAGTTTGACCCAGTCACGCATGCGCTCTTGCAAACGATCTTGTTCCGCCTTGTTCATGGACGCGAACTTGTTGCCAATGACCAGCCACTTTTCCTTGCTGTTCAAAGGCATTTTGTTCCATTCGCCGGCCAACGGTGCCAACGCATGTTGCTGCGCTGGATTGAGTTCGGTCCAGGTCGGTTTGGAATCAGGTTTTCTTGCTACCTTCGACGGGGTAGGTTGCGAGACGGATGGTGTAGTCGTTGCAGGGGGTGTCGGAGAGGTGCCTTGAGCGAGAACCGTGGCGCCGGCCAAAGAGGCAAGCAGGACGACTATCGCAACAGGAAGGTTCAATATCTTGCGTGTTGCGTTGCTCATTGAAGTCCGGATACGCACCATCAATTATTCGCCTTGCTGCGCCAGATAGGCGTTGAAACCGTGGTCGAGATACGCCGACAACGGTAATTCATCAGACAGCACGCCTGCATCGATTTCGGCGAGTTCGCTAATACGCTGTTGGTGTTCGTGCTCGTACAGGCCGGCAAACAGCATAATGCCCGCCAGCAACGGAATGGCAACGCCAAGGCGGCCAAGCCAGGCAAACGATTGTGGCTCACGGAAGCTGCCGCCCATGGCGCCAGCCAGTGCAAATTGTGGCACCACAGCGCGGACCGGAGCGGTTTTTTTCTTGCGTGCAAGTGCAACGCGGCGTGCTTCAGCCAGGCTTTGCGTGGTGGATTCGGGCAGGTGTTCCAGATTTGCATCCAGAGCACGCTTCACCCGATAGGCAAATTGTAGTTCTTTGTTGTTCATAAAGTGATTCCTTTAGCCCGGAGTGCTTGAGCCAGGGCGTGTGTGGCGCGAGAACAGTGGGTTTTGACGCTGCCCTCGGAACATCCCATTGCGGCAGCTGTTTCTGCGACATCCATGTCTTGCCAGTAACGCATGAGGAAAGCTTCGCGTTGACGAGTCGGGAGTTTTTGTACTTCGGCGTCAATCAATGCGAGTGTTTGCTCGCGCTCAACCTTGTCTGCGCTGGACTCGGCCGCCTCTGTGCCTTCTTCCGCTTCGTAGCTTTCCAGCAGGTCGAAGTCCTCCTGGCTTTCGGTATCGCGGCCGATGCTGGAGAACAGGCTGACCCAGGTAGTACGGACTTTTTCCCGGCGGAAAAAGTCATGGATGGTATTTTGAAGGATGCGTTGAAACAGGAGGGGGAGTTCGTTGGCCGGCTTGTCGCCATATTTCTCCGCCAGTTTGATCATTGCATCCTGAACGATGTCGAGTGCGGCTTCATCTTTGCGCACGGCGTAGACTGCCTGCTTGAAGGCGCGGCGTTCGACATTTTCGAGAAAATCGGAGAGTTCTTTGTCAGTTGCCATGCAATGCGGCTTGTGGA
Organism: Herbaspirillum sp. GW822-FHT03A08; assembly: GCF_058801885.1. Lineage (NCBI taxonomy): Bacteria > Pseudomonadati > Pseudomonadota > Betaproteobacteria > Burkholderiales > Oxalobacteraceae > Herbaspirillum > Herbaspirillum sp. GW822-FHT03A08. Next base: position 3,407 of record NZ_JBXANR010000001.1, on the reverse strand, counting down.
TGTGCAGCCGGGAATAGATGAGTCGAATGCATTTCCGACATGTTGGTGGAATGTACGGATTTGTAACAAGAGCGCATGCTAGCAAAAAAGCCCTTGTTTGTGGTGGTGTTTATCGGAAATGCGCAATTTCCGGGCGGTTTTGCGGCTTACTCAAAGAAATTCGCTTGACCAAAATGATGCGACGCATTAACGTGTCAGTCCGCTTCATCAACATGAAGTTCTATGGTCTTTACCGTGGCTACGCATAATGTAGCGATTGTCAAAGACGCGCTTTATTGAAAAGCTGTTTGTTCTAACCCGCGCCACAAGCGCGAGAAATTTGTAACGGTGTGCTTGCACCAAGGCTGAACGAGTCGCGCTAAGCGGCATTTTGAACCTCACTACGGTTGGGGCGCAGAAATGACGTGACCGCACAAAGAAGGGATGCCGGAGGAAGCAAGTCGACCAGTGCGATTTCGTCAGGAGAGAACATCCGATCAATCTCCAATGGACCTTGAAAGGAAGTAGTAATGAGTGCAGAAAACCTCACCGGCGCGGAGATACTCGTCCGTTGCCTGGCTGAAGAGGGCGTTGAGCACGTCTTCGGCTATCCCGGTGGCGCCGTTCTTTATATTTACGACGCTATCTTCAAGCAAGACAAATTCCAACATATCCTGGTACGCCACGAGCAGGCTGCGGTGCATGCAGCGGATGCCTATTCGCGCAGCTCCGAAAAAGTCGGCGTCTGTATCGTGACTTCCGGTCCCGGCGTCACCAATGCGGTGACCGGTCTGGCGACCGCGTATATGGATTCGATCCCGATGATCGTGATTTCCGGCCAGGTGCCTTCGACCGCCATCGGTCAGGACGCCTTCCAGGAATGCGACACCGTTGGCATCACGCGTCCTTGCGTCAAGCACAACTTCCTCGTGAAGGATGTGAAGGACCTGGCCGCGACGATGAAAAAAGCATTCTATATCGCCACGACCGGCCGTCCAGGCCCGGTGCTGGTCGATATTCCCAAAGATATCTCGATGCACACCTGTGCTTACGAGTATCCGAAAACCGTCGAAATGCGTTCGTACAAGCCGGTCGACAAGGGTCACTCGGGTCAGATCCGCAAAGCGCTGCAACTGTTGCTGACGGCTGAGCGCCCGATGATCTACACCGGCGGCGGTGTGATTCTCGCAAATGCTGCACCGGAACTGAACAAGCTGGTGGATCGCCTGGGTTTTCCTTGTACCAACACGCTGATGGGCTTGGGCGCTTACCGTTCCACCAGCGACAAGTTCGTCGGCATGCCCGGCATGCACGGCACCTACGAAGCCAACATGGCCATGCAGCATAGCGACGTGCTGATCGCCATCGGTGCGCGCTTCGACGACCGCGTGATCGGCAATCCAAAGCACTTTGCATCGAATGCCCGCAAGATCATTCACATCGATATCGACCCGTCGTCGATTTCCAAGCGCGTCAAGGTCGACATTCCTATTGTCGGCAACGTCAAGGACGTGTTGCAAGAGTTGCTGACGCAGCTCGACGCATCCGAAACCAAACCAAATGCGCCTGCTGTTGCGAACTGGTGGAAGCAGATCAACAAGTGGCGCGAACGCGACTGCCTGAAGTTTGCAACCTCGGATGAGTTCATCAAACCGCAAGCCGTGATCCAGAACGTCTGGGAAATCACCAAGGGCGACGCTTTCGTTACGTCCGACGTCGGTCAGCATCAGATGTGGGCTGCGCAATATTATGGCTTCGATAAGCCGCGCCGCTGGATCAATTCCGGCGGTCTGGGCACCATGGGTGTCGGCTTGCCGTACGCTATGGGCGTGCAAAAAGCCAATCCGGATGCAACTGTCGCCTGTATCACCGGCGAAGCGTCGATCCAGATGTGTATCCAGGAACTGGCGACCTGCAAGCAATATCATCTGACGCCAAAGATCATTCTGCTGAACAACCGTTTTCTCGGCATGGTTCGCCAGTGGCAGCAAATCGATTACGGTTCGCGCTACTCCGAGTCGTACATGGATTCCTTGCCCGACTTCACCAAACTGGCCGAATCGTATGGTCACGTTGGGATGAAGATCGAGAAGCCGGGCGATGTGGACGGCGCGCTCAAGGAAGCGTTCGGCATGAAAGACAAGCTGGTCTTCATGAACTTCATTACGGATCAAACCGAAAACGTCTGGCCGATGGTCAAGGCAGGTAAGGGTTTGACTGAAATGCTCTTGGGTTCGGAGGATCTGTAATCATGCGCCATATTGTTTCTGTACTGCTGGAAAACGAAGCCGGCGCTCTGTCCCGTGTGGTGGGCTTGTTCTCCGCACGCGGCTATAACATCGAGACTCTGACTGTTGCACCTACCGAAGACGCCACCTTGTCGCGCATGACCATCGTGACCAGCGGCTCGGACGACGTGATTGAACAAATCACCAAACACCTGAATCGCCTGATCGAGGTGGTGAAGGTCGTGGATCTGACTGAGGGCGCGCATATCGAGCGCGAACTGATGTTGATCAAGGTACGTGCCGTAGGCAAAGAGCGTGAAGAAATGAAGCGTACTGCGGACATCTTCCGCGGTCGCATCATCGACGTCACCGAAAAGACCTATACCATCGAATTGACAGGTAACAAGGGCAAGCTGGACGCGTTTATCGACTCGATCGACCGTGCGGCGATTCTTGAGACTGTTCGTACCGGCGGCTCCGGTATCGGCCGCGGCGAACGGATCCTCAAGGTCTGATGCACGACCATCGCTGGTAGTTCTATAGCTCTCTCTGTATTTAATTCAGCATTTAATATTTTAAAAATTAGTTAATAGGAAAAATCATGAAAGTTTTTTACGACAAAGACGCAGACCTGTCCCTGATCAAGAACAAGAACGTGACCATCATCGGTTACGGTTCGCAAGGCCACGCGCACGCGCAAAACCTGAATGATTCCGGCTGCAAAGTCACCGTGGCATTGCGCAAAGACGGCGCATCGTGGAACAAGGCCAAGAACGCCGGCCTGAACGTTGCCGAAGTCAACGAAGCGGTCAAGGGCGCCGACGTCATCATGATCCTGCTGCCGGATGAAAACATCGGCCAGGTCTATGCAGAAAACGTGGCGCCGCACGCCAAGCAAGGTGCGACAGTCGCGTTTGCCCACGGCTTCAACATTCACTACGGTCAAGTCGTGCCGCGCGCCGACCTGGACATCATCATGATCGCACCGAAGGCTCCAGGCCACACCGTGCGTTCGACTTACACGCAAGGTGGCGGCGTGCCGCACCTGATCGCCGTGTACCAGGACAAGTCCGGCACTGCCCGTGACGTCGCCCTGTCGTACGCCACCGCCAACGGCGGCGGCCGTGCCGGCATCATCGAAACCAACTTCCGTGAAGAAACCGAAACCGACCTGTTCGGCGAGCAAGCGGTTCTGTGCGG